>NZ_JARVRJ010000024.1 GCF_030209745.1 Arthrobacter sp. fls2-241-R2A-200
CTACGACACCTCGACCGAACTGGCGAAACTCAACGAGATCTGGGACCTGGACGCCCTCTTCACGAACTATCTTCTGCCGCAACAAAAGCTGGTTTCGAAGACGCGCCACGGCGCGAAGGTCATCAAGAAACACGACCAGGCAATCACCCCACACCAGCGTGCCGCCCACCACCCCGAGGTCCGAAAACGGGCAGTCATCGGCATGAACGCCCAACTTAAACGGCTCAAACCCGCAGCCCTGTCCCGGCAAATCCTCGCCCTGACCGGTGAACTGGAAGCCCTGGCCAAAGCCAAAGCACCAGCAAGGGACTACAAAACCAACGCCTGGTTCAACAAGGCCCCGAAACGGACCTTTTCACATGAGGCAACGAACCACGCTTCCCGGACCTATTGACGTGAGGCAACAGGTACCGGTCTTGGACGGCGGGTCCCGCCCGGGCGTCCAATGAAGGGGAAGGTAAACCGCATTCGGAAAGGTGAAGGCAATGAGCGCAATCGACGGGGCCGCTCTAGTGGCAGCCAACGGCGCCACGTTTCACGTTGAAGTGACAGGTCATGGGACGCCGGTGCTTCTGGTCCCCGGCGCCGGAGGCGACGCCCGGCAATACGTTGATCTGGCCCGGCTGTTGACCCAGAACCACACGGTCATCGCCTATGACCGTAGGAACAACGGACGAAGTTCGCAGCAACCGGACTGGGCGGAAACGTCAGTGGACCAGCATGCCAGCGACGTTGTTGCCCTCCTGGAACAGCTCGGGACCGTGCCATGTGTCGTGTTCGGCAACAGCACCGGGGCGTTGATAGCGCTGGCCGCCGTCCTGAAAGCTCCCGAGCGTTTTACCGGAGCCGTGCTGCACGAGCCGGCGCTGCTGGGCGTTCTGTCCAATCCCGACGACGCCATGGCCACCGTGCAGCCGGTGATTGCGGCAGGCGTGGAGGCCGGCGGACTTGCAGGCGGTGCCGAGGCCTTCGTCCAATTCGCGGCAGGAGATGCCGCCGCGTTGTTGCCGCCGGACTTTCTCGACGGACTCCGGACAAACGCCCGGGTCCTACTGGAAGCGGAGTTCGGAGCCTTTGCCTCCTGGCGGCCCGAGCTCGTGGCATTGGCAGGAATGAGCGTGCCGCTGGCCGTACTCAGTGCCGAGCAGACAGCGCCATTCTTCGTGGAGGCGGCCGAGTGGGTAGCTTCCCATGCGGGAGTCAGCCGCCGGACGGTAACGGGCGGCCACATGGGCTTCCTCGACCACGCCAGGGAACTGGCTACGGAAATCGACGCGATGTTGAGGCAGTCCGCAAATGCGGCCGGTTAAAGGGGGCCGGCGTACCGGCCTGAATCGGACTGCCATACTCCACAGAATCAGGATTTGACGTCTATAGGAGCATCGTCTAGACAAACGGGTGATGACGGGCAGGAGCTCTGCGACAGGTCGGCAACACCCAACGCCCGGCCACGGAGCGAAGCGGAGAGGAGCCCCGATAACTGGTTGGAGCGAAGCCGAGGCGAGGTTCCCTGAGAATTGTCAGAATGGGTCGGTAGCGTGCGGATGTCCCGCCTGGTTTCCCCTAATCCCAGGCGGGACACTAGTTTGAGAAGGAGAGGTAGGCAGTGGGATTACGGAACTTCCTGACCAGTCGCCGAACACCAGCTGAAGGTACGAGTCCGTATAAGACGATTTGGCCGCACCCGCCGTGCGTGAACCTCTGACGGCGGATCACACGAACGACCTGGACGCCGCCTGTCAACCGTTTAAGGGCAGGCGCATCGTAGGTATTCTCGGGGTGCTTGCAATCGGGCTATTCGCATACGCATTCATCGGTGTCCTGACTACGCCAAGGTAGTAGCAGCAGCAGCGACCTCAGTAGTGTTCTGCGGGCCTTTCCTCCCTCTAGAGGAATTAGCCCGCGTCCGGCAGCAAGCGCCCCCGGACTCGATCGCATGGTGGCGCGCCCGGCGATTCGTACCCCTTCGGTAGATCGTCGCACTTCCTTGGAACCGGGACACTGTCTCTGCGCCGCGCAGGCGATCTCTTGAACTGGATGCCGGGCCGGCGTCCACACTCCGGGAGGCTGGTCGTAGACTGTCCAGAAGGTGGCAGGGAAAACCATGAGTTCACGCCGTATTCGTCTCGTTATCGAGGATGACCTGGGCATCGGTGGTCTCCTCGAGGCAATCCTCCCCGGCATGGGCTTCCAGGGGGCATGGTGAATAGACCGGAACGGACGGCCTGCTCACCGCCGCTGGCTTGGAGCTGGCCCTGATCACTCCCGACGTGGGACTGCCAGGCAGGAACGGCCTCGAAACCGCGCCCCGACTGCCCGATCTCACGAACGCGCCAATACTGATGATCACCGCGTTCGCTCAACCAAGCGACGAACTGGAGGGCACTGCCGCCGGCGCCAGCGCCTACCAAACCGAACCCTTCAGGCTGGCCCAACTCAGAGCCATAGGGCTTGACTTATGCCCACTGGTCCGAACACCAGCCCTTCGCCTGGGCCCTGCCTGAGGTGATACGCCCGAAGCAGGATTAGGGGTGGGCTGTTCTTCGGTCGCGCAAACGGTCGGCGAGCAGGGCTTCAGCAGCTTCACGGCGCTTGCCCACCATCAGCATCTGCTCCGTGACGGGGTTGTGATGGACCAACGGGACTGATTTCTGCCCTACGGCCTGCTCCCGAGGACCTCACTGCTCGCGGGCAACGGATGTGTTCTGGCTGATGATCCTGTTTCTGTCGTTCGGTGCGGCCGCAGGTGGGGCGTTAGTCGCCCGGCCCCGTAAAACGGGCCTGTAGGTTCGGATTGAATCGACGAACGCATTAGCGGTGACGATGTCCTGATATGCATATCCATGGTGCCCCGGACGCAGGTTCATTGCGCATCTCCGTTCCGAGCGTCGAGCTTTCTCCTTACCACGACCACTCAACGGTGCCCGCCACGCAACACATGGCTTGACTGCTGCAACGGCTCCGCGTTGGGCGGGGAACCCGGCATCGCGGTTCAATGCGATCCAATGCCACTCAAAATGCACCAGAAAAGCAGCAAGTTTCTGCCCCGAGTGTATGCCGCAGGTCGCCCTCGTGGTGGCCCGAGCGGGAGCGGCCCATCGGACCGCGGACGCGTGTTCCAACTCTCACCTGGCCAGGGTTTTCGGGTGCGCCTAGAAGAGAACATCTAATCCGATAGGTGCATAGGATGCTGCGCGATCCAGAGCTCATGTTGCCAGAGAGGCGGAGCTGACGCAACGACGAATTCTAAAATGTCAAGCTTTGTCAACAGTAAGAAGACAAAAAGCTACTGACCTGCGGAAACACTGTGCCCGAGGTGGGACTCGAACGCGATTCCAGGCCTTGTGATTGCTGGGAGCTGGCGGAAACGTGCGGAATCCGGGGCAGTTCGACCGCAATAATGGCCAGTCCGAAGAGAAAAGTGTGGACACTGTCCACACTTCCCTTTTGCTCGATCGACCCCGAAAACTGGGAACCAGATCATCTCTCGCGCGCGTCTCCAGTACATGATCAGCGGAGCTGACGCCACTACAGATTGCCTGCTCGTTTGCACCCTGTACCACCGGTCGAAACGACGAAAATCCGACCGCACTCTTCCCGCCAGAACGATGAAAGATCCAACACAGTAGCTTCACCTCCTTCATCAGGTACATGACCGAGACGGCACCAAAGAACATGACAAGACCTTCCGGCCAGACCGACGACAGAACGTCCATTATCGGCAAAACGTACAAAATGTGCGGTCTATACAGTTTGTTCATTTTTGTATAGATTGGGTTCATGAGCGAGATGACCCTGACTTCCGCGCGCACGCACCTTGCCGAGGCCGTCGATGCAGCAAGAATGCAGCACGATCCTGTGTGGCTGACCAAGCACGGCAGGCGGCTGGCAGCGGTAATCGACGCCGAAGACCTGGACCGGCTGTTGCAGGCGGCCGAAGATCTGGAGGACCTCCGCGCGGTCCAGGCCGCACGCGAAGAACGCGCCGCCGGCGCAGAACCCATACCGTGGGATGAGGTCAAGGCGGACCTGGGCCTGCTGTGAGTTACGCGGTCCAGGTTGACCAGGCAGCACTGCGACAGCTGCGCAAGCTCGATCCCCAAGCCAGGCAGCGGGTCGGGGCGGCCATCGAACTGCTGTCCGAGAATCCCCGGCCGCCAGGAGCGAAGAAACTTGTCGGAGGCGATCGTGAATGGCGCGTACGGACCGGTGACTACCGGGTCATCTACGAAATCCACGACAACGTCCTAACCGTCCTCGTCGTGTCAGTCGGAAACCGCAGGGACATCTACAAGAAACGCTGAGGATCCCGAACATGGCCCCATCGGCCTTGTACGGCGAACCAGCTGTCAGTTGGGTTTGAACAACTCTGGTCCGAAGTCCACTCCCCCTGATTGACGAAATCTTCATTATCGGCGCGCCCTACAGGCAGGAGAGAGGCTCGAGAAGGGGCTCGGTCCTTGTATTCCCGCCGGGGCACCCAGGGTTTCCGGAATGTCGCCGTTGACCAGGCGGAGCGGCGCGAAATGTTTTTCCGCGGTGAACCGTTCGCGTCAGCTGGTCCAGTCCCGACAGAGGTGGCTTCGGTGTCCTGTGGCGCGGGTTCCGCGGCTTGAGCCGGGGAGGAAACCCTCTCCTGCTTCACGCAGGTGGGGGACTTCCCGAAGCGTCACCTTCGGCCCCGGTCATGACTGCATCAGCGAGCTTCAGCTTCAGATCGAGCATCTCGGCCAGGACGTCCAGGGGCTGGGTGATATCGCCCAGCACATGGGCCTCGTCCGCCTCCAAGTCTTCCAGCGCGGTGAACTGGGAGTCCAGCAGTGCGCGCGGCATGAACTCGTGGGAACGGGCGTCCATCCGTGCGCCGATTGTTGCCGCAGTGCCGGCGAGGTGGACGAAGACAACATCCGGTGCATAGCTGCGAAGGAGGTCCCGGTACCGGCGTTTCAGCGCGGAGCAGGCAACAATCGGCGGGACTCCCGCGCCGCCATCGTCCTTCCCTGCAAGCAACTGCCCTAGCCGGGCTAGCCACGGCTCTCGGTCCGTGTCCGTCAGCGGATCCCCGGCGGCCATCTTTTGCTTGTTGGCTGCAGGGTGGAAATCATCCCCGTCAAAGAACAGCATGCCCAGCCGCTGCCCCAGGAGGGCGCCGACGGTGGACTTTCCGCAGCCGGACACACCCATCACTACCAAAGGAGGCAGATGCCCGCTCACTGGGCATCCCCCGGTTTGCCGAAGCTGAGGAGGACTTTGCTTGAGGTGGTGGAGTCTTTGGCGGTCTCGAAGGCGTGCAGGGCGTCGGATAGGGGGTACTCGTGGGTGATGACGGGCTCGATGTGCAGGGAGCCGTCGGCGAGGGCGGCGATCACCTGGTCTATTTCGTCGTTGAAGCGGAAGGAGCCTTTGAGGTCCAGTTCGCGGGTGATGGCCAGTGAGATGGGCACCGGCTGCATGCCGGTGGGCAGCAGGCCCACCATCACCACTGTTCCGCCGCGTACCGCGCCGTTGATGGCGGAAGCGAGGCCGTGGTGGTTTCCGGAGGACTCAATCACGACGTCGGCCTCGACGGCGGCGATGGCCGGGGTGTCCGCGGCGTTGATCACCTCATCCGCGCCGACGGCTGTGGCGATCTCCAGCGGCTTGGGGTGCAGGTCGACGGCGGTGATCCGGGCGGCGCCTGCGCGCTTGAGGACGGCGACGGTCAGGGCGCCGATGGGTCCGGACCCGATCACCAGCGCAGTCTTCCCGCGGACGTCACCGGCCCGGGACACGGCATGCCAGGCCACGGACGTGGGTTCGATCAGGGCCGCCGTGCGCAGGTCAATGCTGTCGGGAAGGGGCCGCAGCATCCGCGCCGGGAGGGTGACGTACCGGCTGAACGCGCCGTCCGTGTGCGGGTAGCGGGCAGCGCTGCCAAGGTAGGTGCAGCCCGGGGAGAGGTTGGGCCGGTCCGCGGGATACTTGGCCGCGCCTGGGCCGGGTGTGGCGGGGTGGACTGCGATGGCGGTCCCGGCCTGTGGTCCCGACCCGTCGGCAGCGGCACGAACCACTGTGCCGGAAATTTCGTGGCCCAGCACCAGTGGGGCCTTCAGGATGGACTCCCCGGCAGCACCGTGCAGCCAATAGTGCAGGTCAGAGCCACAGATCCCGCCGTAGCGGACCTCCACCACCGCTTCATGGGCTGCCGGTTGGGGCAGCGGGACCTCCTCGATCCGCAGGTCGCCAGCGCCGTGAGCCACCAGCGCCGGGCCGGTGGCGGGCAGTTCTTCCAGCTCTGCCGTCAGGTCAGCATTCAGGGCCATCAGACCACCACCGTCATTCCGCCATCGATGAAGATGGTCTGTCCGTTCACGAAGTTGGAGCCATCCGAGGCCAGCCACACCACCGGTCCGGCCAGGTCCTCCACGGTGCCCCAGCGGTGGGCAGGGGTCCTGCCGAGGATCCAGGAATTGAACTCCTCATCATCGACCAGGTTCTGCGTCATTTCGGTGTGGATGTAGCCCGGCGCGATCGCGTTGATCTGCAGCCCGGAGGCCGCCCATTCGGCGGTCATGGCGCGGGTGAGGTTCCGCAGCCCTCCCTTCGCGGCGATGTAGGGGGCGATGGTGGGCCGGGCCAGGTCGGTCTGGACAGAGCAGATGTTAATGATCTTGCCCCGGCCCCGTTCGATCATGTGCCGGGCAGCTTCGCGGCCCACCAGGAAGGCGCTGGTCAGGTCCGTGGAGAGGACGCGCTCCCAGTCAGCCACGTCCAGGTCCAGCATCGGGACGCGGTGCTGGATTCCGGCGTTGTTGACCAGGATCTCCAGCGGGCCGACGTTCTCTTCAATCCAGCGGATGCTGCGGGCGGCAGCGCCGTCGTCGGTCACGTCGAAGGCAATGCTGTGGATCCGGCCAGGCGGGAAATCCGCTGCCATGGCAGCGGCTGCGTCCTTGAGACGTTCCTCGTTGATGCCGTTGAGCACTACCGTTGCTCCGGCGTCGGCCAGTGCCTTGGCAAGGGCCGAACCGATGCCCCTGCTCGAACCGGTGACCAGGGCTACGCGCCCCGTGAGATCAAAAAGCCCTGTCATGTCCTGGTTACTTCCTCTTCTTGTCGTTTCGTGTGGCGGCCTCCATCAGGTACCGGCCGCCCTTAGAACGGGCCCTGCTGGACAAGGTTGGCCGGGGTTTGGCTGGTGGCCAGCGCCTCGAGCTGCTGCTTCAGGAGTTTCAGGATCCGGGGCTCAAAGGCCGAGGCGTTGCCACCCACGTGCGGGGTGATGAGGGCGTTCTCCGCGGACCACAGCGGGTGGCCGGCGGGCAGCGGCTCGGGATCGACCACGTCGATGGCGCATTGCAGGCGGCCGGACACCACTTCCCGGGTCAATGCGTCCGTGTCCACCACGGCGCCGCGGCCCACGTTTACCACCAAGGCTCCGTCGGGCAGGGCGGCCAGGACTTCCCGGCCCACCAGGTGGTGAGTGTTGTCGTTCAGGGGCAGGACGGAGACCAGGATGTCGTGGTCCGCGGCCAGGGCTACCAGATCCTCTGGGCCGTTTACCTGTCCGTCCGCGTCCGTGCGGGCCGTGCTTCCCACCCGGGTGATGGTGACTTCGAAGGGTTCCAGCCGCCGGGCGAGTTCCTTGCCGATCCCGCCGATGCCCAGCAGCAGGATCTTGCGATCGGCCAGGGACTGGCGGCGCTGCGGCTTCCAGCTTTCAATCTGTTGGTCCTTGACGGCCTGGTCGATGCCCCGCAGCCTGGCAAGGATGAGGCCCACGGCCAGCTCCGCGGTGGCAGCTGCGTGGACGCCCGAGGCGTTTGCCACTGCGGCGCCCGGGCCGGCGGCCTCGCGGACGCCGTCGTACCCTGTTGACTGTGTTTGCACGAATTTAAGGTCCGGGACCTTGCCCAGCGAACCCAGCACTGCCCCTGCATCGATGTACGGGAGGATGACGCCGTCGATGCCACCCAACTCCTCCCCCGGCTCGTCCTTCATGTCCCACACGACGCCCCGTAGTCCTTCGGGAAGCGGGGAGAGATCGGCCAGGAGCCGGGAGTCCGGGAAACTGACGGTTCGTACTAATTGCATCGTGAGGGCCTATCGGTTGGCGGTGGGAAGGTAGTTCCCCGGGTTTGGGTGTCGGGGACGGTTTTAGTCGGAGTTCCCCCGGCGGTCGAAGGTCAGGCCGCCAGGCACCTGGAACGTGGGCATGAGTTCAAGCATGCCGACATTGACGTGCCGCGGGGTCTCGATGGCGTAGTCCAAGGCGTTGACGATGTCGTCGGTGGTCAGCGACTCGTAGCCTTCGTAGTACGTTTGCCAGGCTTCTTCCATGGCTTCAGGGCTGCCGCCCATATTCCGGCCGAAGATCTCGGTTTCCACCCTGCCGGGGCAGATTTCGGTGACGCGGATGCGCTTGCCCACGGTGTCGTTCCGGAGCTGCCGGGAGATTTGGTGCACCGCGGCCTTGGTGGCGTGGTAGGCCGTGTGGCCGTAGAAGTTGTAGGTCCCGGCGATGGAGCTGATGTTCACCACGTGGCCGAGGTCCCGCTCCACCATGCCTGGCAGCACCAGCCGGGTGAGCTGCAGCAGGCCGCGCAGGTTCACGTCCACCAGTTCGTCGATGTCCTGCGCCGAGGAATCCAGGATGTTGCCCGGCCGGGAGACTCCCGCGCAGTTGACCAGGACATCCACTTTCAGGTCACGGACGACGGCGGCCAGCGCGGTCGTGTCGGTCAGGTCCACCACGTGCGGGACTGCTCCTGTCCGGTCGGCAAGCTCGGTGAGGCGTTCCTCGTTGCGGGCCACCGCGTGGACCGTGAGGCCGCGCTTGGCCAGTCGTTCGGCGATGGCAGCTCCCATTCCGGTAGAAGCTCCGGTGACGAGGGCGGTGGTGTAGTCGGAAAAGGGCATTGGTGCTCCAAAAGTGGTGGAAGTCGGGAGGGCTCGTGCGTCCGGCTATGGGGCTGGACGTAGTAGCGGGGGGTTGGCAGGGGTAGGGATCGCGTGGTGGTTCGTGTGGGCGCGTAGCTTGGCGGTGGGAGAAGCATTCATGTGGTTCAGGCTCCGGACGCTGGGCTGAGTTCGTACCAGCGCTGGCCAGCGCCGATGCCAAGGAGGCCGAAGACTGTGTTGATGGTGTTCCGGAGCCTGTCCAGTTCCAGGCAGGCTGTCCGGTGGGTAGCCGTTGCTTCCGCCACGGTTGTCTTTCTGAAGCTGACGGTGTGTCCTGGCCTGGCTTGGGCCAGGAGGTCCAGGGAGCGGCTCGTGACCACCGCCAGGACGGGGTAGCCCGCCGTTACGCCGCGTCCCCGATGCAGCACCAGCAGCTCCTCCCGGGACGGGACCTCGATGGCCCCAACCGGAACGCCGCGGGATAGGACTTCGGATGTGAGCTGGCGTTCGGGAAGGGCACCACCGAGCCGGAGACCGATGTGGTTGCTGCGGGGGCTCACGGTGTACTGGGTTGTGAACAGCAGGTCTGCCGTTTCTCCGAATTCCGCCACGTCCGGACCGTCGGTGACGTCGATGACCGGGTTGGTGGTGAAGGCGGGTTTGGTGAGGTCGAGCCGGAACAGCGGCAGGCCAAAGTGCGGTTGGGTGATGGGAGCTGTGGTCTTCTGCGTTTCAAGGGGGAAGCCTTCTGCGAGCTTCAGTCCGAAGCCCACTACGGTGTCAGGGGCGCAGCTGCCGAGCAGGCTGGGGACCGTGAAGGATCCATGGACGGCGATGTAGGCGCGGAGCCCGGTCCGGATTCCCCGTACGGCCACGACTTCGCCGGCCCGGACGGACACCGGTTCCCATTGCGGGCACTCGCGTCCACCCACTGTCAGGTCAAGGGGTGCACCGGTGACGGCGATCAGCACGTCCGTGGTGGCGCGCATCCGGAAGTCCAGCGCCGTGAGTTCGAGCAGGGGGTCGTTGTCGTCGTTGCCGGCGAGGATGTTCGCGGCCTTGGCGGAGTACTGGTCCAAGGCGCCGTTGACAGGGAGTCCGTAGGCGGGGCCCCTCGTCCGGCCCAGGTCCGTGACCACGGAGTGGCCCGGCTGCAGGATGATCAGGGAACCGGTCATGGCTGCGCCTCCAAGAACTGCCCGGCGAAGCTTCCGAAGCGATCTGCCGGGATCCGGTAGAAGCGCAGTTCGTCGCCGGGGACGTAAGGCACCAGAGGTTCGCGTGCTGCGTCCAGCACTGTTAGAGGCGTCTGCCCGATGACGCACCAGCCGCCCGGTGCCACGGCTGGGGCGATCACGGCCTGGCGGCCTGCCACGGATACGGCACCGGAAGGAACCGACAACCGCGGGTCCTTGAGCCTGGGTACCGGCACGGGGAAGTCCGGTCCGTCCATCATGGGAGATCCTGCCGGCGCCCCGAGGCAGCGAATGACGTAGGTCTTGGCGGTGTGCCGGGCGATGACGTCCTCAACGTCCAGGCCCTGGTGTTCTGCAACGCGCTCCAGGTCGGGCCCATAGTCGGCGCCGTAAACCACGGGGACTTCGAAGCGGCGCGGCTCGCGCAGGGTGGTGCCGACAAAGTCCAATTGGCGCATTGCCAGGAGGACGAACGCCCGGACCTGACGCGCCGAGGTGAGGTAGGGGTCAAATTCGACCAGGACCGAGTCGTAGGTGGGAACGGCGCCACGTAGGCCATCGATGCCGGCGGTGGCCAGCCAACCGGCCAACGAGTGGACGGTGGTCCAGTTCGCTTCCGCGTCACCGGACCGTGCCACCACGCGCAGGGCGGCGTCACCGGACTCATAGATGTCTAGTCTTGTCCGGCTGGTCGTCGTTGGGGTGGCCATGGTCAGGAAATCTTTTGCTTTGCGGCGAGGACCTGCGCCAGCGGTGCGATGGTGACGCCCGCGGCGATCAGTTCGCTGCGGATCAGGCGGGCGAGATCGACGGCGCCCGGGTTGTCGCCATGCAACAGCACCGTGTCTGCCTGGATAGCTATGTCCCTGCCGGAGGCAGTCTCGATCAGTCCGTCACAGACCATCCGCACGGTGCGCTGGACGATGACGGAGGGGTCGTGGATCACAGCGCCGGGCCGGCTGCGCGGCACCAGTGTGCCGTCATCCTGGTAGGCCCGGTCCGCGATGCCGACGATGGCAACCCGCAGGCTGCGCTCGGCCGCGGCGGTGGCGAGTTCACCGTCCTGCGCCAGGATGATCAGGGCCGGATCCACCCGCACGGCGGCATCGGCTACGGCTCCGGCATAGTCGGCGCGTGTCGCCACCAGGTTTCCGAGACGGCCATGCGGGGCCAAGTGGGAGACGGAACCCCCGTGGTAGGTGGCAAACCCTGAGAGGGCTCCCAGCTGGTAGATGACGTCGTTGCGGACTTCATCAGCGGTGAGGTCCATGGCCCGGCGGCCGAAGCCGCGGAGATCCGGGAAGCTTGGATGGGCGCCTATGCTGACTCCCTTCCTGACGCATTCAGCCACAGTGGAGTCCATGATGTCGGGGTCCCCTGCATGGAAGCCGCACGCGATGTTGGCGCTGGACACGATCTCCAGCAGGGCTTTGTCGTCACCGATCGAGTAGGCACCAAAACCTTCACCAAGATCCGCTACGAGATCGACTGTGCGCATTAGGGGCCTTTCTATACCGGGTACTGCGGGACTAAATGAGCGTGGCATCGGAATGTGAACCATACAAAAACGAATGTTATATCCCCTATAGGGAACAGTTCCGACCGTGAAAACGTTATTGGCACCGATCCCAAAAGATGTTTTCGGTTCTCGGTTCGTAACTGCAAAAATCGTGCTGAACAATAAACCCTTCCCTCACTTATGCAAAAAACATATGCCGCCATCAAAATCGGCGATGGCTAGGCGGGGATAGAATGTCTTGGTCATTGGAAAGTCATCTGCAACTAACCTATGCCCGAGACTCGGATCACACAAAGACGTAATGCCTGTCCCGCCATAGCGCCAACGTATGACCCCGCATGCTGTGCCATCCCCGCTGGAAAAGAGGAGCGCTATGGACACCCGTAAGCTGGCGTACTTCGTCAAGATTGTCGACTCAGGAAGCATCACCAAAGCGGCCGCCGCCCTCCACGTGGCCCAACCCGCGCTAAGCCAGCAGGTGTCAGCCCTGGAAACGGAGCTGAAACAGCGGCTCCTGATCCGGAGCAAGCAGGGCGTGGAGCCTACGGCGGCCGGCCACACGCTGTACCGGCACGCGCAGACCATCCTGCGACTCGTGGAGCAAGCCAGGATGGATGTGGCAGCGTCAGGAGCTGCGCCTTCGGGCCGAGTCTCGATAGCGATCGCCCCGTACAGCATGGCCTCGAGCCTCACTCCCCGGATCATCAGTGAAGTGGGCCGCCGATACCCGGACATCGTGCTGCACCTGACGGAGATATATGGCGGCGTGCTCAGTGAGGCCATCAAGAACGGCCGGTTGGACATGGCACTCATCTATGAGCCTGGCCCCGTCCGAGGGGTGCAGTTCACCACCCTCATCGTCGAGGACCTGTACCTGATTGTTAACTCCCGCCGGGAGCTGCCCGTTAGCGCCGACGCGGACACCATCACCCTGGACAAGGTGGCTGCCGTGGGCCTCTTCCTGCCGGAACAGATCCATACCCTTCGCCAGGTGGTCCAGGCGGGCATCGACAGCAAGGGCCTGAAACTGAAGCTGGTGGGCGAGGTGGAATCGGTTCCCTCCCTCACCCGGCTGCTGCGCACGGACCTCGGAGCGACCATCCTGCCCAAGTCAGCGGCGGATGCCCTGTTTCATGAGGAGGACTTCCGGGTCCTGAGAATCGTCGAGCCTGCACTGCAGTGCAGGATTGCCTTATGCACGCCCGACCATGAGCCCCTATCCGAAGCCGCGTCCGCCGTCCTGCTGGTCCTCAAGGAAATGCTGCAGGAGATACTCCGGAGTAAATATCCCCCGCTCCCCACCGCACCGTTCGAGGCATCATAAGCAGGGCTTATCAGGTCACTCCGCTTTAGTCTTATTCAGGGAATTGCGTAAGTTCTAGGATAAAGACCATAAAGGTTTCGCCAATGCGAAACCCCGGCAACAAAATTCCCTGGAGCCCCGCCATGAAAAAGATCACCAGCACTCAGTACCGGAAGGCAACTGAAGGAAGAATCCAGCTGAAAGCCAGTACCGGTTCGCATTGCCCAGCCAACGGTTTCTGGCGTCCCGAAGACGGGCCCGCCACCGAGCCCGTCTTCGTGTTCGAGGGAAGCATGATGCCCCCGGGCAGGCGCGGCTCCACCATGTGGTACCTCGACGACGCCCAGGCGGGACCGACGGCGCATCTGCTGCCCGGCATGAACTGATCGGCTCATCGACTCAAAACGGCAAGAGGCAAGGCCCGGAGTTCCGAAAGGAACGCCGGGCCTCTTGGCGTAACCGCGTCAAATGCCGGGTACCTGCCGTTACAAGGAAGGGGTCAAAACGACCAGTACCGGCAATCGATGCGAGGGGTGACTACAGGGATGGCTCCAGTTCGGCGTCCTCCACCAGCAGGCCCTTGGCCTTCAGCACGTCCGTCAGTTTGCACAACTCGATGGTGGTGCCCCCATCCTTGTAGCGGCGAATGAGCTCGTCTTCCGCGTCCACGCGTGCCTGCGACAGCTTGATGACTTCCTCGATCTCGTCCTTGCGGACCACCACCACACCGTCGGCGTCCCCCAGGAGGATATCGCCCGGGTAGACAATCTCACCGCCGAACACCAGGGGGTGGTTGATGGGGCCGATCGTTTCCTTCACGGTGCCCTTGATACAGACACTGCCTGAGAACACGGGCAATCCAAGTTCGATCAGGTCCTTGGTGTCACGGACACCGGAGTCCGTGACCATACCGGCCAGGCCTTTCGCCTTCATGGCGTTGCCCAGAACGTCACCGAACGTGCCGGCCTCCTCGTACTCACCGGCTGCTACCAGGACAACGTCACCCTTCTGCGCATAGTGGATGGCCACTTGCAGCATCAGGTTGTCCCGCGGCGCACAGACCACGGTGACGGCGGGCCCGCAAAAGGTCATGCCGCGGTCGATGGGCTTGATCTTCGAGCTCAGGGCACCTTTGCGGCCCTGTGCTTCGTGCACTGTGGCGGACGAGAATTTGGCCAGACGCTGGATGGCGTCCTCTGAGGGCCGGTCGAATTTCGTTTTGACGTGGATCATGGGTGCTCCTGTTGTTCAAAGGGGAAGGGAAATCAGGACAGTGCCTGGACGGCCTTTTCGATGGCGGCAATGGATTCCTCGATCACCGGCAACCCGGTGGCGTAGGAAATCCGGAAGTAGGGGCTCAGTCCATAGGCCGAACCTTGGATGACGGCAACAGACGCTGCTTCCAGAAGGTAGAGGGTGAAGTCCTCGTCGTTGGTGATCTGCCGGCCCCCGGGAGTCGTTTTGCCGATGACCCCGGCGCAGTTGACGTAGGCGTAAAAGGCGCCCTCCGGCGTCGTGCATTGCAGGCCCTTGACGGCGTTGAGTCCCGCCACTGCACTATCGCGGCGTTCACGGTACACGTCCACGCTTTCACGGACGAATGCCTGATCCCCGGTCAGTGCCGCGGCGGCAGCGGCCTGGCTGATGGAGGACGGGCAGGACGACATCTGGGACTGCAGTTTGTTGATGGCCGCAACCAGCGGTGCAGGTCCCCCGGCATAGCCCAGCCGCCAGCCCGTCATGGCATAGGCCTTGGAAACGCCATTCGTGACCAGCACACGGTTCTTGAGCTCAGGGGCAACGGTCACCAGACTGGTGATGTGCTCTTCGCCGAAGTGGATCTCATCGTAGATCTCATCAGTGAGGACGTGGACAGCGGGGTGCTCCCTGAGGACGGCGGCCAGGCCGGCCAGTTCTTCCCGGGAGTACACCGCTCCGGTGGGGTTGGAGGGCGTGTTGAGGATGACCCACTTGGTGCGGTCCGTTAGTGCCCCGGCCAGTGCCTCAGGGGTGAGTTTGAAGTCAGTGTCCTCGCCGCAGGGAACAATGACTGGGGTGCCTTCGTTGGCGAGCACCATGTCCGGGTAGGAGACCCAGTACGGTGCCGGGATGACGACCTCGTCGCCCTGGTCCAGGGTGGCCATGAATGCGGTGAAGATGACCTGCTTCCCACCGCCTCCGATCGTGATCTCGGCCGGCGTGTACTGCTGGCCGGTCTTGCGCTTCAGGGTCTGCAGAATCGCCTTTTGCAGTTCGGGCGTGCCGGTAACCGATGTGTACTTGGTTTCACCGCGGCCGATGGCAGCGATGGCGGCGTCCTTGACGTGCTGCGGTGTATCAAAATCCGGCTCTCCGACGGTCAGGTCCAGGATCCGGCGGCCCTCGGCCTTGAGCTCCCGAACACGTGCCGCCGCGGCAACGCTGGGTGAGGACTTGATACGGGTTACGCGTGATGCGGGCACGAATTCAGGCATGGTCTCTTCCAGGGTTCCGGAGCTATGAGGGTGGTTCATCCGAGCCTAGGGAAGGAGCGCCCCTCTTGGATAAGACCTAAAGTGTGTGGACAGATAAGCAGCTCTTATGACCGAGCAGCCAGAACTTTCGCGTATCGCCCCACGCACTTTCGGTATTGCCGTCCCGGCTCGCCATAGGCGTAACCTGCGGGATGGACAACGGACCCAAGAAAGCACGGACCCCCCGCGACGTTCCTCCCACGCCATCGGGGCGCACCGCGGAAAGATGCCCCCACTGTCCGGAAGCGCGCTGACACTGAAGCACCAACGAAAGGCAAGGAGCAGGGGTGCCCGGCAGAGAGATTCAGGAACGGATACTTCCGCGGACACCGGAGACCGGGACGGGCAGGACCGGTAGGGCCGCCTACCGGTACCGGGGCGCGCCGAAGCCAGATCCCGCCACTGTCCGCGCCCAACAATCCCTGGCCACGCTGGCCCAGCTGCGGACGACCCTCGCCCTCCGCTCCAGCCGGGTCCGTGCCCTCAACGCCGAGCTCGGTGACTACGTTGCCCAGGCACTGTGCGACGGCGTGAAGGTCGCCGCCCTCGCGCAGGCCGCCGGCCTGCCTGCCGCCAGTATCCGGTCGGCCGCGGCGGCCCGAGGGGAGCTGTATCCGTCGGGCCAAAGCCGGAGCGGCCATCTTCACCTCATTGCAGGACTGGCTTCGGAGCGGGCAGCGGCAGAAGGCGCCCGGACGGCCGTAGAAGAGGAACGGAGGCAGGTACTGGCCCTGGCCAGGAAATCCGGGCTGCTGGACGACTACCAACTTGCCGGGGCAAGCGGCCTCAAGCCCGACGAAATCCGCAAAATGACTAGGGGCGTAAGATTGCGCGTGGCCTAGCCAGGATGATCCGTCCCGGCTGGTCCGCTGCCAGTCGTCTTCGCCCCTTGGGTAGAGGACTTATGCCGCGAACAACCGGAGCCCGCGGGTTGTGTATCAACTGGGTACACGCTCTTTTGCCAGTCCCGTAGACAGCGCAAGTCACAGATGCTGGTGGCGCACACCGTAGACCGGCTTACCGCAACCCGGATGAGCTGCGTGCCTGGCCACGCTGCCCTGCTGCCGCAGCCGGGTGAAGGCCACTTACTTACCCGGGTTGGAGGGACAGCTCCGCGGAGTCCCCGCTCCGCGTTGAACTTCCGGTGTGCAACGCCTCCCTACTCAACGAGATCCTCCATAGGAAATCGCTATGTAGGGACAAAAAAGCTGTCTTTGTGTGACCCGCGCCATAAACGTTAACGTGATGTCTGAGGCCAGCGCGCTAAGCCGTAGAAACACACGATGTCCCACCGGGGAGGCCGCAGCAGAACCAATAAGGCGCTCTCAATCGAGATCTTTTTCCAGCCCACGTGTAGGCGCAGGCCGCCGTTCACCCACCGCCACCGGAGACGAAATGACAGAAACCACACTTCCCAGGAAGACCCCGGTCAGGGCCGCAGTCGCGGCCTGGATCGGCACCACGCTGGAGTACTACGACTTCGCGGTGTATGGCACCTCGTCCGCGTTGATTCTGAACGTCCTCTTCTTCTCGCCCAAGCTTCCCCAAGGCATCAGCGTGCTGCTTGCCATGATCACCTTCGCGGTCGGCTACGCGGTACGCCCCCTCGGCTCTCTCATCCTCGGACCAATGGGTGACCGCCGTGGCCGCAAATTCGTCATGATGATCACACTATTCGGCATCGGCGGCTGCACCTTCCTTATCGGGTGCCTCCCCACGTACGCCCAAATCGGTCCTCTGGCTCCGATCCTGCTCGTACTGATCCGGGTCATCCAAGGACTGTGCCTTTCCGGCGAGCAGCCCAGTGCCATCACCATGAGCCTGGAGCATGCTTCCGAGGGCCGACGCGGTTTCCTCGCAAGCTTCACCACCTTAGGCTCCTCCTCGGGCACGCTGCTCACCCTGCTGGTCTTCATCCCTGTCGCGGCCATGCCCTCGGAGCAGTTGCTGAGCTGGGGTTGGCGGCTTCCGTTCTGGGCCTCCGCCGTCGTAGTCGTCGCTGCATACCTGATCCGCCGCCACATCCAAGAGCCGCCCGAGTTCGTAAAGGTCCAGGCCGCCAAGGTGAACGTCGCCCCCCTCAGGCACCTTCTGCGCTTCCACTGGCGCGCGGTGCTGCGGATCGTATTCTGTGCGCTCATCGCGGGCACAAGCTACATGATGCAAACCTTCTCGGTAGCATTCGGGACCGCCGGATACAAGCTCGATAAGCCGACCATGCTCCTGACGACCACAGTCTCGGCAGTGATCGCCCTCGGAATCACGCCCCTGGCAGGATTCCTTGTGGACAAGATCGGCCGCAAAACGATGTTCCTCATCGCAACGGGCGGCGCGGGCATCACAATGGTGCCCTACCTATGGTCAATCACGACCGGCAACTGGTCGCTGATCTTCCTGTTTGGCATCATCAACTACTCCCTCTTCTACTCAATGGTGAACGCGTCCTGGCCCTCGTTCTTCGCAGAGATGTTCCCCGGCCGGCTGCGCGTCTCCGGACTCGCCCTTGGCACCCAGATCGGCTTCGCCATCTCGGGCGTCATCGGCCCCGTTCTCTCGACAGCACTCGCTGGCCCCGATCTGAAAGATTGGGTTGGGCCGTCCATGGTCGCACTCGGGTTCATGGTCCTGGCAGGAATCTCAGCCCTCACCGCCAAGGAGACCAAAAATTACACACTCAAGGAACTCGACGAGGTCCAGCAGGGCGAGCAGGAGACCGCCGTCCTAACGGCCGTGTCCCCGAGCACAGCCACGCCCGGCCTCTCTGGTTAGCCTGAAATGCAGAAGTGACGGGTAATCGCCCCTGAACTGATGGCAAACTAGCTGTACGAGTCAGGACGTTCGTTACATCGTGAATACGTGAAGACCTCTTAGTTTGGTGGTTACCACACGCAGCCAACGACCAAGAGGTCTTCATGTCGCGCGTAATGCCCCGCCTAGCCGGTGGAGAACTCTACGTCACCAACTCGGCTCACTCTGCAGCCGCGAGTCCCTGGCGCATCCGTTCTCCAGCCCCAATGTTCTTTCTTGGCAGACTTGACGGGTGCAGCGCGACGCAGAAACGTTGCACACCGCTCTCTTCAAAAGAGGGCCAATTCCCCTGGAGTCGCTCTTTGTCCGTCGCCGACCGTACCCGACCAATCAGGCAACCCGTCACCGTCCTTACGGCCTTGCACTCCCCGCGGCAACTCAGCCGCGAGGTCCTGGCCGGAATGGTCACCACCCTCGCACTCGTACCGGAAGTCATCTCCTTCTCGATCGTCGCCGGGGTGGACCCCATGGTGAGCCTCGTCGCCTCCATCGTGCTGGCCCTGGCGATGTCCATCCTGGGCGGAAGGCCGGGCGTCGTTACTGCGGCAGCCGGTTCCGTGGCCCTGGTGATCGCCCCGCTGGTGCATGGGCACGGTGTCCGATATGTCCTACCGGCCGTGGTCCTCGCGGGCGTGATCCAGGTAGCTTTTGGCCTTGCCGGCCTGGCCCGCCTGATGAGGTTCATTCCGCGGTCGGTGATGATCGGGTTCGTCAACGCCCTGGGTGTGCTGATCTTCATGGCGCAGGTGCCCCACGTCTTCAATGTCCCGGGGCTCGCCTACGTCCTGTTCGCCCTGACCTTTGCGATCATTTTCATCCTGCCGCGCCTCACCAAGGTGCTCCCGTCGCCGCTGGTGGCCATCGTCGTCGTCACCGCAATCGTCATTCTCGCCGGACTCACCGTTCCGAATGTCGCGGACGAGGGCCCGCTCACGGGCAAGCTGCCCGGGCTCACCCATTTCCTTGTTCCGCTTGACCTTGCCACCTTCCAGCTGATTTTTCCCACCGCGCTGAGCGTGGCGTTCGTCGGCCTCATGGAAACCCTGCTCACGGCGAAACTCGTTGACGACATCACCGGCACCCCCTCGCACAAGGGCCGCGAATCCTGGGCCCTGGGTGTCTCAAACATCTTCGCCGGTTTCTACGGCGGCATTGCGGGTTGCGCCATGATCGGCCAGACGGTGCTCAACGTGAAGACCAGCCAGGCCCGCACCCGTATCTCGACCTTCGTGGCCGGGCTGTTCCTGCTGGCCCTGGTGACGGGGCTCAGCTCGATGATGGGACAGATCCCCATGGTGGCCCTCGCCGCGGTCATGATGGTGGTCGCCGTTACCACCGTGGACTGGCACAGCGTCAAACCATCCACCCTGAAGAGGATGCCCATCCCGGAGACGACGGTCATGGGTGTCACCGTCGCCGTCGTGGTCTTTACGGGAAACCTGGCCTACGGCGTCCTGATGGGCGTCATCCTGGCGATGGTGCTGTTCGCCCGCCGGGTGGCCCACGTCATCAGCGTTGAGCGGACCGTGGCCGGCGACGGCGAAAGCGTCCGCTATGCGGTGGTGGGACCACTGTTCTTCGGGAGCAGCAATGACCTGGTGGAGCACTTCGCCTATGCCGACGACCCCGCCTCGGTGACCATCGATCTCAGCAGCGCCCAGATCTGGGACGCCTCAACCGTCGCCGCCATTGACTCCATCGAAACCAAGTACGCCGACCACGGCGCCACGGTGGCAATCGAAGGCCTCGATGAACGCAGCACCGGCTTCCACCGCCGTCTCACCGGACACTTGGGTGCCTGACTTTCCAGCACACGCAAAGAAGCGGGACAACAATGCTGCGGCAGCGAGGCTCCGGACATCACGGAAGAGTCACCCCGCAATGATTTAGCAGGTTTCGATCGCCACACGCCGCGGACGCTCGCCGATAACGGATCGATTCCGCGTCGGCGCGCTGGCCTCCCCTGGTCCTCACCGAATTCGCGGTCGCATCTGTTTTCGCAGCCTGCGGATGTACGTCGCTCTAAAGAGAGCAAAGGCATTCCGATGTCTCCATCCTCTGTAGTAGCGAACATCCGCAACAGTCCGCCATGAGGGCTTGAAGCTCATCGTCAGGCTCCCCGCATCCCAATCTGACAGGTTGCCGTGCTCGCCTTGACTTCTTTCTGAGACAGGCCTAGAACTCAACCTGACGGGCTCAAGTTGGAGGCGAACAGTGGCCGGACAGCGGATCGGGTACGTGCGTGTAAGCACGGTGGACCAGAACGAGAAACGCCAGCTAGATGGCCAGGTTCTGGACCGGGTCTTCATGGACAAGGCCTCAGGCAGGGATACTTCCAGGCCAGAACTGACCGAGCTGTTGCGTTTCGCCCGCGATGGCGACACCGTGGTGGTGCACAGCATGGATCGGCTCGCGCGCAACCTCGATGATTTGCGCGCCCTCGTCCAAGGCCTCCGTGATGGGTGCCTTCGCCGAATTCGAACGCTCCCTCATCAGGGAACGCCAAAAGGAAGGCATTGCCCTGGCAAAGCAGCGCGGCGCCTACAAAGGCCGCAAAAAGACCCTCACACCGGAATGGGCCGCTGAGCTGGTCGAGCGCGCGGGCAGTGGTGTCCCGAAAGCCTTACTTGCGCGCGACTACGGAATCAGCAGGGAAACCGTCTACCAGTACCTGCGTCAAACCAAACTGGAGTAAACCGCTCCCCCGACCGGCTCCGACGTGACCTGCGCAGGCTTCTGTTACCCGTCGACCCGTTGTGGGACAGCTTGGGCTTCTTTCACTGCGCCGACATAGGCCACCAGCTTCGTGCCAAGCATGTCCGGTCGGTCGCGAACCCAGTTCAGGTTCAGGAAGCCTCGTGGAATCTTGCTGGGCTGCTGATCACCTTGTCCCGTCCGGCGAGCACACCCGTCGCGGCGAGGACCACCATAATGGCCGCGGTGAGGAGCAGCGGAAGTTCCCAGTTCCCGCTTAGGTCGCGAAGGCCACCGAAGATGACTGGGCCCGCTGCACCTAGTGCGTAACCCACGGATTGCGCCATGCCCGATAGCGACGCTGCCTGCGGGTAGTTCACGGTTCGCAGGCTGAAGAGAGACAGGGCGATGACAATGAGGCTTCCGCACCCGATTGCCCCCAGTAGGACCCACAGCAATATGAGGTCCGGCGCGAGTGCGAGCCCGAGAAACGTTACGAACGTGAGCGCGGCACTGGTGAAGGATACGAGCCGCTGGTCCGAACCCCGGTGAAGGATTCCCCCTGTGGCAAGGCTGGCAAAGACGCTGATGAGCAGAAAAACGGAAAGGTGGATGCCAGCGGTGGCAGCGGGGACACCGCGGCTTTGTTCGATCGTGGGAAGCCATGCCATGAGGACGTAAAAGGCGACCGATTGCAGTCCCATGAAGATCGTCACCTGCCAGCCCAAGGCGGAGGCCCAGGGCGACCGGTAGGAGGCGGGGTCCCTCGCGGTGCCATGCGTGGTGCTTATCCCGTGCCGGCGCAGCCACGGCATGAGCACGGCCAAGGCGATGAGGGCCAGACCCACCCAAACCCCGAGGGCAAGCCGCCACCCTTCCGGCGACGTCTGTGCAACGGGAACGACGACGGCGGCCCCCACAGCGGCAAAGGCGGCCTGCGTGGCCGTATAAAATCCAGTGACCCGGCTGACCCTCGTCGGAAAATCACGCTTCACGAGCGAGGGGACGAGAACATTGAGAAACGCGATAGCCAGGCCGATCAGTGCCGTGCCCGCCCAAATGAAGCCGGGCACGGGTAAGGAGCGGAGCACGATGCCCAAGGCGAGGATCAACAGTGACATCCACAGCGCACGGTCCAGACCGAGGCGGGAAGCGAAACGAGGCGCCACGGGTGAGAAGACCGCGAAAGCAATGAGCGGAAGACCCGTGAGGAATCCCGCTGCCGCGCTGGACAGGCCCAGGTCACTACTGATATTCGTGAGGATCGGTCCCACGCTGACAAAAGACACCCGAAGGTTGACTGCAATGAGCAGAACACCGATGAAGGCAAAACCGATGCCGGCGGTGCGGTCCGGCGCGTTCCGAGTAGTAGCGGGCATCGTAGGTTCTTCCCTCCTTCGGGAGCTAAGGAGCCTTCGGCGCCCGCTCTGCTCCAATTGCGAACCGGCGCAGGCTCTGACTAAGCGTTTCACTTCGTCGACAACTTACTCTACGGACATGCCGCGTGAGAGCTAAGTAACTGAGCAAGTTTATGGCCCCACTTAATGGCCCCACGAGGGCCACTGGTGCAAGACCCGGTCCATTCAACACTCGGGCAGGCTTCGCAAATCCCGTCCCTTCCCAGGACAGATCCAGGCGTGCCTGGCCCGGCGTGAGCGGCCGGATGCTGGCCCCCCGGGAGGACTACCAGCTTCTAGCGCCGGAACGACCGACCGAGCTAGCTCAATGGGCCGGCAATGGTGTACCGAAAGCCTTCCTTGCCCACGATCACAGGATCAGCAAAGAGGCGGTCCACCAGTATCTGCGCTACGCCAAGCTGGGGTTAGCCCAGCCCCCTCCCCCATCAGCGCGGCCGTCAGACCCTGGCCGAAGCGGCCGTAACGTTACGGAAGGGTGCTTATCGGCTTTTCAAGCCGTGGCAGAGGCGGCCTTCGAGAAGAGTTTCACCGCACGTAGGGTGGACGAAGGCGCCGTTGAAGGGTTCAAACCAGTCTTGAACTTTCTCGGGCGCCAGGCCCTGTTGCATGTTCAGCTCGACGTCGCCTTCGAATGTGTTGTTCCGGCAGGTGCCGTCCATCCCGATCGTGATGGCAGGTGTTAAATACGGGATCGTCGAAGCATTGTTGAGCATTGGTTGATCTATGTCGCGTGCGCGCCGTCCGATGCCCGGCGGGCGGCTCGGGGTGAGGCGGAGCCATCGACGAATGCACCCTTGAGATAGGGCGCGCCCTGCCCGACCGACATGTCCTGTTTACGGTTTTGAGGGGGTGGTGAGGAGGTGCTTCCAGAACCGGGCTGTTTTGTGACGGGGTGGGGTGGTGTTCATCTGACAGGATGGCTGAATGTGCGTAACCCGAGTACCGGTATTGAGCCCTGGTGACATGAGCTGTGTTGGGTCGTCCCGGCCGGTGCGCCAGTGGTGAGGGTGGGTGAGCTGGCCAGGGATGCGGTGCTGTCCCGGAAGGGTTTGCCTGTTCCCGGGCCAGGGCTGCGGATTGCTGTTCCGGTGCCCTCGGAGCGCCTGCAGAACCTGGTGGAGTTGGCCCGTACGGTGAGCGGTCAGCCGGTAACTGCGATTAACATCCTCACCGAAGATTTGCAGTATCAGGTGGCAAGTGCCGGGATGGAACCGTATTTGTGCAGCCGCGAGGATTCCATGTGCGCGGTCGGTTTCCTGAGCGGGACCTCCACGGTCCTGGAGGACGCGTCGCTTGATCCCCGGTACAGCTCCAACCCGTTCGTCGACGGCCGCCGCGGTGCGGTCAGGTTCTACGCTTCGGTGCCGCTGGTCAGTGATGATGGGTTTGTCCTTGGCACGCTTTGCGCCGGGGCAAGAGAACCCGGCCAGCTCAGCGACCGGCAACGTCAGGGCTTGGAGATCCTGGCAGCAGAAGTCGTCGAAGCCCTTACTCTGCAGCACCGGGCGGGGGAACTGGCCAGCGCGCTGACCGAAGCGCAGCGCAGCAACACCTTACTTGCCGAGTTTGCCGGCCGTATCAGCCACGACCTCCGCAATCCCCTGACATCGATCCTCGGCTACGTCGAACTGAGCCAGGCGGAGGCCCGGAACACTTCTGATGCAAAGATAGCCCAGTACCTGGACGTGGTGGCCGGTTCCGGGCAAAGGATGCTCGACATGGTCGAAGACGTCCTTGCTTATGCCACCGTCGGCGGAGATGTCCGGCCGGTCCCGCTTTCTCTCACGGCCCTGGTCGGTGAGGTCCTTCAGGATCTGGACGCGAGCCTTGAGGCGAGCAGCGCTGTGGTGGACTGTGATGATTTGAGCTTCAGCGCCGATCCCGTTCAGATGAGGGTCTTGCTGCAGAACCTGATCCATAACTCCGTCGCCTACTGCCGGCCCGGCGTTCCCCCGGTCATCCGGGTCACAGGCGCACGCAGAGACGGGAGTGTGGCCGTGCGGGTGATCGACAACGGGAAGGGAATCAGCGAATCCGACCGCGAACGGGTCCTGGACCCGCTGGTCCGTTTGCACAGGGAAGGCGACCCGCCAGGAACCGGTCTGGGCTTGGCAACCTGTGCCCGGATAGCGGCGGCCGCCGGCGGCCGCCTGGAGATCGGTCCGGCGTCCGGGCCCGGGACCGTAGTAACCATTCACCTGGGCAGCGACAGCTGATCACCGAACCGTGGGCAGGAAGCGGCGGAACAGTGAGGTAGGCGGTCCGCCCTCCGCTGCACCTGCGGGCATCGAATGTCGGACATGCAGATGGGCACCATCAGCGCACTAGGATGCCGACCAGGCCCGCGGGCACGACGACCTTGGACAAATTGCGGGGAGCCGTGCCGGTGCCGTGTCGGTCAGGAACGGTGTAGCTACAGTCTCTACGTCGGGGGTCGTAGTGGCGGCCGGGGCAGATAGATAACGTCGGCGTAGGCTGCCAGGAGTTCAATGGACATGAAAGTGCCAGCATAGCCAACGGTCAGGATCACACCCCTCACATCCTTCACCCTGTCAGGCCTTTTGTCTGTGCCTGCCGACGTGACTGTCGGGCAACGATGCGGCTAGGGGGGCAAGCCGCACGTGGCCTCCCGTCCAAGGCGGTCCCGGATGAAACGTCCGTCGGACAAAGAAGCATGGTGGGCCTCACCAACATCTGCCATTGGAGTGCACCCCAACCAGACGACCGGGACACCTTGTCCTGGCTTTCTTCTGAGAGGAGCCTAGGACTCAACATGAAAGGACGACTGTTGGAGGCGGCGGTGGCAGGACAACGGATCGGGTATGTCCGAGTAAGCACTCTTGACCAGAATGAGAAACGCCAGCTCGAAGGCCAGGTTC
>NZ_JARVRJ010000021.1 GCF_030209745.1 Arthrobacter sp. fls2-241-R2A-200
GCCCAGTCCCGTTGACTAGGCACAACAGATGTCACCTATCCGTGCAGCAGACCCGTTGAATCAGCACTGCGGGGACGGATGAAGGCTCCACACCTAGCATTCGCTCCTGATCATCGCCCTTCCCATGGGACCGGAAGCACTGTAGCCCTTTTCGCTCCCACGGCTTATTGCCGATATTCGAGACGATGACAGGCGGGACTTCAGCCTAGGGCAGGGACCGAGGAACGGTAACGGCGTCCTCATTCTCGTCCGGGAGAGCCGTCGGCGCCGCTGGAACCAGTTTCAGTCCGATAACGCAGGCAACGATTCCCGCGAGGAAGAATATGCGCAGAATGGTGGGCGTCTCGTTGCCGATGATCATGGCCCATGTGACCGTGAGGGCAGCGCCGGTGCCCGTCCACACTGCGTAGGCCGTGCTCATCGGTATTTTCTTGGCTGCATACCCTAATCCGAGCATGCTGAAAACTAGACCCAATATGAAAACGGTTGTTGGCAATGGTGCCGTGAAACCTTCGCTTTGTCCAAGGGCCGTTGCCCACACGGCTTCGAGTACAGCGCTGGCAAGAATCACAATCCAGTGCATTTAGCTGACCGCCTTCAGACCAATGACGCATCCAATCAGGGCTGTCAGGAGCGCGGTGCGTGCCACGGAAAGTCGCTCCTGCTTTCGCAGGACAGCAAGCACAGCGGTCAGGACTGCGCCGATACCCACCCAGACGGCGTAGGAAGTGCCTGTGGGAAGCTCGGTCATCGCGTAGGCCAGGCCAGCCATGCTGATGCCCATGGAAGCGATGAAGATGAACGTCGGGATTTTCCGCTTGAAGCCGTTGGATGCTCCAAGTGCTGTCGCCCAGACTGCTTCGAGCACGCCGGAGAGGATTAGTACAAGCCACGCCATTGTTTGTCCTTGCTGTGGTGAACTTTGGGAGGCGCGAAGCTCTTGGTATTGCGCGCCAGGAACTCCATTATGCACTATCAGGGCAGTGGAGTGCACTAGCAGTTTAGTCCTTGGATGTCGTCTTGTTTGGATCGGTGCTGCTCCCGCGCCACGTTGTTGCTACGTTGTGCCATCCATGAGTGGCCCAAGGATGTTCAGCGCCCGAACCAATTTAAGGTCGCTGACTGCTCCGTACCCGATGACCAGACCGTTCATGGGTGCACGGTCGGCGTAGTACGAGGCCAAAGGAATTACGCGGACTCCCAACTTCAGCGCATTCGCTGCCAGGTCCGCCGAATCGGGTCGTTCGAAACGGATGACTGCGTGCAATCCGCCATCGAGCGCTGCTAGATCAAGGTCACCCCGGGAACCCAGGCGATCTATGAGCAGGGAGCGCCGGTGGGAGTACTCCCTGCGGGCACGGGTGATGTGCCTGGAGAGTCCACCGCCGTTAATGTAGTGGGCAAGGGCTGATTGCAGTATTCCTGCCACCGGGGTGTCGAGGGCTTCGCGGGCTGCTTTGAGCCGCCGCCCGGCATCCCCCCGGACTGCCAGGTAACCGCAGCGCAGCGAAGGGCTCAGGTTCTTCGAGAAAGTTCCCACCAGCACCACCTCGGCGGTGCTGGGAAGGGAAGCGACAGCGGGAAGAGGCATTCGGGTGTGCCGGAATTCGCTGTCGTAGTCATCTTCCAGGATTAGAACACCGTGCTGGCCGGCCCATTTCAGCAGCCCCAGCCTTTCCCGAACGGCCATCCTGCCACCCAGTGGGTATTGGTGGCTGGGAGTCACCAGCACTGCATCCGGAATGTCCTTTAGTGCCGCCAGTTGTGAACTTTTGAGACCGTCTTCATCCACGGGGACCGTTACGAGTTGAGCTCCGGCTGCTGTCAGAACACGGCGCGCCGTGGGGTAGCCAGGATCCTCAACAAGAACGTGCGGATGGTCGCGCTTTCCTCGGAGCATAGCTACAACCAAATGCAGGGCATCACTGGTGCCCGCGGTGATGATGATGTTCTGGGGGTCGACCGAGAGCCCCCGGGATACGGCCAGGTGCCGGGCGACCGCATCCCTGAGTGCCCATGTTCCCAGTGCCGGCGGGAGCTGAGTGTTTCCCTCCTCTGACAAGGCGGCCTTCCAGGCGCCTCGCCATTCTCGGTCCTTGAAGGGCGCCCCGGATGGCCTGCCTGGAGTCAGATCAATAACGTCTTGGTTTGTCGAGCTGCTGCATGGTTTTATCTCCTGGCGGGGGAGTGTTTGAAGGTCCGGGCGCACCGCCACTTTCGTCCCGCCTGCTCCGTTGCTTTCCAGGAACCCTTCTCCGGACAATTGCTCGAACGCGCGCACCACAACACCTCGAGATATGCCCAAGTCCGTGGCGAGCCGGCGGGTTGCGGGAAGAGTGTGCTCTGGCCCAAGTAGTCCGGTCAGGATTGCGTCGCGCAGTTGACTGGCCACTTGAGCACTCAGCGAGACTGGGCTCTGCCTGTTCAGTGCGATAGGTAATTCGGCTTCACTCATTGGACCTCCGAAATCTGTGTTTCTTGGACCTAGTGTAGGTCCAAGCGATTTGGAAGCATGAACATGTAGCCATCTCCGCTCCGCTGAGGGGACCCGCAAACCAAATGAAAGCAGGAATTCCTTGTTCACCGGCCTTAGTGCATTTCCTCTGTCACCCATGAACGGCGAAAACGTCGACCTTGACGCCGTTGCCAAGCTGGTCAACCGCGCGGCCCAGGCCGGAGTGGACTCCCTGGGTGTACTTGGCTCAACGGGCAACTACGCCTACCTGGCGCGCGACGAACGCAGGGCCGTCCTGGAGACGGCAGTGGGTGCGGCCGACGGCGTTCCGGTTCTCGCCGGCGTCGGGGCACTTCGAACCCGGGACGTGCTTGTGCTGGCAGAGGATGCCCATATCGCCGGCGTCTCGGCCTTGCTGCTTGCCCCAGTGTCCTACCAGCGCCTGACCGAAGCGGAAGTCTTTGGCCTGTACGAAGACGTTGCCGCCGAATCATCCCTTCCCATCGTCGTTTACGACAACCCCGGCACCACCGGCTTCACATTCACTGATGACCTGCACGGCCGTATCGCCCGGATCCCCGGAATCGCGTCAATCAAGATTCCGCCGCCCGGCGCGGACGTGATGGCTAGCCGGCTGGAAAAGCTTCGCTCCGGCCTGCCGGAAGGAACGTCGGTGGGCATCAGCGGGGACTGGGTGGCGGCCGAAGCCCTGCTTGCCGGTAGTGACCTCTGGTATTCGGTCATCGCAGGGGTGCTTCCGCATCAGGCCAGGATCATCGCCGATCATGCCTTGGGTGGGCGCCGAGACCTGGCGCTTGAAGCATCCGCCGAGCTGGAACCGTTGTGGTCGCTTTTCCGCACCTATGGCAGCCTCCGTGTCACTGCGGCCCTCGCCGAGGATCTCGGTTTGATTCCGTCAGGGGCGCTGCCGCGTCCACTGCAGGGGCTGGACAGCGAAGGCCGAAGCAAGCTGGGTGAGGCTATCAGCGCCGTAGGGTTGGAGGCCTGACCCATGCCGGTTTCTCCACGGAGAGTCGTAAGCCCTCCCGACGGCAGCATACAGCTTGACCAGGTTTCGGAGAGGCCCACTACTCGAGGAGGGCTTGCCCGTTATGTCCTGGCCGCCACGCTGGCCCGGAGCGCCGACGGGGGTGCCGTCGTCGCAATCGTCCTGCTCGTGACAACCAGCGGAGCCCCTGGCTGGCTTGCCGGTATGCTCGGTGCCTGCATCACCGCTCCGCATCTCTTCGGTCCCCTCATCGCCAGGCGTCTGGACACGGCTCGTGACGGCCGCACGGTGATCGCCATGGCATGCGTGGCACACGGTGTGACGCTGGCGGCCGCCGTTCTTCTGTATTCGGTCACGTGGCCGATCATCCCTGCCTTGCTGCTCATAGCTTCCGGGCTGGTTGGTCCCCTCTTAACAGGCGGTATCAGCAGCCGCTTGGCCGCGATTGCCGGAGGTGACAGGAGCAGTCAGCGTCGTGCGCAGGGGTGGGATGTTGCCACGTATGGCATCGGAGGCACGATCGGGCCGTCGTTGGTTGCGGCCGTCTCCGCGTGGGCGGATCCTGCAGTGGCAGCCTTGATCCTTGCCGGATCGACCTTCGCCGCGGCCACAATAGTCAGGCTTTTGCCGTATTCGCCTCCTGCGGCCGCCCCCTCGGAGATCCCCCGCCCGAGCAAGACTTTGCTGATGATGGTCTCGAACGGCCCGCTGCGCCGTACGCTCTACCTGACCGTCGTCGTCGCCCTGTCGGTGGCGGCACTGCCAATCACTGCGGTTGCATCGACAGGTGAACTGCGTGTGGAACCTGCTGCAGCGGGTATTCTGACGGCAGCTTACGGGCTTGGCGGCGTTATGGGTTCTGCCGGCGTGATGATCCGCCCCATGCGAACCGACGCGGACCCTTTGATGACTTGGCTGGGAGCAGCCGTGGGGGCTGCCCTGTGCGGGGCCGCCGTCGCTGGGGTGTTTCCTGTAGCTGTTGCGGCATACTTCCTGGCCGGTACCCTCAACTCTTACTTCTTTGCAGCTACCTTGGCAGCCCGTAGTGAATACGCGCCAGCAGCGGTGCGCGGTCAGGTGTTCGTTTGGATTGGAGCCTTGAAAATCACTGCGGGCTCCGCTGGCACAGCCTTGGCAGGGGGCATCGTTGAGCTGGCAATCCAGCTGCCGTTGTTCCTCGCAGCCGGACTGATAGCTGTTGCCTCGGCGGCATCGGTCCTTGACCGTCATCGCGAGCACAGGAGCCCGCCGAAATTCACCATGTAGCACCAGGACAGGGGAGCACTCCCAGCCCGCCAAACGGCCCACAACAGTTGCTGCGGCAGTTTGGCGGGCTCTTCGGTGTGTGGGCCACTCCGCGCGGGCTACCAGGCAGGTTAGGAGAGCTGGGTGAGGCTTGTCAGCCCAGCTCGCCTGAGCATATTTTCCAGCGCCCAATACGAAGAGGCGGGGGAAATATTCCTTGATCCGTCACCGGTCTGTGTGCCCACCAGCATGACATGGGTACCGACGTAGAGGACGTTGGGCCGATGGTGATGTGCTCAGGTTCAGCCATGAGTGCTTTCATGCACGCGAATGGGGTCCTGCCTGATGTCCGGCAGGGTGAAGGTAATGACGACAAAGCCTGGGACGGGGCCTTATCAAGTGCCCGTCCCAGACTCGTACGTGCAGCGATATTTACTGCCCGGGGAACGTCTTATCCAGGGCGTTGAGGATGTCATCCACGAGGTCTTCGGAGTCCTCGAGGCCGATCGACAGGCGCATGTGGCCGTACTTGTGGAACGACGCCGGGTAGTTTTCCGAGCCTCCGCGTGCGTCCGGGCCAACATGGACGATCAGAGATTCATCATGGCCAAGGGACACTGCAGAAGTAATGACCTGCAGGTTGTTGACGAATCGGTTCTGGGTGTCGGAGTCACCGTCGACGGCGAAGGCGAGGACACCCCCATAGCCACGACCGCCGAATTGCTTGGCGGCGGTTTCGTGCTGCGGATGGGATGCAAGGCCCGGGTAGAGGACGTAGGCGACCCGTGGGTCTGATTCCAGGACTGCGGCTACTTTCTCGGCGCTCGAGAAGTGCTGCTTGAGTCGCAACGGCAGTGTGACGGAACCACGCATGATCATCCAAGCGTTGAAGGGCGAGATCACACCGCCCACCTCGACAACGGCTTCGTGCTTGATGTGCTGGATGAGCTCGCGGCGTCCGGCGACCACCCCGCCCATGGCGTCGCCATGGCCGTTAATGTACTTGGTCAGCGAGTGGACGACCAGATCGGCCCCGTCATCGAGGGCCCGGTAGAACGGGGCCGGCGTGAAGGTGGCATCGATGCTGAACAAGACACCCGCATCCTTGGCAATCCGCGAGAGTGCTGCAACGTTGGCGACCTTGGTGGTCGGATTGGCGATCGTTTCGGCGTGGATGAGTTTCGTGTTGGGGCGCACAGCGGCCTGGACAGCTTCAAGGTCTGCCACGTCCACGAAGGTGACTTCGATGCCGTATTTCTCGGGGAGGAGCTCACCGAATAGGCGGTAGACGGCTTCGTAGGTGACATTGGAAACCACGACGTGGTCGCCGACCTTGAGGAGGCTGAAGAAGATTCCGTGCAGTGCCGCCACACCTGTGGCGAAGGCGGCGGCGGCTTCGGCGCCCTCCATGGCTGCAAGCTTGGTTTCGAGCGCCACCGAGTTGGCCCCGGAGGTCCTGTTGTAAACCAATCCGTCGTCCACGCTCGACCAGTCCATCTCGGAAGGGTCCTCGGGCAGCAGGTAGGAGTTGGCCATGATCAAGGGGGTGCGGAGGGCTCCGGTGCCCTTGTCGATGTTGTTTCCACCATGGACCGCCCAGGTGTAGTCATGGACGGAGTCACGGTTGTGCTTATCTGGGGTTCGCTTCATTGCTGGTGTTTCCTTTCGGATGGGTGTCATCGTCAGCTGCCAATGGTTTGAGGCGCCGGGCGATGACAGTAAAGGGGTTGGGATGTTGACACGTCGAGGGCCAGGACCGCCGACTGAAGTTTGAAAAAGGCGCTGATCTTCTCTAGCCGTTCAAGGTCGGGGACCTGGAGCCTCAGGAGAACTGTGTGGTCGATATCCACGAGTTCGGCCGTGGTGATTTCCGGGATGGATTCCATGCTGCGTTGCAGGTCGTGCCCGGTGCGTCCGGGCACCTGCACGATTCTGATGATGGCCGATATGGGTCTCGTAGCCGGATCGGGATAGTTGCGGATGATTGTGTACCCGGCGATGTGCCCGTCCAGTTCGAGCCTGAAGATCCGTTCGGCGCACTGGCTTTCAGTCAGGCCGGTACGCAGGGCGATCGTTGCGCTCGGCAGCCTGCCTTCGTCCTGGAGAATGCCCAGGATCTTCAGGTCCGTGGGGTCCAACGCAGGTAGGTTCACAGCGTCCGCGCTCGGATTACTGTCCTGGCTTGTGGCCGTCGGACTGAACCAGTTGCTGAGCGGTGACGACCTGTGGCCCAAGCAGGAGCAGGTGCTCTGTGAGGTCCTTGCCGGCGGAAAGCAGAGCTTCGGTGGTCATCGGTTCGAGGGCATCGAGAATGAACAGCGCAGAGGTCGTGTCGTCGCGCAGTTGCGTGCGGCGGCCTTGGCGCCAGTTCCAGCGGCGGCAGGTGACACCACCGTCGTCACACCAGACAACTTCACCTGCGTCCGGGTATTCGATGATTGGTTCCCCGCTGGCCACAGTGTCGAAGGGTTCATGGCCCGTTGCACGGATCAGCCGGGGTGCTCCGCGGTAGCTGGCGAGGTCCTCGCCGCCGAGCGGAATCTGGTGCAGTACTGAGATTGCATTGTAAAGGTCGGTGAGCCTGTTGACCCGGGGGAGTCCTGCGTCCGCGCGGCGGACGAGCGCTTCGAGGCTGTTGCGGGTGCGGTTGGGCTTGGCTCCGAAAGACTGATAAGCCGCGCGCCACGCAGCAACATGGGGAAGGTGTTCGACTTTCTGCTGGTTCAGTGCGGCCCGGGCAGCAGCTTCGGCCTGTTCCAGAAGGGCGTTGCCGGCTTCATCGCTGGGTTTCGGGACGAGTCCGTCGACGGCGATCAGCAGGGCCCGATAGTCGGGTCGAAGTTTGAAGACGTCGGGAGCGACGTGTGCTTCGTTGAGGAGTTCCTGAAGAGTGCGGGTGTTATGCATTGCCGGTCTCCCGATGCCCTGACCCGACGCCGCGTTCAAACACGGCGAGGGAAAACCGTGCTGCCTTGGTGCTGTCGTTCGCGTACGAATGGGCTACGTCGCCAGGGAAGGTGACCGAGTCGCCAACTTCCAGAATTACTGTCTGTTCCCCCGCGACAACCCTGACCGTTCCGTGTTGAACCTGCAACAGCTCTTTCGTGCCGGGCGTATGCGCCTCGCTGGAGTGCTGGTCGCCGGGGCCGAGCGTCCAATCCCATAGTTCAACTACTTCCGGCGGTTCGGTTCCGGCGACGAGAACGCCGCGTCCGCCTGAATCGCTGCTCCACAGCACGGCACCTTCGCCCTTGCGAGTCACTTTCACGGCTTTTGGTTCGGGGGACTGGACCAGATCCGGGAGCCCGACTCCGAGGGCGTCACTGATCCGCAACAGCGTGCCGACGCTGGGGTTCATCGTCGCCTGTTCCACGTTGACGAGCATGCGTCGGCTTACACCGGCTGCTTCGGCGAGTTGGTCCAGGGTCCATCGGCGTGCTTGACGCTCCTGCTTGACCCTTACCCCGATGGCCGAGGCCAGGGTTGCGATGTTTTCATCCATGAATGCAGCATACTGCACTTCCAGTGCATTTTTCAAGGCAGTTTTTCGAATACAGTGCATGAAACGCATGAGCCGCCACTGCGATGTCGCGGTGGCGGCTCACTTTCGTCCGTCCAATCAGGTGAAGCAGGTCATGCAGCGTCCGGGAGGACGGCCAGCACCTCGATCTCCACGAGGACACCGGGCGCTAATTCGGCCCCAACGGTCACCCGGGGCGGGTACGGTTCGGGTACATGCCGGCCGTAAGCGGCATCGAACTCGTCAAAGTCCTGATCAGTGGAGAGATAAACGCGGCTGATCAGCACGTCGGACCAGCCGGCAGCGGCGTGGGCCAGAATCGTGCCAATCTGGGCAAGAACCTGCGACACCTGCTCGGTGACGCTGCCCCGGAGAATGCCGCCCGTTTGAGGGTCGATGGGGATCTGACCGGAGACTTGAAGGAAACGGCCGATCTGTTTGGCCTGGCTGTAGGAGCCGACCGGCGCCGGGGCGTTGGGTGCTTCGATGACGCGGTTGACGGACATGTTCGTCTTTCCCTTGCTTGGTGGTGGCCAGTTCGTGTGGCGCGCCCTACGGAACGGGGAGTGGTTCTTTCACCGGCTCCGGCCGAAGTCGGGAGTGGCGGATGGAGTAGGTGAAGTAGAACGCCGTGGCCAGCAGGAGCCATGCGACGAACGCGATCAACGTGACCGGCCGAAGATCCTTGATGATCCACAGACACCCTAAGATGGCGAGAATCGGTACGACCGGGTACAGCGGGACCTTGAACGGAGCGGGCTGGTCCGGGTACTGGGCACGTCGGATGATGACGGCCAGGGCCACCACGATGAACGCGACCAAAGTGCCGATGCTCGTCATTTCGGCAAGGAAGCTGATAGGGAGCAAGCCTGCGAGCACAGCGACCGCAGAACCGGTGATGAACGTGCCGGCCATGGGCGTCCGGGTGCGGGCGTTGACGCGGGAGAACACTGGCGGTACGAGCCCGTCGGTGCTCATCGCAAAAAAGATGCGGGTCTGGCCATACAGCACAACCAAGGTCACGCTGAAAATTGAGACGATGGCCGCCAAGGCCAGTACGGTGCCGGGCCAGCTGGCGTTTGTGACGGTCTGCAGGATCGCCGCCAACCCGGCTTCCTGCCCTTCAAAGGCTCGGGTTTCTTGGGCTCCGATGGCCACTACGGCGACTGCGATATACAGCGCCGTGACGACACCAAGGGTGATAAGGATTGCCAGGGGCATGGTACGGGACGGGTTCTTTGCTTCGTTGCCTGCAGTGGAGACCGCGTCCAGCCCGATGTAGGAGAAAAAGATGATGCCGGCAGCCCCGGTGATGCCGGCTATGCCCATCGGTGCGAAGTTGGAGAAGTGGTCCTGGTTCCACCCCGTCACCCCAATCACTATGAACATGACCAGCACGGCCAACTTGATCATCACCATCACTGCGTTGGCCTTTGCGGACTCTCTCACTCCGCGCACCAGCAGCAGCGTGCACATGGCAACCAAGGCGATCGCAGGCAGGTTCACAACGCCGCCGGCTTCGGGTGCACTGGACAAAGCCTCGGGGATGCGGACTCCAAATACATTCTCCAGAGCCTGGTTAAGGTACTCGGACCAACCAACGGCAACGGCTGCCCCAGAGACGCCGTATTCCAGCAGGAGGCAGGCGCCGACGGCGAGGGCCGGGAATTCGCCTAGTGTCGCGTAGGCGTAGGAATAGGACGAGCCGGATGCGGGGATGGCGCTGGCCATCTCTGCGTAGCAGAGGGCAGTGAGTCCGGCCACGACGGCGGCGATCACGAAGGACCAGATTACAGCCGGGCCGGCAACGGGGACGGCTTGGGAGAAGACGATGAAGATACCGGTTCCCACGGTGGCGCCGATGCCCAGCATGGACAGCTGGAATGTGCCCATGCTCCGGTTCAGCGCCGGCTGCTCCGTGGATTGCTGTGTTCCTGGTGTCGTTCTGCGAAAGAGAACGTGGCTAAGTGAAGACATCTGAAAGTTCCTAGCGTTATGGCCTGACCAGAGGTCAAGCGGCCTGCCTCCACGGCGTCCGTGGCGCAAGGCAGGACGGTCACGGGAAGGAGAGACTCCTGCTCATGACCGGAGATCGGCAAAGACAAGTTATGAAACGGGGGGACCAAATTGCCGCTGTAGCACCCCGCCGGGGTTCGTCACGCAGCGCGCCAGATGGGGCGTACGGCTGTGACCTGTGTCAATGATAGATACGATTATGCACCGCACCAATGGCATATATGCCAATCAATGATTAAGGTAACCCTTATGGATCCGTATCAGCTCAGCGTCTTGCGTGAACTCGGTGATCATGGCAGTGTGGCCGCTACAGCCCGCGCCCTTGGGGTTAGTCCGTCCGCAGTTTCGCAATCCCTCGGCGCCCTTCAGCGCAAATTCAAGGCACCGTTGACCCAGAAGCGTGGACGCTCCGTGGAGCTCACGGACGCGGGGCAGGCTCTCGCTGTCGCAGCCATCGCCGTCTCGGAAGCGATCACCCGGGCGGAGGCAACCGTGGATGAGTTCGTTGGCGGCATCGACAGGACGGTGCACGTCAGTGCCTTCCATAGCGCCGCCATGACGTTCTTTCCGGATATAGCGGCATTGGAAAATACGGAAGGATTCCCAGTGGTTGAATGCGTCGATGAAGATGTGGACCGCCTGTCGTTTCCGGCCTTGACGGCCAGCTATGACATTGTGATTGGGCACAGGATGAGCCACACACCTCCTTGGCCCCGGGACAGGCTCGCAGTGCTCTCACTGTTGCGCGAACCCATGGACGTGGCCATGCACTCGTCCCACGATCTGGCCATGAAGAAGACGCTCAAGCCCTCAGACCTTGTAGGGACAACCTGGATTTCCACTCACACAGGGTTTTCGCCGGCTGACATGCTGGACGCCGTAGCCGCGGCGGCGGGGCATCCGATGCGGGTGGTGCACCGGATCAATGACTTCAGCACTGCCGCTGCCATGGTCTCCGAAGGCGGTCATCTGGCGTTACTGCCCCGGCATACGGTTCGGATTCCAGCTTCCCAGGACGTTGTTCTGCGGCCTCTCCAGGGTCTGGAAACGGTTCGCCATGTGGACATGCTGATCAGGCCCGAGAGGGTCGTCCACAGAGCAGTAGCAGTCGTCATCGATGCTCTGCGGGAGATCGCCCAATCTCATGTTGAATCCCCTTCAGTCAGGAGCCCCAGTGCCTAAGAGTCCGCATGATGAGATAGATGCGCATATTCTGGCCGAGCTTCGGCGCAATGCCCGCATCAGCTTGGCCCAGCTGGGGGAAAAGGTACTGCTGTCCCGTAACGCGGTCCGGCAGCGAATCGAGCGGTTGGAGCGGGACGGCGACATCAGCGGCTACACCATCAAGGAATCAGCACGAGACGGGATCCCCACCGTCAATGCCGTGCTGCTGATTCAGCGACATGACCGTATGCGGGGCAGTGATGTCATTGCGGGTTTGCGTGCCATCCCGGAAATCATCACCTGCGATGTGGTCAGCGGCGAGCTTGATCTCATCGTCAGAGTGGAGGCGCCGGACGCCGCCAGGATCCAAGAGATCTGGAGTCAGGTCTCGGAGCTTCCTGGAGTCCGTGACATCACCACCGCAGTGTCCCTTTCGACCGCGATTGACAGGCAGGTGCCCCGCTGAGGGTCTTCCCCTTCAGAGGTTTAAAGAATCCGGCGTTGCGGAAACGAGTATGTCCGCAACGCCGGATTTGCTTGGGGCGGGTCAGGGCAGGAAGAGGCGACCACGCTTTCGGCGGCGCCGGGGCGGAAGTGCAGGTCCAGGAAGAAGCTCAGTGCCAATCATCACTTGCTGTCCTGTCCGTCCGCTCCGACGAGCTTGATGCCCTGATGATCAGGCGTTCATCAGGGCCTCGACCTGCTCGGGCAGCAACAGGCCCTCACTAACAGCAATGTCGATGACACTCTGCCCCGAGGCAAGGGCCCTATGGGCGACCTCGGCCGCCGCCGCGTACCCCAGGATTGGCAGCAGCGCTGTGGCCTGCGCCGTGGACGCCCGTGCCCTGGACCGAAGCAACGCCTCGTTTGCTTCGATGCCGGTCACACACAGCTCGCGCAGGACGTCGCAGCCGTTGGTCAGCCAACTCAGCGACTGCAGTAACGCGTGGGCGATGACCGGCTCGAACGCGTTCAGCTGAAGCTGTCCGTTGTCAGCTGCCATGGTGACAGTGACGTCGGCGCCGGCGACAAAGAATGCGATCTGATTGATGACCTCGGGGATGACCGGGTTGACCTTGCCGGGCATGATGGAGGAGCCCGCCTGCCGCGGGGGCAGATGAATCTCAGCGAGACCCGTTTGGGGTCCGCTGGAGAGCAGGCGCAGGTCACTGCAGATTTTGGAGAGCTTGATCGCGGTGCGTTTGAGTGCCCCGGAGAACGTCATGAACGCTCCCGTATCCCAGGTTGCTTCAACAAAATCGTGGGCACGGGTCAGCTGGACTCCGCTGACCGCCGAAAGTTTGTCGATGACGCGCTCCACATACCGCGGGTCCGCGGTGATGCCGGTGCCGATCGCTGTGGCACCCAGACTGCATTCCTGCAACAGCGCTGCTGCCTCGCGCAGGCGGCGCTGGTCCTCCTCGAGCGTGACGGCGAAGGCGGTGAACTCCTGCCCGAGCGTCATGGGCACAGCATCCTGCAACTGGGTTCGGCCGACTTTGGGGATGGCCGCGAACGCCTTGCCGCGCTCGGCGAATGCCGCTGACAGCAGGGCCAGGCGCTCCAGAAGGTCCTCCAAAGCAAACACGAGCGCCAAGCGCACCGCTGTCGGGTAGACATCATTGGTGGACTGGCATTTGTTGACGTGCCCGATGGGGTCGACCACTCCGTAGGACCCGCGGGGATGACCCAATGACTGCAGCGCCAGATTGGCGATGACCTCATTGGCGTTCATGTTCGTCGAGGTTCCTGCCCCGCCCTGGATGACGTCCACGGGGAAAGCGTCGTCGACCTCGCCGGACGCAACCGTGTCGCAGGCCGACGCGATTGCTTGGCCAATCTCGGCCGGAATCAAGCCGAGCTCGGCGTTGGTCAGCGCCGCGGCCTTCTTCACAACAGCGAGGGCACGGACCAGGTGCCCGTGGGTTCCCAGCTGAATTCCGCTGATCGGGAAGTTGAGGATCGCCCGTTCAGTGTGGATGCCCCACAGCGCGGACTTGGGGACGGCCAAAGAGCCCAGGCTGTCCTGTTCGATTCTGACCCCTGCACTCATGAAGCGATCGCAATGACTTTGGGTTGGGTCATTTCCTCGTAGGCGAAGTGGACGCCTTCCCGGCCCATGCTGCCGTATTTCGAGCCGCCGAATGGCATCGCATCATGTCGGTAGTCGGAAGAATCGTTGATCATGACCCCGCCGGCATCGATGGCTTTGGCGGTCCGCAATGCGAGGCTGAGGTCCTTGGTGAACACTCCGGCCTGCAGCGCGTACTCGCTGTCGTTGGCCAGTTCGATGGCTTCTTCGGCTGAGCCGAAGGGTTCGATAACGACAACCGGTGCGAACAGTTCTTCGCTCCAGGCTTCGCAGGTGCGGGGCACCCCGGTGAGCACAGCGGGGGTGAGGACGGGTCCGTTCAGGGTCCCTCCCGTCAGCAGTTGCGCCCCGGCCGATACGGCCTCATCAATCTTCCGTTTCGCTTCTGCGGCGGAGTCGTGGCTGATCATCGGTCCGACATCCGTGTGTTCGTTGCGAGGGTCGCCGGTTTTCAAGGAGGCAGTTTGGGTGACAAAGGCATCCAGGAAGGTGTCGAAGACTGCCCGCTGGACAAGGATTCGCTGGGCGCCGATGCAGTTCTGGCCGGCTGCCCAGAACGAACCGGACACGCTGGCCTCTACGGCAGCTGGAATGTCGGCGTCACCGAAAACGATGACGGGCGCGTTGCCGCCAAGTTCCATGGACAGTCGTTTGATTCCGGCGTTCGCGGCGATGGCTCGTCCGGTTGCGAATCCTCCGGTGAAGGAGACCATGCGAACCAGCTTGGAGGAGATGATGGTTTGCGCGACCGTGCGGTCGCCCAGGACAACGGTGACGAAGTCTGAGGGCAGGCCGGCTTCGCGAAGGAGGTCCACGAGGAGGATGGCGGTCAAGGGCGTCAGCTGGGAAGGCTTGAGGATGACGGCGTTGCCGCCGGCTATTGCCGGTCCGAGCTTGTGCGCTACCAAGTTCAACGCGTCGTTGTGGGGCGTAATCGCTGCGATGAGCCCCAGCGGTTCACGTGTGAACCATCCCTGACGGTTCTCCGAACCGGCGAAGGAGTCGAACGGAATAACTTCGCCGACGTTCCGACGGGTTTCCGCCGCCGAAAGCTTTAGGGTGTTCACCGCGCGGGAGACTTCTTTCCGGGCCTGCTTGATGGTCTTTCCTGCCTCGGCGACGATCAGTTCGGCGACCTTCTGCGACCGCTGCTGCAAAAGGTCTGCGGCGGTGTCCAGAATCCTGCCACGCTCATGGCGGGGCATGGCGGCAGCTGCAGGAGCGGCGGCAGCGGCGCGGATCAGCTCGACACGTGCCTCCGCCTCGCTGCACTGGGAAAGAGTGGCCAGAACGGTACCGTCAAATTTGTTGCGAACCACCAGGTCGTTGGTGGTGGTTTCGCTCGTAGCTTCGGCGATGGCTGTTTCAGGCACGGACGGCTCCTTTGATGAATTCGTCGACGGCAATGATGTCGGAAATGAGGGCGTAGGCGGTTTCGACACGTCCGGCTCCCGGGCCGGACACCGTCACGGCGCCAAGTAGGTCGGTGGTGAAAGACACGGCATTGGTGGCGCCCGAGATACCAGCAAGTGGGTGGTCGGCCGGCAATGCTACGGGCTGGACGGTAGCGGCGATGCCGCCGTCATCCTCACGTCGCACTTCACCGATCAGCTTCCACCGAAAACCGTTCGCCAATGCTTGGGCGACGTCGTCACCCTTGATGTCCTGGATTCCGGTGGTTTCCACGTCGCTTGGGCGGATGTTTGCGCCGAGCAGTTCGTTGGCCAGAATGGCGACTTTCAACCGGACATCGGAACCACCGATGTCCGCCGTGGGATCCGCCTCCGCGTAACCCAGACCTTGGGCTTCGGAGATGGCTTCGTCCAATCGCAGGCCGGCTTCCATCCGGCCAAGGACATAGTTGCTGGTTCCGTTCAGGATCCCTTGAACGGCGTTCAGTTCCAGGCCTCCGAGCATCTTGTGTGCCAAGCGGATGACGGGCGTTCCGCTCATGACGGCGCCCTCGTACTCGAAGCGGACGCCGTTGTTAGCAGCGATTGTGCCCAGTTCCTGACCGTGCAAGGCGACGGGACCCTTGTTGGTGGTCACCACATGCTTTCCCGACTCAAGGGCCCACTTCACATGTGACACGGCAGGTTCGCCGTCAATAGGGCTGGTATAAGTGGCTTCGACGACGATGTCCGCCGGACTGTTCTTAATGACGTCTTCGTTCAGGGGATCCTGGCTTCCACCGGGGAGACCCTCAAAGGACGATCCTCGAGGCATTGCGAGGACGGAGGCCAGATCGATCCCGTCGCCCTGAACAAGCGAGCCAAAAGCAAGGTCGGTGATGGCCACGACACGGAGCTCGAATCCGAGGGAAGCGAACCGCTGAGGCTCGTCGCGGATCAATTCGGCCAAGGCGCGGTTGACGCCGCCGAAACCGATCAGAGCCAGGTTGTAAGTAGTCACTTTGTTCTCCTAGATGGGGCGGAATTGCTGTCCTCTAAGCCTCGGTCCCGGCAGTGTCAGTTCCCTAGAGGCAAACCGCTCGTCGAGCATGACGAAACGGCCAAAGCAGCCTGCAGTTTGGTCCCTTTGATCACACGCCCGACGACGACTACGCCCGCCTCGCCAGGGAGCACGCAGCCCGCCGGCCCCGCTAAGGTCCGGAAAACAGCAACAAACGACGACGCCGGCCGGTCACCAAGGTGACCGGCCGGCGTCGTACTTTTGCTCGCTGGAAGCGTCCCTGTTACCAGCCGCGCTCTGCGAGGCGGTGGGGCTGGGGGATGTCGTCGACGTTGATGCCGACCATGGCTTCGCCCAGGCCGCGGGAGACCTTGGCAATGACATCGGGGTCGTCGTAGAACGTGGTGGCCTTGACGACGGCGGCGGCGCGCTCTGCCGGGTTCCCGGACTTGAAGATGCCCGAACCAACAAACACACCATCAGCGCCGAGCTGCATCATCATCGCAGCATCAGCCGGGGTCGCGATCCCACCGGCGGTGAACAAAACCACCGGGAGCTTACCCGTGGCAGCGATTTCCTTCACCAGTTCGTACGGGGCCTGGAGTTCCTTGGCCGCAACGTACAGCTCGTCCTCGGGAAGGGAGGACAGCTTCGCGATCTCCGCCCGGATCTTCCGCATGTGCCCGGTCGCGTTGGAAACATCCCCGGTCCCGGCCTCACCCTTGGAACGGATCATCGCCGCACCCTCGTTGATGCGGCGCAACGCCTCACCAAGGTTCGTGGCACCACAGACGAAAGGAACGGTGAAGTTCCACTTGTCGATGTGGTTGACGTAGTCAGCCGGGGTCAGGACCTCGGACTCGTCGATGTAATCGACGCCGAGGGACTGCAAAACCTGCGCTTCGACGAAGTGACCAATGCGGGCCTTCGCCATGACCGGAATGGACACAGCAGCGATGATCGCATCGATCATGTCCGGATCGGACATGCGGGACACGCCGCCCTGGGCACGGATATCGGCAGGGACGCGCTCAAGCGCCATGACCGCCACAGCACCGGCGTCCTCAGCGATACGGGCCTGCTCGACGTTAACGACGTCCATGATGACGCCGCCCTTGAGCATCTCGGCCATACCGCGCTTCACACGGCTGGAGCCCGTTTGGGGGTAACTGGTGCGGTTAGGAGGGGTTGTACTCATATCTGTTCCTTTGGCCCTTCGGTGCTGTCGGTCTCCAGACGCGCCACGACGGTGAATTCGTAGGTCTCGATGATTTTGCGGGTCCGTGATTGTTCGTCAAAGATCCACAGGAGGCCCTGTTCGGACGAGATATCGGTGACGGGGCCGGCATGGCACACCGCTCCGTCCCGCAAGGCCCGGATGAGCGTTCCCGGGTCAAGGTCTGAGAGCTTGGCAGGCGGGACGAAGCCGTCCTCACGGTGGGCTGCCAGGGCTGACGGCGGGAGGGTTAGGCCCGAAACGTGTGTTCTCATGTCTGTCCTTGTCGGTTTTCCTGCCGGGTCTGAAGCGTGCTACCGCTGCCCGTTGCCTTCGTGTCGTTCGCGGGTTGGGCATTGGGCTTAGTCGGAAGTGGGTGCGGGTGGCGGCGACCGCCGTGTTGAGCCGCCGCGCCTGCAAAGACCACCAGCAGAATGCCCACGAGTTGGAGGACCGAGGGGGATTGCGCCAACACCACCATGCCCAGCAGCAAGCCGATGGCCGGTTCCAACGCCAAGAGGGTGCCGAAAGCAGTGTGGGTCATTTGGCGTAGCGCCCGCATTTCCAGAATGTAGGGCAGGACGGGTATCAGCACTGCCAGGCCGGCGGCTACGGCCACAATTTCCCACGTAATGTGCCCGAAAGCCTGCGGCACGCCGAACGGTGCCACGACCACGGCAGCGATGGGGATGGTCAGGGCGAGGGCACCGATACCGCTGAACCGATCGCCGACTTTTTGGGTCAGCAGGACATATGCGGCCCATCCGATCGCGCCGATGGCAGCAAAGCCGACGCCGATCGGGTCAACCCGGCCTGCCCAGGGTTCAGTGAGCAAGACGACACCAGCCAGCGCTGTCGCCGGCAGGACCAATGAACGCACTCCGCGGCCGCGAAGGGCGGCAACACTGAGGGGGCCGAGGAATTCGATGGCGACCGCGGTTCCCAGGGGAAGGCGTTCCATGGCGGCGAGGAACGTCACCGACATGACGCCGGTGGCGATGCCCAGGCCGAGGACGGCCGGGGCATCGCGAAGGCGCAGGGACCTGAGTGGCGGGCGGGCCAGCAGAAGCACGATGAGGCCGCCCATGCTCAGTCGCAGCCAGGCCGTTCCGATGGGTCCCAGTGTCGGCATCAATCCTGCTGACAGGGTGGAGCCGAGCTGGATGGAAAACATGGCTGCAATGGTCAGGGCCCAGGGTGGGATCGGGTTGTTGAATGGTGTGGTCATTGCTGGTTCCCGTCGGTCGGGCAGCCACTTCGTACACGAGACCTTGGAGGCAGGATCACGTCAGGGTGGTTTTGGTGATGAGATGGTCGGTGATGGTGATGTCGGGGCCGAGACTGCTGAGGTGTGTCGCGAGGTCCTCGGTGGCTGCCTGAAGGGCGTCGGTGGTCACCGGGTCTAGGGCATCCAGAATGAACAACGCCGTGGTGGTCTCATCCTGTAGTTGCGTCCGCCGGCCCTGTCGCCAGTTCCAGCGTCTGCAGGTAACCCCTTCGTCATCGCACCAGATGACCTCTCCGGGTTCGGGGTGTTCGATGACGGTCTCTCCGTTTGACGCGGTATCGAAAGGTTCCTCGCCCGTGGCGCGGATGAGTCGGGGCGGCCCGCTGTATTTGGAGAGGTCTTCGCCCCCGAGCGGGATTTGGTGGAGCACCGAAATGGCATTGTAGATGTCGGTCAGCCGGTTCACCCGGGGTAGCCCTGTGACAGCTCGGCGCAGGAGGGCCTCGAGGCTGTTCCGGGTCCGGTTCGGTTTGGCGCCGAAGCCTTGATAGGCCGCACGCCACGCAGCAACGTGGGGGAGGGACTCGACTTTTTGTTCCTGCAACGCCGAACGCGCAGAGGCCTCGGCTTTCTGCAGAAGCGCTTCGCTGGCCTCGTTGCTTGCCCCTGGTATCAGCCCATCAACGGCCAGCAGCACAGCCCGGTAATCGGGCCGGAGTTCAAAGATGGAAGGGTCGACGTGGCCAGCGTCGACGAGCTTCTGGAGTTGGCCGGGCTCAGACATCGGCTGGCTCCGTCAGTGCCTCGAAATATATGCTTTTCATAAAGGCATCATACTGCACTATCAGTGCATAATGAAAGTGGGCGCGTCAGCTTTGCCGCAGGTGGCTGCCAGCAGATCGCACCGCTGCCGTGATCCGTTCAAGCCGTGGTGAGGCCAGTGACCAGCACTGCCAATAGAGTGCGATGTCGTGGGGAGCGGCGCCCGGAAGAGCCACAAGTCCATTACGGGGCGTGCCGTGTTGAAGCTGCTGTTCGGGGATCATGCCCCACCCCAGTCCGGCGCGGACGGCCTCAAGGAATGCCTCGGAGGAGGGAATCGTGTGGGTTGGGGGGAAGCGCTTGGCACCTTGGGAACGCATTAGACGATGCTGCATGTCGTCATCGGCGCTGAACCGAAGCATCGGCATTTCCGGCCAGTTGATGCCATCTACGGTTTTGTAGCGTTTGAGTAGCCCGGGCGACGCGGCCGGGATATAGCGCATGACTCCCAGCAGTTCGGCACGGCATCCACCGACCGGTTTAGGCTCGGTGGTGACGGCCCCAAGCACATCCCCTTGTCGGAGTAAGCGGCTGCTGTGGTCCTGATCCTCGATGTGCAAGTCCAACTCTGTGTCCGCCCAGGTCGCCGCTTCGTGCAGGACCGGGATAAACCACGTCGCCAGTGAATCGGCGTTGACGGCGATTGAGGCGGTGGCGCGTCCGGCGGGCCCCTGCCCCAAGGACTGGAGGGCGTCTGCTTCAAGCGTCTGGATCTGCCGGGCTGTCCGCAGCAGTATGGCCCCTGCCTCCGTAGGGCTGCTCGGTAGGCTGCGGCGCACCAAAATCTGCCCTGCGGATGTCTCCAGGGCTTTCATCCTTTGACTTACAGCTGACGGGGTGATGCCCAGAAGGTTCGCTGCGCCGTCGAAAGACCCGGTGGCAACGATGGCGCTCAGTGCCTTCAAATGTTCGAAGTTCATGGTGTAAACGTAAGGTACCTAGGGTTTTTTGGCCCGCTATGGTGTGGACCGCCGCGAACAGTCCACACCAAGGTCGGGGTGATGGTGGTTTTACCAGCGTGCAGGTCCCGAAATATCTCCGGCTTCCTTCCTGCTGCTCATAGAACCTTGCTGAGGAAGCCTTTCGTGCGCTCATGCAGGGGGTTAGCGATGACTTCGCGGGGGTTGCCCGACTCGACGACCACGCCGCCGTCCATGAAAGTGAGCGTGTCACCCACTTCCCGGGCAAAGCCAATTTCGTGGGTGACCACGATCATGGTCATGCCCGATTTGGCGAGGTCTTTCATGACGTCCAGTACGTCTCCCACAAGCTCGGGATCGAGAGCGGAGGTTGGCTCATCGAAGAGCATGAGCTCGGGATCCATTGCGAGGGCCCGGGCGATGGCAACGCGTTGTTGTTGACCGCCGGAGAGCTGCGCCGGATAGTAACTCGCCCGATAAGCCAGGCCCACGCGGTCCAGGAGTTCCTGGGCCCGGCGTTTGGCCGGCACTTTGTCGTGGCCTTTCACCTGCACCGGAGCCTCAATGATGTTCTCCAGGACCGTTTTGTGCCCGAACAGGTTGAACCTCTGGAACACCATGCCGATGTTCCGGCGCTGGCGTGCGATGTCTTTGAGGTGCAACTCGTGGAGCTTGCCATCCTTCTCCTTGTAGCCAATGAGTTCATCATTGACCCGGATGCGACCGGCGCTGATGGTCTCCAGATGGTTGATGCACCGCAGCAGCGTGGACTTGCCGGACCCTGACGGGCCGATCAGAACAGCAACTTCTCCCTGTTTGACGGTCATGTTGATCCCGTTGAGAACATGGTGGTCACCGAAGTACTTATGGACCTCCTCGATCTTGACCAAATCGTTTTTGACAGATGCATCGGAGACGGGGCGGGATAAGGAATGGGCAGAAGGGCTCATCGGCCGCTCTCCTCTGGGGTCGGGGTGGTTGGTGCTGGGTCAGCAGTTGCCCGTGCCGTCTGCAGTGCTGAGGGGTTGACTGTGATGCGCGCCGCGGTATCGATGCCTTTTCCGTAGTGCTTTTCGATGAAATGCTGGCCAATCATCAAAATGCTCGTGACCACCAAGTACCAAAACGCCGCGACAATGAGCAGGGGAATCGGAAGGTAGCTGCGATTGGCCAGCGTGTTGGTAACAAAAGTGAGGTCAAGGGTGAACGGCACGGCAAGAACGAGCGACGTGGTCTTGAGCATCCCGATGGTTTCGTTTCCGGTAGGCGGAACAATGACGCGCATTGCTTGGGGCAGGACGATCCGCCACATGATCTTGGTGCCTCGCATGCCCAAGGCTTCGGCGGCTTCGATCTGTCCCTTGTCCACCGATTTCAGGCCGGCACGGAAGATCTCCGCCAGATAGGCCGATTCATTCAGGGCCAGTCCAAGGACGGCGGCCCAAAAGGCGTTGAGCAAATCCTGGGTGGTCAGACTCAGAAGTTCCGGACCGAATGGCACCCCGAGGTTGATCTTGGGGTAGAGGACGGCCACCAGACCCCAAAAGACCAGCTGGGTGTAGACGGGGGTGCCGCGGAAGAACCAGACCCAGAACCAGCTCGACCACCGGAAAATGGGATTGTCCGACTGACGCATGAAGGCCAGCAGTACAGCCAAGGTGACGGCGATTGCCATCGACAGAACCGTGAGCAGAAGCGTCCAGCCAACACCGGTGACGACGTTTGCATCCAGAACGTAGAGTGCGAAGGTCTCCCAATGGAAGTTGGGGTTGGCGGCAAGGCTTTGGACGGCAAGAATAGCGAGGATCAGGATGATCGCGGCCCCTAGCCATCGGCCAGGATGCCGGACGCGTACTGCTTTGATGAGCTCCGGCGCTGCCCTCTGTGCGGTCGTTTCCTGGTTGTTGGTGGTGACACTCATGATTTGACGGTGGGGTTGACTTCAGGGTTCGTGATCGCGCCGTCAGCGTTGTTCCATGAGTCCAGGATGGTTTTGTAGGTGCCGTCGGAGATCAGTTTGGCCACGGTCTTCTGGATCAGTTCAGCCAGGGCCTGGTCATTCTTGGGGACCGCGATGCCGACAGGTGAGGTGTTGTAGACCTTGCCGACCTTTTCCACGGCGCCGTTGGTTTGCTGGATGGCGTAGCCGATGAGAGTTGATTCGGCGATCATTGCGTCAATGCCGCCGTTGACCAGTCGTGTGGTGACGTCTGTCTGATTCTTGAGCGTGACAACGTTGACCGGTTGTTTGCCTGCTTTGACGCATTCATCGTTGCGGGTCTTGAGATCAGGATCTTCCTGCGTGGTGCCCGTCTGGACGCCCACGGATCTACCGCAGACGTCATCCGGTGAGAACTTCTTTGGGTTGCCCTTTTGGACGGCCCAGGTGGTGCCGGCGCTGAGGTAGCTGACGAAGTTCACAGCCTTCAGGCGTTCGTTGGTGATGCTGAAGGAGCTGATCCCCAGATCGTATTTGGGGCCCAGTGCTGGGAGGATGCCGGTGAATTCGGCTGTCTGAATGTCTACTTTCAGGTCCAAGGTCGCACCGATCGCCTTTGCGAGGTCCACACCGTAGCCCATCGGCGTACGGTTGTCCGCCCCGCCGAGGAATTCGGCGGGAGCATAGGTGGTGTCGGAACCAATGACCAAGCTGCCCTTGGATTTGATGGCTGCCGGAACCTGGGAAGCCAACGTCTCATCGGCTTTTACGGTAGCGGGATCGAAGCTGGCGACGGGCGAGCCGACCTGAGTCGACACGTTCCCTCCTGATCCAGAGCCATTGGCGCACCCTGATAATGCCAAAACGCACGTGGTCAGGATCGTTGCCCCCTTGACCAGCGCCCCTGTACGGCGGCGGGTGTCGCTCTTGAGGACCGATCCTTTGTGCTGCCGCTTAGGGATCAGCTGGCCTGATGATGCGATCGTCGATTTCGACATACTATCTCCTGATGCTTGTTCGCCGATGCGGGCGAAAGAAGGGGACCGCGCCAAGATGGACCAGCCCCGCATCACTGCAGGGCGTGTCGAGGGAGCGATGGCGCGGTTCTGCGCAACTCGCTGGGAGCTGACCGTGTAGCTGGCATGAGAGTGATCAAGCAGGAAAGGATCTACTTTTTGCTTCGGGATCTCCTTGTCGCCTCCGCCTTATGCGGCGTGCGGGCGATGGGTCCATGGTATGGATCACCAAACTAAAGACCAACGGTGCATGTTTTAATCGACACTTAAGGATTGCCTTACGGCACAGTTGCCGGCGACTGCTTCCGGTCTGACAGATGCGCCGATATCGGCGCGGACCATATCTCATGAGTCCTTTGACCGCTGCTAGGTTCCCCCTCTGCATCACCCGTAGAAGCGACAAATGTAGTCCGTTCGGGTACATGGCGCTGAAACTGCCCTACGGCCTGTGGTGCATTTCAATCTGCTAGGTGTCGCGGTGGTGCCGTGCATCCTTCGCGCACAAGTATTCGTTTAGAACTTCAGTCAAGCTGGGTACACCGATGTACGCACTGAAACGGTTGGTTTCATCTACTGCTGTTAGTCATTTTTTGTGATGCCGAGGCCGCGATAACAACGCCGGACTGACACCGCGAATCCGGCACGCGCGACCGGTGCCGCTGACTGCCGCCAAGCAATACCGGTGCTCCTTGAGAAGACGGTGTGGCCTGCGCTATCAGCTTATGTCCGAGTGGGCTTCATAGAAGATGAACACCTGCTCCGGATATCCATCGATCCCATTTTGCCAGTCTTACTTGGTCCTCCAAAAATGCGTCGACATTCTAGTGAAGTTGCGAGAGCTCCAACCGTCCCACATGGCGTCATAGCGCATGGTGTGTTCAAGGGCGTCGGGAGTTGGCCGTCGTAGCAGGAGGGTCTGCTGCACGGATAGGTGACAGTGGTTAGTCACGCTGCCAGTGTGGCCTGCGTGTTCATGATGGACTCGTATTCGATCGGGGTCAAACGGCCGAGGGCGGCTT
>NZ_JARVRJ010000022.1 GCF_030209745.1 Arthrobacter sp. fls2-241-R2A-200
TTTCCGATGAGGCAACGTACCCGGCTCCGCGGACCTTTTCCATGAGTCAACGCGGTGTCTGGACTAACGCCATTACGCACATTAGGATCACGTTCAGAGCTGATGTTGCGGGGTTTGTTCCTTCGCACGGACTAGGGGATAAATTGGGGGGCTAATTCCTGCGGCCGCTTTCGGTCTGCCTAACGCTAATGGCAAGATTCCGGTAGCCGCCCGTCGGCTGAAATTCATCGGCTAGGCGAGGCCCGGACCTGCATCAGATTGGTTCTAGCGGTCGTTGCACCAACCAGATTCTTTTGGAGGACGAATGACCCTGTCGTCTTTCGCCGCCCCGGAAACTTTCGGCTACTGCAACATGTCCCGGGCGCGTTGTCGCGGGTTCAGGGGTTCTCGGTCAGGATGACCGGGACCGTTTCATCGCGTTGGTTTGCCCGGGGGTCCGGTGGCGGCTGTCGCTTGCCAGGGAGCCGTCGAGACCTGACCGGCACGAAGTGGTGGCCCGGAGCTGGTGCTTGAACTTGTTAAGGTCGTGATGGTGGTGCTGGTCCGGGAGGGGTGGATGGACCATCAGGTCCCGTACGTCAGATGCAGCAAGACAGCAGGGCTCTGAGGGAATCAACGCGGCCGATGAGGTTCCCTGAGCAACCTGATGCATGCCCGCAGGGACGGGGGCATACAGAACGCGGCGAACCGGCTTGTTGTCCGCGTGCCCCGTCACAGCTACAACATCCTATACGGCACCAGCCGCAGGATGGCGTCCGGCGCGATGGCTCCGCCGGACTGAGTCGGGTGCACGCCCAAGACATCGCGGCGGGGACCCCAGCCGGACCACCACTCCGGCTCCAAGACACCGGCACGCTGATCATTGCTGCGGTCACGAACGCATTGGTGGACGCATCCAGTGCCTGTGACCGTGCGCGGGAGGTCAGCGGCGGATGACAACGGTAGACGGAAGGGAACTGATGTCGGCAGTCGAGCCAGTGTCAGTGTGGATGCCGGTCTCCAATGTCGGTAGAACCCTTATCTTCCTGGGAGCCCGCGCTGATGATGCTTTCAGCGACGGTTTGGATTTTTTGGTGGCTGCTCAGGGACCTCGCGAGCAAATAGGACCCCGCCTCGGCGCGAGTGCAGTTGTTCCGGGACATAATCATCCGGCTGGCGAGTTCGATAGGTGCCCGGCGGGCCGGGGCTGCGTACAGGTCCTCGTCATTCCCGCCGGAGGTGGGCATGCGAAGGGTGAGTCGTAGTGCTGGGCCCGCGCTCTCGGCGAACCCGGTTGCGTCCCTGATAGCGTGCCCCGTGAAGACCCCTGTCCTGTCGGCGAAGAAGTGCAGAGTTGCGGATACGTCTTTCCCCACGCCCAAGGGAACGACCAAGACGTTCCGAATGTGGGCGGAGGCAAGGCTTTTGGTGTAGTCCGGCCAACGCTGGTCCAGGCTCGTGTCGGCAATAACGATGGCTCGGGACGTTTCCGTGGCTTCCAGGGCGGGCCCGTTACCCCACACGTATGCCAGCCCTCCCTGCCAGAGTGCGTCGTTGCTGCTTCCGACAATACTTGCAGGACCCCCGGGCCGCCACAGTATCAGGGCACACTGTACTGGCGCGCCTGTGGCCCGGCTCATCAATGTAGCCGCGTAGCGTGTCATTCCGTCAAGGAAGCTTCTGACGTTCTCGCTGCGGGCGATGAGCTGGCGAAGACGTTGCTCGTCCTCTTCCTGTTCAGGCACATCCCCATCATAGGAGCAGGCGCTCAGGGGTGGAAGCGACTCCTGAGCGGGTTGCGTTGTTTGCAAGGAACTGCCGAGATTAAGGGGGATTTGGCACGGATGGCTTATGCAGCCCAGACGGCTTGGTGCTGGGCTTCCGGAGAGCTGAACGAGGTATTGAGTGCGTAGGCGCGGGAGGCAGGCCCTACCATCCACAGCCCAGGGAAAAAGATGCCCCGCCGGGCGGGAAAGGCGGCCCGAATGCCCTCGTAGCCCAGCAACTCCTGGAAGGAGTCCCTAGGGACTTGCCGGAGGTGGTGAAGGTTGCACCACACGGAGTAGAGCCCGTACAGAGTGGCGAAGTCCAGACCTTCGTCGGTGTCGTCCTCGATGAGAAGGCATTCCTGGATGAAGCGGTTGATGTTATGCGGGTGCATCAGAAACCTCCGGGGCGGCGGAAATTATTCGGTGCCGGACTGCTTCAGCGAAACGTCAAAACAACTATGCCGCAGTGTTTCTGCTGGTTCAATACCCATATTCCCACGCGTGCAACGTTCACCTCAGTAGGGTAGCTCGCCGGAATCCCGGCTGGTCTTCTTCATTGACGCGCTGAACGCATCTCAGCACGTCCGGCTCTCGAATACGGGCACATACGTTCGTGAAGAGCCACTGCCGTAAGCCGATCGCTTACGTATAGCCAGGGCGCTGCCTGGATCCCGGCCAACCCTCATTGCGAAATACAGGATCCGCCTCCGGGACGCTGGACTCATCGAATCAACCGGCCACGGAAAAGTCGACTACGCCATTCCCGGCCTCCGAGAGTGCCTACGCAAGAACCCCAACTCCGACGCTGCAGCCCTCCGGAGTTGATTTGGGGCTTCCCCGCCCCGCTCCCCCGAGGTCACGCCCCGAGCCGCATATGGACGCTATGACAGCTGAACTGATCCAATTGCAGATTTTGCAGATTAGGACCCGGTGATACCCACTCCCTGGTTTCGGCGCTCCGGACACCAAAGTCCGAAGCCTGATCAGCCGCCCCCGGTGGTATGGGAAATCTTCCCCTCTCGTTGGCCAAGGGTAGGTGTCGGAACCCGACTGGTGGGAGAGCTCTCTGTCAGCTAGTGAGCACCTGGGTGGCTGATTCCTTCAGCTTGCCGTTGGCCCACTTCATCTGTCGGATTGTCTGTGGATGGCACTTCTCTGCCAGGGCCAGAAGGTTTCGGTCCTTCATCCCCTGGGCAGCCTGGGCCAAAAGCTCCCAGTCGGCCGATACCCCGCAGGACTTCACATACAGCTCACGCAGGTCGTGCAGCAGCAGCATCCCGGTCTCGGGACGCCGGCCCAGGAGCTCGCTCCCCTTCTCCCGAAGCGTCTCCATCAGTGACGCTTCGCCGTGCGGCTCCGGGTTCAGGTCCTGGCCGTAATCCGTGGCGATGTCGGCGATGTCCCGCACGTGCTGCTGTGACCAGCGGGCCAAGTCCCGGGCCAAGTGGTAGATTTCGTGGTCCACCTTGTGCCGCTCGGAAACGAGCAGCAGGTGGTGTGCCAGGTCGTTCTCAGATCGGTGCATTTCCCCGAGTACGAGCCCGAATTTCATCGTGCCCCTCCTGCCGTGTCTATGACTTCATCGGCCAGCGCGGAGGCCATTCCCTTGGTCCTGGCTCCTTCAGGAAAGTCGCCGACCGGAGCTGACGCTGTGGTGGTCGGCGCCGGGGACGGCCGGTCCCCGGCGGAAACCCGGGTGATGCGGGCGGCTGCCGTCTTGAAGATGGGCTGCTTGGACGCCGCGTCCCAATCGGTGATGGTCAGCTCGTTCGCTGCCCTTCCCGCCCCGTCAGGCTGGCACCCGCCCTCGGTATCCCAGTATCCGTAGTGGAAGGGAAGGAACAACACCCCGTTCCGGATGCCGCTGACGCGGACGCGGGCCTGGACGGAGCCACGGGGTGTCTCCACCTCCGCAAGGTCGCCTTCGGCAATCCCGTAGGCGGCGGCGTCATCGGCTGACAATTCAATCCAGACGTCCGGCGCGGCCGCCTGCAACTCCGGCACCCGGCCCGTCTTGGTGCGAGTGTGGAACTGGTAGAGCGTACGACCGGTGATGAGCTGGAGCGGAAATTCCTGGCCCGGCAGTTCATGGGCCGGCATATATTCGGCGGCTTTGATGATGGCCTTGCCCGCCGGGTTGAGGGCCTTGTACTCCGACGCGTCCATGGGCGCCCCTGTGATCAGGTCCCGGCCGTAGGTTTCGCAGTACTCCGGGTGCGCCCAGAACCTGCCATCAACGTAAATACGTTCCGTGCCCTCCGGGTTCTCCTCGTTGCACGGCCACTGGATGCCGGAGCCACCGCGCAGCTTGTCGTAGCTGATGCCGGTGTAGTCGCAGGGACGGCCCCGGGTGCATTCCTTCCAGGCCTCGAAGGCGGACTCGGGATCGTGCCATTTGATCAGCGGCTGCCCGTCCTTGTCCTGCAAGCCCATGCGGTGGGCGTAGTCAATGAAGATCTCAAGGTCCGCTTTGGCCTCGCCGGGCGGATCCACGGCTTTCTCCGAGAGGTGAACGGTGCGGTCGACGTTGGTGAAAGTGCCCGTCTTTTCACCCCACGTGGCTGCAGGAAGGACGACGTCGGCCAGCTGGGCTGTCTCGGAAAGGAAGATGTCCTGCACCACCAGAAACAGCCGCTCCTGGGCAAGGATGCTGCGGATTCGCGCCAGCTCGGGCAGCGAGACGGCCGGGTTAGTGCCGCTGACCCACAGCATCCGGATGGAGCCGTCTTCGGCATACCGCATCATCTGCATGACGTGTGTCGGCGGGGAGTAGTGCGGGATGGAGAAGGGGTCGACGTTCCAGACCCGGGCGAGATCCTTGACGTGCGCGTCGTTTGACCAGTTACGGAAGGCGGCCAGGTCGCCGTCGGCGCCGCATTCGCGGGTGTTCTCCGCCGTGGGCTGGCCGTTCATTTGCAGGATGCCACAGCCGGGCTTGCCCAGCATGCCGCGGATGATGTTAACGTTGTTCACTTGGACCGCAGCAGCGGTGGCCTGATTGGACTGGTAGAAACCCTGCAGCACCGTGGACAGCAGCCGCTCGGCGTGGCCAATGATGCTGGCTGCCTCCTGGATCTGCTCCGCCGGGACGCCGCAGATTTCCGCCGCCAGGGCCGGCGGGTAGTTCTTGACCTCTTTTTCGAGGTCCGGGAACCCCACGGTGTGGGCGTCGATGTATTCCCGGTCCACCCAGCCGTTGGCGATGATTTCGTGCAGGATGGCGTTCATGAGGGCCACATTGGTGCCGGGCCTCGGGGCCAGGTGCACGGTGGCGGCTCTGGCCACGGGGGTCATCCGCGGGTCCACGCAAATGATCTTGGGCGGGTTCGGCCCGGCAAGGCGATCCAGCATCCGCGTCCAGAGGACGGTTTGCGTTTCCGCGACGTTATGCCCATAGAGCGCGATAACGTCCGCGTGATCCACGTCCGTGTAGGAGCCCGGCTGGCCGTCGCAGCCAAACGATTCCTTCAGGGCCTCACCGGCGGTCGCCGTACACAGCCGGGTGTTTCCGTCCACGTGGTTGGTGCCGATCCCGCCGTGCGCGAGTGTTCCCAGAGTGTAGTACTCCTCGGAAAAGAGTTGGCCGGTGGTGTAGAAACCGATGGCGCTCGGGCCTTGTTCGGCCAGCAAGGCCTTGGACCGGTCCACAATCCGCTGCATCGCGGTGTCCCAGTCTGTTTCCACCAGCTTCCCGCCCACGCGGACGAGGGGTTTGGTGAGCCGGTCCGGTGACGCGTTCGCTTGCCAGCCGTACAGGTCCTTCGGCCCCAGCCGGCCGTGGTTGACCCGGTCGGAGGCCCGGCCACGAACGCCGACGATCCGGTTATCCTTTACAGCGATATCCATGGCGTCACCGTTCGAGTGGAGGAGCGACGCCGATTGAACCCATCGGTCCACGTCCTGCGGACCCACCCCCTCGGCAAGGTGCGTGTCCACCCTAACCGGCCAGTCACCTCCGCTGCCGTACGGCGTCCTAGTCCCCCATGGTTCAGCGATCCGGTCCTTAAGCGTCATGTGTTCATCTCCTGCCTCGCCTCGACCCATGCCATGCTCAACGCCCCTGCCCCGACCTTACCCACCTTGGCGCGGTCAAAACAGGGTTTCGCACATCATCGGAGTCAACCATGAGGAGGCAATCCCTAAGGGGCGGAAAAAGTTGCTCCTCCCTGGCGGCCCACCCAACTCGCGGCATGGGAACCGGCTGACCAAACCCGCGCCGCGGATGAGTAAAGCCAAGCGCTGGGGAGGCCATCGCGGAGAACTCGTTCAGCAGCACGATGTAGTCGACTCCTCGGAGTCGCGTGAAGACGATCCCCGGTCACCTGCCGCGTTGCCTTCCGCGGGCCACCAGGATTTCGACGGCGTCGATGTCTGCTGCCGGTCAAACGGGCGTAGGTTGCTGATGCCACAGCCAGGAGCAGGGAGCTGCCAGTGTATGGCAGCGGCAGAGAAATGATCATGTCGTGGAGGCCACGGCGAAAAGCCCGGCCACGCCGATGAGGTAGAGGACAAGGACGACGAGTGAGTCGATGCCCATGCCCAGAACTTTCTTTTGTGGCCTGAAGAGGATGCCGAGCAGGTAAGTGAGGGTCAGTAGGATCGCCAGGGCCGTGAGGTATATGTCGGTGGCTTTTGCCTGCGGAAGGACTGGTTTGCCGGAGATCAGTACGGCAAGGAGGAAGAGCACGGGCAAGAACGCGTTGCCGCCGAAGATGTCGCTGAAGGCGAGTTTGTAGTCACCCTGTTTCACGGATGCCAAGCCGGTGGAGATTTCGGGCAGGGAGGTCGCAAGGGCCAGGAATGTGGCGCCGAAGAGCACCCCGGACAGTCCGATATGCCCGGCAATTGCCTCTCCGCTGCGTTCCAGGACCACGCCCGCGCCAAGGGTGGCGAGAGCGGCGACGCTGAAGATCAGCACGGATTTTCCGGTGCTAAACTTTCTTCCTTGGTGGGCTGCGGTTGTCTTGGAATGCCCTTGAGGTTTCTCTTGGCCGCCCGGTGCGTGGCCTTGTTCGTGCCAGGGAAGAGATTTCTGGGACCGCCGGACCAGGATCAGGCCGAGAACCCAGAAGACGGCGATCAGGACCGCGGCAGGGGTCAATCGTAGGCCGATGAGGGTGTCGGGCATCTGGCTGCCCGCGATCACCGCCCCCAGGACCGCGATGACGGTCACTGCCTCAATAACCAGGGACAGTGACGCTGCCCGGTAGCTGAGCGGCCCGCTGCCTTTCGTGCCCAGAACGTCAAGGATGACCAGCACCACGGTTTGAATGGCGATACCGCCGAGGATGTTCCCAACGGCCACGCCGATGCTATTCGACGCCGCGGCGCTGACCGTGATCGCCAGTTCCGGCAGGTTGGTTGCGACCGCCAGAAGGATTAGCCCGCCCAGAGCCGAACCCAGATGCAAGCGGTCATCAAGGACATTCGTCTGCTTCGAGAGCTCGATTCCCGCCACCCAGACCACCCCGCCAGCAGCAGCAAAGATGGCAATCAGGAGCACCACCGGCAATGAGCCCATCCCACGTTCCCTTCCCTGGCAAGCACCTACGCCTGCGGACCTACTGGCACCGCAATAATAAGCCTGCTTAGCAAGCCGTGCGAAGCAGCGCGCCTGCACTGGTCTTCGCCGGGGACGCGCTGGACGAAATGCTCTCCCTCCGATGACTCGGGGCTGCCCTCCGGCGCCCCGGTCGAGGTAGGCGCGGGCTTACTCGCAAGGACCGACAATGAATCGCAATCCTGGTGTGTCCTTCGATTGGCGCGGTCTTTCCGTATTCGGCCTGCATGCCCAGGGGCCAGAAAGGGTCCAGCAGTCGGCAGCCGGACACCGCCCATCGAAGGGAGCCCCCCGTCGCCAGCGGTAGTTGAATAAGGTCTTCACGACCGTGACCCTCGTCGTTGCGACCGCGGCCACCATCACCACAACGAGCACAAGCATCCCCGTGACGACGACGACAAGCGCCGGAGCGTTTCGGCGGTGGCCGCCGCTCTCCAGTGGATGGTGACAAACCATGACCAACGCCGCGCTTATTCGTATTTTGGTATCAAAATAGGAATAAGCTCGCTCTAATTCAGACTTAGGAGAATGGAAATGCTCGGGCCGCCCACCCCGTGAGGACCGCGAATTCACCGAAGTGGTCGTCTCCCTGCCGCCCCACATATCCGAGCTGTGGTACTCCCCCAGCCGCGAAACCATCGTTGCCCTTGAAGAGGCGGCCATAGCGGTTGCCTCCCTGGATGTCACAGCGGGCTCCCGTATGGCCGCTATCAGCGGCTTCCTGCTGCGCAGTGAAGCAGTATCGTCGTCCAAGATCGAGCACGTCAACGCCAACCGCGAGGACTAGGCACGCGCCATGGTCGGGCTGAAAGCCAGTAACAACGCGCGGTCCATGGTTGCTGCTTCAGCAGACGCGGTGCAGGCGATGATCAACGCCGCGGGCCACACCGGCGATATCCTGCTGAAGGACCTGCTCGCGGCTCACCACACCCTTATGAAGGACGATCCGGTAGACGGCCCGCATGCCGGGAAGGTGCGGAACGTTCAGAACTGGATCGGTGGCAGCGATTAAACTCCTCGCGGAGCCATACACGCCCTAACCCCGCCAGAGCTCGTACCGGACCTGATGGCGGACCTGATGATCTTCTGCAACCGCAAGGACATCCCGATCATGGCTCAGCCGCCATCGCTCACGCCCAGTTTGAGTCCATCCACCCCTTCACAGACGGCAATGGACGCATCGGCGTGCTCTGATCGGAGCGATCTCCCGTCGCCGCGGACTCACCAAGAACACCGTCACACCCATTGCCTCGGCAATGTCGCCAACGTCGACACGTACTTCAGCCTGGTCAACAACTACCGGACCGGCGATGTTGACCCTTTCGTCCCCTACCTGGCTCACTCGGCTCTCCACGCCTCGAATGCCGCACGTGAATCCGTATCAGCCTTGGATGCCCTGCCTGCACAGTGGGTCGAGATGGCGAAACCCCGAAAGGGGTCTGCCGACGAAAACATCATCCCCTGGCTGCTCGAACGACCCGTATTTGACGCCCACACCGCCGGCGTTGCCGAGAAGTCCATGTACGGCGCGCTGGCACGACTCACCGAGGCCGGAGTCATCAGCTTGGTCGGGACATCCCAGCGCCACAGGGCCTGGGCCGTCTCACGCACGGCGCGTACAGCCATGTTCTCGAAACGTTGGCCAGAAAATTCCCCGGGATGCGGAGCCACCCGAAGCCACTGCCCCATCCGACGCCGACGGGGGTCGAACACCCCCACCGCGTGCATAGAGTGGGCTAATCCTCGAAATATGCGGACGTCGTGGTGGTCCCGCTCAGGTTCGCGACGATACTGCTCGCAACGACGTGGACCTTTTCGTTCCGGTGGCTGGAGGCCTTATTCAACGTTTTGAAAGCCTCCTCCTGGGTGCAACGGTTTTGGGCCATGATCACCCCACACGCAAGGTCGATGACGGTCCTGGTGGCCATGGCCGTTTTCAAGTCCCTGTTGAGCTGTTCGACGGTTTCGATCCGGATCGCCAAGCGCAGAGTGCTCCCGGCGACGTCCGCGAACGCAGCAGCTTCATCGATCACCTCCGGGGTGAACAACCCCGCCTCGGAGGCAAAAAAGTTCAGTACAGCTTCAGAGCTCTCCCCGAGGTCCATCGGTACGCCCAATGCGCTGCGGCACCCGTTCTCTGCCAGGACGCGGCTGTACTCGGGCCATTCAACATCGGTGGCCACGTCCGCCAGCAGCATTGGGTGCCCCGCATTCAGAGCATCCACACAAGGGCCTTGTCCGAGTTTTTGTTCGATGTTGTCCAAGAGCACCGCCTTCTCGCTGCTGCCCGCAATGGTGGCGGTACGTTTACGCCTGCGCAGAGTCAGCGCGCAGTCAATCGGCGCGCCCGCTGCCCGGGTCATCGCAGTGGAGGCGAACCCCGTCACACCACGCAAAATACCCGTGATATCGGAACTGCTCGTCACCAACTCATGCAGGCTCAGGATGTGTTCGGCGTGTGCTGGGGTTTCCATATGCACCATGGTAGGCCCGGTTCCACTGGACATTGCTTACTCCGTTGCACCGCGGACACCCGCCTTGTACATTATTAATAAGTACACTGACGAATTACGCGCAGAGAACCCCTAATAACACTGGGAATATCGCCCATGAATGACCCACTGCAGAGCGCACGCTTGCTTCTAGTGAACAACGGCATCAGCCTTGAGCGTCTATGGATCAGGTACTGGGCACAGGGCGGGAACGCCGCCGAGTTCGAATACGAAGCCCTCATCTACGGCGCGCTGGTTCCGGAGCCCGTCGACCTGGTAATCCTTCGCCAGGTTCTCGACGATCTGGATATTGGCTCCGCTCTGTGAAGTTGACCCCCTGGTTTTCTCGGTTCCGTTTCGGGGCCATCGAGCTCTTTTGCGCCCCGCGCGGCGGCCGCGGGGCCTCGTGGTCATGGCCGGGAGACCGCCGTTTTATGTATCTGTTACCGGCTCGTCGTTTTCCGGCTCTGGCGCTTCATCTGCTGCATAGGGCGCCCGCAGGCGCGCAGGGAGCTCATCGATGAGTTCATTTGCCGCGTGGGCCAGCAGATCCCTCTCCAACGGCGGCGGACAGCAGCAATTGGAGATACGCCTTCACCGACGATGCCTCCAATACCGTAGTACCGCAGCCAGAGTTCAGCGTTCTCTATCCCAGCGCTGCCCATGGCTACGCAGGCCTTCGAGCTGGGTCTGCTCAGAGCCCGTCAACCCATGTGCTGGTTTGTTTCTGTCAGGTTCTGTCACACGTGGTGTCCGTCCGGGACCGTCAGATTAGCCCGGCGCGAAAGGACGCTGACTATGCGCTTCCGTTGCCTCTGCCCCGGGAGAGGGAGGCTACGCGTGGGAAGGCCAGAGCCATTGGTAGCGAAGGGTCCGCTGGATTTTCGGGGCATCTTGCAGCGAAACAGCCCGGGCAGCGAGCTCATCACGTGGAGCGCCCGTACAGCAGCGAGGACGAACGCATCGGGAGCGCCAGGCTGCCCCCGACCATCAGGCGGCCCGGAAAGCGCCACTCCGGCCCTGAGGGAGGTGTGGGGTCTTTTCATCCGCGCGTCCGGACTGCGTGGCCTGCGACCTCTGGAGGCTTACGCTGCCGTCTGTCTGCCCCCGAGTCGATGGCTACCCATCCCGGCACTGACTCACCTACTCATTATCGTGCTGATCTTCATCCTCGATGCGCTTACGCTGCTTCTCAAGTTCCTTCACACCCTCATTCTCCGAATCGTAGAATTTGGCGTTACTGACCTTCCGCTCAAGCATGGTGGAGTCCAGCTTCACATGCATCGCCACCGTATCCCCGTTTGCAGTGCTCTGGATGATGAAAACCATTAGGAAAATCACCATGGTGGTACTCGTGTTGACGACCAGTTTCCAAGTATCGGAGAAAACCCAGCAACGGACCGGGCAGGGCCCAAAGAATCAGTACGACGACCGCCCCAATAAACACTCAGGCACGGCCGTGACGGCGGAGGAAACCGTTCCCGTCGAGCGTGTCTGCCTGGAGAAGGACCAGGTCTCCGAGGACGTCCAGGCCAGCGCGGAAGCCCGCAAGAAAAACATCCAAACAGACGGAATCGACAGGGACCGCCGCTAAGGGCAGAACCCCACCAGTCCCGCCCGGTTGTTTTGGCACGGCACCGGAAGGTGCCGGAGTCGGCCGTGAGCGACGTTGGAGAAGGACATCACTCGAAACGCTCACGGTTCGTCCGCCAATGCGCAGATGGCTGGCGGGAGGTCACTGCAACTTTGGGAGAACCGCGATGATCACCCGGGCTACGCAGCGAGGGATCTCATGGACGAGAACGACATTTCGCGGGGCTTCTGACATGTTCTCTTCGGCCCGCCTAGCTTCTCCTGCGCCGGTGGCCGTGGTGAAGAAATTCCCTAGGGTGCTCCGTCGATTTCTTTGGGAGTCGGGTGCGGTGTAGGGCGGTAGCTGCTGCGACCGTGGCGACGGCTTGCGCAAGGGCCGTCAGGGTTTTTTCGGTGAACCACACGGGTTCATACATTGCGGGGAAGGGCCCAAAAGCCGGCACGTCGATGTAACGGTAGAGGAGCAGGACGCCAAGGCCTCCGACGGCGAAGACCAAGGCCGCCAGATACGCGGCCTTGCCAGGCCGGACAAGGACGTAGAGCGCGGCCGCGGCGGCAGCTGCCGCTTCGATGTAGAAGAGGTTTCCTTCGCCGATGCCGTCAGGGGCAGCGGACTGGTAGCCGGGGGCCAGCCGGGCGTGGATGACGGCATCAATTCCCAAGGTAACTACTATGAGTACACGCAGGAGCACCAGCACCAGCGAGTCTCTGCGGCTGCGGGAAGTACGGGATCGGTGCTGTTTCATGGGGTCCTCACCACGAGGTTGCTTGCCGGGGCCTATCTGCGGGCCTATTTGACCGTGAGGGTTCCGTGCATGTTGGAGTGGTAGGTGCAGTGGTATGCGTAGCTTCCGGGTTTCGCCGGGGCGGTGAACATGGCGCTGGTGCCGGGCTTGACCACGACGTTGAAGGAGCCGTTATCGGCGGTCACGGTGTGCGCCTCTGTGTCCATGTTCATGACGGTTATCATCGCTCCGGCCGCGACGTCAGCGGGGCCGCTGTAGGCGAAGGATTTAATGTGGATGGTCGTATCGGCCATGGCGGTGGACCCGCTGGAGGTTGATCCCATGGAGGATCCCCCCATGCCGGGGTCCATGGACGCACTCGATGAGGCGGTGCCCGATGAGGCAGTGCCCGGAGAGGCCGCCGTAGGGGTGGTCCCCGTACCCGCGGTCCCGCAGGCGCTGGCAGCCAGGATGGTGGTCACCGCGAGCAGGGTGAGGGTGAGGCGTTGACGGGCTTTTGTGGTCGTCATCTGTTTTTCCTTTTCGCGCGACTTTCGGTGAATGGTGGTGGGCCGTTGCCCGCCTGGATTGGCTGCGGCCTCAGGCAGGGTGGCTGGAGGTCAGATGGGCGTAGACCACGGTGTTGTCCAGGTACTCCCTGGTGGCGGGATCGTAGCCGCCGCAGGTGATCAGGCGGACTTCGGGTCGATCAGCGTTCTTATAGACATCCACGGTGGGAAAAGTGGCTTTGTGGTAGACGTCTACCTTGTCCACGGTGAAGACTGCGGCTATGTGGTCAGCGCGGATCAGGGTAATGTCCTGGCCCTGGGTAAGTTCGTGGAGGCGGTAGAACAGTCCGATCGGGGTGTTGATGGCGTTGACGTGGCCGAGGATGATGGCGGAGCCGGTCTGTCCTGGGGTGGGCGAGCCCTGGTACCAGCCACCGGGCGCGCCGGGTTCGCCGGGCGGTGTTTGGATCTCTCCGTTGGCCTGTTTGCCCAGCGGCAGCAGGGCCGCGTCGACACCGATTAACGGCACTTCCACCCGGAGGGGTACGGATGCCGGCAGGGCCGCGTCGGGCGCAACGGGCACGGCAGCCGGAGCGGAACTGGCTGTCGCTGCAGGGCTCGGTGTCGGAGCCGGTACCTCCGCCGCAGACGTAGTCGGGGCTGTGGCGGGGAGCGTGGCGGTCGCCTGTGATGGCGGCGGCTGGGCGTGAAGCCCGAGGGCGGTGGTAGCGATGCCGCCTGCCAGGAGCAGGGCGGCCGCCGCGGACATGATGAAGCGTCCGCGGCGGCTGCTGTTCAGTGGTTCCATCAGGTCCCTTGAATTTCCGCTTTCAGGGCCCTAGGAGGCCATGCGGCGGCGAAGGGCGTAAGCTCCGCCGGCTGCAAGGACCAGCCCGCCACCGGCGGCCAGCAGACCCATATCAGGTCCGGTCGGGGCCGGGGTGGTGATGCCGGTGCCGGGGGCTCCGGCGGGCATTGCGGTCAGGGTCCCGCACAGGGCGGGTGAGGTGGCTGCCAGGGGCAGGGACGGGACGAGGTCGCTGGGTTCCTTCTGCGCGGCGGCTGACAGGGTGGCCGGGTCGAGGCCGTGGACGACGACGACGGCGGTGCCGGCCTTGAGGGAATCAGCGGTCTTGGCGTCCAAGGCGAAGGTTCGGTTGTACGTGTAGGAGGCGCCCATGCCCGCGACCTTCAAATCGGTGCCCGCTGCCGGACTGGTGTCGCCGCTGGTTGAAAGCGTCGCACCGATCGCGCCGTAGGACGGGCCGCCTTCGGTGGTGCTGATCACGCCGTCTTTGTTGGTGTCCGCTGACATGTCCGGGCAGGTGCCCTTAGCTCCGATGTGGATGTGCTGCACGTGCGGGTAGGGATTGCCGCCGAAGGAGGCAGCCAGTCCTGAAACCTTTTCGGTAACGGTGGCCTGGTTACCGTTGACGGTAATCATCACCGTTCCGGAGGCGTTGCTGCCGTTGATCGATGCCAGATTCGCCTGGTAGTTGGTGGTGTCTGCGGCGAAAGCGGGACTGGTGGAGAGTGCAAGCGCACCCAAGGCAAGGGCCGGGGCGATCAGGAAAGCAGATTTCTTCATGACTTTATCCTTCGAATGGAATGAACGCTCCCGGTTGGGGACGCGCATGACTATGACACCTGATATTCGTTGTGGTCCCGATCACGGATGGGTGGGATTCCAAAAACATTTCTATTCGGACCAGCAGGCCAGGACGGTAGTGGCGACTTGGTAGGCAAACGCACCGTTGGCGATCTGTTGGGGCCCGACCACTGCGGGAAGGGATGAGGCGTCCACCGTCAGGACGAAGCTGTCCTTGACAAACACCGCCGAGGTGGCCGTTTGGAAAGCCGGGAAACCCAAATTCGCCAACCCCCCGATGCGAGTGCCACGGACTACCGCCTGCTGTTGATCGAAATAGGCGCGGGCGGCGGCCGGGTCAGCCGCCTCCCTGACCGACAACACGAAAGGCCCCGCCGGCAACGCATAAGTACAGGTATAGAGCCGGTCCTTCCAGGTGTTGGTGGTCCGGGGTGTCGATGCCAACCCGAGGATCCGCACAATGTTGGACCGGGTTTCGTCCTCACAAATCATCTTCGCCGGCGACGATGGCGATCCCGCCGCTGCGGAGGCCGAAACACTACTGGTTGGCGGAGGAATTGAGGGGTTGCCGGATGCCTGGGCGGCGGTTCCAGGGGCCGCGGCACATCCCGCCAGCAGCACCGCGGACACGCTCACAGCACCGATCCAGGCACCCCGGGCAAAGTGGGAGCGCGTCCTGAATTTCATGATGCACCTTTCACGCCTCTCGAAGCCCGGCACACGATGTGCCGGAGCCCTTTCCGTAGTATTCGCTGCGGCAGGGCCCGCGGATGGGTCCAGCCCGCGGCTCACCCCTGAGGGCTCCGGGTGAAGCTTGAGCAGGCCGTGGAAGAGACCGGCGTAACAACGTTACGTGGATGCATCCAGGACGGGATCTACTGGGAGATAACCCGGACGCGGTACGGGCCACTACGATCTTGCGTCTCAACAAGTCGACAGTTGCGGGCCCGAAGGGCGGTCGGGCCGTAGGGCGGTATGAGGCCAAGTAAAGGAGAGGTGCCTGGGAGATCCGTCCCGCCAACGCTTGGACCACCTGTTGTGGTGGCCCTGGCGAAACTCGTCAAGTCCTTCCGGGGTCCGGCGCGCTGCCAGGGGTCTATGTCGGCCGGAATGGACGGGCACAGGACACAAGCCCCGATAGAGGCGGTCAAGGTGTGAGCATGTGGAGCGGCAGGCCAAGAATTTTCGCGGATGTCTCCTGAGCTCTGCACAGCTTTATGGGTTTAGGTTCCGCCCGGTGTGGTCCTCGATGGTGGGGCGGTCATCTGGAACAGAGACTGGCCGGGCTTCGAGGCGTTGACACGGCGGATGGTCATGTCCAGGGCGGCTCTGCCGGCACTGGCCCATAAGCTCCGCTCTCCCTCCGCCGCGTTTGATGTGCTGGCTGGGACTGGATCGGTCCTTGGACCTCTCCCCCATCACCACGGACATTGAACTGGCAAAGGTCTGGTTGAAGGATCTGCTGGCCGCAAGGGTTGAAGGGTTGGTTTCAAGGGAGGATCCCAGGCCTATGAAGCCCATCCGTTGAGGTTGAAGCATAAACACGCCTCGGACGGCGCCGCGATCGTTGACCGGTTGGGCTTCATCAGCACCATCATCGAAACCGATACCGATTCCTACCGTCTGGCCCGCAGACTCAGCCGGCAACCAGCCGAATAAGCCTGCATCAAGGCAGAGGCTTTCGCGGGGCCGAACGGTCAGCGAACGTTGCGGAAGATGGTCAAGGCTTCGCGGACCGCATCGTAGACGATGACGAGCCCGGCGACGGAGTCGGCCCGCCACCACCCAGCAAGGGTGTCCAGCAGGCGTCCGGCCAAAACTGCGGCCGGATGGGGAGGCTCGCCATCGTATGCAGAGTCAGGAAGACCTTCCCGGCGCACTCGTCGAGAACGTTGGAGCACTAGCGCAGGCGCTCGTCGGCGGCCTGGGCTTCGGGCAGTTCCAGCAGGTCCCGGCTTTTCAGAGCATCCGCGAACGGCGTTCGAGCAGGAGTGTGTCGCGCCATTGGCAACGCCCCGTTCATCGTTTTCGAGGACGCCGACCTGCACAAAGCCGTTGAAGGGGCCAGGCCGCAAAGATGCGGAACAGGGGCGAAGTCTGCACCGCCGCCAACCGCTTCCTGGTCCAGGAATCCATAACCGAGGAGTTCACCAAAAAGTTCGCCTCCGCCATGGCCGCTCTGACCACCGGCCGCGGCACCGAACCCGGCAACCCAGGCCGGACCCCTCATCGACGCCGGTGCCCGCCACGACGTCCACGCCCTCGTTAGTGCTGCGGTCGACGCCGGAGCCACCGCTATTACCGGCGGTGCACCCGTGGACGGGCCGGGCTACTTCTACCAGTCCACCGTCCTTGGAAACGTGCCCAACGACGCAGCGCTCCTGGGCCAGGAAATCTTCGGGCCCGTCGCCCCCGTGACCACCTTTACTACCGAAGCAGACGTGATCCGCCTGGCCAATGCCACCGAATACAGCCTCACCTCCTATCTCTACAGCCGGGACTTCAACCGGCTTCTACGCGTGGCCGAGCAGATCGAATGTGGCATGGTCGGCTACAACATCGGCGTTATCTCCAATGCAGTGGCACCTTTCGGCGGCGTCAAGCAATCCGGCCTCGGCCGCGAAGGCGGCACTGAAGGAATCGCCGAAACACCAGCACGATGTCGGTGAGGAAACTGAAGGCACCCCTACCAGTCCGGCCCTCAGCGATCAATGTCGAGACGCGGTCCAACCACCCGCCGGCGACCGTCAACGGGCCCGGAGGCTCGTACAGGGCAAGACGGCCGAAAGCAGCCGAGTGGGCAGCGCCCAAGGTGAAGGTTGCGCCGATACTATGCGCAAAGACATCGATGACGACACCGTGCTCCTGGCTCAGGGCAGCGGCCACGTTGGCAATGTCCTCGCATTCCTTGGCGCCCAGATACGGTTCGCTGTCCTCGCTGGTCCCCCGCCCGCGGCGGTCCATCGCCGTCACACCAACGCGACGCCAAGGATTCCCACATAGGCACCCACCGCTCAACGCTTCCCATCCCGCCATGAACAAGAAGCAACGGCGGACCCGCGCCACAGGTCAGAAGGCCGATGTCCACACCGTCGGCCCCCCCGAACCCAACCCGGTTTGCCTTTCACTCAACTCCCCTTCTGCCCGCCATCACGCCCCAACCCCCGGGCAACCACCTCCAACCAAGGCGCACCGGCTTCCAGCAGCATGGAACCCAATGGTTCCATCATGAGGGTCCATTAACCTCCTGTCAGCAGACCCTCTCCCAGTTGTTCTCCCCGGGGCGCCTACAGGACCGCAGCATCCTCATCATGGCTGTTTTCGCATGCTCCGAACCTCGGCGCCTGGAAAGCGGCGAAACACGATGCCTGGAACAGCGGACGCACCTCTTGTCCGCTCCCTCACTGTCGCGGTCCCTGAACGGCAGCGTCGTTGGTGGTAGGGCACTGCTGATGGGTACGGGCACCCTGGTCTTTCCGGGACAACGGATGGCCCTTTCACGGCGTCCACGAAATATACTCAGTAGACTGATGATTTCGTGAGTGAACGGTTCGCTGTAAGCCCCCTACCCGGTGGAGCTGCACCGGGAACAGTCCGGTTGGAAACGGAGGACGGAATGGAGTCTTTTCCGCTCGTGTTGCTGGTGGTGATCTTCGCCGGGGCCGCGGCGGTGGTCTGGGTCGCCGGGATCCAGCTATCGAAATAAACCGATGTTCTTGATGATCGCCTGCATCTCGGATCCGCCTCGGGCTGATACTGCTGGCCATCGCCACGAATCTGCCTGAAATTGCCATCACCGTCACCGCGGCGGCCGCGTCAGGGAACGTGAACGTGGGCGTAGCGGTCGGGAACATCCTGGGCGGCATCGCCATCCAAACGGTCGTCCTCGTCGTCCTGGACATCTTTGGGACCAAAGGCAAAAAACCGCTCAGCACCAGGCCGGGTCCCTGACCTTGGTCATCGAAGCCATCATGGCCGTAGGTGTCCTCGGGGTAGTGATCGCCGGGAGCCAGATGCCCTCAGGAAGGCCACCGGCACGGGCAGGTCGTGCTGATCTTCCTTGTCGCTGCGGCCGCTACCCTGGGCGCAGGGGTCGTCCTTGAACGCAGCGGCGAAGCCATCGCCGGTCAGATCGGGCTCTCCGGTGTCCTCTTCGGGGCCACGTTCCTTGCGTTGGCGACCTCTTTACCGGAAATTTCCACTGGCCTGACCTCGGTGAAACACGGCGATTCCAAGCTGGCCTTCAGCGACATCTTCGGTGGCAACGCGTTCCTCCCTGTCCTCTTCCTCGCCGCCGTCCTCATCTCCGGCAAACCCGTGCTGCCCCTGGCGCAATCGACCGACATTTACCTCACCGCCCTCGCGATACTGCTAACCCTGATCTACATGCCGGGCCTGATCTTCCGCCCCTCGAACAAAATTCTTGGCATGGGCCTGGACTCACTCATCGTCTTGATCCTGTAGCTAACCGGGGTGGCAGGACTCTTCGCCGTCGCCTCAACGGGCTAGTCGGTGACCAGGGACCGAGCTACGTCAGCCCGAGCGCGGCGCGGACCGACCCCGGTTGTCCCTCCGCGAGGAGCGACGCCGTGGTCACGGCGAGGCAAAAAACCACTACGATCTGGCCTGAACGGAACACTATGGGTACCGCTCAGCCCGGGTGAATTCTAACCCCGTCCTACTGGGACCCGATCAAGTTGACACAATCAACAGCCAGGACCGGGACCGGAACGGCCGGCAGCAGCGGAAACGTTAGGAGCATCGTCCATAGGGTTGAGAATCCGATCTGTGCACCTGCTCGGGAGTACGAGGCGATGCCGGACGGATCATCGTCGGCCGCACCTGTCACCAGACCCGGACCAAGGACCCTTAACAGCCAGCCCAAACGCTGCGCGCTCGGTGCACCAGTGCCGGCACTGATCTCCGGGTCAGGGCTGTAGGCAGCCGGCCGTCACAGATTGCTCAGATCGGCTGCCGGTACCCGAAGAATTCGTGGTCGTTGTTGTAGCCGCCGAGGCCGTCACCGATGTCTGAGAAGTCTTCGACGAACTCGATCCCTTTGATCCATTTCACCATTTTGAAGCCGAGCTCCGTCTCGTTCCGCAGACGCAGGGGTGCCCCATGGCCGAACGACAAGGGTTCACCATTCATGTCGTAAGCGAGCATCGTGAGGCGGTAACTCATTTGCTCGATGGGCTGCGCCTCACAATACACGCCGCCCTCGGGGCCGAAGGCGAAGGAGTAAAAGATCACCCATTTCGCCGCAGGTTTCGGCCTGACAGTGTCGATGATTGTCTGCATGGGCACACCGCCCCATTTCGCGCCTCCGGACCAGCCCTGGATGCAGAAGTGCTGGGTGGTTTGATCATGATGCGCCAGGCCCCTGAGCTGACCGAGGCTGAGCTCCTTACGATTTTTTCGCGAGGTACCACCGGGCGCGAGCGACCAGCTGGGCCGTCAATGGCGAGGCGTCGTTCCGGAGCCAGACCAGTACGGTCGGCATGAGGAGAGACACGCCAACAAACGGGCGCCAGACGACGCCGGGAGGATCACCTGGCACCACCTGATGCGGCGTTTTGAACGACACGCCCAAGCCAGCGGCCACCAGGCTCATGGTGGTGGCTATGCTCGGCGACCAGCGGTGCGGGCCCGGAATCATCCCTTCATCCACCAGCAAACCCAGTACCCGCTCGCGAACGTCAGGGTCGCCGTCGCGCTGTAACCAGATCAACGCCTGCCCATTCAGATCCGTGGGGCTGATTGCTGGCAGCTGTGCCAGGCGGCTGCTGGATGGAAGAGCAACGCCCATCGGCTCCGATTCCAGGGTCAGCACACCGAGCCGTTCGTCGCGTGGGGGCACGGCATGAATGAAAACAGCGTCAAACTCGCCCTCAAGAAGCTTCAGAACCCCCTCCCTCGCGGCGGCAGGTTCCACGTCTACTTCCGGGGCGGCCTCGTCTAAGCCCAGCCCGCTGAGCAGCTCCGCCAGCAACGGGTACGCCACGCCCACGGCCACACCCAGTTTGAGTGTGCCTCGCGGAGGGCTGCGCAGTTCTTCCATGGCTGCCGCTGCGGCGTCGTGGGCCTGAATGACGTGCACAGCTTCCTCCCGGAGCCGGCGGCCCGCGTCAGTAAGTGCAACGTGATTGTGCGTCCGGTCCAGGAGGCGCAGGCCCAAGGCTCTTTCCAATGCTTTGAGCTCCTGGCTCAGTGCAGGCTGGGCGATGCGCAGCCGGGCGGCGGCTTTGCCAAAGTGCAGTTCCTCAGCCAGGACAAGGAATCGCCGGAGTTGGCGGATCTCCATTGGCTCATTATAAGAATTTGTGATCGCCCGAGTCCATACCGCGCGTTGACTCATGGAAAAGGTCCGCGGAGCCGGGTACGTTGCCTCATCGGAAAA
>NZ_JARVRJ010000015.1 GCF_030209745.1 Arthrobacter sp. fls2-241-R2A-200
TGACCAGGTCGAAGGCGCGGCGCAGGATCTCGGCCCGCACGCGGGGCGCGGTGCGCGCCCACTCGGCCTGTGCCCTGTCAGCAGCGTCCAGGGCAGCGATAGCGTCCTCGCTTGTAGCGGAGGCGAGGGTGGCGAGCACCTGGCCGGTGGCGGGATCTTGCACATCGAAAGTGCCGTCGTCGGACGCCTCCCGCCATTCACCATTGATCAGCAAACCGGTGGTCACGGCTGCCAGCAGGGAAGTCTCCCGCTCCCGCTGGTCAGCAGGGGACAGCTCAGAAACAGTCATAAAGAAATCCTTCAAAGATAGGGTTTTGAGAGGCGGAAACACCGGAGGGGCGTCTCTAGTAGGCCTTGACTCGTTGCTCAACCAGGAGGTGGATGAGTGCGAACACCTTGTCCTCGTCTATCGCCTTGAGAGCGGCGGTGATGGCATCCGGAACATCGGCGTCGCGTTCGACTTTGATGCCGAAGCCGCCGAAGGCCCGTGCCATCAGACCGAAGTCGGGATTTTTGAGCTGGGTTCCCGAGACCCGGTCCGGGTAGTGGCGTTCCTGGTGCGTGCGGATGGTTCCGTATTCCTGGTTGTCCATCACGATCACCAAGGGAGTTGCGCCGTACTGGGCTGCAGTGGCCAGTTCCTGACCGTTCATCAGGAACTCGCCGTCGCCGGCGATGGTGACCACACGCCTGCCCGGGTACTCCAGTGACGCGGCGATTGCCGAGGGAACGGAGTACCCCATGGAGCCATTGCGCGCGCTGATCATCGATGCATACCGCTGGGTGGGGAAGTAGCGGTGGGCCCAGTTGGTGTGCTCGCCGGCACCCAGGGTGACCATCGCGTCCGCCGGCAGCGTGGGGACAAGATTTGCCATCAGGGTGTCCATGCGGGCCTGGCCTTCGCTGGGCGCTGCTGGCGGGAGGGCGGCGAAAGCTTCCTGCTCCCCGCGCATCCTCGCTGTCCAGGTCTGCCACTCGCTCTTGACCGGCAGTTCGATCTTGGCCAGGTCCCGCACGAACACATCGGGCTTGGCAACGATCTGATACGAGACAGGGCCGGAACGGCCCCGGAGCGAGGGGTCGATGGTGACCAAGAAGTTCTTCTTGTTCCAGTCCTGCCGGCACAGGAACCCGTCGGTGATGACATCGCCCGGCACTGTTCCCACAAAGACAAGCAGGTCGGTTTCCTCCAGCAGGTCATACGTCGGGCGGGGCCGTCCGTAGCCGATAGGTCCAACGTAGGAGGGGGAGTCGAAGGGGACGGTGCCTTCGGTACGCCATTCGGCTGCTGCAGGGATGTGGTGCTTTTCCAGCCAGCGGGTGAGCTGGTCTGCGCCTTCCTGCGTCCAGTCATTGCCGCCGGTGACAAAAAGGGGCTTGCTGGACGCGGCCAAGGCCTTCGCAAGGGCCTCAGAATCGACCGTTGTCATACCGCCAGTCGCCACAGGAATCGGGGGATGCAGCTCCGCGCTGATCTGCTGGCGGATCACATCCTCCGGCAAGCCCACGACGACCGGGCCGGGTCGGCCGCTCATGGCCGCAAAGAGCGCTTCCGCGACGATCTCCGATGCCCTTTCGGCGTGATCGAGGACCATGACGCGCTTGGCCCCGGTATCGAACCATGCCTTGATATCGAATTCCTGGAACGCCTCGCGATCCCGATGCGCGAACGGAATCAGCCCGACGAACAGCACCATCGGGGTCGAGTCCTGCCACGCCGTGTGCAGACCAACGTGGGCATTAGCCGCACCGGGGCCGCGGGTCACCATCGCTATACCCGGCAGCTGGTTCATCTTGCCGTCAGCTTCGGCCATGTACGTTGCCCCACCCTCGTGACGGCAGACAATCGTTTCAATTGCCGAGTCGTGGAGGCCGTCCAGGACGTCCAAGAAGCTCTCACCGGGCACGACGTGGGTTCGTCTGATGCCGTGGGCGACCAGGGTATCGACAATGACGTGCCCGGCTGACTTCCGGCCAGTTTTCGGGGCAGGCTGGATGTTCAGAGCATTTTGCAGCAGTGCTTCAGTCATCGCGCTGCCTTCCTGTTGGTCGCTGTGCGCGGGGCAGAAGGAAGCTGGGCGGGGCACGGGGGAGAGGGGAGCGTCATTGCTTTCCTGTCGAGGAAGGGGAGATGGGGGTGCGGCGAGCCCACAGGCACCGGAGTGCCTGCGGGCTCATGTGCGTGGTTAGGCGTGTGCTGCGGTCTTTATCAGGTCGAGGGCGACGTCGGCGATCATGTCTTCCTGGCCCCCGATCAGCTTTCGGCGGCCTACTTCGACGAGGATGTCTCTGGCGTCCAGGCCGTAGGTGTCGGCTGCCCGCTCCGCGTGGCGAAGGAAGCTGGAGTAGACGCCTGCGTAGCCCAGCGTGAGTGTTTGCCGGTCGACCTGCACGGGTCGGTCGTGCAGCGGGCGGACCAGTTCGTCGGCTGCGTCCTGAAGGGCAAACAGATCGGCCCCATGTTGCCAGCCCTGCAGGGTGGCAACCGCGGCGAAGGGTTCGATCGGAGTGTTGCCGGCTCCGGCGCCGTGCCCTGCCAGGGAGGCGTCCACCCGGTAGGCGCCTTCTTCGACGGCGACCACTGAGTTCGCCACGGCCAGGGACAGGTTCTGGTGGGCGTGGATGCCGATCTCGGTTTCGGGCCTGAGGGCTTGCCGGTATGCCTTGACCCGTGATCGGACCCCGTCCATGGTGAGGCCTCCACCGGAGTCGGTGACGTAGACGCAGTTGGCGCCGTAGGACTCCATTAAGAGGGCCTGCTTGACGAGTTCCTCAGCGGGGATCATGTGGGACATCATCAGGAAGCCGGAGACGTCCATGCCGATTTCCCGCGCCGTGGCGATGTGCTGGGCGGAGACGTCTGCTTCGGTGCAGTGGGTGGCGACGCGAACTGAGCGTACGCCCAGGTCGTAGGCGTGCTTGAGTTCCTTGACCGTGCCGATTCCGGGCAGGATCAGGGTTGTCAGGCGTGCGTTTTTGACGACGTCTGCTGCTGCCTCGATCCATTCCCAGTCGGTGTGGCTCCCGGGGCCGTAGGTGAGGCTGCTTCCTGCGAGGCCGTCGCCGTGGGAGACTTCAATCGCGTCGACGCCCGCGGCGTCGAGGGCGGCGGCGATTTTGCGGGTGTTTTCGATGGAGATCCGGTGCCGGACGGCGTGCATGCCGTCTCTGAGGGTCACGTCCTGAAGGAAGACCTTGGCAGGATTGGTTGTGTCGTTGTGGCTGCTCATCGGGTTGCTCCCTCTCGTGCGGTGACCAGGCGTTCTGCGACGCGCAGTGCGGCCGAGGTCATGATGTCCAGGTTGCCGGCGTAGGAGGGCAGGTAGTGGGCCGCCCCTTCAACCTCGAGGAAGACACTGACGCGTGTGTAGCTTCCGGTCCGGCGCTCTTCGGGGATGAGGGCCTCGACGTCGGTCCCTTCGTCCTGGAACTGGACGCTTTGCTTAAGCCGGTATCCCGGCACGTATTCGGCAACTGATCCGACCATCTGGGCTACGGATTCCTCGACCGCGGCCCGTCCGGCCTCATCCAGCCGGTCCACCAGGCAGAGAACCGTGTCACGCATGATGACGGGCGGGTCAGCGGGGTTCAGGACGATGATTGCTTTGCCCGCGGCGGCGCCGCCGACGTTCACGATCGCTTCGGATGTCGTTTCAGTGAACTCGTCGATGTTGGCCCGGGTTCCGGGGCCGGCTGATTTCGACGAGATGGAGGCCACGATCTCGGCGTAGTGGACAGGGGCTGCCTTGCCGACTGCCGCGACCACCGGGATGGTGGCCTGGCCGCCGCAGGTGACCATGTTCACGTCCGGGGCGTCCAGGTGCTCGTCGAGGTTTACAGGTGGAACGACGAAGGGTCCGATGGCTGCCGGGGTGAGGTCGATCAGCCTTTTGCCGTAGGGTTCGAGTTTTTCGGCGTTGTAGCGGTGGGCGCCGGCTGAGGTAGCGTCAAAGATGACCTCAATGTCTTGGAATTCTGGCATGGCGATCAGGCCTTCGACACCGTCGGCCGTGGTGGCCACACCGATCCGGCGGGCGCGGGCGAGGCCGTCGGAGGCGGGGTCAATGCCGACGAAGACCCCCATTTCAAGGTGCTGCGAGAGCCTCTTGATTTTGAACATGAGGTCGGTTCCGATGTTTCCGGATCCGATGATCGCGACTTTTGCGGTCATGGCTTCTCCTGGTTGAGTACGGCCCGGACGGTCCCGAGACCGGTGATGGTCGCTTCGATTGGTTCGTTGGGGAGGAAGGGGATCATGGGCCCCAGGGCGCCCGAGAGAATAATCTCCCCGGCGCGGAGCGGCCTGCCCAGGTCAGCAGCTGTTTGGGCCACCCAGACCAGCGCGTTCAGAGGGTCTCCAAGGCAGGCTGCCCCGTTTCCTCGCGATGCTTCCTCGCCGTTGCGGGTCAGCGTCATGGTTACGTCTGCGGGGACGAATTCACTGAGCTTTACCCTCTGCTCGCCGATGACGAACAGGCCGCTGGAGGCGTTGTCAGCGACGGTGTCGACGATGCCGATATCCCAGTTACTGATCCGGCTGTCAACGATTTCCAGGGCCGATGCCGCGTAGTCCACTGCGCGCCGTACCGTTTCGGGGTCCGGATCGTCGATATCTTCAGCGAGGATGAAGGCGATCTCAGCTTCAACGCGCGGTGCGATCAGTCGGTGCCCGGTGACGATTCCGTCAGCAGGCACCTGCATTTCGTCCAACAGGACACCGAAATCCGGTTGATCCACCCCGAGCTGCTTCTGAACGGCCGGCGAGGTGAGCCCGACCTTCCTGCCTACGCGCCTGGCGCCACGTTCGGTGCGGCGCTGGATACCCAGCTCCTGAACCGTATACGCCGATACCAGGTCATCACCGAGGACATCCCGAACAGGGGGACAAGGCGTACCGGAAAGGAGAGCCTCCGTCAGCTGCTCATCGGCTGTGGCCACGGGGGATTGGGTGAGCGTCATTTTGTTGCCTCGCAGGGGTGAAGGTTTTGTTCAGGCATTTTTGAGCACCGCCGTGGTGATGCCGAAACCGGCGATGTATTCGGGGATGGGCTTGTAGAACTCGTAGCTAACCTCGTACTCACCGCATGCCCTTAGCGCTGAGTAGGCTGCCACCCAGGTCCGTACTTCGTGGGAAGAATGTCCGGCGACCCTGTTCATTTCTTCAGGATCGTAGGCGTCGAAGCCTTCCACCTGCCCGGAGCGGCATACGTCCAGGAAGGCGCGGTCCCACTCTGGGTTGAGGTCCATGATGTCGGCCTCGCCACGGGCAAAGGCCTCCGCCGTGGCGATAGTCCTGGCTTGTCGGGCTGCGCGCGCCTCCGGTGTGGGGTTGCGGCCGTTGGTCAGCATGGCGCGCTGCTCCGGAGTCGCCGTGGCGATCTGCGGGACGGGCGGGTCGTGGGAGAGTCCGCCGGAGCCGATGAACAGCACCTTCTTGTCAGTGTTTTTGAAGTAGTCACCGATTGCCTCGCCGAACTTGCGCACACGCTGAACCTTGGAGAAGGGTGGGGCGACGGAATTGATGAAAATCGGGATGACGGGCTTGGCGGTGACGTCGCCCCGGTACAGGACCTCCATGGGCTGGACTGCTCCGTGGTCCACCTCCATGCGCCGGGAGATGGCTGTATCGAGGTCCCGGTCGATCACGTGCTGGGCAAGTTTTTCTGCGATCTCGGTGGGGACGTCCAGTTTGCCGGCGAACGAGTCATAGTCTCCGGTTCCGTAGGCCTCGTAACCGATGCAGAACGGCGGCATCAGGTCGTAAAAGAAGCCGTTGTAGTGGTCGGGTCCGAAGTTGATGACGAGATCGGGGTCGAAATCGCTGACGAACTGACGGGCTTGGTCGAAGGCCGCCTCGACCTGTGCCTTTACCTCCGGATCGGGGTTGGCGTGCTCAAGTAGGGGGCTGTGTGACATGCACACGAGTGCCTGGGTCATTGTCTGTCCTCTCTATCCGGCTCTTGTCAGCGTCCGACGCCGCGGGCGGTGAGGTACTGCTTGATGATGGTGTTGAATTCCTCGGCCCGCTCCACCTGGGACCAGTGACCGCACTGGCTGAAGATGTGGGCGTCGGCGTTCGGAATGATGTTGAGCAGCTCCCACGTGCGGGAGATCGGAATGACGACGTCCTGGACCCCATGGATGAGCAGGACCGGGATGTCCAGTTTCGAAAGAACGTCAAAATCCAGGGGGAGCTCGGTGCGGTCGCGGTCACGTGCTGCGACGACGTCACTGAGTCGGTCTGAAGCAGTGTCGTTCAGGGCTGCCTGGTAGCGCAGCGCGACGAGTTCGTCTGTGACCAATGACTTATCCACTACGAACATTTCCAGGGTCCGGCGGACGCCGGCTTCCGAGAGATCCGGCTTGGAGTGGGCAGCAAGGGCTCCTGTCAGTTTCGCTCCGCCTGTTCCCATGGAGACGATGCCGAGCAGCCGTTCGGGGTAGTCGATGGCGAACTGGAACGCGAGCCATCCGCCAAGGGAGTTGCCAACAATCCATGTCCTTTCGATGCCCAGGGCGTCGAGGACGCGGACTGCGTGGCGTACCCATTCGCGGATCCCGTACTGGGTTCCGGGGGCGACGACGCTTTGACCGTAGCCGATGGAGTCGATGGCGATGCACCGCCCGAGTTCGGCAAGCTCTGGCAGGTTGAGCCACCAGTTTGCGGCCGCGGTGACCCCGGTGCCGGATCCGTGGAGGAACAGGATCGGGGTCCCTTCACCCAGTTCGTGGTAGTGGGTCAGCTCGCCGGGGGCTGTTTCGAGCCATTTATCTTCCAACCCGAAAAACTCGTCGGTGGTGTAAGAGGGAATTTGTGCCGTGGGCATGGTGAGTCCTTCCGAAAGCTTTGTAATGGGTTAGCGGGCCGGTACGGGGTGGCGAAGGGAAGTGGCGAGGATGCTTTCGAGTGCTTCCCTGAGCTGGGCCTCAGCCTCATCTGCTTCCCACACTGAGGAGAGTTGACGCCAGGCGACATAGCCGTCGGGGCGCACAAGCAGTGCCCCCGCTTCTTCGGTCTCCCGCGTCTTCGCCCAGTAAGCGTAGGGGTCCTCGTAGCCGGATTCGCCGACGACCACGGTGCGCAGGAAAGGCAGGTTCAGCCGCTCTGCAGCTTGCTTCCAGGCTTGGCCAGACAGCCCGGTGACGAGGGAGAACTTTCCATGGCCGGTGACGTCGAGCGTCGATACGCGGCGGCCAGATGCGTCCACCAGCCAGGCGTGGGGCAGTTTGGCGCCAGGACGCGTCGTCGACTGAACGTGCAGCTGGGGATCGCGTTCGAACTTTTCCTCCGGCGTGCCGTCGGGGACAACAGCTGCACTGGCATAACGCTGGTTCAGTTCCACTCCATGAGCGTTGAACTCGTAGTTCTTCAGCTCGAGTGCTTTGCTGAGGCGTTCACGCAGTTCTGCGCCTTCGGCTGTTGTGGCGCGCAGCCGGGCAAGGCCCGCTTCCACTGTGCGGGTTCCGTCTCCGGCGTCGGTGTTGAAGCAGTCACGCAAGGGTGCGTAATCCAGGCGGGACTGATTGGCCCGGGCAACAATTTGTGCGCCAACGGGAACCCGCTCTGTCGAATACGTTTCCAGCAGCGCCGGCCCCGCGTAGCCCTTGATCGCGAAGGCCAGCTTCCAGGCGAGGTTGAAGGCGTCCTGCATGCAGGTGTTGGACCCCAGCCCGCTGCTTGGTGGGTGCCGGTGAGTGGCATCCCCGCCGCAGAACACCCGCCCCTTCGACATCGACAGCGCATGCTGCTGGTTGACGTACCAGGTGGAAACCCCCTCAATCTCCAGTTCCAGAGAAGGGTCGCCAACCAGGGTTCGGATTTGGGCGGTCACGGTGTCAATGCTGAGATCCGGTTCTCCCGCGTCCTTGTCAAAGCCCCAGCCGGCAATCCATTCGTTCCATGGCCGGACGCAGCGCAGCAGCCCCATGCCTATTTCACCGAAGGCGGCCGAAGGGTTCATGATCCAGTGCAGGATGCTGGGCCGGTGCTCGACGTAGCGCGAGAGATCGGCGTGGAAACGCACGTAGGCTGTGCCCGCCCTTGCCGTGTGGCCAACAATTTCCAGCCCGATCTCTTCCGCGATCTTGCTCTTGGCCCCGTCAGCCCCGATAAGGTAGCGGGCGCGGACCGAGTATTCCTGGCCGGAGTTCCGGTTCAGAAGGCGAACGGTTACACCGTGCTCATCCTGGGCGTGGCCCAGGTACTTGGTGGAGAAGGAAACCTTCGCCCCCCGTTCTGCCGCGTTCTTCACCAGCAGTGGTTCCATATACGTCTGGGGAATGTCCAGCATGGTGCAGGGACTGGCCTGGACATACTCGCCGGACCTGGCGTCACCGGTGCCCCACGTCTGCAGTCGGGCGATCTCGGGGCCGGCCAGTGAAGTCGTGAACAGGGTGTCGCCCATCTGTTCCCACGGCACCGCGTAACGCTGGGCTTCCTCTTCGACACCAAGGTCGCGAAGAACCTCAACGGCCCTTTGATTGGTGATGTGCGCCCGCGGGGTGTTGGCCAGCCACGACCACTGGGAGACCATCATGGTCCTGACTCCATACGAAGCCAAAGCGAGGGCGGCAGTCCCTCCGGTAGGTCCGGTTCCAACGATAACAACGTCCGTGTCATAGGCCGTGTCGGGATCCGCCTCCCTGTCTCGGAGATCTGCGGCACCGACGATATCGGTGAAATTTGAAGACATTGCTGTTCCTTCACGTCTTTGTGTGATGTGGGGCACCTCGCTATAAATGCTAGCATGCAAGCAGGTGAACGCATAGCCCAAAAGCGGCTGAATGCATTTAAGTGGGCACGACGTCGAGCAGTCGCTGGCCGATCTCAAGCCGGCAGAATGGGAGTGTTACTGCTCGCTCTTGCCAGGCGCAGCCAACAGTGAGGCCCTCAGTTTCGGGAGCGTAATGACGCGGGCAAACAACGCCATGGAGGCAACAGACGCCTGGTGGGCTGATTCGTCCGCTGCGGAGGAGGCGTCGGACAGGATGTACGTCGTGTACCCAAGGTCGGCAGCCTGACGTACTGCACCCTCCACTGAGGCATTGGTAGCTACGCCGCACACAACCACATTCTCGATGCCGCGGGACTTGAGGAGTTCGTTCAGTAGCGAGCGGCTGAAGGGGCCGGGCAAATGATGCGTAACCACGACGTCCTGGTCGAGAACGCCTATCTCCGGAACGATGGCAGTGCCTTCGCTGCCCTCCTTTAGGCAGCCTGCCTCTTTAGCCAGTTGCAGTAGAGGAACAGACTCGTCAAGGTCTGCGTAGTCGTGGGCAAAGGCGATCCGCAGCGGAACCACAAGCCCACCTGCTTCTCGGACAGCTCTCATGGCGCTGTGGCAGTTGGCGAGGATGTTGCATGAGAGCACTTCCGGGCTGAATAGTGCTCCAAAAGCTGTCCCGGGGGAGACGATGTCATGCTGCAGGTGGACGACCAGGAGTGCAGTGGAATCAGGGTTGAGGGTGTTCACTGGTGCGCTCCCGGTCTATTCGTTTGGCTTGAGGATGATGGATGTGAAGCCTCCGGCGCGGTCGGTTGCTGCGTCGATGGCTTGGTTTGCCTCTTCGAGGCTGTAGTGCCATGCCTCAAAGTGGCTCAGGTCCAGGGTGCCGGCAGCGGCCATCCGCGCCATTTCCTCGCCTTCGGCCACGCTGAACCACAGTGAGGTGAGCAAATCGATTTGCATGGTCATAAGCCGGTACATCGGTACTGGAAGGTTCTCAGGCATGGCGCCAATGCTGACCATTCGCCCGCCCCGGCGCAGGGCCCAGATCCCGGCCATGCTCACGTCCGCGGTAGCCTTGTCACCAAGTGCGTCCAGGTAAACGTCAGCGCCGAGGCCGTCAGTGTTCTCCCGGACCCAGTCTCCGACGTTACCGTCGTCGTACGCCCTTGTGTGGATGCGGTCAGGGGCGATCTGGCGGATCCGCTCGAGCAGCTCCCGGTTCCGGGCAACCCCAAAAATCTTGGTAGCACCCATGGCCAGTGCCAGCAGCACGGCGCTCAGACCGAGCGTTCCTGTCACCCCATGGATGAGAAGGTTGGTACCGGCGCGCACATCGCCTTTCCGAAGGCCGGAGTAAGCGGTGCCCAGATACCCGAATCGTGATGCGTGATCCATCGGGACGTTTGCAGGTATTCGAATAATTCCAGATGCCGGCGCCTTCACGTACTGGCACATCCCCCCGTGGGGGTAGTCCTTATGAATCTCAGTTGAGTCCGGTCCGAACCCGAAGTACCCCTGGAATGTGTAGGCGCTGTCGCTAAGGGGATCTCCGGTCCGGGACGCCCACGAGTCGCCTGAGTCACGGCCAGGATTCAAGTAGACCCGATCGCCCGGCTTCAGATTCCGTACACGCGACCCCACCTCGCTGATCACGCCAGCGGTGTCCATGCCGAAGATTGCCGGGAGTTCCGGCAGGGGCAGGAACGGCTTCTGCGACGGGTAGGTGGAGATCACGTTCCTCAGGTTCTGAACCAGGTTGGCGGATTCGACCTTGATCACCACGTCATATTCGCCAGGGGCGGGGACGGGGACTTCGTCGATCTGGAACTTCCCGCCCACTTCGTGCAGCCGGGCCGCACGCATTGTGTTTGTCATTCTGCTTCTCTTCGCTAGGGAATCGCCACTGCATTGTGACGCAGGTCCCATCCTGAGAGAGCGTGATGAAGAGTGCAAACTCTCGTCCCATTCAGCGGGTCAGCCGTCCCCCAATATTCCGAGTTTGGTTCTGCTGTTCAGTCGCTGGTGAGGGCGCTGTTCCGGGGCAGTTGGCGGCCCAAGGCCAAGGCCGCGGTGCGTACTGCAGGGGCGACGCGTTCAGTGTCCAGTAAGCCTGCTGAGCCCGAGGCGGACAAGGCAGCCACGAGCGCTCCTCCAGAGTCCAGGACAGGGCTGGCTACGCATGCGCTACCCGGCGCGGATTCGTTTTCCTCGAAGGCCAAGCCTCTGGCGCTGATTTCTATGAGCTCGGCCCGCAGCACCTGCTCGTCAGTGATCGTGCTGCGGGTCACTTGCGGCAGGCCGTATGCGAGGACTCGGTCAAGGACGGGCGTTGGGCAAAAAGCAAGCATGGCTTTTCCTACCGCGGTCGCGTGCGCAGGTACTCTGCCACCGACGCGGGACGGCAGCGCAGGCGTGCCACGGCCGCGCAGTATCTCGATGTAGACCACGTCCGCGGCGTCCAGGACGGTAAGGTGAACGGTTTGGCCCGTGGCGTTTCGGAGGTCAACCATGACCCCCAGGGCCCGTCTGCGAAGTTCCTTGGGAGTGACCACCATCTGCCCCAGTTCGAACAAGGTAAGGCCGAGACGGAAGCCCGGTCCGTGGCGCTCCAAAAACTGCAGACGCAGAAGTTCGGCGGAAAGGCGGGAAACGGTGGATTTTGGCAGTCCCGTTCTTCGGGCTAGCTCCGAAACGCCCAATTGTTGGTCCTCCATCCGAAAGGCGCCGAGGATGAGGCCGGCACGTTCCAGTACCGACGACGAGTTGTTCCATTCAGCGGTGCGCATTCGATGATTCTTGCCTTTCAGCTTCCCGACGTCAATGGCAAGCAGCAGTTGGGGAGTGGGTGCTGCAGGGAGTGGGCGAGGCGCACGACGGCTCGTAGGGGAGGCCTCGTGGGAAGCCGAAAGGCACCCTCCCTGCCTCGGGACGGGTGCCTTTCGGTTTTTCCTAAGCTGCTGTTACCGGCTGGTCGAAGAGCGAGGTGGTGTCAAGGATGTGCAGCTCCATCTCAGCCTTGGCGGTCTCAGCGTCACCCGCCGCCAGAGCATTGCGGATCTTGTCATGATCCTCCTGGCGTTCCGGGATGTGGTTGGCCAAGGGCCGGGGCAGTCCGTGGGTATTGATCAGGAAATCGCTGAGATCCCACATGCGGCGGCTGGTGGTGCTGATGATCCTGGACCCTGCCATGTTGTGAATCTGTTCATGGAATTCCCGATTCAGTTCCCTGTATCCGCGTGAGCGGACCTGTTCATCCGGATGCGAGCCAAGGTCTCTGATGCGTTGGGAAATTGCGTCAAGTTCCCTGATTCCTGCCGCGGTGGTCCGCGTTGCTGCTACCGCGGCGATGGCACCTTCGAAGCCTGAGAACATCTTGAAGAAGTCGTGGACCTCGTGCTGCGGATATGACATGACGACGGAACCAATTTGGGGCAGTATTTCGATGAGTCCGTCGCTGGCCAGGAGCCGCAATGCCTCCATGACAGGTTGCTTGCTGACGCCGAATTCCGAGCGGAGAGCCTCAACAGAGAGACGTGAACCTGCGGGGATGTCTCCATCCAGGAGGCGTTTCTTCACCGTTTGGTACATCTGTCCGGACAAACGACCGCCGGCCCCGGATGTTCTTCCCGTCAGGGTCTGCTGATTCTCAGTCGTCATAATGCTAGTATGCCAGCCTTTCAATGCGGTCACCGGCCTTCCGGCTTTCGGTGCTTTTAAGCGCCTGCGGCAGCCCCGCGCACGGCGTCGTCCTCTTCGGTGGCGTGTTCGATCTGGCGCTCGGCTTCGCGCTTGCCCCACCCCCCTGGCAGAAGTGCCACGGAGATGACGGAGATGACAGAGGCAGCAACCATATAGAGCACGATGGAGTTGCTGGTGCCGGTGGCTGCAAGCAGTGCAGTGGCGATCAAGGGTGCGAAGGCAGAACCAAGGATTTGAGAGATGGTGTACCCGACCGAAGCACCGGTATACCGGACTTCCCTGGAGAAAACCAGCGCAAAAAGTGAACCGGTGACGCCGGCGGCGGGCGCCATCGCTATGCCGAAGACCAGAACCACGGCGATCAGGAAGTTGAAGGCGCTTCCCGTGTTGATCAGCAGGAATGCCGGCCAGATGGTCACGCCCATCGCTACTGCACCAATGAAGTAGACGGTCTTGCGTCCGATGCGATCCGAGAGGGAGCCGAAGATCGGGTAGAGGATGACTGCGACGATGCCGGCCGCGAATACGCTCAAAAGCACCGATGACCGATCAATCTTCACCACAGAGGTTGCATAGTTCACCAGGTAGGACATGGTGATGTATGCGAAGACGCCTTGGCTCAGGTAGGTGCCGGCAACGAGGAATATCTCCTTGGGATGGCGGCGGAAGGCTTCTTTGATGGGTAGCTTGACGAGTTCCTTCTTCTCGCGGGCGGCCGCAAACGCAGGGCTCTCGGCGATGGTCAATCGGATGATCAGTCCCACCACAACGAGCAAGGAGCTAATGAGGAAGGGAATCCTCCAGCCCCAGGCAAGGAACTGTGCATCGGGGAGCTGCGCCGTGATGAGGAAGGCCACCGTGGCGAGGCTGGTTCCGGCGGGGGCGCCCATCTGCGGGAAGGCCCCGAAGAATCCCCTGCGGCCTGAAGGTGCATGCTCGACCGCCATCAGTGTCGCACCACCCCACTCACCGCCGACCATGAAGCCCTGGAAAAGGCGGAGCATAGTCAGCAAAATGGGGGCCGCGACCCCTATCTGCGCATAGCCGGGAAGAATTCCCATAAGGAATGTCGCCGCACCCATGCCTACCAGGGAGATCACCAACATCTTCTTCCGGCCTACGCGGTCACCGAAGTGACCGAAAACGACGCCGCCAAGGGGACGGGCCAAGAATCCCACACCGAAGGTAGCGAATGCCAGCAAAGATCCCATCAAGGGAGAAGCTTCCGGAAAGAAGAGTTTAGGGAATACGAGGGCGGCCGCTGTGCCGTAGATGAAAAAGTCGTAATACTCAATCGTTGTACCGATAAGGCTGGCAGTTGCAACCTTGGCCGGGGAGCCGACTGTGCGGCTCGATGTCTTCGTCGACATAATGTGCTCCTGGTGGAGGATAGGGAAAGTGAAAGGCGGCGAACGGCTAGCATGCTAGCCCGCCAATAACGGTACGTGAAGCATGGGCGTGATTCAAGTCATAGGAATGCTTGCATGCTAGCCCGCCAACGATGTAGCGTGGCTCACACCGGCACCGTCAGTGGTGCTCTTTCCAATTTGCTGCAAGGGAGCAGAAATGAGTTTGATGCAGGCCGCCCGTCTTCACGAAGTCGGCAAGCCGTTTCAGGTCGACCAGATTGAGAAGCCGACGCCAGGACCACACGATGTGATTGTCGAAGTGAAGGCCTGCAACGTGGTCCCGAACCTGCGCAACGTCATCACGACCTACCCGGAGTGGTTCCCGTTCCTGCCACTGCCTAAGCTGCCAGCCATCTACGGCTTGGACGCGGCAGGAATCGTCTCGGAAGTAGGATCCCATGTTCGGAACGTCAAGCCGGGCGACAGGGTCTACATCAATCCGGGCCGTGACACCGGCGATTCGTATGCCTCCCGCCGGGGCGAGAGGATCAATGATCCCGCCTATACCTTCCAGGGCTACTTTGGCTTCGGAGCGGGTTCACAGCAGGTGTTCGAGGACTACCCGCACGGTGGCTTCTGCGAGTTCATGAAAGCGCCGGCTGATGGGCTGGTTATTCTTCCCGAGAGCATCTCCTTTGAGCAGGCCTGCCGCTTCGGCTACTTGGGAACGTCCTACTCCGCGCTGAAGAAGGCGGGTGCTGCCGCGGGAACGTCTGTCCTGATCCACGGAGGCACCGGAACGCTCGGCCTCGGTGCTGTACTTAACGCGCTTGGCATGGGAGCAACGAAAGTTTTCGCCGTCGCCCGCGACCGCGAGCTTCTGGAGCAGGTCCGCCAGTTGGATCCGCGCCGGGTCCACATTCTGTCCTACGGAGATGAGCCTGTCGGGGACTGGGTTCGAAAGCACACTGACGGCCTGGGCGCAGACATCTTTATCGACGCGATTGGTCCGGGTGCTCCCAAAGAGACCACCCTGGCAGGAATTGAGTCGCTGCGCCGGGGCGGACGGATGGCCAGCATCGGCGGAATGTCCGAAGAGCTTCCCGTAGAAATGTTCCGGCTCATGTGCTTCCAGATCAGCATCATTGGCTCTCTCTGGTTCACCGTGGGGGATGGTCAGGATATGGCAGAAATGGCAGCCGCCGGCACCCTGGACCTCTCAGTATTCGAGCAGGAGATCTTCCCTCTGTCCGAAGTGAATGAGGCTCTTGATGCCGTTGAAAAACGCCGCGGCGGTTTCACAAACGTCGTAGTGGTGCCTGGGAAATAGGAGAACGAGTCATGGAACTCAACCGAGAACGCACAGCCGTCATCGCCATTCACTGCCAGGGTGACATCGTTTCTCAGGAGGGAGCCTTCGCCCCCTTCTTCTTCGACGAAGTCAAGCGCCGCCGTGTCATCGAGAAGGTATCCGGCCTGCTTGGAGCTGCCCGCCACGCCGGAATTCAAGTGGTGTACACGAGGGTCGCCTTCAGCCCCGATTACAGTGACCTCGTACCCAATTCCCCGCTGCTTCAGGGCGTCCAACAGGGCGGCTCGTTGAAGGACGGCAGCGCCCTCGCCGAGATCATTTCACCTCTCGCGCCAAAGGGGGGTGACACGGTAATCACCCACACCACGGTGGGCGGAATGACACCAGAACTGCATTCCACTCTCTCCGAGCACAACATCGACACGTTGCTTTTCGCCGGTGTCGCAACGAACGTGAGTGTCGAAGGAACAGCTCGCGCGGCAGTTGACCTGGGATACAAAGTGTTCCTGGTGGAGGATGCATGCTCGGCGGCTACCCAGGAAGCTCATCAGGCATCCATCGATTCCCTTTCAATGCTTGCGGGAATCACCACGGTGCAGGACGTTGAAAACACTATCTTGGCCAAGCAGCCGATCTAGAAACCACGGATCCTGGCGGCGTGCATCCGCACGTCGCCAGGATTCACGGCGTGGCCGTGACATTACCTTGGGAAGGGGCGAGTGGCTTGTCTCTACAGCTACAGGAAGACTGGGTTCCCTTGTTGGGGGCAGGAAATCCGTATTGTCCGCCGTGGACAAGAGGTCCGGAACGGCGTAGTCGACGCAGTTATGCCCGACGGATCGATCCTATGGCTCGCTGCCGAAGCAACTACTCCGCGCTCGATGTTTGAGCGGGCGGCCGGGTACGAGGCCTGGATTCGCTACCAATGGGCATAGTCCGAAAGAAGAGCTCGACAAATTGCCTTGCAACGAGGGCTGCAGGGCCAGACGGGATTGCTGATGGGGCGGAACATGGAGGTGCATCCACTCCGTAAGCCCCCGAATAAAGGAGGCCATAATGCCAATGCCCACCTCGATCCAGCAGTTCCAGGAAAGCTGGGACGCCTTTCGGGCCACCATTGGCTTCCAAGAGATCAGCGATACCCTCGGCCTCGTCCCGCACAGCTGCGGGGAGGACGTCATGTCCATGAGCATGGAACTTGCACCTCAGCTCCGCCAAGCAGGGGGATGTTCTCTGCTACCGCTCTTTTTGGTGCCGCTGATCTGACAGGGACATTCTTAGCAATGCAGGTGTCTCGCTTTGGATCATTTCCGTTGGCTGTGCAGTCGAACCTGAACTTCCTCAGCAACTCGCTTGTCGGGCCGGTGATTGCTACTGCCCGACCACTACGGGTTGGCCGGTCCACCATCGTGGCGTCGGTAGAGGTTGGAGATGCGCACGGCAAGCTATTGGTTGCCTCCACATTTACCTACTTAAGCAAAAGCAACAAACGTCAGCTGACCTGATCATCTACTTCTCGCCGGCCATGCAAAAAGGCCGATAATTGCGATTCTGTAAAGCAATGGTCGTGCAGACCATGGCACATCGACGGTGCAGGAAGGGGAGCGGATCACTCCAACTTTGCGT
>NZ_JARVRJ010000026.1 GCF_030209745.1 Arthrobacter sp. fls2-241-R2A-200
TTTCACATGAGGCAACGAACCACGCTTCCCGGACCTATTGACGTGAGGCAACAGGGGGTCTTTCGGTCATTTGCGGCGGCCCGCGGGATCGGTGCGCGTAGTTTCGGGCACCACACGACAGCGCCACATTGCTTGGACACGTTTGTCGCCGGGCACCTGACAGTGCCGCTTAACGACAAGATAGGTGAACATCAGCCGTTCCTGAGGCTCGCGCAGGCCTTGATCGAGTCGTACTCATCGGCTCCACGACCAATGGCCTGGGATCTGCAGACGCAGCGCCTAGTGCGCGATCATGACACCCTGATCCTATGGCCGCACGTTGCTCCCATGCAGCCGCCAAGGTGGTTGCCGCAAAAAAGCGACGTGGGGCAGTAGAGGAACAGGTCGCGGGAGCCGTTAGCCGTGGTCACACCGGCCGGCTCCAAGCGGACAACGACAGCGACCCCCCGGCGGGGCAACGGCGATGGGGACCGTCCTTGCCTTCCCCGGCGAGGTGCCCTTCAAGGGGAACCAGACCAATTCACGCCGAGACGTCTCCTATAAATCGACGGGGCCGCTCAGGTCAGTTCGCGCGCCTGCTCGCGGAGGAAGTCGCGGGCGGGTTTGGGGTTGATTCCCCGCTGGCGGAGGGGCTTGTCGTCCCAGGTGGCCTCCCGGAGGTCCCCGAGCAGCCCGGCGCCGAACAAGGACGAGAGGGCGTCGTTGCGGCGGTTGAGCAGGCGGATCGCAAGGCGGGCGATGGGGCGCGGCATGTGCCGCACCTTCATTTTGTGATGAATGAGCTCCTCGGCGAACGCGATGGCTTCGTTCTTCGTGAGCGACTCTGGGCCGCCGACCTCGATCAGCACTGGCGGATCCGGCTCGAGTGCGACCGCCGAGAGAAGAGCCGCGACGTCATCCGTGGCCACCCAGCGCCTCTTGGTGTCACCCTTGCCGATGACCGCTGCCTTCCCGGCGGCCATGTCGAAACGGGCCATGGGGGCGAGGTGGACTTCTTGAAATGCGTCCGAGCGGACGATGACCGTCTGCATCGCTGAGCTCGTAAGGCGCCTCTCGATCGCCAGCTTGGCGCGATCCAGGGGTGTGCCGATAACCTCGTCGGCTCCGGCGAAGGACATGTAGACGAAGCGGCGAACGCCCGCGGCCTCGGCCACATCCACCAGGGAGCTCATGCCTTGTTCGTCCACGGCCCGGATCGTCGCAGCGCTGGTCCCGGCGAGGCGTCGACCGATCGCCGTCGCTGTGGCGATCACAGTATCGACGCCCTGACATGCAGCTTTGAGGCTGGCAGGTACCGTGAGGTCGCCGCGCACGACTTCCATGCCGAGCTCGCGCAACCCGGTGTCATCGCTCCGCTGCCGCACGAGGCAGCGGACGTCCTGTCCCTCCAGGCGCAGCTGCCTGGCAACGCGGCCGCCGAGATCACCGGTCGCGCCCACGACGAGGATCATGGCCGTGGTCCTGTCGAATCGACGCCGGCGACAGCCCGGACGGCCGTGTTGACGTCCCCGGAAGCGCGCTCGACGGGCTCGAGGTAGAACCGGACGGCGGTGAGCCGGTCCTCGCGCGGGGTGAAGATCGAGACTCCGGCCTGCTCGACGGGCACGCCGTCACGACGTGTACCGCGGGAGGCCCACTCGACCCAGACCTTCCCATCGGGCGCCGTCGCCGCGTCACGGATTTCCAGCGTGAGATCGGGGATTCCCTTGAAGAGGGCGGACCAGTTGGACCGCACTTGAGCTCTGCCGGTGAAGCTGCGGTCGGGGTGGTTGGGGGTGATGTTGATGTAGTCGTCGGCGAACTCGGCGACCATCCCGTCGAGGTCGTGCTGGCCGGCGGCGGCGAACATGCGACGCACGGGCCCGTCGGGAAGGCGGTCCACACCGTCAGGCGTGTCCATGATGATGACTCCTTGGTGCCTCGGGCGTGTGGAGGAGGCTCAGCTCTGCTAGATTTACTTTAAATACAGTTAACTGTATTGATTGGAGTTTAGGACCGATGAGCCACCACGTCAATGCGTCAGACCCTCCCACGCCCGGGCGGCCCTACGACGCGCGACGGCGCCGCGAGCTCGCCGAGGCGTCGCGGCGCCTCGTGCTCGCACGGGCGCGCGAATTGTTCCTCGCGCAGGGTTTCGGGCCCACGACGATAGCGCAGATCGCGCGCGCGGCCGGGGTGTCTCCCGAATCGGTGTACAAGAACTTCGGCGGCAAGCCAGGGCTCGTGCGGGCGATCCAGGAACAAAGCCTCCTCGGCGCGGGTGGGACACCAGCGGAGCAGCGTTCGGATCTTGCGCAGCTGACTGCCACCGATTCGCTAGCACTCATGGAGCGGCTCGGTCGCTTCACTACCGAGGTCGGTCCGCTCGAGGCACCGATCATGCTGCTCATCCGGGACGCGGCGGCCAGCGGCGATGCTGCCATGGCGGACTTGCTGCGCGAGGTCGACGACGCCCGCTACCGGCGGATGCTGCACAACGCGCAACAGATGAAGGCCCGGGGGCTCCTACGTCCAGGCCTCAGCGCCTTGGAGGCCGCGGACGTCATGTTCACCTGCACCACCTCCGAGCTGTACGAGACCCTCGTCATGAAACGGGGATGGTCCGCCGAGCGGTACGGCACCTTCATCGCCAAGACGCTCAGGGCGAACCTGCTCTAGGAACGCTGGCCGTCGTCGTCTGCACGTCGGCGAGGCCCGGGACGGGGGAACGTCGAGGACCGTGCCGTTGCGACTTTCGACGGCAATCCGCGCGCGGAGAGTGGGCAGACACCACCCCAAGGCCGCCCCCTGAAGGACCCACCGAAACGGCGATTCTATGGCCACTCGTCCTCGACCGACGAGGACAGTTCGCGGGGTCTTAGGTACCGTTACGCGCGGCACCCCCGAAAAAGTTCCTGCACTGGGTGAAGATTGAGCCATGGCAAAGCGCGTCCGCGGCCTAACCGCCGTGATCCATAAGCAGACTGGATTCGTGCCAATGTTCCAAAGTGCATCCTCATGAGGCAGATGAGGCTCCGGTACGCCGGAGCGTGCCGGCTGTGCGGCGCCTCTCTTCCGGCCTGGACAGAAGCGATCTATGAGAGCGACACGAAGACCGTCCTCTGCTTGGAATGCGCCACCGAGGCTACGGAACCCATCTCCCCAGACCTGGAACCACCTTATGATGATTCGGTGTCCGCTGAGTCGGGAGTACCCGGGTCGTCCGCCCGACGCGAATATGAGCGCCGTAAGGCGAAGGACGAAGAAAAGCTCCGCGAGAAGTGGGGCCGCTTCGGTGGCCTCGCAGTCGCCCTCTCTGACGAGCGGCGGCACACGAAGTCCTGGGATCGAGGCGCGATCGGTGAGGAACGACTCGGTGCTCGGCTAAACGCCTTGGCAGCCGATGGCCTGGCTGTCCTCCACGACCGGCGCATCCCCGGCTCGAAGGCCAACATCGACCACCTCGCCATTACTCGCGGCGGAATCTGGGTTATCGACGCCAAGCGATACAAGGGACGGCCTGAACTGAAGATCGAAGGTGGCATCCTTCGCCCACGCGTCGAGAAGCTCCTCGTTGGCCGGCGTGATTGCACGAAACTGGTCGATGGGGTGCTCGAACAGGTCGACGTCGTGCGAGACATCGTCGGTGACGTTCCAGTCGTCGGGGCTCTGTGCTTCATCGAAGCAGACTGGCCCGTGATCGGGGGCGCGTTCTCGACTCGGGGCGTCCACGTGCTCTGGCCGAAACGGTTAGCCAAAGCGCTTATGGAGCAGAGAGCCGGCGGCGTTGATGTGCCGTAGACGCGTGAGTCGGTGGCCTCACGGCTCAAGTCTGCGTGACGTCCGGTGTCGACATTCCAAGCTGTTCAGCAGCACGCTCAACGGTCCCCTACCGGGCTACCCTGCGCCAAATAGCACTGCAAAAACGCCGCCATTTACCGCTGTAACTCACAGGCCAACAATATGAGTGCTTTTTCGACTTCTTGGGAGGCATGACGAAAGCAGATCAAGAACGGTCGATTCCGGCATGTAGGGGTTGTAGAGCTGGAGCTCCCCGATAACGGCTTTTACGCTTCCAACGCGCGCTTGAGATTCTGGACAAAGACCTTGTTCCGGCGCGGAACCATAACCGCCATCATCGGGGTCATGAGCATCTTGAGCCCGATGAGTCGCATGTCGACCCCGCGGGTGAACCGCGTGCCCTCTCCGGCCGCCTCGACCGTGTAAGTGATGCGTGGCTGCAGTCCGGCGAAGTCGGCTCGGTATTCCACGCACACGCCGGGCTCGACCTTCAATGCAGTGAACGTGCCGTCGGTCTTGCCCATGAAGGGCTTGAATTTCAGAGCGTACGTCTTACCGACGACCGGAACCGGATCCGTCTCGGGAGGCACCGTGGCTAGGTCAACATGCCAGTTCGGTTCGTTGCGGAGGTCCGCAACGTATCGGAAGACCTGTGCTGCCGGCCGGGCGATGACTACGCTCTCTGCAGATTTGACCATGACTCCTCCTCCGACGGGCGTCGTACTCGAGGCGGAGAAATCTCTCTCCAAGTTGAAGCAACTCCATCGTACGGCTTAGGAGCACGATGGAACATAGGTACGAAAATTGCCCTGTCGGGGCGACGCAGGACTGCTGTCGACATGCGGATCAGGATCGCAAAGGCACGTGATTATGCGTACTGAACGGGAAGTCCGGGGACAACCTGTTCCGGCCGAACCATGGCCATCCGGAACGTCGGAACCGGCGGGCCGATGCCACACGCGGTCGTTCAATGGGGTGACACGGCGCGTTTTTCACTGAGTTGAATGCGGCCACGTTCTGTAATGAAGCCGGGGCCAGAGTAGAGCTCGGGGCCGCCCGGTAGAGGACTCTAAAACGGACACTACCTCCGATGCTGGGTTCTACTGGCCAGGGGTGAGGGGGCGGGAGTTCCGGGGTGCTTTGCCCGTTGAGGTGTATCCGCAGTTGCTGCACACGGTCGTCAGTTTTCTGGAGGTGGTGAGGACGGGGACGAAGAAGAGCGTGAGTTTGGTGGTTCGTTCTTCGAGGTGGTGGTGCACGAATTGGCCGCAGTGCTGGCATGTGGCGGTCCGTCCTGGTAACTCGCGGGGCCTGGTGATAAGTCCGAAGAGGAGGAACATGGGTGTGACCTTTCGATGTTGCGGTCTGGCTGGTTTTCGTTCGGTTCGGGAGATTTGATCGGTGAGTCCGCGCGGGAGGATGCTGATGCCTTGGCCCAGTTCCCGGGCGTCGTCGTAGTCGGCCAGGGCCGGACCCCGGGCCCGGAGCGCAGCCCCCCAAGATACTAAGCATACTTGCTAACTCGATGGTCTACATGTACTGTCTACGTTGTAGAGAAGATGTTTTCTCGGTTTTTGAAACGGGACCCTGAGCGCACGGCCGCCCAAGGCCCCTCACACCACTACAGGAGTCGTCGGGGACGACAAGAGCAATAACGGCGTAGACCTCTTCAACGCCCACGACGCCATGCAAATGATCACCTGGCTGACCGTTGGTCTTATGGTCGCCCGCGGGTTGGGGAAGGCCGGCAACCGGAGCCACAACTACAACTAAAACTCAAGGCGTGCGGCGGCGATGCCACCGGGCCATGACTGATCCTGGCGCGGCCTCGAAAGAGGCTCCGCCATGATTTTCTTGTCCGGGCCGCAACCTCTCAAGGCACGGTTTTTCTTGGTCGCGTCCGAAGATAGTCCCGTGCGTCCAGCCGGTCAGGACCTTCATCAGAGGAGAGGTTGCCGTGCTCCCGTGTCGAACCCGATCGGCGGCAACGCGGGTCCCCCGGTTCAGTCCGATTGTTTCGGTCGCCACACGCCGAAGCGGTTCCCCTGCGGGTCCAGGATGTGCGCGAACTCGATGGTGCCGTTGTCGACGAATGGGACGGCGATGCTCGCACCGAGCGATTCGGCTTGGGTGATCGCAGCCTTCACATCATCGACCTGTACGTAGAAGATCGCCCATGAGTTTCCTCCCAGCGACGTGGTATCCCACAGACCACCCTTGTAGCCGTTCACCATCCGGTAGCCGACCGGCGAGGGCTCACCGAAGGTCCAGTCAAATAGTGAGCCGTAGAAGCTCCGTGCGGCATCCGGGTCGGCCGAGCCGACCTCGAAGTAGTTCACTATGGCAGCCATCGCCGTCTCCTTTCCATGTTGGTAACAAAGAAGCGAGCCAGCCGTGTAGCTCCGTCAACAGACGCGTCCGGCATCGGTTCTGGGGACACTACGCCACGGTCCACAAGAAAGCTACGCGCAGGCATCGTGATTCTCCCGAGTAGGCGCGATGCTCACCGGGATGCCCGAGTAGCCGCTATCGAGGAGTCATCTGATATTGTCCCGCGGGTGGCGCGTCCCCCTTGTCGGTAGCCGCTGGCGGGATCCGGTTGCGGGCACCGTCATCGCCGTCGGTGCTTAAGGCTTCGCAGAGGGCGCGCTTAGACAAGTTCTCCAGCGATGAGGCAGCTCGCCCGTGTGAAGCATTCAATTGATGATTTCGCCTCGCTCGCTGGAGAGCAGCCCCGATAGCCGTTCCCGCCACGTCTGCAGCTGTTCGGGTGTCAGCCGGGCCCACTCGGTGATCTCGCCGCAAATTAGCAACGGGTGTCTGCTCCGGTACGACCGGGTGGGGTTACCGGGGAACTTCTTGTCGGTCACGTTCGGGTCGTCCTCGAAGGCTCCGGTGGGCTCGACAACGTACACCCGTGGAGTCACCGCGCCCCCTGCCAGTTCCGCGGCGATTTCTGCTGCGAGGCCGGCTCCGTCGGCGAGAGCAGTGAAGTAGATATGGTTCATCACGATCTCGGGGCGGTAGTTCGATCGGTTGCCCGCTGTGAGCAACTCTCCCACCTTCAAATCCGCGACCGTGCCATGGAAAAATGGGCCCTCTTCGAGTGGTCTGGACACCTGGACTCCTTCTATCGGCTTACTCGGCCCCGCGATTGTTCCACGTCAGCAGGGCCTTGCCGCAAGTCCCCCTTGGCGCTTTATCCTGAGAGTAGTAGTGGAGGTAAAACTGCACTGCACCAGTCCTCAGAAAGTGTCGCTACGTGCGGTGAGGGACGCCCTGTCGGCTTGGCGCAGAGACACGAACGCGGACGGACGCTCGGGTAAGGGATCGTCTTACGGGGTTGCCCGCATCTACTCTCCCGGGCGCTCACGGTCTGGTTCCGACGTAAGATCCGCTTCTGGCACTCCCCCGCCCCGCGTGTCCCTGGACCCGACGCCGCCCGGTCCTGTCTAGGGTTCAAGCATGGAAAGGGACGAGTTCGGGGAACTTCAAGGGCAGAGCTCGATCAACGAACTGCTCGAGGAGCCCGTCGGCAACACCCCCGTCCAGCTGGCGCTGCCCATTCTGATCCAGGTGAAGCCCGGCCACTTCCAGCGCCTGTCCTGAACCCCACCGGCGGCGAAGCTCCTGTGCATACCGGTCCCAGGCCAGCTCCTGATCCCTTGGATCGCAGTTGGGGCAGCCGCTCCCCGTCGACACTGGTCGCTTCGGTCCTGTGCCCGGAGCGGGTGCCGCGCTCTCGAGCTCAGTTGAACCCGGTGGTAATCAGGGCCTCCCCCTATGGCCTGTCTTGGGAAGGGCTGTGAGACCAATGGCGCGCCTCCCAGATCAAAGCGTGGAGCGTCAGTGCAGTCACCATGGCCAACGCTGCACCTGTGAGGAAGAACGGAGTGAACTGCCCGAGGTAGAAGTACCACGGCGGCGGAAGTTCCTGCTGGAAAGCGCTGGAGTAGCCGGCAAAAGATGAGTAAGCCATGGATCCGTAGGCACCTACGCAGCCAACCGAGCCTAAGATCACGGCTACAACCCACAGGACCACGACGAAGGGGTTGACCCTCGGCCGGTGCCCGGATGCTATCGCCGGGGTCTCTGCTGAACCCCGTTCCCTGACTTCCCGGACCTCGACCCGCTCGATCCCCTCGCGGGCGGGTACGCCGTCGAATTCATTCTCCATGACCCGTTCCTCTTGAACACCGTGCCACCTGCGGTCACGCGTCGTACGCGCTATGCCTGGACATCGCCCGCCTCTTTCTGCCCGTCGTGTCCATCGTGCCAGAGAGGGATACGACCGCTAAGGCACAGCGTTGAACAAGGAGGCCGTCGCGCCCGGACATATTTCTATCGGCCCGGGGCGGAGGGCTCCGCAGGGCTGTCCCCCGTATCCTCTGTGCCTTGGGCGACGGCTTCGGGCTCTTCCTCCGGCTCGAAGGTGTTCAGCTCCGTGCCCGCACCCAAGCGCACACCGCTTGCCGGGTCCGCAGCGATGCCATCTCGCCCCAAACCATCGGGACCGGCATCCCCGCTCTTGGCGGGATCTTGTTCACTACTGTCTGCCGTCATGGTCGCCTCCAGGATCAAACAGCTGCCGACGGGCCCACCGTAACACTCAGATTCGGGCAGAGTATGCACGCTGCATGTTTCGCCTTGGGCACGGCAAACACCACATCCTGAACGCGTTCGGGTCAGGCAACTGCTTTCTCGACAAGGCTGCGGATCTTTGCCTCCGTCGCGGCATCCAGCGAGGTGATGTTCCACGCGACCGGGTGCATGTGTACACCCTCCTCGAAGGCAGGGTTCACAACCTCACCGAAGCCGAACGCGATAAAGTCCTTATCCGGTTTGATGTAGCAGACGTCCTTTCCGTCCTTCACGTAGAAAGGTAGCCCCCAGCGGACGATCGGCTCTAACGAGGGCGCGGCCTCCCGGATGATGCTATGGAGGCGTTCGCCTATCTCGCGGTACTGCGCCGGGGCTTCACCGAGTTTGGCGAGGACGGCCGCGTCACCCTTTTTCGTGAACATCGTGGTCAGGTCTCCTTCATGTAGTCCCTCGGCAATTGTTATAGCCGGCTCCGGCTACCGCACTCATGACGTGATCGTACGCCCGTCTCGGGTACCCTACCGGCCTCAACCGTCCCATCATGGCCTTGAAAACGCCCCGAACTTGCCTACTGAGACAGCTCACGCTGAGGCGCCTTAACGAGACACTGCGAGCTGCGTGATCCCACGGTCAAACAGCACCAGCCCCTCGCTAGGATCACTCCGTCCGGCTACCGGGCCGAGACCAAACTCGTGCGCCCGGACGCCCACGGCTGGCGACCGGTCCCGCCTCTCCGAGCGGCTGCGCCTCATCGACGCCACCTGGTAGCAAACTTCACGCCCGGAAGGCTTGCCGCACCTCGGACCCGCCCACCGTCCTGTCGCCTCAACTGCCGACGCCGCAGGCGCGTCTTCCAGCGAACCGGGGAGCGCTGCTCTGTGTGACTGTAGGGTGGCGGCATGCGCAGTCCTTTCGTAGCTCGTATCGGTCTTGCCTTGGTTGCTGCTCTCTCGCTCACGATCGCTGGTCACGGTGGTAACGCCGCCGTGGCAGCACCGGAGGAGAGCTACCGGATCCAGGTTGGAAGCCACGCGTTGTCGACGGCCTACGACCCGGCGAGCCGGACCCTCTATGTGGGGGCAGACGGAGCCATCTCGATGTTCAAGGACGGTGTCCTGACCGGCAAAATCCCCGTCGGCGAAGTCTCCATGGCCGCCGACCCGGTAACCCACGCCGTGTACGCAGTCGATTCGTCGAACAACACGGTCTTGGTCATCAAAGGAACCACGGTGACAACCACGATCCCCATGCCTGATCAGCCGCAGGCTCTCGCTATTGACCCCGGCACCGGGAAGGTCTACGTCGCCACCTCAATGGCCGGAGTTACGGTCATCCAGGGCGACAAGGTCACCAAGACGATCGTCTTGAAGGACGAAGGATACGTGTGGTCAATCGCGGTGGACACGTCCACGCACAAAGTGTATGCCGGCAACTACAGCAAAAGTACTCTGTCAGTCATCGTCGACGACGTCGAAGTCCAGACTGTCGGCGCAGCAGGCGGCTGGTCAATCGCTGTCGACTCCGTAACCCATGACGTCTACGTTCCGGGCGAGTTCGATAAAAAAGTCCTGGTCATCAACGGCGGAGCTGTGGTGCGAACAATCAACGTTCCTTTTCCGCGCGACGTCGTCGTGGATTCGGTGACTCATACCGCTTATGTGACAAGCCCGGGCCTTCACACGGTGTCCGTCATCCATGGCAGCACAGTCACCGATACCATCCCGGTTCACGATCCCGGCCGGCCCGTGGTGGACCAGACAGGACACACGCTCTATGTGCCCTCCTCCGACGGTTCGGTCTCCGTAATCCGGGATCCGTCCAACCGGGACTTCACCTCCGACGGCCGCACCGATGTCGTGGCCCGCGACGGAAGCGGGGCACTCTGGCTCTACCCCGGCAACGGCGCCAACGGCTGGCTTCCACGGGTCCAGGTGGGACAAGGCTGGCAGGGCATGACCGCGATCACCGGCCCCGGTGACTTCGACAGTGACGGCTTTCCCGACCTCCTCGCACGTGACACTGCAGGAGTTCTGTGGCTCTACCCAGGCGATGGAAGCGGCGGATGGTTGCCGAAGGTCCACGTCGGGCAGGGCTGGCAAGGCATGACGGCAATCCTTGGCGCCGGGGACCTGAACGGGGACGGGCATCCCGACGTCCTGGCCCGGGATGCTGCAGGTCTGTTGTGGGTCTACCCCAGCGATGGTTCCACCGGCTGGCTTCCACGGGTCCAGTCCGGACAGGGGTGGAATGTCATGGACGCACTCGTGACCCCCGGCGACTTCAACGGCGACGGCCGCGCCGATCTGCTCGCCCGGGACGCCGCCGGGAACCTCTGGCTCTACCCCGGAAACGGACACAACGGCTGGCTGTCCCGCGTCCAGGTCGGCCAAGGCTGGAACATCATGACGGCTGTTGCCTGAATCCGCCGACCCGCGATGGAGTTGTTCTTCTCGTTGCTGCAGCAGAACGTTCTGGACCGTCAACGGTGGCTCACGCGGCAGGACGTTCGGCAGGCCATCACGACCTGGATCGAACGGCCTACCACTGCCGTCGAGGGCCAAGACGGTTGGGAAAACTCACGCCCATCGAATATGAATCAGCCGGACCGCGCTCACAGCGGCCGAAGACCCCCTAAGTCAACTAAAGCGGGGGCAGTCCCCTTTCCCCGCCGATCAAGTGGGCGCAGATAGGCCGTAGCTTCAGGAACCCGCTACGGCCTACGGTTGCCGGGTCGGTGACTGTTGATCATATGCGTTGGAGGATGGTGGCGGATATTTCTTCTACAGACATGGATGCGGAGTTCACATAGGGGATGTTGTTGGTCCGGTACATGTCTTCGGCGTTACGGAGTTCAAAGGTGCATTGGTTCAGTGATGCGTAGTTACTCCCGGGGCGGCGTTCCTGCCGGATCTGGCTGAGCCTGACGGGCTGGGACGTGAGGCCGAAGCACTTGCTGGCGAATGGCAGCAAGGGCTTGGGCAGGGTCATGGTGTCGAAGTCTTCTTCAACGAGGGGGAAGTTCGCGGCAAGGATGCCGTGTTGGAGTGCCAGGTACATGGTGGTGGGTGTTTTGCCGCAGCGTGAGGGGGCGATGAGGATCAGTTCGGCGCGTTCGAGCGCGCGGAGGGATTGGCCGTCGTCGTGTTCGATCGCGTACTCGACGGCGGCCATGCGTAGCTGGTAGCGCACCGCGTCGCCGACGCCGTGGGCCTGACCGGGCTTGCCATTGGCCGTGCTTCCGAGGGTCTGCTCGAGTTTTCCTATGTGCGCATCGAAAAGGTCGAAGAACTGCCCCTGGCTTTGGGACAGGACAGCGCGGATGTCTTGGCTAACGGTGGTGGAGAAGATGATGGGCTGCGGACCCGCCGCTGCGACCCTGTCGATCAGCGCGACGACGTCGCGGGCTTGCTCCGCGGTGGTGATGAACGGAATGGTTCGTCGTTCCAACCGATGGCCGGGGAACTGGGTCAGCAGCGTGTTCCCAAGGGTTTCGGCAGTGATCCCTGTGCTGTCCGAGAGGAAAAAGACCGTGGGGGCGGGCAGGGTGCCCGCCCCCACGGTGTGGTGTTCTGCCATTTAGACGGCGCTGTTGGTGCGGGACAGGCGCAGCCAGGTTTCGGTCACGGCGTCCGGGTTCAGCGAGATCGAGCTGATCCCCTGTGCGAGCAGCCACTCGGCGAAGTCCGGGTGGTCGCTCGGGCCCTGGCCGCAGATCCCAACGTAGCGGCCCTTGGCCCGGCAGGCCGCGATTGCCATCTCCAGGAGTTTGGTCACGGCCGGGTTCCGTTCATCGAAGCCCTCCGCAACGAGAGCGGAGTCGCGGTCCAAGCCCAGAGTCAGTTGGGTCAGGTCGTTCGAACCGATAGAGAACCCGTCGAAGTACTCCAGGAACTCATCGGCAAGCAGCGCGTTGGCCGGCAGCTCGCACATCATCACGATCTCCAGTCCGTTCTCGCCGCGGCTTAGCCCGTTGGCAGCGAGCAACTCGGTAACGCCCTTCGCTTCCTCTAGGGTCCGCACGAACGGGACCATGAGCTTGATATTGTTCAGCCCCATCTCGTTGCGCACATACTTCAAGGCCTCGCACTCAAGCTCAAACGCCTGCCGGAAGGACGCCGAAAGATACCGGGACGCGCCCCGGAACCCGATCATCGGGTTCTCCTCCTCCGGTTCGAACGCCGGACCGCCCAGAAGGTTGGCGTACTCATTGGACTTGAAGTCAGAGAGCCGAATGATCACCGGTTCCGGGGCGAACGCCGCGGCGATGGTCGAGATGCCCTCGGCCAGACGCCGGATGTAGTAGTCCCGAGGTCCATCGTAGGCAGCAGTTTTCTCCTGGATCTGCCGGACCGTGTAATCATCGAGCGTCGACGGACGCTCGATCTCCCCGCCCACGGCCAACAGGGCGTTGGGGTGGACGCCGATTTGCCGGTTGATGATGAACTCCAGCCGCGCCAAACCAACACCGTGGTTAGGGAGCTTGGCGAAGCTGAAGGCCTGTTCCGGGGTGCCGACGTTCATCATGATCTTCACCGGGGCTTCGGGCATGGTCTCCAGGCTGGTCTCCTGCAGCGTGTACTCCAGCAACCCCTCGTACACCAGCCCGGCCTCACCCTCGGCGCATGAGACCGTTACGGGGACGCCGTCCTTGAGGATCTGGGACGCGTAACCGGTACCGACAACAGCCGGGATGCCCAGTTCGCGGGCAATGATCGCGGCATGGCAGGTCCGCCCACCACGGTCGGTGACGATCGCGGCGGCCTTCTTCATGATCGGTTCCCAGTCCGGGTCCGTCATGTTTGCTACCAGAACATCGCCCTCCTGGAAGGAGGCCATCTGGTCAATTGAAGACAGCACCCGCACCTGCCCGGCACCGATGCGCTGACCGATAGCGCGGCCCTCCACCAACACTGTCGAACGCTCGGTGAGCGTGTACCGCGAAGTAACGCCAGCGGCTTTACGCGACTCCACCGTTTCCGGGCGGGCCTGCAGAATGTACAGCTCCCCGTCGAGTCCGTCCTTGCCCCACTCAATATCCATCGGCCGGCCGTAATGAGCCTCGATAGCCACCGCGTGGCGGGCGAGCTGCTCAACCTCGGCATCCGTCAGGCTGAACCGGGCCCTCAGGTCCTGCGGAACGGGTACGAAATCCACCGTCCGGCCAACCTCGGAAGAGTCCGTGTACACCATCTGCACGGCCTTCTCCCCCAAACCGCGCTTAAGCACCGCCGGGCGCCCCGCCGCCAACGCCGGCTTGTAGACGTAGAACTCATCAGGGTTCACAGCGCCCTGTACCACTGCTTCCCCCAACCCATAGGACGAGGTGATGAAGACAGCGTCGGTAAACCCGGTTTCAGTGTCCATAGTGAACATCACGCCGGAAGCGCCGACGTCGGAACGCACCATCCGCTGAATACCAGCCGAAAGCGCGACCTCCGAATGGGTGAAGCCGTGATGCACCCGGTAAGCAATAGCCCGGTCGTTGTACAGGGACGCGAAAACGTCCTTGATCGCGTGCAGAATGTTCTCGATACCGCTGATGTTCAGGAACGTTTCCTGCTGCCCCGCGAAGGAAGCATCCGGCAGGTCCTCAGCAGTCGCGCTCGAACGCACAGCCCACGACACATCCCCGCCATGCTCCTCCGTCAACCGCTGATACGCAGACCGGATGTCCTCCTCGAAACCGGCCGGGAACGGTGTAGCACGGATCAGATCCCGAATCTGCCCGCCGACCTTGGCCAAAGCGGCCACGTCGCCGCTGTCCAAGCCCTCAAGGACGGCTTCAATCTGTGTATCAAGGCTGGACTCCGCCAGAAAACGCCGGTAAGCGTCCGCCGTCGTCGCGAAACCGCCCGGAACCTTAACCCCCGCAGAGGCAAGATTCCGGACCATTTCCCCAAGCGATGCATTCTTGCCGCCAACCTGATCAAGGTCCGACAAGCCAAGCTCAGAAAACCAAAGAACGTTAGTCATAAAATGTGTCCTCCATTGGGCACGCTCTGACAAGCGAAAAAAACTAGGTCATGCAAGGATCAACGTTCCAGCTTTTGGAAGCAATTAAATGTGATGGGCGCAACACCCAACTGGGGTAACGAACGGTCACCAAGCACGTCGACAGAGGCACGGAATGACGCACGCCGCTCTCATCCTCCGAGGCAGGACAACCAGATGTCGAACTCAGAAGACAAACTCGTACCTGTTAGTAGAGCTAGACCCCAACCTGACGTCATATGCGCTCCAAAATGGCGTCAAGTCGGGGCTCATTTCGCCGAATATCGGCGGTCACACCCAAGGTCTTAGGCCCTAAGCTGACAATTCGTTCCGGCTCAAGCCAGCCAGAGCGTCACAACTCATCATCGCCGGGACACAGCTGCTAATTCGGAAAGACTGAGCACCCATGCACCGGCGCCTTTACGGCTACTCATGTCGGCGATGACGGCACTCGGCATGGACAGCTGCAAGGAAGAAGGCGAGCCAACCACGGTCACCACCAAAGCAGACTTGCGTGTGCACACTGTAGACACCCCTTATGGCCGGACCAAGCCACCTTCGGCGCCGGGGTACGCACCGAAAACGTTCTATCCGGGACCTGCAGAACGGAAAGCCTCCCAGGTCATGTCGCACTACTTCCCCCGCCCCATGAAGAGGTGTAGGCCAACCAGGGCGAACCAAGAGAGGAACATATAACCCCAGTTCACAGCACGCGGAGGGCCCGCCAGCGAAGGCGCCAAACCCGCTCCCACCCAAACTGAACGGGCCTCACCCGGCGGCCAGGCACCAGCCGGGACGACCAGTCAGAGGCACTTGTCAAGCTTTGTACGCACATTAAAGCAAAACCCCCTCTGACGAGGGGGTATGCCGTGCCCGAGGTGGGACTCGAACGCGATTCCCAGCCTTGTCATTGCTGGGAAGTCGCGGAAACCTGCGGAATCCGAGGCAATCCCCCGGGTGTACGGTAAAGTCCGGGGCGGAAAGTGTGGACATTGTCCACACTTTGTTTTTGGCCTCGAGGTTGGCTGTCACGACAACGTCTGAGGCGGAGGGAATACAGCTCATTCCGCTCGAGGAGGCAAGTACACCTTTGTTGCCGGAACCTTTGTTGCCGGAAGTGGCGGTTAGAGCCGAGCACGACATCGTCATCAGATTACCTCCTTTCACAAATTCATAGCCGTCCCGCCATCTGGCAACATGACTCGTACAGACATCTTGGACAGGACGCCCGCAGGGAGCACTGGACGGCCATCCTTCCGTTGTTCAAAGTGGGACAAGGCAAGCAACCAACAAACCCCTTTGCGTTGGATTCGGGCGCGAAAGCCAGGAGAAACCGTCAACGACTGCGATGCGTGCACTGCCACCCGATCACGGATCCGGGTCTGCTGCACGGATAGGTGACATCTGTTGTGCCTAGTCAACGGGACTGGGCTGGAAGGATGTCTACTATGACCAAGCCGTACCCGAAGGAATTCCG
>NZ_JARVRJ010000013.1 GCF_030209745.1 Arthrobacter sp. fls2-241-R2A-200
TCGAAGAAGCCCTCGGCAAACTCAAAACAGTCCCCCAACACCGCTACGACGAAGCAGCAGCGCTCTTCGGGTGACCTTCGGTTCAGCCCCGCGGTTCGGACCCTGGTTGAGCGAGTGCTGCATTCACCCGTGGTGTGGCATGGGAGGCCGTAGTCTTCACAGTTGTTCTTGAGTCCTCAAAGCCCGCAATTGCCCCAAGTACTCCACTTCGGCACGCAACTGCTCATTTTCGCGCCGCAAACGCTCCAACTCGGACAACAACGCTGGGGACGGGACCTCGAACTTCCAAGGGCTGTCGCGTAACGCATCAGCGTTGCCTAGTGCAGCGGTGCCAGCGCGCCGGTACGCTCCCACCCAGGACTGCAGCACCTCGATTGAGATATCGGCTTCCGCTGCGAGATCCGCGGGGGTCTCCCCCGCAACAAACCGTTGGACGAACCCGAGCTTAATATCGAATGATTGCGACTGCTTCGTCGGCCTAGCCACAAGTCTCCTCACGAATTCATCCTCCAGCCCCGATGATGCTGCGTTAGAAGGTCTTGCCTACTGAGCCGAGCTGCTGTGCTGCTTCGACGATGCGCGCGGCCATGCCGGCTTCGGCGGAAGCGCCCCAAACGCGGGGATCGTAAGTCTTCTTGTTGCCCATTTCGCCGTCGATCTTCAGGACGCCGTCGTAGTTGGAGAACATGTGGCCCGCCACCGGGCGGGTGAACGCGTACTGGGTGTCAGTGTCGATGTTCATCTTGATCACACCATAGGAAACAGCGTCAGCGATTTCCTGCTCAGAGGAGCCCGAACCGCCGTGGAACACGAGGTCGAACGGGTTTTCCTTGCCGATCTTCGCACCAGCCTCGGACTGGATCTGCTTGAGCAGCTCCGGGCGGAGCTTCACGCCGCCCGGCTTGTACACACCGTGCACATTACCGAACGTCAGGGCGGTGAGGTAGCGGCCGTTTTCGCCCGCACCGAGGGCCTCGATCGTGGCGAGGGCGTCTTCGGTGGTGGTGTAGAGCTTCTCGTTGATTTCGTTCTCAACACCGTCTTCCTCGCCACCGACGGTGCCGATTTCGACCTCGAGGATGATCTTCGCGGCAGCTGCGCGCTCCAGCAGTTCGCGGCCGATGCGCAGGTTCTCCGAAAGGGTCTCGTGCGAACCGTCCCACATGTGCGAGTTGAAGATCGGGTCCTTACCGGCCTTCACCGCTTCCTCGGAAGCGGCGAGCAGGGGAAGAACGAAGTCTGCCAGCTTGTCCTGCGGGCAGTGGTCCGTGTGCAGGGCGATGTTCACGTTGTAACTCTTCGCCACCTCGCGGGCGAACGCGGCGAAACCCAGCGAACCGACCACCATGTCCTTGACCGAAGCGCCGGACCAATACGCGGCACCACCAGTGGAAACCTGGATAATGCCATCGGACTCGGCCTCAGCGAAACCGCGGATCGCAGCATTCAGAGTCTGCGACGACGTCACGTTGACCGCGGGGAAAGCGAATCCGCCAGCCTTCGCACGGTCAATCATCTCGGAGTAAATCTCAGGGGTTGCAATGGGCATAGCTACTGATCAATCTTCCCGCTGGTCTCGTAGGTGGCGATTTGGCCGATGCGGCGTTCGTGCCGTTCGGCGTGGGTGAATGGTTCAGAGAGGAATGCCTTGATCAACTCAGTGGCCTCGCCAACGGTGTGCTGGCGGCCTCCCACTGCGACGACGTTGGCGTCATTGTGCTGACGGGCCAGCACCGCGGTGTCCAGGTTCCAGGCCAACGCCGCGCGCACGCCCTTGACTTTATTTGCCGCGATCTGCTCACCGTTGCCCGAGCCGCCTAGCACGATACCCAGGGCGTCTACGCCTGCGGCTTGGTCACTAACGACGGCGGTTGCCGCCTTGATGCAGAAGGAGGGGTAGTCGTCCTCGGCGTCGTAAGTGGTCGGTCCGTGGTCCACCACCTCATAACCGCTGTCCGAGAGCTCGGTAACGAGGTGGGAGCTGAGTTCCATACCGGCATGGTCTGTTGCTATATGAACGCGCATGAGAGATCTTTCGGATTGGTCGGGGCACGGTGTTATTGGGTTGCCGCGGCGGGAGTGAAAGCGAGTTGACCGTTAGTGCGCAGCGACTCGATGGCAGCAGCGGGGCTCGGTTTGCCGTAGACGGCTGACCCGGCCACAAAAACGTTGGCCCCTGCCTCAGCTGCCCGAGTGATGGTTTCTTCCGTGATGCCGCCGTCTACTTGGATAGCGACGTCCACTCCTGAGCCGTCTATTGCGGCACGGGCACGGCGGATCTTTGGCAGCATGACATCCAGGAATGCTTGACCGCCGAAGCCGGGCTCCACGGTCATGATCAAAAGCATGTCCACTTCGGAAAGCATGTCCAGATATGGTTCCACGGGGGTCGCCGGGCGCAGGGCCATCCCTGCCTTCGCTCCCCTGGCACGGAGCTCGCGGGCGAGCTTGATGGGAGCATCCGAGGCTTCCACGTGGAAAGTCACGGAACTCACGCCGGCGTCGGCGAACTGCGGAGCCCAGCGGTCGACGTCGGAGATCATCAGGTGGGCGTCCAAGGGGACAGGAGTGACCTTTTGCAGGCGTTCCACCACAGGCAGGCCGATAGTTAGATTAGGCACGAAGTGGTTGTCCATGACATCGACGTGCACCGCATCTGCGTTGCTAATGCGGGCCAACTCGGCCTCAAGGTTGACGAAGTCGGCCGAGAGGATACTGGGATTGATGCAGCACTTCAAGGGTGCGGATGCCATGGCGTGTACCTTTCGTAGATGGCGGAAATGGGTGCGCTCCAGCTCAGGATGGCTTCCGGGCAGCAGTAAGGGCGCTGTCGACGTCGTCGAGTAGTTCCTTCCAGCTGTCCACGAATTTCTTCAGCCCCTCGGTCTCCAGAAGTGCAACGACCTCGTTGTATGAGATTCCGAGGCCTTCCAGGGTGTCGAGCACGTCGTTCGATTCGTCGTAGGTACCGGTGATGGTGTCACCAGTGCTCTGGCCGTGATCGAACACCGCGTCGAGCGTTTTTTCGGGCATGGTGTTCACGACGTCAGCGGCCACAAGTCCGGTGACGTACAGGGTGTCCGGGTAGGCGGGGTCTTTCACTCCGGTGGACGCCCACAACGGGCGCTGGGGGCGGGCGCCTGCACCAGCCAGGACCGCCCACCGTTCGGTGGAGAAAAGTTCCTCGTAGACCTCGTATGCGAGACGCGCATTCGCCAGGCCTGCTTTGCCCTTAAAGGCCGTGGCCTCCTTGGTGCCGATGGCGTCCAAGCGCTTGTCGATTTCGGTGTCGACCCGGGAGACAAAGAAGGAAGCCACGGAGTGGATGGTGGAGAGATCGTGGCCGTTTTCCTTGGCCTGCTCCAGACCGGTCTGAAAGGCATTGATAACTGCCCGGTAGCGCTCCAGGGAGAAGATCAAGGTCACGTTAACGCTGATGCCCTCAGCCAAAGTGGCCGTGATCGCGGCCAAGCCTTCAATGGTTGCCGGGATTTTGATCAGGACGTTGTCCTTGTCAACCTTCTTGTGGAGTTGCTTAGCCTCAGCGATCGTGCCTTCGGTATCCCAAGCCAGGCGGGGATCAACCTCGATGGACACACGTCCATCGACACCGTTCGTACCTGCAGCGACCCGCGCGAACAAATCGCAAGCGTCAGCGACGTCGGTCGTCGTGATTTCAAAGATCGTCTCTTCAACGCTGGCCCCACGAGCCGCTTGAGCGGCGATAGCAGCATCGTAAGCGGTGCCGGAGGTGATCGCGGCTTGGAAGATGGACGGGTTGGTGGTCACCCCAACGACGTTCTTCTCGTCGATGAGCTTCTGCAGGCTGCCGCTGGAAAGCCGTTCCCGGGAAAGGTCGTCCAACCAGATTGAAACGCCGGCCTCAGAGAGGTGTTGGGTGGGTGTAGTAGACATCTGTTTTCTCCTGTGATGAGGTATCAGGCCGTCAGGCCTGCGAGCGATTCCTTCGCAGCGGCGGTGACTGCTTCCTTGGTGATGCCGAACTCCTCGAACAAGCGTTTGTAGTCCGCGGAAGCGCCGAAATGTTCGAGGGAGACAGAGCGACCAGCGTCACCGACGAATTCGCGCCAGCCCAGCGCCAGCCCGGCTTCAACGGAGACGCGGGCTTTCACGGATTTCGGCAGCACGAACTCCCGGTAAGCCTCATCCTGCTTGTTGAACCACTCAACACAGGGCATGGACACAACACGGGTGGCGATGCCTTCGGCTTGCAGTGCCTCACGGGCCTGGACAGCGAGCTGCACTTCGGAGCCGGTCGCGATCAACAGAACCTGAGCGGGGACCGTGGACCCGTCCTTGGAAGCCTCGGCCAAGACGTAGCCGCCCCTGGCCACCCCGGCCGGGGAAGCGAACGTGTCACCGGTTGCTGCACTGTTACCGCGTGCGTAAGTCGGGATGTTCTGGCGGGTCAGAACGATACCGGCCGGGTTCTCGTGGTTCTCCAGTATGGTTTGCCACGCGATGCCTACCTCGTTGGCGTCACCGGGGCGCACAACATCCAGGCCGGGGATGGCACGCAACGTGGAGAGCTGCTCCACCGGCTGGTGGGTTGGTCCGTCTTCACCCAAACCAATGGAGTCGTGGGACCAAACGTAGATTGAAGGAACACCCATCAGGGCAGAAAGCCGGATAGCGGGCTTCTGGTAATCACTGAAAATCAAGAACGTACCGGAGAAAGCCCGGGTACGGCCGTGCAGCGAAATGCCGTTCACGATCGACGCAGCAGCATGCTCACGGATCCCGAAATGGAGCACCCGCCCGTAGGGGTTTCCCTTCCAGGCTGCGGTGGACCGCGAGGCAGGAATGAACGACGGCGAGCCCTCGATAGTGGTGTTGTTCGACTCGGCAAGGTCAGCCGAACCGCCCCAAAGCTCGGGAAGGACAGGACCGATGGCGTTCAGGACCTTGCCGGACGCCGCACGGGTGGACATGTCCTTGCCCTCCTCGAAGACCGGGAGCGCGGAGGCGAGGGTGGCAGGAAGCTTCTTCTCCTCCATCCGTTTCAATAAGGCAGCACCCTCGGGATGTGCCGATTGCCACGCCTCGAACGCTTCCTGCCAGGAGCCGCGCACGGCCGCACCACGGTCCAGCACCTTGCGGGCGTGCGCCAAAACCTCGGGGTCCACGTCAAAGGACTTCGCCGGATCGAACCCAAGCACGGCCTTCAGTGCTGCGACTTCCTCGGCACCCAGTGCCGAACCATGAATCTTGCCCGTGTTCTGCTTTTTGGGAGCCGGGTAGCCAATGATGGTCCGCAAGGAAATGATGGAGGGCTTGGTGGTCTCTGCCTTGGCCGCCTGCAATGCCGAGTAGAGCTCCTGGACGTCTTCGACGTAATTGCCGGTCTTGGTCCAGTCCACGCGCTGGGTGTGCCAGCCATAGGCTTCGTAGCGCTTGAGGACGTCCTCGGTGAACGCGATATCGGTGTCGTCCTCGATGGAGATGTGGTTCTCGTCGTAGACCACCACGAGGTTGCCCAGCTCCTGGTGCCCGGCCAAGGAGGAAGCTTCTGCGGTAACGCCCTCTTGGATATCGCCGTCGGAGGCGATGACCCAGATGGTGTGGTCGAACGGCGACTCGCCAGCGGGAGCATCGGCGTCGAACAGTCCCCGCATGCGCCGCTGCGAGTAGGCGAACCCCACCGAAGAAGCCAATCCCTGGCCCAACGGGCCCGTAGTGATCTCCACACCGGCAGTGTGCTCGTACTCGGGGTGGCCCGGGGTCAATGAACCCCAGGTACGTAGAGCCTCGAGGTCCTTCAGCTCCAAACCGTAACCGGAGAGGAACAGCTGAATGTACAGGGTCAATGAAGAGTGACCGGGAGAGAGAATGAAGCGGTCACGTCCAATCCACTCCGGATCACGCGGATCATGGCGCATCAACTTCTGGAACAGCAAATATGCGGCCGGCGCCAAACTCATCGCGGTACCAGGATGACCATTTCCGACCTTTTCCACGGCATCCGCAGCCAGGACCCTGACTGTGTCCACTGCTCGCTGGTCCTGGGTAGTCCATTCAAGCGCCGCCGTTTCACAATCCAATAGAGTGGCCGCCGCATTTGCTGAGTGATTCACGATTTAGTCCCCTTCAATCCGGTCATCAGCTAGTAACGACCGCGTAGTGGCTTTCTTGTTGTTCCCATATTCGCGAAACAAACGGGCAGGGGTAATACTGTTTTTTGACAGTTTTTACTACACTAAAGGACTGGCGGAGGTTCCGCCTGGACACTCCGCAAGGAAGCAACGATGACAGTCTCAGACCTGCCGTGGCCACTGCTGCAAAGCGTGGCAGCGCTAGCCGACGCCCCCTTGGCAAACATCGCTGAACGCCTGCGTGACGCCGCACTTCCCTATATGAGAAGCACATCCTTGGTCATCTTCACGGAAGATTGCACGGGGCGTCCGCAGAAGAAAGCGGGTGACGAAGGGATCATCTCCAGGGTTGCCATCCCGGAACTCGAAAACCTCCGGGCTACCCTTTCGGATGAAGTGCCTTGGTTTGGGAACGCTGAGCTCGCCGGCAAGTCCCGTCCTGTACTGGCACTAAGACATGCCTCTAGTCACGCCCTTCTGGTCTTGACGGATCCGCACCCCGGGGGCTCGGCGAATGACCAAGGGTTGGATGTGGTGACGTATCTATGGCGCATTGCTGCCCGTCGCATTCAAGAGAAGGTGGCAGATGCGCCGCCGTCGTACCTGCTGGAGTCGCGGGCAGCTTCAGCCGAACGCGTTCGAGTCACCGCAGAGTTGACCGAGTTGCATTCCACCACTCTGGAGACGCTCGTGGCCGCCCTGCGGTCTTCCACGTTGGACGATGCGACGGCCCGGAGCACAGCCATCGATCTCATTGGCAAGGCCCTCATCGGGCTTCGAACCCTCAGCGACCGCACAACCGACCTCGTCGAAGAGCCGGTCGCGAAAGCGTTTGAACGCCTGCGGGAGGACCTACGGCCACTTACGCGATTCGGCGGGGTCGAGGTCCAGTTCATCGAACCGCCATTGAATGGACGGGCCCTCCCGGGGGAAGTGGCGCATGCGGCGCGAGCCATCGTCCGAGGACTGATTCTTGCCATGATGGAACAAGCGGACATCAGCAGGATCCGGACTCAGTGGGACTGCGACGGAGAAAACCTCCTGATCAACGTCCGGGACGACGGCGGCGGTACACTGACCACCGACTCCCCGAGCATCAGCGGCTTGGAACGCCGCGTCAAGGCGCTCACCGGCCAACTTCGATTGGACGTTATGCCAGGTTGGGGGGCGGACATCTTCGTCTCGCTGCCTCTGGACCTACCCGCACGCCCGCCGGGCGACGTTGCGGGCTGGAACCTTGCCGCACGCGAACTCGAAGTACTCCAGCACCTCGCTGCCGGACAGCGCAACCGGGCCATCGCCTCCGCGCTCAACATCAGCGAAAACACCGTCAAGTTCCATGTTCGGAACCTCTTCAAAAAGCTCGACGTCGGCTCGCGCACCGAAGCAATCGCACTGGCTCACAGCCATGGACTCCGATAGGGGCTAAGGCAGGGTTGAGATCAAGATAGGATCTGCTCGCGCGTCTCCCCGAACGGAACCTCGTCGCTGAGCATGACCGTGAATCGGCCAGGCTCATGGCGGATCACGAGGATGCCGGCAACACGTTGGGGGACCCTGCGGAGCGCAGCTTCTGCACCGTTGAGCAATTCATCGAGTCGTTCGGGGTCGGTAACGAGGATTTCGAGACTTTCAGCGCGCAGACCACCCATGACAGTTTCCTTCCCAAGGGTGGGCACCCCAATGGACCAAAGCCAGGTGACTTCGGGGATCGATGTGTCTCAGATCAGATACAGCGTGACCGGATCATCATGGAGAAATAAGCGGCGGGAGCCTGTCCCGTTCTCGATTAGCCACAAGAGGTGGCCGTCGTCGTCGCGCTCATCAACATAAGCCGTATATGGAAAAGAGTCTATGAACCGGACTTCAACGCGGTTTCCGCGCTCCAAGGAATCCCAGTCGCAGACGGGGTGTTGGTCACGGGATCGCCCACTGCCTGCGGCCGGTCCCAAGGTGTGATAATTCATGTCTTAGTCCTTCCGCCGAATGTGCCTGCAGTCACCGGGCGATGTTCCGGGCAGCACTACGGAGGTGGCGTCCCCGCGGTTACGAATGCAAGGGAACGCCACCTCGAGTAGAAGCTAGATGATGGCGGAGCGGAGTTCTTTGGCTGCCTGGGCGGGGTCGGTTGCGCCGTAGATGGCGCCGCCGGCGACTGCGACTTCAGCCCCTGCTTGCTGGACATCGCCGATGGTAGCGACCTTCACTCCGCCGGCCACCGAGAACGGGACACGGGCCTCTGCCCCTGCCCGGAGCAGCCCGCTCAAATCGAACCCGGGCTTGGCCTGCTCATCGAGCCCGGCGTGCATCTCGACGAACTTCGCACCCAGCGCACGGGCTTCCTTGGCCCGGGTCACCTTATCCGCGACCCCGATCAGGTCCACAACGATGCCCTTGTTATGGGCCTTGGCCGCCTTCACGGCCCCGGCGATGGTGGAATCATCGGCAGTACCGAGCACGGTGACCAGGTCGGCGCCTGCCGTGAAGGCGATGTCAGCCTCCAACTCCCCGGCGTCCATGGTCTTCATGTCCGCGAACACGATCTTGTCCGGGTGGGCTTCCTTGACCGCGGTCACCGCGGACAACCCCGCGGCCTTGATCAAGGGCGTGCCGAGTTCAATGATGTCAACGTACTCCGCGACCTGACCGGCCAACGTCAAAGCCGCTTCGGTAGTCAGGACGTCCATGGCAACTTGGAGCTTCATGATGTTCTCTTCCTTCTATAGGGAACTGCGATGGGTGTGAAAATCGGGGGTAGGGCTACTCGAGGTTTGCGTGCCTAAGCCAAAGTTCCTCGGCGGGTACGTCCGTGGTGTCCCAAAGGGACTGGAAGACCGCCTCACTGGCATGGAAAAGGACCTGTTCGAAGAGGGACCCTGAGTACTGACGGCTTACGTTCGAACCGTGATCGGTCTTCTGGGCCGCAGGAATGATGACCACCGCGTCGGCGAGTTGAGCGAGCGGTGAATCGGGGTTGGTGGTGTACGCCGCTATGCGCGCCCCTGTTTTGGCGGCAGTCTCCGCTGACTTGACCACTCCTGAGGTTGTCCCCGATCCGGAGGCCACCAGCAGTAGGTCACCTGAGGTGATCGCAGGCGTCGTGGTGTCGCCCGCGATGTAGACGTCCAAGCCCAAATGCATCAACCGCATGGCGGCCATACGCAAAACCAGGCCGCTGCGACCCGCTCCCGCCACGAAAACCCGGCCGGGCTGGCTGAGGTGGTTCGCAACAGCTGCTAGCTGCTCTTCATCCACTTTGGCTGCCGTGCCCTCGATCTCATCCCTGACGAGACGTAGATTCCGTGCGATGTCATCCGTGGTGGGGCGCGCTGCGCCCATCACGCTTGCTGTTGGATTCACAATTGAGTCCTCACTTCGATAGGCCCGTGGGGCCGCGTGGTTACTTCTTGGTTCATTCCCATCATGGCGAAACGAATGGGTAGGGGTAACACTGTTTTCTGACGGTTCTAACTACCCTTAAGGAGTGCTTGGGACCTTGTTCCAGCTAGCTGCGGGCTACCGGGGCCCCGCAATTGGCGCCTTGCCAGGCGGAACCCTCATCGATCGAACCGGTCCAGGTTCATGACTTTGTCCCAGGCGGACACGAAATCCCGGACAAACTTGCAATGAGCACCCTTGCTTGCGTAGACCTCCGCAACCGCACGCAGCTCCGAGTCGTGTGCAAAAATGAGGTCGGTGCGGCTTGCTACCCATTTGATGTCGTCCGAATGCCGGGCGTGGCCCTCGTAGGTCGTCTCGGCTTCGGGCTCGCCCGGTCTCGGTGTCCAAACTGTGTCCACGTCGAGTAGGTTGACGAAATAGTCGTTGGTCAGCAGGCCAGGTGTCCGAGTAAGCACCCCTAGCGGGGAACGGTCAAAGTTCGCACCGAGCACGCGCAGGCCGCCCAACAAAACTGTCATCTGGGGAACGCTCAGGGTCAGTTGGCACGCCCGTTCGATGAGGAGAACCTCCGACGGCGGCAAATTTCCTTTGCGAACGTAGCTGCGGAAGGGGTCCGCGGTTGGTTCGAGCACACCGAACCGTTCGGTGTCGGTCCATTCCTGGGTCGCGTCCGTGCGCCCTGGCCGGAAGGGGACCTCGATGACGAGACCGGCGTCGGCGGCTGCCCGTTCCACAGCGGCGCACCCGCCGAGCACAATCAGGTCAGCGAGTGAGATCCTTCTCCCGCCGGGTTGTGCTTCATTGAACCGGTCGCGGATCTGTTCAAGGGTAGACAGCGCCTTTTCCAGCGCAACAGGATCATTGACATCCCAGCTTCGTTGCGGCTCAAGGCGAATGCGGGCGCCATTCGCCCCGCCGCGCTTATCGCTATTCCGGAACGTGGAAGCCGAGGCCCACGCGGTAAGCACTAATTGGTCAAGCCCGAGACCCGACTCAAGCAACGAGCCTTTGAGCACCCTAACATCGCCGTCGTTGACGAGTTCATGATCGACGTCGGGCACTGGATCCTGCCAAATCAGCCTTTCAGACGGGACGAGCGCGCCCAGATAACGCGCGGTCGGGCCCATGTCGATGTGCGTGAGTTTGTACCAGGCGCGCGCGAACGCATCCGCCAATTGCTCGGGATGCTCCAAGAATCGTCGCGCGATCACCCCGTACTCTGGATCTTCCTGCAGGGCAATGTCCGTGGTCAGCATCCTCGGAGCGTGGGTTTTGGACGAGTCGTGAGCGTCAGGGACAGTGCCCACCCCGGCTTCGTTGGACGGAACCCATTGCCAAAGCCCGGCAGGACTTAATTCCACTTCCCACTCATAAGCGAACAGGGTCTCCAAGAAGCTGTTGTCCCAAGTTATAGGTGTCGGCGTCCAAATCCCCTCGAGTCCGGTAGTGATGGCGTCAGCGCCCTTGCCGGATCCAAAACTATTGGCCCATCCGAGGCCGACCTGTTCAAGCGGCGCGCCCTCGGGTTCAGCCCCGAGGTTGGCATTCGGGTCGGCTGCACCATGAGATTTGCCGAACGTGTGACCGCCGGCAATGAGGGCGACGGTCTCCTCGTCGTTCAATGCCATTCGAGCGAATGTCTGACGAATTTCGCGAGCTGACGCGATGGGGTCCGGCACAGTCGCGGGTCCCTGCGGATCCACGTAGATCAGTCCCATCTCGCTGGCGCCGTATGGCCTATGCAGATCCCGGACGCCGCTGTGCCGTTCATCAGCGAACCATCGGTTTTCGGGACCCCAATAGGTGTCGTCAGCTTCCCATGCCTCCGGGCGTCCACCGCCGAACCCGAAGGGTTTAAAGCCCATCGATTCCAAGGCACGGGTCCCCGCGAAGATCATGAGGTCGGCCCAGGAAATTTTGCTGCCGTACTTTTGCTTCACCGGCCATAGGAGCCGGCGCGCCTTATCCAGGTTCCGGTTGTCTGGCCAGCCGTTCAGCGGCGCAAAACGCTGCATACCTGCGCAGGCTCCGCCCCGCCCATCATCCACTCGGTAGGTGCCGGCGCTGTGCCACGCCATCCGCAGGATCAGCGGCCCATAGTGGCCGAAGTCGGCGGGCCACCAGTCCTGCGATGTGGTCAAGACATCGTCTACATCGTGTGCCAAGTCGTCGAGGTTGATGGAGAGGAACTCGGTGGCATAGTTGAAATCCTCGCCTAACGGGTTGGCTGCCCCACTCGGCCGCGCCAAACACGTCAAGTCGAGTTTGTCAGGCCACCAGCTGTGTTGTTTGGGGCTCTCCGTTGACTTCCGAGGGCCTTTCGCCCTGCGCGCGTCCACGGTCTCGTGGTAGGTACGATCAACATAAGCGTCAGGGTTCCCTGCCATGGCTGCTCCTTCAGGCGTTCCTCGAAGGACCCGATATCTGGCGAGGGTTGGACGGGCCAGCGGTCCCGGTCGGCGCTCACCGTAACGGACCAGTGTGTTGGTTGGTGGTGGGGTGCCGGGCCGGGTTGGTCCGGCACCCCTTTGTGGTGTTGGTGGTGTTATTTGGTGGCGATGTACGCGGTGACTTTCGCGGACACGCGGATTTCAGCGAGGGTGGGCTTTTCCCACTTTTGCGGGTGTGTGGTGGTGTTCATTGGTGTTTGTCCTTCCTGGTTCTGGTTCTGGTTCCGGTTTTCCGGGTTTATGGTTTCCGGGTTTTCGGGGTTAGTTGGGGAGGGCGAAGGCGATCACGGCGCTGCCGTGGCCCTGACCGAGGAGGCCGGGCACGATCCCTTCGAGCCATCCGCCCCAACCGACGGGCACGACGACGTACTGCTTGCCGTTCACGCTGTACGTGGAGCAGCTGCTGTGGTGTCCGCTGCCGCATTGGAATTCCCAGAGCTTCTCACCGGTCCGGGCGTCCAGGGCCACGAACTCACCGGTCGGGGTCCCGGCGAAGACCAGGTCCCCTGCCGTGGCGAGCACGGACGCGGCCATGGGGTAATCAATCCGCCAGCGCCACTTCTCTTCACCATAGGTATCGAACGCGCTCACCGACCCGGCCATGTCATCGATGTCCA
>NZ_JARVRJ010000016.1 GCF_030209745.1 Arthrobacter sp. fls2-241-R2A-200
CAGTCAACCCGCTGAGGATGTCTGAGGTCTCTTCTCCTACAGCCACGTCCAACCTTCCTTTTGGCGCATGCATCGGCGCCTCAGGTCCGGCAGGGTAACTGCCCATCGTGAATGCGTCGTGTGCGACGTTACAGTTTCAACAGCCCGGTCGGATGCGCCGGACAGGTCTTCTGAGCGTATGGCTACCAGTAGAATTTCTTGGGGCGGTCGCCCCGGAGCCATAGCGCTCATGGCCACTCTAGCTTTCACTTCGCCGGGATGCGTAGCCGCCGGGGTCCGGGAGCGTTGTATGTCACATATCTGCAGGACACCGTGACGGAAAGCACCTCGACGCCGCGGCGTGGAATCGCACCCCGAAGTGCGGAATATGGCCCGCGGCAGGGACAATGGCTTGAAGCACACGCCCAAAGGGTGTTGGCTGTTGGTAATGGAAGTCACTTCAAAAGGAGGAAACGTGAGCGAGGCCGACGCCGCCACATCGGTAAATGTGGCGGAAAGAATGGGTTTCAAAGACGGGGATCTGATTCAGGAACGCGGCTACGACGACGACGTCGATTTCGACTTGCGTGACGACATCGAAGATGTCACTGGCTCTGAACTATTGGATGAAGATGATCACGACGTCGTTGACGCCGTCATCTTTTGGTGGCGGGACGGCGATGGAGACCTCGTTGATGCGTTGGTCGATTCGCTCACCACGCTCAAGGAAGGCGGAGTCGTCTGGGTCCTCACCCCCAAGTCCGGCCGGGATAACTACGTTTCCCCCGCTGACATACAGGATGCTGCCCCCACCTCCGGTCTTCACCTGACCACCTCGGCAGGGGTGTCGAAAGACTGGAGCGCCACGCGTCTGGTGGCCAAGAAGAACAAGTGACGGACCTTCAGCAGGCCGCCCTGGCTGTGCCGCGAGTCGGCGAAGCGGCACCTGATTTTGAACTGACGAACCAATACGGCGAGCCCGTCCGGTTGTCCGACTACCGTGGCCGCAATGTGGTGATTGTTTTCTATCCCTTTGCTTTCTCAGGTATTTGTACCGGGGAGCTGTGTGAGCTTCGGGACAACCTTGCTGATTTTGAGGACGCCAACGCAACCGTGCTTGCCGTTTCCGTGGACAGCAAATTTACGCTCAGGGCCTACGCGGAGCAGGAAAATTACGGCTTTGACCTTCTGGCCGATTTTTGGCCCCACGGGGCAGTGGCGCAGCGGTACGGCGTGTTTGATGCCGCCAGTGGGATGGCATTGCGCGGAACGTTCATCATCGATGCCGGCGGAGCTATCCGGCACGTGATGGTCAATCCGCGTGGAAAAGCGCGTGATCTGGGCGAGTATCGGCGGGCACTGTCCGCCTTGGCCCAACGGTAAGTATGGGCACAACGGGAGCGGGCCAGGGCACGCCTGGGGTAGGGATGACCGGGTTCGCCAGCCTGCCGCCCGCGGCCCCTGAGGTGCTCGACCCCCGGGAACTTGAAGGATTGCAAGCTGCAGTTGGTGTTTTGGCTCACCGGCGGCTTGCAGTTCTCACGGGTGCGGGCCTCAGCACGGATTCCGGCATCCCCGATTACCGAGGTCCTGGATCCGCTCCCCGCAATCCCATGACGTATCAGGAATTTGTGGGAGACGTCGCAAACAGGCGCAGGTATTGGGCGCGTAACCACATCGGGTGGTCCCATTTACGGCACGCAGATCCCAACGCGGGGCACTTCGCCGTCGCGGCAATGGAACGCCGAGGGCTATTAACGGGTCTTATTACGCAAAACGTGGACCGGCTCCACGAGGACGCCGGAAGCGTCAATGTTGTTGACTTGCATGGGCGGTTCGACCAGGTGGTATGCCTTGAAAATGGCCACACATTCACCAGGGGTCTCATTGCCGCCATCCTTGAGGAAATCAATCCCGGATTCCTCGAAGCGGCCTTGGCCTCCAATGTGGTGGAGATGGCTCCTGACGCCGATGCCACTGTTGAGGACCCCGAACTCATCACCTCCTTCGCCATGGCTGTTTGTCCCATCTGCGGCGGCACTCTCAAACCCGACTTTGTCTACTTCGGCGAGAACGTTCCCAAGGATCGCGTGGTCCGGGCGTATGCGATGGTGGATGAGGCGCAGGCCCTCTTGGTGGCTGGTTCATCCCTGACTGTGCAGAGCGGGTTGAGGTTTGTCCGTCACGCCGCGAAGGCAGGGAAGCCCGTAGTAATCATCAACCGTGGCGCTACCCGCGGTGATGCGTTTGCGACCCTGAAGTTGGAGGCCGGGGTCAGCGGTGCGCTGGACTACCTTGCCCGTGAGCTTCCTGGTCTTGCCGAGCCATATCCGCCGATTGGTATTTCTTCCGATTGATCATGTAGAGTCATTGTTCGTTGGTCGACGCGCTGAAGTAACTGCAACGCATTGTGGAAGCGCTGAGATCACCGGTTTAGGGTCTTTAGCTCAGCTGGTAGAGCGCCACGTTTACACCGTGGATGTCATCGGTTCGATCCCGGTAGGACCCACCATGAATCCCCGTCACATCAGGCCTGAGGCCGATGTGGCGGGGATTTTTTTGTTGCCGGTATTTTTCGTATTAGTCCCGGATTCGGTCTGTCGATTCGCTCTTGGTCGACGGCCCCGGCCTTTGGCTGGAATGTCAGTGCCTACCCGTAGCGTCATGGTTCATGGAGCATGTTTTTATCCGCGGGAGTGAGCCCGGTACCGCTGCGGTGGTGGTAAGGGGCGATCGCGAGTGGCGCATTGTTGTTGAACCGGTCCGCTGGTTTGAGCGGGTTCCGTGGTGGGAGGACAGGAGACGGATGCCACGTGGCCAAGGCCGCGTGGATGTCGAGGTGCTGCAGGTGCAGGTCCGGTTGGGAAACAGCAGCCGGTCCAGCATCGCTACCTGGGAACTGGTGCGGGACGGCGAAGGCGGCGGGTGGCGGATCAGGGGCGAGCAGGTCGCAGCAGCCTGATGACGGCGATGAAATGGATGAGCTCTCCACCGCGACTATTGGGGGATGCCGCGGTGGAGAGCTCGAAGTTGAATATACAGCGAACCTTTGGGTTTGGAAAGCCGCGTGGCGTGAAGGCCCGTTGGACCTCTCGGGAAACGCTGGGGACGCCCTTCGGAATCCCTCGATCCCACTACGATGGGTAAATGTTCAGCAGGATGAACAGACGCTTTCCGAGGACTTGCGAGGAATGAGGATGCCCATGCCAGATTCCCATGCCGTCCGTTCCCCTGGGCTGGGGTCGTCGTCGCCAGCGCCTGCGGTTACCAGGGCAGCTGCCGTTTTGGAGGCACTTGCGAACTCGTACACGGGGCGGCTGACCTTGAGTGATTTGTCGCGCGAGCTCGGCATCCCGAAATCGTCGACATCCAACCTGCTTCTCGCGCTCGAGGAAGCGCGCTTGATCACGAGGCAGGGCGCGGATTTCACGTTGGGTCGAAAGCTCGTTGAACTGGGAGCTGCGTACCTGAGCCGCCTCGATGAGGTGCAGGAGTTCTATAAGTACTGTGAACAAGCGCCAACACTGTCAGGCGAAACAGTGCGGATCGCAATGCTCGACGGCGATCATGTGATTTATCTTGCCCGTTATGAGGGCCATCCGGCTGTCCGGCTGACATCGAACATCGGCGACAAGATGCCAGTCTCGCTGTGCGGTGTGGGGAAGGCCCTGCTGGCCCAGCTGCGCGACCACGACATCGAAGCCATGTTCCCCGACGGCATGGAGCTTCCCGTCATGACCACTAACTCCCTCCGCACGGCCGAGGAGTTGAAGGCGCAAGTAGCCGTGATCCGAAAGCAAGGTTTCGCTTTCGAAGACGAAGAATCCACCTTGGGGGTAGTTTGCTTGGCTGTTCCCGTCCCGACCCGCGGCGCCCATGGACCAAGCCTCGGGTTGTCCGTAACGGCACTGAAGGCTACCTATTCCCAAGAGCAGGGCGCGCAGATGGTTAAGGAACTCAAGGAATTGGCGCGTTCCTTGGGAAACCCGATGGGCTGATGCTGCCGTTCACAACTACGGGCACAAAGACCCGCGGCTGATCGCTCCAACTCGGCTCCAACTCGGCGATGGTTTGGCGCATGATCTTGTCCGCGGCGTCCCGCGCCAGCGCACCATCACCGGCGTCGATTGCGTGGGCAACGTCCATGTGCCACTGCAGCGCTTGTTTCTGGGGATGCTCGGGCATGAGTCCGTGGACCGTCCGCCCGGTCAGCGTTTCGGTGACCTGACCTATCAGGTTCGCGAACATCTCGTTGCCTGAGCCGGAGAGCACAAGAGCGTGGAAACGGATGTCGAGGTCCAGGAACCGGGGAACGTCACCGGCGTCTCCTGCTTCTTTCATCGCTTCCGAGATGGCTACCAGTTCCTGCCGGAGGCTCGCTGGCGCGTTGCTGGCGGCCAACTCGGCGGCTGTGGGTTCGACGGCGGAACGCAGCTCCGCGAGCGAGCGCAGTTGGGAGCCGCGGCCATCGCCGGCCAAGCGCCACCTGATGACCATCGGATCGAAGGGGTTCCAGCGATGTGCCGGCAAAACCCGGATGCCTACCCGCTTGATCGTCTCCACCAATCCCAAGGACTGAAGCACCCGCACTGCTTCCCGGACTACCGAACGGGAAACATTCAGTTCTTCTTCGAGGTGTTCTGCCAACATGACGTGGCCGGTCGGAAGGGTGCCATCGACAATCCGGGTTCCCAAATGCTCAATGGCGCGGTGGTGGAGGCTGGTGGACATAGAGGCAAGCATAGTGGCGGCAGGGCAGCGTCATAGACTGTTTATGACGCGGAGCCTTCCAGAACGTGGGCGCCGCTTCCTCACCCGAATGTAATTACGTATGGTTTATTACAGCCCCTGGTTACGAATTCGCTTCCTGCGTGCCCGCAGGACTGTATGCACACGAACGAATTGGAGTTTTGATGTCAGCACACATCGGTGTCACCGGCCTTGCGGTAATGGGTGCCAATCTTGCCCGCAACCTCGCCCGCAACGGCTTCACCGTGGCTCTTCACAACCGCTCCGTGGAAAAGACCGACGCGTTGCTGGAAAAGCACGGGACAGAAGGAGACTTCATCCGCACGGAAACGCTGCAGGAACTGGTCGACTCACTCGAAAAGCCCCGCCGCGTCCTCATCATGGTCAAGGCGGGCGCTCCTGTTGACAACGTCATCGAGCAGCTCGAACCGCTGCTCGAAGCCGGGGACATCATCATCGACGCCGGCAACTCGCACTACGAGGACACTCGCCGCCGTGAAGCGGCCTTGGCCAAGAAGGACCTGCACTTCGTGGGCGTTGGCGTGTCCGGCGGCGAAGAAGGCGCGCTGAATGGCCCTTCGATCATGCCCGGTGGTTCCAAGGAGTCGTACGACGCCCTCGGCCCGCTGCTGGAAAAGATTTCGGCCAAGGTCGACGGCGAACCCTGCTGCGCGTGGATCGGTACCGACGGTGCCGGCCACTTTGTGAAGATGGTGCACAACGGCATCGAATATGCCGACATGCAGGTCATCGGTGAAGCCTTCGACCTCCTCCGTTCGGGTGCAGGCATTGAGCCTGCCGAACAGTCAAAGATCTTCACTGAGTGGAACAAGGGCGATCTGTCCTCCTTCCTCATCGAGATCTCAGCTGAGGTCCTGGGCCACGTTGATGCCAAGACCGGTAAGCCGTTCGTTGATGTCGTCGTCGACGCCGCTGGCCAGAAGGGCACCGGACGCTGGACCGTTATCTCCGCCTTGGAGCTCGGCTCGCCGGTGTCCGGCATCGCCGAGTCCGTATTTGCCCGTGCGCTGTCCTCGCAGGCAGAGCAGCGCAAGCTCGGCCAGGAATTGCTGGCCGGAGAAGAAGCTTCCGTGGAAATCCCCGAGACGTTCGTGGAGGATGTACGCCAGGCTCTCTATGCCTCCAAGCTCGTTTCCTACGCACAGGGCCTGGACATGCTGACCTCCGCTGCCAAGGAGTACGGCTGGGACCTCAAGCTGGACCAGATCGCATCGCTGTGGCGTGCGGGCTGCATCATCCGTGCAGAGCTGCTCAAGGACATTACCAAGGCCTACGCAGCCGAGGAGAAGCCCGCCAACCTGCTCTTCGCCCCGGCCTTCACCAAGGCCATCGCAGAGGCCCTTCCGGCCTGGCGTCGGGTTGTAGCTACGGCGGTCCAGCTCGGTATTCCGGTTCCGGTATTTTCCTCGTCGTTGGCCTACTACGACGGCCTGCGCCGCAAGCGCGTTGCCGCTGCCCTGATCCAGGGCCAGCGCGACCTCTTCGGTGCACACACCTACGGCCGCGTGGACACCGAGGGCACGTTCCACACCCTGTGGGGCGAAGACAAGTCCGAGATCTCGGCCGTGGACACCCACTAGCCAGCCCTGACGCAGGAAGCGCCCCGGTTCAGTGAACCGGGGCGCTTCCTGCGTTTAAGGGAAACAAAGAAAATCCAAGCGCAGCTAAATCCGATATTCGATGTAGTACTCCGCCGGGTCAACCGCTGGTTTGGTTTCCGATCGCGCATCGCGGTGGCGCCAGGTGGCGGGAATGCCGGTGATGATTGACTCCGGCGGTGCGTCTTTGACGACGACGGCGTTGGCACCGACCGCGCTGTCAGCGCCGATGGTGATGGGTCCAAGAACTTTGGCACCGGCGCCGATGGTCACGCGATCGCCGATAGTGGGGTGGCGTTTGACCTTGGCCAATGAACGTCCGCCCAGTGTTACGCCGTGATAAATCATGACGTCCTCACCAATTTCGGCGGTCTCGCCGATCACCACTCCCATGCCATGGTCAATGAAGAAGCGCCGCCCGATGGTTGCACCGGGATGGATCTCGATGCCGGTCATGAACCGCGCCAACTGGGAGATCAAGCGGGCGGGGAACCGCAGGGCAGGGTTCTGCCACAGCCGGTGGGTCAGGCGGTGAGCCCAGATGGCGTGAAGCCCGGAGTAGGCAAAAAAGTTCTCGAAAGAGCCTCGCGCCGCCGGGTCGTGGGACCGGGCGGCGTCGAGGTCTTCCTTAAGCCTTGCGAAGAAGCTCACAAAGACCTTTCTACAGGAAATGAAGATGTGCGGGCGAAGTGTTAGCCGCGGATATCGTCAAACAGCACGGTCGAGATGTAGCGCTCTCCGAAGTCGCAGACGACGGCGACAATCAACTTGCCCGCGTTCTCAGGTCGCTTGGCGAGTTCCAGGGCGCCCCACACAATGGCGCCGGAGGAGATGCCGCCGAGGATGCCTTCACGCGCGCCGAGTTCACGGGCCACACGGACCGAATCTTCGAGCGTGGCGTCCAGGACTTCGTCGTACACGTTGGTGTCCAGGATTTCCGGCACAAAGTTGGCACCGAGGCCCTGGATCTTGTGCGGGCCCGGGGCGCCACCGTTGAGGATAGCGGAGTCCTTGGGCTCAACGGCAACGATTTGGACGCCGGGCTTGCGTTCCTTGAGGACTTGGCCGACGCCGGTGATGGTACCGCCCGTGCCAACGCCTGAGACGAAGATGTCTACGTCCCCATCGGTATCGGCCCAGATTTCCTCAGCGGTGGTGTCGCGGTGGACCTGCGGGTTGGCTTCATTGGCGAACTGCTGCGCCCAAATGGAGTTCTCCGTGGTGGCCACGATCTCCTGCGCCTTTTCCACAGCGCCGCGCATGCCTTCGGAGCCGGGGGTCAGGACGATTTCCGCACCGTAAGCCCGGAGCATCACGCGGCGTTCCGTGGACATGGTCTCGGGCATGGTCAGGATGACCTTGTAACCGCGGGCTGCGCCTACCAAGGCCAACGCGATGCCGGTGTTGCCGGAGGTGCCCTCAACAATGGTTCCACCGGGCTTCAAAGCGCCGGACTTCTCCGCGGCGTCAATGATGGCAACGCCGATGCGGTCCTTGACGCTGTTGGCCGGGTTGTAAAATTCGAGCTTGACTGCCACGGTGGCATCGAGCCCCTCAGTAAGCCGGTTCAAACGGACCAGCGGAGTGCGGCCGACCAGCTGAGTGACGTCGTCGTAGATCCGTGCCATGAAAATTATGCCTATCTCTCAAGAGGGAATGCTGAGGTCAGCCTAGCCAGCCCGAACGAAACCCTGCTAAGCCGTAAGCCACGCGGAGTAATATTTCCGGGCCTTGGCCAACTTCGGGTTGATGATCACTTGGCAGTAGCCCTGGTACGGATACTTTCCGTAATAGTTCTGGTGCACTTCCTCGGCTTCGAAGAATTCCGGCAGGCGCGCGACTTCCGTGACGATCGGATCCGACCATAACGCCTGGGCCCGCTCTATCGCTTCCTCGAACAGGATCTTTTCCTCTGTCGTGGAATAGAACATGGATGACCGGTATTGGGTTCCTACGTCATAGCCCTGGCGGTTCAACGTGGTGGGGTCGTGAAGGGCGAAGAACATGTCCAGGATGATTTCTTCCGGAACCACGGACTCGTCGAAAGTTACGGCAACGACTTCGGCATGGCCGGTCGTTCCGGAACACACCTCGTAGTAGTCGGGATTGCGGACGTGGCCGCCGGTATAGCCGGAGACTACTGAGCTGACGCCGCGGGTCTTCTGGTAAACAGCATCGAGGCACCAGAAGCAGCCGCCGCCAAGTACGAAAGTTTTCATGTTCTCTTCAATGGATGGGAGGGGCTGATGATTCCCGCAACACCTTACGGGACAATAACGGTGCCCGGCAGATACCGCCGAAAGTAAAGCCTGCCGATCCGGCTGAGTACGGGTGAGTAGGTAACAATAGGACTATGGAAGCCGTAAATACCCCCATAACTGATGCGGATTCCGGTGACGATGCCGGGGAAGCCATCGGGGACCCAACGCTCGGACAAGTTCTACTGGCTGTGGAGGAGCTCTGGCCGGAGTCCTTGGCCGAGGACTGGGACGAGGTAGGCCTGGTGGTCGGTCATCCCGCCGTTCCGGTGGAGAAGATCATGTTTGCCGTCGATCCCACGCTGGCCGTGATCGATGAAGCCATCGAGTGGGGGGCCCAACTGCTCATTACGCATCACCCTTTACTCCTCAAAGGCGTCAATTCAGTAGCTGCGACGTCCGCGAAGGGCCTGGCCGTCCATCGGCTTATTGAGGCCGGGGCCGCGCTGCTGACCGTCCACACCAACGGAGATTCGGCAGTCGGTGGCGTCTCGGACGTCTTGGCTGACGCCCTCGGGTTGGAAAACGTCTCGCCCCTTACGGTTGCCGCCAACGGATTACCCGAAGAAGGCATCGGCCGGGTCGGTGACCTCTCGGACATCATGACGCTGGGTGATTTTGCGGCCCGCGTTTTTGAAATGCTTCCCGCGGTCGCAGGCGGGGTGCGGGTGGCCGGCGACAAGGACGGGTTGGTCAAGCGGGTCGCGGTCTGCGGTGGTGCAGGCGACAGCTTGTTCGGTGCCGTCCGGGCGAACCACGCCGACGTGTACGTCACGGCAGACATGCGGCACCACCCGGCGTCCGAAGCCCGTGAGGGCACGCCCAATGGACGGCCCTACCTGATCGACGTGTCGCACTTCGCCAGTGAGTGGTTGTGGCTTTCCCCCGCTGCCGAGGCACTTGGTAACGTACTCGCGGACCAGGGGTACGACGTCGAAATCCGTGTCAGTACCACCAACAGCGATCCTTGGGACTTCATACTCACTCCCGCCGGGGACTAGAGTCTAGAAGGATACGGACAATCCCGGCAGCGCCGGGCGTCCGGCCGGGCTTGATTGGCAGGACCGGTGGGGACAAACGGAGGTAAGCGTGGCGAAGGCAGCACCGGCGGAACAATTGAAATTGCTTGAACTGCAGGGGCTGGATGCCAAGCTGAAATCGCTGGCCGGCAAGCGGAAGGTGCTGGAGACGGATCCGCGGATCACGGATCTCACGGATGCGCTCAGGGTCGCAAACGGCGAGCTGGGAGCAGCAAAGGTTGCAGTGCACGACGCCGAGGCCGAACTCCGTCGCGCCGAGGCCGACGTCGAACAGGTAGCCACGCGTATTGAACGCGACGAAGCGCGGTTGAACAGCGGCACCGGACTCTCCAAAGACCTCGTCGCGCTGCAGAGTGACATCGCGTCACTGAACAAGCGGCGCTCGGACCTGGAGGATGTGGAGCTGGAGATACTCGAGCGGTTGGACGCATTGCGGGAGCGCCAAGCTGCGCAGCAGGCGATCGTCGATGACATCCAGGGTTCGTTTGGCAGCATTCGGGCTGAGCTCGATGAGGCGATCGCCGAGATCGCGGCCGAAGAAGCGGTGGTGCGCGGGCAACGAGCCGCCTTCTCCGATTCCCTTGACCAGGCGATGGTCGCTGTTTACGAGAAGACAATCGCCAAGCGGGGAGTAGGTGCGGCGCGCCTCTTCCACGGCAAGTCCGAGGGGTCGGGCATGATGCTGAGCCCCGGTGACCTGGCCGAGGTCAGGGCAGCGGCGGACGATGAGATTGTTTTCTGCCCGGATTCCGGATGCATCCTTGTACGTTCGGCGGAATGGAACTGACCCACCCCGCTGGGAATTAGCTGGAGAGAATGATGTTCAGCGCGTGTGGTTTACGCGCCGTTCCGATTTCAAGTTCCGCGGTCCAAATTTCCCGGGCTGCCTTGGCCAACTGATCCGGGGTGGCCGGTGCCTTGCCGCGCCTGGTCAAGAGGTGGCGGGCCAGCTCGCCGCGGGTGTGCTTGGCGAAGTGGCTGACCACCGTTCGCTTGCCACGTGCCTCAGTGAACACGTTGACATTGACCGTCTGCGCTGGCGGCGGAGCCCAAGCAGCGGCATATGTGCTGGAACGGCAATCCACCACCAATTCACCTTCCGCGCGCTTGGCGAGGGCGGCGTTGAGGTGCGGCTTCCAGAACGAGGCGAGGCGTCCGACGTCGGGCAGTGCGGTTCCCATGGAAAGCCGGTAGGCGGGCACGTGGTCGCCAAAGCCGATAGCGCCCCACAACGCCGAAATGACCAGCACTGAGTCGATCGCTTTGCGGCGCTGCGTCGGGGTCATGCTCTTGAAACCGAGGGCGTCGTACAGCACCCCCGAATACACTTGATGCGCAGGAGCTGCCGGCTCGGCATGCAGGCGGGTATTGCGTTCGACGTCGTCCCGCAGCGAAGCGCCCACCCCCAGCAACGCGAGGGCGTCCTGGTGCGAGCTGACTGTCCCGAGGGATTCCAGCACTTTTGCGCGGCAAGGATTCAGTTCCGGGAAGCTGAGGGACTCCCAGTCGACGGCGGGGCCCTTCACCGCGGGGGTCTTGCCTTCAGATGGCGGCAGCAGAATCAGCACCAGACGATACTAGCCGGATTTACCGGTGGCCCTCGCTGAGAATTCGGCCGGGCAAGACGCCGGTAGACTGGAGCGCGGATGGGTTGACCAGGCGGTCGCGCGCCACGGAAGTGGCTCGAGGAACGTCCGGGCTCCACAGGGCAGGGTGGTGGGTAACGCCCACTCGGGGTGACCCGCAGGCCAGTGCCACAGAGAACAGACCGCCCGCCTCATCGGTGCCCGCACCGTGAACGGCAGGTAAGGGTGAAACGGTGGTGTAAGAGACCACCAGCTCCCTGGGTGACCGGGGAGGCTAGGTAAACCCCACCCGGAGCAAGGCCAGACAGGACACGTTTGAGGGCTGCCCGCCCGAGTGTCCGGGTAGGCTGCTGGAGGGCGTCGGCAACGGCGTTCGTAGATGGATGGCCGCCACTCCCGTTCCGGCAACGGATCGGGATGACAGAACCCGGCGTATCGGTCAACCCATCCATTTATTACCGCGCACTTTCCCGCCCACATCAGACCCGTGTGAGTGATTTCACGCTTGCCGGCAGATAGCTGGCAGCGTCCTCCCCGTAGAATGGTTCCTGAACGTGGAAGTTCTGCCGCCGGGACTGCGTTCGCAGCCGACGGATTTTTCTTTGTTCTCGTTCAAGGTGCTGTGGGCGGACCGAAGCCCGGCCAGTGCCAGTGCCGCAGGATTACTCCGGGCGGCCGCCATCTGCATACGAGGACGTATGTAGTTGACCCAAGGAAGGTAGTTCTGTGAGCCAGACGTCAGATTCTTGTCTTGATAAGTGGATGGGCCGGGAGGCTCTCGCCGAGGCGATGATTCCAGTGATCGGCCGGTTGTACAGGGAAAACAACGTGGTGACCAGCATCCACGGCCGCA
>NZ_JARVRJ010000009.1 GCF_030209745.1 Arthrobacter sp. fls2-241-R2A-200
GGCACACTATTGAGTTCTCAAACAACAGACACTAACCGGCACCACCCACACCCCAACAGGGTCCAGGATCGCTCCGGAGCAACTTTCCAAACTTACCGGCTGGATTCCTTGGAGTCAAATCGACACGCATGACGTAGATTTCCTTGCGGTTTCTTGTCAGCTTGCGATCTCAGCTCGTGGAGCAGCGCGGGTACTAACTATACCTCCAGTCCGGCGAGATGGCAAAGGGCCCCAGCAAGGCAACTCCCTGCGGGATCCGAAACCGTGGAATTACCCCTGAAACATAGGGAAGGAGGGCCCGGAGCACGCAGCTCCAGGCCCTCCGCTCCTGGCTATCTAGTCACTCACCGTGCCAAGTCAGTCACTGAACCTAGTCAGTCACCGAATCCACTCAGCTACCGGACCTCGTCCGCCACGGTGAACCAGGAAGCGCCGAGGGGCGGCAGCGTTACGGTCAACGCAGCTGGCTGGCCGTCCGTTCCCGGCGCCGTGGCTTTGAGGACACCGGCGTTGACAACACCCGAGCCGCCATATGTTTCGGAATCCGTGTTCAGAACCTCGGTCCACTCTCCCGCGGATGGGACGCCCAAGATGTAGTCCTTGTGCGGGCCTCCGGAGAAGTTCACCGCGCAAACGAGAGGTTTCCCGTCGTTACTCCAACGGATAAACGTCAGGACGTTGTGATCGGCGTCCCCACCATTAATCCACTGGAATCCGCCCGCCTCGTTGTCCCGTTCGTAAAGCGCCGGAGTCGATGCGTAGAGCTCGTTGAGATCCTTCACGAGAAGCTGGATGCCACGGTGGGAGGGGATGTCAGCCAGGAACCAGTCGAGTCCGTATTGCTCGGACCACTCGGCCTCCTGCCCGAACTCCGTACCCATGAAGATCAGCTGTTTGCCCGGGTGTGCCCACTGGTAAGCGAAGAATGAGCGGAGATTCGCCAACTGTTGCCAACGGTCGCCGGGCATCTTCCGGAGCAAGGATCCCTTGCCGTGGACAACCTCATCGTGGCTGATGGGCAGCAGGAAATTCTCGGTAAAGGCATAGACCAAGGAAAAGGTAATGGTGCCGTGGTGCCATTTCCGGTTGATGGGGTCCTCGGAGATGTATTTCAGCGAGTCATGCATCCACCCCATGTTCCATTTGAGGCCGAAGCCCAGTCCGCCGTGGTTGGTGGGCGCCGTGACACCGGGGAAAGCCGTGGACTCCTCGGCGATGATGATCGCTCCTGGGTGGGACTTGTAGACCGTCGCGTTGACTTCCTGCATGAAGGAAATCGCCTCGAGGTTTTCGCGGCCACCAAACTTGTTGGGCCGCCATTGGCCTTCTTCGCGGGAGTAGTCCAGGTAGATCATGGAGGCCACCGCGTCCACGCGGAGGCCATCGATGTGGAATTCCTCCAACCAGTACAAGGCGTTGGCCACCAGGAAGTTCCGGACTTCGCTGCGGCCGAAGTCGAAGATCAAAGTGCCCCAGTCCGGGTGTTCACCCAAAGCCGGGTCCGAGTGCTCATACAACGGCTGCCCGTCGAACTTTGCCAAGGCCCAAGAGTCCTTGGGGAAGTGGGCGGGAACCCAGTCCAAGAGGACGCCGATCCCTGCTTGGTGGAGGGAATCAACCAAGAACCGGAACTCGTCCGGGTGGCCGAACCTCGACGTCGGCGCAAAGTAGGAGGTCACTTGGTATCCCCATGAACCACCGAAGGGGTGCTCGGCCACGGGCATGAATTCCACGTGGGTAAAGCCGAGCCACTTCACGTACTCAACGAGCTCCTTGGCCAACTCTTTGTAGCCAAGGCCCAGGCGCCACGACCCCAAGTGCACCTCGTAGACGCTCATCGGTGAATTGTGCGGGTCCCGTGCCGCACGGGCGGTCATCCACTCGTCGTCTTTGAACCGGTAGCTGGGATCAACCACGCGGGATGCGGTCAGGGGCGGGACCTCGGTACCGAAGGCCAAAGGATCGGCTTTCTCCAACCACTCGCCGCCTTTGGTAAGGATCTCGTATTTGTAGCACGCCCCTGCTACAACGCCTGGAATGAAGAGCTCCCAGACTCCCGAAGAGCCCAGTGAGCGCATACCGTGCGAGCGGCCGTCCCAGCCGTTGAAGTCGCCTTTGACACGCACCGCTTGGGCATTCGGCGCCCACACGGCGAACGAAACACCGTCCACATCGCTGAGCGCGGAGCGATAGTGCTGGACGTGGGCGCCCAAGACGTCCCACAAACGCTCATGACGGCCTTCACCGATGAGGTGCAGGTCCACCTCTCCGACGGTGGGCAGGTAGTGGTACGGGTCATCGATGGTGACGGGTTCGGCGTCGTACACCACTTCCAAACGGTAGTCCGGTGCGTGGCCGTGCTGGACCGGTTCCAGGACGGCAACCCAGACGCCGTGTGACTCGTGGGTCATCTCTGTGCGCCCTGCCTCCGTCACCACCGTCACGGATTTGGCGAGGTGCTTGACGGTGCGGATGGTCACGTGTCCGTGGTCATCGAGGTGGGCGCCGAGTACCGAATGCGGTGCGTGGTAGGCGCCGGCAGCCACGCGTTCCAAGGTCTCGGAGTCCACGTGCAGGGGAACTCGGGGCCGATCGGTGCGTGCAGAGCCAGTCATGTAGTTACCTTCCGCTGTAGCTGCCGCGTGCTTTCCACGGCTTGTTGTGTCCAGGATTCGTTGTGCTGCCTTGACCGGAATGGACAACCAGTCCGGCCGGTTTCGCAGTTCATAAACCACCTCGTACAGTGCCTTGTCCAGCCACAATGCCACAAAGAGCGGCGAGCGGCGGTCTATGGTTCCCGGATTGACCTCGCTGTACCCCTCGAGGAACGCCGTGGCACAATCGTCCACCCATGTGTCCGGCACGTGGGCTTCGGCGTTTTCGCGCATGGCCGCACCGGCAGCGTAGTCAAACGACCTCAGCATGCCGGTAACGTCGCGCAACGGCAGATCAGGGGTGTTGCGTTCGTTGATCGTGCGTAGTGGCTCGCCCTCGAAGTCGAGAATGGCCCACCGGCCGGCTCGCCCGTCACGGCTTGGCACCCTCAGAATCTGGCCCAGGTGCAGGTCCCCATGGACTCGCTGCAACTGCCCGACGTCCTGGGGGGTCAGGGCCGCCAGCAGGTGGTCAAGTTCGTCGCCATAAGGCCCGACGGCGGACGCTGCCTCGGCCCACGACTGCCGCATGCGACGATCCACCGTGGCAATGATCTCATCACCCTGCAGCTGGCCATCGGTGGTGCCGAAAGTTTCAGCGAGCCGGGCGTGGACCGTGGCGGTCGCAGCGCCGAGGCCGCGGGCCTCCTCAGTGAAGTCCTGACCGGCGGCGGCGGCGTCAACGGCCAACCGCCAGGCGTCCTGCCCGCCCGCAAGGAACTCATGGGCGACCGTCAGCTCGCCTGTTGCCGCTGCGGAAGCGTTCGACGCCGGGTCCGCCCAGGAGCCGGTAATCCAACCAAGCGTCGCGGGAACTTCACGGGTGCTGGCCGCGGTCAGGGCCGCGCCCAGTTCCACTTCGGGGTTCTTGCCTGCCGCCACCACCCGGAAGATCTTCACGATAGCTGCCGAATCGCCGTCGTCCACTATCACGGAGGTGTTGGACTGTTCGCCGGAGATAACCCGGATGGAGGTGGGCTTGGCCGGAAGGGCCACACTGCCGCGGGTGACATGTCCGCGGGCAAGTCCATCCGGCAACGATGCTTCGCTGCGCATGAGCTCCAACCAGGCAGCCACGAAATCGGGATCGTAGACGGCGTCGTAAACCGCTCGGATGCCATGGTCAGGGTCCGTGTACTGGCCCAGCAGGGCGGCGGAAGCCTCAGCGGACTCGTGGCTCCGGTAGCTCAGCGGGACCTGCACCACGTCAGTTCGCTGTACACCGTCGGCCGTTCGGTAGGTCACCGCCAGCAGGACCACCTCCAGGCCGGTACCGCCGCGCGCAACGGGAAGGCTGAAGCCGCCAACGCGCTCCAGCGCAAAGTCGCCGCTTTTGACGGGGAACCAGCGTTTTCCTGGCAGCCAGTTCCTGAGAAGTCCTTCAATGGAGGGGTTCAAGTTTTCCTTGCTCATCTCATCCTTTGGACGTCACCACTGGGATCGCCTGCGTAAAAGGCGACGCGGGATTGGAAAAAGCCGAGCGAAGCCGCAGCCAGTAAAAGTTGTGGCTGCCCAGCATGACGGTCAACTGACCGTTGTCTCCGACAGCCGGGAACGGCTGGCCGCCGAAAATATCTCGCAGGCCACGGCCTGCAAACTCGGGGAGGTCCAAGGTTGCCGCCACGGGGTGTTGAGAAAGGTTGAAGACGCACAGGATGGTTTCTGCGTCTTCTCCTTCCGCGTTTCCCGGCGCGAGCTCCCGAACGTAAGCCAACACGACCTCGTGGTCCGCCTCGATATGGCGGAAACCGCCCAAGCCGAACACTGGATGGTTCTTCCGGACGCTCAATATTTGGCGCGTCCAGCGCAGTAAGGAACCCGAGTGTGCCGATTCTGCTTCCACATTGGCCATGGCGTAGTTGTAGACCAGGGACTGGATAACGGGCAGATACAACTTTCCCGGATCTGCGGCGGAGAAGCCTGCGTTGCGGTCCGGTGTCCACTGCATCGGGGTACGCACCGCGTCGCGGTCATCCAGCCAGATGTTGTCGCCCATCCCGATCTCGTCTCCGTAGTACAGGAACGGGCTGCCGGGAAGGGACAGCAGCAAAGCGTTGATCAGTTCAATCTCGGACCGTGAATTGTCCAGCAGAGGCGCCAACCGGCGTCGAATTCCGATGTTGGCCCGCATCCGCGGATCGGGTGCGTACCAGCCCAGCATGGCGGCCCGGTCATCCGCCGAGACCATCTCCAAAGTGAGTTCGTCGTGGTTCCTCAGGAAGGTGCCCCACTGGGCTCCCTTGGGTATGGGCGGGGTATCACGCAGCGTTTCGATGATCGGAGCGGCTTTTTGGTCCCGCAAAGCATAATAAAGCCGCGGCATGATCGGAAAATGGAATGCCATATGGCACTCGGGAGCTTCCTCGGTGCCGAAATACTCCACAACCTCGTGCGGCGGCTGGTTCGCTTCGGCGATGATCACCCTGCCCGGGTAGTTCTCGTCGACCATCCGGCGAAGGTCCTGGAGGAACTTATGCGTGGCCGCGAGGTTCTCGCAGTTGGTGCCGTCTTCCTCGAAGAGGTAGGGAATGGCGTCGGCGCGGAAGCCGTCGATTCCTTGGTCCAGCCAAAACCGGACGACGTCGTATAACGCCTCGGTCACCTTGGGGTTCTCGAAGTTCAGGTCTGGTTGGTGGCTGAAGAAGCGGTGCCAGAAGAACTGCCTACGGATGGGATCGAAGGTCCAGTTGGACTCCTCGGTGTCCACGAAGATGATGCGGGCATCCTGGTACTTCTCGTCCGTATCGCTCCACACATAGAAGTCGCCGTACGGACCGGTGGGGTCCTTACGCGACTCCTGAAACCACGGGTGCTGGTCTGAGGTGTGGTTCAACGGAAGGTCGATGATGACCCGGACTCCCCTGGCATGTGCCTCGGCCACCAACCGTTTGAAATCGCTGATGGTGCCGAATTCATCCAACACGGACGTGTAGTCCGCGATGTCGTAGCCACCATCGCGCAACGGGGAATGGAAGAACGGCGGCAACCAGAGGCAATCCACACCCAGCCATTGGAGATAGTCCAGCTTGGCGATCAGGCCGTGGAAATCACCGGACCCGTCCCCGTTCGCATCCGCAAAAGCCCGGACCAGCACCTCATAGAAGACTGCCTTGCGGTACCAATGCGGATCATGCTGGAGACCTGGCGCGTTCAGCTCGAACGTGTTCTTCGGGGTGAAGTACTGGGTGGGGTTCTGCGGAGAAAAACTCACTTAGGGCCGCCTCCGGATGCTCAGGACGTGCGCCGGTTCAACGTGGGCGTCCAGCCGAACATAGTTGTGCTCGCCCCACTCCCAGCTTTGGCCGCTGATCAGGTCATCGACCCGGAAGCGTCCATCCTCGTTAAGGTCCGAAGGATCCAACTGCAGGGCTGCCAAGTCCAAGGAGACGGTGCTCTCCCGGGTGTTGTGGGGATCCACATTGACCACAATGATCAAGGTGTCCTTGGTGCCGTCAGGAAGGGTTTTGTGCTTTGAGTAGACAATCGTGGAATCGTCCGTGCTGTGGTGCAGCGTGAGGTTCTGCAGGTCACCCAACGCCACGTGATCCTTGCGGATGGTGTTGAGACGGGTGATGTACGGGGCCATGGTCCTGCCGGACTCTGCGGCACCGTCCCAATCCCTGGCCTTGTACTCGTACTTTTCGTTGTCTATGTACTCTTCGGCACCTGGGCGTGCCACATGTTCATAGAGTTCGTAGCCGGCGTACACGCCCCACAAAGGGCTGGCAGTGGCCGCGAGGACAGCACGGATCTTGAACGCCGCCGGGCCGCCATACTGCAGGTACTCGGTGAGGATGTCCGGGGTGTTCACGAAGAAGTTCGGCCGGAAGTACGCCGGGCTGACGTGGCTGATCTCGTGGAAGTACTCTTCCAGCTCCGTCTTGGTGTTGCGCCACGTGAAGTATGAATAGGACTGCTGGAAACCGGCGCGGCCCAGCGCATGCATCATGGGCGGACGGGTGAAGGCCTCTGCCAGGAAGACGACCTCCGGGTTCTTCTTGTTGATCTTTCCGATCAACCATTCCCAGAACCAAACGGGCTTGGTATGCGGGTTGTCCACGCGGAAAATCTTCACTCCGTGGCTGATCCACAACTGCACGATCCGCAGGATTTCCTTGGAAAGGCCCGCAGGGTCGTTGTCGAAGTTCAGGGGGAAGATGTCTTGGTACTTCTTCGGCGGGTTCTCCGCGTAGGCGATGGACCCGTCAACGCGCGTGGTGAACCATTCGGGATTACTCGTGACCCACGGGTGGTCCGGAGCAGCCTGCAGTGCAAGGTCCAAAGCCACCTCCAGCCCAAGCTCCCCGGCGCGTGCCACAAAGGCATCAAAATCCGCGAACGTACCCAGGTCCGGATGGATGGCGTCATGGCCACCATCCTTTGAGCCGATGGCCCACGGCGACCCCGGATCCTGCGGTCCCGGGGTCAACGTGTTGTTGCGGCCCTTCCGGTGCTGGAAACCGATGGGGTGGATGGGTGGCAGGTAGATGACGTCGAAGCCCATGTCCGCGACGGCGTCGAGCCTCTTCGCAGCGGTGCGGAAGTTTCCGGAGGTCCATTCGCCCGTGGCGTGGTCCAGGACGGCACCTTCGGAACGGGGGAAGAACTCATACCAAGAGCCACGGCCGGCGAGGTCGCGCTCCACCTGCAGGGGGAACCGCTCTGAGGTCGTCACGAGTTCACGGATCGGAACGCGCCCGACGGCGGCAAGCACCTCCGCGCTGAACCCTGCCCCGAGGCGCTCCTCGGCAGATTTCGTGGCGTCCGCGAGCGCGACTGAGGCCGCCCGCAAGGTGCGCTTCTCCGCGCCGGTGCGTCCGGCGTCGTCGGCTGCCTCTCCAAGGAGCGCCGCGCCCTCGGCGAGCATCAGCTCGACGTCGATGCCGGCGCCAACCTTGACTTCGGCGTTGTGGTGCCACGTGCCATAACAGTCGTGCCAAGCTTCGATAACGAACGACCACGCGCCGGTGCCGCTGGGGGTGATGAGGCCTTCCCAGCGGTCCAGGCCCCGCCACTGCTCGCCTTGGGCGGGCATGAGGCGGACGCGTTGGCGTTCCCGGCCCCTGGGGTCGAGCAGCACGGCGGTGACACCGAGCTGGTCGTGGCCTTCCCGGAAGACCGTGGCGCCGACGGCGAGGTCCTCTCCAGGCAGGGCCTTTGCCGGGAAACGGCCACCGTCCACCACCGGCTGAACGGCCGTGATGGGGAACCGACCGAAGCGAAGTCCGTCGGTTATGTCCGTTTTCGTCTTGGATTTCAGAGCGGGGGTGGTTCGCACGGTATTCGTCACAAGCACGACGTTAGCGACAATCCCACAAGAATGCTAAGTACACGACCTATCTTTCGCGCATGTCCGCATTGAGGATGACTTTTACCTAAAAGAAACCCAAAGCAGTACCGGCTGGCAGGTCCGTCGGTTAGTGTGGCGCTCGTGAAGGCTATTCGAAGGTTTACAGTCCGTACCGTCCTCCCCGAGTCCATCCGGCCGTTGGCGCGTTTGGCGACCAATTTGCGCTGGTCCTGGCACCGGCCAACCCGGGAACTTTTTGCGGGCTTGGACCCCGCACTCTGGGAGGCCTCGCAGCATGATCCCATTGCCCTTTTGGGTTCCATCAGCCGCGAACGCCTTCAGGACCTCGCCAATAACGGTGAGCTGGTGAACCGGGTGCAAGAGGCGGCGGCAGACCTGGACCGCTACCTCAGTGAACCGCGCTGGTACCAAAGCCTGGGCGACGACGCGCCCGCGTGCATCGCCTACTTCTCCCCCGAGTTTGGCATCACGGAAGTCTTGCCGCAGTATTCCGGTGGCCTCGGAATTCTTGCCGGTGACCACCTCAAAGCGGCATCGGATCTGGGCGTGCCGCTGATCGGCGTCGGGCTCTTGTACCAAGCAGGCTACTTCAAGCAATCCTTGTCCCGTGACGCCTGGCAGCAGGAGACCTATCCTGTGCTCGATCCCGACGGCCTGCCCCTGACGTTGCTTCGGCACCCGGGCAAAGACGGGGTCCCCGGCAAGCCCGTGCATATCTCCTTGCCGCTTCCCAACGGACGCGAGCTGCACGCGCATGTGTGGCGGGCCGACGTCGGCCGCGTTCCACTGCTGCTGCTGGACTCCAACGTTCCGTCCAATGACGAAGCCGCACGCGGCATCACTGACCGCCTGTATGGCGGAGGAGGCGACCACCGCCTGCAACAGGAACTTCTGCTCGGCATGGGCGGCGTCAAGGCCCTGCGCGTCTACCAGGAGCTCACCGGCAACCCCGCCCCGGAGGTATTCCACACCAATGAGGGCCACGCCGGTTTCCTGGGGATCGAGCGGATCCAGGAAGCCATGTCCGATCCCAACAACGCTTTGACGTGGGAAGAGGCCCTGGCAGCGGGACGGGCGTCCACGGTTTTCACCACCCACACCCCGGTCCCAGCCGGCATCGACCGGTTCGAGACCGTCCAGATACGGCACTTCTTCGAAGCGGGGCTCGCCCCGGCGGTGCCCACGGACAGGATCCTGGAACTCGGCAGTGAGAACTACGACGGCGGTAACCCGTCCGTCTTCAACATGGCTGTCATGGGCTTGCGCCTTGCCCAACGGGCCAACGGCGTGGCCAAGTTGCACGGCGTTGTTTCCCGAGAGATGTTCTCCGGCCTATGGCCAGGATTCGACCACTCCGAAATCCCGATTACCTCCGTCACCAATGGCGTTCACGCGCCCACGTGGGTGGACCCGTTGGTTGCCTCCCTGGCCCGCCACCACTTTGGCGCTGAAGCCGAGGCGCAGGGCCGGTGGGACCTCGCCTACGACGTCAGCGACGAGGACGTGTGGGCCCTTCGCCGCAAGTTGCGCGCCCAGCTCGTTGAGGACGTTCGACGCCGGCTCCGGGCCTCGTGGAAGAAGCGCGGCGCCGCCGATGCCGAACTTGGCTGGACTGACTCCGTGTTGGATCCCGATGTTTTGACGATTGGCTTCGCCCGGCGTGTCCCAACCTACAAACGCCTCACGCTCATGCTACGGAACCCCGCCCGCCTCAAGGCACTCTTGCTGGACCCCCAACGCCCCATCCAGTTGGTCATCGCGGGCAAGTCGCACCCGGCCGATGACGCGGGCAAAAAGATGATCCAGGACTTGGTCCGCTTCACGGACGATCCCGAAGTCAGGCACCGCATCGTCTTCCTCCCGAACTACGACATTGCCATGGCACGGACGTTGTTCCCCGGTTGTGATGTGTGGCTCAACAACCCGCTCCGCCCCTTGGAAGCCTGCGGCACCTCCGGAATGAAGGCCGCGATCAACGGCTCGCTCAACCTTTCGGTCTTGGACGGCTGGTGGGACGAGATGTACGACGGCGAAAACGGCTGGGCGATTCCGACGGCCAACAACGGCGCGTCATCGGACGAGCGCGACGACATCGAAGCTGCCGCGCTCTACGAATTGCTGGAGAACCAGGTGGCTCCGCGCTTCTACGGCACCACCGTTGCGCAGGGAGCCGGGGCCGCAGGGCCGTCCGAGTACAGCCAGGAAACGGTGCCAACCCATTGGGTGGCCATGATCAAGCACACGCTGGCCAATCTGGGCCCGGCTGTCTCGGCCGAACGCATGCTCCACGATTACGTGAACAACCTGTACTGCCCTGCAGCGTTGGCCGGACGGCGTGCCACGGCGGAATCGTTCAAGGAGGCCAAGGAGCTCGCGGCCTGGACCTCCAAGGTCCGCAGCGCTTGGCCCGAGGTTGTGGTGGAACATGTGGACTCCGTGGGAGTGTCCGAGGAGCCCCAGGTGGGTGACGCCCTCCAGGTGAACGCCTACGTGGCCCTGGACAACTTGACCCCTGACGACGTGTGCGTGGAAGTGGCGTTCGGTCGCGCCGAGGAATCGGACGAACTCGACGATGTCCTGCTCGCCGAACTGGATTCCCAAGAGGACCTCGGCGGCGGACGTTACCTCTTCAGCGGTTCCTTGGTCATCAACCGCTCAGGTTCCTTTGGTTACACCGTGCGCGTGTTCCCGAAGCACTCCTCGCTGGCTTCCAAGGCTGAGCTGGGGTTGATCGCGAACGCCTAGCCAGGCTCGCCCGTTGGGCGGCTTAGTTCTGGAAGACTGCGATCACTGCGAGGTCCCGGCCTGCGTAACGCTCCGCGTCCTGCAGGATCTCGCAGACGACGCCGAAGGAACGGTCCGTGCGGTAGGCGGCAGGCACCTGCCAGAGCATGGTGACCGGGCCGTCGTCGTCCTCTGAGAGGGCATCCGCGAAGTCATGCAGGGAGTCATTGAGGGCATCGAGGTTCACGCCGTAGTATTCGGGGAAATCAAGGACTTGCCCGAAAACCTCAAGGACTCCCTGTTTGGTTGCCGCGGGTGGCACGAGGACGGTCCTGCGGCCCGCGTCCGCGACCTGTTCCTGCAGTTCCTCAAGGGTCCACGTGTCTGCCGAATAGATCTTCATGGGCTCCTACTTGTCTTCGACAATGAACTTGAACGTTTGGTAATGGTCTGCCGTGTAGTACTTGGCTGAGTCCTTGCCCGCAATGATCCTGCGCGCGCCCCGGTCTGCCTCTCCCGGCGTGACCACCGTGTACTCCGCGTAGAATCCGCTGGGTTTCTTGGGCAGCACACCCTCGAAGTTTCCGAAATTAATCCCATCCCGGCTATACGGGAAAGGCCCTCCCTTGACGATCAGCGCCAACGTCTGCCGGGCTTCCTTGGGCAATTGTGACGCGTTGATCGCCGGCAGGCTGGACGGGTTGGCAACGGAAGCTGCAGCAACCGATGGTCCGCCCGGTGCCGGCGTCGTGGCGGGCGTGCTGGTAGGCGCCTTCAGCGAACCGCCGCCCACCATGGCGACCACCAGCACGACGACGGCGATCACCAGACCCGCAAAGGCCACCAACTTGCTGCGGCTGCGGTTCATTCGGGGGACTCCCTCTTTGCTTGGTACCTGAGTGGGTTGATCGCTATGTGCGGTAGATATTGATCGTGTTGGCTTGCAGGATATCCCGCTCCCCCGAGGCCACAAGCGCACCCTTCCGGCGATCATGAAGCACCGACGTTGTGAAACGGAGTTCGAACATCCGACGGCCCACCCCGGACCCGCTGAGGATTTCCGGCAGCACCATCTTGACGTCCTGGTTGCTCCCGTTCACCACCACCAGGCCGCGGATCTCGCTGTCCTCGTGACCCATCAGCAACTGGACAGAACGCACACTTGGGTCGTCCCATCGTGCGGGCGTCATCGGCTTTCCTTTGTCGTCAAACCACTGAAGGCTGGAATCGTTCGCGGCCGCCGGGAAGCTCTCGGGCTGGTGCCGCAGGAACCACCTGCGGAGCCGGATCAATTCGCGGGTGGTCCTGAACATAGCGTTGGCTTCCTGGGTTCGGCTCCAGTCCAGCCATGATGTGGGATTGTCCTGGCAGTAGGCATTGTTGTTGCCGTGCTGAGTCCGGCCGATTTCATCTCCCGCCGTGATCATGGGGACGCCGAAGGAAAGCAGCAACGTAGCCATCAAATTGCGTACTGACAAGGCGCGGGCGGCCACGATGGCCTCGTTCTCGCTCCTGCCTTCAAAGCCGTGGTTATAGCTGCGGTTGTCGCCATGGCCATCACGGTTCTGCTCGCCGTTGGCTTCATTGTGCTTACGGTCGTAGCTCACCAGGTCCTTGAGCGTGAAACCGTCATGGGCTGTGATGAAGTTGAGCGAGGCCAGGCGCGTGCGGCCAGACGGGGCGAAGAGATTAGCTGAGCCGGACATGAGTTCAGCCAACGAAGCTACCGACCCGCCTTGCCCGCCGGCTTCCATTGCCGCGCGGTCAGAGAGCCAAAAGCGCCGGACGCCGTCGCGGAAATGGTCATTCCAATCCGACCAGCCCTGCGGAAAACGGCCCGTCTGCCACCCGCCGTAACCAACATCCCACGGCTCGGAGATCAACTTGACCTCGGAAAGCACCGGGTCCTCGGCGATGGCTTGGAGGAAGGGATGGTTGGAATCGAACTGGTTCCCGGCGTCACGACAGAGGGTCACGGCGAGATCGAAACGGAAACCATCCACGTGGTAGTCATTGACCCAGTGCCGCAACGAATCCAAGGCCAAGTCCACCACCACGGGATCGCTGAAGTCCAAGGTGTTGCCACAGCCGGTTGTATCCAAGTAACGGCCGTGGGCGTCATGGCGGTAATAGCGCTTCTCCGCCAAGCCCCGGAAGCTGATGGGTGGCCCGTCCGGCCCTGCCTCGGCAGTGTGGTTGTAGACGACGTCGAGAATGACCTCAATGCCAGCCGCATGCAACAGCTTTATCATGCCCTTGAGTTCGTCCTGCACCGCGTGGGGTCCGGCATTACGCGCAGCTTCCGTGGCGTACGCGGCGTGGGGAGCAAAAAACGCCGCAGTGTTATAGCCCCAGTAGTTGGTCAGGCCAAGGTCCTGGAGGTGTGACTCGTCCAGATGGAAATGGATCGGCAGGAGCTGGATCGCGGTGATACCCAACTCGGTGAGGTGCTCGATCATCACCGGGTGCGCCATTCCGGCATATGTTCCCCGAAGGTGCTCAGGGATGTCCGGGTGCAGCATTGTTTGACCACGGACGTGGGCCTCGTAGATGACTGAGGTCCGAAGGGGAATACGAGGGGCGGTATCGTCGCCCCAATCGAAATCGCCCGCCATGTGGACGCTAGTCAGGAGTTCTCCGCGCTGATCCACAGCCCGTCCGTAGGGGTCGAGCAGCAGCGGATGTCCGGCGTCGTCCTCAAAGTCCTCAGACTGGACAGGCAACGGCAGGCGATCGTCCGCCGGCGCCGATCGGAACCCGTAGCGCGTTCCCGGGGGCATCCCCGTGACGAGGCCAAAATGCACGCCGTCCTCGAGATTCGGGAGGGTGCATGTACGCCACACTTCCCCGGGAGCTTGGTACACGACTTCCACGTGCTCCAGGTCCGGAGCGAAGACGGCGACGTTCACTTGATGGTTCGCGGCACTCCCCGCATCAAAGAGGCCGGCCTGGGGCGTACTGAGTCCCAGTGGCCGTGGCCGCGACGCATCGACGGCAGTTGCTGTGTCCAAAATAGGCATAACCATTACTCGCAAGTTTAGTTCCACGGCCAGTATGTGCCGCCTTACCCTCCTGTGTGACGCGTTTCGAGGTCTTGAAACCTTATTGTTGCCATACTGGGAGGAGAAAACGGGAGGTTCGAATCGTGCGTGTGGCGCTCGCCCAAGTCATCAGCGGCCGGGATGTGGCCCAAAATCTGCAATTGCTGGAGGAATACGCCCGGCGTGCCAAGGACGGCGGAGCCGAACTGGTGGTCTTCCCCGAGGCGATGATGCGTGCCTTCGGAAACTCCTTGCTGGACATCGCAGAACCCCTGGATGGTCCCTGGGCCAGCCGTGTGCGCTCACTCGCCCGCGAGCTGCAGTTGGTGATTGTGGCAGGAATGTTCACCCCCGGCACGCCCGCGAAATCCGGCCATCCCCGGGTCCGCAACACGCTGCTTGCCACAGGCCCCGGCGTTGAAGCGGCGTACCAGAAGGTGCACCTTTTTGACGCGTTTGGCTTTGCCGAATCGGACACCGTTGAAGCCGGCACTGATCCCGTAACGTTCGACGCCGGAGGCCTCACCTTCGGGTTGGCGACCTGTTACGACATACGTTTCCCGGCTTTGTTCACCGCTAACGCCCACCGAGGCGCAGTGGTGAACATCGTTTCCGCGTCCTGGGGATCCGGCCCGGGCAAGGCCGAGCAATGGCAGCTTCTGGCGCGCGCCCGGGCCGTGGACACCACCACGTTTGTTCTCGCTTGCGGGCAAGGCGACCCCGCAACCCAGGGTGTCGAAGCGAGAGGCTCCGCACCCACGGGCGTTGGGTACTCCGCCGTCGTGTCCCCGTTTGGCCAGGTGGTCGAAGCCCTGGAAGCGGAGCCCGGCCTCATCTTCGCGGATCTCGATCCCGCCGAGGTGGAGGATGCCAGGCGAAAACTCCCGGTCCTGGCCAACCGCCGCGAGTTCTAACTCCCCCGCGAAAGCGCTCCCGCCCGTCGGGAGCGCCACGCCGCCTCAGCTAAGGGATTACTTTGCGGAGCGCTGCCTCGAGACCTCGTACAGCGAGATCCCGACTGCCATCGATGCGTTGAGCGATTCCATGGCGGAGTCGATGGGGATCGAGACAATTTGATCGCAATTCTCGCGGACGAGCCGGCTGAGGCCCTTGCCCTCGGAGCCCACCACGATGCATACCGGTTCGGTCGCTACCGTGAGGTCAGGCAGCGATACGTCGCCGTCGCCGTCCAGCCCCAGCACGTAGATGCCCATGTTCTTGAACTGCTTGAGCGCGTTGTTGAGGTTCGACGCGCGGGCCACCGGTACGCGGACAGCGGCACCAGCGCTGGTCTTCCATGCAGAGGCCGTGACGCCCACGGAGCGACGCTCGGGGACGATAACCCCATGGCCACTGAAGGCTGAGACGGAGCGGATGATCGCGCCAAGGTTGCGGGGGTCGGTGATGCCGTCCAGCGCAACGAAGATAGGGGCGTTGGAGATGTGCCCCTTCTTCCACTTGGCGAGGGTTTCCTCGGCGAGGTCGTACGCGTCCTGGTATTCATACGGAGGGATCTGCAGGACCAGGCCTTGGTGGACGGCCTCCTCGGTCATGCGGTCCAGCTCTGGCTTCCCGGTTTCCAGGAGCGGGATACCGCGTTCGGCGGCAAGCTTGAGGGACTCCTTGACGCGATCATCCATTTCGATCCGGATGGCTACGTGCAGGGCCTTGGCAGGGATGCCTGCGCGCAGGGCTTCAACCACGGAGTTGCGGCCGGTGACCAGTTCTTCAGTAGCACGACCCTTGGGGCCGGAGCGCGCACCGGTGCCCGGACGTGCAGGGCCGCGCTTGGCGGCCGAGCGCTCCGCGAGCTGTTTGCTCTTGTACGCCTTGTGGTAGGTGCGGTCCTCCGCTTTGGGCGTGGGACCCTTGCCTTCCAGGGCCTTGCGGCCGTGGCCACCGGTTCCGGTGGAGGGGCCCTTCTTCTGCTTGACCGACCGGCGACCGTTATTGGCCATGAGTTTTCCATCCTTGATTTCGTGAGTAAGTCTGGAATCAAGTCTACTGACCCAATGCAATTCGGCCGTCGGGCCCGTTTTTCAGCCGCGCTTCAGGCTCCAGGTGGCGCCGTCCGCACCATCTTCGACTACCACCCCGGCTGCTGCGAGGGTGTCGCGAATCGCATCGGACGCCGCCCAATCCTTGGCGGACCGCGCTGCTGCACGGGCCTGGAGTTGTGCTTCCACGAGGATCTTGAGGGCATTGTGTTCGCGGCCCTGGACAGCTTCGGGTTGTTTCACGGCGTCGAGCCCAAGCACTTCGGTCATGGACAGCACGCTATACAGGGCCGCCTTGGCTGCTTCCCCGTCACCGGCGGCCAATGCGGTGTTGCCCGAGCGCACCGTTTCGTGGAGGACTCCGAGCGCTTGGGGCACGTTCAAGTCATCGTCCATGGCGGCACTGAACGCCGGCGGTATGTTCGCTTGCGGAGCAACATCCACGGTTGTCTGGAGCATGGCCGTTGCCTTGCTGATGAAACCGTCAATGCGCTCGACGGCGGCCGCAGCCTCCTGGAGGGATGTGGGCCTGTAATCCAGCACAGACCGGTAGTGAGCCTGGCCGAGGTAGTACCTGACAACGCGGGGTGAGGCGAGCTCGAGCATTTCGGCCGGGCTCACAGTATTGCCGATCGACTTGGACATTTTTTCGCCCGCGTAGGTGACCATGCCGTTGTGCATCCAGAAGTTGGCGAAGTCATCCCCGGAAGCCTGCGATTGTGCCATTTCGTTCTCGTGGTGCGGGAAGCGAAGGTCCAGTCCCCCACCGTGGATATCGAAGCGCTGGCCCAGATATTTGGTCACCATCGCCGAGCACTCGAGGTGCCATCCCGGACGGCCGGCACCCCATGGTGAATCCCAACTCGCCGAGCGTGGCTCCCCCTCTTTGTAGCCCTTCCACAAAGCGAAGTCACGAGGATCGCGTTTCCTGCTGATGAATTGAGCCTCGACGTCGGGCGCTCCCTGCATGTCGTCGATATTCTGCCGTGTCAGTGACCCGTACTTGCTCCACGATCGGACATCGAAATAGACATCACCGGAATCATCGGAGGCCGGGTAGGCGTGGCCGCGGTCAATAAGGCGCTGGATGAGGGCATGCATTTCCGGGATGTGGCCCGTGGCGCGGGGCTCGTACGTGGGGCGCTGCACGCCCAGGGAATCGTAGGCGTTCTCGAATTCCTGCTCGTAGCGGTAGGCCAGGGCCCACCACTCCTCCGCCTGGCGCGCCGTCGGTTCCAATTCCCAGTCGGGTCCGAACGACTGCGCCGACTTGGCCAGGATCTTGTCGTCAATGTCGGTGACATTGCGCACAACGGTGACCCGGATGCCACGGAACTCAAGCCAACGGGTCAGCTGGTCGAACGCGATCGCGGACCGGACGTGGCCCACGTGCGGCATCCCTTGGACGGTGGCACCGCAGTAATACACGCTCGCTTTGCCGTCTTCGAGGGGAACGAAGTCCCGGACTTCGGCGGAGGCAGTGTCATAAAAGCGCAAGGTCACCGCTCCAGATTAGCCGATGACGAGGCCCCCTCCGCCTACTTGCAGTATTGGCCTATCTTGTCGAATTGCACCTTCAGCTGTTGTTGCTGCTGTTGGGTGGTCGCTCCCAGCGAGGACGCCGCTGCCTGGTCCATGATCCCGGCCATAACCTTGATGGGCTCGCCTATTTCCGGCGCCAGTTTGCCTGCGATGTCATGGTAGTGGGCTGCGATCTGCGTGGACTGGTGCTGCTGGTTACCGTCCGGCTTGAAAGTGTCGTTATTCAGGAACTCGCAACTCGCTTTGACGTCCATGGTGGATGCTCCCGCGCAGCCACCGAGGAGGAGCGCCACAGCAGCTCCTGCTGACAGAATCGAAGTAAAGCGCACGACGCCGGTACGCGACTCAGGCATGCGGGTCACCTTCCGTTAAGGTCTGGTTGGTAGCGACGGTAACGGGATTCACAGGGTAAACGAGGGCCGTGGCCATGGCAGAAATCCCTTCGCCGCGTCCCGTAAATCCTAAACCGTCGCTGGTGGTTGCCGTGACGCTGACGGGCGCGTTCGCAGCTTCCGTCAGGACGCGCTGCGACTCTTCGCGGCGGGGCCCGAACTTCGGCCGATTGGCAACGAACTGCACTGCGACGTTCCCGATCTCGAAGCCTGCAGCGCGGACGATCCGTGCGGCTTCCCCAAGAAGGCTCACTCCGGAAGCGCCGGCAAACTCAGGGCGGTCGGTGCCAAAGTGGGTGCCAAGATCGCCTATTCCCGCCGCGGAAAAGAGTGCGTCGGCTGCCGCATGGGCTACGCAATCGCCGTCGGAATGGCCGGAAAGGCCTTGCTCGCCCTCCCAAAAGAGTCCGCCCAACCACAGCGGCTGCGGGTCTTCCGCGGGCGCAAACGCATGGACATCGATGCCAATGCCCGTGCGGGGCAGCGGCAGGTTCGCTGGGGAGTTCATCAGCCCTCAACCCACCGGATGCCGAGCGGTCCTTCGAGCAGGCCCTCGGCGATGATGAGGTCCAAAGGCGTTGTGATCTTCAGCGACTGGCTGGCACCCTGTACCGCGTGCACCGGGACGCCAAGGAGTTCCACGAGCATGGCGTCGTCGGTGACCACTGCGGTTTGCGCCTCGCTAAAAGTCCGGGCGGCCTCGTGTGCACGGCGAAGTGTTCCCAACTCGAACCCTTGCGGCGTCTGCACTGCGCGAAGCTCCTCCCGCGGAGCTGTGCCCGTGACCACCTCGGGGGCTATGGAGGCATCCGGACCGCTGGTTCCCGTCACCGTCTTGATGGTGTCGACCACCGGAATGACAGGGATGACAGACAACGCGCCGGAGGCCAAGGCATCGGCTACCCGCTGGAAAACCCGCTCGGGAGCCAGCGCGCGTGCAGCGTCGTGAACCAGGACCAGTTCAGTTCCGTCCTCCAGGGCCGCCATGGCAGCGCGGACGGAGTCCGCCCGGGAGGCTCCGCCGTCGACCACCGTTATTTCGGGGCCACCATCCACAAGGTCGATGGTGAATTCGGCAATCAACTCGCGCAAGGCTGTGTCGCCTTGGGGCACTGCGACGCATACCTGCCGCGCGACGTCGGCAGCTACCACCCCGCGCAGCGCGTGCATCAGAATGGCCTCACCACCCAAAGGAACCTGTGCTTTGGGTATGCCGTAACCGAGGCGCTCGCCAGAACCGGCGGCAACAACGATCACGGCCGAGACGGCGCGCTTGGAAGGAATGCTCATGGCCACAAGCCTACTTTGTGGCAAAAAGAAACCCGGCGGCGCTTCCGCACCACCGGGACTCAATTCTTAGGAAGCCAAGACCTCGTCAAGAACGCTTGCAGCCTTCTCTTCGTCCGTCTTTTCAGCCAAGGCAAGCTCTGAAATCAGAATTTGCCGAGCCTTGGCCAGCATCCGCTTCTCGCCTGCGGAAAGGCCGCGATCGTGATCACGACGCCAAAGGTCGCGAACGACCTCCGCCACCTTGATGACATCGCCCGAAGCGAGCTTCTCCAGGTTCGCCTTGTAACGACGTGACCAGTTAGTGGGCTCTTCGGTGAACTCGGCACGAAGAACGTCAAAAACGTGCTCCAAGCCTTCTTTGCCCACTACGTCCCGAACCCCAACCAGGTCAACGTTCTCTGCTGGAACTTCAATGGTCAGATCACCCTGAGCCACCTTGAGCTTGAGATACATCTTCTCTTCGCCCTTGATGGTGCGCATCTTGATTTCCTCAATTTTTGCTGCACCGTGGTGAGGGTAAACTACTGTTTCGCCGACCTCAAAAACCATGTGGACTTTCCCCTTTCCCGCAGATTAGTCTATCACGTTTAAGGCATACGACTGGCACCCGGAACAGCGCTTCACCCGCGCCATTACTGGGAAGCAGGCCCACAAAGGGTTCCTCCAAGGTCTTGACGTAGCGGAAGAAAGATGCATTAAGTCGGATACGCTCCCGACCGATTCATTCCCGCTATCGACCGTTTCTGGCCGGACGAGCGCGCCATAAAGGCCGCCCGAATCCTTCTTTTGAGGCGTTTGCCGATAGGCTATGGCTGAAAAGTGTTCCAATGACTCTTGAGGAGTAGGTGTCGTGCGCAATACTGCGATGAACCCTGTCCAGCGCGGCAAGCTGGCAATTGCGGCGGCTGCAATCGGCGTCGGTCTTCTGTCCGTTACCGGCTGTGGATTTACCAACGCCCAGCAGACTTCCCACCAGTACTCACCATCTGACGGGCTCAGGGCTGATCTCGGCCAGTTGCAACTGCGCAACATGTTGATTGTTGCCGCAGGCGAGCACCAGCCGGGCCGTGTGATCGGCGCCGTCTTCAACCAGTCCGCCTCCGATGCCACCCTGACCATCAGCGGTGCCGACGGCGGCCAAGCTGAAATCCCGGTCAAAGCCAAGTCCGAGACCTACCTGAACGAAGACTCGACCGCCGTCATCTTGAGCAACGCAGGCTCAGCTCCCGGCGGCCTGGCCCAAGTGACGATCCGCAGCGGGTCGGACACGGCCAAGATGAACATCCCCGTGGTCAATGGCACGCTTCCTGAGTACAAGCAGTACTTGCCCACGAGTTCTGCCAACCCCAGCAGCACATCGTCCTCTTCAAGCACGTCTTCATCGAGCACGTCTTCCTCGAGCACGTCCCCCTCGGCAGGCACGACGCCTTCCGCAACCGCGAAGCCGTAGCTCTCGGTCTTGGTCTGAGAGGACCTCGCCTGAGGGTCCTCGCCTGAGAGGTCAGGAAGCAAGGGATACAGCGCACAAAAGGGTCCCGCCGTTGTGAACTTCACATCGGCGGGACCCTTTTTGCTGTCTATGGTTAGGGCTCGAACTTGTAGCCCAAGCCCCGCACCGTCACCAAGTACCGGGGAACGGAGGGGTCCGGCTCAATTTTGCTCCGAAGCCTCTTCACGTGGACGTCCAGGGTCTTGGTGTCGCCAACATAGTCCGAACCCCATACCCGATCGATCAACTGACCACGGGTCAGCACGCGTCCGGAGTTGCGGAGAAGCATTTCGAGCAGTTCGAACTCCTTCAACGGCAAGGAAACCTGCTCGCCATTGACGCTGACCACGTGGCGTTCGATGTCCATCCGAACAGGACCCGCCTGGACCGTGGCGGTGATCAGTTCTTCCGGCTCGCCTTGGCGGCGGAGGACCGCACGGACGCGGGCCACCAGTTCCCGGGAGGAATAGGGCTTGGTGACGTAATCATCGGCGCCGAGCTCCAGCCCCACGACCTTGTCGATCTCCGAATCCTTTGCCGTGAGCATGATGACGGGAACACTGGATCGCTGGCGTAACTGGCGGCAAACTTCAGTTCCAGGGGTTCCGGGCAGTTGCAGGTCAAGTAGGACAAGATCTGCACCGTTGCGGTCAAACTCGACGATGGCATCGGTGCCGTTGTCCACCACTTCGACGTCGAACCCTTCTTTGCCCAAAAGGTAGGACAGTGGGTCACTGAAGGACTCTTCGTCCTCCACAATCAAAATCCGGCTCAAGCGCTGGCTCCTTGCTCTTGGGCGCTACTGGCGCCCCCTTGTTGGCTTTGCTGCAGGTTTTGCTCCACCGAGCGGGTGGACCGACCCGGCTCCTGGGAGCGCGGACCGCCGTCGTGCTCCCTGTCCTGTGCCTCTGCACCGTCAGGCTCTTGGCCTTCCATCTCCGGGAGGCGAATAGTGAAAGTTGAGCCTTGGCCAGGCTGGGACCAGACGGTCACCTCGCCGCCATGGTTGGATACGACGTGTTTGACGATACTCAGCCCCAGGCCCGTGCCGCCTGTATGCCTGGAACGTGCCGAATCCACGCGGTAGAAACGTTCGAACACACGTTCTTGGTCCTCGGGCGTCAGGCCCTCGCCTTGGTCCGTGACCGAGATGGCGACGACGCCCTCCCGGGTCCTGACCCCCACACCGACACGCGTGTTCTCGGGAGAGTATCGGATGGCGTTGTCGATCAAGTTGCGGAGGGCAGTAACCAGGAGGTCGCGGTCCCCGAAGACCAAGGAGTCCACGCGACCGCCCACCACGATCTGTATGTCTTTGCTTTCGGCCGGCAGTTGGGACCTGTCGACAGCCTCGTTGATCACCATGTTGATATCAACGGCATTTCCCTGCTGCGCAACGTTGGTTCCCTGCAGGCGGGAGAGCTCGATGATGTCCTGGACCAACGCTGCCAGGCGTCCGGATTCCTTGTGCATGCGTTTGGCAAAACGCCTCACGGCTTCCTCGTCATCCGGAGACGCTTCAAGGGCCTCGGCAAGGAGGGAGATGGCGCCGACGGGGGTTTTGAGCTCGTGGGACACGTTGGCAACGAAGTCGTTACGGATCTCCTCGGTGCGGGTGATCTCGGTGCGGTCGTCCGCCAGTAAAACGATGTACTCCCAGCCGAGCATGGCCGCCCGGACCTGGACCACGATGGTCCCCTTGCCGAGCGGACCGCGCGGGAGCTCGTACTGTTCCTCCAGGATCACGCCATCGCGGCGGACCTTCGCTGTCATGTCCAAGAGTTGCTTGTGGACCACGGTATGCCCGCGAACCAAACCGTAGGCGTAGGCCGCGGGACTGGCCCGGACGACGCCGTCGACCGCATCCACCACCACAAAAGCGCGCCCGACGACGGCGAGCACTTCCGCTGCACCTTCAGGCAGCAGTGGCTCGGTCACGTCAAGGTCCACGATGCTGCGCTGGCGTTCACTGATCCTGAAAGCGAGCACGCCAAAGACGCCCAAAGACAAGCCCACCAGGCCTGCGACGACACCTATAAGCAACGGATCCACGTGTTCAGCTTATGCTGTGTACAGAGGCCGAAGTCATTGATCCGAGCCAAAAACGGTGGGTTCAGCTAACGTTCACCTAAAGGTGTCGAACAGTTCACTGGGCCCTGACACAGTTACTCGTTGGACTACCCATGGTTTTTGAAATGCGGCCCGGGACGGGACCGGATTTCCAAGGAAAGGACGCCTTAGTGCGCAAGGTTTTTCAGGAGGAGCTCACCCAGGTAGGTGACGACCTCATCGAGATCTCCAAGTTGGTTCATGAAGCCATCACGAAAGCCACGACGTCCTTCGAAGGCGCCGATGTGGACTTGGCCCAAGATGTCATCGCCGCAGACGCGCGTATCGACTTCCTCCAGAACAGCCTGGACGAGCGGGCAATCGACATCCTGGCCCTGCAGGGCCCGGTGGCAAGCGACCTCCGCATGATCGTTGGTTCGTTGCGCATGAGCGCATCACTTGAGCGCATGGGTGACCTGGCACGCCACGTGGCCCAGCTGGCCCGCCTCCGCTACCCGGCAACCGTGATCCCCGCCTCGCTGACCCAGACTTTCAAGGCCATGGCGCAGCACGACATCGACATCACGGCCAAGGTCACTGAGCTTCTGGAAACGCGAGACCTTGAAGTTGCCCGTGACGTCCTGAAGATCAACATCGCCTTGGACGATCTCCACCTCAGCGTCTTCAAGGCCATCGCCTCCCCGGACTGGAACGAATCCGCTTCCACCACTGTGGACGTGGCCCTGGCCAGCCGCTACTTCGAGCGCTTCGCAGACCACGGCGTTTCCGTTGCCCGCAAGGTCACCTACCTGGTCACCGGAGAATGGCAGCCTGAGGGCTTCTAGCCTTCCGTATTACAGGCTTATGCAGCCTTATACGGGCTTAACGACGACGACGGCGGCCGGTCACCTTGGTGACCGGCCGCCGTCGTTTGGCTTACTTTTTGCCCTTATTTTTTGCCTTGGTTGGCCACGGCGAGGATGGCCTGCTCTGCTGCTTCGGGGTCCAAGTAGGTTCCACCCGGGTTGACCGGCTTGAAGTCCTCATCCAGTTCGTACACTAGCGGGATGCCCGTGGGAATGTTCAGGGAGGCAATCGCTTCGTCGCTGATCCCGTCCAGGTGCTTTACCAGCGCGCGCAACGAGTTGCCGTGGGCAGTGACCAGGACGGTCTTGCCGGCCTTGAGATCTTCCTTGATGTCCGATTCCCAGTACGGGAGCAACCGGACCAGGACGTCCTTAAGGCACTCGGTGCGTGGCAAGGCGTCGCCGAGGTCTGCGTAGCGGGGGTCATGTGCCTGGGAGAACTCGCTGTCGTCTGACAGGGGCGGCGGCGGGGTGTCGTAGCTGCGGCGCCATTCCATGAACTGCTCTTCACCGAACTCGGCGAGGGTCTGGGCCTTGTCCTTGCCCTGCAAGGCGCCGTAGTGGCGCTCGTTAAGGCGCCAATCCCGCTTGACCGGGATCCAGCCGCGGTTGGCCTTATCAAGTGCCATGTTGGCGGTGTTGATGGCACGCTTCAGGAGCGAAGTGTAGAGGACGTCCGGGAGGATGTTGTTCTCAACCAGGAGCTCTCCCCCGCGCACTGCTTCTTCGCGGCCTTGGTCATTCAGGTCAACGTCCACCCAACCGGTGAACAGGTTCTTGGCGTTCCAGTCGCTGTGGCCGTGGCGCAGCAGAATCAGCTTGTAAGTCATGCTTTTCATCCTATCCGAGCGTCGCTATGCGCCGCCGGGCGTTACGTCGGGCAACGGAATCCTGCACCCGGCGATAATGTTGTGGTTGTGGTGCAAAAAGCGGAACGGGTGGGCTCTCCCCGCAGTCGGGGCGGCAAACCGGTTGGAAACATCACCCGCGGAACCACCAACCCCAACCGCATGCGCAGGCTGGACCGCTGGCTCGCCGGTCCGCAGGCGTGGCGGCTGCGCGCCGCCGTCGACCCTCTTGTGGTGGATCTTGGCTACGGCGCCTCGCCGACTACCGCCGTCGAACTTTTTGAACGTTTGCGTGCCGTCCGGGCGGATGTCCGGGTGTGTGGGATCGAGATCGAGCCGGACCGGGTCCGCAGTGCACGAGCCCTTGAACGGCCCGGACTCAGTTTCCATCTGGGCGGCTTTGAGCTTCCGGTGGCAGGGAGTCCGGTGCTGGTGCGCGCGTTCAACGTGCTGCGGCAGTACGAGGAAGCGGACGTCCAAGGGATCTGGAGTTTGGTGCAGTCCCGCTTGGCGCCGGGAGGGCTGTTCATCGACGGCACCTCCGACGAGATCGGACGACGCGTCACGTGGGTAGCGCTGGGTCCGGAACGCCCGTTGAGCCTTAGCTTCTCGGTGCGGTTCGGCAGCTTCGAACTGCCCTCCGAGGTTGCTGAACGGCTGCCCAAGGCGCTCATCCATCGCAACGTACCGGGAGAACCGATCCATGCGTTCCTGCAGGCCATGGACAAAGCGTGGCTGGACGCGGCCCCCTTGGCATCATTCGGGAACCGACAGCGGTGGACTGGAATGTGCCGTTCACTGCACGACGCCGGATGGCCCCTTCAGGATGGCCCCGCCCGGTGGCGCCTCGGTGAACTGACGGTGGCGTGGGAAGCGGTAGCGCCCCGGTAAAGGTGGCGAACGGGAGCTTCTCCGCAATAGGCCGAACGAGCCCCTCACTACGCCGTATGGTGGAACGAAAGACGCTAATACCGGGCAAGCGAGGAAGCGGTGAAGCAGTGCCACATCTGACCATCGACGAATTACTGGCAGAGAGCCGCATAGGGCTCGACCGCGTTCACCCGTCCGACCTTGAACGGGAGATGGCAGCGGGCGCCCTGGTTGTTGACACGCGGCCGGTAGATCAACGGAACCGGGACGGCGAGCTTCCGGGGGCGGTGGTCATCGACCGCAACGTCCTCGAGTGGCGACTCGATCCCTCCAGCTCCCACCGGCTGCCGATTGCGGACGACCCCGCTCGGCGCATCGTGATCGTCTGCAATGAGGGGTACAGCTCAAGCCTGGCCGCGCACACCTTGCAACGGCTGGGGCTGACACTTGCCACCGACCTTATCGGAGGATTCCAGGCCTGGGCAGCCCTGCGGAAGCAGTCCGACTAAACGCTGTTTACCAAGGGCCGAGCGCTGTTTACCACGGGCCGTACGGACCGACATTGCGGTTGCCGCCGCTGCCCGCTTCCCGCAGTGCCGGGCGGACATCGGCGAGGTAGACGCTGGCCGCGGTGACGGCCGCAATACCGAACAGCCCCAGGCCGTTGCCCCCGGTCAGGACCGTCAAAGCCCCGACCGCCATCGAAAAGCCGGTAAGGGCCAACCAGAAAGTCTTGGTGCGCTTGGACGCCGCCACGTACAGCGTGGGGCGGTGGCGCAAGCAATCCACGAACGCCCACAGTTCCAAGGCAAGGGCGACCAGGCCAAGGATGAAGTAGATCCCGTTGGTGACATAGGCGATCAAGAGTTTTCCGTCCACGCCCCAAGCCTAGCTGTCCAGCGACTTCAGCGCCTGCTCGAGGTCAGACCAGAGGTCCTCCACGTTCTCGATCCCCACGCTGAGCCTGACCAGGTTTTCAGGAACGCTGTGCGGCTCTGCCGCGTGCCGGCGTCGTCGTTCAATGAGTGACTCAACGCCTCCCAAGGAAGTTGCCGGCAACCACAGCTGCAGGGCGCGCACCACATCGTCGGCAGCATCGGCGCCGCTGCGGTGTTGGTCTCCAGCAATCTGGATGCAAAGGATGGAGCCGAATCCCTTCATCTGCTGCTTCGCCCGCTCATGTCCCGGATCTGTTGCCAGGCCCGGGTAGCGAATGGCCTCGACGCGGGGGTGGGTGCTGAGCCGTTCAGCAAGCGTTGCCGCGGAAGCCTGCGAGCGCTCAATCCGGAGCGCAAGCGTACGCAGGCCGCGGAGGGCCAGCCACGCCTCGAACGGCCCGGCGATACCACCGTGGATGATGCGGTGGTGCAGCAGTGTGGCCCTCAGCTCCGGGTTGGATGTCACCAAAGCGCCAAGGACGACGTCGGAATGCCCGGCCAGGTACTTGGTCACCGAGTGAAGTACGACGTCGGAACCTAGTTTGAGGGGTTGTTGAACCAAAGGGGTGGAGAAGGTGTTGTCCGTGACCACGATGGCGCCAACTGAGTGCGCGGCATCGGTCAGCGCGCGGACGTCGGCGATGCCGAGCATCGGGTTTGTGGGGCTCTCCAGCCACAGCAAGTCCGCTTTCTTGCCATTGTCCGGTGCAAGCAGCGCCTTCACGGCGTCCGTGTCCGCGATATCTACGGTGCGCAGCTCCAGGAAGCCTTTCTCGGCGAGCTCCGTGGCCATGACCAAAGAGCCTGCGTAGCTGTGGGAGGGCATGACCACCACGCCTCCGGCAGGGACAAGCGAGAGTGCCGAACTGACGGCTGCCAAGCCGGACGCGTAAAGCAGGCCGGGAAGAGCCGCGCCCTCCAGGGTTGCGAGGGCTTCTTCGAAGGGGTCCCATGTGGGGTTGGCATAACGTCCGTAACCGCGATCACCCTCACCCAACTGCCCAGTGCCGAAGTATGTGGAGGACAGGACGATCGGCGGGTTCACCGGTTCATCGTGGGAACGTTCCGGCCGCCCAGCCGCAACCACAACGGTTTCCGGGGACAGTTCGGCGGCTTGCTGCTCGGAGAGGCTCATGTTGCCAGCGTAACCGCGGGCGCGCCTGTGGACGAAAGCCATGACAGACCGTCCAACTCGGTAGTCTAGACGAGTGAGTATTCAGAGCGCAGGTCTTTTCATCGCCTTCGAAGGCGGGGACGGTGCGGGCAAGTCAACCCAGGCCGCCCGGCTCTCTGAAACCCTCGAATCGCGCGGACTCAAGGTGCTGCGGACGCGGGAGCCCGGCGGAACGCCCATCGGGGAGAAACTGCGGTCCCTCGTGCTGGATCACGGGCATGGAACCATAGATGCCCGCACCGAGGCCCTCATGTTCGCGGCCGCCCGGGCTGCCCACACGCACCAAGTAATCCGGCCAGCCCTTGAGAACGGCACTGTGGTGATTACCGACCGCTACATAGATTCGTCGGTCGCCTATCAGGGCATTGGCCGCGGGTTGGGTGCCGAGGGCGTCTCCACGCTCAACCATTGGGCCACCGAGGGCCTTCACCCGGACCTGACGGTGCTTCTCGACGTCGACCCCGCCCACGCGCGCCAACGCCGCACCGCCGGCGAGGCCTCCGAAGACCGGTTGGAATCCGAACCTGATGCTTTCCATTCGGCCATACGTAATGCGTTCTTGGACCTGGCTGAGGCCAACCCTTCCCGCTACTTGGTGCTTGCGGCAGATGGTGACATGGGGACGCTCGCGGCGCAGATCCTTGCACGGGTGGACTCGCTGTTGTCCGAGCTGGCGCCGCGTGAACACGTTCCGGGCGGGTGCCCATGAGTGTCTGGGACGATCTCCAAGGCCAAGCACCTGTGGTGGAACAGCTCCGCAAGGCAGCCCAAAGCGAGTCCGGCCTCACGCACGCGTGGCTTTTCACGGGACCGCCGGGTTCAGGGCGTTCGAATGCCGCCAAGGCCTTTGCTGCAGCGCTGAATTGCGAGAAGGATGATGTCACGCAGCGCGGTTGCGGCGAATGTACGGCGTGCCACACGATCCTGGGCGAGACCCATCCTGACGTGACGTTCGTGCGCACTGAGAAAGTCACCATCACCATCGATGAAGCCCGCTCGCTCGTTTCCAAGGCCGGCGACCGCCCCGCCACCGGCAGGTGGCGGATTGTGGTGGTTGAAGACGCGGACCGCATGGCTGAGCGCACCACCAACGTCCTGCTCAAAGCGATCGAGGAACCCACACCACGCACCATCTGGATGCTGTGCGCTCCCTCACCGGCGGACGTCCTGGTGACGATCCGTTCCCGGTGCCGTCCGGTGAGCTTGCGCCTTCCGCCAGCCTCCGACGTCGCCGATCTCCTGGTGAGGCGCGACGGCGTCGATCCTGGACTGGCGCAGCAGGCCGCACGAGCCGCCCAAAGCCATATCGGCATCGCGCGGCGACTGGCCCGGGACGCCGAGGCCAGGCAGCGCCGCACGGAAACGGTCCGCATACCGCTTGGCCTCAGGGGCGTTACCGCAGCTGTGATGATGGCCGAGAAACTCGTCAAGATCGCCACCGACGAAGCCAACAGCTCCAACGATGAACGCGATGCTGCCGAGAAGATTGCCCTTCTGGCCAACTTGGGCGCACCCGAGTCAGGAACTTTGCCGCCATCCATGCGCAGCCAGGTCAAGCAGCTCGAGGACGACCAGAAGCGGCGCGCCAAACGGTCCATCACTGACTCCCTGGACCGGACCCTGACCGATCTGTTGTCGTTTTATCGGGACGTGTTGATCATCCAGTTGGGGAACGCCGTAGACCTGGTCAACGCTGACCTCGGCGCCGAGCTGGCCGACTACGCAGGCCGTTCTACGCCGGAAACCACCCTCGCCAGGATGGATGCGATCAACAAAGCCCGGGTCCGTATTACCACCACTAATGTGGCCCCGCTGTTGGCAGTCGAGTCCATGGCCACAAGCCTGATCCAGCAATAGGAGAATCCATGACGTCCGCACGACGCCGGCCTGCCGGCAACCCCTTTCGGGGCCGGCCTGGCCAGTCCGAAGGCGCCAGTGGGCGCCGCAGGACACTGGCTGCCGTGGTCATTGCGCTTGCTTCTGCGCTGGTGTTCAGCGCTTGCTCGCTGCCGTTCCTGCCTTCCCCTACTGCGAAGCCGACCACCAATACTGTTGATCCTTCCGTCGCGGCATCGGCTCCCAAAGGCCTTGAAAGTTTCTACTCCCAGACAGTGGAGTGGACATCCTGCGACAACGGCTTGCAGTGCGGAACAGTGCGGGTTCCATTGGATTACGCCAACCCCGGCTCGGGCGAGATCTCATTAGCCGTCAACAAGCTGCCGAGCACCGGGAAGAAGCTCGGATCCATCCTGGTCAACCCAGGCGGCCCCGGTGGTTCCGGAGTTGATTTCGTGCGGGACGCCGGCAGCACACACTTCACCGCAAAGCTCCGGTCCAGCTATGATCTTGTGGGTTTTGACCCCCGGGGAGTTAAGCGGTCGGCCCCGGTGAAGTGCATGAGCGACGCCGAGCGGGATGCCGCCCGTGCAAAGGTCTTCCACGAGAACACTGATGAGGGACTCGCAGCTGCGCTAGCCTTCAACAAGTCCACCGCTGAGCAGTGTGCCCAGCAGACAGGGGCCGTGCTGGGACACGTTGATACGGTCAGTGCAGCAAAGGACCTCGACATTTTGCGGGCCATCACCAACCAGTCCAAACTGAACTACCTCGGCTTCTCGTACGGGACGTTCCTGGGCTCCACCTACGCCTCGTTGTTCCCTGACAATGTGGGCCGTGTGGTTCTGGACGGCGCAGTGGACCCGTCCATCAGCAACGCAGAATTGACCGCCGGACAAGCCCGAGCCTTCGAACAAGCCATCCACACCTACGTTGCTGACTGCCTCCGCCAGAGTTCATGCCCGCTCAGTGGTTCGGTGGATAACGGAGTACAGGAAATCAGGGACCTCATCCAGTCCATCAACCAGAATCCGCAGACCGCCAAGGACGGGCGCCGGGTGACCGTCTCGGACTTCATTAACGGCATCATCCTGCCCCTGTATGACAACCAAAGCTGGCCCGCGCTGACCCAGGCACTCCAGGGCGCGCTGTCCGGTGACGTGTCCCAAATGATGCGGATTGCCGATCTCGGCGCTGACCGTGATCCTAATGGGAGTTACACCTCCAACTCGGCCTTCGCGTTCCAAGCTGTCAACTGCCTCGACTATCCGATGATCACGGACACCCCCGGGATGCGCGCGGAAGAAGCAAGCCTCCTGAAGGACTCCCCTACCTTCGGCGAGTTCTTTGCTTACGGCGGGGTGACATGCAAGGACTGGCCCTACAAGAACACGCGGACCCCCGCGCCCGTGAACTACGCAGGCTCGGCCCCGATCGTTGTGGTTGGCACCACGGGTGATCCCGCAACCCCTTATGAGTGGGCGCAGTCATTACGCAAGCAATTGGGAAACGCTTCCTTGGTCACCTGGCAAGGCGAGGGGCACACAGCCTACGGTCGCTCGAATTCCTGCGTCAGCTCCGCCGTCGACAACTACTTCATTGACGGAACCCTCCCGCAGGACGGCGTCAAATGCTAGCTGGCGCGGTGGTCCCCGTTCCATAAGGAACCGCGTTGGGGGCACTGGTGACACTGGCAGCAACACGATACCGGCACCATTTCGAGTCGGGAGCAGCGGGAGCCGCATCCGGGGCGCCGTCGGTGAGCTTCGCATCGACGTCCGCCGGTTCATTTACCTGAATCGAAGTCACTCCCGGGGCGGCCAGCCCGCCACCGCCCCCGCAAGACACCACTCCGCCCAGTGTCCAGATCACCAACCCGACCGCTGGACAGACCGTGTCCGGCACCATCACGGTAGCTGCGAATGCCACCGACAATGTCGCGGTCTCGTCAGTGCAGTTCCTGCTTGATGGCCAGCCCTTAGGTAATCCCGTCACCGCCGCGCCTTATGCCGCCAGCCTCAATACCACCACGAGTACCAATGGAGCCCACACCTTATCGGCAAAAGCGACCGACCCGAGCGGCAACGTGGGCTCAGCTGCCGGGATCGCCGTCACTGTCCAAAACCCGACGCCGCCCATGACCTGCTTCGTCCTGCAAACCAGCATCGCGGCTCGTGGAACAGGGACAGTTCAAACGGGGGCGTTCAGCACTGTTATTTCGGGAGAGGTGCTCCTTGCATTCGTGTCCATGGATGGCTCCGGCGGAGCGGCTGGCCAGTCAGCAACGGTCTCCGGAGCGGGCCTAACCTGGAAGCTCGTGGGCCGGGCCAACTCCCGGTCCGGGGACGCTGAAATCTGGACCGCAACGGCCTCCACGGTGCTCCACAACGTGACGGTGAGATCCGCACCCGCCAAGTGTGGTTATGCGCAGGACCTGACCGTTGTCGCGTTCGAGGGTGCCACCGGAACCGGGGCAGTCTCCACCGGTGGTGCAGCCAGTGGGGCGCCGACCCTTACCGTCACTACGACGGCGGCCACCTCACTGGTACTGGCCGTGGGCCATGATTGGGACAAGGCTGTAGCCAGGACCCTCCCACGGGCTTTGCCATGCTGGATCAATGCGTGGATACCGCCCATGGCGACACCTCATGGAGCGAGTACACCAATCAAGCAACAGGTCCTGCCGGGACTCCAGTGAAAATCGGGGCTACCGCGCCAACATCGGACCAATGGAACATGGCCGCAGTGGAGCTGCTCAATTCCGGCTCCTGAACCTAAACGCCGAACGATCCGTAGCCGGCTCCCCGGGGGCCCCGAACACCCGCCGGGGCTCGTTTTGACCCGGGCGGCGTAGCTCTATTACAGTGGTGTCTTGCGTGATCAGCCGGGAAACCGGGGAAAAGCGCGGTGCTTCCTTAGCTCAGTCGGTAGAGCGTTTCACTCGTAATGAAAAGGTCATCAGTTCGATTCTGATAGGAAGCTCAGAGAAAAATCCCCGCAGGTTCAGATGAACCTGCGGGGATTTTTGTTGGGAGCCCAACGGCCCCGTAAGCCTGCTACGCCGGATCTGCCAGTTCCCAATCCTTGACGTCCGCCAGGGGAGCAAACACGGAGGGGTCCAGTTCCCCCAACCCTTGGTTGCTGCGGACCAACTGGGGCCAGTTTCGATTAGCCAAAGCGGCTTTGCCAAGGGCAATAACGTCGGCTGAGCCGTCCGCCACCATGGACACCGCAGTGACCGGATCATCCAGCTGGCCATTGGCAATCACGGCTACGCCCGAGTATTTCCTGGCCAACGCAGCGAGTGTTTCCGTTGAGTCCGCGAACGCCGGTTCAGTGGCGCGATACTCGGTGGTATGGACGAAATCGATGCCGGTGTCCCCCAGTGTCGCGAAGATGACTTCGGCTTCCTCCACCCCTCCGCGCCACTTGTGGGCGTGGTCACTGACCTTGGACTGGGAGATTCGGATGCCCACTGTCATGGCCGGGCCAACAGCTTCGCGAACGTCGCGGCAGATTTCGGCGGCAAACCGCACCCTGTTTTCCGGGGAGCCGCCGTACTGGTCCTCACGCTGGTTCAAATAGTCCGTGAGGAACTGATCCAGCAGGTACCCGTTGGCACCATGGATCTCGACGCCGTCGAAGCCCGCCTCTTGTGCGCGCAGTGCCGCCTGGACGAAGCCTTCCCGGACTTCCTTCATCTGGGCCAGGGTCAACGCCGCGGGAACGCGATAGGGACCTTCACCGCGGTAGAAGCCCAGCTGCTCCCCCTTCGGGGCCACAGCCGAGGGCCCCACGGAGGAGCTAACAAACCGGTTTCCCTGGCTCTGCGCTCCGGCATGCATCAGCTGGGCGAAGATCTTCGAGCCCGCAGCGTGGACGCCGTCGACAACCCTGGCCCAAGCCTGTGTCTGCCCTTGGGTTGCGATGCCCGGCTGGTGCAGGTAGCCCTGGCTGTGGGCAGTGTCCGGATAGATGCCTTCGGTGATCAGCAGGCCGAAACCACCCCGGGCGAACCGCTGGTAGTAGGAGGCCATCCTATCCGTGGCATGCCCGTCCTCCGTTGCGCTGATTCGCGTCATGGGTGCCAAGGCAACCCGGTTGTCCAGCTCGGTGGTGCCGATCCGGATAGGTGACCAGAGAGGGGTGTAATCAGTCATAAAGTTTTCCTTCGGAGTGATCGGGTGATGCTGCTGCGTCCGGAGAGGCATCAAATGCCCGGGCTACGAGCGCAGGCAGGCCCGCGTTAGCTGAATCGGTTGCGTATGCCTGCCCGCGCCTGACCAAGTGGTCGATAACCGAAGCATTGGTGAAACAGCCGAGCACAGCGGAACATAGTTCTTCCACGGTCCGGCACTGGGCGGAGGTTCCTGAGGGACCCGTCATCATCCAGCCGTCTGCAAGGGCAGTAACTTTTGGAGCCCCTGGGAGGCCGGTGCAGACCGCGCTGATCGTAGCGGCCACAATCAGGTGTTGCCGCATGGTCCGCACCGGCCCGAGGATCGGGTCGGCAACGGTTGTCCTTCCACAGGCACCGCACATATCGTTTCCTCCAGTTTTCGATCGCGCCTTTTTGAGGTGACGGCCCTACGGCATGACGTCGCCTGAGTTGGGCCCCAGCGTTTGTCCGACGAAAAGATTGCCGCCCGGATCGCTTGCCAGCAACAAGGCTGCAGGGGCTACTTCCTCTGGCGTCCCAAAGCGACCGAGGGGAAGTTCGGCGCGCTTAGCTGCCTTCCAGCTTTCCGAGATGCCCTCCACCAACGGCGTTTCGATCGGGCCCGGGGCGATGCAGTTGACGAGCACATTGTCCGCCGCTGTTTCCAAGGCCAGGGCTTTGGAAAGACCAACCACACCAGCCTTCGCAGCACTGTAATGGGTCAGCCCCACCCCGCCCTTGATTGCCAACTGGGAGGCGATATTGATGATGCGGCCCCACTTTCGCTGCCGCATCTCCCCCACCACCTCCCGGCAACAGAGGAATACCCCGGTCAGGTCCACCGTCAGGGTCTCATTCCACGTGGCCAAGGACATGTCCTCAAGGGGAGACTCCGTCAAAAGTCCTGCGCTGTTGACCAGGACATCGATTTCGCCCAGCGTCTCCCGTGCCTCGGCGAAGGCAGACCGTACGCTGGCTTCGTCGGCCACGTCCACGCGGATGACGCCTTCGCCTCCGGCCCTGTCCAGCACCGCCACCCGGTCCCCGTTGGCCATGAAAGCCTCGGCGATGGCCTTACCGATCCCGCTGGAACCGCCTGTGACAACCACTCCCCGGCCCTTGCCGTCCGGGACGCTCCCGGACGGCCGGCCAGCACCGTCAGTCAACGTGTCCATGCTGTCCTTTCCTTCTCGGGTCACGCCGTCAGGCCCGCATCTTGACGGTCAGTCCGCCGTCGACCACCAGTGCCTGACCCGTGATGTAGCGGGAGTCGTCGGAGGTGAGGAAAGCGATCACGCTGGCCACTTCCTCCGGTGTTCCCACCCTGCCCCACGGGATATCGTTTCCGGCCCGTTTCAGCCCCTCCGGACCCAGCGAATTCACAGGGTCCAAGGACTGGGGGGTTTCGATGAGTCCCGGGATAACGGCGTTGGCCCGGATCTGCCGGGGACCGAGCTCCACGGCCACGCTGCGGACCAGCCCCAGGACGCCGGCCTTTGCCGCGGCATAGTGGGCGTGCTCCTCCCACCCATAGACGCCGCCGGCGATGGACGAGACGGCAACCAGCGCTCCGCCGTCGGACATTCTCTCCGCACCAGCGCGCAGCGTGCGCAGCACGCCGGTGAGGTCAACGTTGAGCATGTCATGCCAGCGCTCGTCCGACATCTCGCTGAGTGAAGAATTGCGCAGGATTCCGGCGTTGGCGATGGCGATGTCCAGCCGGCCGTACTCGTCCACGGCCCGTTGCGCCAGGGCGTCCACGGACTCAGTGGTGCGGACGTCCACTTCATGGATCACGGCTTCACCGCCGGCTTCCTTGACCAGGCGGAGGGTTTCCTCGGGATCGTGGGGGTCGCCGGGGAAGGTGCCAATGACGGACACTACTTTTTGGCGGGCGTAGTGGACGGCCAGGGCCCGTCCGATGCCGCTGGCAGCGCCGGTGATAATGGCGGCTTTGTGGTTAGACGTCATGCGGGTGATCCTCGCTCAAGGCTTCAACGGGTGGCTTGGCTGCGATCATCAAGAGTCCGGAAACCAAGGTGCCGAGGGCACCGACCCAGAGGGCCGCACTGCCGGTACCGGCGACGGCTGCGATGGCGGTAAAGATCGCGCCACCGATGATGGTTCCGGGCTGGCTCATGGCACCAATGAAGGCGGTACCCGTGGCCCGGCAGCTTACCGGGTAGCACTCGGCCATGAAGTACTGGATGGCAGCATACGGGCCCACCAGGAAGAACAGCCCGGCGCCGTAGGTCAGGATGATCATGACGGGGCTTGCCGCGAGGGGGCTTAGCATGATGGAGAAGCAGATGCCGGAGATGATCCAGCCACCGATGATGGTCCGCTTGCGGCCGATTTTGTCCCCGATCCAGCCGTGGAAGACGTACCCAAAGTAGGCCAGGAGGTTGATGACGATCAGCATCCAGAAAGCATCCGAGAGCTCCACGCCCTTGGCGTTCTTCAGCACCGAACTGCCGAGGACGCTGAAGATGGTGATACCGAAGAAGTTCACGATCCACGCGATCGAGAAAACGATGGTGTTCCGGCGCAGTTGCGGCTCCCAGATGCGCTTCAGCGGGGCTGCTGAGGAATGCTCGACGCCGTAGGCCTTGGCGAGTGAGTGCGCTTCTTCGGACCTCCCGCCCTTTTCCAGCTCGGTGAGCTTGTGGTGCAGTTCAAACTGCGGGGTTTCTTTGAGCTTCCGGGCGATGGTCCAGACGATGATGGCTGCGGGAATGGTGGCCATCAGGTACAGGGCGCGCCATCCCAGGGAAGGCAGGAAGGCAAGTGCCAGCGCGCTGGCCAATAGGAAGCCCAGGGGCCATCCGCCCTGGATGAAGGAGTAGTGGAACCCGGGGCGCTTGCGCTTATCGGCAACCTCCGTGACCTGGTAGACCTCATTCATGTAGGTGGCGTTCACGGCTTGTTCGGAGAAGCCCAAGCCGCCGAAGGACCGGACTACTACCAGGAGTGCGTTGCTGAGAACCGGAATGCCGGTGGGAATCGCAGCAGTCAGGGCGGAGACGACGGCGGTTCCACCGATGGTGCTCATCATGCCTTTGCGGCGTCCGAGCCGGTCGATGACGGGGCCGATACCAAAGCAGACGATCGCGGTACCGACGGCGATCCATGTGTTGATGGCATATGCCTCCGTGGCCGACCAGCCGAATTCCTGCTGCATGGCCGGCAGCAGGGTGCCGAACAGGCCGTAGTCGAAGACGGCCACTGTCCAGGCCAGCAGGGCGAGGACTGTGGCGGTGGTGGTGTGGCGCTTGGAGAAGATGGGGAAACGGCGCTTCTCGTTGGGGCGGGGCTGCGAAAGGTCAACAGCTGGTTCTTGGATGGTCATGACTTGCTTTCCTTACGAGGGCTGCGGGAGATGAAGGAGTCTGCGATCTGGTCGAAGGTGAGCCAGCTGACGCCGTCGTGCGAGTTGATGTGTTCAATCAGGCGTTCGAGCATCAGCAGGACCTGGGGGCGTCCCGATACGTCCGGGTGAATGGTCATGGTGAACACGGCTTGGTCCATTTCGCGGTAGACCCAGTCGAACTGGTCACGCCACATCTGCTCGATATCGCGGGGATTGACGAACCCGTGGGAGTTCGGGGACGCTTTGATGAACATCATGGGAGGCAGGTCATCCAGGTACCAGTTGGCTGGTATCTCCACGAGGTCCGTTTCCTGTCCGCGCTTGAGGGGTTCCATCCACGTCTCGGCGTCCTTGGTGTAGTCGATCTTTTTCCAGGAGTCGCCTACCCGGACGTAGTAGGGCTCAAAGTCACGGTGCATCAGGGAGTGATCGTATTTGATGCCCCGCTCGAGGAGGATTTCGTTAGTGACAGGCGAAAATTCCCACCACGGCGCAACGTAGCCTGTGGGCCTGCGACCGGACACCTTCTCGATCAGTTCGATCGAGCGGTCCAAGATGGCGGTCTCTTGTTCCCGGGTCATGGCAATCGGGTTCTCGTGCGAATATCCGTGCACGCCGATCTCGTGACCGGCGTCGACGATCATCTGTGTCAGTTCCGGGAACGTCTCGATCGAATGACCGGGCACGAACCAGGTTGCCGGGAGGTTGTATTTCTGGAACAAGCGGATCAGGCGAGGTCCCCCCACTTCGCCGCTGAACAGGCCGCGGCTAATGTCACACGGGGAGTCCTCCCCTCCATAAGATCCGAGCATGCCCGCCACTGCGTCTACGTCAACGCCGAAGGCGACTTGAATGTCCTTAGCCATGAGATTTTCCTTTCAAAGTGTTAAGTCCGGGAGCTTTTGGGGTGTCAGGCGGAAGGTTTGGGGGGCCTCCCTCGGTGGGTGAAGATTTCGCCGATCCGCTCCGGGCCGGTGTTGATGCTGAGCAGGAGGTTGAGCAGAATCAGGGCCTGCGACGGCCGGAGATGGCCGGAACCGATCGCCCCGGCGGCCCGGAGGTCTTCACCGCCGCCGCCAGCACCGTAGATCGGGACCACAGGTCCGGCGTCCACGCGGGTGCTCGTGATAACCACGACGCCGGACGCCACGGCAGCCGCGACTTCCGAACAGAGGCTGGGGTTGGCATTGCCGCTTCCGGTGCCTTGCAGGACGATGCCTGTCGCGCCGGCCCGAAGGGCGGCGCGCATCAGGGTGGCGTCGGCGCCGGGATAGGCGGCCACGAGGTCGACGCGCGGGCAGGTTCCGCCGGGTTCCGGCAACGGCAAAGGCTCAGGCCGGCTGCCGCCGTCGAGCATTGCTACCTCTCCTTGGGCACTGACGCGACCGAGTGACCCGAAATCGGGGTTGGCGAAGGCATCAAGCCGAAGGGTCTGGCTTTTGCGGATCCCGGCTGCGGGAAAGACGCTGCCGGCAAAGTGAACCATGACGCCCTTACCCCTCCCCTCCGTCGAACCTGCAACGGCGATGGCGCGGGCCAGGTTGTCCGGCCCGTCGGGGGCTTCCGAGTCGGCAGCACGCTGCGAACCGGTGAAGACGACCGGGCGCATATCGTCATGGGTCAGGTCGGCGAGGAAGGCTGTCTCTTCCATGGTGTCCGTTCCGTGGGTCACCACGACGCCCAAGACGTCGGGATCCTTGAGGACATCCTTGATGGTGGCGCAGATCCTGAGCATGTCCTCGAAGGTGAGCAGATACGAACCTTTCTGGAACACATCCAATACCCGGACGGGGTGGGGGGTCGGTGAGCCCATGGCTTTGAACACCTCGGCACCCGTATCGGATGCGACAGCCCCGCCTTTGTGGGATGAACGCGACGAGATGGTGCCTCCCGTGGCCAGCAGCACGACGTGGGCGCCGGTAACAGTCATTTCAGCTCCGTTGGTTGCTCTGCGGCAAGCAACCCAATCGTTTGGGTAACTTTCCGCATTAAGGGAAGAGGCAAGAGTGGTGAATGGCGCCGGGGGTGTGGCGCCTGGTGGTCTGCCCGTTACCCAATCGTTTGGGTAACACTGAAAAACGACTATAGAATGTGAAGGAGGTCACGTCAAGGGGTGCCCTAAGACCTTCCGTAACAGACCTGGGCTACAGTGATGCCGGTGGGCAGGAGAGGGACATGAAAGAAAAGGCCGACGGCGACGCTGCGGTCACGTTGAAGGATCTGGCACGGGAGCTGGGCGTTCATCCCTCCACGGTTTCCCGGGTCCTGCACTCCGGGTCCGACGTAGCCAAGGGAGCTGCCTCGGCTGCGACGGCGGAGCGCGTCCGTGAACTGGCCCGGAAGCTCGGCTACTCCCCCGATCCGCAGGCCGCCAGCCTTCGGACCAGGCGGACCAAGTTGCTCGGCGTCATCGTCCCGCGGCTCTCGGACCTGGTCCTCGCAATCATGTACGAGGGCATCGATGCGGCCTCAGCGCAGGTGGGTTACTCCGCTTTCGTGATGAACTCGCGCGACGACCCCGAAGAACAGCGACGGAAGATTGACCTCATGCTTGCCCGCAGGGTGGACGGCCTGATCATTGGCGACGCCCATCTGGACAGCAGCCTCCTCCAGGAACTTACTGACCGCAAGGTTCCCTTCGTGCTGATGAACCGTCGGGTGCCCGGCTACCCATCTGCCACGTGTGACGACGTCGTTGGCGGTGAACTCGTGGCTGCTCACTTGTGGGAAATGGGCCACCGGCAAGTGGCGGTTATTGCGGGCGAACCGTATGCGAGTACCGGCGTCGACCGTACAGCCGGATTCCTGGACCGCTGGCGGTCACTGGGTGGCACCATTTCCGACGACGACGTGGTGCTGTCCAGGTTCGATACGGCCGGCGGCCGCGAGGCCGCAGAAAAAATCCTCGCCAACAGCAAGATCTGCCCTACCGCCATCTTCGCCGTCAACGATTTCGCAGCCATTGGAGCCATGGGCGCTTTGCGCTCCCGCGGCCTCACAGTAGGAGAGGACGTCGCGGTTGTGGGCTACAACGACACGTCCCTGGCGGCCGAGCTTCCCGTCCCGTTGACTTCGGTCCATTCCCCGATGGAGGACATCGGACGGACGGCATTGCAGCTCATGCAGGCCGTGCTCAGGGGCGAAAAACCCGAGCCGGCAAGGTTAACGCCAACGCTGCGGGTGCGGGAAAGCAGCGCTGCCAAGGCGCCGTCGATTGCCGGTTAAAGCCGTCGTCACTTAACCAAAAGCGCCCCGCGCACAACCGAATGGTTGCATGCGGGGCGCTTTTAGTTAGCGCTGAACAGTGCTTAGGCGAAGTCGGAGACTGCAGGATCGGGGCCGATGCGGCCTTCGGTGCCGCGGTCCAGACTGCTGATGGCCTCGACGTCGGTTGCGTCCAACGTGACGTTCAAGGCGGCGAAGTTCTCCTGGATCCGTGACTCGGTGACGGACTTGGGGATGACGACATTGCCGATCGTCAGGTGCCATGCGATGACAACCTGTGCCGGTGTGGCACCGTGCTTCTCAGCGATCTCGGCAATAGTGGCGTTCTCCAGAAGTTCGCCGCCCTGTCCGAGGGGCGACCAAGCCTGGGTCAGGATGCCCTTGGAGGCGTTGAACTCGCGGAGGTCGGCCTGGTTGAAGAACGGGTGCAGTTCAACCTGGTTGATGGCCGGAACGACCCCGGTTTCATCGATGATGCGCTGCAGGCCCTCCTTTGTGAAGTTGGAGACTCCGATGGACTTGACCCGGCCGCGCTTCTTGAGCTCGATCAGGGCCTTCCAGGTGTCGACGTACTTTTCCTGCTTGGGCTGCTGCCAGTGGATGAGGTACAGGTCCAGTGTCTGGATTCCGAGGCGGTCCATGGACGCTTCGAAGGCCTCCAGCGTGGACTCGTAACCTTGGTCGGCGTTCCACAGCTTGGTGGTGATGAAGATTTCCTCAGCAGACAAGCCCGAGGACGCGATGGCACGGCCGACGCCGGACTCGTTGCCATAGATCTTAGCGGTGTCGATGTGGCGGAAGCCGGCTTCGAACGCTTGACGCACCACTTTTTCGGCTACATCGTCTTCAACTTGCCACACCCCGTAGCCGAGCTGGGGAATAGTGTTGCCGTCGTTGAATGTAAGTGTGGGAGAGGAAGTCATGGTCCCATAGTGCCAGCAGTGGTTGCCTCAGGCACCCAGGATTGCCCTTATCAGCTATCCGCTTAACTCATTGTAAAAACGGAATAACCGCGCACGCTCGTAGTTGCTGACGCCGCCCTTTAACCTAGCCTCGGAGTTGGCGCTCGGCGTCCTCGACTTGTTCGTACACCGACTCCAAGCGACGCCGGACAGACAATGCGCCCACGGGCACCGGACCCACCGCAAGCCGCAACATGGCGGCAGCCTCTGCCGTGGTGGCCAGCGAATTTCCGGCCTTGGAAAGGGCCCGGTGCACACCGGCGAGCGGCCCCGGGACGTCCAGCCCATCACTTGGAGAGCGCTTCTGGGCCTCCACACAAATAGACCTGACACGTGGGGATAACTCAGCGAGCTCGTTGGCGATTACTAAAAGTTCGCCATAAAGCTGTTCGTCGTCTACGCCCTCCAGGACCTGGTGATACCGGTCCAACCCGCGGTGAAAGCGGTCGTGGGCCCTGCGCCAAATACCCTTGCCGAGCTCGAGATCATCTCTCCGCCCTTGCCGGACGGCCCCAAAGAAACCCATGCGCCAGCTCAGAGGTACTGGCCGGGACGGTGGTCCGGATCTTCCGGGCGCCCCCGCGGCGCGGTGCCCGGAGCGCCGGGAGCAGCTGCGCGCTGGGGCTGGCCGTTCTCGCCGATGACGATTCCGGGCGCGATCACCGTGCCCGGGGGGAGCTGGCGGAGTTGCATTTGGGCGGCTGCGTGCTCCTTGGCGGCCTGCTGCGCCGCTATGGCCGCCTGGATTCCGTGGAAAAGCCCTTCGAGCCATCCCACAAGCTGGGCCTGTGCGATGCGCAGCTCTGCGTCGCTGGGGGTGGTTTCCTCGGGAAACGGCAACGTGATCCGCTCCAGCTCTTCGATCAGCTGCGGAGCGAGTCCGTCCTCGAGTTCCTTGATGGAGCGTTCGTGGATTTCGGCCAGGCGACCCCGTGCGGCGTCATCCAACGGGGCACTCTTTACCTCTTCAAGGAGCTGGCGGATCATGGTGCCGATCCGCATGACTTTTGCCGGCTCGTCCACGAGTTCTTGGAGGGTAGCGCCATGCGGCGGCTCCGCGGGTGCTTCGGCATCCACGGGAGTGCCTTCCACGGGGGTGTCGTCCGAAGCCTCATCCGCAGGCTGAATGTTGTTCAGATCGCTCATTGGTTCATACTCTCATGTGGTTCGCAGGGTCCCGGAGCCGAGGGTCAATTTTGGACTTCGTCCGTAGCGAAAAGGCCCGGAACTACTGGTTGCCTCCCGGTTGGAATTGGACCATCCGCGCCTCGCACAGATCCAGCCAACGCACCTCAGCCTCGGCTTGGAATATCAGCGAATCCAGGACGAGGAGCCATGCCGTATCCGCGGGTCGCTGGTTCGCACCGACCGACTTCCTCGACTGCGTATGTTCCTGTAGGGCCCTGAGGGATGCCTCGCGTTGGGATTGGATGACGGCCGAAACATCCACTCCGGGCATCGTCACAGCGAGCGCGAGTTTGATGGCGATCTCGTTCCGGGGCGGATTGCCCCGGTCCACCGCCCCTGAAAACCACGCCCGGACTTGCTCAGCCCCCGCCTCGGTGAGGCTGTAGATGACGTGGCCGCCGCCGTCGTCGCCCTCTTTGGTGACTAAGCCGTCCCGCTCCAACCGGTCCAGAGTGGTGTACACCTGTCCGATATTCAGCGGCCAGGCTGCACCGGTCCGATCCTCGAACTCGACGCGTAGCTCGTAGCCGTAACGCGGTTGGCCGTGAAGCAGTGCCAGCAGGCTGTGCCGGATAGACATGGTGCTCCTTGCTGCCTTGGGACGGACGGATCAGAGAAGCAACAGCACCTTACCCATGTGCTCGCCGCTATCGAAGTATTCGTGGGCCTGCTGGACCTGCTCCAACGGGAAAGTCTTCGCTACGAGGGGCTTGATGCGCCCGTCGGTGAGCATTGGCCATACAACCTCGCGGACGGCAGACATGATGATGCCTTTTTCGGCCACCGGGCGCGGACGGAGGGCGGTGCCGATGACGGCGGCGCGCTTGCTGAGGAGCTGCCCGAGGTTGATTTCGGCCTTGGTCCCGCCTTGGAGGCCGATGATGACCAGGCGGCCGTAGTCGGCGAGCGCATCTATGTTTTGTTGCAGGGATTTGGCGCCCACGACGTCGAGGATCACGTCTGCGCCTTTGCCTCCGTTGGAGGCTTTGAGGCTTTCGGGGAAATCCTCCTCGGTGTAATTGATGGCGATGTCGGCTCCGAGGAAGGCTTTGGCCGTACTAACTTTTTCGTCTGTCCCTGCCGTTGTTGCCACGGTGGCTCCGTACGCTTTGGCCAGCTGAATAGCCATGGTGCCGATGCCGCCGGTGGCACCGTGGATAAGGACCGTCTCACCGGGCTGCAGCTGGGCCGTCATGATGAGGTTCGAGTACACGGTCGCTGCGACTTCAGGAAGCGCCGCAGCCGTGATCAGGTCCACGCCCTCGGGAATCCGGAGGACCTGTTCGGCCGAGACCGCAACCTGTTGGGCGTACCCGCCACCGGCCAGCAGGGCCACCACTTTGTCTCCGAGGGAGAAGGCCTTGGTCACGCCGGGACCGAAGGCCGCGATCCGGCCCGATACTTCAAGTCCGGGGATGTCCGAGGCGCCCGGAGGCGGCGGGTAGAAGCCGCGGCGCTGCTGGACATCGGCCCGGTTCAGGCCGGCGGCGACGACGTCGATCAGCACCTCGCCGTTGCCCGGCACCGGAGCAGGGACTTCCCGGATGTCGAGGACCTCGGGCCCGCCAGGCTCTGAGATGTAGACGGCTTTCATGACGAACTCCCGGTTTCTTGCTTGTGCTCCAGCCCCGGGGCAGGGACTGGTACGGGCTGTTTTGGTACAGCCAACTCCCTATGAAAGACTACTAGGCAGGGAAGGTTGTCCGAGCGGCCTAAGGAGCTGGTCTTGAAAACCAGTGTGCGGTAACCCCGTACCAAGGGTTCAAATCCCTTACCTTCCGCCAATGCAGTGCCCCGGGTTCCAGCCCGGGGCACTTTTGCGTTTTCATTGAAAGTGTCAGACCCCCCGCATAGTCTTCTCAGTGTCTCCACCATCTTCGGATACCGCCGAATCTTGGCAGCAGAACAACAACGGGAGCTTGACGTATGCCTACCCCTGATATCACCCCCGGCGCTCCATGCTGGATCGACCTCATGACCACCGATACGGAGAAGGCGAAAGCTTTCTATACAGCCCTCTTCGGCTGGACGTATGAAACAGGCGACCAGGAAACCTACGGCGGTTATATCACCGCTTCCAAGGATGGCCGTTTGGTTGCCGGCATTATGCAGAAGCAGGAAGACATGGGCGGCATGCCCGATCTCTGGTCCACCTACCTGCGCACGGACGATATCAAAGCCACCACCGAAGCTGCCGCCGCGAACGGCGGCCAGGTGTATATGGAACCCATGGATGTCCCCGAACAGGGCGCCATGGCTATGTACGCTGATTCATCCGGAGCCTCCGTTGGTGCGTGGCAATTCGGGCAGATGAAGGGCTTCCAGCTTGCTGCGGAGTCCGGCGCTCCGGCGTGGCATGAACTCCTCGCCAAGGACTATGAGTCTGCTGTGGCGTTCTACCGGAACGTCTTTGGGTGGGAAACCGCCGTCATGAGCGACACCCCGGAGTTCCGTTACACCACCTTGGGCTCCGGCGACGACGCCAAGGCAGGCATCATGGACGCATCCGGATTCCTTCCGGAGGAAGTTCCCTCCATGTGGAGCGTGTACTTTGCCGTGGACGATGTAGACGCCACTGTGGAGCGGGCCGTGGGCCTCGGCGCCTCGGTGATCCAGCCTGCCGAGGACACGCCTTTCGGGCGGCTGGCCACCGTATCCGATCCCACCGGCGCGGTTTTCAAGGTGGTACAGGCCCTGAACCCGGGCGCGTAGGGCTACAAAGCTGACACCTTGAGGCAGGGCCGCTCAGTGAGTGATGGGCGGCCCTGAACCGCCGTTAACCCTTGAGAATGCCGCGCGCGATTTCATCCGCATCGCGGAGGGTGCGCTGCCCACTTGAGTAGACCGGCCCGGCGAGCGGTCGCGCCTCTGCGGCAATCGCAGTCCCCCATTGTGACGCCGAAAGTTGCAGGCCCAGAATATACAGACCCTCGGTGACGGAGCCGTTGGCAGCGACCGGGCGGTACGGATGTGGCTCCACGTCCAAACCTGTGGTCTGCATGGGCATTCCTTCAACGCTCATCATGATCTTGGGCCGCACCAGCCCATCAGCGAGGAGCTGTTCCAGCAGCGGGGAAACATTGACGCCCACCCTGTTTGCCGGCGACATCGCCTCAATGAGGGTCCTGGCTTCGGCTGGCGAATCGCGTACCCACGGCGACGTCGCCCGAAACACCCGCGCGCCCCGGTCCACCGTGAATTTGGGGTCGGGCCCGACAAAACTTACGACGCCGGCGCGCGCCAACGCGGCCAACTGTTCCGAACGGATGGCGGGCGGACCACTGGCCAACCCTTCGACGAACGCTTCAAACCAACCCCGTAGCCCCGCCAGCCAGGATTCGTCCGTTATCCCGCCGTCGGCTACTACGGATTTGAGGATGGCGCGGCCTGTGTGGAGGGCTCCGATGGCCATCTTTATCGGATCCGATTCACCCAAGGCAGATCGTCGTGCGTCGTCGTCCAAATAGGCTGTGACCGCTGCGTCCAGTTCCTTACGGGAGCCGAACGTGCGGCCGGCCAGCGGGGCGGCGAGTGCTCGTAGGTTCAGCCGGCGGCAGGCCAGCACATGCTTTTCAACCAGATCCCCTACGTCGTGTTCCCAGTTCGCGGTGGTGTGCGCGTGGGGTTGGAGCGCATCCGCAAGATCAGCCAGGAATTGGGCCGCATCACGGATAGCAGCGGGCTGTGAGGCCGCCAACGTCGAGTAGTAGGCCCACAACGCGTCCCGGTGCAGCAGAGGCCACAGGTCATGGTCAAAACCAGGCTGGATGCCGGCAGCGCGGAACCGGTCCACGGCATCCTCGGTCAGGTACCTCATAGTGATGCTCCGCGGATAGTACCCAGCCAAACCCGCTTTGGCCCGATACGGCGTTCCGCGGCGTGAGGCGGCTATGATCTTGGGCTCCCGGCCGGACGCACGGTATTCGAGTACCCCGGCACCCGGCAGGCCGGCGTCGACGAACTTGCCACCGCGGCCCTCAGTCAGCTGACCCATGACGTCGAAAAAGTTAAGGCCCATGCCCCGCACCAGGACTGGTTCGTTGTCAGGCACGGCCTGCCAGTCGACATCCGCCGGTGCTGCTGGGGGGAAATAACGCAAGCCGCGCTCTTCCGCGGCGCCCTGGAAGGACCGCTGCTCGGGATTCAACCGGGATTCGATGTGGCCCAGGGCCAGCACCACGGAGTCGACGGTGAGCGTCGCGCCGTCGGCCAGTTCGACGTCGAACATCCCATCCCGGCGTCCGGCGGGGCGGACCGCAAGCGCTGTCGTCTCCCTAAAGGTGACCGCGACGCCGTCGGGTAGTCGCTCAAGGACCGACTCCAGGGTTTGGCGCAGGTACCGCCCGTACAAAGCGCGGCTGGGGAAATCGTGGGACTCGAGGGTGGCCAGCTCCGCCTTTTCGGCGTCGTTCAAACCGATGCCATCACGACGCCGAAGTTCGCGCCACTGGTCAAAAGAACCGCCGGCCAAAGGGGGTGCCAGTTCGGCGTCTTCGGGGATGAGCGTGGGATAGAACGCCTGGGTGTTCATCAGGTACAGCCGGGATTGTTCCGGCTGCCACACGTGTCCCGGGCCCGCTTGGTAAGGATCGACGACGTCGATCTGCAAGCGTCGCGCGCCCACTGAACGTCCCATCGGCGCCCAATTCGCGAGCAACCGCTCAAGGACGCTGGTGCCCCGAGGGCCTGCCCCGATCAGGGCAACACGGTTGGTTTCGGATATAGCCACGCTCAAGCTTAACTTCCTGTGACTTGCTTACCGCTGAACAGTGTTGCTTGGATGGGCCCATGACCACCACAGAAGCTGATCACACGCCACTTCCCGGGGATGGCGATGCCATCGACGGTAAACCCAGGGGCCGCCACGCTGCGGAGATCGCCCCCATGCCAACGGATGAGAACATCTGGCTTGAAGACATCCACGGCGATCAACAGCTTGCTTGGGTCCGTGAGCAGAACGCCCGCACCGAGGAATTGTTGGAGGACTCCGATTACGCGGCAGTCGAGGCCGGAATCCTCGAAGTCCTTGATTCGACGGACCGCGTCGCCATGGTCAACAAACGCGGAAACTTCTACTACAACTTTTGGAAGGACCAAGAGCACCCCAAGGGCCTCTGGCGACGGACCACGTGGGAGAGCTACCTTACAGACGCTCCCGAGTGGGACGTGCTGCTGGATGTCGATGCATTGGCCGATGCGGAAGGGGTGGAGTGGGTCTTCCACGGCGCCGGTTTCCTGCGCCCTTCAGACGGTGCCGCCTACCGTTTGGCCATGGTCTCCCTCTCCCCCGACGGCGGTGACGCTGACCGCCACCGCGAGTTCGACGTCGAGACCCGCACTTTTGTCGAAGGGGGCTTCGACCTGCCGACGGCGAAGGGGAACGTTAGCTGGCTGGACGCTGACACACTCTTGGTATCCAGCACCGCCGATGGCCTGCCTGCGACCTCATCGTCGTACGCCCGCACTGGCGTGAAACTCTGCAGAGGCCAGGCCCTTGCTGATGCTGAGCGGCTCTTCGAAATTCCCGAGGACCACATGCTGGCCATGGTGGCCCACGATTCCACCCCAGGTTATGAGCGGACCTTCGCCGTTGATTACATCGACTTCTACAACAGGAATACCTGGCTCCTGCGCGAGAGTTCGTGGGTGAACATTGACGTGCCCACGGATGTGAATATCAGCGCCCACCGGGATTGGTTGTTGTTCCGTCCACAAAAAGACTGGCAAGTAGATGGCCACACGTACCCGTCCGGGTCCCTGCTCGCTGCGGACTTTGAAGGGTACCTGGCCGGTTCGCGCCAGTTTGTGGTGCTCTTTTCGCCTGACGAGCACACGTCCCTGCAGTCATGGAGCTGGACCAAGGACTACCTGCTCCTGAACTTGTTGCGCGACGTTTCCTCCGAGATCCGAGTGCTCGACCCGTCCACATCCGACGCCAACGGCGGCTGGCGCTCCACCGTGTTGGACGCGTGCCCGCCCCTCCACGACGTCAACGCCTACGCCGTGGACGACGAGGATACCGATCAGACCGGTGCAGGCAACGACTTCTGGCTCGTGGCCACCGGGTTCACCACTCCAACCACGCTCACTCGCGGGACTCTCACCCCGGGTCCGGACGGCGAGGTCATGAGCCAACACTCAGAGGTCAAACGGTCGCCGTCGTTCTTCAATGAAGCCGGGTACGAAGTGCAGCAGCATTTCGCGGTCTCTGCGGATGGAACACGCATCCCTTATTTCCAAGTGGCATCCAAGGATTTGGTGCTGGACGGCCAAAACCCCACCCAGTTGTCCGGCTACGGGGGATTCGAGATCTCCCGCACGCCCGCGTACTCCGGAACGATCGGACGGGCTTGGCTCGAGCGCCGCACGTCGTCCGACGGCGGCGACGCTCCCCACGCACGCGGCGGGGTCTACGTTGTGGCCAACATCCGCGGCGGGGGCGAGTACGGACCTGCTTGGCATCGCGCGGCGTTGCAGGAAAACCGGCACCGGGCCTACGAGGACTTCGCCGCAGTGGCCAGGGACCTCATGACGCGCGGGGTTACCAGCCGGCGTCGCTTGGGTTGCGTAGGCGGCTCCAACGGTGGACTCTTGGTCGGCAACATGCTCACCCAGTACCCGGAACTCTTCGGCGCAGTGTCCTGCGGGGTGCCGCTGCTGGATATGCGGCGCTACACCAAGCTCTCCGCGGGATACTCGTGGATTGCCGAGTATGGGGACCCGGATGTGCCCGAGCAGTGGGAATTCATCCGGACCTTCTCGCCGTACCACCTGCTTCGGGACGGCGTGGACTACCCGGAAACGTTCATTTGGACGGCGACCTCCGATGACCGTGTAGGACCTGTGCAAGCGCGGAAAATGGCGGCACGAATGCAAGCAATGGGCATTCCCAACGTCTGGTTCCACGAGGCCCTCGAAGGTGGGCACGCCGGTGCCTCGGACAACCGCCAAGCCGCTGCCCTGCAAGCCCGGAGCAACCACTTCCTGTGGCGTTCGCTGGCGGGCGCCAAGTAGGGCGGGCCAGTTCAGGCACCCGGCTTGGGCCGGGTTCGGACCGGGTTCGGGCCGGGGTTCGGACCCGACTCGATGGTTCGCTGCGCAGGAGGCCGGGCGCACGGCACAGTTGGCAGGGAACCACCGAATCGGGCGCTTCCCGGGCTGTTTTGCGCTAGACCACAGGTTCTGCGTATCCTTGGTGGGCTAGCAATAGCAAACGGAGACGTGCCAGAGCGGCCGAATGGGCTTCACTGCTAATGAAGTGTGGGGCACAACTCCACCGGGGGTTCAAATCCCCCCGTCTCCGCGTTGTGTGATGAGTCGAGACATCCTTCACGGATGAGTCGAGTCATCGGTTACACCCCGGTCTTCGGACCGGGGTGTTTTTCTTTGTCCGGATTCTCTGGGTTGGTAGTTCTTGGTGGGGTCGATGGTGAGTTCGCGGATGATCTCGCCGGTGGTTGCGTTGCTGATGGTGACGTCGGCGTCGTGGATGAGCATGAGGACGTGCGTGCCGGCGTGGGCGCGGCCGATGCCGAGGTGGCGGAGGCGTCCGGCATGGCGGAGGGTGAGTTTCCCGAATTTGTCGACGCGGTCAACGCGGCGGCGCCAGTGGTCTCCTTGTTTCGCTCCGGCGGGTGCTGCTTTGGGTGTCGCGACGTAGGCGGCGGCGGGCGTTCGGCGGCCCAGGGCGCGGTGGGGGCGTTCGTGGTTGTAGATCTGCCGGAACTTGTCCAGTTGTTCGTTGAGGTCTTTAAGGGTGTGGGCGCGGGGCTGCCCGGTGAGCCAGCGTTTGAGGGTTTGGTGGAACCGTTCGATTTTTCCTTGGGTTTGTGGGTGGCTGGGGGATCCGTTTTTCTGGGTGATGCCTAGGGCGTGGAGTTGGTGTTCGAAGGCGTTCCGGCCGCCCCGGCCGCCGGCGAGGCGGGTGGTGTAGACCATGCCGTTGTCGGTCAGGGTGGAGGCTGGGAGGCCGTAGTCCGCGGCGGTGGCCAGGAAGGTGGTCACGACGGTGGTGACTGTGACGGGTCTGAACGCGGTGCAGGCCAGAAGATAGCGGGAGTGGTCATCGAGGAAGTTCAGGATCTCGGTGTCCGTGCCGTCGGCCAGGGCCCAGTGGGTGAAGTCGGACTGCCAGGTTTCGTTGGGCTGGTGGGCTTCGAAGCGGTGCAGGGACGCTTTGGGGCGTTTCTTTGGTTCGGGGGTGATCAGGTCTGCGGTGTGCAGGACCCGCCGGATGGTCGAGGTTGAGGGCGGTTGGAGTGCTTCGCGTTCAAGGTGCCAAGCGATTGTGACGGGCCCGGCGTCCAGGCCGGCGATTACCAGTTCGCGGCGTAGTGCCAGGATGCGGTTGGTCATGGCTTCGGTGGTTCGGTGGGGGTTGGTCAGCGGGCGTTTGGGTCGGGGCTCGACGGCCTCGATGCCTCCTTCTGCTTCGCGCCTGAGCAGTTCGTGGACCCAGCGGCGGCTGACTCCGTAGCGGCGGGCTGCGGCCGTGATGGTCAGGCCTTGGTCACGGACGGCGAGGACGATGACTTTCTGCTTCGACATGAATCATGCTCGGCCACAAAAGTGTGAACGATGTCCCGACTCACCGGGGAAGTGTCACCTGAGAACGATGTCCCGACTCACGTGTGAACTATGTCGTGAAACTACACACCCCCGTCTCCGCGTTGTGATGTAGCGGGACATCCCTTACGGATGTGTCAGGACATCATTGACACCCCCGGTCTTCGGACCGGGGGTGTTTTGTTTTTTCGGTTGGCAGCCGCGGGCTGGGTCGATGCTGAAGTCGGTGAGGATTTCGCCGGTGCCGTATTCGACGGCGGTGACGTCGGTGTCCCGGACGAGCAGGATGATGCGTTTGTGTTTGTGGGCGCGGCCTATGCCAAGACTGTCAACGATGTCTCGAAGTGGTCCCCGCTTTCGACCGGACCACCTGCGTTTAAGGGGTTCTGTCCCTGGGCCGGCGCCTCATTCCCGGGGAGGCAGCGGCTAGGGATTTGCCTGCTTTCGCTTGGCCCCTCCGCTGACTTCCGCACCGGCGTGCCGGTGCAGAGTAAGGCTGTCGGCTGTGCTGATGAGCATCAGCGCCGCCATAGCAAGGAACGCCCCTTTGTAAACCCCCACGTGATCGGGACCGAACAGATGTGACGTCTCAAAAGATCGGAGGAACAAAGCGGCTATGGCGATTCCACCAGCGGCGGCCAGCTGAACCAGCGTTGCGGAGATCGCGTTGGCCGAAGGGAGCTGGGCCGGAACGATGTCCGCGTACTGCACTGAGGCATAGGCCGAGAAACCGATGGAACGGAACGCTCCACTGAAAAGTAGAAGAGTGAAGATGAGCGGTTCAGGTGTCTGGGCCGTCAGGAGAGCGCACATCGCGAACGTCAGGGCTGACGCGAGTGACGCGAAGACAAGGACTGGCTTGAACCCAAAGCGACGTATGAGTGGAGTCGTAGCGGGCTTGATGCCGATGTTACCCACGAAGACTGCGGCGACCATGACCCCGGCCTTCAACGGGTCCCACCCGAACCCGTCTTGGAACATCAGGGGCAGCAGGAATGGCACCGAACTGATGGTCAGACGGTAAACGAAGCCGCCAGTCGACGTCGTACGGAAAGTCTTGGTCGCAAAAACAGCGAGGTTGAACAGCGGAACCCTCGCCTTGGACATCCACCAGACAGCTCCCCCGAGGGAAAGCACACCGCCGACGACCGTTACACCGGCCAGCAAGTTGGACCCGCGCCCGCCGAGGGCTTCAAGGCCCACCACCAACGCGCCGACCCCCAGGGTGGTGAGCGCCAAGCCAAACCAATCGAGTCGACGATCGGAGTCGAAGTTCGTTCGTGGAACCAGGCGCAGGGCTGTTATGAGGGCAGCGATTCCAAGCGGAACGTTGATGAGAAAAATCCAGTGCCAGGACAGGAAGGTGGTGAGGGCACCGCCTACCATCGGAGCCAGCACGGGCGCGAGGAGGCCCGGCCACACCAGATAGGCGGTGGCTCGCAGCAGCTCGGACTTAGGGGTGCCGCGCAAAACCACCAGCGTTCCGACGGGGACCATCATGGCACCGCCCACGCCCTGGGCCACACGGCTGAGCGTAAGCACCGGCAAGCCCGTGCTGAGCGCGCAAAACAGCGACGCGATGGTGAATATCGAAATAGCCAGGCAAAAGACCCTGCGGGCACCGAACCTTTCAGCGAGCCAGCTGCTAAGAGGAATTCCCATGGCCACCGTCACCAAGTATGCGGTCATGGTGACATTGATATCAGCCGGGGCCGCATGGAAATCCGAGGCGATGCTGGGGATCGCTGTGGTGAGGATTGTTCCATCCAGGAACTCCATGAAGAACGTCGCTGCAACCAGAAGGGCCAGTTGCGGCCGCCACGAGCTCTCCGCGGCGTCGACGGTTTGGATATCTCTGGGATTTAAGGTCATGGCTCCGGTCCAAGGTATGCCTGGTCCAACCGTGGGGCGGACACGGACGGGTTTCTCTGATCCTAGCCGGAACGCGTGATAGCGCTCACAAGATGACGTCCCAGCTAGCCTGCCTGGGCCAAGGCCAACGGGAGCACCGCTCCTACGCCGGCTTGACGCAACGCCCGGGCCGACACAGTCATGGTCCAACGGCTGTCTATAAGATCGTCCACCAAGAGGACCGGCTGTCCATCGATCCCGGTAAGGCCTTGGGCTAACTCCGGGCCCACCACGAGGCGGTCCCAGACTCCCGCGAGCCTGTACGCGCTGTTGCCCCCGCGGGAGCCCGCCGGGCCGCCGTGAGCGATCTGCAGTTGGCCCAAGTAGGGCATACGACCAATACCGGCAATTCCTCGGGCAAGCGAGTCAACCAGCAAAGGCTTACTCCGCGAAGGGATACTGATCACGGCCGCTGGCCGTCCTGCGCCACTCCACGCGGGACCCCCTTCAGCGCCCGACCATTCGCGCAACACCTGCACACACGCTGTCAGCATGCCCGGGTCTACGGAGCGGTCGGGGGCGCCCGCCGCGAACAGGTCCCGGAGGGCGCCACCCCAGCCCAAGTCGGTGAGCCTCGCCAAAGCACGCCCTCCGGCCGCGTTCTCGTCTGGCCTGATCTTGCCTTTGACGGCAACGCCAAGACGATCCATCCCTGAGGGCCACTGGAGTCGTGGTTCGATCACAACGCCGGCCCGGCGCAAGGTTTGCCCCGCGGCGTCGGCGGCGGACGCCGCTATGTCCTCGGGAAACCATCGACCTGCACAATTATCACAGCGACCACAGGCGGTGGCGCTCTCGTCATCCAGCACGGAGGTGATGTACTCCATGCGGCAGCCCGCCGTGTCTTGGTAGATCACCATGGAGTCCTGCTCATCGACACGGGCCTCCGCGATACGCGCGTAGCGCTCGGCATCATAGGTCCAGGATCGTCCAGTTGCTTTCCACCCCCCGCCGACGCGTTCGACAGCTCCGTCCACGGCCAAGACTTTCAACAGGAGCTCCAATGGCGTTCGTCGAAGATCCACTCGCGCCTCCAGGGCAACCGTGGAAAGGGCTGCCCCTGCCTCACCGAGAACCGACAATACGGCGGCTGCTTTCTCAGCTGATGGCATGGACGCCGTAGCAAAGTACTGCCAGATTTCACGGTCCTCAGCTCCTGGGAGGAGCAGTACGTCAGCGTTGGCCGCTCCGCGCCCGGCACGACCAACTTGCTGGTAGTAAGCGACCGGTGATGAGGGCGCACCGAGGTGGATCACGAACCCCAGATCCGGCTTGTCGAACCCCATGCCCAAGGCGGAGGTGGCCACAAGGGCCTTCACCTTGTTCTCCTTGAGTAACTGTTCAGCCCGCTCCCGGTCCGCCGGATCGGTTCGCCCTGTGTATGAAAGGACGTTATGGCCAGCCTCAACCAAAAGCCGGGCTGTGTCCTCCGCCGCTGAAACAGTGAGAGTGTAAATGATCCCGCTGCCGGGCATCTCAGCCAGGTGGGTCAGCAACCAGCCCAACCGGTCCCGGGAGTCGGGCAGGCTGAGCACCCCGAGCCGCAGCGACTCACGGCCAAGGGCCCCGCGGATGGTCAGCACGCCCTCACCGAGCTGCTCCTCGATATCATGCACCACCCTTGAGTTCGCCGTTGCAGTGGTAGCAAGGACCGGAACCGATGCCGGCAGTTGGGCTATCAAGTCGGCAATGCGACGATAATCGGGACGGAAATCGTGCCCCCAGTCGGAAATGCAATGAGCCTCGTCAATAACCAAAAGGCCCGTCCTGCGGATGAGCTCCGGAAGCTGGTTTTCCCTGAAAGACGGATTGGTGAGCCGTTCGGGAGATACAAGGAGCACGTCGACCTGGTCCGCAGCCAGCTGACCCAGCACGCTATCCCAGTCGAGCGCATTGGCAGAGTTTATGGCGACAGCCCGCACACCTGCGCGGGCTGCTGCCGCCACCTGGTCCCGCATGAGCGCGAGCAAGGGCGAGACGATCAGCGTCGGACCTGTTCCCCGCCGGCGCAGTAGCAATGACGCCACAAAGTAAACAGCGGATTTTCCCCAGCCGGTGCGCTGGACCACCAACGCGCGCCGCCCCTCGTCGACCAAAGCCTCAATAGCCTCAAATTGGCCGTCGTGGAACGTGGCTTCAGGGTGCCCCACCAGTTCGCGGAGGCATTGCAGGGCGTCCTGTCCGGTAGGTGATTGCACTGAAACTGAAGCATTCGGGGAGTTGTTGGCCATCACTCCAGTATTCCAGTCGGTCATGAGGGCCGGAATCGCTGGGCCTCCTATGTGGACAACAGCAGCCAAGGCCCATCGGCTGTCCACAGACAGCGGCCGGTATAGGTGCCGAATTGCGCGTCCACAGTAGGATTGAGCCCGTGACTAAAGAGCAGAACAAGACATTCGACCTCTCCGCTTCCTTCAAGGCGTATGACGTCCGTGGCATCGTGGGTGAGTCCATCACGGCCCAGATCGTCGAGGCCGTCGGTGCTGCGTTCATTGACGTCCTGGGCCTCGAGGGCGGCACAGTGCTGGTTGGTGGCGATATGCGCCCATCTTCACCGGAGTTCAGCGAAGCCTTCGCCAAGGGTGCAGCAACACGGGGAGCCAACGTGCAATTGCTGGACCTGATCTCCACCGATGAGCTTTATTACGCATGCGGGGCCCTCAATGCTGCAGGCGCCACGTTCACGGCGAGCCACAACCCTGCGCAGTACAACGGCATCAAAATGGCCAAGGCCGGAGCGCAACCCATCTCTTCTGAGTCCGGACTTAAGGAAATTCAAGCCCTCGCCGAGCAGTACCTGAACGCCGGCGTTATCCCCGCCGCGGCCAGCCGCGGGGAGATCGGCGTGCACGATGTCCTCAAGGACTACTCTGTGTACCTGCGTCAACTGGTTGATCTCTCCGGTTCCCGTCCGCTGAGGATTGTGGTCGACGCGGGCAACGGAATGGCGGGCCTGACCACACCGGCGGTCCTGGGCGACAGGTTGCTTCCGGCCCTGCCGTTCGAGATCATCCCGCTGTACTTCGAACTTGACGGCTCGTTCCCGAACCACCCGGCCAACCCGCTGGAACCGGAGAACCTCCGCGATCTCCAGGCCGCCGTCATCAAGCACGGCGCCGACATCGGCTTGGCGTTCGACGGCGACGCTGACCGCTGCTTTGTGATCGACGAAAACGGTAACCCGGTTTCCCCTTCCGCCATCACTGGCATGGTCGCCCGCCGCGAGATCGCCAGGGCACAGGCAGCGGGCGAACAGACCCCCGTCATCATCCACAATCTCCTGACGTCCAAGGCCGTTCCGGAGCTCGTAGCTACAGACGGCGGTCGCGCAGTCCGGACCCGCGTGGGGCACTCGTTCATTAAGGCCGTCATGGCCGAGGAAGGAGCAGTCTTCGGCGGGGAACACTCGGCCCACTTCTACTTCCGCGATTTCTGGAACGCGGACACCGGAATGCTTGCCGCCATGCACGTCCTCGCCGCCTTAGGAGAGCAGGACCGTCCACTGTCCGAGCTCGGACGCCAGTACGAGCCCTACGTCTCTTCCGGGGAAATCAACTCGGAGATCGAGGACAAAGCCGGAGCGGTGGAGCGCGTCCGCGTGGACTTCGAAAATGAAAACGTAGAAATCGATCATTTGGACGGCAGCACCTTCACTGCCAAGGACGGTAGCTGGTGGTTCAACTTGCGTCCATCCAACACCGAACCATTCCTCCGGTTGAACGCAGAGGCCACGGACCAGCCCACCATGGAAAAGATCCGTGACCGTGTCCTCGCCCTGGTCCGGGCTTAGGAGCCGGACAGTATGAGCGAATTGGGCACCGGCGATGCCATCCCGGACAACGGAAATTCCGGCGATACCCCGTCCGGGGAACCAGCTGCGTCAGCGGAATTTACTGGTCCGCAGGAGTCGGTTCAGGATAGGGAGTTACGGGAAACCCTGGGAACCGGGCTAGGCACGGCTCAGGAGCATCTCCAACAGAACGGCGGATTCTTTCCCTTCGGCGTAACGCTCTTAAATGATGGAGAGCTAAGGGTTCTCCTCGTCACCCCCGGCGAGCCCGATGAGGACGGGGAAGTCGATGCCGGAAAGATGCTGGACGATCTTCATGAGCTGCTTCGCCAAAGCCGTGACGAGTTCCGGGCCGCAGCAATCATTAGCGATGTCAGCCTCCCGGAACACGGCTCCGACGGCATTCATGGTGCGGCCGAGCACCGGGATGGAAGCGTGCGCGCCGCCATCATTCCCTACACCCCGGGTGCTGAGGGCTTCGTCTTTCAGGCGATGGAACCCGACACCCACGAGCCATCCATTTGGGTGGACGAGAGCTACCTAGGCTGAATCCATGAAGATCAACGCCTTCGCCGATGTCAGCCTTCGCGCCATCATGGTGTTGGCGGCGGTTCCTGAGGGCGCCCTGCTGACCACTCAGGCGGTGGCCGACGCAGTCGGAACACCGTACAACCATGTCAGCAAGGCAATGGTTCGTTTGCGCTCGCTCGGCTTTATCGACGTTGAACGTGGCCGTCTGGGCGGTTCGCGGCTTAGCGAATCCGGGCGTAAAGCCACCGTTGGAACGCTCCTCCGCCATTTGGACAGCCGGCAAGACCCCGCCGAGTGTCAGTCAAGCACTGGGGATTGTCCGCTCATCACCGAATGCGCACTGCGCCATGCCATGAGTCGCGCACGTGAGGCTTTCTACCAGGAGCTCGACGGAGTAGTCATCTCATCGCTCCCCCATGCTCGACAAATGAACCCGGTTTTCCAGTCCATCGGCCTCCGGCCTGAATTCAGGAAGCCCGCGGCGCAACTCTGACCAAAGCACTCTGACCAAAGCACGACGGCGGCCCGTCACCCTTCAACCGAGGGTGACGGGCCGCCGTCGTTCACTTAAGAACGCCGTTGTTCCTAAGAGGTCTAGGCCAGTCGGGCCTTAAGGCCATCCAGCTCGGACTGCAGTGCCGCCGGGAGTGATTCGCCGAAGTTGGCAAACCACTCCTCGATGGATGCCAGCTCGGTTGCCCACTCGTCCGGATCCACCCGAACAGCGGCTTCAACCTCGGCCGGAGTCATGTCCAGGCCTTCCAGATCGATGGCTTCACCGGTCGGAACAAAACCGATCGGCGTCTCCACCGCCTCAGCCTTGCCTTCGAGGCGCTCGATAGCCCATTTAAGGACGCGGGCGTTGTCGCCGAATCCGGGCCATGCGAATCCACCCTCAGGTGTGCGTCGGAACCAGTTGACCAAGAAGATCTTGGGCAGACGGGCGGGGTTGGCCTTGGCGGAAAGGTTCACCCAGTGGTTCAGGTAGTCACCCGCGTCGTAACCGATGAAGGGAAGCATCGCCATTGGGTCGCGGCGTACAACCCCGACGGCGCCGGCAGCCGCAGCGGTGGTTTCCGAGGACAGCGTGGAGCCCATGAAGATGCCATTTGACCAATCGCGGGCTTCGGTCACCAGCGGGATGGTGGTCTTGCGGCGGCCACCGAAGAGGATTGCGGAAAGTTCCACACCATCCGGGCTGAAGTACTCCTCAGCGAGCATGTCGATCTGGTCGATCGGCGTGCAGAAGCGCGAGTTGGGGTGCGCCGCAGGTGTATCCGAGTCCGGAGTCCAGGAGTTGCCCTGCCAGTCGGTCAGGTGCGCTGGAGTTTCCTCCGTCATACCCTCCCACCAGACACCGCCGTCATCGGTGAGGGCCACGTTGGTGAAGATGCTGTTGCCCTTGGCGATGGCGCGCATGGCGTTCGGGTTGGTGCCCCAGCCGGTGCCGGGAGCAACCCCGAACAGTCCTGCTTCAGGGTTGACGGCGCGGAGCTCACCTTCTTTGCCGAAGCGCATCCACGTGATGTCATCACCGAGGGTTTCCACCTTCCAACCCTTAATGGTGGGGTCCAACAGCGCAAGGTTGGTTTTTCCGCAGGCCGACGGGAAAGCAGCGGAGACGTAGTAGGTCTTCTGCTCAGGGGACGTCAGCTTGAGGATGAGCATGTGCTCAGCCAACCAGCCTTCATCGCGGGCCATGACAGAAGCAATGCGCAGCGCAAAGCATTTCTTGCCGAGCAATGCGTTGCCACCGTAGCCCGAACCGAAGGACCAGATGGAGCGTTCTTCGGGGAAGTGCACAATCCACTTATCCGGGTTGCAGGGCCATGCGACGTCGGCCTGACCGTCTTCCAGCGGAGCGCCGAGGGAGTGCAGAGCCGGAACGAAGAATGCATCGGTCTGCGTAATGCGGTCCAGGACGTCGGTGCCGATGCGGGCCATGATGCGCATTGAGGCAACCACGTAGGCGGAGTCAGTGATCTCGACGCCAAACTTGGGATCCTCTGCATCAAGGTGACCCATGACGAAGGGGATGACGTACATGGTGCGGCCGCGCATGGAGCCCGCGAACAATCCGCGCAGCTTCTGCTTCATCTCGGCCGGAGCCATCCAGTTGTTGGTGAAGCCGGCGTCGCGCTTGTTTTCGGAGCAGATGAAGGTCTGCTCCTCTACGCGGGCAACATCGGCCGGGTCAGAGAACGCCGCGAAGGAGTTGGGGAACGTTTCCGGGTTCAACCTCTGCAGGGTCCCGGCTTCGACGAGTTCGTCCGTTAGTTTCTTGTTTTCTGCTTCACTACCGTCAACCCAGTGGATTCGCTCGGGCTGGGTCAGTTCGGCAACTTCCTCTACCCAAGCCAGAAGGCCAGCATGCGTAGTAGGTGCCTTCTCAAGCAGCGGCAGTCGCGCCAGATCGCCCATTGCGGTTCCCTTCCTCGGGTTCAGTGGTGTGTCCTAAACGATAGGGGCCGCGGACCAGACCAATCCGTTGTCAGACATATGACGTCCACCTACGCAAAAAGCAAAAACCTCTAGAAATCAAGGGAGCGGACGCAGAAACGCGACATTTAAGTGACTAAGGTCACGTAGACCGGTCTAGTCGGCTAGGTAACACCAGTTGGATTTGGAACTTCACATGAACTTCTGTAAAGTTTATTGAGGTTCGAGGGGGTCTGAGAAACAGACTGCCGCGAAACACGAAAATGCGCCCATAGCTCAGCTGGATAGAGCGTCTGTCTACGGAACAGAAGGTCAGGGGTTCGAATCCCTTTGGGCGCACAAATCAAGACCCGCATCGGTTAGCCGATGCGGGTCTTTTTGTTTCTCCAGCAGGACAATTTCTCCCGGGCCGCGCAAGCCCGCCAGAGGCAATGCGCAAGCCTACCTAAGGCAATGAGCAGCAGCGCGCGTGGGCACCCCGGGCCTGCTCTGCGGCTACTCAGTAGGGCGCGGGAGGGAGACCTGCCCCCACTCGCGCCCCAATTAACCGTCCCCAACTAGTCGCGCACGGCCTCTTCGATACGGCGCCGAATACCGTCAAAATGCCGGTTAAGCAGCTCGGCGGCCAGGACTTTATTGCCCGCCGCCACTGCCGCGTAAATGCTGCGATGGTTCGCGGCGGTCTTGATCAGGTCCTCATTGCCGGGCCCGATCTCCAGATGGATCTTTCGGTACACCTTCCAGAACACGCCCATCAGGTTGATGAGGAGTTCATTGTTGAGGGGTTCGAATAGTCTGCGATGGAACTCGGCGTCGGCCATGACGAAGTTTTCCCCGGCACCCGCCAGCTCCTCCATCTGCTTGACCGACTCTTCAATGCTGGCCAGCTGTTCTTTGGTCATGACATCGATGGACGAGCCGATAAGTCCCGACTCAAGTGCTTGACGCACGTCAACCAGCTGCAACGCTTCGAGCCCCTGGTGACGAAGCGATAGTCTTCCCCGGAACGTGAGTCCGTCTGCGAGCGCGTCGAAGTTAGTGGGCGCCACGAACATGCCGAAACCGTGGCGGATCTCGATGACGCCGAGCGCCTGCAGGACTTTGAGGGATTCACGTAGCGTGTTGCGGCCGACGCCGAGTGCCACGGATAGCTCATTCTCTGTCGGCAAGGGATCGCCCGCCTCGAGCTCACGCTCCAGGATCAGTTCCATAATGTCCGACTGCAAGGCTCGCAGCCTGGTCTGTGCGCTGAACCGCGCTTGCGGGACTACACCGGAAGTTGTCATGGCGCTCTCCTTGCAAATGCACCAACCGGGAGTTCGGAGGGTTCGGATGCTCCAATTCCGGACGGTGCAGCGTTAATGTTGAGGCGAGCTTATTACCCGCCGCAGAATCAGTGACTCGCGACATACAATATCGGATGTCCCACCTCCTTCATAGGTCATGTGGCCAAATCCGTCGAGATTTCGCCTGCCCGCACAGCCTCCGTTCTGCTGGATCATTCAAACCGCCTCCATGCGGAAGGGCTGTCTCGACGGCGTTCTGCACAGCTTGACCTGCTGATGATCCAGCAGAACGTAGCGATGCACGAGTAGCCCTGCGTTGCGGGGCCCGCTCTGCACCCCTAAACACGCTCAAACCCGGCAAAGCGGGCCCCGCAACGCAGGGGGAAGCGGCGGTAGGCTTTCCACATGACTGCCGAGAACTCCCGCGAATTTGACGTCATTGTGATCGGCGCCGGCGCCGTAGGAGAAAACGTTGCGGACCGGGTGGTTCGAGGCGGCCTGTCTGCCGTGATCATAGAGAACGAACTGGTGGGCGGCGAGTGTTCCTACTGGGCATGCATACCTTCGAAGGCACTCCTGAGGCCGGGCAGCGTGCTCCACGCAGCCCAGGGAATTCCCGGCGCAGCTGAAGCTGTCACCGGAACAACCGACGCCCACTCCGCGCTGCAGCACCGGGATTGGTTCACCAACAACTGGCAGGACAGCAGCCAAGCGGAGTGGTTGGACAGCGCAGGCATCGAACTCATTCGCGGCCGGGCCCGCATCACCGGCCCACGCGAGGTCCTCGTGGATGGGCTCGACGGCAACAGCTATGCGCTCAAAGCACACCATGCCGTGGTGGTGGCCACCGGTTCCACCCCCTCCATTCCAGACATCGATGGCCTCAGCGACGTGCCCTTCTGGACCACGCGCGGAGCGACGGCAGCCAAGGAAGTTCCGAAGCGATTGGTGGTCCTCGGCGGTGGGGTCGCCGGCGTCGAACTGGGCCAGGCCTTCGCTCGACTCGGATCCGAGGTGGCCGTGGTGGCCCGGGGTCGGCTACTGAGCAGCTACCCGGAGGAGGCCGCCAGCCTGGTGTTGGCCGGGCTTCGGGCCGACGGCATCGACGTCCGCCTTCACACCGACGTCGCGAAAGTCGAGAACAACGACGACGGTTCCATCACCGTGACCCTCAACGGCAAGAACCTCACAGCGGACCAACTCCTGGTCGCATCCGGACGCCACCCCGCGCTGGCCAATCTTGGCCTGGAAAACGTTGGCATTGAGGCCCCTGACGGCAAGCCCCTCCGGCTGACTACTGATCCGAGCGGGCTGGTGGATGGCCCTGCCAGCGACGGCACCAGCGGGCTCTGGCTCTACGCGGCCGGAGATGCCGCCGGCAAGGTCCTCCTGACCCACCAAGGAAAGTACGAGGCCCGCGCCACGGGTGATGCAATCGTCGCCAGGGCCAACGGCAAGCTCCACGGAGCACCGCAACCGTGGAGTCCCTGGGCCCACACGGCCAATGAACATGCGGTCCCCAGCGTTGTCTTCACCGACCCGGAGGTGGCCTCGGTGGGTCTCAGCCTGGAACAGGCGCTGTTGCAGGGCAGGAACGTCACCGGCGTGGAACTCCCCATTGATGTCTCCGGGGCGCAGCTGTACTCCCCCGATTACAAGGGCTGGGCCCAGATGGTGGTGGATGAGGACCGCAAAGTGATCATTGGGGCAACTTTCGTGGGCCCGGGCGTCGCCGAGTTGCTGCACTCCGCCACGATCGCGATCGTTGGCGAAGTGCCCTTGGACCGCCTCTGGCACGCGGTTCCTTCCTATCCCACTATCAGCGAGGTCTGGCTCCGCTTGTTGGAAAAGTACGGCCTCTAGGCACCCTGTCTCGAGCGCATCACCCTATTTGAACTGACCAGTCAGTTCAGTTAGACTTTCAGCAGACACCATTTCTGCGAAAGGCTTCATTGTGCTGTCCGTACAGCAACTCCAGATCACCGGCCGCCGGGGAGACCTCCTTCCAGCTACCTCCCTCCAAGTCCATCGTGGCGAACTCCTCCTCATCTCCGGCGAGGGGCAGGACCAGCGGACCGCGCTGGCACTGGCCCTGAGCGGCCGCATGAAGCCCAGCAACGGGGCGCTGAGCTGGGATAACAAGACCGCAACCAAGAAGATCCGGCTTGCAAGCGCACTGGTGGACTCTCCTGGCGTGAATGAGCCTGAGCAACACCTCAGCGTGCGGGACCTCGTGACCGAAGATCTCTCCCTGATACCCCGCCGCTACCGGGGCGCGCTGTTGAGCAAGCCGTGGTTGAAGGTCCACAGCTTCGAAGACATCGCAGGGCTCTGGATCGAACAAGTTCCGCCCGCGCGTCGGCTGGAGCTACTCACTGCCCTCGCACTGGCAGATCCCGCCACGGACCTCTTGGTGGTGGACTCCCCCGACCGGCACAGCGCCAACCCCGCCACCTGGTTGCCCCGGCTTGAGGCTTTGGCGGCCGACGCCGGGCGGCCACTCGCCGTCGTCGCCGTCGTCGCCTCCTTGCCCGAGAGCTGGGCCGGTGCAGCCGCGGTGATCGGCAACTCGGTGATCCACGCTCCCGAGCCGGAACTTGAGCCCGGCGAGATACCTGAAGCTGAACCGGCAAACGAACGTGCAAATGAACGTGAATCCCAAGAACTCCAAAGGATTGAAAGGTGACTGTTCTGCGGCTGGCCCGCTCCGAACTCAAGCGTATGACCGGCGGGCTTTTGCCCAAGCTGACGATCCTTGCGCTGACCATGGTGCCGTTGTTGTACGGCGTCGTGTACCTCTACGCCAACTGGGACCCTTACGGCAACCTGGACCACATTGATGCCGCGCTGGTCGTCGAAGATTCCGGTGCCACGTCAGCGAACGGAACCCAACTTCAGGCGGGCAAGAAGGTAGCGGACAGCCTGGTTGAGGGCCACGTGTTCAATTGGAAGCAGGTCTCCAGCGCCGCCGATGCCGACGCCGGTGTCCGTACCGGCGAATATGCCTTCGCCCTGCGCATTCCCAAGGATTTCTCGGCCAACCTCGTCTCCCCCGGTAGTTTCGACGCCGCCAACCAGGCCATGCTCCACGTGACCACCAACGATGCCAACAACTACCTGTTGAGCACCATCGTGGACAAGCTGACCACGGCCGTCCACTCAACCGTGGCCAAGGAAGTGGGTGAGGAAACAGCCAACCAGCTCCTCACGGGGTTTGGCACCATCCATTCCTCCATCGTCAAGGCCGCGGACGGGGCATCCGACTTGGCCACCGGCGTCGGGCAACTCAGCGATGGAGCGGCGACGCTGCACAACGGCACCAGCCAGCTTGTCACCGGAGCCGATCAGTTGGTGGCCGGCCAGACCCGGCTCCGTGACGGCGCCAACCAGCTCAACAGCGGTGCTGGCCAGTTGAGCTCCGGGCTCAACCAGCTCAAAAGCAAAACCGCTGCCCTCCCCGCACAGTCCCAACAGCTCGCAGCTGGAGCAGCCCAGGTTGCCGCCGGAAACGCCGAGTTGAACACCAAGGTCCAAGACGTTGCGGCGCAACTTGACGCTGCCGACAAGGGCCTGCGCGAGCGGCTGGTCCAGTCCAACGCGCAGCTCGTCGCCTCCGGCGTGTTGACCCAAGCTCAGGCCGACAAGGTGATGGCAGACTTCGATGCTGCCGCCGCCTCCACCCCGGTCACGGACGCAAAGGCGAAGCTTTCCGGTGACGCTGCCAAGATCCAGCAACTCTCGGACGGCTCAGCTGCCGTCAGCGCCGGAGCCGCCCAGCTCGCCGCTGCGACGCCGGCCCTGACCGATGCCATCTCGCAAGCCGCTGCCGGGGCCGGCCAAGTGAGCAGCGGAGCGGCCACCCTCGCTGCCGGCCAGCAGACAGCACTGGACGGCGCCGCCAAGCTCGACGACGGCGCCCACCAGCTCGATACCGGCGCTGCACAGCTGGCTTCCGGCGCTTCCACAGCGTCCGACGGCGCCCACACCTTGGCCTCGGAACTCGCCAAGGGCGCCGGCCAAGTCCCGAATCCCAACGATGCGCAGAAGAGCAGCGTCTCCAAGGTCATTGCCGATCCCGTAGCAGTGGATAACGTTTCGCAGGCCAAGGCTGGCTCCTATGGTGCCGGGCTTGCTCCCTTCTTCATGACGTTGGCACTCTGGATCGGCGTCTTCATGTTGGTCCAAGCCATGCGCCCCATCACCCAACGGGCACTTGCCTCGAACGCGGCGTCCTGGAAAGTCGCCGTCGGAGGCTGGCTGCCGTTCTTCGTAGTGTCAGTCGTCCAGGCAAGCATCCTCACTCTGGTGGTGGACCTCGGCCTCGGCTTGAAGCCCTCGCATCCGATCGGGATGTGGCTCTTCATGCTGGCTGCAGTGATGGCCTTCAGCGCTATCATCCAAGGCATCGTGGCGCTCATGGGGACCCCCGGGAAGTTCGTGGTCCTGGTCCTGTTGGTCCTCCAGCTTGTGTCCTCCGGAGGCACCTTCCCTTGGCAGACCACACCGATGCCGCTCCACGTGGTGCATGAGGTCTTGCCTATGGGCTACGTGGTGACCGGCATGAGACACCTGATCTACGGCGGGGATCTCAGCATGATCTGGCCCACCGTACTGGGCTTGGTTGGTTACACTTTGCTGGGAGCGGCGTTGTCAACGCTCGCAGTCCGCAAACATAAGGTGTGGACCCTCAAGACCCTGAAACCGGAGATCGCAGTATGAGCACCACCGAGCCGGTCGCTACGGATTCGACGTCGGATTCAACCGCCGGTTCCGCTTCCGGGAGCAAGAAGCTCCGGCCGGAACGAACCAATGCCACCAAGCAGCGCTTGTTCGAGGCCTCCATGGAGCTTATTGGGGAGCGCGGCGCGGCCGGCGTTACCGTGGACGAAATCGCCGCAGCCGCTGGCGTATCCAAAGGCACCGTCTACTACAACTTCGGCAGCAAATCTGACCTGATCGCGCAGCTGCTGCGCCACGGGGTGGACATTATGCTCGCGCGACTCCAAGCCATTGAAGGCCAGACGAATGACCCCTTGGAATCGATGACGAACATGGTGGACCAAGCCATGGTCTTCATGGACAAGTATCCGTCCTTCGCCCGGCTTTGGGTGAGCGAGAACTGGCGTATGCCCGGCGAGTGGAGCTCCGTGTTCACAGAGCTACGGGCTGAGTTGTTGGCAGTTATTGGCGCGGCAGTGGAGCGTGTGGCTGCGGGATATCAAGTGGACACGAGCATCGCCCGGGGCAGCCTGGAAGCGGCGATTTTCGGAGCCATCTTCGTGGTGGGCCTGGACCGCCAGACCTACAACCCCGAGAGGTCCCGCGAGCAATGCGTCGCGGCGGTCATGACCATCATGCACGGGTACGTGATCAAGTAGCCCGCCTTACACTCACGTTGCGAGGCCCGCTCTGCGGGGTATCGGGCACTCCTAGCCTGCAGAGCGGGCCCCGCAACGGTATCCAACTGCAATCTACGACGGCGTGGCGCGGTGCCGCCGTCGTAGATGATTAACCTCATGCGTCACATGGGGAACAGCGGAAAGCTTGCGGTAGTGGCCGCGTTCGTGTCACTTGGTCTCCTGGCGCTGGCCGCCACTCTGCTCGAAGAAGTGCTCCTATACCTCTTCTTGGCCGCCGTTGCGGTCTGCTACCTGGCCTCGATGGTGCAGGTCTTCAACCGGCGGCGGTACGTCATCGTTTTTCTCGGCGCGGCCGGAACCAGCTTGTTCATCGGTTTCAGCATTGCATTCCTGCGCATATGGGGGCTGGCCTTCAGGCAGGACGGGGACGCGATGGGGAGCGCCGTGAGCAGCACGGACTCCGACATCTACTTCTACTTGGCGGCCCTGGCAGGCTGCGGAACCCTGGCTCTGATGTTTCTTGGGGCCGTGCTGCCATCGTTCGGTTCGCGCGCCGCCGCTGCCCCCAAAAGGGCCGTCCCTGCGGCCAAGCGAACGCCCGCTGCCCGCAAGCCCGCCGCACGCTCGACGTCGGGCAAGTCGCCGACGTCGGGCAAGTCAACGACGTCGTCCAAGTCCCCGACGTCGTCCAGGCCCACCAATCGGCCCGCAACCCCACGTAAGACAGCCTCCAAACGCTAACCAGCCTCCGCACGCACTTGCGGGGCCCGCTCTGCAGGCTTCGCGGGCTTCTAAGGGTGCAAAGCGGGCCTCACAACGGGGGCGGCGGGCCGGTTTCGGGTGCCACCCAGAACCGCGGTGGCTACGCCTAGAAGCAAAATCAGGCCGCCGGCGATTTCAGGCAGCGAGGGAACTTCGTTGAGGACCAGCCACGCGGCAGTCATCCCCACCACCGGAACCAGCAACGTGAAAGGCACGACGTCGGAGCTCGGGTAGAGCGTCAGAAGACGATTCCAAATCCCATAACCCACCAACGAGGCGAAAACGGCCGTGTAGACGGCGCTGAGAATAGTCGCAGGCTGCAGATCGGACACAGTTGCCCATACCGTGTCCGGCCCATCAACCATCAGCGACAGCCCAGCCAACGGAAGCGGCACTACGGCACCGGACCAGACCACCAGGCCCAGCCCGGAAGCTGCCTTGGTGCGGCGCGCGATCACATTACCCACAGCCCAGGACAATGCGGCAGCCAACACGATCATCAGCGGCACCACGGGAGCCACCGCGCTCCGCCCCAGCGCCACCACGCCCAGCCCCGCAATGCCGAGAACCACGCCGGTCAGTTGCTTGCGGCTTGGCCGTTCGTCGAGGACACGCGCGGCAAGGAGAACCGTGAAAAGCACCTGCGCCTGAAGCACCAAGGACGCGAGCCCGGCCGGCATGCCCAAAGCCATTCCCAGATACAACAGGCCAAATTGTCCGGCGCTCATGAAAAGTCCGACGCCGGCAATCGCCTTCCAGCCCACGTCGGGCTTCCTGACGAAAAAGATGAACGGGAAGACGACCAACAAGAAGCGCAGGGCAACGAACAACAGGGGCGGTACCTCATGGCCCTGCGGGTGCAGGCCAAGGTCGATGGCGACGAAGTTAGCGCCCCAGAGGACGGCGACTAGAACAGCGAGGAAAGAGTGGCGAATGGTCACGAGTCCACTCTGACGCGTTAGGCGATGAAGCACCAGCATTGAATTCAGCATCGAACAATGTAGATTTGCTTCATGATCGATATCATGGCGCTGCGCGCCCTTGTGGCCGTGGAGCAGCACGGCTCCGTGGTGGCCGCCTCGGAGGTGATGGGCTACAGCCCCTCGGCAGTGTCGCAGCAAATCAAGAAGCTGGAGAAGCAAGCCGGAGTTGCCGTTTTGGAACGGAACGGCCGCGGCGTCCTGCTCACGGAGAAGGGTGTTGCGTTGGCCGGATATGGCCGTCGCATCATGGGGGAACTGGAGGAATTGCAGGCAACGCTGCTCGCAGATCCAGCCAAGCCCGCAGGCCTTCTGCGGCTCGTCGCCTTCTCGACTGCATGCCGGGGTCTGGTGGGGCCCGTGCTCGGACGTATCGCAGAATCACATCCGGACTTGGAAGTCACCGTGCTTGCCGAAGATCCCCGCGAGGCCGTCCAACGGGTAGCCTCTGGCGAAGCAGAGCTTGCCGTAGTGCACAACTGGAATTCCGTACCCCTGGTGATTCCGGAGAACCTGGTCCACGAGGACCTCTGCGTAGACCAGGCCGATGTCATCGTGAACACCGCGCACGCACTCGCCGGCCGAACCGCCGTCGAGCCTGGAGACCTGCTGAACGAAACCTGGATCAGCACCCCCGCCGGTGCCATCTGCAACGAAGCGCTACTTCTGATTTTCGCTGGGCTTGGCCGTGTGCCTGACATTCGAATCTACGATCCCGACTTTTCCACCCATATCGCCATGGTGGAACAGGGTGTGGCCGTGGCGCTCGTTCCGCGGCTTGGCCGCCCGGCCCTGCCGTCCAACGTCGTCGCTGTTCCAGTGATCAACCCAGTCCAACAACGTTCCGTAGGCATCGTGTACAGGAAGACGATGGCACAGAGCCCGAATATCCGGCTGGCCATTGAGCTGCTGCGGGGCTAGGGACGTGGCACTTTGAAATGCGTCAGGCGAGCGTCCTGCCCGTCCAGTTCCGCCCAAGGCTTCTCGGTTTCCATGACCGTCAGCGCGCTCGTGGGGTAATGGGAAGCAGCATCCATGTAGGCGTCGTGATCTGATTCCCGGGACGCCAGGTGCATGGCCAAGTCCTGCACGCCGGGCATGTGCGAAATCACCATCAGGGTGGTCACCGTCTCCGGAACGTGGTTGAGTACCGCCAACATACGGTTCGCGGAGGCTGAGTACAGGCCATCCTCGAGTTTCGGCGTCGGAGCCTTATCGCCCAGTTCGCTGCACACCCACGTGCACGTTTGCCGGGTTCTGAGCGCCGAAGAGCAGAGAATGAAGTCCGGGACAACGCCGTGCTTGAGCAACCACTTCCCGGCCAGGGGCGCTTCCCGGTGGCCGCGCTCCTCCAAAGGACGGTCATGGTCGGGCACCCCTGTGGGCCAGTCCGCCTTCGCATGGCGCATGATCACCAAGCGCTTGATGTGGTGGTCGCTCATCCTCCAACCCTATAACCGCGAAGGCACAAGCAACGCAGAAGCGCCCGCCCCTTCTGGGGACGGGCGCTATCGCAGTGAAAGCTAGATGGAGTATTCCGGAGCAGCCCAGACAATGACTTCGGGGTGCTCGTAGAACCGGTAACCCTGGCCGCGGACGGTGCGCACAGTGTTTGCCAAACGTCCCAACTTGGAGCGGAGCCGGCGAATGTGAACGTCGATGGTGCGCTCGTTCGGCACCTCTTCGGCGTTGCGCCACAGGCCTTCAAGCAGTTCATCGCGGCCCACGGTGCGGGTCCCGTTTTCGACGAGGTAGTTAAGGAGTTCGAATTCCTTGAAGGTCAGATTCAGCGATTCGCCGTCCAAGTGCACTTCGCGGCGGGCAAGGTCGATCAGCACGCCGGACGGGCGGGCCTCCTGCTGCGGGGCCGGGCGGGATGCCTCCGAGCGCTGCCGGGTGGCCACGGTTGGGTCACCGAACGTGGAACGGACGACGTCGAGTGCGGACCCTGGCGCGCCGGCCGGGGCAACCGCGACGGCTGCGTAGCTTTCGGCTCCCGACACGAGGGACTGCGCGTAGGCCCGAATTTCCTGGGCGAGCTTGGCAATGGACGTCCCCGCTGCAGCGGCAGTCTCCTCGTCAATACCCATGTAGAGGACAAAGCCACGGGCCACGGTGTCGTTGGCAACCGGGCGCAGCCTGTCAGACTGAGCGATCACTGGAGTGGGCGCCGTCATGGGAGCGGGCTCACTTGCCGGGACGGCGCGCAGTTGTCCATACGAGTTGGGGTTGTAGCCCTGCGGAACGTAACCGGGGGCCTGCTGACCGGAGCCCTGCGGGGCGGGAGCGTAGGCCGGGCGGTTACCAAAACCGGGGCGAAGCCCTGCGTTCGATGCAGCCTTGTTGGCGTTACGGACGGAGATGTGGACGTATCCAGATGCAACTGACATGGAGTGCTTACCTCAAAGTGAATAGCCGTCATCGCGGCTTCGAATGCTGGTTTGTCCCCGCACTGATTCTGGGGATGGCGCCCATCGCTGGGCTGGGGGGCGAATGCCTGAAACTTTTTGGGGTGGAAAGTTAGGCTTGCATTCGACAACAGCGGGTCTCGTCGCCAGCGGGTGCGCTGGGCCAGATTGCTGCGGCTGCAGGTGCTGTTGAGTTCTTGTTCACATTGGAAGTGTGCAACGTAACAATGGCAACACGCAAGTAACAAAGCGTGAAAACGTCCACATTTTGAGACTCGGAGGTCTAGTGTGCTCTAAATCACCATTCAGCCAGACCGAAGATGAGCATCCTTACATTCGTCAAGTCGCCCGATTCAAACTCCTTTTTCGAACATAATTCGAATCTCCCGGGCCTGTGCAGACATCCATTTGACTGCTACGGTTCAACACTGAATCTCACGATCTGAAACAGATGCTGCCTAATCAACATGGGCGGCCGGAGCGCATTTTTGCACGAGTGAGGGTCACTTGGGCTACGTTCGCCCGACCAAAGTCCTCGCTACTCCGCTGCTCGAGGTCGCGCCGACCTCCGCCGGCACGACGCCAACCTCACCCCCTAGGAGGTTCCTTGGCCCGACGTCGTGCCTTGCCCGGATGTTGTGGCGGTGGTCAGCCTCAGGGCCGTGGCCGTGTAGGTGTCTCCGTTTTTGGTGGCTGTCACCCGGAGGGTGGAACCTACTTTGACGTCAGCCAGTGTCAGGGTGCTGGTGGTGCCGCCACGTTGCCGCGTGGCCGCACCCACAGTGGTGCTCGAGTTGAGGACGTAGGCCTTGGTATAGCCGTCCGCGCTTTTGACCGTCACGGAGGTGGCAGAGACGTCGGTGACGTCGCCAAGCTGGTCGGCCATGGTCACATAGGTGGATCCGTTGAGGATCACGTACTCCGAATGGATGGACGCCGCGAGCCCGCCTCCCAGGCCCGCGCCGTTGCCCCCGCGCAACCCCGATCCTCCCCCGGCTTGGCCAGGTCCGCCCGGGACTTGGCCTCCTCCTGGCTGACCGTTGAGTCCCGAATTCCCGTTCTGGTTCTGTGCCACGTTTGCCGCGTCCGCCGTTCCCGCTCCCCCGCCGAGGGTGTAGATCCCTGCCGCCGTTCCGGCAGCGACCACCACTGCCACGCCGGCAACCACAAGGATTCGCCGGGGAGTCCACGGCTTTGCGTCCTTACCGAAACCCGGGCGCTGGGAACCGTAGCGTTGGGGGCCCGACGGCGGCGCACCCCACCCTGCGGACGGCGCGTTGGTCTGCTGTGGGACCTGTTGCGTGGTGTCTTGCGGCGCGCTCCCCCCAGCCGACGGCGGCGCACCCCACCCCGCGGACGGGGGGCTGTAAGGGGTGTTGTGGCCCTCTTCCGGGGATGACCACGCCCATCCCGAGCCTGCGTTGGACGACCCACCCGGCGCCGGGTTTGCCGGGCCCGGGTTAACCGGTGGCTGGTTTGCCGGGCCCGGGTTAACCGGTGGCTGGTTCTGCTCGTTCATGGTGCTCTCCATCTAGCGTGTGATCAGGAACTACGCCCAGCATCGGACGTTTGGCTGTGCGGATCCTGTGTGGCACTGAAGGCTTCCCTGTGACCTGTGGATAAGAGTGCTTCGGGGTTCCCACCTCGCTAGTCTTGAGTTCACAGCGTCCTCACAGGGCGGGCAAAGCGCGGGCAAACCCGCAGACTGGAGAGTAGTCCCATGGCCACACCGCACTCCATGACCAATAACCTCCCCCAGTTGTCCCATCCGGACGGTTCCCCCATCCGCGCCTTGGTAGTGGATGACGAGCCCAGTTTGGCCGAACTTATGAGCATGGGGCTTCGGATGGCCGGCTGGTCAGTGGCCGTCGCCGTGGACGGTCCGGACGCTGTGAAAACCGCCAAGGAATTTCGTCCGGATGTACTGGTGTTGGATGTCATGCTTCCCGGATTCGACGGCGTCGAGGCCCTCGGCCGCATCCGTGCCTTTGCCCCTGAGGTGCCGGCGTTGTTCCTGACGGCCAAGGATGCGGTTCAGGACCGCATCGTGGGCCTAGCTGCCGGCGGGGACGATTACGTGACAAAGCCTTTCAGCATGGAAGAAGTTCTCCTTCGACTTCACCGACTGATCCAGCGTTCGGGGGTCGCGGCGATGGACACGGCGGAACTGGTGGTGGGAGACCTGCGGCTGAACGTTGACACCCGCGAGGTCACCCGTGGCGGCGAGGACATTCCCCTCACCGCAACGCAGTTCGACCTGTTGCGTTACCTCATGGAAAATCCCAAAAGGGTGGTCAGCAAAGCCCAAATCCTGGACAGGGTGTGGGACTACGATTTCGGTGGCCAAGCCAACATCGTGGAACTGTACATCTCCTACCTGCGCAAGAAAATCGAAGCAAACCATCCTCCAATGATTCACACCGTGCGTGGCGCGGGGTACGTCATCAAGCCCGCGGACTAAGAATTGACCACACTCTCAGGAGTAGCCAAGACCCCGCACCGTAGCTGGCTCAATCCATCGACCTGGCATTTGCGCACCCGCTTGGTCCTCGTAGCCATGGTCCTTTTGGTCGCCATTTGCGGTGCCGTGGGGCTGGTGAGCTACGCGTCCATGGACTTGGTTTTCAATAAGCAGCTCGACATGCAGCTGGCACAAGCCTCGGGCCGCGCGAACGACTTCGGAAGGGCGCCGTCGAACTTTCCCTCGTCCGGAAGGCCTGACCCGCTGGAAGCGCGTGGCCAAGGCGCAGGAACGCTCAACGCCCGCATCAGCGGAACCACGGTCAGCAGCTCCGGGCTCATCGATGCCGGCGGCAACCGGGTGGCGTTGTCCTCCGCGGATCAGCAAGTACTTTTGTCACTCCCCCGCGGGAACCTGCCCGTGGACCGTTCGCTCTCCAACGGCGACTACCGCCTGGTCGCCGTCGAAACCCCCTACGGAGACGTGATCGTGACAGGCCTGCCGCTGGCTGACAAACAAAGCACAGAGGCTTCGCTGGTATGGACCATGGTCCTTGTGTCGTTGGGTGGCCTTGTCTTGATTGGCCTCGCAGGCACCGTGGTCATTCGACGGACGATGCGTCCGCTCGAGCAACTGGCCGACGTCGCCACCAAAGTATCCCGTCTGCCGCTCGACGCCGGTGAGGTGGCACTGGGCGTACGGGTGCCGCCTTCGGCCGCGCATCCAGGGACGGAAGTGGGCAGCGTCGGCTATGCCCTGAATCAGATGCTGGACAACGTAGCGAACGCCTTGGAAGCCCGACAGCAAAGCGAAACCAAGGTCCGCCAATTCGTCGCGGACGCTTCCCACGAACTGCGCACGCCGCTCACTGCCATCCGTGGCTACACAGAGCTGCTGCGGATGACGGAAACTTTCACCGATGACGGCCGCAAATCGTTGGCCCGCGTCCAAAGCCAGTCGGAGCGCATGACCACGCTGGTAGAGGACCTGCTGCTGCTGGCCCGCTTGGATGAGGGACAACCCCTGCATGTCACCGATGTGGACCTCACGCAGTTGGTCATTGAGACCGTCAATGACGAGAAAGTCATGGCACCGGACCATCACTGGCAACTGCGGCTTCCCGATGAACCGATCTCCGTCCGGGGAGATGCGACGCAACTGCATCAGGTGATGGCCAATTTGCTCTCGAACGCCCGCAAACATACCGATCAGGGCACTACCGTGGTGACCGGTGTATCGCTTTCGGCAGACGGCAGCGCCGTGGTCTCCGTGACGGACAACGGCCCTGGCATACCCGAGGACTTTCAACGCCGCATCTTCTCGAGGTTTGCCCGTGCAGACGCTGCCAGGTCGGGGTCCGAAGGTACCTCGGGGCTGGGTCTGTCCATCGTCGAGTCCATAGTCCGAGCACATGGGGGGAACGTGGAAGTGACATCCCGTCCGGGACGGACGGAGTTCGCCTTGCGTCTTCCGTCAATGAACACCGGACTGACGCAACGAAACGAGCAAGCCGACTCTCCGCAATCGTGATCTCTGTTACCTAAATGTGACTTTGGGCGAAGGGTCCTGTACCGTCGAAAGGGTGGGTCGCTCCAACTGGCCCACTTCCGGGATGCGCCGAGCTCTGCCACTTCCCGGAGTCCGTTCTTCTTTGAGGCAGAGACGGGGGACCCAGAGTCTCCGGGCCAGGCCTAGTGCCGGCCCTTGGGGTGAAGCCGCAGCGTGATGCGCGGCCGGATGACCTCATCCGAACCCGACAGCTAACTCCGCAGGCGCTGAGAGGCAATCAAACCATGTCTGAATTTAACGATCAGGCGCGCCCTTCCGCGCGCCACCGTGACGAACACAGCACACCCCTGACCAAGTCGCAGTCCGTCCTAAAGAACGCTGCCCGCCGGGGTAAAAGCGGCTACCGCATGTCGGTAGTGGCCGGCGTTATCGCCGCAGGGCTGGGTGTTGCATCGCTGGGCCAGGCCGCGAATGCAGCGTTCACTCTTCCTGAAATGAGCAAGGCAGCGGAGACCCAGTCGTCCGCACAGTCTGACAGCAAGGCTAAGGACGCTGTGGCACAAGCTGTAGCAAAGGCCGACGCCGCCAGGCAGGCCGCTGCAGACAAGGCCGCTGCCGACAAGGCCGCTGCAGACAAGGCAGCAGCTGACAAGGCTGCGGCAGATAAGGCAGCAGCGGACAAAGCTGCTGCCGACCAAGCAGCAGCAGCGAAAGCAGCAGCTGACAAGGCCGCTGCGGACCAAGCCGCTGCCGCACAAAAAGCTGCTGCCGATGCTGCCGCCAAGCAGGCGGCTGACGCTGCCGCCGCCAAGACCGCTGCTGCCGCGCAGGCTGCCGCCACCCCCGTGGCTGTAGACGATCCTGCCGGCGCCAAGGCCTATGCAGCAAGCATTCTCTCCAGCTACGGCTGGAGCCAGGGCGAAATGACCGCCTTGGACGCCCTGTGGGAAAGGGAATCAGGATGGCGGACCACCGCGACCAACGCTTCCAGCGGTGCCTACGGCATTGTCCAGTCCCTTCCCGCTTCCAAGATGGCTACTGCCGGCGCTGACTGGCAGACCAACTACCAGACCCAAATCAAGTGGGGGCTGGACTACATCAAGCAACGCTACGGCTCCCCCTCGGCTGCCCTCGCGTTCCACTTGGCCAATAACTGGTACTAAACCACCACGGCTAACCATCGCCGCACTGGCCCTGATTGCCGCACTGTCCCTGCATGTCCACTACAGCATCCGCTGCAGTAGGCACTGGGGACGGTGCGGCAATTCCGGTTTCACAGTCACATCACAGCTTCCGCCTAAAGCACTCATACGAGGCTGCCCCACGCTGGATACATGACGCTCACAGATCCGGCAACAGGCGCACCACCAAGCCCACGTCAATGGGACCCGGCATCCTCCGCTGTACCGCTTGCGCAAGCGCGGCGCTCTCCGGTTGATACCCACACCGCCGTTCCGGTCCTTGACGTGACAATCCCGGTCCACAACGAGGAAAGCGACGTTGAAGCCTGCCTCCGCAGGCTGCACGCGCACCTTGCGGACACGTTCCCCCACAGCTTCCGCATCACCGTGGCCGATAACGCAAGCACGGACAACACCCTCCGGATCGCGGAAAGACTTGGCCGGGAAATCCCGGAAATCGCGGTGATGCGATTCGAGGAAAAAGGCCGTGGAAACGCGCTGCGGCAAGTATGGCTGGCTTCGCCCTCGCCGGTCTTGGCCTACATGGACGTCGACCTCTCCACCGACCTGGCCGCCCTTGCCCCGCTCCTTGCGCCCCTCATTTCGGGTCATTCAGACCTCGCCATCGGCACCCGCCTTGCCCGCAACTCCCGGGTGGTCCGCGGTCCCAAAAGGGAATTCGTCTCCCGCAGCTACAACATGCTGCTGCACACCTTGATGGGGGCCCGCTTCTCCGATGCGCAATGTGGCTTCAAAGCCATCCGCGCAGACGTTGCCCATCGGCTGCTCCCGCACACCTTGGATAACGCGTGGTTCTTCGACACCGAATTGCTGGTAGTAGCCGAGCGTTGCGGCCTCCGGGTCCATGAAGTCCCGGTTGACTGGACGGACGACCCCAACTCGAGTGTCGACGTCGTACGTACCGCTTTAGCCGACCTTCAAGGGATGGCGCGCCTCACGCGTGACCTGGTGACCGGGCGAATCCCGGTCCCCGAACTCCGCGCAGCATTGGCCCGCGGCCCGCTCCCCGCTTCCTCGCGAACTGCCGAGCTGACGCCAAAAAGCAGCCTCTTCGGCCAACTGGTCCGGTTTGGCGCGATCGGCGCCGCTTCCACTGTGGCGTACTTGGCAATTTTCCTCTTTTGCCGAGGTTTCATGGACCCGCAGCTCGCCAACTTCCTGGCGCTCCTGATCACAGCGATCGCCAACACGGCCGCCAACCGGCGCTTCACCTTCGGCATCCAAGGCGGCAACCCTGCCCGGCATCACTTTGAAGGCCTGATTGTCTTTGGCATCGGGCTGGCCCTCACCTCCGGAGCGCTTGCCTTAGTGCACGGAACCACGACGCCGACCGCCTGGGTGGAGGTGGGCACCGTCGTGGCTGCCAACCTCCTCGCGACGGCCGCACGGTTCCTGCTGTTCCGCCTCTGGGTCTTCCGTAAGCCAACCACCGAATCAGTCGCCGAGGAGTCCGCATCATGAGCACCGCCCTGATTTCGCCGCAAGTCCAAGCCACTCCCGCTAAAGCCGGCGGCGACCACACCCGGTGGGAGCGTATCGCCTTTGGCGGTCAGCCCCGTTGGGTCCGGCCGTCCGCCGCAGGCCTGCTCGTAGCGACCGCGTTCCTGTACCTGTGGAACCTCGCCGCCAGCGGTTACGGCAACTCGTTCTACGCCGCAGCCGTACAAGCCGGTACCAAAAGCTGGACTGCGTTGCTTTTCGGTTCGCTCGACGCCGGCAATGCCATTACCGTGGACAAGCCGCCGGCGTCGTTGTGGATCCCGGCACTGGTGGGTCGCGTCTTTGGCTTTTCCCCCGCAAGCATGTTGGTGCCGCAGGCACTCATGGGAGTTGCCGCCGTCGGCTTCCTTTATCTGGCCGTCAAACGCGTGACCGGGCCGGCAGCAGGGCTGATCGCAGGAGCCGCCTTGGCTCTGACACCGGTTGCAGCACTGATGTTCCGGTTCAACAATCCCGACGCCATGCTCACCCTTTGCTTGGTTCTGGCGGCCTACCTGACCACCCGAGCGATCGAAAAGGCCGGCTGGAAGTGGCTCGCGGCCGCGGGCGCCGTCATCGGCCTGGCATTTCTGAGCAAGATGCTGCAGGGCTTCTTGATCGTTCCGGGCCTTGCTCTGGCGTACGTGTGGGCCGCTCCTACCACCCTGCGGAACAGAATCCTCCACTTACTCGGCGCAGCGGGCGGCATCGTGGTGGTCGCAGGGACTTACATCGCAATCTTCCAACTGACTCCAGCTTCCGCTCGGCCGTATATGGCGGGCTCCGAAACCAATAGCTTCCTGGAGCTCACATTTGGCTACAACGGCCTGGGCAGGATCACCGGCTCGGGCGACGGCGGCGCAGGCGGCGGTGCGGCAGGCGGCGGCCCCGGGGGCGGTGGTTTCGGGGCGGGCGCTGGCGGCGGGGGGAACACTGGTTTCGGTGGAGTTGCCGGCATAGGCCGCATGTTCGGCACGAGCTTTGGCGGCGAAGTCTCCTGGCTCCTGCCTGCTGCCCTGATCTTGCTGGCGGCTGGGTTTTGGTTCACCCGCCGCGAGCACAGGACATCACGAAGCAGGGCTGCGCTGTTGATGTGGGGCGGCTGGTTGCTGGTCACTGCAGGGATTTTCAGCTTCATGACGGGCATCATCCATCCGTACTATGCAGTGGCCCTGGCTCCAGCCATCGCCGCACTGATCGGCATAGGGAGCGTTGAACTCTGGCGTGGACGCTCCTTCTGGGCCGCCCGGATAACGCTGTCCGTTGTTGTGTTGGGCAGCGCCCTGTGGTCCGCAGTGCTGCTGGGTCGCGACGCTTCCTGGCTGCCATGGCTGAGGGTTGCCGTGGTGGTGCTGGGCGTACTGGCTGCCGCGGGGCTCCTGCTCCGGGTGGATACGATGCGGCTACGCGGTGGAACCAACCGCTGGGCGCAACGGGCTCCGACCGCCGCCGTCGTCATCATCTCGCTCCTGGCGGGCGGCCTGGGCACTACCGCCTGGACTCTTGCTACCGCCGCAACACCACACACGGGCTCAATCCCGATGTCCGGACCCTCCGGTGCCCAAAACGGCGCCTTCGGTGGCCGCGCCGGATTTGGTGGCATCGCCCGGGATGGTTTGGGCGACGCCGCCGCGTTCCCCGGCGGCCAGGCCGGCCCGGGTGGCGAAGGCACCGCCAACGCGGATCTGGCAACACTCTTGAAGTCCACCAACACCAAATGGTCGGCGATCGTTTCAGGAGCGAGCCAAGCAGCGAGCTTGGAACTGGCATCGGACACCAGCGTGATCGCACTGGGTGGTTGGAATGGCGGCGACCCCTACCCAACATTGGCCGAATTCCAGGACATGGTGAATAAAGGCCAAATCAGTTACTTCATCTCCGGCGGTGGCGCCGGTGGTGGTGGGGGCTTTGGCGGCCGTGGCGGCAACTCCGAGGTAGCGACTTGGGTAGCCGCGAACTACACCGCCCAAACTGTTGGCAACTCCACCGTTTACAAGTTGGTGGGCTAACTGTGACAGCATCCACCGCCCAGGGAACCGACCACTCCACTAATCCAGGCAACCGCGACCGGGACCGCATCCGCGACACGAACGGTACCAGACGCGGCTTCCGCACGTTCCGTCAAGGATCCCGGCGGCAGCGGCTGGAGTTGGCCTCGATGCTGGTGGGCACCGCACTTCTCTACTTATGGGGATTGGGAGCCTCGGGCTGGGCAAATGCCTTCTACTCGGCCGCTGCCCAAGCCGGTGCCCAGAACTGGACGGCCTGGTTCTTTGGCTCATCCGATGCTGCAAACTCCATCACGGTAGACAAGCCACCCGCTGCGCTCTGGGTGACCGGGCTGTCCGTTCGGCTGTTCGGGCTCAACTCGTGGAGCATCCTGGTACCTCAAGCGCTCATGGGGGTCGCCACAGCGTGGATCCTCTATTTGGCAGTCCGAAGGGCCGCTTTGCCAGCCACGGGCAATGATCGTATGGCCCACCGCGCCGGCCTGTTGGCTGCTGCGGTCCTGGCGCTGACTCCGGTAGCCACGCTCATGTTCCGCTTCAACAATCCCGATGCCTTGCTGGTGCTCCTCATGACCGCAGCCGCATACGGCGTACTGAGGGCTATCCAGGAGCAGCGGATGCGCTGGCTCGTGCTGGCAGGTGTCTTCTTGGGAATGGGATTCCTGACGAAACAACTGCAAGTCCTCTTGGTTGTCCCTGGCTTTGCGTTCGCTTACCTCATCGCAGCCCAACCCAAAGTGGGCAAACGTGTGATGCACCTGCTTGCCGCGGCCGGTGCCATGGCGGTATCGGCTGGTTGGTGGCTTGCCGCCGTCGAGCTTGTACCGGCCCAGCTACGGCCCTACATAGGCGGGTCGCAGGACAACTCGATCATGGATTTGACCTTCGGTTACAACGGATTCGGCCGCCTGAACGGCGACGAGACCGGCAGCGTCGGGGGCGGTAACGGTTGGGGCCAACCAGGGCTGTTCCGCATGTTCGGGGCAGAGTTCGGCGGTCAGATCGCTTGGCTGATTCCGTCGGCCCTGATCCTCGGCGGGGCCCTCCTTTGGCTCGGTCGCAGGGCGCCCCGCACGGATGTCGTCCACGCTTCGGTGCTGGTGTGGGGTTCTTGGTTGCTGGTGACGGGATTGGTCTTTAGTTTCATGGCGGGAATCATCCACCCTTATTACGCGGTGGCGCTGGCGCCTGGAATCGCCGGGCTGACCGGTTTGGGTGGTGTCCTCCTCTGGCAGCGCCGATCCCAGGTGTCCACCGCAGCGGTTCTGGCCCTGGCCGTCGTGGCCGCCGGGCTGACGGCAAACTCCGTCTTGGCCAGCGCCCCGACTTTCCTGCCCTGGCTGCGCTGGATCATTCTGCTTGGATCAATCGCCGCCGGGGCGGCCTTGCTCGTCCCGGGCGGCTGGAGTTCGGTGCTGGTGACCCGCACGACGGCGGGGCTCGCCATCGCAGCGTCCCTCACCGGGCCACTGGCCTATTCTGTAGCCACAGCCTCGGTTCCGCATACCGGCGCGATCGTGAGCGCCGGTCCTGCAGTCACTGCTGGATTCGGTCCGGGGTTCGGCGGTAATCGGCCCCCGCGAGGGATCACACGGCCCAACGCAGCGCTTGGCGGGACCGGAGCGGGTCCAGCTGGTGGCCCTGGCGGAGGCATGGGCGGCCTGCTCGACACGGCGGCGCCATCGTCCGACGTGGTGGCTGCCCTCCAAACCGACGCCGGCAGCTATACGTGGGCCGCCGCCGTCGTGGGTTCCAATAATGCGGCCGGCTACCAACTGGCCACGGGACTGCCGGTGATGGCCGTGGGCGGCTTCAACGGCACTGATCCGTCTCCCACGCTCGCCCAATTCCAGCAAGATGTGACGGATGGAAAGATCCACTACTTCATCGCCAGCCAGATGATGCGCGGTGATAGCGGATCCGATACCGCGACACAGATCGCTGCCTGGGTGGCGGCAAACTATGAAGCCCAAACGATCGGCAACACCACGGTGTACAGCCTCCACGGCTGAGGACGGCTGAGGGCTGCTCAGCCTAGCGCGAGGCTGAGCAGGTGGCCGCCGTCGTCGTGGGTTTGGGCGGTGACCGTCACTGCCCGATAGTCCGGGATGCGCCACATCCCTTCTTCGAGCTCGACGCCGGCCCCGCCCACCACCACCGTCCGCATTCCGGCGGCACGCGCGGCAGCGATACCTGCGGGGGCATCCTCGAAAACCACGACGTCGGCCGGCCCCACTCCCAGCAACGCTGCGGCTTTCAGGTACCCTTCGGGGTGCGGTTTACCTCGAGTAACCGCCTCCGACGTAACGGCCGTAGCGGGCATGGCCAGCCCGGCTGCCCTCATGCGGATCTCGGCCAGCACAAGGTCCGCCGACGTGACCAGGGCGACTGCTTCCGGTGGAAGCGCCGAAAGCAGTGCAGCGGCGCCAGGCAGCGCCACAACCCCATCAATTCGACTCCGCTCCATCTCCCCAAGCTCGGCAGTCAACGCGGCGATGTCTGCCCCGGCAGGTGCGTAACGGCGCACGGTATCCCCCGCTTGGACGCCATGGGACGTTCGCAAGATGTCCTCGAAGTCCAAACCGTAGCGGTCAGCGAACTCGGACCAAACCTGCTCCACGATGGCAGTTGAATCAACCAGCGTGCCGTCCATGTCGAAGAGGACGGCACGGACGGTCAGTTGCGGCGACCCGGCAGGTACGGCGTTTGCGGCAGGAAGGCTCATGCTTCCATCCTGCCGCACGTCAAGCCGGCCGTGGTCACGCCCTAGCCATTGGGCCGCTGGGGCAGGTACTGGACGGCCCACTTGTTGCCGTCCGGATCGGCGAAGTAGACAAAATGGCCCCACTCCTGGATGTCGATATCGCTCACGTCCACGCCGTTGGCTTTGAGCTGTTGATGTGCCTCGTTGATGTCGCTGACCACCATTTGTAGCGAGGGCGCGGTCCCCGGCGGGGCATCATTGAGTCCCTCGCCGATGCAGATGGAACATGCCGAGCCCGGCGGGGTGAGCTGCACGAAGCGGATACTGTCCGAGGGACGGGCATCGTAATCAGCGTTGAAACCGACTTTGTTGACGTAGAAGTCCTTGGCACGGTCGACGTCGGACACAGGGACAAACACCAGTTCAAGTTTCCAGTCCATGGGCTCAGGCTAGCTGCGTGGCCCTTGGACGGGTAGAGGAGCGGCGTCGAAACCCGGAAGCTAGCCTGCCACGCCGTAGAGGCGATCGCCGGCGTCGCCCAAGCCCGGAACGATGTACGACTTCTCGTTGAGCTTTTCGTCAATGGAAGCCAGGACAATGTTCACGTTGGCATCTGCCAGCTCTTCTTCCAGCTTGGCCAAGCCCTCCGGAGCGGCCAACAGGCAGATGCAGGTGACGTCCGAGGCACCGCGCTTGAAAAGGAACTTGATGGCCTCGCGCAGCGTGCCGCCGGTGGCAAGCATGGGATCCAGCACGAAGATCTGCCGGCCCGTGAGGTCCTCCGGCAGGCGCTCGGCATAGGTGATGATGTCCAGCGTTTCTTCGTCCCGGGCCATCCCCAGGAAGCCAACCTCAGCGGTGGGGACCAGTTTGGTCATGCCTTCGAGCATGCCCAAACCGGCGCGAAGGATGGGCACCACCAGCGGAGTAGGTTTGGTGAACGCGGTGCCGATGGTCTTGGTGACAGGTGTCTCGATCTCGACCGGCTGAGTCTTGACCTCTCGCGTGGCTTCGTAGGCCAGGAGGGTGACGAGTTCTTCGGTGAGCTGCCGGAAGACCGGTGAAGGGGTGTTCTTATCCCGCAGTACGGTGAGCTTGTGGGCGACCAGCGGGTGGTCCACGACGAATGTGCGCATCCCCCAAAACTATCATTGAGCTATGAGCCCCACCGAGCCGTATCACGCAGACCACCTGGCGTGGATGGGCCTCGCCCTGGACCAAGCCCGCTTGGCGTTGACCACGGAGGACGTGCCCATTGGCGCAGTGGTGTTGGGGCCTGACGGCGTCGTGCTGGGTTCGGGGCGCAACGAACGCGAGGCGCACGGCGACCCGACGGCCCATGCCGAGGTGGTCGCGATCCGGCAAGCAGCTGCGGTGTTGCAGCAGCGCGCGCTCGACGCCGGCGGGCACGGCGACGGCTGGCGGCTTGAAGAGTGCACCCTTGTGGTCACCCTTGAGCCGTGCGCGATGTGCGCCGGGGCCATTATCCTGGCCCGCATCCCGCGCGTGGTGTTTGGGGCATGGGACGAGAAAGCCGGGGCTGTGGGGTCAGTGTTCGACATCCTCCGCGAGCGCCGCCTCAATCACTGGGTGGAAGTTTATGCCGGGGTCCGCGAGGAAGAATGTTCTGCCCTGCTCCGGGAGTTCTTTGCTTCACATCGACTGCTTGGCAGTGGCGTCCAACGCGTCAATCCGCCGCTGGCGTGAAGCCGGCGCGTCCAGGCTGAAGGACCGGAAGTCACCGAGTTGCTGCCCGATCCACTGCTCCACCTCGCCGATCCGTTCCTTCACCGCGGCCGTAGCAGCAGCGAACGTCCAAGCTGCGATCCGTTCGGCACCGGGATCGTATTGCCAGAGCCCAATGATCCGGCCGCGGTCGAAGATGGGATGGTCCGGGAGGTCGGCTTGGAGCGCGAGCGTGGAACCGAGCACGCTCTTGCCCTTGTCCTCATCAGCGAACATGTCCGCCGAGTTCCTCCGTAGGAGCACCAGCGAATCTGTTCCCGCCAGCAGTTGGATCTGTTCTTCTTCGGGCTGTTCGAAAGCGGCCAGCTGTTCTACGTCGTCCGCCAGCATCCATAGCACGTCACCGTTCGCGGTTGGCACTTCCACCGCGCCGACGGCGGTCAGCGCGGCTTTGCTCTGGGCGACAGTGAAGGCCGTGAACCACTGGCTCTGTTTCAGCGTCGCGCCCCCGGTCCAGCCCAGGTAGCACTTCATCAGCAGGCGGCGAGCGTCGTCGTCGTCGAGGTGGCTCGGCGGCAGGCCCCATGAGGTGTAGGCATACCGTTGCTGGTCGAGGCGGCCGTTGACGGGAACGCGGCGGATGCGGCCGTCGGCCTGGAGCAGCCCGAGGGCGGTGGGCAGCGTGGTGGAGGCGCCCTTCTTCTTGCCCTCCTCGCCGAGGTTGCGGACCGAGTCCCCCAGCACATCCCGTAGTTGTTTGGGGTCCATGGGCTCACCGGACTCTTTGAGCGCATGCTCCACTTGGTCCTCAAGGAGGGTGATCTCGCCGCGGTCCACGCCGAGCCTGGCCAAGACTTTGAAAGTGGCGTTTGCGGCGTCCGTGCCAAGCTGCAGGCCCCATGCAAAGTCGTGGTGGGGCAGGACGTAGGTGCATCCGCGGGCGGTGGGGAGTTCGTGGATCTTGAGTGCTTGTACATCCCGGTCCACCTGCTCGCGGCTAGTGCCCGCCCGAGCGTAGAGCGTCAAGTAAGGGTTGGCGCCGCCCACGGATCGGGCCCAGCCGGCTCGCTCCAGGACGTCCTCGGAGCTCTTGCCTTCCAATGAACCGTCCAGGCCTTGTTTGTGCCAGGCCCACGCGCGGAGGCGCTCCGGGGTGAGGGTTTCTGCGGCTGGAATGCTGGTGGTCATGGCCCTATTGTGCACCTTGGGTCAGCTTCTGCAGCTTGCGTCACTTAACGAGCGCCATGACAGCTTTGGCGACGACGGCGGCAGTTGCGTCCCAGCCCTGGAGTTCCTCCCGGGCGGTGCGCGCTGCGTCTCGCCAGTTTTGTTGGAGGGATGCATCCGTTAGCCAAGACCTGATGGCAGTGGCGAGGGCCTGTTCCCCGCTGAGATCGAGAGCAGCACCCGCCCCCGTGGTGCCGAGCGCTTCGACCGCACCGGTCCCTTGACGGACCAGGACCGGAACTCCGTGCGCCAAGGACTCGGTGACCACCATGCCGTAGGCCTCCGACTTCGAGATCAAAAGGCTGAGGTTCGCTCGGTGCCATTGCTCTTCCAACGGTCCGCCGCTCAGCTCGCCGGTGATGGTCACGCGGTCCTGCAGTCCGTAATGCTCGACGGCGGCCGCCACCTCTGCCGCGTAGGCCGGGTCCGCATCCAGTGAGCCGACCAAGGCCGCGGTCCAGGGTAGGTCTTGGAGTTCGCCCAGCGCTTGAACGATGCCCGATTGGCTCTTGTTGGGCAGCAACGCCGCGACGGCGAGGATGTGCGGGGGTTCAGATCCGGCCGAGATATCGGCGCTGTCGGCACCCGGTTTGGCCACCACTATGTGAAGCGGGCCGTGCTTGACCCGTAGCTCAGCGGCGGCATGATCGCTGGGGCAAATGATGCCAGTGGCGGCGGCAAGCGCCTTCGCTTCGAGTTCGGGGTGGTCTGCCAACGCCATGTGCGAGAGGATCCACACGTTGGTTCCGGCTTTAACTGCGCGGGCGATCTCCTCCGGCGCGCCGCTGGCCGCCAAGCCATCGGCAATGACTGTGGCTCCGCCGTCGTCGAGCAAGTCTGCCAACCGACGCCGATCCGCGACGCTGCCCACCGGCCAATCGCCGTCGGCCGTCACGGTTTGCACGTCCGCCCCCAAGACGGCGAGGTGCTCGGCGAGCTTGGCGTTGTACTTGTTCCCGCCGGAGCCGTGCCGCACGTTTCCCGGGACGATCAGGCGAATGCCCACCTACTGGCCTTGGAGCTCCAGCGAGTAACCCGCCCACGCGTCGGGGTTTTCGCGGAGTACCACGTCGATGCCGGTGAGGGCCGGGCCGTCTGCCGTGTCTTGGATGCGGGCAGCCATGGCGTCTGCGATGTGCTTGGCGAGTGCCTCGGTGGTGGAAAGTTTCCCCTTGAAGGCAGGGTGTTCATCAAGGTTTTTGTAGTTCAGGTCCCCGAGTACTTCCTCAAGGAAGCCGCTCGCAGCGCCGATGTCCAGGACAATTGCGTCGTCGTTGAGATCCCGACGGCGGAAGGTGACTTCGGCGACGAAAGTGGCCCCGTGCAGGCCCTGCGCCGGGCCGAAAGCCTCGCGAGGCAGGCTGTGGGCGATCATGAAATGACGTCGGACGGTCAGGCTAAACATGTACTAATCCTCCGGGTTTGGATACGCAACCACATGGCAAAAGCCGCCGGGCTGTTCGAACAACTTAACGAGTGTGGTGGGCAGGTTCTGGAATTGGCATTCGCTGGTCAGGAACGTGTCGAAGACCGGGTCCTTGAGTTGGCTTGCCGCCAGTTGCAGCCGTTGGGCGTTGGTCCTCCGATGCCTTCTCGGCAGCGCGACCGCACCAACCTGGCTGGAGCGGATGTTCAGCCGGCGGGCGTGGAAGTCTTCGCCGAGGGGCAGCGTGACTTCCTTGTCCGCGAACCAGGAAAGCTCGATCACGTCCGAATCATCGCCGGCAAGCTGCAAGCTCAGTTTGAGGCCCTCGTTGGACGCCGAACAATGGAAAACGATGTCGCAGTCCGCCTTGGCGTCCTCGGTGCTTGCAAACTCAATGCCGAGCTTTTCCGCGAGTTGTGCCTTGCCGGGATCGGCCTCCACCAACTGGAGCCGTTCGAGTGGATACTTCCGCAGGAGCGTCGCCAAGACGCCGCCCACCAAGCCACCTCCGACGACGGCGACTCGGTCTCCCAGCTTCGGCCCGGCTTCCCAGAGGGCATTGATGGCAACTTCCACGATGCCGGTCAGGACGGCACGGCGGGCAGGAACGTCCTCGGGAACCGCGGTGAGCTGGTTGGCGGGGATGACGTAGAAATCCTGGTGCGGGTGGAGGCTGAAAACTGTCTTGCCGATCCACTCCTGCGGGCCTTGCTCCACTACGCCGACATTCAGGTAGCCGTATTTCACCGGGCCCGGGAAGTCGCCCTCCTGGTGCGGAGCTTGCATCCGTTCTGCCACGCGCTCCGGGACGCGTCCTTCGTGGACCACCCGCTCCGTGCCGCGGCTAACGCCCGAATACAGGGTCCTGATAAGAGCCTCTCCCGGGCCGGGAATGGGCATGGACTCACCGCGCAGCTCGCCGGCCCCGGACTCTGTCACCCAGTAGGCCTGGGCTTCGCCGGGCAGGCGGATGTGGTGCTTGCCTTGGGGGGCTGGGGGCTGTTCGTCGTGCTGCTGGGAGATCGTCATGATACTTATGAATCTATCGCTGGGGCGCTTCAGACGGAAGTTGACGCTGTTGGACCGACGAGGGCGTTTTGGGGAACACGACCTAACTCCGGTACCCTATTTCAGTTGGTGACGTGTCCGAGCGGCCGAAGGTGCAACACTCGAAATGTTGTTTGGTGTAAAAGCCAACGTGGGTTCAAATCCCACCGTCACCGCCAATTGAAAGGCCCCTGCTTCCCTTTGATTACAAGGGAAGTGGGGCCTTTTGCTTTGCCCGAATCCGGCTGGTGGGCAGATTTTGGGCACAATTCGCGAGAGACGGCATGATCTAGAGCCCATCGACGCGATAAGACGACGGACGGGTGCCCCTGCCAGTTAGACGTAATCGAACACGCCGCCCGCTCATGGCGGGTTTTTCTTGTACCCAAAATCAGACAGAGTACCGTTCAGCGGCGGTGCAGCTACTTCCAGTAGCTCGGTGCGGTCCTTGCCCTAAGCACAAAGTTCACATCATCGGAAGGCTCGGTGGCACGGAGGCACGGAGTCTCGCGGGACGGGAGGATCGGGTCATCAAGGATCTTCACCGCATAGCAGGGAAGGTCAGCCTCTTTGGCGTTGAAGGTCCCCCAAACCGCCGAGTTGCACGCCTCAGCTTTGAGCCCTTACAAGTACCACCCCTACCGGAGGCTAAACCCGGACTTCAACAACGTTGCCAGAAGGATCAACTGAAACGTGTTGACCCGCGTCCCCTTGGGTAAGCGCACATACTGCCTGAAAAGTCAGCCGAGGACCCTCAGCCGGGCAGGTTGCTTCGCCAACTATGGGGCGTCATCAGGAAAAAAATCCCCCTTGCAAGGCGAGCAAGTGAGGCGCCACGAGCATTTTCGTGCTTGGCCTGGATCCCTAATAAGGGTCAGGTCATTCTCATTGCAAAAAATTCCGTGAACCGAACATAGCAGCGCCCGACCCTTACCTGCTTTTTCAATTCTTGTACTCAAGTCGGCAGTTTACCTAAGAGCGACCGTGCTTCTTCTCTTCGAAAAGCTACCTCTGCATGGGCGGGTAGTGCGGCGGATACGGCGCCGGATTGGGCACGTGCTGCTGCGGCGCAGGAACGTACACGCCATCCATCTTTACCGGGACGTAGAGGGCATCAATCTTGAACAACGCCCGGTGCGCTGCCACGGCAAAACATAAAAAACCAGCCAGCCCAGCACCACCACCAAGCAGCATCGCAAACACCGAACCAGCAGCCGGGCCACTACTGAAATAAGAATTCGCTGACGAGATACCAGTCATCACGCCAAACCAACTAACAACTGTGCCGGCAATAAAAAGCCAAACACCTGTCACGAACAAACCAGCAGAACGTTTGAACTGCACATTTCCCCCTCATCGAGACCACCCAAGTACGCACAGATTACAGCCGATACCGGCGACCCTTAGATTCCCTCCACTTCGTTACTGAAAGGCAAAGGCTCAATACGCCAAGAGCAAAGAAGATATGCGCACAATCTGGATGTCCAGCGATCACCGAAGCCTCACGCTGCACGCTTCGGACTAACTTCAGCTGTGCCAGATCGTCAGCCATCAATCGTCCCTAGGCGCAGGCCAACAGCATTGGCAGCCGCGACAACCGTCAGGAGTGACGGGTTCCCTGTTCCGGTTTCGATGGCGTGGATAGTGTGTGCGGACGTGCCGATCAGATCGGCGAGAGTGCCCTGCGTGATACCGGCAGCCCGCCGGGCATGCCTGATGCTCATACCAATAGCCTTGACGTCATCCATGCATAGACCGTTTCTGAAATATGTTGCCGAAATCATGACTTTGCCAAGCTATGGGCGGCGCCCAGTGGGAAATCGGCAAAATACTTCCGGTTTACTAAGCCCCGGGCCTCCACCGCGACCGGCGAGTCCAAGCACCCGCCGTACGCATCAGTCGAAGGGCCGTTGGCAGTTGCACCACCGCAAGGATGCAGCGCCGGACGGATGACCGTAAACAGCGTTCGCCACCGGCAGCGGGGTAAGGGTGATCCTCGTGAGCCCGGGCGCCCCTCCCCGCAGGTACTCCAGGCGCCCGTAGACGTGGAGGAGCGCAGCATAGCCCTGCTCCGAACGTGGCATAAGGATGTAAAGGTGTTGCCTGTGAACAGCAGCGGCAGCCTCAACATCCATGAATTCGACGCCGACAATCGCCCCGATCTCCGCCAGCAAAGGCATGGTCATGGTGTGATGGCAAGGCGCCCATTCCAGGTGCAGCGTCGCAATCCTGAGGCTCGATTGCCTCTCCGTGGAACTGTGCGAAAGGTCATGCACCAGCTTCTTCAAGTGTTCTATGGTGCACAGCCCTGTTGAAACGTCGGTGCAACTCAACGGAGTGACCAGTTCATGCTCTTCCGCCCACGCCTCTGCCAGGTCGAGCACCGCCTCGAAGTCCACAGGCATACCCATCGCAACGAAGTAGGCGCTGAGGTCCCGAAGGGTCTCCCTGATCCCCACTCCGCCATAAGCCCGGGCCGCACCTAAGCGTCTCAGCGCCTCGTGATAGCGCGCGAGGTCGGCGTCGCCCCCGAAGTGGACGAGGTCGGTGACCTCCGGCACGAACCAGTCGGCCGGAAACCTCCATCCAGCTTGATAGCTGCATCGTTGCCAGTCACCTACGTGGCGCAGGTCGTCGCCGTCGTCGGAAAATGCAGGACCCTTGTTATCCCCCATGTCGGTTCAGTACCAATGGCGTCCATTTTGTGACGGACTTTGGGGAGAAAAATGTTCCGCGAACGCGAGTACATTAATCTCGAGCCCGCCAACCGTGGAAGTGAGCACTCGTGACGTTCTTGCAGCTTTCCCTGATCTCGGCGGTGGCCCTCCTGGGTCCGCTCATGGCGTTGCCGCGCAAGTGGCACTTGCCCGTGGTTCTGGGCGAACTCCTTGCGGGGCTCGTCATCGGACGCTCGGGTTTCAGGCTGGTGGACTCAGGTGATCCCACGTTCACTTTGTTGGCCGATGTTGGCTTTGCGCTCATCATGTTCGTTGCCGGAACCCACGTGCCCATGCGCGACAGGAAAATTCGGGCAGCACTGGGAAGCGGTCTGGCCAAGGCATCGGCAACGGCCCTTCTGGCCGTGGGCCTGGGCGTTGGCATCGCCTACGCTTTTGGCTCTGCCCATGCTCCGTTGTATATAGTTCTCCTTTCCTCGTCCTCGGCAGCACTGGTCCTGCCGATCATCGATTCGCTTCGGCTTTCGGGACCAAAAGTGTTGGCCATGACGGCGCAGGTAGCCATCGCTGACATCGCGTGCATCGTGGCCCTTCCCCTCGCCGTCGACCCGCCGCATGCGGGCCGGGCCGCATTGGGAGGTGCCGCCGTCGCATTGTGCGCAGCGGCGCTGTTCCTGGCCCTGCGAAAGCTGGAACGGGACGGAACGCGCAGTAAGCTGCACGACGTCTCGGAGGACCGCAAATTTGCCCTGGAACTGAGGATCCAGCTGACGTTGCTGTTCGCCCTGGCGGCACTGGCCGCGTTCACGCACGTGTCGATCATGTTGGCGGGTTTTGCTTTCGGGCTGGCGGTGGCCGCTGTTGGAGAACCGCGGCGCCTGGCCCACCAGTTGTTCGCTGTCAGCGACGGATTCCTCGGCCCGGTCTTCTTTGTGTGGCTCGGGGCGTCGCTGGACCTGAGCGAGTTGGGGAGCCATCCGCAGATGATTGCCTTGGGCGTGTCTTTGGGCGTCGGGACTCTCCTGATCCACGGGGCCATGCGTTTCCTGGGCCAGCCAGGGGCTTTGGCGGTTCTCTCTGCCTCCCAATTGGGCGTCCCCGTGGCCGCGGCAACCATTGGTTCCCAGCTGAAACTCCTCGAACCCGGCGAAGGGTCGGCACTGATCCTGGGCGCACTCATCACCATCGCGGCAAGCGCCGTGGCAGGCGCGCGGGCAGCCCGCGCCAAACATCACGATCCGGCCGCCAATCCGAGTTCTTGACCGTGGCTCAATTGACTCCCGTCACGGCCGCCGCAAGGCTAGTGCGCATGTGGACTCAGCGCATTAAAACCGGCCTTCTTACGACGACGGCGGCCGCCTCGCTGCTGCTTATTGCGGCGTGCGGGGCAAGCCCCAGCCCATCCGGGACGAGCAGTGCCCCGCCCAGCTCCCCGAACTCCGCAACGCCATCGGCCTCGATGTCGACACCGCCCGCGACCGCCCCGGAAAACACCCCGATGGCAGAGTCTCCATCCACCACCGCGACCTCGGTGCCGACCGTACCGGCAGCCGGCGGGGCTACGAGCTGCAAGGCGGCATCCCTCAGTGCGTCCACCGATCCCACTGGAGGGGGCGCGGCCGGCAGCGTTTACGAAAAGCTGATCGTGACCAACACCGGAACCACCGCGTGCACCATCGAAGGGTTCGCGGGCGTCTCCTTGACGGCCGATGCGAACGGGGCACCGATCGGGGAAGCTGCAACACGCGAGACCACCACCCCGGTCACCACCGTCAACCTCGCTCCGGGCAAGTCGGCGTGGGCCCAAATCCGTTATACCCAGGCCGGGAACTACGGTGACTGCACCAAGGTCGCTGCAGCGGGGTTCCGCATCTACCCGCCCAACGACACAGCCTCGTTGTTTGTGGCCGAGCCCCATGGCGCATGTAGCAATGCCGGAATCAAGCTCCTGACAATCACGGCGTTCCAAGCCGTCTAATCTCTCCATCCCACGGTCCCGTCTTATTCTGTCGGGGCCGTGGGGCATGATGGAGGAATGCACGAGCAGCAGGCGCAGGCGGGCGCCATGAGCCGTTTCAGCCAGGCAACCAGAGAGTGGTTCCTCGGCGCTTTTTCAGCGCCCACCCCAGCTCAGGACGGCGCATGGAACGCCATCTCGTCCGGCTCCCACGCCTTGGTGGTGGCGCCAACAGGATCGGGCAAGACGCTCGCTGCCTTCCTCTGGGCGTTGGACAGGCTGCACTCCACCCCCTCGGACACGCTCCCAAGGCTTGAAACTGTTCCAGCCAACGGCAAGGGCCGCGCCAAGCGTCCAAAAACCAAGACCCGCGTCCTCTACATCTCGCCTCTGAAGGCCCTCGGCGTCGACGTTGAACGCAACCTCCGCGCACCTTTGATCGGCATTACCCAAACCGCCAAACGCCTGGGCTTGCCCGCACCTCTGGTGACAGTCGGCGTCCGTTCAGGGGATACGACGGCGGCTGACCGCCGAACGCTGCTGACTTCCCCTCCGGACATCCTCATCACCACCCCCGAATCCTTGTTCCTCATGCTGACCTCCCGGGCGCGGGAGACCCTCAGTGAAGTGGACACCATCATCATCGATGAGGTCCACGCCGTCGCGGGCACCAAACGCGGTGCGCACTTGGCCGTTTCCCTTGAACGCCTGGATGCACTGCTGCCAAAGCCTGCCCAGCGTATTGGGCTGTCCGCAACCGTCCAACCACGCGAGCTTGTGGCCCAGTTCCTTGCCGGACAAGCGCCCGTGGAAATCGTGGCCCCTCCGTCCAAGAAGAACTGGAACCTCACGGTCACGGTCCCTGTGGAGGACATGTCCGACCTGCAGGGTGCTGCCGGGGCGTTCGATTCGGGCCCGGCTTCAGGGTTGCAGCCGCAAGCCTCCATTTGGCCCCATGTGGAGGAACAGATTGTGGATCTGGTCCTGTCCAAACAGTCCACCATCGTGTTCGCCAACTCCCGCCGGCTATCAGAGCGCCTCACCGCCAGGCTGAACGAGATCTATGCCGAACGCCAATTGATGGCAGTAGGTGGAGGTGCATGGGCGGCCCCGGAGGAGAACCCTGGAGTTCCGGCGTCCACGGCCACCCCGGCGCACATGATGGCGCAGGCCGGGAGCACCACGGGTGCCGATCCCGTCCTGGCTCGGGCCCACCACGGCTCCGTGTCCAAAGACCAACGGGCCATGATCGAGGACGACCTCAAATCCGGCAGGCTGCGCTGCGTTGTTGCCACATCGTCGCTGGAACTCGGTATCGACATGGGCGCCGTGGACCTGGTGATCCAAGTCGAGTCACCGCCTTCCGTGGCCAGCGGACTCCAGCGGGTGGGGCGCGCCGGACACCAGGTGGGTGAAATCTCCGAGGGCGTCTTGTTCCCCAAGCACCGCGCGGACCTCCTGCACACCAGCGTTACGGTGGAACGGATGCTCAGTGGCCAGATCGAACGGCTCAGCATCCCCACTAATCCTTTGGACATCCTCGCCCAGCAAACGGTGGCCGCCACAGCTTTGGGAAGTATCGACGTCGAGGAGTGGTTCAGCACCGTACGGCGGTCGGCTCCGTTCGCCAGCCTGCCGCGCTCCGCGTTCGAGGCCACGCTGGACCTTTTGGCAGGGCGTTACCCTTCCGACGAATTCGCTGAGCTACGGCCACGCATTATCTGGGACAGGCATGCCGGGACCATCGAAGGCCGGCCGGGGGCCCAGCGCCTTGCCGTTACGTCCGGCGGCACCATCCCGGACCGCGGCCTGTTCGGCGTCTACATCATCGGCACTGAGGTGGAGGGTTCCGCCTCTCCCGGAGCAGCGGCGGGCGGCGAACCCACCGCTTCCGCGAGAGCGGCAAAAGGCGGTCGCCGCGTCGGCGAGCTCGATGAAGAAATGGTCTACGAGTCGCGCGTGGGCGATGTCTTCGCCCTCGGAGCCACCAGTTGGAAGATCGAGGACATCACCCATGATCGGGTCTTGGTCTCCCCTGCTTTCGGCCAGCCCGGCAAGCTTCCTTTTTGGAAGGGCGACTCACTGGGCCGTCCCGTGGATCTGGGCCGCGCCCTGGGTGCCTTCATCCGGGAACTCTCCGCTGCCGACGACGCGCCAGCCATGGAACGCTGCCAAGCCAGCGGATTGGACGCTTTCGCCGCCAGCAACCTGCTCCAGTACCTCAGGGAGCAAAAGGAAGCCACGGAGGTTGTGCCCAGTGACCGAACCTTGGTGGTTGAACGGTTCCATGACGAACTCGGCGACTGGCGGGTGGTCCTCCACAGCCCGTTCGGCATGCCGGTCCACGCGCCTTGGGCCCTGGCTGTCGGCCAGCGGCTCCAACAGCGTTACGGTTTGGACGGATCGGCCATGGCTGCCGATGATGGCATCGTCCTGCGCGTCCCCATGATGGAGGACGAGCCGCCCGGTGCCGAGCTGTTCCTCTTTGAACCGGATGAACTTGAGCAGATCGTCACAGCCGAAGTAGGCGGCAGCGCCCTCTTTGCGTCCAGGTTCAGGGAGTGTGCTGCCCGGGCGTTATTGCTGCCACGGCAGAACCCGGCCAAACGCCAGCCATTGTGGCAGCAGCGCCAACGTTCAGCGCAACTGCTGGATGTCGCCCGTAAGTATCCCTCGTTCCCCATCGTGCTCGAGACCGTTCGCGAATGCCTGCAGGATGTTTACGATCTGCCTGCCCTCAAGGACATCGCGGCATCCGTGGAGCGGCGTGAGTTGCGGATCGTCGAAACTACAACGCAACAGCCCTCCCCTTTCGCGAAGTCCCTGCTGTTCGGCTACGTTGCGCAGTTCCTTTACGAAGGCGACTCCCCGCTCGCAGAACGCCGGGCAGCCGCCCTCGCCCTGGACTCGACCCTCCTCAACGAACTCTTGGGCCGCGTGGAGCTCCGGGAACTCCTCGACGCCGCCGTCATCGATTCCACCGAGCGGGAGTTGCAACGGCTTGCCCCGGACCGCAAGGGCCGCGGAATGGAAGGAGTCGCGGACCTGTTGCGCTTGCTGGGTCCCCTGACTGTCGCCGAGGTCGCGGAGCGGCTTGAGGAAACGCCCGACGCCGGGACGCCCGACGCCGGCGCCCACTTGGCGGCGCTACAGAAAGCCAACCGGGCGCTCAAAGTGACCATTGGCGGCGTCGTGCGCTTCGCGGCTGTTGAAGATGCTGCGCGGCTCCGCGATGCCCTTGGAGTCCCGCTTCCCATGGGCGTTCCACTCGCCTTCATAGAGCCCGTCCATGATCCTTTGGGTGACCTTGTTTCACGGTACGCCCGCACCCACGGACCCTTCACTGCCGCAGAAGCGGCCTCCCGGCTTGGGCTTGGGGTCGCCGTGGTCAACACCGCGCTGAAGCGCCTAGCCGGTGACGGCCGCGTGGTGGAAGGCGAATTCCGGCCGCACGCCGTCGCGGAACCGGCGGCCACCGATGCCGTTGACGTGGAGGTCATGAGCGTTGACGCTCCGCCATCCAGTGAATGGTGCGACGCCGAGGTCCTGCGGAAACTGCGGCGTCGCTCCCTGGCCGCTCTCCGGGCTGAAGTGGAACCGGTGGACACAGCAGCCTATGGTCGTTTCCTGCCCGCGTGGCAAAACGTCACGGCGCCGGGCACGTCCCGGGGCCAGGCGTTGCGCGGGCTGGACGGCATTATCACCGCTGTGGACCAGCTATCCGGCGTGCCGGTTCCGGCGTCAGCGTGGGAACCCTTGGTGCTCGCCAGCCGTGTCGCCGACTACAAACCTGCCATGCTCGATGAGCTGATGGCCGCCGGCGAACTTCTGTGGTCCGGAGCCGGCTCCTTGCCCGGCAACGATGGGTGGATCAGCCTCCACGTCGCCGATTCTGCCGAACTGACACTCAACCCTGCACCCGACTTTGAGCCCGGCGACGCCCAACAACGGCTGTTGGATCACTTCAGCGCTGGGGGCGGCTACTTCTTCAGGCAATTGACAGACGTGGCAGGCGGCATGGACGCCGTGCTCAGCGACGAGGCCGTGGTCACCGCGCTGTGGGATCTGGTCTGGGCCGGGCGGGTCACGGGCGATACGTTCGCGCCGGTCCGTGCCATGATTTCCGGTGGTAAAACCGCCCACCGGCAAGTGGCCAAGGCTCCCCGGGCGCGGGCACCGCGCATGAGCAGGCTGGGCCGCTCCCATGGCACTGGACTTCTCGGATCACCCGGCCTCACGGGAGGACGGTTCGGCTCCGCCACGGGCGCTGGGGCCGTGCCGCCGTCGGCCGTGGGACGCTGGGCGGCGCTACCAGCACCCGAGCTCGACCCCACCATCCACGCACGCGGCACCGCCGAGTTGCTGCTGGACCGCTACGGAGTGGTGACCCGCGGTTCCGTCATGGCAGAGAACATCATCGGCGGCTTCGGCCTCATGTACAAAGTACTGGCCCGGCTTGAAGAGGCCGGCCGCTGCCGCCGCGGCTACTTCATCGAACACCTCGGGGCGGCACAGTTCGCTGTTCCCGCCACAGTTGACCGGCTGCGGTCCTTCACTGAGGACGCCCGTGTTGCCAACGCCGAACCGCTCGCGTTGGCCCTGGCCGCTACTGATCCCGCCAACCCCTACGGGGCTGCGCTCCCGTGGCCGGCTGTATCGGTGGACGCGGGTTCCGGCCATCGTCCGGGCAGGAAGGCCGGGGCGCTGGTGGTGATGGTCGACGGCGCACTGGTCCTCTATGTGGAACGCGGCGGCAAGACACTGCTCACTTTCAGTAACGACGACGTCGCGTTGGGAGTCGCCGCCGAGGCGCTCGTCGGGGTGGTCCGCCGCGGCGCGGTGGACAAGCTATTCATGGAGAAGGTCAACGGCCACGACCTCTTGGACACCCCCATTGCGGCGGCGCTGACGTCAGCTGGCGCATACTCAACTCCGAAGGGACTCCGGATCCGTGCCTGAAGGCGATTCCATCTGGCGGGCCGCTGACCGGCTGAACCAGGTACTGGCAGGGCAAAAAATCACCGCCTCGGACTTCCGCGTGCCCCGTTTCGCCACGCTCAATCTGTCGGGCTGGACCATGACAGAGGTGGTTCCACGGGGAAAGCACCTCCTCATGCGGCTCACTGGGCCTGCCGACGAAGAAGCCGGTGCCAGCAGGAAGCCCCGCGCCTTGACCATCCATTCGCACCTCAAAATGGAGGGGAACTGGATGATTTATCCCCCGGGGGGCCGGTGGACCAAGCCCGGCCACACCGCTCGTTGTGTTCTCCGGACCGTCTCAGCAGATGCCGTCGGCTTTTCCTTAGGCATCCTGGAAGTGGTTCCGACCGCTGATGAGGACAAGATCGTCGGCCACCTAGGGCCGGACTTGCTCGGCCCGGATTGGGACGAGGCAGAAGCCTTGCGCAGGCTCCAGGCCGAACCGGACGTCCCGGTGGGGTTCGCTCTGTTGGACCAACGCAAGCTGGCAGGGATCGGCAACATCTACCGTTGTGAGGCCTGCTTCCTTTCCGGTGTCCATCCCACCTTGCCTGTGGGGTCGGTCCCGGATCTGGCCAAAATCGTCAACGATGCCAAGCGGCTCCTCGGCGAAAACCTTGGTCCTGGCCGACGGACCACGCTTGGGCCGCGGGCGATGCGGCCCGGCTACTGGGTGTATGGCCGGGAACGCCAGCCCTGCAGGCGCTGCGGCACCATGGTCAAGCGCGCACTTCTCGCCGCTCCTGACGGGACGGAGGAGCGGGACATCTACTTCTGCCCCCGCTGCCAGCCGGTTCCCTAAGCCGCAGCGGACGTGACCTCAGCCGGCACGCGGGCCACCTCCGGCACCATGAACCTCGGCAGCAGCAATTGCACAATCGGGCCGATTGCCAGCGCGTAGACCACGGTCCCTACACCCACAGAGCCGCCCAGCAGCCACCCAATAGCAAGGACCGCCACTTCAATTCCTGTTCGCACCAACCGGACGGACCACCCGGTTCGCCGGACCAGGCCGGTCATTAATCCATCACGCGCTCCCGGGCCCAAACGTGCCCCGATGTAGCAGGCTGACGCGATTCCGTTGAGGATCACTGCTCCGGCGAGCATGGCGATCTGGCCGCCGAGGTGCGAAAACACAGGAATGGCCCACAGGCCAAGGTCCGCGAATACGCCTACAAGGACGGCGTTTGCAATGGTCCCGATGCCGGGCATCTGCCGCAAAGGAATCCACAGCAGGAGGACAACGAAGCTGACCGCGATAACGACGACGCCGATGCTGAAGCCGGTCTTTTGGGAAATGCCCTGGTGGAACACGTCCCAGGGATCAAGGCCCAGCCCGGCGCGGATAAACATCGCCAAGGAGATGCCATACATGGCGAGGCCTATCAGGAGTTGCGTAAGTCGTCGTGTCATTGAACCATCATCGTAAAAACTGGCCTTGTATTCCATAGCCAGTTTGGAATACTGGTCTTATGGTTGGCTCCTTGAATCCCACCGCGCTCGTTCGCCTCTTGGGGCCATGGAACTCCGGCGCCCTTCCCGCCTACCGCGAGCTCGCCGACGTCGTCCGCTTGCTGGTGATGGACGGGCGCATCCCGTTGGACGTTGCGCTGCCCAGCGAGCGGGCTCTTGCCCAAGCGCTTGACCTCAGCCGCACCACTGTCACCGCGGCGTATGCCGCCCTTCGCGAGCAGGGCTTTCTCACCGCTGGCCAAGGCAGTCGGGGCCGGACGTGCATCCCCCACCGGACGTCACCGGTCAGCGCGCCAGGCCTGGCCATACCGGAGGGGCTTACGGACTTTGCCTACGCCTCGCTCCCCGCGGCGGGCGAAGTGGTCCATCGGGCGTTCGCCGATGCCCTGACCGACCTACCGGCACTGCTTCCCGGCTTCGGATACGACGCCGTGGGGGTCGTGGCCCTGAGGAAGGCGATCGCGGAGAAGTACTGCGCCGAGGGCGTGCCCACCAGCGAGGAGCAAATCCTTGTGACCTCGGGAGCGCAGCATGCATTGAACATCGTGCTGCGGACCCTCGCCGGCAAACAGGACAAAGTGCTCGTGGAACACCCCACGTATCCCAACGCCCTGGATGCCATCCGCGCAGCAGGCTGTAAACCGCTGCCCGTCGGACTTCCGGGGACCACTTCCAGGACTTCGCCGGGCTGGGATATGGACGCCATGACGACCACCATGAGGCAACAACGCCCGGCGATGGCCTACCTCGTCCCCGATTTCCATAACCCCACTGGGCGGGTCATGTCGGACCTGCAACGCCGGGTTTTGGTGCGCGCCGCCGCTGCTGCGGGTACGGTGCTTGTGGTCGACGAGACACTGCGCGCCCTGAATCTCGACGACGTCCGCACAGCCCCGATGGCCTCTTTCGGGCCCGGTGTGGTGTCCATTGGTTCACTGAGCAAGTCCCACTGGGCCGGCCTGAGGACCGGGTGGATCCGTGCAGAGGAAGAGCTGATCACGCGGTTCGTTTCGGTCAGGGCCATCATGGATCTGGGCGGATCCGTTGTGGAGCAGCTGGCCGCTGCCCGCCTGGTCAGGTCGTTTGACGAGCCCCTGAATGAGCGCCTATCGGCACTGAGGGAAAACCGGGAGTACTTGCTGGGCTTGTTGGGCGAACATTTGCCCAGCTGGAAGCCGGAACGGCCGCGCGGTGGGCTCACCGTCTGGTGCCGGTTGCCGACGCCGTCCAGCACGGCGCTCACCGTGCTGGCCCCGGACTTTGGCGTGCGGTTGGCCGCCGGTCCGCGATTTGGGGTGGGAGGCGCTTTCGAGCAATACCTCCGCGTTCCATTCACCCTTCCGCCGGCAAAGGTGGAGGCCGCGATTCTTGCGATCCGAGCCGCTCAGGACAAGCTCGACGCCGCGCCCCACCTCCGCCGCGACCTCGCGACGGGGCAGCCACCCGCCGTCGCCGTCGCTTAAGCGCGAGCCGCCGTCGCTTAGGCGCCCGGGACCGGCACGGTCTTGGCTGTGGAGCCCATGCGTTGCTTCGCGGTGTTGCTTCCAGGCCCCACGGGGACATGGGACGTGGCTTTCGCCAGACCGAACAGTGGCATGCCGTTGTACACAACTTCAATCCCCGACGCCGGCACCTGGTACGTCTCGTGCCATACGCCCACGTCTCCGCTGCCGGCAACCTGCTTCATGAACGTGCGCCAAGGGCCAAGATGCGGTGAGTCCTTATCTGCCGCGAATCGCCTCAGATGCTCAGGACTTTCCCAGTAGCTCAGCAGGATGGTGGTCCTCCCGAACCACTGTTCGCTACCCAACAATCCCGAGCCCGGGTGAGTGGCAAGATGGCGCATCATCACGGTCATGGATGAGGCCACTCTTGTAATGCGGCGCGCTTTCCACCACCTGTTTGCCCGCATGCCGATAAGGAAAACGGTCACGAACTCGCGCCCGATGTCCGCCGTGAAACGTCCTGGGAAGATCTCCTGCGCCATGCCGCATCCTTCGCTCGGGGAAGTTACGTAACTCTGTTATGTAACGATGTTACGGAACGATGTTATGAAATACTTTGTCTCATGGCAAGACCCATCGTTCATGACCAGCGCGTGCGGGAACAGTTATTGGCGGTCACGGCGGAACTCGTGGACCGTGAAGGACCCGCTCGAGTGACCCTCCGCGACGTGGCAGCCGCCGCGGAAACCTCTACTACGGCGATCTACTCCTTGTTCGGGGGGAAATCGCAGCTGCTGACGGCCGCCGTCGACGACGGTTTCCGCTCCTTCGGCGAGTCACAACGACGCGCGGCCGGCGATGGGCTCCGGGGACTAGGACTGGCGTACCGCACGTGGGCGTTGGCGCATCCGGCCCTTTACAGGCTCATGTTCGGCGGCGCGTTGACCGCCTACGTGGGGTGCAGCCCGACGCCGGAAGTCGCCGGGGATGCCATCCTCCCCCTCGTGGACGCGGTAACCGCCGCGCAAACGGCGGGGAGGCTGCGCACCGAGAGCCCGGAAATGGTGGCGATGGCGATCTGGGGGCAAGTCCACGGGCTGGTCAGCCTTGAGCTGGCCCAGATGAACCACCCGGATACCGACTGGGACGCAATATACGAGGCAGCCCTCGAGGCCATGGCTCGAGCTTGGACGCCATAGCCCAGATACCCCTTACGCGTACACCTTTTCCAGGAAGGCGCCCCACGTCTTCGCGGTGAGCTCGGCGTCGCCGGACCCCGAGAAGTCGTGGACGGTCATCCCCACGGGAGCGCCGAATGCGTTCCTCCCGAAGAACCGGTACAGGGCATCGGCAGTTCGCAGCCCGAGGAAGTTCTCGTTGGAATAGTCCACCTCGCCGCTCAACCGCCCGACGCCGTCGAGCTCCACATCAAAAGAAGCCCCTTCGCTCAGCCCGTCCACGCGCAGCGCGTTCTTCAACTGGAGAAATCCATCGGGAACCTGCGACGCAGCGGGTCCTTGGATGTCCGTAAAGACCACCGCTTTGCCATCAAAGTGCTGCAGATATTGACCCAGCGTGTGGAGGTAGAACGCGGTGTGCTTGCTGGCGCCGTCATATTGTTCGTCCCAGTTATCGGCGAAGATCCCGCTATGGACGTAGTGCAGCTGTGCGCGGCCGCCATCCAGCGGTTCAAGGACGTGTTCCAACTGGTTGAACCAACCGTCAGGACCCTCCATACGCGTCACCAGATGACTGGGGTACTCCTCCACGGTCTTCACGGCCGGCCACTGATCCGTGGGGAACATCCACGCGGCGGTGTCCTGGGTGACCGCCTGCCACACGCGCTCCGGGGTGCCCGGCAGTACGGTGTCGGCGACGATTTCGAATTTCCTATCCTCAGTCATTGCTGTGGTCCTTTTCTATTGCGTGTTCGCTGAGGAACTTGTTCAGCGCATGGTCGATTTGAGTGTTGGGTGAAGTACGACGACGAGCCGGTGCTTGCGCGCGCCGCTGGCCAGTGCGTCAGCACCGCCGTCGTGGTACTTATCCACGAGAGCCGTCACCGCAACCCCGAGTTCTTCAGCGAAGGCCGCGCGTTCGGCGGCCGAGCGAAAAGTGATCTCGCCGTCGATCGCGAAGCTGGCCAGTTTCTTCTTGGCAGCGGCGGCACCGGCGATGAGCTTGCCCATCTCCTGCACCGTGCGCGCAGCCAGGGCCAGGAGCCAGAATGCGGAGAACCTGTCCGCAAAGCGGGCCGGATTAGGGGCTACCGACGCCAACGCAGCCGGCGAGATCAGGTAGGAAGCCGCCGTAGCGCGCAACACCCGTTCGGTAACGTTGCCCTTCCTGCGCTCCTCCACCAGCTCCACCAGCCCGTGCCCCTCCAGGGCCTTGAGGTGATAGTTCACCTTCTGGCGCGGAAGTCCGATCCGGGCAGCCAACTGAGTGGCCGACGCAGGCTCGGTGAGCTCTTGAAGGATGCGCGTACGGATCGGGTCCAACGAGGCTTCCGCCGCCGCGGGATCCTCGATCACTTCGATGTCCAACATGCTTCCAGTATGCCAACCGACAATTTTTATTGTCAAGAAGTTTTTTATGTTCGGTTTCATGCCCTTGCCAGGCCCGCTCTACCCGCTCAGTCGAGCCCAATCCATGGAGAGCGGGCCCCACAACGCGGGGCCGATAGAATTGACCGGTGATGCAATCCCCCCTTCCTGTGCGCGACGGCGTGAACGCTACCCGCCTGCGCCTGCCTGCCGAGGGTCCGTGGGACACTGCGATGGACTACATGATGCATCGCTGGGGCCACATCGACCCCCAAGGCATTGAGGACCGGTTCGACGCCGGCGAGATCGTGGGCGAGGGCGGCATACGGCTGGACCGGAGCACCAAGCTCGAGGACCACACCTTCATCTGGTACTACCGGACATTGCCCCAAGAAACCCGGCTCCCGGTGGAAATCTCCATCCTCCACCAGGACGAACACATCCTCGTGGTGGACAAACCGCATTTCCTCCCCACCACCCCCGGCGGAACGTACATCCAGGAATCGGCGCTGGTAAGGCTCCGGAACCAACTCGGCCTTCCCGACCTAATTCCCATGCACCGCCTGGACCGCATGACCGCCGGCCTCCTGCTGCTCTCCACCAACCCTGAGACGCGGGGCAAATACCAGGTGCTGTTTGAAAAGCGGCAGGTCCGGAAGGAATACGAGTGTGTGTCCGCCGCCGCGCCCGCCGCAGGATATCCCGCCGTCGAGTTCCCTGCTGTGGTCCGCAACCGGATGACCAAGTCGCGCAGCTACCTGCTCGCTGAAGTCATCGACGGCGAACCGAACGCGGAAACCCGCATCGAACAGACAAGGACGTTCGACGCCGGAACGCACCAGCGCGCGCTCTACCGCCTTGAGCCCCACACCGGAAAGACCCACCAATTACGGGTGCACATGGCCTCGCTCGGGCTGGGAATCGTCAACGATGCGTTCTACCCTGACCTGCTGGACAAGGCGCCGGACGACTACAGCAAACCCCTTCAATTGTTGGCACGCGGTATCTCCTTTGTGGACCCCATCAGCAACCACCCCGTGGAATACCGCAGCCAGTTGGAGCTCAGCGAAGCACGCTAGGCGCCGGCCTCGAACACTGCGCGGAAGGCCGCCGCGGTCCTCTCCGAAAAGAGCACGAACTCCACAACATCGAGCTGACTGCCTGACATGGCAGCCGCTGAGGGCGACCCGAAGGACGTGACGGCGTCGAACGCTATCCTGGCGACCTGTTCGGCGTCCCAGCCATAGATCCCCGCACTAATTGCGGGGAACGCGATGGATCGGGCGCCGAGCCCGGACGCGGCCCTCAAGCTCTCCACGAAACAGGACGCCAACACGGCCGGATCGGTTTGGCCGGCATGACGGTTGGGCCCCACGGTGTGCACCACCCAGCGGGCCGGAAGCCTGAACGCCGGCGTCGCGACGGCCGAGCCCACCGGCAGGCCCGCGGGCAGTTCCGTTCTGCGCAACTCGCGGCAGGCTGCCAGCAGTTCCGGTCCGGCTGCGCTGTGGATGGCACCGTCCACTCCCCCTCCACCGAGTAAGGAGGAGTTGGCAGCATTGACGATCACATCGACATCGCGCTTGGTGATATCGCCCTGCAGGAGTTCGATTCGCATGCCGTCAGTCTTTCGCCGCAGCGTCCGGGCGGCAAGTGCGGTACCTTGTGCGCATGGACATCACCGCCCCGGATACGTGGGGATCCGCAATTTACCTGTGGATCGTACCCATGGTGATGGCCGACGCCATTTTCCCGCCAATCCCCTCAGAAATGATGGTCATCACCGGCGGAGCTTTGGCGGCCGACAACCATGTCAACGTGTGGCTCTTGCTCCTCCTGGCCGCGATCGCTTCCTGGCTCGGGGATATGGCCGTTTTCATGCTGTTCAAGCGACGCATCAGCCACGTCCTGGACAGATGGGCGTGGGGCCGCCGTCTGCATATCGGAGTCCACCGGGCCATCGCAAAGGCCGGCAGATCCTCAACGTATGGCGCGATTATCGGTGGGCGCTTCATCCCGGCGGGACGGCTGGCGACGTCGGCCGCCTCCGGCATCGCAAACGTATCCGTCCGCGGGTTCAGCCTTTGTGCCGGGCTCGGCGCCGTGTTCTGGTCTGTGTGGCAGGTAGGTCTGGGCTACTTCACCGGTTCAGCGACCAAGCTGCCGTTCTGGGCAAGCTCGATGATTGGAGCCGCGGCCGGCTTGCTCATCGGTGTGGTGGTGGGACTCATCGCGACACGACGCCGAGGCAGCCGTTCCCCCGTGGAAGAAGGGTTCGACGGCGAGGCCCCCAGCCCCGAGTAACGCCCGGCGCCAGCCCCTGCCGGAGGCTAGACAGGGGCCCAGCGACCACGGTTGCGGCGCAAGACGTAGAGGTTCCCGGTCAGCGCAACGCGTTCGACGGCGTCGCGCATCATCGCGGCCGATGTCCGGGCGTCGTCGTTCTCGCCACTGTAATCCCGCGCATCGACCATGAAACGGAGGGTGAGCTGCGGCACTCCCCCAACGATATCGAGTTGGTTGGCCTCCACATGGTGGCGGGTTTCCAAGGCTTCCACCGCTGCTGCCATCACGGACTCGGGCGCGTTCCCTGGCTTGAGGCCCGTGATCTTCAACTTGGTCTGGAACGACGGCATCCCACCACCCTAACCGGCTACCCGGTGTTTCGCAGGCCGGCGGCCACGCCGTTGACGGTGATGAGCATGGCCCGTTGAAGCCGCTCGTCTATCTCGTTGCCGGACACCGACTCTTCACGGACCCGGCGGAGGAGCTCCACCTGCAGGTAGCTGATCGGATCCAGGTACTGGTCACGGATCTCGAGCGACCTTTTCAGCATGGGCTGGGCGTCCAGCAGTTCGGCCTCACCGGTGAGCCGTTCGATCTCGGCCACGGTGAGCTCGTACTCGTCCCGGATCAGGTGGAAAAGGCGGTGCAGCTCCTCAGGAACCAAGGAAGAAACGTAGTGGCCCGCGATCTCCATGTCTGTCTTGGCCAGCGTCATCTCCACGTTGGAGATCACCGAACGGAAGAAGTGCCAGCGCTCCGTCATTTCCATCAGCTGTTCCGTGTTCCCTGCTTCCCGCGCCGCCTTCAGGCCCGAGCCCACACCGAACCAGCCAGGGACGATCTGGCGGGACTGGGTCCAGCCGAAGACCCAAGGAATAGCGCGGAGGCCACCCAATCCGGCGCCGGAGTCAGGGCGCTTGGAAGGCCGTGAGCCGATGTTCAGCGACCCCAGTTGTTCCACAGGCGTCGAGGCAAGGAAGTAGGCGGGCAACTCGGGATCGTCTATCAAGGAGCGGTACCGGGCGAACGCGGCGTCGGAAATGATTTCCATGACGCTGCCGTAACGCTCCCGCTCATCGTCGGAGGTTCGCGGGGTCCGGTGCAGCGCCGAACCCTGCATGACTGCGGCCAAGGAGAGCTCAAGGTTTTCCCGGGCAAGCTCCGGGAGGGAGTACTTATCGGAGATAACCTCGCCTTGCTCCGTGAACTTGATTTCCCCTTCAAGAACGCCGTTCGGCTGGGCCATGATGGCATCGTAGGTGGGTCCCCCGCCGCGTCCCACTGAGCCACCGCGGCCGTGGAAGAGACGGACCCGCACCCCGTGTTTTGCCGCGATGTCCCGCAGCTTGCGCTGGGTTTTGTGGATTTCCCACTGGCTGGTCATCACGCCGGATTCCTTATTGGAGTCGGAATACCCGAGCATGACTTCCTGGATATCGCCGCGGAGACGGACCAATTCCCGGTAGGACGGATCGGAGAGCAGCTGGTCCACGATCTCGGCGGAAGCACGCAGCTCTTCAACGGTTTCCAGCAGGGGCGCGAAGCCGATTTTCGCGTAGGGCGTTGCTCCAAAGAGGTCGATCAACCCCGCTTCACGGGCCAGCACGGCTGCTGCCAAGACGTCGTCGGCGCCACGGGTCATGGAAATGATGTACGTTTCCACGACGTCGGGCCCGTAGGTGTGCAGGGCATGGCGGATGCTGCGGAACACGTCGTAAGTTCCGTCTGCGGTGCCCTGGAGCATGATCGGGTGGCCCGACAACGGGCGCCGCGAAGCCAACTCTGCGCCCAGGAACTCAAAACGCTCCGCCCGGGACAGGGAACCATAGGGCTTCTCGCCGCCTAGCCGATCGACCAGTTGTCCGACGGCGTCGTGATGGTAGTCGGCATGTTCGCGGATATCGAGGGTGGCCAGATGCAAACCAAAAGCTGCCAATGCGCGGCGAACCCTTGCCAATGCGCCATCGGCAACCAGTCCGGCGGAATGGTTACGCAGCGAGTCCTCAAGCAACGCGAACTCGGCCAAGAGCTCCGACGTGGTGGCGTAATCGCGTCCGGGTTCGTGATGGGTGGACGCCGCGACGCGGCGGCCCGTGTTCATCATCTTGGCCTTGATGCACGTCAGCTTGAGCCGGTAGGGCTCTTGGGCGTTGAGTTCAAGAACCCGCTTATCCAGGCCGGGCAGGTTCTTCACATCCACTGCGATGGAATCCAGGAGGGCTTGGTCCGCCCCGAAGAGAGCAGTGGAGTTGGAGAGCACCAAGATGAGTTCATCGATCAGGGCAATGCTGATCCGCACGGCGTTCTGGTTGTGCAGTTGCAGGATTTCCCGGGTGACGGCTGCCGTAACGTTCGGATTCCCGTCTCTGTCGCCGCCGATCCATGACCCGAACCGTAGCGGCGCGGCACCGGCAGGCAGCGCCACACCGTGCTCGGCCAGGAGTTCCGCCAGGTCAGTGAGCATCTCCGGCATGGCATCGGTCAGGATGTTGTTCAAGTAGTAGATCGCGTTGCGGGCTTCATCCACGGGAGTGGGGCGCACTTGGCGGAGCTCATCTGTTTGCCACATCTGGTCGATGATCTCTGCGAGCTGGCGGTCCTGGCGCCGTCGTAGGGAAGTCCCCTCCGCGGTCGGTTCAGCGAGGACGTCCGAGAGCTTCCGGATCTTGTCCAGCACCGATCGTCGTGAAGCCTCGGTGGGATGTGCCGTAAAAATCGGGCGAACATCGAGTTCGTTGATGACATCCTGCAGGACATCGGATCCGGCTTTGTTGGCGATCTCCGAGACTGCCTTTGCCAGCCAACCATCCTTTTCCTGGCGGGTCCGGAGGCCGCGAACACGGTGAACCTGTTCGGCAGCGTTGCTGAGGTGGAAGTAGAACGCAAAAGCACGGACCAAGTCGGTCGCTTGGTCAAGCGGCAGGGAGGCGAGGAGTTCGCGGACCTGGGCTACGACGTCGTGCGCGCTCCAGGGACCGGTGGCATCGGCACCGCCCCGTGCGGCTTCCTTGGATTCCTTGGTCAGCAAGCGAACCTGTTCCACCAGGGCAAGGAGCCCGGGGCCATGCTGCCGGACCAGTGACTCACCCAGAAGGGTGGAGAGCCGGCGAACGTCGGCGCGAAGTTCGGCAGCGAGATCGGTGTCTTGATGGGCAGTGTGAACCATAGATACTTACCTTCGGGATCTGGTTTGACTCGTACACTGCGCTGGATACTGTGAGCCGGGTTACTTGTTTCCTAGGGGATATTACCCTCAAAAAACCCGTCCGCCGCAACGCGTCTCACATTCCGGCGCCAGGGCATCAACGAGTCATCCGGGACCCTTCTGTCGCATACGGCCGCATGACTCCGTCGACCAGCTCCGGCACCCAAGCACTATGCGCACCAAACCCGGCCTCAATCCCCAGCACCACCGGGCTTCCATCCGGCCTGCGCCGGATCGCGAGACCGACCGGTCCAGACAACTGCGATGCCGCGGCTGCCGCGCCCGCCAGCCGGGCCACATCCGGCAGGTCCACACGACGGATGGAATCGCGGTAGGCTCTCCGGATTCCCCTACTGCCAACCTGCCCGGTCTTCTCCAAGACAACCACGACGTCGGCGACACCTCCGCTGAGGGCGTGGCGCAGGACCGTAGGGAGGTAGGCAGGGCCGGGAGTAAATCTTTGCACCATCCAGGAATCATCTAAGGCTGACCAGTTCAGGGCTGACCCGTTCAAGGCTGACCCGTTCAAGGCAATGTGCCCGACGGTGCTTCTCCTTTTCAGGACCCGTGCACCCAGTCCACCCTTGGAAACCCTTGGCCTCACCACCAGCGTCCCGCCGAGCTGGACCATCGCCTCATTGATCGACCCGAATTCTCCCGGCAATCCGAACCCCACCACGGGGATGCCGGCAGCCACCAGTCGCTGCATGGCCAGATACTTGTCATGCACTACCCGAAGAGGTGCCGGATCGGCGATGAGCACGTCCACACCAGGGGCGAAATGATTCTTGGCCGCGGACACCACCAGGAGCTCATCACGGGCAGTGGGAACAACTACCTCGATGTCATGGATCGCGGCGAGCCCGCGTAGTTCCCAGAGGTAGCCGGGGACATGTGGCTGCGATACGACTGACACTGCGTGGGCGACGGAAGCCTCCACCGGGTGCGCATCGACGCCGAGTACCCAATGGCCACGATCCATCAATTGGCGGGCCAAGGAGTTGCCTGCAGGTCTTCCGACGCCAGTCACCAGAACCCGAACCATTACTTTGCCGCCGTTGTCATACGTCCCTTATTCGCCTACGTGCTGCCTCCTCAGTCAAGGCCAGCACGACATCAGTGCTTCGAACCGTGATTTCGTGACGCGGCAGGGGCAAGGAATTTGAGGTCAGTACTTATGCACAAAGTCACCGGGGGCGAGTCCCTGGCCACTGAGCGAATACGTCAGGACACCGCCTTGACTTCGCCGTTGGCTCACTGCGGTCACCTGAAAGTGCAGTTCCCTTCGCTGGATGGATGGAGTAGTGCAAGTAACCACGTTCGAGGCCTGCACTGAGCAGGACCAACCTTCCGGGGCATCGACGAGCTTCATGGGGATCGACTCCGCCCTTCCCACCGAGAAGACCACCTTGCCCGGTCCCAAAGCTTGTGATCCCCCAACGGTGAAAGTGACTCCCATGGTGACAGCCCGTGGGCCGGCACTTATGTCCTTGACCGAGGCGTCAACCGGCGCGGGCACATCGACCCGGGGCGGTGACGGCCGAGTGGAACTCGGTGAGGGGATCGGCGTCGGAATCGGCGTAGAGGTGGGCCTCACGACGGCGGGGGGCGGCGCTGCGGGAGGGACGGCCGGGACGACGACGGGCGGAGCCGCCGCGGTGGGAACCTTGGCCGGGGGAACTGTGGCTGAAGGAGTCTGCGGGTTGGGTGGTGGGGCTGAAGCTGAGGGTTTGACGCTCTGTAATTGCTGGGACGTACTGGCTTGGGCCGCCCGCTGCTCCATGTAATCCGGCGTCAAGAGGTCCACCAAACCGACCGCACCGAGGGCAAGCCCTAAGCCCGCAGCAGCAACTACTGCCATTACTGCTGGTTGAGCAATCGTCGGGACTGCCACTGCGGCCTTGATCGGCGCCAAGCCGCCGATGATGCCCAGTCCTGCGCCCTTCCCGGCCCATGCCGCAGCTGGAATGCCAGTGATCATCGGGAGAAGTACAGCCCGCATGGTGCTCTGGACGTCCTTGAGTTCGCCCAAGGCGGCGGTACATTTCGAGCAACCGTTCAGGTGCGCCCGCACCTTGCGTTCCGCGGCTGTGGAAAGCCCACCCCGAATGAAGCTGCCCAGTTTGCCGGCATATTCGGCACAACCAGCATTCTTCTCTTCCGCAATGTGGGCCTGAAGGTACTCCCTCCTGAGGCCCTCACGGGCCCGTAGCGCCAACGCGGACACGGCGTTAGGGCTCAAGCCAAGTATTGGTGCCACCGCAGCGGGCTTCATCCGCTCAACGTCGAGGTACCAAAGAACGGCCTGCCACCGTTCCGGGAGTGAACGAAATGCCTTGGCGACAGTTTGGGATTCGAAGGCTTTGATTGCCACATCCGGTTCTGCCGACGCACGGTCCAAAAGGGAATCGTCTCCACTCGGCAAAGTCTTCCCCGCTTTGCGGTTCCGGTGATGCGAGAGCCGGGTCACGGTGGACAGCAGGTAGGCACGGAAGAAGTTGTCCGGGCCTTTCCCGGCCATGAGGCTCTGCAGGACGGACTGAAATGCCTCAGCCACCACGTCCTCGGCGTCGCTGGGGTTATCCACGTTGCGTCGCGCAACGGCGGATGCGATGGAGAGGTGGCGTTCGTAGAGGTCGTCGAACGCTGACATGTCTCCGCTGCGAACCAGCTCAATGAGGTGCCCATCACTGTCCAGGCTGCCGTGTACGTTGCCGCCTGTACCCGTCGACTGCGCCATCTAGGACAGCCCTCCACCATGAAATATCGCACCCATGTTTTTTTAGTGGCCACGGGCCCTCAGTCATGACGCGAATTTCTAAAGAGTCTTGATCAAAGCTTGCCCGCAATCCGGTCAAGGGTCGGTATCGCGCTTCCGCTTGCCGCATCGTCATGAAACGACCTCCAGCGGCACTAGTCGCATATGACATCGTTCCGGACAAGATCATTCGCCGAACGTACTTTTGCGCGTCAACTGCTCATGCAGAGGTGGCAGGCAACAAGTTATCGGCAGGGTTGGCGGTTTCAGGCGGACTGGTTTCTCCCGGAAGTCCGGGTCGTGGCCACGTACTTGGCTTCACGGTCCTCGGTACCGGAACCAATCGCCAGGTCGCTGGGGGCCGCCCGGGCCAGGAATGGCGTCAGCATCGGCGAAACGATGTCGGACTTCCGGGCACTCTTCGCCGCAGTGGACCGAAACCTGGACGCTGATGCACTCCAATCGTTGGTTGAAGGCTGGACGGAGGAAACCCAAGCGGCCCTACCCATCTCGTGCACCGACGTCTATACCGGGCTGGCCACACAAGCGCACTTCCAGCGGCGGGTGCACGAGTTGACAGTGTTCGGGCCGGATTCGTGCTGCCCGCATGTCCTCACGATCATCTCGCTACCAAAGTCCCGGGCCGGGGCGGGTCATTCGTGGACCCACTTGGCCCGGCTGGGAGAAACCGTCCTCTACCAGCTCCGAAGGACCGGTGCGCTGGCTATGTACATGAACTGCGCGGTGCACGTGCTGTTGCCCCTAAATGAAAGCAACCTTGCCCGGGTGATGGAGTGCAAGATGGCGATCGAAATCCTGGCAGAGGGGGCTTTCAGTCCCGTTCGAGTGAATTTCCACCCGCTTGTCCCTGCCGCCGAGGAACCCACTACCCCATGCCACATCCCGGAGACGTCATGACGGAGGGGGACGAGGGCCCGTCACGAACCCCGGCCAGCAACCACTCATCTTTCGACGGAACACTTCGCACGGATTCTAAGGACCACCATCACCATGATGAACCACTTCCATCTCAAGGCCGCCTCTGTGGTGGCAGCACTCTTGGCTGCCGCAATGACGGTTTTGGGGATCGGCCTGTTAGCGACGCCGGCGAATGCCGCCGACATTCCGGGCGCCCGCATCAGTATCAGCACCACCTCCGCAGTGACCCAGCAATGGGACCAGGTAGACCTGACCTGTGAGTGGTCGGTCCCCGATAATTCGAAGCCCGGCGATACTTTCAGCCTGCAACTTCCTGCCGAACTTCGATGGTTCGGAAGTTCCACCTTTGACCTCAACAACAAAACCGGGCAAACCGTTGCCACCGCCGTGGCGAATCCCCAGGGCCTGGTGGTCTTCACTCTGACGGACTTCGTCGCCACTCATCCCTTGAACGTCGGTGGAGCGTGCAACTTCACCACCCAGTACGCGGTGCAACCGGGAGCTGGTGGTTCAACCCAATTGAATTTCTCCGTGGGATCCACGGTGGTGCGTGTTCCCGTTGCGGTTAATGGCCCGTGCACAGTCAACTGCGATCCAGCGGGCCCGACGTCAGTCGGTAAAGCCATGTGGTGGTCAGATCCAGCGCAGACCGAATTGGAATCCATCTTCTACATGCCTGCCATGACTTCCCGTACCAACGACGTCGTCATTACTGATACCCCTGCTGCAGGAATGGCTATCGACTGCAGCCGCGTTACACCGCGCGTGGGCAAGAACCTGAACGCAGACGGCAAAGTGAGCGAACCCTACGACGACGCCCAGTATCCAGCCACGGTTGATTGTTCCCCACAAAAAGTCACGGTTTCTTGGAAAGGCCTCCCGAAGGGCGAGCACGTTGAGCTTTTCGTCGTAACGCCCGTCACTGATGCTTCGCTGGATGTGTACCAAAACAACGGCACGGTAAGCATTCAGGGACGGGAAAGCATCGTGGGCGCCCAAACGCGCCGGACCAACGCAGGGGGCAGCGGAGACGGCACCGCGGCACCCACCCCAACGCCAACGCCGAGCACCGCCACCCCGACGCCAGCTCCGAGCACGGCGACGCCCACTTCAACCCCAAGCACGTCCACCCCAACCCCAACGCCGAGCACCGCAACGCCTGCTCCCAGCACCATGGCGGCAGTTGCAGTGACCACCAAGCAGCCGTCCGCGCAGGCGCCGGCTCCCACCGTATCGGGGCAATTGGCCAGTACAGGCGCTCAGGGACCCGGTGTTCTCCTCGTCGCGGCAGGCCTCCTCGCCGTCGGATCGCTCCTGGCATATGCAGGTGCGCGCCGGGCCCGGCGGCGCTCGCACTAGGAGCCCGTTGAACAAGGAATTCCCCGACATGACTGAAGAGTGCGCCGGAACATGCTTGCACATGTCCGGCGCACTCTTAGTCCCTTAATCACGGCTCGCGCTGACATGGGTTGGGGGTCAGCGCGAGCCGTCACCACCCACAACATCTCTGGCACTACCTCCTGCCCCGCAGGGGAGCAACGCTAGGCTGGTGGGAATGCAGGAAGCGGGCAAATGGTTGATCAAACTGCAACCGCTGCGCACTACCTGACTTGGCCCAAGGAGAACAATGAGCTCGCCCAGCACAACCATCGATGCCCAAATTGCACGTTGGCAGCGATTCCGTGCGGGCCGAAACGCAGCCCTCGCTGCGGGCCACGGATGGCTGACGCTCACGTCCTTCCAGTGGCTGCCGGATGAGCCCACCACGCTCGACCTTGTCCCTGGGCTATGGTCCACTGACGGCACAACCGCATTCCTCACCGCGAGCGCAGGGGACGGCCTCACGTTCGTAGAGAACGGCGATGCCGTCGAGGGGACCGCGAGTGCAACCCTGAAGGACGAAGAATCGCTCCTCTGGGTCCAGTACGGAGGCGCGGACGGTAAGCAAGTAGTTGTTGAACTTGCCATGCGTGCGGACAAGTACGCTATTCGCACCCGGGACAACGGCTCTCCGGTCCTGACCGGGTTCTCTGCCGTGCCCACGTACGACTACAACCCGGGCTGGGTCATCGGAGGTCGCTTCGAGGCCTACGCAGAGCCGCTGGATGTCCCCATTGGCACCGCCAACCCCTTGGTTGACGGCATCCACCGTTCCGTAGGAGAAGTCGTGTTCCGTGCACCGGGCATCGACCACGATATTCGGCTGCACGCTGAAGAGGAGAAGTTGGGCGCCCTGACGGTCACCTTCCACGATGAGACCAACGGCGACACTACGGACGAGTGGCGAAAGGTGTCCATCCCCCGCCCGCGGCCTGACGGGTCGGTGGTCATCGACTTCAACCGCTCCATCAACTATCCCAGCGCCTTCACGCCCTACGGGACCTGCCCGATGCCTGTCCGGGGGAATTCCATCGATGTGAGGGTCGAAGCGGGCGAAAAAATCCCGGCGGAGTAGGCCCCGCCCACTTCGCGGCTAGACGATGGCCGAGACCCCTGTCACCGCGCGGCCCACGATGAGCGAGTTGATCTCGTAGGAGCCCTCGTAGGTGTATATGGCCTCGGCATCGGCAAAGATCTTTGCGATCCCGTAGTCGGTGACTATCCCGTTGCCACCCAACACACCCCTCCCCAGGGCGACCGTTTCGCGCATACGGGCACTGCAATAGGCTTTGGCCAGCGCTACCTGCGCCATCGCGGCCCCTCCATGCCGTGTGCCTTGGGCATCGGTGTAAATATCCTCTTGGAGTTGTGCGATCCGCACCATCATCCCCATGCTGGCCACGGCGTTTCCCAGCATGTCCACCAGGTGCTGCTGGATGAGCTGGAACTTCGCGAGCGGCTTGCCGAACTGCATACGTTCGACGGCGTATCGCCGGGCAACGTCGAAGGCGGCCAATTGTTGGCCCACGGCCTGCCAGGCCACCATGATCCGAGAGCCCCGGAGGAGATGGTTGGTATCGGCAAAACTGCTGATTCCGGCGAAACGGTCTGCTTCTGCAACCTCGACATCGCGGAAAACAATGTCGGCGTTCTGGACGGTGCGGAGGGCAATCTTGTTCTCAATGCGGCTGCGTGTGATCCCCGGCAGCGAAGCGTCCACGATGAAGGCCCGGATCGATGAATCAGCCTCGTCCTTGGCCCACACCAGCATGTAGTTGCAAAACGTCCCATTGCCGATCCAGCGTTTGGCGCCGTTAAGCACCCAGTAGTCCCCGCCGTCGGACTCTGCGCGCTCAACACGGCGGGCGGTGGTCTGCATGCCCCCAGCCACGTCAGAACCATGGTCCGGTTCGGTCAGTGCGAAGGCGCCCGTGGTGCGCAGGTTCGAGGCGTCGTCAAGGTAGCGGTCTTGCTGTGCGTCACTGCCGAAGTCGTACAGCGATTCGACGAAGAGATCGTGGTGGACCATGAAGAAGGTGGCAATGGAGGTATCCACCCGCGTCATTTCGGCGATCACGAGGCCTGCGAAGAGGTGCGTGTATCCCCGCTGGGCCGGAGCACTGAGGCGCAGTGCGGCCAGTTTGGGAAGTATGTGATCCGGGAACTCGGCTTTGTTCCACCACTGGCCCGCGTATGGGGCGATCTCGGTGGCCAGGAAGGCGCGGAGTTCGTTGAGTTTGCGTTGCTCTTGGACGCTGAGCAGAGATTCGAAGTCGAAGAAGTCCGCCGTGGGCAGGTCGGCCAAGGACGGGGCTGATCCGAAGGAACCTGGCGAAGCTGCAGGAGCCTTCTGAAGACCCATCATTTCAGTCCCATCCGGATGGCGCCGTCGAGCCGGATGGTCTCGCCGTTAAGCATGGCGTTCTCCACGATGTGAGCGGCCAGGTTGGCGTATTCGGCGGCACGGCCCAGGCGCGCCGGGTGTGGGACCTGCTCGCCCAAGGAGTCTTGCGCGGCTTGTGGCAGGCCGGCCATCATCGGCGTCTCAAAGATGCCAGGTGCGATCGTGGCAACCCGGATCAGCGACCTCGCAAACTCCCGCGCCAGAGGGAGGGTCATAGCCGCCACGGCTCCCTTCGAGGCAGCATAGGCAGGCTGGCCGATTTGCCCTTCGAACGCCGCAACAGAGGCAGTGTTGACGATGACCCCGCGTTCGGGACCACCCAACTCGGTGGAAACGGGTTCGGTCTCCACCATGGCCGCGGCTGCGAGGCGGATGACGTTGAATGTCCCCACGAGGTTGATCTGGATGACTTTGTTGAACGTTTCCAACGGCAGGACCCCGTCGCGTCCCAGGACTTTTCCGGGAGTGGCAATGCCTGCACAGTTGACCACGATGCGTAGCGGCCCCAAGGAGGTCGCGGCGTCGACGGCTGCCTGCACTTGGGCTTCGTTGGTGACATCCGCGGGTGCGAAGACTGCCTTGGGCCCGGTGCCGCTCGGCTCGCCGGCGCCCGCCCCGCCGTTGAGCTCCTCGGCGTATGCTTGACCGCCCGACTGCGGCAGGTCCACCAGCACCACGGAGGCACCGGCGTCGAACAATCGCTTGGCTGTTGCGGCTCCCAAGCCGGATGCCCCTCCGGTAATCAACGCGACAGCGCCCTTGATGTCCATTCATCCTCCTTGATGCAGACCCAAATCTGTTAATGCATGTTAACTGAAATCCGGCTGACGCGCACCCGGTGACCTGCCGCTAGGCTGGTTCCATGTCTGAACACGAGCAGCCAGACCACGTCCCGGCGTCGAACGTCGGCCCCACCGGGTTGGCATCGGACTGGGCATCCCGTGCTGACGACGCCGCGCGTGCCGTCACGAGGAGCTTTGGACACCGGCTGCTGTTCCTGCCAGGCACCCACATCGGCTCGGTGGCGCTTCCGTCAAATCGCCTGTGGGGACTCGTGGGTCCGTGGCATTACTGGTGGCAGGCGCATTACGTGGACTGCTTGGTGGATGCCGGGCGCCGCGAACTCGCCACCGGAGTGAGGTTCGACGGCGGTTCCCGCCCCAGTGCGGGCAGCCTGGCGTCACAGCTGGTTGGCACCATCCGTATGCGCAACTTTTTCCGGTTCGTCAATTCCTACTATGACGACATGGCGTGGCTGGCCCTTTCTGCACTAAGGCTTGAAAAACTTGCCAAGGATGCAGGGAAACCGGGCCAAAAGCGTTACGAAACCGTCCGGCGTTCCTTGACGCCCCAGCTCGAGTCGGCCTCAACGGATGACCTCGGCGGGGGAACATTCTGGAGCACCAAACGTGACTTCAAGAACACCCCGGCAACCGCACCGGTAGCCCTGTATTTCGCCCGAACGGCCCACCGGCCCAAGGCCCAGTCCTTGGTGGATTGGCTGAACGCCAACCTCATGGATCCGCAACTCGGCCTCTATCAGGACGGGCTGCACCTTAAAAAGGGCCAAACCACACTGGAGGACCGGATCTACACCTATAACCAAGGACCTGTCCTGGGCGCCTTGTTGGAACTCGGTGGCGAGCACAATCTCCACCGGGCACGCCACCTGGTTGAGGCGGTTAATCGGGAATTGACCGTCCCGGGCTCACACGTGATCCGCGGCGAAGGCAGCGGCGATGGAGGACTTTTCACCGGAATCCTGCTGCGCTATCTGGCATTGGCTGCCCGCGACGAAAGGCTTGGAGCAGCTACCCGTAGCATCGCCCGGACTCTGGTCCACGATACGGCCGAGGCGTTCTGGGATGGCCGCAATGACGCCGCGGACCGCCCACAAGGCCATAAGCATGTCCCGTCGCTGGTCTTCTCCCCCGATCCCCTGCGCCCGGCACAGCAGACGTATCCGGACGGCGTCGCCGTCGAACTTTCCACCCAGCTGCAAGCCTGGATGGCGTTCGAAGCCGCGGCAACCTTGTGAGCCCCGGCCCATATAGAGGGCGGCAGGGCCAGGTCAGGGGGCCGGACGCTTCTTCTGCGGATACGGGGCTTCGTGGCGGGCGAGCATCTCGACGAACCCGGCAATCTTCCGCGCTCGCGTCTCCGGCCTCTTAACCAAGTTGGTGCGGTGGACCAGTGCGAACCGGTTCTGGGACGTCAGGACATCGAACATCGCTTGCGCTTCAGGAACAGCAGCAATGGCAGCTGCGAGATCCTCCGGAACCACCAAGTCGGCAGACCCCGAGTAGGCAGCCTCCCAACGGCCGTTGGCTTTCGCGGCCTCGACGGCGGCCCGGCCTGCCTCGGTCATTTTGCCCTCGGATTCGAGCCGCGCAATGTGCCCGACATTTCGCGCCGACCAGATACTCCTCGGTCCACGGGGGGTCATTCGCTGGACGAAGCTCTCGGCATCCCGGCCCTTCACTTGGCCATCGATCCAACCGAAGCACAGTGCCTCGTCCAGCGCCGCGTCGTAGTCCAAGTCCGTGACGTTCCCGCCCTTCTTGTGCAAAACAAGCCACACTCCAGGACTCGTGGCCGCGTTCGCGGAGAGCCAAGCGCGCCATTCGGCGGCGTCTTTGACCAGAAGTTCTTCAAGCTCAACGGGCATGGGACCATTCTGCAGTGAGCCGCCGCTGATGTGAAAAGTGCCTCGCTGTGGACCGCGCCTACTGGGATCAGCCGCCACGGCATAGTCTGGAAACGCGCAGTCCGGAAACAGCGCACCCATCACCAGGAGGACCAATGCTGCGAGCCCGGCCAATCCATTTCACCTCCCGCATGAAGCCCTGGACCGAACTCCTCTCTGCCTTGGGTTTAGTGAGCGTCGGGAACCACCCTGAGTGGCACGAGTTCGACGCCGGGTCCGGCCGCTTGGCGCTGCATGCCGCGGAACCCGGCTCGCCAGAGGACGGCACCACTGTCTTTGGTGTGGAGGTCGGCGGCCTCGACGAGTTCGCGCGCCGAACCCGCGAAGACGGAACCCGGGCCGAGCTGACGGAGGCGTCCCATGGCGCGGCGGTACGGATCTCCGCCAAGGATGGCTTCACGTTCCTGGCGGAGCAGGCCGAACGCGCTGCCGATGGCACCTGGGCAACATCGGGCGAAGCCGATCAGGCACTCACCGTGGTTGCCGTCTGGGTGAGTCCCGACGTCGACGGGTCCGCCCAAGAGCTGCGCAACATCGGTGCCCGTCCCCGCGACTCGGACGACGCATCAGCGACCTTCACCACCAAGAATGGCGGTATCCTCCGGGTGCTGCACGGCACTGAAGCGACCTCGGGCGACCTCGCCTTCGAGTACGACGCCGATCCGGAACCACTGCTGCGCAGGCTCACTGAAGCTGGTGTTGAGGCGCGAATCAGCGACGACGTTTTGTACGTGGCCAACCCGGACGCCGCCGGTGGCTCAGCACCCGCGTCAATCGTGGTGGAACGGGCGCCGGAGGTAACGCCCGGCTAATGTCGCCGAGAGCGTAACCGGGGTGGCGCCGTGCGGCCACCACCGAACTTCGGGTGCGCATGCGGTAGAACTTAACCATGAGCGTTCGTACACCTGACCCGTATCCAGGCTGGCTTTCCGATGAAGACCTCTTCGAAGCCCGCGGCCGCCTCCCCATGGTTTATGTGGAGGCCGTTCCGGTCAGGCTGGATCCGCTCGGCTACGTCAATGAAGTCGGCACCCTCCTGCAAGGGGACGCCGATGGAAACATGGTGCGGTACCTCGTTTCCGGCCGCGTGCTGTACCGCGAGACCATCCGCGGAGCCCTCCTCAGGCACATGGAGAAGGACCTCGGGCCCTTGGCTTTCCCCCAATTGCCCATCAGCCCTGTCCCGTTCACAGTGGCAGAGTACTTCCCCGCGCCTTCCCAGACGGGCTTCACCGATGACCGCCAACACGCCGTCTCGTTGGTGTACGTCATTCCCGTCACGGGCGAATGCGAGCCCCGCCAAGACGCCCTGGAACTGACGTGGATGACCCCGCAGGAGGTGCTAAGCGACGATGTTCAGCAGGAATTCGAAGGTGGCCGCGGAAACCTGGTACGGCAAGCCCTGGCATTCTCGGGCGTCGCCATCTAGCGGGTCCCGCCCCTGAACTCGGCTGGTCTTTGTAGACTGGACGGCGGACCCCAAGAGAACCAAAGGACATCCGATGACTCACAGCCCAGCCTCACAGCAATACAAAGAAAAGCAGGCTGGGGACCTGCAGCCCGGAGATTTCGTCTTCCCGCCCGGAGACGGTCCCGCCGAGGAAATCCGCGGCGTGGAGGTGCAGAATGACGATTACGGGGTGCCCGCTCTGGTGCTTGTCACAACAGTCGACGGCGGAACGGTGCGGATCGCGGTCGGCTCCAATGTGCCGGTAGGTGACCCGGACTCCAGCACCTCCGCCGGACCGGAGACGGGCACTCCCGCAGCAGCCGCCGTCGTGGTGCCTCCCCGCCCGGAAGCACCGCCCGCGCACACCGGGCCTACCGCCGAAGAAATGGCCCTCATCCCGCAACCGGACGGAACACCGGAAGCTGTGGTTCGCGCTGCTGCTGCGGGGCATCAAGGCAAGAGCGGCGTGCAAGTCCTGGCCGAGCGGCTCGCGAAGGGCATCAACACCAAATCCGGCAGCTGCCTGCGGGACCTCAGCGATCTGGCGTTCGACCTCTGCATCGTGCACCGGGACCCGGACCATGCGTTGGCTGTAGCGGACCTGTTGAACGTGCTGCCCTTCGACGGGAACCTGGACCGCTGGGCCTCGATCGAACGCGCCCTCGCTTTATCGAGCTTCATCTGCCGGGAGGCCGGCCAGGGCGATCGGGCATCGGTCTACGAAAAGCTGCTGCGTGCTCCGGAGTCCCAGGAAGAGGACCCGTTCAAGGCCCTCATCAACGCCCGCGTCCGGCAGCGGGGTCTGAACGAACCAAATCTGTACGACAAAGAGATTTCCCGCGCCATCGACAGCGGCAATTCGGAGGCCGAGCGCGAGTGGCGTTTCCTAAGGCTCGAGTCGCTGCTGTTCCTGCGCGCCCATGGCGGTTCCAAGACGATCGATGAGGGAGAGTTGAGTCGGCGCATCGGTAATGAGTTGGAAGCCGTCCGCGCCTGAGGCACCGTCCTATGCCGAGTACCTCGCGTGCTGTCAAGACCTGTTCCGCGCGCCCGAACGGCGGTAGATTCGGGGCCATGACGAACAATCTGAGCGTTGTGGTTAATGCTGACGCGCGGCAGGTTTGGGCTATGTTGCGCGAACCGTCATTGGTGGCTCAATGGCACGGCTGGGAAGCCGATGATCTCGCCGATGAAATCAAGCACATCTATTTCTCCCCCGACGTTGTGGAGGGGCCGGATCACACCAGCCTGACCGTCAATGGCGGGGATGTTTTCGAACTGCATCCTGTCTCCGGGGGCACCGAAGTGTCGGTGACCAGGGCTGCCCTGGACCACAATTCGGAGTGGGCGGAATGGGATGAGGACATCACCCAGGGCTGGCTGACCTTCCTGCAGCAACTGCGGTTCGCTGTGGAACGTCATCCGCACGGCCACCGGCGTACGCACTTCCTTTCGGTCCCGGGCAGCGGCGGTCCGGCAATCGAACAACTGGGCCTTGGCGATCTGCCGCCTATTGGTGACGAATACTCGCTCACACTACCCACCGGTGAGTCCCTGTCCGGCCGTGTTTGGTTCAAGAGTCGGCATCAAGTCGGGGTCACCGTACATAGCTACGCGGAGCACGGCGACGGGCTGCTCATCGTCGCCGAACAACTGCCCATTCCGGATAAGAGGCCCGACGGCGGGTCAATGGTGATTGCCTCAACGTACGATCTTGGTGCCCACGCGTTGGCGGACATCCGGTCATCGTGGGACAACTGGAAGGCGGAGAAGTACAGCTCCTGAGTTTGGGAAGCGCCGCCCTAAGCCTGTTCGCTGCGGGCCGATGCAGGCTGGCTATTGCCGGGTTCGGTGCGTAAAGCTGGCAGACTGGGAAGCGTGCCAAGTTCCGTTCCCGCTCCAGGTGTGTCCGCTGCGGCCTCCGCCCAGCCCAGCCCATCAGTCGTATCCTCCCGAGCAGCCGCAACGGGCCCGCTCGAGCAGTCACTTCTGCCTGGCCGGCAATCCGGGTTCTCCTTCTCCGTGGGTCAGCGCCTTGCCGAAACGTGTTCGCCGTCGGACGCCCTGGTGGACGCCAACGGCGGCGCCTTCCTGGGCAGGACCGGGACCATCACCACGCCGCACGGAACCATCCAGACCCCCGCGTTCATCGCCGTCGGGACTAAAGCGACGGTCAAGGCCGTCCTCCCGGAGTCCATCGCACAACTGGGCGCGCAGGCAGTGCTCGCCAACGCGTACCACCTGTACCTTCAGCCTGGACCGGAGATTCTCGACGCCGCGGGTGGTTTGGGTGCTTTCATGAACTGGTCCGGTCCCACCTTTACGGACTCGGGCGGATTCCAGGTGATGAGCTTGGGCTCGGGGTTCAAGAAGGTCATCGACATGAAGAACGTGGACAACTCAGGCCCGGATGACGCGGTGGCCCCGGGCAAGGAACGCTTGGCGCACATCGACGACGACGGCGTCTGGTTCAAGTCGCACTTGAACGGGGACCTGCACCGCTTCTCACCGGAGATCTCCATGCAGGTCCAGCATCAAATCGGCGCCGATATCATGTTCGCGTTCGATGAGCTCACCACGTTGCAGAACTCGCGGGGTTACCAGGAAGAGTCCCTTGAACGGACACGGCTGTGGGCTCTTCGGTGCCTGGCCGAGCATGAGCGGCTGACGTCCGGGCGGGTCGGCAAACCGTATCAGGCGTTATTCGGCGTCATTCAGGGCGCCCAGTACGAGGACCTTCGGCGCAAAGCGTGCCAGGACCTGGGCAGCATGCCTTTTGACGGGTACGGAATCGGCGGGGCGTTGGAGAAGGAAAACCTCGGCACGATCGTCCGGTGGTGTAACGAGGAACTTCCCGAGGACAAGCCCCGGCACCTGCTGGGAATTTCCGAGCCGGACGATATCTTCACGGCCATCGAAAACGGAGCAGACACTTTCGATTGCGTCTCCCCCACTCGTGTTGCCCGGAATTCCGCGTTCTACACACCCTCTGGCCGCTTCAACCTGTCCGGGGCGCGTTACAAGAAAGACTTTGGGCCGCTGCAGGACAGCTGTGACTGCTACGCCTGCGCCAACTACTCCCGCGCCTACATCCACCACCTGTACAAGGCCAAGGAGATGCTCTCTGCCACCCTCATCTCAATCCACAATGAACGTTTCGTGGTGAAAATCGTCGATGATGCCCGGCTTGCCATCGAGTCAGGGGACTTCTTCGAGTTCAAGGCGGAGACCCTTGGTAGGTACTACTCGTAGGCTACGCCGCAACCAAGCCGTAGCTCGGCTCCCGCTTCTTGATCCAACGCACCACCAGGACAGTCACCGGAACCAACAGGTACTGCACGCCGGTCTTGTACAGGAAGCCTGCAAGGACGTAATTGACGAACGAACCGACGTCTGTGATGCCGATGACCGAGGCCGCGATGCTGCAAAAGATCAGTGTGTCCACGAATTCGCCCACGCCGGAGGAGCCCATGAGGCGGGCCCACAGGGATTTTTCACCCGACCGCGCCTTCATCTTCACGAGTATCCATGAGTTGATGGTCTGACCCGTGAGGAATGCAAGGAGCGAGGCAAGGACAATCTGGGGAACCGGGCCCAAAGCGCCCTCGATGGCTGCTTGCTTGGCGGTTCCGAAATCGTCGTTGAAGCCGGGGAGCGCGATGATGACCCAGTAGCAGAGCGAGGCGAACACCGAGAGGGTGAACGTGGTGAAGATGGCCTTGCGGTTGGCCCTGAAACCATAGACCTCGCTCATGACGTCACCGAGGATGTAGGCCAAGGGAAAGAGGAAGAACCCACCGTCGGTGATGATCGGGCCGATGACAACGCCCTTGGAAGCCCCGATGTTGGACAGGATCAGCACTACAGCCATGATGGCCAGAAGGATGCCAAAGTTGGGCGATCCGATCGAGGCGAAGCGCGGCGCTGGCTTGCTCAGGGTACTGGAGCCGGAAGGCGTGGTCATGGGTCATCCGTTCATAGTGGTTTGCGCAGGCGCCCTGGTGAGGAGGAAGCCCCGCTGTATTAGCACTGGTCGGTGGGGCATCACGCCCGGCATCGACTTTCATTCTCCCACCCCGGCACCTCCAAACCAGCACCCCCAAACCAACTCCGTAGAGAAAGCATTGACGGGTGCGCTGCGGCTGGGTGGTGCGTCCTAGCGGGAGACCTTACCCATCAGGGACGCCACGGGCCGGAGGAACAACGGGCTGGCCAGGAACCAAGCAGCGGCGGTAACGACGATGGACGCGGCAAAGATGCCGAAACCCCACCAGTTGTCGTCGTTGCTTGAGGCGTACATATGGTTCAGGTTGTTCAGCGCTCCGGTGGCCAGTACCAAGGTCACGTGAACGATCACGAAAGCCACAAAGTAGATCATCACCGGGAAGTGGATCCTTCGCGCCACTTCAATGGGGTAGACCTTGTTGACCGCTGCCTTCTTGGGCCAGGCCCCGGACATCCGGATACCGGTGATGATGGCCAGCGGCGCGGCAATGAAGACGGTAAGGAAATAGGTCAGCAGCTGCAGGCTGTTGTAGTTGTTCCAGCCATTCTCCAGCGGCCAGTTCAACGAGGCATACTGCAGCCCGGCCGAGAGCGCGTTCGGGAAGACGTCCCAGTTGGTGGGAACGATCCTCAACCACTGGCCTGTGGCGAAGAGCAACACGATGAAGATGAGGCCGTTCAGCATCCAGAGGGCGTCCAAAGTCAGGTGGAACCACAGGTCCAAACTGATCTTGGTAGGCGGATTCTTGGTCTTGATCAGCCCTTTGTTGTTCCTGGTCCAGTACGCCGGAGGGCGCGTAGTGGTTCGGACCTGCCACCCCGAACGGATGATCAGGACAATGAAGAACATGTTGAGGAAGTGTTGCCAGCCGAGCCACGCCGGGAAGCCCGTGGGTGTTCCTTCAGGAATGGCGGAGTGCCCCGGGTAGTCCCGGAGGAACTGCTGGACCGGTTGAAGGGTCCTGAGCCATTGGGCAACCAACACCAGGATCAGCGCTACCACGAGGGCCCCTACCGTAACGACGACGGGTTTGAACCACCTGTTCGACGTGATCCCGGACGACTTGCTTGAAACGGACATCAGGCCGCGTTCCTCTCTGGCTTGTTGGCGTGCGACCAGTTGGCGCTCTCGTAGAGATTCAACCAGTTGCAGCCCGACGGGGAAAACGTCCACCGGGGTTTCGGGGCGTTCGACGTCAAAAATCGCAGCATTCGGGGATAAGCCGGAACATGTCTTTCTAGAACCGACTTCCAGAATTATTTCCTGCCGCTTCAGCATGCGTCAAGGTTTGGGGTTGGCTATGTGGAATTCTTGGAAGGTAGGATTCCAGGAAGTAACCGGTCAAAGATTTCGGCTTGTCCGCTGCCCTGTGAGGAGTCGCGATGATGGTCCGCAAAACATCGGAGGTAGCCACCAGCGTGGCGTCCTGGCAATGGACCCGGACGGCGGCCACCCGCAGGAACCTTTTGGAGGCGGCCCGCCAAGTGTTCGTCGAGCACGGTTTCACGGACGCCAGCATCTCGGATATCGTGGCCCGCGCCGGGTCCAGCGTGGGCAGCCTTTACCACCATTTCGGGGGGAAGACCGAGCTTTTCCTGGCACTCTGGGATGACTACCAAAACGAGCACGAGAGGATTGTCGCTGCCGCGGTAGCCAAGGAGCGCCGGGCCGGGGAGGCCGATCCCCTCGCGTTGTTCAACGTGGGGAGCCGGAGCTACTTCGACTACACCTGGAAGCACCGTGCACTTGAACGGGTCTTCATCGAAGGCGACACTCCCCCGGGATTCGAGGTGCTGCGCCGCGAACGCGGACGGGAATGGGTACGGCAAAACTCGGTGCTCCTCGGCGCCAACAACGACACTTTGGGCCGGCTCACGGTCGCCGTCATCACGGACATCGTGACTGTTGGAGGCCGCGAGGTGGCGTTTAGCTCGTCCAAAAGGGCAGCAGACGAGGTTGTCGAGGCCGCAGCCGTGCTGGTGGAGCGGCTGCTTCGCTAGCTGGCAACCGTCCTAGCTGGGCAACCCTCCGGCGTCGCGCATTTAAGCGTGAGCGGCCAGGAACGAGTACACCTCGGTCTCATCCACGCCGGGAAAGGCACCCGGAGGCATGGCTGCCAACAAGTGCGAATGTGCCCTCGCGGAAGGCCACGCATTACCGGCCCACTCGTTTGCGAGGGATTCCGGCGGACGTTTGCAGCAGTTGGGATCCGGGCAGGTAGAGGTTGCCCGCGCCGTGGTTTCCCGCCCCCGGAACCATTTCACGTGCTGATACGGCACTCCGATGCTCAAGGAGAACTCACCTGCGACAGATCGCTCGGTGCGGGCCGTGCACCAGTAAGTGCCGGAAGGGGTGTCGGTGTACTGGCTGTAAGCGCTGAACTTATCCGGTACGTCGAACACTGCACGAGAGGTCCAGGCCTTGCACGATGGCTGGCCCTCGATGGCCCCCGTGTGATCCTGGGGGAAGGTCACGCCGTCGTTCTCGTAAGCCTTGTAGATGATGCCCGACTGGTGGGTCTTCTGGAAGTGCGTGGTGATACCCAGATGCTTGGTGGCCAAGTTGGTGAAGCGGTGCGCCGCCGTCTCGTAAGACACCGCGAACGCATCCCGGATGTCCTCAACGGCGATTTCCTTCGCGGCCTTGGCCTTCTGCAGGAACTCGACAGCGGCCTGCTCCGGCAACAACAATGCAGCAGCGAAGTAGTTGGTGGCCACCCGCTGCGCCAGGAAATCACCGTAATTCCGCGGTGTCTCATGGCCCAGGACGTAATGACCCAGCGCTTGGAGAAGCACTGACCGAGGGTCGTGGTCCTGCCGCTGGTTCTGCGTGAGATAAATTCTGCGGTTCTTCAAATCCGTCACGGACCGCGTGGAATGCGGCAGATCACTGACGTGATGCAGCGAAAACCCGAGGTTCTCAGCGATGTCCGCGATGACGTGCTGGCTGAGCGGGCCCGAGGTGTAGCCGACCCCTTTAAGGACCTTCTGTGCTTCGGCTTCATACTCGGGAAAATAGTTACCGCGCTCGCGCATCATGGCACGCAACTCGCCATTCGCACGGCGGGCTTCTTCCGGCGTCGCCACCTGCTCATTAAGCTTTCGTTCGAGCTCCTGGAGCAGCCCCACCTGGGACTCCAGCACATCGAGCGGAAGCCGCGAACTGATGCGGATTTTCGGCAGGTTCAGTGACTCGTACAGCGGCCCACGTTGGTACCGTTCGAGCTCGATTTCCAGGGCAGCGCGGCGGCTGGGCGGTTCAGCCCCGAGCAACTGGTCAATGCCCACATTCAGTGACGCCGCGAGCTGCTGCAGCAGGCCCAATTTGGGCTCCCGCTTTCCATTCTCAATCAGGCTCAACTGGCTCGGAGCGGTCCCGACGGCGGCACTCAAGTCATCAAGGGTCAGCCCGGCTTGCTTCCGCAAATGGCGCACGCGGCGGCCAAGGCTGATGACGTCCAACTCAGGGGACGACGGGGACAACGACGGCGACGCGACGTCACGATTCCAGCTCCCAGGCGACATTTCTTGAGAATACGCGAAGAAGTGCATTTCTTTCCATAGCTTTCCCCTAGAAAGGCTTGTGGAAGTGCTGAAAAGTAGGCCTTACGAAAAAGAAACACAAACCCGGGAAAGCCGGCCGAAGCTGCAAAGACGCAGCGGCGGCCGGCCCGGGAAGCCCCGCTTGGATATTAGGAGACATGCAATGACCGCATCGTTTGAACCAGCAGACCAGACGTCCGCTCAGGAGACCGCAAGCGAGCAGGCCGCAGCGCTGGAACTTGAATGGTCCGCAAATCCGCGGTGGGAAGGCACCACCCGCGATTACTCGGCGTCCGACGTCGTCCGCCTCCGTGGGCGGGTTTCCGAGGAGCACACGTTGGCCCGCCGCGGTTCGGAGAAGCTGTGGCAGCAGCTCACCGAGGAAGCATCCACCGGTGGTTACACCAACGCCCTCGGCGCCCTGACCGGCAACCAGGCCGTGCAGCAGGTCAAGGCCGGGCTCCGCGCTATCTACCTCTCGGGTTGGCAGGTCGCCGCCGACGCGAACCTTTCAGGCCAGACGTACCCGGACCAGTCCCTGTACCCGGCCAACTCGGTCCCCCAGGTTGTCCGCCGGATCAACAACGCCCTGCTCCGCGCGGACCAGATCGAGTACGCCGAGGGAGTCCAGAGCGTGGAGGATTGGCTGGTGCCGATCGTGGCCGACGCCGAAGCCGGGTTCGGCGGCCCCCTGAACGCTTACGAGCTCATGAAGTCCATGATCACCGCGGGTGCCTCGGGCGTTCACTGGGAAGACCAACTCGCATCGGAGAAGAAGTGCGGCCACCTTGGCGGGAAGGTACTGATTCCCACCCAGCAACACATCCGCACCCTGAACGCGGCACGCTTGGCAGCCGACGTCGCCGATACCCCTACCGTTATCATCGCCCGCACCGACGCTGAAGCGGCGACCCTGATCACCTCGGACGTTGACGAACGCGACCAGGAATTCATCCTCCGCGAAGCGGGCCAGCCCGTCCGCACTCCTGAGGGGTTCTACAAGGTCCGCAACGGGATCGAACCGTGCATCGCCCGCGCCAAGGCCTACGCCCCGTACTCGGACCTGATCTGGATGGAAACCGGTACCCCGGACCTGGAACTTGCCCGCAAGTTCGCCGAATCCGTCAAGGCCGAGTTCCCTGACCAGATGCTCTCCTACAACTGCTCGCCGTCGTTCAACTGGCGCAAGCACCTGGACGACGCCACGATCGCGAAGTTCCAGCGCGAGCTCGGCGCCATGGGCTTCACGTTCCAATTCATCACTTTGGCTGGTTTCCACGCCCTGAACTACTCGATGTTCGATCTCGCCCACGGTTACGCCCGTGAAGGCATGAGCGCCTACGTCGAGCTCCAGGAAAAGGAATTCGCCTCCGAGTCCCGCGGCTACACCGCTACCAAACACCAGCGCGAAGTCGGCACCGGATACTTCGACGACATCGCCACCGCGCTCAACCCGAACGCGTCCACCCTCGCCTTGGTCGGATCGACCGAAGAGGGCCAATTCCACTAGCCACTCCCGAAAGGAAAGCGCCGTGAACAGCTTCACTGACAACTTCACCATCAATGGCATCACCCTGACCGCGCAGCCTATCTGCCGGCAGAACGAGGTCCTCACTCCGGATGCGCTCGAGTTCATTGGCCAACTCCACCGGGCGACGGCGGATCGGCGTCAGGAGCTGATGCAGGCCCGGCACACCCGCCGCAACCAGATTTCCTCTGGCCAGGACCCTCGCTTCCTGCCGGAAACCGAGGGCATCCGCAACGACCCGACCTGGCGCGTCGCTCCTCCGGCCCCGGGCCTGGAGGACCGCCGCGTGGAAATCACGGGCCCGGTGGACAAGAAGATGACCATCAACGCATTGAACTCCGGCGCCAAAGTGTGGCTCGCGGATATGGAAGATTCCTCCACCCCGACGTGGCGCAACGTGATCCAAGGCCAGTTGAACCTGACGGATGCTTTGGAGCGCAGGATCGACTTCACCTCCACCGCCGACGGACGCACTAAGGAATACAAGCTCCGCCCCGCCGAGGACCTGCCCACCATCGTGGTCCGCCCCCGCGGCTGGCACCTGCCCGAGAAGCACATGCTGATCGACGGCAAACCAATCGCCGGCGGAGTGGTGGACTTCGGGCTGTTCTTCTTCCACAACGCACGGCGGCTGCTCGCCCAAGGCAAGGGCCCGTACTTCTACCTGCCCAAGATCGAAAACCACCTCGAAGCACGGCTATGGAATGACATCTTCGTCCTGGCCCAGGATCTCCTCGGCATCCCGCAGGGCACCATCCGCGCCACCGTGTTGATTGAAACCATCACCGCGGCGTTCGAAATGGAAGAAATCCTGTATGAACTCCGCGACCACGCCGCGGGCTTGAACGCCGGCCGGTGGGACTACATCTTCTCCCTGATCAAGAACTTCCGTACCCGGGGACCGCGTTTCGTGCTCCCGGACCGTGGCCAAGTCACCATGACCCAGCCGTTCATGCGCGCCTACACCGAACAACTGGTCCGGGCCTGCCACCGCCGCGGAGCCATGGCCATCGGCGGCATGGCAGCAGCTGTCCCCAACCGCAAGGACGAAGCCGCCAACACGGCGTCGTTCGAGAAAGTGCGTGCCGACAAGACCCGTGAAGCCAACGACGGCTTCGACGGCTCGTGGGTAGCCCACCCGGACCTGGTGCCCGTGTGCCGGGAAGTGTTCGACTCAGTCCTGGGAGACAAGCCCAACCAGCTGGACCGCTCCCGCGAGGACGTCACCCCCGATGACCGTGCCTTGATCGACATTGCCAGCACCCGAGGCACCATCACCGAGGCCGGGATCAGGATCAACATCGAGGTAGGCATCCGCTACATCGAGTCCTGGCTCCGCGGCAACGGCGCCGTCGCCATCCACAACCTCATGGAAGACGCCGCCACCGCCGAGATCTCCCGCTCCCAACTCTGGCAATGGATCCACTCGCACGCCATCACGGACCATGGCGACATCATCACCCGTGAATGGGTCGAGGAGATGCTCGATGAAGAATTCGCCCGCCTGGAACGCTTCGATGATGACCGCTTCGCGGATGCACGCGCCATCTTCGAAGAAGTCACCCTCGCCGAAGAATTCCCCACCTTCCTCACCATCCCCGCCTACGCCCGCTACCTGAGCGAAGCACGCGAGGAAGCAACCAAAGAGGAACTCGTCGCCGCCTAACCGGCGACACAGACCGGGCAACCACCCCGGAACAACACCGAGCCCGGAAGCTGGGCTGCCAGCACTCATCGCAACAAGTGACCCCGACCGTCGGGGAGGCAGCCCAGCTTTTCGTTCGCTAACTAAGGAGGCATGACCGTGACAAGCTGGCGCATCAGGGACTTTCACTCATCGGACTTGGACGGCATCCTGCATCTCTGGGAGTCGCTCAAGGCTGCTGGCGTGGAGCCGGTCTACGCGTTGTCGGAGGTCCTTGCGTCCTGCGAAAAAGACCATGCCGTGGTGGCGGTGCAGGGCGACCAGGTGGTGGGTGCCGCCGTCGGGCGTGCCGCGCATGATCAAGGCTGGGTGGTTTTCCTCGCGACGCTGACGGAGTTCCGGGGACGGGGCATAGGAACATCGCTGCTGTCCGCCGTCGAGAACCGAATGGCACCGCACGGCCTGAACAAACTCTCCGCGCTTATGCCCGAAACCGAAACCCGCGTGGAAGCGTTCATTGGCCGCGGTTTCGTGGTGAAGAAGAACTTGCGCTACTTCGAGCGGACCATCCCTGTGCAGCGCCAGGAACTCGAGCCGCTGAGCCTGCTCGGCGGCCGGATCCTCGCGCGGGACCTCTGGGAAAACGTGGCCGGCATGAGACGCGAAAAAGACCTCTTGGAACGCCGACTGGTGTTACCGCTGGCCGAGTCCGAGCTCGCCGACGAGTACGGTGTGGTTCCACCGCGCGCCGTGGTGCTCTTCGGTCCGCCCGGCACGGGCAAAACCACGTTCGCGAAGGCCATCGCTTCCCGGCTGGAATGGCCTTTCGTGGAAGTCTTTCCCTCACGTCTGGCGGCTGATCCGAAGGGCTTGGCCGGTGCACTCCGCGAGACGTTCCTGGAAATCGCGGAGCTGGAACACGCCGTGGTGTTCATCGACGAGGTCGAAGAGATCGCATCACAACGCGCCGGAGACCCGCCCTCTCCGCTACAGGGCGTCACCAACGAACTGCTGAAAATCATCCCCGCGTTCCGCGAACAACCCGGCCGCCTGCTGGTCTGCGCCACCAACTTCATCCGGGCCTTGGACACCGCGTTCCTCCGCCACGGCCGTTTCGACTACGTCATCCCCATCGGCCTTCCCGACGTCCACGCCCGCGAAGCTATGTGGCGGCGCTTCATTCCCTCGACGGTGGTGGATGCTGTTGATATTGGGCGGCTTGTGGCCCGGACGGAGGGGTTCTCGCCGGCGGATATCGAGTTCGCTGCGCGCAGCGCCTCCCAGCGGGCTTTGGAAAAAGCCGTATACGACGACGGTGCTGGCCCGGGCTCGTCCGGTGCGGCTGCCTCCGATCGGCGGAAGGGGCCGGTTACCCAGGACTACCTTGACGCGATCGCCGACACCCGCACCACCGTCAGCGACGAGGTATACCAGGAGTTCCTCGAAGACATCGACGTGCTCGGCAGGACTTAGCCCACCCGCCAGCAGAACAGGAGAAGCCATGAACCCGTCAGTCGCTACCGCAGATCCCTAGGATGAGTTCGGTGATCAGCTGGTAGTTGACGGTGGAGGGTCGCTCAAAACTTCCGCACGGGGTTAAGGCGCTGGGCAGCCGCGCGCCTACCGCTGGCCGGCCGCCCAGCGCACGGACAGCGTAGTGCACACACAAAACGCGATGACCGAGAAGAGGATAACCAAGAGGGGCACCGTCCAACCCCCGGAGACGCTGTGGACGTACCCCACAACGGTGGGTGCCAACGCGGCGAAGCAGTAACCAACGCCCTGCACCACGGCAGACATCTTCCCCGCGGAGGCCTGGTCCCGGGCAAACTTGATGATGGCGATGAAGATGACGGTGATACCGCCGCCTTGGGCAACGCCGCCAAGGGAAGACCACAGCCACCACCATCCCGGCGCCAACAACAGGCCTACCGGTACGGTCAGCCACAGCGCACTCAGGGTGACCGCCACCGTCGTCGTACTGGCGAACCGGGCCAGGAGCGGCACCCCGAGGCCTCCCACGATGGCGAAGATCTGGAAGAGGGACGAGCCCGCACCAGCTTGGGCGGTGCCCATAGCGAGCTCGTCGGAAAGGAAGCTGGGCAGCCAAGCCGTGACGCCGTAGTAGGAAAAAGCCTGCCCGGCAAAACCCAGTGTCAGTCCGGCGGTCAGCCAGCGGACGCCCGCAACCTGGGAATCGCCGGCACGTTCCACCGCGGGAACCGCAACCGGAACAAACGCCCTGCGTGCACCAACAGCGGGGATCCAAAATACGATCGCCGCCAGGGCCAGCAGGGCACTCGCCGCCAGGGCCAACCGCCAGCCAACGAGATCCGCGAGAGGCGCGGTGGCCACGGACGTGAGGAAGGAGCCGATGTTGAGCGCCGCCGTGTAGATGCCCATGGCGCCCGCCTGCCGCCGCGGCGCGAAGTCGCGACGAATGATGAGGGGGACGGCGATGTTCCCGATGGTGATCGCCACACCGATCACCACGGTGCCGGCCATCACCATGGCACCACCGGCAACGGAGCGGAGTACGACGCCGGCCAGCACGCCAATCAGGGTCAGCATCACCGCGAACTCAGCACCAAGGCGGCGCCCGGCCATCGACGCCAGGGGTGAAGCGAGGGAGAAGCAGAGAACCGGAATCCCGGTCAACAAACCGAGTTCAACCGGGGAAAGACCGAGATCCCGCCGCAGGAGACCCACGACGGGAGCCACGGACACAAAAGGGCCGCGCATGTTGAGTGCGATGAGTGCAATCGAGACCAGCAGGACCCAGGCGCTCGGCGCCTTCGCGTGCACCTTGGCGCTCATGGGAGTTGCGGTTCGGTCAGCGGACATAAGTACGATTTCATCAGTTCCATTGCTATCACAGGCCTCCAGTGCGGACGCAGTGTGACAGAAACTCTGAAACTCCTCCCGTTGGTATGCCCGCGTGGTCGTCCTTTACTTCACAGCGCCGGCCGTGAGGCCCGCGACGAAGTTTCGCTGCAGCAACAGGAAGCCGACGACGACCGGGACACTGACCACCAGCGACGCTGCCATGATCTGGTTCCAATAGACGTTGGTCTGCGTGGAGTAGAGCTGCAAACCGACGGCCAAGGTCCGGTTGGCATCCGTTGTCATGACGGATGCAAAGAGAACTTCGCCCCAAGAGGTCATGAAACTGTAGATAGCAACAGCCACCAGTCCCGGACGCGCCGCCGGAAGCACCACCCGCCACAGGGCGCCCATCGGACCGCAGCCGTCCACCTTGGCGGCCTCGTCCAGATCCCGGGGAATACCGTCCAGGTATCCCGCGAGCATCCAGATGGAGAACGGCAAGGAGAACGTCAAGTAGGTGATGACCAAGCCGGCACGGGTACCCACAAGTTGGATCCCCACCGATGAGTTGATGTTCACGAATATCAGGAACAGCGGCAGCAGGAAGAGCACACCCGGGAACATCTGGGTGGACAGCACTGCGGTAGAAAAGATGTTTCGCCCGAGGAACCGATAGCGGGAAATCGCGTAGGCGGCGAAAACGGCGATAATCAGGCTCAGGATGGTCGCGGCTCCGGCCACGATGACACTGTTGCCGAAATACGACGCCAGCGGCACCGTCTGCCACATGTCAATGAACGGGGCGATGGTTACCGACGTCGGCCACCAGGTGAAGGCGCCCTGAACGTCCGACAGGGGCTTCAGCGCCGAGGTGATCATGACGTAGACAGGTACCACCGTGAAAATCGTCAGAAGCGCGATGACGATAACTCGGAATACTTTAATTCCACTGGTTTCACGCACGCTGGGACCTCCGGTTCAAAACAAGCAAGTAGATTCCACTGACCAGCAGCAGGAACAAGAGCAGCATCACGGACATGGCCGCACCCGAGCCGAAGTTCCACGTGAGGAACGACGCGTTGTAGATGTGGAAGGAGATCAGGTCCCCGGCAGGTGGTTGGGCATTGCCGAACAGGACGAACGGCGTGTTGAAATCATTGAATGTCCACAGGAACATCACCAGCAGGAGCACCATGTTCACGGGCCGAACCATGGGGAGCGTGATGGACCGCCACTGCCGGAAGGGCTTGGCCCCGTCAACGGCGGACGCCTCATAGACGTCAGTGGGGATGGACTGAAGCCCTGCCATCAGCATCAGGAAGGCGAAGGGCCAAAGCCGCCAAATGGCTACCACCACGATGGAGACAAAGGAGTTATCGCCGATCAGCCAGAACGGCTTGTCCCCGCCCAAGTGGAGGTTGTCATAAAGGAAGTGATTGACCGCGCCGGTGTCCTTCTGCAGCATGAACTTCCAGGCGATGATGCCGGCGTACATCGGCAACGCATAGGGAACCAGGAAGAGTGTCCGGAAGAAGCCTTGGCCGCGGAATTTCCCTTGGAGGGCCACGGCAGCCGCCATGCCCAGCGCCCAGGAGATCCCGACCACCAAGAGAGTGAAGGCGCACGTAACCAGGAAGGACTGAAGCAAAGCCGATCCGACCGCTCCGTTGAAGTCCAGGGCAACTTCATAGTTCTTGGTGCCGATGACGGGCGCATTGCCCCAATTCGAAATGAAAGCCTTGGTCAATTTGAGGAAGCTCATCCAGATTCCCGTGACCATGGGAATGATGTGGATGACCACTTCGAAAACGATGGCAGGCGCCAGCAGGGCGTAGGGCAACCACCAGCCCGATGGGCGTGGGCGGCGCTGTTTAAGCTCGGACTTCGGAGGGGCCTCGGTAGTGCTAGGGGGTGCCGTTGCAGCAGCCACGGAACTGACCTTTCTGTAGGGCGGGCGGGCCGGGCGGGTGGTGCCGGGGTTGCCGGCACCACCCGAGTTGGCGCTAGCCGGCGGCTGCGACCTGCTGCTCCGCCGTCTTCATGGCGGTGCGGATGTCATCGGTGCTGACGGTTCCACCGGAGGCAATCTTGGCGAACATCTGGTTCATCGCCTTGCCAACGGTGCTCTCGAACTGGTCCTCTGCCGGTACCAACGGAAGCGGCTTGGACTTGGTGGAGTAAATGTCCGCGAACGTCTTCGCTTCAGCGGCGTTGTCCGTGAAGTTGGGCGTGGCTCCATTGAGTACGGGCAGGGCCGAGAACGGCTTGTCGAGTGCCGTCTGGGTCTCGGCGCTGGTCATGAAGTTGACGAACTTCAGTGCAGCGTCCTTGTTCTTGGTGTTCTTGAAGATGGACAAGTTGATGCCTGCAACGTGGCTGGCAACCTGGGACTTGGCATCCGAAGGTGCCGGGAACGGAACGACGCCGTACTTGTCGCTGGTCATGCCGTTGGCGACGATGGAGTTATCGGCATTGTTCTGGTTCAGGATCATGGCTACCTTGCCGGTGGCAAAGTCGTTGACTGCCTTGGTCCCGTTGTCATACTGCGCGTTGGCGACGTTGACGACCTTGTCCTTCTGCATCAGGTCCAGGAAGCGCTGGATCCCGTTGACTACTCCATCGGAGGAGAAGGTCGGCTTGCCGTCCTTGTCGAAGAGGTCCGCACCGTTCTGGGCCGCGTTGATGAAGGCGAAGTGTGCATTTTCCGTGTAGCTGCCCGCGGCCAGCGCAAAGCCGTACTTGCCGCCGGTGGTCAGCTTCTGGGCATCCGTAACGAGGTCTTCCCAGTTGTTCGGCGGGGTCAAACCAGCAGCGGAGAACATCGCCTTGTTGTAGTAGAGGCCGTAGGCCAGACCGTAAACGGGAACCGAGGTCGGATCCTGGCCGGCCACTCCGCCCGTATCCATGGCGGTCTTGACGAACTTGTCCTTGCCACCAATGGCTTTGAACGCCGCATCGTCGAAGGGCATGAAGGCCCCGGTGGACTGCAGCGAAGCCGCCCACGTGTTACCGATGTTCACGACGTCGGGCGCCTGGCCTGAGGTGACGGCCGTCTGGATGCGGGTCTGGAGGTCATTCCAGCCGATGACTTCCAGGTTGACCTTGATACCGGTCTGCTGGGTGAACTTCTCCAGTTGGGGAGTCAGGACCTGCTTGTCATTGTCCAAGCTGGTGCCCTGGTTACTGGCCCAGTATGTGAGCGTTCCGCCCGATCCTGAAGAGTCGGAGGATCCCGCGGAAGAAGGGGAAGAAGAGTTGTTGTTACCGCCACAGGCGGCTGTCGTAAGTGCTAGCGCCGCAATGGCAGCAGTAGCAGCAAGGGTACGAAATTTCACTTCATGACTTCCTTGTCTGAGATTCGCAGATGCGCATCGAGAGTCCGGCCTCCGGACTTTCCACAAAGCTAATTGAACTTATGTCGTTAGTCAATCAAAAGTTTTTGAATCAGATGGCAAAGAATTTTTGGTGCAGTGAGAGCGCGACGGGAAATGGGCACGCAAGTGCTAAGGCGGACGCCGGACAAGGGCAACGCCCGAGAGGCTAGGCCTTTTCCAGGAGGGCTTCGATGCTCGCTGGCGACAGGACGTCGTCGACAACCATCCGGCTGGCGCCGAGCACGCCGGCCTCGTCCGCCGCCATCGACTGGACGATCCGAAGCCGGGCAGTGGCGAGCGGCAAGGAACGCTGGTAGACCACCTCGCGCACGCCAGCCAGGAGGTACTCTCCGCCGGCAGCCAAGCCGCCGCCGATAACAATCACCGAGGGGTTGAGCAAGCTGACGCAGGTTGCGAGTACGTCTCCCACGTCGCGGCCCGCTTGGCGCACAGCTTGGATGGCTTTGAGGTTGCCCCGGCGGGCAAGCTCGAGGACGTCTTCACCGGTTGCAGCCGGCACTCCCTCAGCGGTGAGCGCGGCGGCCACGGCAGGTCCGGAGGCCAGCGCTTCCAGGCAACCGTAGTTGCCGCATCGGCAGAGGACACCGTCCCCGCGGGGCACCCGCACATGGCCGATGTCGCCCGCGGTACCGTCAGCACCTCGTTGCAGCAGGCCGCCGCCGATGATGCCCGCGCCAATACCCGTGGCAACTTTGATGAAGAGGAGGCTGTCCACCTCGGGCCAAAAGAAAGCCCGCTCCCCCAATGCCATGATGTTTACGTCGTTGTCCACCACAACGTGGGTATCGAAACTGCGCTGGATGTAGTGGGGCACGTCGAAGCCGTCCCAGCCGGGCATGATCGGAGGGTTGGCAGGCTTCCCGCTGGAATGTTCCACCGGGCCCGGCAAGCCGATTCCAATCCCGGCCAGCTCGCGCGCGTCCCGGCCCGTCTGGGCCAGCAGCGTGCGGCAGAGCCCGACGACGAGGTCAAGCACCGCTTCCGGTCCGGCCGACACCTCCATTTCCACCCGTGACTCAGCCAGGACACGGCCGCTGAGATCGGTCGCGGCAACCAGGATGTGCGTGGCTCCGACGTCGACGGCGATCACCACACGTGCGGAGGGCTGGAAAGCAAAGCGCGACGGCGGTCGGCCGCCTGAGGAGAACGCCTCACCGGCCGGCGCTATGAGGCCCAGCGACGTTAAGGCGTCAACACGGGCTGCGACAGTCGACCTTGCCAGTCCGGTCATTTCCGCGAGCTCAGCGCGCGTGCGTGCACGGCCGTCACGCAGTAGTTGGAAAAGTTCTCCCGTCCGGGACTGTCCGGGCGCCGACGCGACAGAAGCGGCAGACGCGGGAATACGGGCGGACTGCAGCTCAGTGACCGGCGGATTGGACATGGATCAATAAAAGCACGGGGGGCTTATTCCTGTCACAATCACCATTGCGCCAAAGTAGCCCTAACTTTTGCTTGACTGTCGGCAAAAGCTGTTCTAGCTTTACTGATGCGGCGGTCCGCAATAACGAATCGCTGCGCAAGAGCCAGCAACTGCCGGGATCGGCCTTGGGCCGAAAGCATCTATGCCAGGAGAACCTGTGACTTACTCCCTACAGCTTTACACCGTCCGCGGCCCCTTGGAAGAAGATCTGGAAGGCACCGTTAAGCGAGTGGCCGAGCTGGGCTTCACCGCGGTGGAACCCTACAACTTCGTGGCCAACGCCGACGCATTGGCCACCGCATTGAGCAAGAACGGGCTCACTGCACCGTCGGGACATGCGCCACTGCTCCGCGCCAACCAGGACGAAATCTTCCAGGCCGCGCAGAAGCTCGGCATCGGAACGGTCATCGATCCGCACGTCGACGCCGCCCAGTGGACCACAGAGGCGGATATCAAAGAAACGGCCAAGGCACTGAATGCAGCTGCGGCCAAGGGTGCCGAATACGGCATCGCTGTCGGCTACCACAACCACGAGTTCGAGCTCGAAAACCGGATCAACGGCCGGTCCGCACTCGAGGTTCTCGCTGAGAACCTTGATCCCCGGGTGGTGCTCGAAGTTGACACCTACTGGGCCGCCGTCGGCGGAGAAGAGCCTGTTGCCTTGCTGGAACGGCTCGGGGACAGGGTCCGCTTTATCCACATCAAGGACGGACCGCTCACCAAGGTGGACAAAGACCAGGTTGCCGTGGGCTCCGGCCAGATGCCCATCTGGGACGTTATCGAGGCCGCAAAGAACCTCGAGGCCGGCGTCGTGGAGCTGGATGATTTTAACGGAGACATTTTCGACGCCGTCAGCGATTCATTGGCGTACCTGAAGGCAGGCAAGTAATGGAAAAGACAACTACCCCGCGCACGGGTCCCGTCGGCATCGGCATCATCGGCGCCGGCGTGATCAGCAAGGAATACCTCACCAACCTCACCAGCTTCCCTGACGTGAAAGTCCACGTCGTGGCAGACATGTTCGAGGACGCTGCCGCAGCCCGCGCCGCCGAGTTCGGCATCGCTGCCTCCGGCGGCGTCGAGGCAGCCCTGACGCATCCCGACGTCGAAATCGTGGTCAACTTGACCACCCCGGCAGCCCACGTGGAGGTTGCTACCGCTGCCGCCAATGCCGGGAAGCACGTTTGGAGCGAAAAGCCGTTCTCGCTGGACCGTGAAAGCGGCCTCGCGCTGCTCAAAGCCGCTGATGCGGCAGGCGTCCGCCTCGGTTGTGCGCCTGACACGTTCCTGGGCGCCGGCCTGCAGACCGCACAGCGCATCATCGCCGAAGGCGGGATCGGCGTCCCGCTGACCGCGTTGACGCTGATGCAGTCCCCCGGGCCGGAATCCTGGCACCCGAATCCTGCGTTCTTGTTCCAAGAGGGCGCCGGACCATTGTTCGACATCGGCCCTTACTACCTGACCACGCTCATCCAGACTTTTGGTCCCATCGCCAAGGTGGCGGCCCTCGGGTCCGTCTCCCGGCAGAAGCGGGTTATTGGTTCCGGGCCCAAGGCCGGCGAGGAATTCGACGTCACGGTGCCCAGCCACGTGAGCGCGATTGCCCAGTTTGAGGGAGGCGAGTCCTCCCAGAGCATCTTCAGCTTTGACTCGAACCTGCAGCGGACTGGTTTTGTCGAGGTGAACGGGACCGAAGCCACCATCGCCTTCCCGGATCCGAACATGTTCGACGGCGATATCCTGCTGACCCGCCGTGGCGCGTCGGAGCCGGAGGTCATTTCCGCCGTCGGATCGACGTCCTCCCGTGGTACCGGCGTCTTGGAAATGGCCCGCGCTATCCGAGCCGGTGTTCCGCACCGGGCCCAGGGACAGCTGGCCTACCACGTACTCGATGCCATGGTTTCGATCGCCGAATCCATCGAGACCGGAACCTTCATCGATTTGGCCAGTACTGCGGTCGCAGCTCCTCCGCTGCCCGCTGACTGGGACCCGACCGCCGCTACCCTCTAGGACGCACCTGATGCTGGATCACGAAGCCGCCCCGTCCGAACCTCCGGCGTCCCGCCCCGCTAACAGCCAGGTTTCCGGCCCGTTGGGTGTGGCTGCCATTGGATACGCCTTTATGGGGAAGGCTCATTCGAATGCGTGGCGGAACGTGGCCAGCTTCTTTGATGTCCCGGCCTTCGAGCAGAAAGTGCTCGTGGGCCGGGACGCCACGGCCGTGGCGGAAGCCGCGGCCAGGTATGGTTGGGCCGAGTCCGCCACGGACTGGCGCTCGGTCATCGAACGGGACGATATCCATATCATCGATATCTGCGCCCCGGGCTGGATGCATGCCGAGATCGCCGTCGCGGCACTGGCAGCCGGCAAGCACGTCCTGGTGGAAAAACCCTTGGCCAATACCCTGGCCGAAGCCGAACTCATGACCGCGGCCGCGGCCAAAGCCCGGACCAAAGGCGTGCAGTCCATGATCGGCTTCAATTACCGCCGCGTCCCGGCCCTGGCGCTGGCACGCGAACTGATCGCTGAAGGCCGCCTCGGCACCGTCCGGCACGTCCGGGCAGCGTACCTGCAGGACTGGCTCACCGACACCGAAGCCCCCATGACCTGGCGGCTGCGCAAAGAAACCGCCGGCTCGGGAGCTCTCGGGGACATCGCCTCCCACGCCATCGACCAAGTGCTTTTCCTCCTCGGGGACGCCGTCACGGAGGTCACCGGCCGGCTCCACACTTTCGTGGACCGGCGCCCCGGCCCGGACAGCCCTGCCGGCGGGTTGGAAGATGTCACGGTCGACGACGCCGCCTGGGCCACGCTGACCCTGGCCTCCGGAGCGATCGCCTCGGTGGAAGTCTCCCGGGTGGCCACGGGCCGGAAAAACTCCCTCGCCCTGGAAATCTACGGCGAGAAAGGCACCATCCTCTTTGACCTCGAGAACCTGAACGAACTCGGGTTCCTGGACGCCACCCTCCCTGTCCGGGAACAGGGTTTCCGCCGGATCCTCGTCAACGAACCCGACCACCCCTACCTCCAAGCCTGGTGGCCCCAAGGCCACATCATCGGCTGGGAACACACGTTCACCCACCAAATCCGGGACTTCCTGACCGCCATCGCTTCCGGGGAAACGCCGTCGCCGTCGTTCGAAGAAGGCCTGAACGTCCAACACATCCTGGCCGCCATCGAAGAATCCGCCGCAGCCAAAAGTTCACTGATCCAACTGTCCAGCAGCAGCACCGCCGAAGGAGTCTGACATGTCCCGCCCGTATACCTTGTTTACCGGTCAGTGGGCCGATCTGCCCTTCGAGGAAGTCGCACGCCTGGCCTCGGGCTGGGGCTATGACGGCCTGGAGATCGCCGTCTCCGGAGACCACCTGGACGCCTGGCGCTGGGACGAACCCGGCTACGTCGAATCCAAACTCGCGATCCTGGAAAAGTACAACCTGAAGGTCTGGGCCATCTCCAACCACCTCAAAGGCCAAGCCGTCTGCGATGACCCGATCGACTTCCGCCACGAAGCGATCGTCGGGTCCCGCGTGTGGGGCGACGGGGAACCCGAAGGCGTCCGCCAACGCGCCGCCGAAGAAATGAAACACACCGCCCGGCTCGCCCGCGCCCTGGGCGTGGATACCGTGGTCGGATTCACCGGCTCCGCGATCTGGCAGTACGTCGCCATGTTCCCGCCCGTCCCCGAAAAAGTCATCGACGCCGGCTACCAGGACTTCGCCGACCGCTGGAACCCCATCCTGGACGTCTTCGACGAAAACGGGGTCCGCTTCGCCCACGAAGTCCACCCCAGCGAGATCGCCTACGACTACTGGACCACCGTCCGGACCCTCGAAGCGATCGGCCACCGGGAAGCGTTCGGCCTGAACTGGGACCCCTCCCACATGATGTGGCAAGGCATCGACCCCGTCTCCTTCATCTGGGACTTCAAAGACCGGATCTACCACGTGGACTGCAAAGACACCAAGCTCCGCCCCACCGGCCGCAACACCGTCCTGGGCTCCCACCTGCCCTGGGGCGACCCCCGCCGCGGCTGGGACTTCGTCTCCGCCGGACGCGGCGACGTCCCCTGGGAATCCTCCTTCCGCGCCCTCACCGCGATCGGCTACAACGGGCCCATCAGCATCGAATGGGAAGACGCCGGCATGGACCGCCTCCACGGAGCACCCGAAGCCCTCGCCGCCCTCAAAAAATTCGACTTCCCCGCCTCACAAACCAGCTTCGACGCCGCCTTCAACACCAAGGACTAACACCAACGTGATCCGCACCCTTCAAGCAAGTCAGCGCTGCGAGGTGTGGATCGCGTCGGTGACCGGAGAGTCCCATCTCGTGTACAGCACCGACGAGCTTCTCCTCGAAGCCCCGAACTGGACCCTCGACGGTGCAGCACTTGTCCTCAACGGGGGCGGGAAGTTGTGGACGCTGGACGTTTCAGGTGGTGAACCCGCAGAAGTTCCGCTGACGGGCGTCCAGGACCTCAACAACGACCACGTCCTGGCACCGGCCGGCGAACGCATCTTCCTCTCCGCCAACGATGGTCACATCTACAGGGCTTCCCTGCAGGGAGGGGCCGCCACGCGCATCACAGGCGACGACGGCTCCTTCCACTTCCTCCACGGTGTCAGTCCCGACGGCAAGGCGCTTGCCTATGTGGGGATCGAGGCGGGAGACTTCACGAAGCCCGGGCGGCTCATGACCATGAACTCCGACGGCGGCCCCGCCACCATGGTAGACGTCGGCACCGGCCACTGCGACGGTCCCGAATACTCACCAGACGGACAATGGCTCTACTTGAACACCGAGTCCTTCTCGACGGCGGCCGGCCATGCCCAGTTGGCCCGGCTCCGGACCGATGGAACGGGCTTCGAACGTCTCCTTGAAAGCACCACTGTGGACTGGTTCCCGCACCTCTCCCCTGATGGGCACTACGCTTCTTACATCCGGTTCCCCAGCGGAACCAAGGGCCATCCCGCGGACTTGCGTGTCGACGTCGTACTTGTTTCAACAGGTGACTGGAAGACTCCGCTGCACGAATGGCCACTTTTCGGCGGCCAAGGTACCCTCAACGTCAACAGCTGGTCGCCGGATTCGGAGCGCTTCGCGTTCGTGGCATACCCGCTGGCTGAATGAAGCTGCCGGCCCAACAGAGGAATAACACGTGAGAATTCCATCCGAGACTCCCATCCGTTGGGGAATCCTTGGCACCGGTTTCATTGCAGGGGCACAAACGCGGGATCTCGTGGAGAACGGTTTCACCGTGCAGGCTGTGGGCTCGCGCTCTTTGGAATCCAGCAGGGCGTTCGCCGACAGGTTCCGTATTGCCACCGCGCACCAGAGCTACGAGGACCTGGCGGCGGACCCCGAAGTGGATGTCATCTACGTGGCCACTCCGCACCCCTTCCATCGCGACAACGCGCTTTTGGCCCTCAACGCCGGAAAGCATGTCTTGGTGGAAAAGTCCTTCACCATGAATGCCCGGGAGGCCCGCGAGATCACTGACCTCGCTGAGTCCAAGGGCCTGGTGGCCCTGGAAGCAATGTGGACGCGGTTCCTCCCCCACATGATCCGCATCCGCGAAATCATCCGCGAAGGCACCATCGGGGAGATCCGGAAAGTGGTCGCCAGCCACAACCAGCGCCTGCCCAAGGACCCACTGCACAGGTTGAACAATCCTGCCTTGGGCGGAGGTGCGCTGCTGGACCTGGGCGTCTATCCGATTTCCTTTGCCTTCGACATCCTCGGCGCCCCGGAAACCATCGATGCCAGTGCCTCCATGACGGCCACCGGCGTCGACCGTCAAACTGCGGCGGTCTTCAACTACGCCAACGGTGCCCAAGCGATCGTGGATTGCGATCTCGACGCAGCCAGCGCCAACCGCGCCATGGTGGTGGGCACCGAAGGCTATATCGACATCGAGCACACGTGGTACATGCCCGTTCCCTTTACGGTTTTCTCCGGGGACGGGGAGGTGCTGGAACGCTACGACCAGCCGGTCACCGGCCGGGGCATGCAGTACCAGGCCGCGGAGTTGGAACGGCTGGTCCGGGCCGGAGAAACGGCCGGTTCCATGCTGCCCCCGGAAGAAACGGTCGGGATCATGGCCGCGATGGACGAAATCCGCCGTCAAATCGGCCTGGCTTACGCGGCCGACACGGAAGTTGTTGCGTGAACAAGAACCGCCTTGAAGCCTTCAGTGATGGTGTCTTGGCCATCGTCATCACCATCATGGTCCTGGAACTCCGGGTGCCGGATGAACCGACCTGGCACGGCCTCTTGGGGGTCCTCCCCACGTTCCTCAGCTACCTGCTGAGCTTCGGTTACGTCGGAATCTACTGGAACAACCATCACCACCTGATCCAACTGGCTGACCGCGTCAACGGCAGGATTTTGTGGGCCAACCTGCACTTGTTGTTCTGGATATCCCTGTTCCCGTTCACCACCCGGTGGATGGACGAGTCCGGCTTCTTACAGGTACCGGTTCTGGTGTACGGGCTCAACCTTCTCTGCGCGGCCATTGCGTTCTACGTCCTGCAGCAGTCGCTCATCCGGCAGCAGGGCCGGGACGGCGCACTGGCCCAAGCAGTCGGTAAGGACTGGAAAGGCAAAGCGTCCCCGTTCATCTATTTGTCCGGCATCGCGCTCACTTTCCTGCACCCACTGCTCGGAGTCGCGGTCTACACTGTGGTGGCGTTGATCTGGCTTGTGCCGGACAGGCGCTTAGAACACTTCGTCACGCAGTTACACCAAGGCTGACACTCGCGCCCTCGCGGACACAAGCCCATGGTTGGTGGCCTACCATGAGGACCATGATGCGCACGAGGCTGTACCGCGATGGACGTATTGAGCGCGAAGATCTCCGGATCGAGGAACTGGACGACCTGATCCAGGAAGAGGGAGCCACCGTCTGGGTTGACTACACCTCGCCGTCGGCCGAGGATCTGGAAGCCATTGAAAAGGCGCTCGGACTGCACCGCCTCGCGGTGGAAGACGCCGTCCACGAGCACCAGCGTTCCAAGCTCGACCGCTACCCGGGACACCTTTTCCTCGCTACGTATCACGCTGAACTGGATACTCAATCCAGCAAACTCAAGGTCTCGGAGATCAAGGCGTTCATCAGCAAGCGTGCCCTGGTGACGGTGCATGGTCCGGACATGGACCCCGGAGTACTCACGGCACACTGGGACGCCGAACCCGATCTGGCCGTGCATGGAACCGCATTCCTGCTGTGGGGCCTTCTGGACCTCATTGTTGACGGTCATTTCGAAACAGTGCAGGAGTTGGATTCCCGGATTGATTCGCTGGAGGAAGTCCTCTTTGACGACCACGCGGCCGATCATGACCTGCAGCGCCGCTCATTCGAACTTCGCAAGTCCTTGGTGCAGCTCCGGCGCGCAGTCCTGCCAATGCGTGAAGTACTGAACACCATCCTCCGGCGGGACTTGGACGTCCTTGAGCCCGAGATGCAGCCCTTCTTCCAAGACGTCTACGACCACGTCCTCAGGGTCTCGGAGTGGACAGAGTCCCTGCGGGACCTGGTGACCACAATCCTTGAGACCCACATCAGCATTCAGGGCAACAAGATGAACCTTGTCATGAAAAAGGTCACCAGCTGGGCCGCAATCATCGCCGTCCCCACCGCCGTCACCGGTTTCTTCGGGCAAAACGTCCCGTTCCTTGGCTTCCAGTCCCCCCTTGGCCTGGGGCTGTCACTGACCCTCATTGTTCTTGCTTCGGCCGCGCTCTACATGACCTTCAAGCGCAAGGAATGGATCTGACCAAGTGACGCAGGCGAGCAGCCCGACGATGGTGAAGGTCAGGTGATGGGGCCGCGAAGGTCCCGCTGAGGATCCTCCGGCCGGGCATCGCTGGCTATCCGGTTGGCGGGGCGCTTCGGCGGTATCTGGGCGGTCGCCAGCCTTCGGGGCCCGCTCCAGAGGGCCGGCGGAGCGTCGATGGCATAGGCGAGCCGGTAGGCGACGGATTCATAGTTCAACCGCCACCCACGAAAATGTGGCCAGGCCCGTTCCGTACTGTGTTCCACTGGGTAGCCGACGTCGCGGAGCATCTGAACCGCGTCGCTGAACTCCTCGAACGTCAGCTCGGTATCGTCGTCCGGGTTCACGTCCTCCACTACAGGGATGGACAGGGCTCCGGCGATCTGGTTCAGGCACGAAAAGCCCATGCGCAGCATCAATCGTGCCCGCAGTGTTGGTGCGGTACCCGGGCTCAAGGAGAGTTGGAGGGCAGCGCTGTCCATGACACTGAGCAAGGCGGTCAACCAGTTCGACTCGGGCAGCGGCGAACGGAGCATGCAAAGGGTCAGGTACGTGGTGTGGGACTCAGCGACATCCGCGGCCCATCGCTCCCACGTCCCGTAGAGCGTGCCCAGTTCCGCTGTGCTGTCCACGGTTGAAAGCCCGAACCTGGTCCGGATCAGCAACTCCGGCCCCCATGCCGGAGAACCAGCGCGTGATAGCAAAAGGGAGACTTCAGATTCACGGCGGTTGAATGCCGAGTAAAGGGTGGGGAGGTAGCCGACCTGGAGTGCGATGACCACCAAACCGGTAAAAGCCCCGGAGTACACCAATGCTGTGTTGCCCAGTTGGTCCGGCGCTGCGTAGCCGAGGGTAAACAATGCCGAACCGGCCTCGCTGAAGGCCCGGTACGGATCGGTCTGGACAAACGGCAGTAGCATCAGCGCGAAGGAAAGATACAACAACATCATCCACATGCCCAGCCTGATGAACAACTGCATCGGCGCTTGCCATGCCAGAAGCCTGTCCAGCTTCCTGTACGTTTTGATGGGCCTGCGGGCAACAGAAAAAATTGCCTCGGCGATAACGGCCGCTGCGGCCGAGAGTTTGTGTTTGTGCTGACGGGGCACGATCAAAGCGCCGATCACGCTTGTCCACGTCCAAATCAACAGGAGCAACCCAACCGGGAAGCTGATCCACCCAACTACTACGGCCACCCAAGATTCCTAACCCGTGCGTGATAAGCGTTGCTGCCTACAAGCATGCTAGACCTCACAGCAACATAGGGGTCAGCGCACAGCCACTTCCCTTAGGATGCGGTGAGGCGCATTGCCCGCAGAAACACTCCAAGGGGGAACCACATGGCTGAAACCGTCCGCACCGCAACGGCGCACGACGCCGGGAAGCTGGCTGAGTTGGCAGCCATCACCTTTCCGCTGGCGTGCCCGCCCGGTGCGTCGCCGGAGGACATCGAGGCCCACGTCGAGGGGAACCTCAGCGAAGGCAACTTCAAGGAGTACCTCGCCGACGCGAACATCACCGTCCTGGTACTCGACGACGCCGGAGACTTCCGGGGTTACACCATGCTCGTAGCCAAACGGACCAGCGACCACGACGTCGCGTCGGTCCTCACGGCACACCCCGCTACGGAACTGAGCAAATGCTACGTCCACCCCGACCATCACGGTAAAGGGGCTGCGGCACGGCTCATGCGGGCGTCCTTGGCTAATGCTGCAGACAAGGGCGCCTCCGTGGTGTGGCTCGGAGTGAACAGCGAGAACGCCAAGGCCATCCGGTTTTACGAGAAGAGCGGCTTCCGGAAGGTAGGGACCAAGTCATTCAGGCTCGGAAATACCGTGGAGCACGACTTCGTCATGGAGCACGAGCTCTAGCCAAGGTTCCGTGCGCAGATCCAGGCCATTCGGAAGCCCTGCGACGGTGCCGTTCACACCCGACGCCCGGACGCTGATTCGGGACGATCCGAGCAGCACGTTATCAGCTTGGAACTCGCCAACTTCCTCGGGCAGGATCGGAGCCAGGTGGAGGACGTTTCGGGTGAAATCCGGGTCCAGTCGAAGCAGGACCCGGGCCAGCTGGATCGGCGTGGCCGCTGACCATGCCTGTGGGGAACACGCCGTCGGGTACGGAACGGGCTCCGAGAAGTCGTCACGGCCAAAGCCGCAAAACAGCTCGGGAAGCTGACCGCCGAAGTGCTTGGCGGCGTCGAACAATCCGAGCGCCAGCTGGCCGGCCTCCTTCACGAAGCCGTAGCGCATCAGGCCGGTGGCCGCGAGCGCAGTATCGTGCGGCCATACCGAGCCATTGTGGTAGCTGACGGGGTTATAAGCGCCCATGTCCGAGGCGAGGGTGCGGATCCCCCAGCCAGTGAACATTTCGGCGGACATCAGCCGCTCGGCAACAAGGGAAGCCTTGTCCTCATCGACGATCCCGGCCCACAGGCAGTGCCCCATGTTGGAAGTACAGGAATCCACGGGCTGCTTGTTCTTGTCCAGTGCGAGCGCGAAATAGCCCTTTTCCGACAGCCAGAACTTTTCGTTGAAGGCTTGCTTCAGTGCCGCTGCCCGCTCGGCACAGCGGCGCTCGACGGCGGCGTCCCCCGCTTCCCTCGCGAGCAATGAGCGTGCCACGTAAGCCGCGTAGGCGTAGGCCTGTACTTCCGCCAGGTCAATGGGGGCCTCAGCCATCCGGCCGTCAGCGAAGTTGATCCCGTCCGGGGAGTCTTTCCACCCTTGGTTGACCAAGCCGTGTTCGTTTGGCCGTTGGTACTCGATGAACCCGTCGCCGTCGCGATCCCCGTACTTCTCCATCCACTCAATGGCGCGGTCCGCATGGGGCAGCAACGAATTAACGACCTCCGGATCCGCTCCCCACCGGCTCAGCTCGCGTAACAGGACCACGAAGAGCGGGGTGGCATCGGCTGTTCCGTAGTATGCGGTCCCGCCGAGCGACTGCCCAGCGGTGGTGCCAAGGCGGACCTCATGGGGAATTCGGCCGGGTTCTTCTTCGGAGTCAGTATCGACCTTGCTGCCTTGGAGTCCGGCCAGGGTTTGGAGTGTTCCCGCCGCCAGCCCGGGGTCCACCATGAGGGACATGTAGGACGCCAAGAGGGAATCGCGTCCAAACAGCGCCATGAACCAGGGCGCCCCGGCTGCGACGGCCACGCGGCCGATGTGGTGGGGGTCGAAGATACGGAGTGAGCCGAGATCCTGTTGGCTGTGGACCAAAGTCTGTTGAACATTGGCATCCGTCACGGATATCCGCGGCACATGCTCTTCCCAGGCGCGATGTCTGCGGACTCCCACGCTGCCATCCGGCGGTGCTGTTGCGGAAAACGGCTCCTCCGGGGTTTCGCCGTTGGTAAGGGGTGTTGCGATGACGCTGGTGGTCCAGGTACCGCGGGCCGGGATGCTGACGTGGAACGTGAGGCCCTCATCGGTTGGGGTGCTGCCCGCCGCTTTGAAGGTCACTCCGCGCCGTTGCCCGTCGGCATCTTCAGAGGTGAAACTCAGTACCTCATGGCCAATGCTGCGCCTCGGCGGTTCGGATTTGCCCGTGTTCCCGCCCTTGATGTCGAAGAGGTCCTCCAGATCGGCGTCGAGCGCTAGGTCGATGCGGCAGGTGGCAGGCTGCGCCGAGTAGTTCCTGATGACGATGTCGTCTCGAAGTCCTGGCCCCACATGCCGTTCATGCTGAACCACCAAGGGGGTATCGAATTTCCCATCGGCTGACCGGCCCCGCCCGATAAACTCCGCGTGGTAGGCAGCCTGGTTTCGCCCGTTTAATGGTTCACGGGGCGCGCCGTTCACGGTCAGGACCCAGCGCGACACGACCCGCGTGTCCTGATAGTAGGCACCTTGCGCACCGCCTCCGTGGATGTCACCGGAAGGCCCCGAGATACAGAAGGAAGTACCCTCGACGACGGTTACGGCACCGGGCACGGAGGCCTGGGCCACCGGGTCTTCGTTCCAAGCTGTCATGGCGGGTGGGTCTCCTTCGCAGTGGGGCGGGCCCATGGTCTGGTCCAAATCTGGTCCTGGTCTGGTCCTGGTCTGATCCTGGTCTGATTCCAACGGGTTGCGCCCTTCCACTTTGCCGTGCCGGTGAGGAAAATAACACCCACCCTGGGAATGCTGTACCGGCTGGACGGGTTGTAGCTGCCATGAAGATTGAGATCTGGTCAGACGTCGCGTGCCCGTGGTGCTACATCGGCAAGCGTCGCTTTGAGACCGCATTGGCCCGGTTCCCGCACCGCGATTCCGTGGAAGTTCAGTGGAGGAGCTACCAACTGGACCCATCAGTCCCGGAGCATTACGACGGCACCGAGCTGGACTATCTGAGCAAGCGCAAAGGCATGGCCCCTGAGCAAGTCAAGCAGATGTTTGGCCACGTCACGGAGACCGCCAAGGGTGAGGGCTTGGACTACCGTTTTGACACTGTTGTGGTTGCCAACAGCTTCACGGCCCACCGCCTCATCCATCTCGCTGCCTCCCATGGCCGCCAGGACGCTGCCAAGGAACGCCTGCTCAGTGACCACTTCGAGCACGGCAAGGACATCGGCAGCGAGGAGTACCTCACTGCGCTTGGTGCGGTTTTGGAACTGCCCGCCGACGAGGTTGCGGAACTGTTCACCACGGACAAGTTCACCGACGCCGTCAACGAGGACATCAATGAGGCCCGGGCCATCGGCGTCACGGGCGTCCCGTTCTTCGTGATCGACCGCAAGTACGGCATTTCCGGCGCCCAGCCCGCTGAACTCTTCGCCCAAGCCTTGAACCAGGCGTGGCAGGAAGCCAACCCGTTGATCCCGGTGGGCGCTTCGGACGGCGAGGCCTGCGGCCCTGACGGCTGCAGCATCTAAGTAGCCCACGCCGTCGTGCTTTACCCAACTAGGGGACAGCAAGCGTTCATTGCGACGTTTGCTGTCCCCTGGTTGGGTGCGAGGCTAGCCTTTCACCACATGAAGCTCGACGACGGCCCAGGACAGGGCGGGCAGCGTCAGGCGCAGCTCTGAACCGTGCGCCTTCACGCCTTCCAGTGCCGTCAGGCCCACCCGGCCCGGCTGGTCCTGGGCGTTGGTCGTGAAGCGGTCGCCGCCATCGGGAATCTCGAGGACCTCGGCGCGTACCACCTGCTGGGCGTCGAAACCGCGAAGCGCCACCTCGACGTCGGCGGCTTCTTCCAACCCGCGGTTGGCGAAGAACAAAGCCACCCGCCCCGTTTCCTCGTTCCACGTCGCGCTGACGTCCACCAGGTCCGTGTCACCGAAGCGGGTGTTGGAGTACTTGTCCGAGTCCACGGAGAGCCGCAGGATCTGGCCTTTGGCGAGCTCTGCCATCCGTGCGAAGGGGTGGAAAATGGTCTGCTTCCACGCCGGCCCGTTTTCCTCGGACAGGATGGGCGCGATCACGTTGACCAGCTGCGCCTGGTTGGCGATCTTGACCCGGTCCCCATGGCGGAGCAGCGAGTTGAGCAACGTTCCCACCACGACGGCGTCCGTGACGTTGTACTTGTCCTCGATGATCCGGGGGTGCTCGCGCCATCCGGCCTTGATCACGTTGTGCGGCTGGTCCTCGGTGTCCAAACCGCGCTGGTACCAGACGTTCCACTCATCGAAGGACAGGTTGATGTGCTTCTTGTGCTTTCCCTTCGCGCGCACCGCGTCTGCCGTTGCGACGACGGACTCGATGAAGTAATCGGTGTCGACGGCGGACGCGAGGAAACTGCCGACGTCGCCTTCTTCCTCGAAGTAGTACGCGTGGAGGGAAACGTAATCGACCTCTTCATATGCTTGCGTGAGCACGGTCTGCTCCCAAGCGCCAAAGGTGGGCATCCGTGAATTGGAGCTGCCGCAAGCCACCAGCTCGATGTCCGGGTCCACGAACCGCATGGCCTTGGCGGCTTCCTGGGCGAGGCGGCCGTATTCCTCAGCGGTCTTGTGGCCGATCTGCCATGGCCCGTCCATTTCATTGCCCAAGCACCATAGCTTGATGCCGAAGGGGTCCTTGTGGCCGTTCTTTGCGCGAAGGTCTGACCAATAGCTCCCGCCGGGATGGTTGGCATACTCCACGATTTCACGGGCGGCCTCCACTCCCCTGGTGCCCAGGTTGATGGCCTCCATGATTTCGGTGCCGGCTTGTTTGGACCAGTCCACGAACTCGTGCAAACCGAAGGCGTTGGTCTCCACGGTGTGCCAGGCACCATCCAGCCGCCGCGGCCTGTTCTCGCGCGGTCCGATGCCGTCTTCCCAGTTGTAACCGGAAACAAAATTACCGCCGGGGTACCGGATAACGGTGGCCCCCAGTTCCTTGACGAGCTTGAGGACATCTTGGCGGAAGCCGTTCTCATCGGCTTCAGGATGTCCGGGTTCGTAAATGCCGGTATAGACACAGCGGCCCATGTGCTCCACGAAGGAGCCGAAAAGGCGGCGGGGTACTTCGCCGATCGTGAAGTCGCGATCGAGGGTGATCCGTGCGCGTGACATGTGCAGTATCTCCTTGGTTGTGTTCTGAAACTGGTGGTAAGCGTGTGGTGCCGGTCAGGTTCCGGCGAGTCCCGTCGTCGCAATGCCTTTGATGATCTGGCGTTGAAAGAACAGGAAGACCACGATCAGGGGCAGCGCCGCCAATAACGCGGACGCCATGTTTTGCGCGTACTGGATGCCGTAGGCGCTCTTGATGGTTTGCAGGCCAACGGGGAGCGTGAGCAGGTTGCTGTCGTTGGTCGCGATGAACGGCCACAGGAAGTTGTTCCACGCGCCGATGAAAACAAAGATTGCGACGGCGGCCAGGATGGGCCGGGATAACGGCAGGATGATCTGGGTGAAGATCCGCAAGCGGCTTGCACCGTCCATGACTGCAGCTTCCTCGAGTTCGCGCGGGATCTGGTCGAAGAACCTCTTCAGCACGAACACCATGGCCGGGTGGATGACCTGCGGCAGGATGATGGCCCAGGATGTATCGATCAGGTTCAGCGACAACATCTGGTAGAAGAGCGGGATGATCAGCACGGGCGGCGGGACGATGATGGAGGCAATGATGACCGTCATCAGCACCCTCTTACCTTTGAAGTCGATCCTTGACAGCGCGTAGGCAACCAGCGCCGAGATCACCAGCGTTATCGCCGTGATGGCCGCCGAGGTATAGAGCGAGTTCCAGGTCCAGAGAGGAATGTTGCCGTCCTGGAAAACTTTGGCGAACGCGTCGAAGGTAAAGCCCGACGGCGGAACCCAGCTGATCTTTGAAGCCGCCGCATCCGTCTCGCTCTTGAACGCGGTGACGGTGGCCCAGGCGAAAGGGATCAGCCACAGGACGGCGATCACTGCGGCCAGGGCGACGGCGGCTATCCGGCCGATGGTGGGTTTCTTGCGGACGGGACGGAGCTTGTGGTTGCCAAGGCTCTGCGCGGAGCCGGCGGCCGTGCGGGTGAGTGTAGGTGTGGCCATGATTACGCACTCCTGCGGCGGGTGATGACGAACTGCATGATGGAGACCACCAGGATCAGTCCGAAGAAGATGTAGGAAATGGCTGCGGAGTAACCCAGCCGGTAACCGGTGAAGCCGGTCTCAAAGATGTACTGCACTACGGGCCGGGTTGATCCCGCGGGACCGCCCGCCGTCATTTGGTAGACCTGATCAAAGATCTTGAGCGATGCCAGGATCTGGAGGAGCACGATCATGACCGTAGTGGGTGCCAGCTGGGGCAACGTGATGGAAAAGAGCTGTCGCCAAGCACCCGCGCCGTCCAAGGAAGCCGCTTCATAATGCTGGGCCGGAATGTTCTGCATGGCCGCCAGATAGAGCAGGAAATTGAAACCCACAGTCCACCAAAGGGTGGCGATGACGATTGCCCACATGGCCACGTTGGGATCGTTGAGCCACGCAACTTTGGGTAGACCGACCTTGGAGAGCATGTCATTGAAGAGCCCGAGTTGGGGGTTGTACATCCATGTAAAAAACAGGGACACCACCGTGGATGCCAAGAGGTACGGCGCAAAGTAGGACAGGCGCCACAGCCACTGGGCCGGAAGCCCGATGTTGAGCAGCGCGGCCATCACCAGCGCCACGAGGACCAGCGGAACTGTGCTGATCACGGTGAAGTAGAGCGTGTTGCCCAGCGAATGCCACATGTCGGCGTCGCCGAACGCTTCGGTGTAGTTCGAAAAGCCGATAAGCCCGTTGTTGGCTCCGGTCAACGACTTGCCGGTGAGGCTCATGTAGAAGCCGTAAAGAATGGGCCAGACCAGAAAAACCAGGAAGAAGAGCAGGAACGGGGCGGCGAAACCCCAACCACTGATGTTGCTTTGCGTCCTGCTCACGGATCTCCGGCGGGACAGGGTAGTTGAACTCATGAAGGACTCCTTTGTCGCTCGGTATGTGAGCCGGTCAGACCGGGTTGGGACGGGAAAGAAGGGTATTGGTCCTGCGTTCGAAGGCATCCCAGCCCACGGAGGCCTTGTCCCGCCCCAACAGCACGTTCTGGATGTTCTCCCCGAAGTACGTCTGCCAGTCCGAGCCGGAGCCACTGAACCAGGACTCGGGATCATAGGCGATGATGTCCGCTGCGTTGGCGTAATGGATTTGCGGGGTCAGTTTCCGGTATTCGGGGGTCTTGACCACGGGCTGGAAGGCAGGAATGTGCCCTGCTTCCGCCCAGGACAGGGAACCCTTGAGGACATCGGTGACGAACTTGTAGACGTCCCGACGCTTCTCGTCATTGACCGTGAGCTGGCGTGGCAGCACAAACGAATGGGAGTCCGCGTAGGAAGCCGGAGTTCCGTAGAGAGTGGGAATGGTAGCCGCGTCAAAGGGCAAGCCGGCCTTCTTCATGGTGGGGATTTCCCAGACTCCGCTGAACAGCATGCCCGAGTCCCCCCGCGCGAACTCGGCGATGGCGGTATTGATGTCACCGCTGCTGGCGGCAATGGTGTCATCCAGGAGCAATGCCATGAACTCCAAGGACTCAACCGCCGCATCCCGGTCAACCTTCATGGGCTGGCCGGGCGTCAATTCGATGTCCGCTCCATGTTGCTTGTAGAGGGTGTAGAACAACCGCCACATTTGGGATCCAAGCGCCAGGTATCCAAAGGACAAGCCGTGCGCCTTGGTCACTTTCTGCATCTCCTTGGCCATGGCGACGAACTCCTGGGGCGAGTTGACCGCCTGGAGCTGGCCGTTACTGCCAAGAAGCCCTGCTTTTCCGGCGATGTCGGTGTTGTAAAACATCACGAACGGATGCGAATCAAGGGCAAGGGAGAAGACCTTGCCGTTTTGCTGGCTCTTCTCCCATATCCGCGGCGCGAAATCTGCGCTTGTGACACCGTGTTCTTCAAGAAGGCCTAGGTCCCATGGCTCGATCAGCCCACCCGGCGCGTACCCGGGGACCCGGCTGGCGTGCATGATAGCCACCTCGGGTGGCCGCCCGCCTGCCGAAGCCATAGCCAGCTTCGTGTAATACGGCGGCCCCCATGCAAGCACAGTGGGATGGACCTTGAAGCCAGGGTTAGCTTGGTTGGCTTTGTCGATCATGCCTTGCATCTTGATGCCGTCTCCGCCGGAGAGCAGATGCCAAAAATCGATGTTTTGGACCGCCGAAGCTTGGGCTGGTCCACCGCAACCGGTCAGGCTACCGGCGAGTGCCAGCCCTCCGAGGGCTGCTGATCCTGTCAATAACTGTCTCCGCGACAACTGTTTCCCGGCAAGGGATTCATACTGCTTCACCCGTCACTCCTTTGGATGGGTCCGCTGAAAAGGTCCAGCTTCCTTGCGTGAACTCAGTGCGAAATTCACTGCGAAAGCTCATTGCGAAATCTCAGTGCATAGTCCGGTTCCGGTGCGCCTGCGTTCGGAGGAAGGTGGCCCGACGGGTGACGCAGCACTCACATTACATCGATGTAATCGGCAGGGCAAGAGAAATTGTTAGCGCAAACATGATGAATTTAGCGAGTTGGCTGGCCTCAGGCCCGGCTGCTTTCCCTCTCCACAATGGAGAAGTCCACCGTGACTACGCGTTGGGCATGGCTCCTGTCCGCCATGCGCTCCGTGAGCAGCCGTAGGGCTTCCGTTGCGATCCTCCGCTTATCGAAGGAGACCGTGGTCAGCGAAGGGACCGCGTAGCGGCCATCGGCAATGTCATCGAAGCCGGCAACCGCAATGTCTTCCGGAACGCGCACACCACGCTTCCACAGAACACTCAGGGCGCCGATCGCCATGGAGTCCGTGAAGCAGAAGAGCGCTTCGGGAACCGGATGACCCTCCAGGTATTGGCTCAAGGCCTCGGCAGCAGCCCAAGGATGCCAACTCTCGCACGAAATCGTCAGCGACTCGTCCTGAGATATCCCCAAGGATTCAAGCGCGGCCTCGTAACCGGCCCTTCGCTGGACGGCGGTGGCTGAGTTCCGCCCGCGGTTCACACCCAGGACCGCAATGCGCCGCCGCCCCGGCTTGGCAAGGGCCAAGGTCATGTCCCTGGCCGCGGCAAAACTGTCCACGAACACCCTGTCAGCCAATTGCTGCGTCACTTCCCCCAGCAAGACCACCGGCGGCAACGCCACGCCCACCCGCACTGCGCTCTCATCAAGGACAACCGGGTTCAGTATGAGCCCATCGATGAGGTTGGAGCGGGCCCGGGTCAGCAGCTCCTCCTCGCGGTGCGGGTCCGAGCCGGTTTCCTCTATCTGGACACTCCAGCCTTGCTGGTGCGCAACCTCAACAATGTGGTGGGCGATCTCGGCGGAGAACGGGGTAGCGAGATCCGGAAGGGCCAACGCTATGACTCCCGACCTGCCATTGCGAAGGCCGCGGGCAGAGAGGTTGGGCACGTAATCGAGCTCCTGCATGGCCTGCTCAACCCGCTGACGCGTTGGGCCACTGACCGGCACGATTCCATTCATCACGTTCGAGACCGTTTTTGGTGACACCCCTGCCCGCAGGGCCACATCCTTAACCGTTGCCCGCAACAGTTCCCCTCGTGAAGTTATTGTCCGATTCCCCTGATGGTACGCGAATTCGGGCAGGTCCGCGCCCGGAAAGCGGCAGCAGGAACATGACGACTCTTAGTGACAGATAACGGTAAAGTGTCTACATGCCTAGGATCACGGCCGCCACCAATGCAGCCCAACGCGCCGCGACCCAACGCCGCATCTTGAAGGCTTTCGGCGAACTTCTCTTCACCCATGGACTGCCCGGCTTGACCATGACCGACGTCGCCCGCCACGCCGAGGTGGGGCGTACCGCCGTCTACAACTACTACGCCGACATGGAGCAGTTGCTCATTGCGTACGCCTTGGATGAGACGGAGCGGTTCATCGTGGATCTCAGGGAATCGCTTGAGGCGCTCGATAACCCCGTAGACAGACTTGCCCTGTACGTTCGTGCCCAAGTGGAGGACCTCAGCCGCCGCCACCTGCCGCCCGGGCCCGCGATGGCCGCCGTCCTGTCCCCTGGCTCGTTCGCCAAGCTCGCGAACCATGTGGGAGATCTCAACGTCCTCCTCCAGGACATCCTCCGTGATGGTGTGCAGCAGGGCTATCTCCCGGACATTGATATTGCCCAACTGGCCCGGCTCATTCACGGGACATTGTCGGCCAGTGCCGCCCGCCGCAATCGGCCGGCGGAGGAATCAAACGCAGCCATCGAATCCCCAACACCGCTCGAGACATATACCGCCCAGACGGTGCGCTTCATCCAATTGGGGGCCGGCGCACGGTTCGATGCAGCCGGACATGCCGTACGCCTGGACGAAGCGCGGCTTCTTTGTTCCGCGGGCGCTAGTGTCCCGCCGGGAGTGTCGGGACCACCGGCCATTTAGCGTTGTCCGCGATCCGCAGGTCCTCCCGCGGGCATTGCAGTTTGCCGGGACTCTGGTCCACGAGTTGAGGCTCCACCAAACGCTCGTAGCCGGCTGTGAGGATTACATCCACGGAACCGTCAGCGCGGTTGTCCTGGAAATAATCGGTGCCGGCAAGATTCCGTTGGATGTTGAAGGCTGCCGCCTGCCCCTTGACGCCAGAGACCACCACGCCAATACCTGTGTAGGCGGTGCTGCTGTTACTTACTTCGCCCACTTTGTAGCCGCGGGCCACAAACAGATCGGCCACGGTCTTCGCCAATCCGCCCCGGGTGGTGGCGTTGAAGACATTCAGGTTCACCGTTGCGTTGGGGACGTAGTCAAAGGTGGTGGTGGGGCACAGGCTGGTGGGCGCTTTGCTGGCCACCGCGGAGGGCACCTTGATCACTCCGTTCATGACGGCCCAAGCCCCTACAGCTCCGGCGCAGATCACGCCAACCAAAAGGACCAGGACAATGCCGTGCAGGAGCCGGCGGCCAAAACTACCGCGCCGCGCCTCCTCATCCTCGGCAAAAGTTGCCCGGAGCTCCTGGCCGGACACAACCCTGTGCCCGTGAAGCTGGGTGACGTCCCGAGGACGCCTAGCCATCGATCACCAACACACGGGCATGGATGGCAGTGCGTTGATGCAGCGCGGTGCGCACGGCCCTGTGGAGGCCATCTTCGAGGTACATGACGCCTTGGTACTGGACGACGTGCGGGAAAAGGTCACCGAAGAACGTGGAATCTTCGGCCAACAAGGCCTCCAAGTCCAGGGTCCTCTTAGTGGTCACCAAGTCATCGAGGCGGACTGGCCGCGGAGGCAGGGCCGCCCAGTCGCGTGGCGCGGTGTATCCATGGTCAGGGTACGGGCGTCCCTCGCCCACAGCTTTGAAGATCACCCTGCAAGCCTAGGGAAGAAGAGGCCGTAACGGAACTTTTGACCCCGGGCACGGACAGGTTGTAGCCAAAAGGTGATTATCGTGGTGGGGCGTCATAGCTGGGATCTGCCGCCTTGGGACTGACAGAATAGGGACATGACCCAACCGTTCCAAGGTACTGGCCGGACCGCTGCCCGCACCACGCCCCCGCTGGCGTTGCTGCTCGACGTCGACGGCCCCATCGCCAGTCCCGTGACGCGTGACGTCAAGCCGGACATCATCACCGATCTTGTGGCGCTTGCCTCGGCGGGCATCCCCGTTATCTTCAATACCGGCCGCTCAGATACGTTCATCCGTGAGCAGGTCATGGGGCCCATGATCGCTGCCGGAATACCCACCGACACGGTGATCCACGCTGTTTGCGAAAAAGGCGCGGTGTGGTTCAGCTACACCGCCCAAGGGGCAGGCCCCATCCATGTGGATAACGGGCTGGCTGTTCCGACGGCGTATGGAGACGACGTTCGCAGGCTCGTGGCCGAGGACTACTCGACGCATATGTTCTTCGACGAGACCAAGCGTGCCATGGTCTCGGTGGAGCAGCGCCTGGACGTCGCCAACGAGGATTACCTGGCGGAGCAGAAGCTCTTCGACTCCGACGCCTTGGACCTCATGGGCCGGCACGGCCTCGACGCCGCGATCCTGGACCACCACGCTCCCGAATCCGACGACGCCGCGGACTACAGGCTGGACCCCACCATCATCTCCACGGACATTGAATCGGTTCGGCTCGGCAAGGACCTGGGAGCCAGTAGGGCCGTGGAGCTCTTGGCGGCACACGGCATCACACCCCTCTCGTGGCGGACGGTAGGTGATTCCCGTACGGACTACGCCATGGCAGACTGGCTTCACCACAATGACCATGACGTCAAGCATGTGGACGTGAGACCCGCCGACGGTGTACCGGTGAAGCCCTACCCCATCCTCACGGCAACTGACCTGGGCCTCGCGGAGGACGTCATCCATGATGACGCCGGCGCTGCCTTCCTTCGCGGTTGGCGTGAAGCGCTGTCCATCTAGGCCGACACCCCGCAGATGCCCCCAAAGCTACCCGCCCCACAGATTCCGGAGAAAAACGCCATCACGCAAGCACCAGTTGATCCGATTTACCATGGCAGCCCCACCGTGGAAGAGGAGGCCGTTGCCGAGGCAGTCTCCCCTGCCGTCGTCGCGCACCTCAAGCACAGGTCCGACGTCGTCCGCCACCGCGGGCGGTACGCCATGGTCATCAGCGACCTGACCCCGCAGCAGGCCATGGTGTCCGATCTTCTGGCGGTCAGGGCAGCCTTGGAAGCAGCCGACGTCGACTTCATCCTGGTCAGGGGCAACGACGAACGTCCGGTCATTGCCGTGGACTGGGAGGCCCGCCGAGAGGTCCGGGAGGCACTGGTCCGGGCATTCCATGACGAGCCGTTTTATTCCATGACCGTTGACGCCAAACGGAAAGCCTCGGTCCTGGTTGCTGACGGTGAGTTGTCCGCAAACCGCAAAGCGAGGATCTTCCGGTTGTACCGGCCCAGGGTGGAACCGGGCGGTGGCCTCTGGTACGGACCGGCTTTGGGCGTGCAGCTTGAGTTGTGGAGGTTCGAGGGCGACCATCTGGAGCTTCCCGTGGAGAATTCCTTGACCCGCCGCACAATGCTCCGGCAGGACGCGGTGCGCGGCACAGTCCAACGGCACGGCCTGGCGTGGCCCACCATCGAGAACATGTTTGCCGACCACGCCAGCGACATCGACTTCGATATCGACATCGTCTTTTCCTGGGTGGACGGCAGCGACCCGGCCTACATTGCAGCACGACGCGCCCAGCAGGCCGGAGCGGTCCTCGGTGAAGGCGACGACCATGAGGCACGCTTCCGGCAGATCGATGAGCTCAAATACGCGCTCCGGTCCGTGCACATGTTCGCACCGTGGATCCGCCGGATCTTCATCGCCACCGATTCCCCGGCGCCGAAATGGCTCGCGGACCACCCATCTGTCACGATCGTCCGCAGCGAGGAATTCTTTGCCGACCCGTCGGTGCTGCCCACGCACAATTCCCAAGCAGTGGAATGCCAGCTGCACCACATTGAGGGATTGTCAGAGCATTTCCTCTACTCCAACGACGACATGTTCTTTGGCCGCCCGGTGGGACCGGACATGTTCTTCACACCGGGCGGCATCACCAAGTTCATCGAGGCCGACACCCGGATCGGCCTCGGTGAGAACGATGCCGAACGCAGCGGTTTCGAGAACGCAGCGCGGGTTAACCGCAAACTGCTGTGGGAAAGGTTCGGCCGGATCACCACCCGCCACCTCGAGCACACCGCTGCACCGCTACGCCGCAGCGTGGTGGCCAAGATGGAGAAGGAGTTCCCTGCGGAATTCACCAAGACCGCGGCCAGCCGTTTCAGGGCGGCCGACAACATCTCAGTGACCAATTCCTTCTACCACTACTACGCCCTGCTGACGGGCCGCGCGGTCACCCAGACCGCTGCGAAAGTCCGGTATGTGGATACCACCATGTGGGCCGGACTCCATTATCTGCCGAAGCTTCTGGCCAAGCGTCACATGGACTTTTTCTGCCTCAACGACGGCAGCTTTCCTGAGGTCGAGGCCGATGAGCGTGCCGAAGTGGTGACGGACTTCCTGGAGAAGTACTTCCCCGTCAAGGCACCCTGGGAGAAATAAGGGTTCCGCGGCGCGAGTGCTTGGGAATCCGGACACCGGCTTCGGCGAGCCTCCGCTGCACCTCAGCGGCGTCCAAGGGTTCGCCCACTGTCTCTCCGCCGGACATCGGGACCACCGAGTGCACAATCGTGTGCTCGTAAACGTGGACCATGTTGTAGGACTGGGCACCGTCGCGACCGCGCTGGCCGCCTGCGCGCACGCCCAGGTCCTGCGTGTAGCACGTGGCAGAGGCGACCGATACCGGAATGCCGGCGAAGTCCGCCGTCGTCGAGTAATGCAGGTGGCCGCCGAGGATGGCGCGGACGTCCGTACCCCGGACGACGGCGGCCAGGTCGGCTTGGCCGCGAAGCTCCACCAAAACGGCCATATCCTGGACGCAGGGCACAGGCGGGTGATGCATCGCCAGGATCGTGCCGTCCGGCGCTGGTGTGGCCAATTCCGAAGCCAGCCAGTCCAGCTGCGACTCGGACAACTGCCCGTAGTGGTAGCCCGGAACTGTGGTGTCCAGAGTGATGATGCGTAGGCCGTTCACAAAGTAGCTGCGGTCCACCGGATCCTGGGGCCGGCTGGCTTCGGAAGCGTCGTGGAAAGCTGCCCGGAAATTGGCCCTGTTGTCATGGTTGCCCATGGCCCAGATGGCCCGGGCACCCAATGAGCGGCACACAGGCTCGATCATGGTGCGCAAGCGCAGGTACGCCTCGGTTTCACCCTTGTCCGCCAAATCCCCGGTAAAGACGATGGCCTCGGGCCTGATACGGGAGGCCACGATCTGATCGCAGATCTCCTGAAGCCTGGCTGCGCTGTCCACCGAGCCATGAAGCTCGTTCGGTCCCCCCACCAAGTGAAGATCGCTCAAGTGCAAAAGCACATGACCTGGTTTGGGGTGTTCGGCCTCGATGAGCTCCATAGCTGCCTTAGCGTTTGGTGGGAGACGGCGTCTCCCGTGTCAATCCAGTTGCCTTAATCCAACCAGACAGAAAGCCAACAACAAGCTAATTCGGGGCGGAATGTTGGAAAATTGCTTTCTTGCAACAGGGTCCGCGGCGTAGGAACAGGGTCTAGGGGGTTGGGACCAGCAGTGAGGAAAGCTGCGCGATCACGCCATCAGGGCGTCGCACGAGGCCCGGTGCGACCAAGACATAACCGGGCGGCAGGACCACCGCGGTGAGCGTGCCGGGGATGATCGCCACGGGAGAGGTGGGCGATGGTGCTTGAACCGGCGGGGCTGTGGGGGTCACTGCGGGCGGCAGCACTGTCGGGGTCAGCAGCGGAGGTGTCACGGCCGGCGCCTTGGAGGACGGGACCGGAGCCGGAGCTTTGGGCACGGGGGCGGGGGTGGGGGTGACGACAGCTGTCGGAGTCGACGCCGGCGTCTGGATTGGCGTCGCAGCTGGCGTCGGTGTGGCAGTCGCCGTCGGGGTGGCAGTCGGCGTCGGCGTCGGCGTCGGTGTGGCAGTCGCCGTCGGCGTCGGCGTAACAGCTGGGGCAGGCGTGGTGGCCTGGGTGGGTGTGGTCGATCCCGAGGATGCGGGCGGAACAGTTGACGGCGGAGCAGCGACGGATGGATTAGGTGCCGCGACGGCGGGCTGGCCAGCCGCTGGCGCAGTGACCACTGGGGGTGCCACGGCCACTTCCTGGTCGCCGCCAATGACCGCGCGGTTGCTGGCGTCGGCGATCGGGACGGCCCACTGCGGTGCGGTGGATACTCCCGTGCCTACGCCTGGTTCATAACTCACCATGGTGATGTTCTGCAGCTGATCCACTTGGCGGGTAGGCAGGTAGATCCAGCCGTTGGGGTTGGTGTGGAGACCGTTGACAATCGTCTCGAAGTGGAGGTGGCAACCGGTGGACCATCCCGTCGTTCCCACCTCGGCGATGACTTGGCCCACCTGAATCGACTGCCCCAGAGTCACGCCAATGCCCTGCAGGTGGTTGTACGTGGTGACAAGGCCGTTTCCATGATCAATTTCCACACGGTTTCCGCCGCCCCAAGGGTGCCACCCTACTGCTCGGACCACCCCGGCGTCGGCGGCGTAAACCCGGGTACCGCAGGCTGCGGCATAATCTTGGCCCCAGTGGAAATCATTGGGCAGGCCGGTGATCGGACTGATGCGCCACCCGTAGGGCGAACTCGGATTCAGGACCTCCAGGGGCGCGTACAGGCTTCCGGCCGGAGGCCTCGCCAAGCCGGCGGAAGCAACATTCAGCGCACCGGATCCGTCCTTGCCCACAGCGCGGACCACGGCACGGTCGAAGGAGAGCATCGGCGTCCCAGGCATTTGTGCCGGAGGGTCAGGATTGGGATCGATCACGGCGGTCTGCGCGTCCGGGGGCACGAGGGTCCCCAGGGCCAGAGCTCCTGCCAAGGCCTGCGTCGAGGGTCCATCGGCCGAACCAACCGTCACGGAGTTCAGTGGCTGGAAACCGAAAGCGAAGAACGCGGAGACGGCAATGAAACACGCCAGCGCGACTCGCCCGAAGCGGCCCATACGCACGAGCTGGAGGACCTTGCTTGAATCATGATGCTTGCCCACAAAACACTCCCCAAAGCCAGCGGCACCAAACCCCAGCCTGGCGTGCAATCCCCATTGTGGCCGCAATCACACCAGAAATAAAGGGCTCCCCATGGCAGGTACTGGAAAGGTTCGCTCAGTTTTTGCTCAAGACGTCCTGAGGTTCTCCGGCGCTTGTCTGTACAGCTCAGGCAAAGCGCGGTCGAATGGACTACATGAGGAATTACCTCACTGAGTACAGGCACGAACTGCAGCGCACCTTCACGGGAACCTCAGGCACGCCACCGGAGTGGGTGCCGCGCCTCGCGGAAGGGAACGACGCCGGTTATTACCTGCCCGGCTCAGCCGTCTGGGCAGTTCACGGCCAAGTGGCCACCATCATTGCCGGCATCAGGGTGTTGTTGATGCAGGCGCTGCACCCTGGCGCACTTGCCGGCGTCTACGAGCACTCCGGCTTCCAAAAGGATCCCCTCGGCCGCCTGGCCAACACCATCCGCTGGATCTTCACGGTGACCTACGGTTCCAAGGACGCGGCGGAAGCAGCCACTCTCCGCGTACGAAAGATCCACGAGCGCGTCCGTGGCACCTATGTGGATGGCATGGGCGCCCGGCGTGATTACGCCGCCAACGATCCCGAACTCCTTCGCTGGGTCCACGTCACCTATGCCGACTCGTTTATTACGGCCAACCGCATCTGGGGGCAGGCCATCCCAGGTGGCCCGGATGCCTACGTCCGTGAGTGGGCGGTGGCGGGCCAACTGATGGGAGTGCAGGACCCACCCGTCACCTATGCACAGGTCCGTGAGGAATTGGAGGGGTGGTATTCCTCCGGGGTGCTGCGTGCAGATGAACGCCTCGCCGAGACAGTATCCTTCATACGAACGCCGCCGCTCAGCCCGCTCCTCAGGCCCGGATACCGCATCCTGTTCGCGGCCGCCGTCGCAAGCTTGGAACCAAAGTACCGCGCCATACTGGGGATCGGCCCTGCCCGGCTTGGCCCCATCCCGCTGCCCGTCATCACCGCAGCGAGGGCCGTGCTGGGAATGGTTCGCTTGGCACTGGGATCGCATGGTCCAAGTGAGCTCGCTGCCCGCCGCAGGTTGCAGCGGCTTGGCTACGCGCAGGTGTGACACCCCCGCACTGACGAGGGGTTAGCTCTCGCGGCTTTGATGTTTCCAAAGCCCCAAAAGCTAACCCCTCGGCGTCATTCCTGGCGTACTGCCTAGATCAGGTGGTCGGACAAGTGGTTCGGGGTGCCGAACCGGTGCGCCGTGATGGAGACAGCCTGCTCGCGGAGGAACGGCAGCATCTCGATGCGGCCGGCTTGGGTCACAGCGCCGTGGTAAACCGCGACGTCGGGACGGCCACCCATGGCTGCGCTCAGCGCGGCGAAGTCGCCACCGATGAGGCGGATGCGGCCGGCGTCGAAGTTCGCTGCACGGGCCAGCCACGCGGCGTCGTCCTCGATCCGAACGCTGACGCCCAGGTCCGCGAACACGGATACCACAGCGTCAGGAAGTACGACGGCGGAGCTGACCTTGAGCGCCGAACCGGCCACTGCACCGGCTGCTACTACGCGGATCAGTTCAGCGAGTGTCTCCCCTTCGGAGAGGCGGATGGTGACAGGCAGTGAGCGATAGCGGAAGACGTTGCGTTCTGCAGTCAGCGCGGACACGTCCTTGACCGTGCCGAACTCGGTTTCCCATGCTGTGGCATCGCTGAAGAGGGCCTGCTGGAGGGTCTGGATTTCCTCAGCGGAGACGCCGGCGGACTTAGCAGCAGCGAGCAGCCGGGCAGCCGCACCTTGAAGGACGGTGCCGCGCTTGGGCTTGGCTTCTGCGGGAAGCCAGGAGCCCAAACCGATGAGGTAGTTCGGGCCACCGGCCTTGGTTCCGGCCCCAACCGCGGACTTCTTCCAGCCACCGAAGGGCTGGCGCTGGACGATCGCACCGGTGATGCCGCGGTTGACGTAAAGGTTTCCGGCCTGGATGTTCTCCAGCCAGACACCCATCTCAGCGGAATCCAGGGAGTGAAGCCCTGCCGTGAGGCCGTACTCGATCTCGTTCTGGATGGCGATGGCTTCTTCAAGGGTGTCAGCGGTCATGACGCCGAGCACGGGGCCAAAGAACTCCGTCAGGTGGAAGTACGAACCGCGCTTCACACCCGAACGGATGCCCGGGGACCACAAACGGCCGGTCTCGTCGAGGCGCTCGGGCTTGATGGCCCACGTTTCGCCGTCGCCCAGTGTGGTGAGGGCGTTGAGGAGCTTGCCGTTGGCCGGTTCGATGATCGGCCCCATCTGGGACGTGGCGTTATCCGGGTAGCCGACCGTCAGGGATCGGGCAGCATCGATCAGCTGGTTGTGGAAGCGCGCGCTCTTTGCCACCGAGCCCACCAGGATCACCAGTGATGCGGCAGAGCACTTCTGGCCAGCATGTCCGAACGCCGAGTGCACGACGTCCTTGGCAGCGAGGTCCAGGTCGGCACTCGGGGTGACGATGATGGCGTTCTTACCCGACGTTTCCGCGAGCAGCGGCAGGTCTTGGCGGAACGAACGGAACAGCTCGGCAGTTTCGTAGCCACCAGTGAGGATGACGCGGTCCACACTCGGGTGCGAAACGAGGTGGGTGCCCAGCTCGCGCTCTTCAAGCTGAACCAGTGCCAACACTTCGCGGGGCACACCGGCTTCCCAGAGGGCGTCGACCATCACCGAACCGGAGCGGCGGGCCTGCTTTGCGGGCTTGATCACGACGGCGGAACCTGACGCCAACGCTGCGAGCGTGGAGCCCGCAGGAATCGCAACCGGGAAGTTCCACGGCGGGGTCACCACGGTGAGGTTCGCCGGGACGAACGTGGCGCCGTCGACCGTTTCCAGGTCCTTGGCGCGCTCGGCGTAGTAGTGCGCGAAGTCGATCGCTTCACTGACCTCGGGGTCGCCTTGGTCGATGGTCTTGCCGGTTTCGGAAGCCATGACCTCAAGGAGTTCGGCGCGGCGGGACTCGAGGACTTCGCCGGCACGGTGCAGGATGGCTGCGCGTTCGGCTGCGGGGCGGGCACCCCAGGCCTTGCCGTGGACCACGGCGGTGGCGATGATGCGGTCCAGCTCCGCGGCGTCGGAAACCTTGGTGGATTCCACGATCTTGTTGCCGGCCGTGGAACCGGGGATGCGGGCCAGGATGTCGCGGCCCCAGGCACGGTTCGCCGGGAGGGCCGGGTCGGTGTCAGGGGTGTTGCGGAAGCCTTCGAGCGGGGCGGGCTCGGCCGGGAGGCGGCGGTCCTGCTTGCGGTTCGGGCCCGGGACCTCGTCCTTCATATTGGCCAAGGAAGCGAGGAAGCGCTCCTGTTCGCGCTTAAAGAGGCCCTCGTTTTCGCTGAGCTCAAACACGGCCGACATGAAGTTTTCCTGGCTGGCACCCTCTTCGAGGCGACGGATCAGGTAGGCGATGGCGACATCGAACTCACCCGGGTGGACCACGGGCGTGTAGAGGAGGAGGCTGCCGACATCCTTGCGGACAGCGGTGGCTTGGCCCGTTGCCATGCCCAGGAGCATTTCGAACTCGATCGCTTTCTGTCCCTGCCCGGCAATCCCGCGCTGCTTGGCCAGAAGCCAGGCAAACGCGACGTCGAAGAGGTTGTGGCCCGCGACGCCGATGCGGACCGCGTCAATGCGCTCCGGGGTGAGGGCGTAGTTGATGACGTTCTTGTAGCTGGTGTCCGAGTCCTGCTTGGAGCCCCAAGTGGCCAGCGGCCAATCGTGCAGGGAAGCTTCAACCTGTTCCATGGGAAGGTTGGCGCCCTTGACCACGCGGACCTTGATGGGAGCCCCACCCTTGGCCCGGCGTGCAGCGGCCCACTCCTGCAATTCCTGCATGGCGCCGAGGGCGTCCGGGAGGTAGGCCTGGAGGACGATCCCGGCTTCCAGGTTCTTGAACTCGGGCATATCCAGGATGCGCTTGAACACCGCGATGGTCATGCTGAGGTCCTTGTACTCCTCCATGTCCAGGTTGATGAACTTGGGCTTGGGGAAGGACGCTGAGAGGCGGTAAAGCGGGGTGAGCTTCTCCACCACGTGATCGACCGCTTCGTCGAAAGCCCATGGGGAGTGCGGAGCCACGGTGGAGGATTCCTTGATGGACACGTAGTCCACGTCCTCGCGGGCCAGCAACTTCAGGGTGCCTTCCAGGCGGCGCTGCGCCTCGTGCTCACCGAGGACGGCTTCGCCGAGGAGGTTCACGTTCAGGTGTACGCCGTCCTGCCGGATCTTCGCGATTGCGGGACCAAGCTTGGCATCGGTGGCGTCAACGATCAGGTGGCCCACCATTTCGCGGAGCACGCGGCGGGCGATCGGGATAACCACCTGCGGCATGATCGGCGCCATGACACCGCCCACGCGGACAGCGCTGCGCATGTACCAAGGAAGGAACTTGGGCACCTTCGGTGCAAGCTCGGCGAGTTTGCGGCCGGCGACGGACAGATCCTCCGGGCGGATGACGCCGTCGACGAACCCAACGGTGAACTCCAAGCCGTTCGGATCCTTGAGGACACCTGCGAGGCGCTGGGCGGACACATCCACAGGGATCTTGCTGGCTTCGGTCAACCAGTGACGAACCAACGCGATGGCTTCTTGGGCCAAGGCATCAAATTGGCCTGAATCCTCGGTGCTCGGGGTGCTGGCATCCGGGAGGGTGCTGGTCATGGAGGCTCCTTCTGGGGCGGAGAAGTTTGTTTGTTTCCATCAGTATGGATCTACAATTCCATTAGGAAAAGCGATCTTTTCTGACGAATATTCATTATCCAATCCGATCCTTTGGAGGCTGCGTTGCTGGATGTCCGCAGGCTGCGTTTACTGCACGAATTGAAGATCCGCGGAACGCTGGCCGAGGTGGCCGACGCGATGCAGTACAGCCCCTCGTCGGTCTCCCAGCAATTGACACTCCTGGAGAAGGAAGCCGGGGTGGAATTGCTCCGCAAAGCCGGCAGGCGTGTACAACTGACCCCGCAAGCCGAGATCCTCGTGGCCCATACAGCTGCGCTCCTGGAAACCCTCGAACGGGCCGAGACCGAGCTGGCGGCATCACTGTCCATGGTGACAGGAACGGTTCGCTTGGCCGTCTTCCAATCCGCCGCGTTGGCACTGCTGCCGGACTTTCTCAGTATCATGCGTCACGAGTACCCGGAGGTGCGCGTGGAGATGACCCAGCGTGAACCCGAGACCGCTCTGTATGAAACCTGGGCGCGCGACTTTGACCTGGTGGTAGCGGAGCAATACCCCGGCCACGCAGCACCCCATCACAGCGGCCTCGATCGGGCGATCCTCACTAGTGACGCTATCCGCTTAGCCACTCCCCCGGTTGGCCTCGGTGGCGAGTCGGTATCTTCCTTGGCGGACACGGCCACCATGCCATGGGTCATGGAACCCCGTGGTGCAGCGTCACGCCATTGGGCTGAGCAGGCCTGCCGGTCGGCAGGGTTTGAACCCGATGTCCGTTACGAAACCGCGGACCTCCAAGCCCAGATCCGCCTCATCGAATCCGGAAATGCGGTAGCCCTCATGCCGGATCTCGTATGGACCGGCCGAACCCGCCCGGTCAAACTCATAGACCTGCCGGGTCTACCCAACCGCACAGTTTTTACGTCCACCCGAACCGCTGGCCGCGTCCACCCCGCCATCCTCGCCTGCCGCGAAGTCCTCGAACGCGTCGCGGCGGCCCAGCAGGAGGATACTGCCGGTTAGGCTGCGCTGAGAGGACAGGAGAGTCGCCATGTCATTTGTTCGCCGGTTCGATCACGTCGGAATCACGGTAACCAACCTTGAGGCCGCGCTGGCCTTTTTCACCACCCTGGGGCTGGAGGTGGAGGGACGGATGTTCATGGAAGGCGAATTCGTGGACACTGTGATCGGAATTCCAGGCTCCCGGAGTGAGATTGCCACGCTGCGAACGCCCGACGGCGGGACCGCCGTCGAGCTGTCCAGCTTCACCTATCCGCCCCATGGCCCCGGCTCGCCCCAAGCGATGTCGACTGAACCGGGATTGCGGAACGTCACCTTCGAGGTGGACGACCTCGACGGCGCCCTCGCCCGGCTTTCGCGGGACGGCTACGGGCTGGTTGGCGGCGTCGGAGAATACGAAGGCGTATGGCGCATGGCTTACGTCCGAGGGCCGGACGGGATCATCGTGTCCTTGGCCGAGCGTCGACGTTAGTTCCGGAACGCAGCCCGCGGCTACCAACCCAGAGAATCCGGACAAAGAAAAACACCCCGGTCCGAAGACCGGGGTGTAACCGATGAATCGACTCATCCGTGAAGGATGTCCCGACTCATCACAAACGCGGAGAATGGGGGATTTGAACCCCCGAGGGCGTTAACCCAACACGCGTTCCAGGCGTGCGCCATAGGCCGCTAGGCGAATTCTCCTTGCTTCCGAATCGAAAGCAGATACTACTGTACCTGAGAATTTTTACATCGTGTAATCGCCTGAGGAGAGACGCCGTCGTACTTGTTCCGGGAACACCGCTTAACGGAAAAATGGGCGCCCCCAACGCGCCCATTCTCGCGGTGCGCCGTTGAGCTGCTGGGTCCGGCCCCTCGCCCCCAGGCCCCGCACCTCACAATCTTGAGATTGCCCCAATCGGCGTACCTACACATGGTCCGCCGCGGTTGCCCGATATGCAATGGTCGAGACCGGTTTGTAGCCGTCGTCGAGCCTTATCCACACGTCCGCGGACCCGATTCGAACCCCGAAGTAAGTTCGGGTAAGCTTGTCGACGGCCCCTCATGTGGCGTCATCCTGTTGAACTCCCCCAGGACCGGAAGGTAGCAAGGGTAGATGGGCTCTGGCGGGTGCATGAGGGGTCACTATATTTAAATGTCAGTCCCTATAGGTAGGTTTCCCCTGTGACTGTTACAACTGCCCTGTATCGAAGGTACCGACCCGACTCTTTCGCGGACGTTATCGGGCAGGAACACGTCACGGAACCGCTGATGACGGCGCTCCGGAAGAACCGCGTCAACCACGCCTACCTGTTTTCCGGTCCCCGCGGCTGTGGCAAGACCACCTCGGCCCGCATCCTGGCCCGGTGCCTCAACTGCGCCGAGGGACCTACAGACACGCCTTGTGGAAAATGCCCCAGCTGCATCGAGTTGGCCCGCGGCGGCTCCGGCTCACTGGACGTTATCGAGATCGACGCCGCGAGTCACGGTGGCGTGGACGACGCCCGTGATCTCCGCGAGCGCGCAACGTTTGCCCCCATCCGGGACCGCTACAAGATCTTCATCATCGACGAGGCCCACATGGTCACGTCGGCAGGTTTCAACGCCCTCCTGAAGATCGTTGAAGAGCCGCCGGAACACATCAAGTTCATTTTCGCCACCACGGAGCCGGACAAGGTCATCGGCACCATCCGCTCCCGCACCCACCACTATCCCTTCAGGCTGGTGCCGCCCGAACCGCTCTTGAAGTACTTGGAAGTCCTCTGCCAGCAGGAGAACGTTCCCGTCGCTCCCGGCGTGCTGTCCCTCGTGATTCGCGCGGGCGGTGGCTCAGTCCGAGACACCCTTTCGGTCCTCGATCAGCTCATGGCAGGTGCGGGACCAAACGGGCTGGCCTACGAGCTCGCCGTCGCGCTTCTCGGATACACGGACGCTTCCCTGCTGGACGACGTCGTCGACGCCATAGCCGCGGCAGATGCACCCACGGTATTCAAGGCGGTGGATCGCGTCATCCAAACGGGACACGATCCCCGGCGATTCGTCGAAGACTTGCTGGAACGTTTCCGCGACCTCATCATCGTGCAAGCCATGCCTGAAAGCGCCCAAGCCATCCTCCGCGGGATGCCCGCGGACCAGATCGCCCGCATGCGCAACCAAGCTACCAACCTGGGTGCGGCCGAGCTCTCGAGGGCCGCCGATGTCACCAACACAGCACTCACGGAAATGACGGGCGCCACCTCACCGCGTTTGCACCTTGAACTCCTCTGCGCCCGCATCCTGCTCCCGAGTGCTGAGCAAACGGAACGCGGTATCGCCGCCCGCATCGATCGCGTGGAACGTCGTCTGAACTACGCGGACGACGCCGGTACGCCTGCTGTTGCTTCATCCGCGCCTGGCGCGGTGGCTGGCTCGCCCACTGGCGCACAAGCAGGCGCGCCTACAGCTTCGGCACCGGCTCCCGTTGCGGCACCAGCATCCACTCCGCAACCAGCTGCCGAGCCGTCACCCGCACAAGCACAACCCGCCCTCACCGCACCCCGGGTGTCCACCAGCGATTGGCCCGTGGACGACCGCCCGGCTCCGAGCCGGCCGGTGCAGGCGGCACCTTCCCAGCCGTCGCCCGCCCCAACCGCGCCCGAACACGTGGCCGAGCCCGAGGCACGGCAACCGCAGCCAGCAGCACCCGCAAGCACTCCCACGGCTACCACCGCACCCGCCCCGCAGCCCGCAACCGCCCCGGCGGCTAGCGGAGCTGAAGGAGCTCGAAGCACTGCAGGGGCTGGTAGTGCTGGTGGCGACGTCGAAGTTCTGCGTCGCGCGTGGCCGGACGTCCTCCAGACATTGAGCAAGATCAAACGAAGCACGTGGGCATTGGTGGAACCGAACGCCCAGGTGGCCCAGTTTGATGGCCAGGTTTTGACCTTGGCCTTCACGACGAGTGGCTTGGCCGGCGCTTTCGGACGCGCTGACCATTCCGAGAATCTTCGCCAAGCGATCCACAAAACCATCGGTATCGACTGCCAAATTGTGGCAGTGGCCGGCGGCAACAGCTCAGCGAGCTCTGAGCCAAACCCAAAAGCGCCTACTAGCCGGCCGACGGCAGCGGGCCCCGAAGCACCGGCGCCGATACCCTCGGCCACGCAGCCAGTCTCGGCAGTGGACTCAGCGTGGGGCCTTGCCCCGGCTGCACCAACCGCTCCCGCGGCACCATCTGTTCCGGCCCAAGCTACCGACCCTGCACCTCGTGACGTTACTCCCTTGCCAGCACAGGCCGCGCCTCAAGAGTCCACGCCTCGAGGGACCACGGCCGTTCCGGCGGCGAACGCTCCTATCCCGCCCGGGGTGGAAGCCTCATCGAAGGCGGCACAGTCCGCCCGGCACGCTGATGGCGACTATTCGCAGCCTGACGACGATTGGGGCCCTCCCCGCGACGAAGATGCCCCACCCATGGACGAGGAGCCTCCTGCAGATTGGGAGCCCCCAATGGAGGCGGCGCCGCCTGCGGGTGCTTTCCGAGGTGCCACGGACGCCCCAAAGACATACCCCGCGCCCGCTGCAATCCCCGGGGACAACCCTCAGATTGCCGCGAGCAGTACAACCTCTTCGGCAGCACCCGGTACTTCCGAGGATCCTTGGTCGCGGGCAGTTGAGCAGGCACCGGGCACGTGGGTGGTTGGCACGGATTCCAATGTAGGACAGGCAGCTAGCCGCCTCTCTGAAGGAGCCGGAGCGTCGGCGGAGAACCTCACCTCAAACGGGAACCCCGGCGAAGCCGAAAACCCCGGCAGCAGCGATGCCGCCGCCGCTTATGAGCCAGCCGCCGCCCAAGCACCAGCCGCAGCACCGGCCGCAGCACCGGCACAATGGCCGTCCCTGGCTGGGCAGCCCGAGGAAGTACGGGGTTCGGTCGCAACTCTGGAGGAGGGACCGCCGTCGAGCGTTCCTTCAGGCCGCCAAAGCCTGTACCAACGGCTGACCAACAGCCCTGAGGCGCAAGCTGGCAGGGTTCAAGCTCCCGTGCGGACCCAAGCCCCAGCGGCCACGGTCACGGAGGATATCCCCAGCCCCGAGGACGAAACGATCGAGGAATCGCGGGTCTTTGGACGCGCGGCGGTGGAGCGTATTCTGGGCGGAAAGCTGATCGAAGAGCGCGCATTGGACGGCTCTCCCCTGCAAACCCGCTGATGGCGGCATTGATGTCAAACAAACGAGGAAATTTTGTACGAAGGTGCAGTTCAGGAGCTGATCGACGAACTTGGTCGGCTCCCCGGGGTCGGACCGAAGTCAGCCCAACGCCTGGCCTTCCACATCCTTGAGGCGGACCCCGAGGACATGCGACGCCTCGTCACGGCTATCACTACCGTCAAGGAACGAGTTAAGTTCTGCGCGGTGTGCTTCAACGTGACCGAGCAGGAGATGTGCAACATCTGCCGGGATCCACGCCGTGATCCTTCGGTGATATGTGTGGTGGAAGAGTCAAAGGACGTTCTCGCGGTGGAGCGCACACGGTCATTCCGCGGCCGCTACCATGTGCTGGGCGGCGCCATCAATCCCATCGCGGGCATCGGGCCCGAACAGCTGCGCATCCGCGAACTCCTCACACGCCTCAACGACGGTGCCATCCAGGAAATCATCATTGCCACCGACCCCAACCTCGAAGGTGAAGCCACGGCCACCTACCTTGCGCGGATGCTCAAGTCCATTGGCATCGCCGTGACCAGGTTGGCCTCCGGCCTGCCGGTGGGCGGCGACCTGGAGTACGCCGACGAGGTAACGTTGGGCCGCGCTTTCGAGGGCCGCAGAAACGCGCTGATCTAACGCCATTACGAAACAGCAGCCGCACGCGGGAGACGGATACAAAAACGGGCACCTTGACCCGCCGGAACCGGTTCCACCGTGAGGCTGAGACCCATTCGCTGAGCCAACCGGGCCGCGATGGACAGGCCAAGACCGCTGCCCGTGGGGCGTTGTCCTGTGTAGCGGCGGGACAAGGCGCCGCGTTCGAACGCGACGGCGGCGTCCTCGGCAGTAAGGCCTGGGCCGCTGTCGTGCACTTCGACGCCGATCACGCGGCCTGATTCTTCCAGCCAGGCCCTGAGGGCAAGGGGTTGCCCGGGCGGTGTGATCCGCAGGGCATTGCCTATCAGGCCGTCGATGATTTGGCGGAGCCTTTGCCCGTCCGTGAGGGCCAGCACGGGGTGCCCATCGGGGGTTTCCGGCAGTTGGAGCGTCAGTTCGACGCCGGCTTGGACGGCCGCGCCGTTCCAGGCGCTCTTCGCCTGCTCCAAGACCACGGCGATGTTCACGGGTTGTATGTCCAAGGTGAAATCGTCGGCCTCCAACCGTGCCAACGCCAGCAGATCCCGGACAAATCCATCCAAGCGGTCCGTCTCGGCGGAGAGCGTGCGGCCAATCCCGGGGATGTCATCTTGCGGAATCAACCCGTCTTCGAGCGCCTCGGCGTAGCCACGCATGGCTGTCAGGGGTGTCCGGATCTCGTGGGAGATGGAGAGGAGGAATTCACGCTGCCTTCCTTCGCTGGCCATGAGCGCGTGGTCCAGGGTGTTGATCGCTTCTCCCACGGCGCGCACCTCAGCCACCCCATCGGGATCGAGGTGGACGGTCCGTTCTCCTGCGGCCATCCGCCGCGCGGCGGCAGCGGTCCTCACGAGCGGCCCGGAGAGCCGCCGGGCGAGCAGGGTCCCAGCAAGCACCGCGATCAGTAGGCCCGCGGCGAGGGCAAGCAGGGTCCGTTGGAGGAGTTGGGCGGAGGCTGCGTTCACGTCATCCAAGGACCTGGTCAGCACGATTGCGCCTCCCTTGGGGAGGGCTCGGGCTTCCACCAAGAACTGCACACCGCCCTTGGTGACCGTCCGGGACACCTTTTCCCCTGAAAGTACTTGCTGCGTCTCCCCTGCGCTGAGGAGCTGAGCTGCCGCGCCGCTGACGGCGCCGCCGACCGTGATGGTTGACAGTTCGTAGGTGTCAGGCCCGAGGAGGTGCCTCTCACGCAAGTCCAACGCCTGGGAGGCGACCGGGGTTGCGGCGAACGCATCCGCCTGACGGGCCAGTTGTTGCCTTGCTTGCTCGACGGCGGCCGAACGTATCAGGGGAAAGGCGGTACTGCCCGTGACCAGCACCGCTAAGACGGCGACGGCGGCCGTGACCAGCGTGATGCGCCCGGCAAGGGACCGTAACCAGTTCAAGGATGGCCTCCGTCCACGAAATAGCCGACGCCGCGCATGGTCCTGATGGGGCTGCCCTCGCCAAGCTTGGAACGTAGCTGGGCGATGTGGACATCCACGGTCCGCCCTGCCGTGTAACTGGCCTGCCCCCACACGGCGGACAGAAGCTGCTCACGGCTAAAAACCCTGCCCGGGCTGGCCATCAGGTAGGCAAGCACGTCGAATTCCTTGGCGGTCAGCTCTACCGCTGTGCCGTCTACGCTGATGCTGCGGTTATCCGGATCCAAGGCCACCGATCCGACGCGCAACACGCCATTCCGCGGTACACCAGTGGTACGGCGGAGGACGGTTTTGAGCCGGGTGACAAGTTCCCGGGGTGAGAAAGGCTTGGTCATATAGTCGTCGGCGCCCAACTCCAAGCCTAGGAGCATATCGACTTCCTCGTCCCGGGCCGTGACAAAAATGATCGGGGTCCAGTCATCTTGGGCGCGCAGGCGCCTGCAGACCTCGACACCGTCGATACCCGGCAGCCCGACGTCGAGAATCACCGCCACAGGCCGCAGGCTACGGATCCGCTCCAAACCGCCTTCCCCGGTAGTTTCCACATGCACCCCGAACCCAGCCCGGGTGAGATACAGGCGTTGCACATCCGCGATGGCACGCTCGTCCTCCACGATCAGGACCAGGCCGCGGGACGGCTGGGCCGCCGGGGGCGTCGGTTGTTCCATGACTCCATTGAACGCTCTTGCAGACTCCAACAAGTGGCACGCCGCCCATACTTTACAGTCCTCTTACATTCCCTGAACCCGCTTCCGACGTCGGTGGGCAATAGTGAAATTGTCAGTCCACTGGATTACTAAGGAGCAATCATGAACACCACGCCACAGCGGGACGGCCGCGGCCGTCTCTGGCGCATCCGCGGCGCGGCCGCAGCAGGGGCAGTCCTGCTCGGCGGAGTCGCGCTGGGAGTCACGGGTGCCTCCGCAGACACCACGAGCCCCTCCCCCACCCCGAGCGCATCGGCCACGGCGAAGGCACCGGCGAAAGCAGGGGACGGAACACAAGCCAAGCATCCGTTTGTCCGTGCGCTCCGGGAAGAGCTGAGGACCGATATCAGCGGCACTTCCGGGTTCGGCGATAAGGCCCACGAGCTTGCCTATGTGTTGATCCACCACACCCAGGCTTTTAACAAGCTGCCTGCGAACTTGCAGACCGATCTCAAGACGCTCGAAGCGGCGGCGGCGTCCGAACGTGATAGTGACGCGACCAAGATCAAGGACACTGCCCTCAACGGAGGTTACGGCGACAAGATCCAGAAGGCAGCTAAGGCCATACAAACCAAGTTGAGCCAGCCTTCGGCCACGCCGTCAGCGACGCCTTCAGCTAAGCCTTAAGGTCCTATCTAACTACGGGCCAAGGGACGGGTACGGCACTTGGGGTGCTGTACCCGTCCCTTGTGTTTCCAGCATGTGGTTGGGGACGGTCACAATTCCTGCGTCGGCTGCCTGCGGCGATAAACTGGCCACATAAACTACGCAGGCGTGCTCCAAGCTGGAAAACAGCGTGCCTCGTTCGAACCCTAGTGATGCAGTGAGGGTGCGCACATGACTATGCCCACTACCGATGTGAAGATCGACGAGCTCTCCAACGAGGTTGCCTCCACCAAGCAACTGGTCGTTCAGAAGTTCGGCGGCTCCTCGGTTTCCGATGCTGAGGGCATCAAGCGGGTCGCGCAGCGGGTTGTGGACGCGCAGAAGGCCGGCAATGAGGTTGTGGTGGTGGTCTCCGCGATGGGAGACACCACCGATGAACTCCTTGATCTTGCCGCGCAGGTCACTGACTCTGCCCCGGCCCGCGAGATGGATATGCTCTTGTCCGCTGGCGAACGTATTTCCATGGCGTTGCTTGCCATGGCCATTAACAAGTTCGGCGCCTCGGCTCAGTCCTTCACGGGCTCCCAGGCGGGCATGATCACTGACGGCATCCACGGCAAAGCCAGGATTATCGACGTCGACCCCCACCGGATCCGCACGGCGCTGGACAAAGGGCACATCGCCATCGTGGCGGGGTTCCAAGGCATGAGCCGCACCACGCATGAGATCACCACACTGGGCCGCGGCGGTTCGGACACCACCGCCGTCGCGTTGGCTGCAGCGCTGGAAGCCGATGTTTGCGAGATCTACACCGACGTGGACGGAATTTACACGGCAGACCCGCGCGTTGTGTCCACGGCGCAAAAAATCGACCGCATCTCCAGTGAGGAAATGCTGGAACTTGCCGCTTCCGGCGCCAAGATCCTGCACCTGCGGTGCGTGGAATATGCCCGCCGCTTCGGTGTTCCCCTGCACGTGCGCTCATCGTTCAGCCAGAAAGAAGGCACCTGGGTCATCCCCGGAGCCGAGGAAAAGTTCACCATCGAAGAGGGAGTTGCCTTGGAGCAGCCAATCATCTCCGGCGTCGCGCACGACCGGTCCGAAGCCAAGGTCACTGTAGTTGGCGTCCCGGACATCCCCGGCAAGGCTGCTGCGATTTTCCAGGTCATCGCCGACGCCCACTCGAACATCGACATGATTGTGCAGAACGTCTCCACCCACGGCACGGGCCGGACGGACATCTCCTTCACCTTGCCCATCGTGGAGGGTGCGGACGCCCTGACGGCGCTGCGCGCAGCTGAGGGCAAGATCGGCTTCGAGAGCATCGAATACAACGAGAACGTTGGCAAGCTGTCCCTGATCGGCGCCGGAATGCGTTCGCACCCGGGCGTCTCGGCCACGTTCTTCAAGGCCCTGTCCGACGCCGGGATCAACATCGACATGATCTCGACCTCCGAGATCCGCATTTCGGTGGTTACCAGCGCCGATGCCCTCGATGACGCCGTCCGCGCCATTCACGCTGCCTTCGAGCTCGACGGCGACTCTGAAGCTACCGTTTACGGCGGCACCGGCCGCTAGAAGTGGGTTTTTTTGGCTGATACTTACGTGGTTTTCGCCACAAGCCGCAGAACTGGGGTATGGTACGGAATTTTCATGGCATGCTGTACGTTGCATACCCGGTAACCCCCTAACACGAAGAGGCATTAAAAAGTGGCAGCCGATTACGACGAACTCCGTACTGATGTAAAAGAGAACCAGGAGCAGTCCCTCCAGGCTCTCCAGTCCGCCAGTGCCCCCACGGCCAAGAGTGTCGTGTTGGAACTGGACGAAACCGATGGCCTCGACGCCAACGGTCCCGGCGGCGAAATTGTTGCCGAAGAACTAGTTATTCAGGTCATTCCCCAGGCCAGCGATGAGTTCACATGCAACTCTTGCTTCCTGGTCCGCCACCGCTCGCAGATCGCGCGGGAAAAGGATGGCGTGGCCTACTGCATCGACTGCGAAGGCTAAGACGAGCCCTTCCCCGGCGGACAGAGAGATCGTCAGGGTGTGCCGCCGTCGGGATTGACTGCAGAAGGACCGGAACAAGCTGAGCTGCCCCCCGTAAGTTGGACTTACGGGGGGCAGTTTTCTGTTTGAAAGCCTAGGTGCTTCGACACGAAGACAAGCCGTAGTGGCCCGTTAGTGACCCGCGTCACCTATCCTGATTGAGCGGTCTAAAACCGCCGTGCTTTTCGATCCCTAACCGTGTCCGCAGCATCGCACAACCTAGGAGATATGCCATGAGTACAGCGACGACCCCGGGATCGGGGCGAGGACTGGAAGTCCGCTCGATCGACTACGTTCCGCTCGGGGAAAGGCACGGAAAGGTCTCGCATATCGGCCCGCTCTGGTTCATGAGCAACGCGCAGATTGCCACACTCGCGGTGGGGCTGATCAGTATCACGACCGGCGGGAACCTGATCTGGTCCCTGATCGCAATCGCGATCGGCGTGCTGGTGGGCACCCTGTTCATGGCGGCGCACTCCTCCCAAGGGCCCCAGCTTGGATTGCCCCAAATGATCCAGTCCCGGCCGCAGTTCGGTTACGTCGGCGCACTCTTGGTGTGGTTGTTTGCCTATCTTCAGTACGCCGGATTCAACATCTTCAACACCGTCCTGGCTGGCGAGGCCGTGGCAGGGTCCGTCCACTTCGGGAGCGAAACACTCTGGTTTTGGGTCGTCACGATTATCGCTGCGGCTGTGGCGCTGTTCGGTTATGACCTGATCCACGGTTTTGAGCGCTACCTGACCTACCTGACCATCGTCATGCTGGCCTTGCTCACGGTGGCTGCCCTCACGCATCTTAATCTGCCCGGCGGTGCCTTCGATCTGGGTGATTTCCATCTGGTACCGTTCCTGGGGCAGCTGGGCGTGGCCGCCGGGTACCAGATTTCCTGGGCCATCTACGTCTCAGACTATTCGCGTTACCTTCCCCCTGAGTCCGGGCGCGGTACGTTCAAGTGGACCTTCTGGGGCAGCGCCCTGGGTGGCATCTGGGTGATGTTCCTCGGTTCGTTCATCGCCGCGTCAGCCGGCAAGGACTTCGAGACCATCGCTTCAATCCAGGACACCGCCGACAAACTGTTTCCGGGGTTCGGGTCGATCGCGCTGTTCGTCGCCGCACTCGGACTCGTATCCGTCACTGCGCTGAACATGTACGGCGGCTCCCTGACGCTGATCTCCTCCATCGACAGCCTGCGCCGCATCCGGCCCACTGTCAGAATCCGCGTGATCACCATTGCCATCACCGCGATCTTCTCGCTGGTCTTCGCAAACATCGCCTCCGCCGACTTCCTCGCCAACTTCAACGACTTCCTGCTGCTGGTGCTGTACTTCTTTATCCCTTGGACGGCGGTCAACCTCACGGACTACTTCATTGTCCGCAAGGGCCATTACGCGATAGCGGAAATTTTCCACCCCAACGGGATTTATGGTCGGTGGGGCTGGGCCGGAATAACGGCTTACCTCGTTGGCTTTGCGGTGATGATTCCGTTCTTCTCAGCCGGCAAGCTCTTTGTGGGGCCGGCTGCCGCTGCGATGGGCGGCGCCGACATCTCCCTGTTCATCGGCCTGCCCGTGGCTGGCTTCCTGTATTGGGTGCTTACCCGCCACATCGACACCGCCGCGGAACTCCGTCTGGCGGAGGCCCAGGCAGCCGAACTTGAGGAAGCATCTAACTCACACCTCGAGCCCTGAGGTTCGGTCCCTCACTTGGAGCGGGTATAACTAGCCGGCCTCAGGCTCTGAGAGCCGCTCCGCATCCGTGTTTTCCGGAGCTATTACGGGCGAGAGCAGGTCGCCGAGAAGGCCCCCGGTGTTCTTGTTGGTCTCCGAGGACCCGTCCGGTTCAGGCTTGCCCGCTTCCGGTCCAGGCTCGTCCAGTTCTGGTCCAGGCTCGTCCGCAGGTGCATTATCGAGCGGGTTTCCATCATTCATGGTCGCGTGGCCTGCCCGTTCACCACTTTCTTGCGCCGATGGTTGGCGCGCCGGAGCTGCAGGATCCGGGCCCCGCCTGCCAGCGCCACCAGGACGCCCCCGCCTACTGCCGCAATGAACAGCGTGGTGCCCAGAGCCAAGCTACCCTCAAGTCCGAAGAAACGCACAGTGATCATGTCCTGGTTTTGGACGAAGAACACGATCAGCAGAACCAACACCACCAGGCCTACTGCCACTGCCACCCAGACGGCAGCAGTCCGGGTGGGCCGGGAAGTGCCTGGAGCAGCCGATGGAACCGCCGTACCTTGGTGCTCGGGACCTGATGGGATCCTCGCAGCATCCTCCTGAAAACTCATCAGCAGCTCCTCTTGTCCCGTCATCTCGCGTGTATACCAATCATAAGCATGCTGATTAGTCGCACAAGAGTCAGTGGGTCACAGAAGTAACTGAGCCGACTTCCTCAGTCTTCCCAGCCGCGTTCATTGTTCCGAATGGCGTAGTGGTGCCCCTCGGAATCGGTTTCGATGTCAAAATTCTTCAGGTCTGCTTCAGAGGCCGTCTCAAAATCGTCGTGTTTGTGCACCACAGGGCTACTCGCGTCGCCGTGAGTGGCTGGTCCAAAAACTGACTGCAGCCGCTCGGTCACATGGACGAAGCCTTCCAATTTGCGTCCCATGTTCTTCCACCCCCTTTCCTGCGGGAGAGAGAAAGAGCGGCAGGGCCAACGCGAGCCGTTCAATAGGCTCATTTTACGCCGAATGCGATGAAAACAGTGCGGAAGACGGCTCTTCATCGGCCTAGAATGCCTGCCCTGTGGCCCTGACCGTAACGTCCGAAATGTCGACGCCGGCAGGTTGGCTCAATGCCCACAGCATCGCCTCCGCCACTGATTCCGGCTGTATGGCAGCATCCGGCGCCTGCTCCCAGAGCGGGGTGTCCACGTGGCCCGGAGCGATGTGCAGCACCCGGACTCCTGATCCCACCAACTGTTGCCGGAGCGACTCTGCGTATCCGGCAACGGCCCATTTGGTGGCCGTGTAAAGGTTTCCCGGGTACACCTTCCTTCCGGCGGTACTCCCGATCAACACCATGTGTCCTCGGTTCTCCATCAGCTGCGGCAGTGCAGCCTTGGCAAGGATCGCCGGCCCGTACACGTTGGTGAGCACCATGTCCCGCCAGCGGTCCGGATCCCCATCCGCGAGGTCGCCCGGTGCGGAGAAGCCGGCATTGGCCACGGCGACATCAATCCCGCCGAGGAACCTATCGGCCCTGGAGACCGCCCGGCATGTTTGCTCCCAGTCCCCGGCATCGGCCACGACGCCGCCCACCGGCCCCAAATCCGAGCACGATTCAAGGAAGGCGGCCAATCTACCGGGGTGGCGCCCCGTAGTGAAGACCGCATGGCCCGCACGGAGCGCCTCCCTGACAAGGGCGGCACCGATTCCGCTGGTGCCGCCCGTGACAAGAATCCGAGACATCAGGAGGGGTCCGCGATACCGATGTAGCGGGTTTCCAAGAACTCTTCGATGCCTTCGGTTCCGCCTTCCCGGCCCAAGCCGGATTGCTTCACTCCTCCGAAAGGAGCGGCCGGGTTTGACACTATCCCCGTATTCAGGCCGAACATGCCGACGTCGACCTTTTCGGAGAGCCGGATTCCACGGTTCAAATCGCGGGTGTAGGCATAAGCCACCAAGCCGAATTCGGTGCGGTTGGCCAACGCAATGGCCTCGTCCTCGCTGCTGAAGCTGACAATGGGGGCAACCGGGCCAAAGACCTCTTCACGCAGGATCCTGGCAGTGGGGGGAACGTTGGCCAACACCGTTGGAGGGTAAAAATAGCCCTCACCAGATGGCGCCTTTCCGCCGGTGAGGACGGTTGCTCCACCAGCCACGGCATCGGTGACCAGCTCGTCGACCTTTGCGCGGCTCTTACTGTCGATCAGCGGCCCGATGTTGGTGCCGTCCGCGGACCCGCGGCCCAACGTCAACTCCGACATGCGGCTTGCAAGCCTCTGGCTGAACTCGTCCACCATGGATTCGTGGACGATGAACCGGTTGGCCGCCGTGCAGGCCTCCCCCATGTTCCGGAGTTTGGCCACCATGGCGCCGTCGAGGGCCGCGTCGAGATCCGCATCTTCGAACACCAGGAACGGTGCGTTTCCGCCCAATTCCATGGATGTCCTCAGCACCTGATGGGCCGAGTCGGCAATGAGCTGCTGCCCGACACCTGTTGAACCGGTGAAGGAAAGCTTGCGCAGGCGGCTGTCCCGGATGATTGGCCCGGTAACCTCGCCAGGCCGGGTTGTTGGAATGACGTTGAGGACGCCATCGGGCAGGCCCGCCTCGTGGAGCACCTGCGTGAACAGCAACGCCGTCAGCGGAGTCAGGTTGGCCGGCTTCAGCACCATAGTGCAGCCCGCTGCGATGGCCGGGGCGATTTTCCGGGTCGCCATGGCCAAAGGGAAATTCCATGGCGTGATGAACAGGCACGGACCTACCGGGCGCTTGGTAACCAGCAGGCGGGACTTGCCGTCCGGCGCGGTGGAATACCGGCCCGAAACGCGGACGGCCTCCTCCGAGAACCAGCGCAGGAACTCGGCGCCGTAGGCCACTTCGCCCCGGGATTCAGCCAGGGGCTTTCCCATTTCGAGGGTCATGGCGAGCGCAAAATCCTCAGCCCGGGCAGTCACCAGCTCAAAAGCCCGACGAAGGATTTCGCCTCGTTCCCGCGGTGGTGTCAGGGCCCACGATTCCTGGCTCCGGGCGGCAGCAGCAAGCGCCCGCTCCCCGTCCGCCGGGGAGGCATCGGCAACCCGGGTGAGCAGAGCGCCGGTGGACGGGTCCTCGACGGCGGAAGTGGCGCCGTCGGAAGAGTCGATCCATTGGCCGCCGATGAAAAGCTGAGTCGGCAGGGTGGCGATGAAATCAAGCTCTGTGCTCGCAGGGGTGTCGGCTGTCAAGGTATTTTCCACTAGAGCGCTTTCTCGAGGATGGTGCGAATTTCGACGGCGGTGGGCGGCACCGGCGTGTTGTTGATGACCGAATCCGCCAGAGTGTCCGCCACGAGGGAGTCCAGGTCAGCGTCCGTGATGCCGAAATCGGCCGGGCGTGCCGTCATGCCCACATTGCGGGCGAGAGTGGCCACGGCCTGCACGGCGGCGTCAGCATTCTCTTCTGCGCTGGCGTCGGTTTGGCCGACCCCCAGCGCGAAAGCAAGCCGCGCAGTCCGGTCCAAGCGGTTCCGGAGGTTCAACCGCAGCACATCCTCGATCACCAGGCACAAAGCTAGCCCGTGGGGGATGTTGAATCGGCCACCAAGCGGGTGGGCAATGGCGTGCACCAGTCCGAGGCCGGTGTGCGAGAAGCCCACTCCAGCAATGTGGGAAGCAAGCAGGAGCTGCGAACGGGCCTCAATGTCACTCCCGTCAGCGACCGCTCGCGGAAGGAACTCGGCCACCATGGAGACCACCTGCAGGGCGATGCCGTCCGAGTAGGGATTTGGCCTGATGGAGGAATAGGACTCCACGGCGTGGGTGAGGGCGTCCATCCCAGTAGCGGCGGTCGCTTTGGGCGGCAGGCCAAGGGTCAGCTCCGGGTCCAGGACAGCAGCTTTGGGAAGGGCAGACTCGTGTCCGACGTAAAACTTGCGGTGCGCATCCACGTCAGTAACGACGCCGAAAGCATTCACCTCCGCTCCGGTGCCAGCGGTTGTGGGCACGGCGACGATGGGCAGCGCCGGATTGGCGAAGTGGTTGCTGTAGTCCAGCCCGGCACCCCTCGCAGGGTTGACAGCACCCAAGGAAATGCCCTTCGCGGCATCCATGGACGAACCCCCACCCACCGGCACCAGGACGTCCACGCCCTCTGAAGCGGCTTGATCGGAACCCGCATCAACGCAGGTGGTGGTGGGGTTGGGCGTCACTCCATCAAACACGGTGACGGCAAGTCCTGCAGCGATCAGGGAGGTCCGGACGGCGGCTACCACGTCCGTGGTGGCAAGGAACGGGTCCGTGACGATCAGCGCCGAGTTCGCTCCCAGAGCGGCAACGATCCCTCCTACTTCCGCTACCTTCCCCCGCCCGAAGTAGGCCGTGGGCTTGGGGTCCAGCGTCAACTCCGTGGTGGCCAGCTCCGCGTGGATCTGTGCGCGAGTCTGCATGATGTTCAAGCTCCTTCTCCGGACGTGACGGTGGAGGTTGCCGATGCCGTCCGCAGTTGCATCCCGATGGCGTCCTCATAGAGTTTCACTGGTGTCATCTCGCCGGCTTTATCGCCATAGAGTGCCTTTGCCCGGCGGTAAAGCTGCTCCACCAAGCCGGAGAGCTCCATGGGGACACCCACCGAGCGGGCAAGGTCAACGGACAAGCCCAGATCCTTGCAGGCCAGGGCAATGGCGAAGCCTTCGTCGTAGTCGCCGTGGTTCAGGATGGACAGGACATCGTTCTGCACGAAGTTGGAGTTTGCCGGGCTGGCGATCAGCGCTTGCCGCAGGACTTCCAAGTCGACTCCGGCTTTTACCCCGGTGCTGAGGACTTCCGCGGTGGCCACCAGGTGCGAGAACCACAACTGGTTGATCATGAGCTTGACTGCGTAACCGGCCCCATGGCCGCCCACGTGCAGGATCCGGTCCGGGTCGCCCATCGCCTCGAACACGGGGCGGAGACGTTCGACGTCGGCCGTCTCACCACCGACGAAGATCTGCAGCATGCCGTTCGCGGCACCCACGGACATGCCGCTGACGGGGGCATCGACCACGCGGATGCCTCGCCCGGTGCCAGCTTCGCGAACCCTGTTGGCCACCTCCGGAACCGACGTGGACATGTCCACCCAGGTGCCGCCGTCGGGCAGTCCGGCCAGGATGCCGCGGGGGCTGAGCGCGACGCTCTCCACGTGCTTGGGCGTAGGGAGCATGGTGATGACGACGTCGGAACCGGCAGCTACGGCCGCGGCATCATCGGCCCATTCCGCGCCGTTTGCGAGGAGTTCGGCAGCGGATTCCTGACGGACATCATTGACGATCAGTTGAAATCCGGCCGCCTGGAGATTGCGTGTCATGCCGGAGCCCATGTTGCCCAATCCAATGAAGCCGATGCGGGCGCTGCCCGGCTTCAGGGCCAGTGTCTCCGAGGCGGAGACATGCGTTGTTGCAGTCATATCGAGTCTCAATTCAGGCTGGTATGCGTGGTTTAGTCATCCAGGGCGGTGTCGCCCAGGTTGATCCAGGTTGTTTTCAGGGCCGAATAAGCGTCCAAGGCGTGGAGGGAGCGGTCCCTTCCGAAGCCGGATTCCTTGAACCCGCCAAACGGTGTGATGATGTCGGCGACGTCGAACGTATTCACCCACACGGTGCCGGCGCGAAGTTCGCGTGCCGCGGTGTGCGCCTTGGTGATGTCTTGCGTCCACACGCTTGCCGCCAAGCCGTACTTGCTGTCGTTTGCCAAGCGGATACCCTCGGCTGCACCCCGGAAGGTGGATACGGCAAGTACCGGCCCGAAAATCTCTTCCTGTCCGATGCGCCCGGCATTGTTGACCTTGTCCAGGACCGTGGGTTCCAAATAGTAGCCATTCTCGACGCCGGCGGGGTGCACCCGCGTGCCACCGCTGGCGACTGCTATGCCCTCTTCTTCCGCGATGGCGTAATAGCCGAGGATGCTCCCGAGCTGCTTGTCGTCAATGATGGCGCCAATTTGGGTGGCCGGATCCAAAGGATCGCCAAGCTGCAGGGAACGCCCTACCTTAATGACTTCTTCGATCAGGGCGTCGTGCACGCGTTCATCCACGAGTAGCCGGGAGCCTGCGTGGCATGTCTGCCCTGCGTTGTAGAAGATCCCCCAGGCCACGGCGGAAGCACACGCGGTGAGGTCGCCGACGTCGTGCAGTACCACCTGGGCTGACTTCCCGCCCAGCTCCAACGCCACTTGCTTGCCATTGGATTCCGAAGCGTAGCGCTGGAAGAACCGGCCGACTTCAGGTGACCCCGTGAAGGTGACCTTGTCCACCAGTTGGTGCCGCCCAAGGGCAGCGCCGGCAACATGGCCCAGTCCCGGAACAACGTTGAACACGCCGTCGGGGACACCAGCTTCACTGGCGAGTTCGGCAAGCCGCAACGCGCTGAGGCTCGTCTGCTCCGACGGCTTAAGGACCACCGAGTTGCCGGCGGCGAGTGCGGGTGCCACCTTCCACGCCGTGATGATAAGCGGGTAGTTCCAGGGAACAACGGCACCGATAACGCCCAATGGCTCGCGGGAAATGATCGCCAGGGCATCACGCGGGGTGGGAGCGACGTCGTCGTAGACCTTGTCCAAAGCTTCGGCGTACCAGCGGAAGGTGCGTGCACAGCTGGGAACGTCGACGGCGAGCGCGTCACCGATGGGGTGGCCGGCGTCGGTGGACTCCAGGAGGGCCAGTTCCTCGAGGTTTTCCAGGATGAGGTCCGACAACCGGGTGAGGACAGCCTGGCGATGACGCCGATCCGTGCGGGACCATGTTCCGGCTTCGAAAGCACGGTGGGCTGCCCGGACGGCGTCGTCCACGTCCTGCTCGCCCGCTGCCGATATATCAGCGGTGACGGAGCCGTCCCGCGGCGAAACCGTGGGGAAGGTTTCGCCGCTCCGGGCGGCTCGAAAGCCGCCGTCGATGTACAGGCCGGTCGCCGGTTGCTGGGCTTTCGCCCGCTGGATCCAGTCGTTCTTGGTTGCTGGCTTGGTTACTGGCATGGCGTTTCCTTAGACCGAGTATTTCTTGACGGCGTCGTAGTCGATGATGGCGCCCAAGCCCGGCAAATCCGGCACCTTGAGGGTTCCTTCATCATCAATGTCCAGTGGTTCCATGAAGAAGTCCCGGCGCTCCGGGGTCCATCCTGGGGGGTCGTACGGGAACTCAAGGTAAGGACCGGCATCCACACCCGCAGCCACATGCAGGTTGGCCAACAATCCCAAGCCGTTACTCCAGGTGTGAGGGGTGAAGAACCGATGCTTGAGGTTGGCAGATTCCGCCACCTGGCGGGCTCGATACATCCCCACCGCCAACGCCACGTCCGGTTGATAGATGTCGTAAGCGTCGGCTTCGATGAGCGCCATCATCTCGGGCATGCTGCGGACCATCTCGCCGCCTGAAACCTGGATCCCGGTCTGCTCACGGACCCGCTGGGCACCCTTGATGTCGGCCTGGGGCAACGGTTCTTCAAGCCAGCGGACATCGAGCTCAGCCAACTGGGCGGCCAGGCGGTGGACCTTGGCCAGTTCCAGGGCAGGCTCGATATCCCCGCTCATGCGCCACATCTGGTTCAGGTCCACCATGAGGTCGAAATCCTTGCCCACTGCTTCCCGGGTAGCACGGACGGACTCCACCCCTTCTTCCAAACGGTCCCGTGAGATGCGGATCTTCATTGCCTTGAATCCGCGGGCCTTGGCGGCCAGCGCGGACTCGGCCCGCGCTGCGGGGGGCTTCAGTTCACCGGAGGATGCGTAGGCAACCAGCCGGTCCTGCGCACCACCGAACAGGGTTGCCACGGGGAGGCCTGCCACCTTGCCGATGATGTCCCACAAGGCTGCTTCCAGCGGCCAGTAGCGGCCGCCGTGGAAGTTGATTGTTTCAAGCCGCCGGACCTGGTTCAGGATGGCCATGGGGTCGGTACCGATGAACAGGTGTTCGTAAGCCTCGAAGCCATCCATGGTGTCCCCCGAGCCCACTCCGGTGATCCCTTCATCGGTCTCCACTTCTACCAGGGTGGCCGGGAAGGAGATGCGGGGTTCCGGATCCCACGCCGCGTTAAACGGCGGGTCCAAAGGCAGGACCATCCGGGTCAGCCGGATTGCGGTGATCTTCATGGTTGTGAACCTCGCGGGGTGAAGAAGGGATTGGTCGGAGAGTTGCGTGCCTCGATCACTTCTGCCGTGGATGGGAGGTTCTTGACCCCGTTTTCCAAAGCAGTCCGGACCGACTCGCGATTGTTTCGGTAGACGGCCTCGTCGTCGTCCGCGTTCGGGTTGACCCATACCGCTGCGATGAGCGCGTGCGAATCCGCCTGCTCGTCGGAGACGATGCCGTCGGCCACGGCATCGGCCACGCCTGCGGCGATCCCGGCTTGGGCTGCACCCCAGATCAGGTTCCCGTGCCGGTCATTGGCCGGGGCTGCCTTGGTGACGAACAAGGTCAGCGGCTTCACCGGGAGGGAGGGCCGCAGGACTGTGACGAAAGGTACGTGCCCCGCGCTGGGTGATGCAAGGGCCGTCGCCCAGGCTGTTCCTGCTGCTCCACTGCGATGTCCCAGTACCGTATTCACGTGCGCTGCATTGACACCGTCGCCCACGAAGGACTCACCGAGCTGGACTTCTTGTGCGTTCCCCATACCTAGATCAGGCCTTCGGATGTGAGCCATTCCTTGGCAACATCTGCTGGGTCGTCGCCATCGACGTCGGCTTTGGCATTGAGCTTTTGCATGACTTCGGTGGTGAGTTTCGGTGAAACCTTGGACATGACATCGGCGATGGCAGGGTATTTTGCCAAGAGATCGGACTTGATGGTGAGGGCGCCTTGGTAGACGGGGAAGAATTTCTTGTCATCATCCATGACCTGAAGCTTCAGTGCCGGGATGCGGCCATCCGTTTCGAAGACCTCGCCGAAGTTGCAGTCCTGGCCCTTTTGGGTGGCGGTGTAGATGACACCGGTGTCCAGCATGGAAACCTTGGCGTTGGGGCTCAGTCCGTATTCCTTCTTCAGACCGGGCCAGCCGTCGTCGCGGGTGGAGAATTCGCTTTCCATGCAAAAGGTTTGTTCGCTTGCGGGGAGCTTGGCGACGTCGGACATGCTCTTGATGCCCAATTCCTTGGCCTTGTCCTCGCGGATCGCGAAGGCGTAGGTGTTGTTCAGGGGGGCCGGGTCAAGCCAGGCAATGCCCTTCTTGGCATCGACGTCCTTGACAGCCTTGAACATCTCAGCTTTGTCCTTGATGGGGGTGGTTTGTTTGTTGTAGGTGATCCACGAAGTTCCCGTGTACTCCCAATATCCGGCGAACTGGCCGGTCTCGAAAGCCGTTCGAACGTTGGCCGATCCCACCACGCTGGTGTTGGTGGTGGTGTTTGCTCCGTGGGCGTTCAGGACGAGGCTGGTGATGTGGGCCAGGATGAACTGCTCAGAGAAGTCCTTGGCGCCAATGACACCAGTCAGTCCGTCAAGTTCCTTACCGCCGGATGCTGCAGTTGAGGAGGAAGATGCCGCGCCTCCGCAGGCTGTGAGGCTCAGTGCCACCGCCACGCCCGTGGCCAGAAGGGTCATTACAGGTTTCTTCATGATGGTTCCTTTTGTTTGTTCGGGACGTTTCATATGCCTTTGGGCTTGAGGAGGTCCTCGGCCAGCCCGGCAAGCCAATCAATGGTTAGGGCAATGCAAGAGACGACGACGGCACCGGTCACCAACACGGGCCAGCGCTGCAGCTTGAGCCCGTTGACGATCATGTCGCCCAGGCCGCCGGCGTTGATAAAGGTTGCAACCGTGGCGACGCCGACGCAAAAGACCAACGCGGTCCTTAGTCCCGCCACGATCACGGGAATCGCCAACGGGAGTTCGATGGTGGTGAGGACCTGGAACGGCCGCATGCCCATGCCCCTTGCGGCTTCGGTCAGGCTGGAGTCAACCTGCTGCAGTCCCACCAGCGTGTTGCGAAGCACGGGAAGTACCGAGTAGGCCACCAGCCCAACCAGCGCCACTTCGAAGCCGAGCTTCCACACGATGGCCAAAAGGATCACCAAGCCGATGGCAGGAGTTGCTTGGCCCACGTTAGCGATGCCAAAAACCACCGCATGCACTGCTTTGGAGTGAACCCGGCTGAGCACAATCCCGACGGGGATGGCGATGACGGCCACGATCGCGGAGGCGGTCACCGTCAGCGCCATGTGTTCACGGGTCCTGTCGGCGAGGTAACCCCAATTCAGGGTGCGGAGTTCGATCGAGTCCAAGGTGAGCGAGGAGATCCAGAGGAAAAGGGCCAGCAAGGCTGCAACGATCACCAACGGGGTGCCAAACCGTTTGAAGGTGAAGTAGACGCCCTTACGGTTCGAGGGAGTACCGAACGAGGTGGCAAGATCCCTCGTTGCTTGTGCCGTCATGGCCTTGCTCCCCCGGCTAATGCAGGTGGGAGGATTTCGGTGCCAAGGACGGCCGAGATTCGCTCGATGTCGATGGATCCCACCGCCCCGCCGTTCTGGTCGACGACGGTGACGGGCAATCCGCCGGACAAAACCAGTGCATCCAGCGCATCCCGGAGGGAGGCCTCAACGCCGATGGTCAGCGCGCTTCGGCTGCCGGCAGGCCCCAAGGCCGCGTGGCCCACGGGAATGAGCCCGAGCCGCTTCAGCGCGGCCCCGTGCCCGACGAACTGCGAGACGTAGGCGTTAGCGGGATTTGCGAGGATGTTCGCAGGAGTGTCGAACTGCTCAATCTGCGAGCGCTCGGACAACACCGCAATCCGGTCCCCCAGGCGCACGGCCTCGTCGAAATCGTGGGTAACGAAGACAATTGTTTTGCTCAGCTTTTCCTGCAGCCGCAGGAACTCGCTTTGCAGCTTCTCCCGGGTGATGGGGTCCGTAGCCCCAAATGGCTCGTCCATGAGCATCACCGGCGGATCGGCGGCCAAGGCCCTCGCCACGCCGACGCGTTGTTGCTGGCCACCGGATAGTTGCCGCGGATAACGGGAGGCAAAGGTGGCGGGATCGAGTTCGACGACGGCAAGCAGCTCCTCCACCCGGTCCCTGATCCGCTTTTTATCCCAGCCAAGGAGTTTGGGGACCACCGAGATGTTCTCTGCGATGGTCATGTGCGGAAACAGCCCGATCTGCTGGATGACGTAACCAATCCGCCGTCGGAGTTCGTTGGGGTCGAGCGAAAGGACGTCTTCACCGTCAATGGTGATCGAGCCGGAAGTGGGTTCGATGATTCGGTTGATCATCTTCATGGTGGTGGTTTTGCCACAACCCGAAGGGCCGACGAACATGATCAGCTCGCCAGGGGCGATGTCCATGGTGAAGGACTCGACGGCGGGAATCACCAGGCCGGGATAGGTTTTAGTGACGTCCTTGAGGACGATCCGGGCACCATTGGCCGGACGGGTTGTTGTTGCCGGGCGGGTTGTTGTTTCAGACACGTAGTCCCCTTGAGGTAGTGACGCGGCGGATGAAGACGAATGCGCCATCCAGCAGCAGGGCAAGGATAATGACGCCGACAGTTCCCACGACGGCAAAGTTCAGGGCATTCTTGGATCCAAGGCTGGAGAGGCCTTTGAAGATCATCTGCCCCAGGCCCGGACCGCCCACGTAAGCCGCGATGGCGGCTATTCCCATGGACAATTGGGCTGAAACGCGCACGCCGGTCAGTACAACGGGCCACGCCATGGGGAGTTGGACCAGGAACAGCGTCTTGGCAGTTCCCATGCCCATGCCCTTGGCCGATTCCGAAACGGCGACTGGTACTTCACGCAGCCCCACCACGGTGTTTCGGATGATGGGCAGCAGTGCGTAGAAGGCCAGGCCCACGATCGTTGGCGTCCACCCAAGCCCCAGCACGGGGATGAGCAGCGCCAGCAAGGCCATGGAGGGGATGGTCAAGCCAACCCCGGCTCCTGCGATAGCTACCGAGCGGCCGATGGGCCTGTTCCATACCAGGACACCGACCCCCACACCGATGACTGTCGCTATCAGTAGGGAAACGAGCACAACCAGCAGATGCTGGCCTGCGGACTCGGCAATGTCAGCTGATCTCTTGGCGAGGAACTGACCGAGATCCGGCAGAAAAGAGTCGTTCAATGCGATCCTCCTTTTCACTTCGTTGGGGGAAAGGATCCGCTCACAGCGGCGTGAGCCATGACACAACCGTAGAAGGCACGTTCCCTTTTGCGCAATGCATGTTGTTGAAATGTCAACGCAAACGGGGTTAGGATCAATCAATCCGGTTGACTGAAGGAGAGAACCCCATGAAGGCAGCACCTGCTCCCCGGCGCAATTCCTCCGGCTTGCGGCGGGATCTGGAATTGCTCGAAATCCTGGGGTCTCCGGAGTCCGTGGCGGGAAACGGCCTGGGCGTGAACAAGGTTGCCGAGATCACCGGCCGGGACAAGGCCCAAGTATCCAGGACCCTGGCCACACTGGCAGAAGCAGGTTTGGTTAGCCGGGATCCTGAAAGCCTTCTCTACACCTTGGGGCACAGCTTGTATGCCTTGGCCGCGCGGACAACTGAGGCCAGGATGGTCAGCGCATCGGCACCGTACCTCAAGCGGGTGTCCGCGGCTACCCATGAAACCACGCACCTCTGCGTGCTCCGGGGCGGAACTGTCCTGACCCTGAAAAGCGAAATGTCGAACCACACTTACAGGGCCTTGGGCTGGGAGGGCGTCAGCGTTGACGCGTGGAGCACGTCGGCCGGCAGGGTACTTGTCAGCGACTGGGATGAGACCGCGCTAAAGGACTGGTATGACACCCACACGGCCGCCACCAAATCGGGCGTGCGGCCGGACCGCGAGGACCTTTCTCCCTTGGCTTTGCAGTCAGGCCAGAGCCCGGCCACTGGAGACCTCGCCTCCAAAATCCAGTCCTTCGATGACTTGCGCGCAGAGATCCAACTCATCCGCCAACAGGGTTATGCCGTGGTCGACGAGGAATTCGAGTTGGGCGTCGTGGGCGTTTCGGCGCCCGTGTATGACTTCAAACAACGGGTTGTGGCCGCCTTCAACGTCAGCGCCCCCAAGCAACGGTTCGGACGCCACTTGGACCAGGCCGGACAGCTCGCCGCCAAAGTAGCCAGGGACTTCTCCGTCGCGCTCGGCGCCGCCCCCGGCCCCAGCAGGGCGTAAGCGTGTCTTAGCGCAGCGATTTGTCGTCGGGATTTCGGGGCACCACGTAGGTGCTGCCGTCCGGACGGCGAACCGTTTCCCACTGCTGGGTTTCGGCTTGCCGTTGAGCCAGCAGCCTTTGGTTGTCTTCGGTCATCTCGTGATCGAGTGAACTGCTGTGGGCTGGCCCGAAGATGGCCCGCAATTTACCGGTGGCGCGCATGAACTTCTGGGCGAAGGGTTCCTTTGCCACGCTGAACGACTCCTTATTTAGGCGGTGCGATACAACAATAGTACGCTAATTGTTAGTACACTAACTAAAGAGGCGCGGGGTGCCCCTAACAAGGAGGAAGCCATGGCTGGCGCTAACGCCGTCGAGGAAACCGACGATCTCCTGCTGGAGCGGCAACTGTGTTTTGCCTTGACCGTGGCCTCCCGCAGCGTGGTGGGCATCTACAAACCCGTCCTTGAACGCCTTGGGCTGACGCATCCCCAATACCTGGTCATGTTGGCCCTCTGGGAACGGAGCCCGCGGACATTGAAGGACATCAGCGATAGCCTCCTGCATGACCCTGCGACATTGTCGCCGCTGCTTAGGCGCCTTGAAGAAGCCGGACTCCTTACTCGGGAACGCGTCCCGGGCAATGAACGAGCACTCGCCATCACGCTGACAGCCAAAGGCGCGGCACTTCGCGAGCAGGCCACCACCGTCCCCGGGCAGATCCGCGATCGCTTGCACCTTAGCCGGGAGGAGGTGGCGGAACTTCACAGGGCAATGACTGGACTCATCGCCGCCACGCAACGCGAGGGCGTGGATGCAAGCACGCATGGAGGGGCTTCGCCGTCGTCCATGGATGCTCCGGAGGCCAAAAGTCCCGCGTAAAATGGACGCAAAACCGAGGAGTTTGGATGCACATGTTGGATGTTCGCCCGGCCCTGGCAATGCTTGGGGTCGCCGCGGTGACGGCATGTTCGGGCAGTCCCGCTCCGGGCGGCCCCAGCGTCCCCAACTCCGCTCCCCCAACCGGGCAGGGCAACGCCGAACTCTCCATCATGGTGCTTGATAAACCGGGAGGCGTGCCAAGGACTTACACGCTGGTATGCACCGACGGCACTCCAGCCGCCGAAACCCAGCACCCGGCCGCAAGCGACGCATGCACCACCATCAAAAACCACCCCACACTTTTGAGTCCCGCGCCGGCCCGGACGGACTTTGCCTGCACCCAGCAATACGGTGGCCCGGCCACAGCCACCGTGACGGGATCCGTGGACGGCAAAGAAATTAACATCGCGTTCAAGCGCACCGACGGGTGCCAGATCGCCCTGTGGGACGCTGCCAGCAGCGTGCTTGGCTCCCGCGGTGGCAGCTGAGTGGCCGTTCCAATGCAGCACTTATCCGAGGACCAATGGCTCCCACTGGAGGCAGCCCACCACGCCCGTGTGGCGCGTTATGCCGACCCCTATCTAGCACGGCGCTCGGCAGGTAAGAAACACCCCGTGGAAGACTTCCTCTTCACCTATTACACCCAAAAGCCCGGGCAATTGCAGCGTTGGCACCCGGGCGATGGCACGGTGTTGAGCGGTCCGCGGGCCGTCGACCGCGCGGGCTGGAAGTATTACCGAACGCTCGACGACGGCGAACTCGCCTCGATCGGGCTGGCGCCGGGAACTCCCGCCGTCACCTTCGACCGCATCCGCTTCCTCCGAGACCGCTCCGAAGCCGTCAACTTCGCTGGGATCATCCTGGCGGGAACGGCCAAGCGCCCCGCTCAGTTCGGCTGTTTCGGCCTTCATGAATGGGCGATGGTGTACCGGCAGGAGAAGTTCGAGTTACGCCACGAATACCTGGAGTTGCGGCTCGGCGCCGAGGGCACTGACGCCGTCGTGGACGAAAACCGCATCCGGTGCACGCACTTTGACGCTTTCCGCTTCTACACGCCCGACGCCATCCCCCTCAATGAACACCGACCCACCCGCGAGAACCAGCGGGCCATGGAACAGCCCGGCTGCCTGCACGCCAACATGGACCTCTACAAGTGGGCCTACAAATTGACCCCCGCACTGCCAAGTGACGTAGTGATGGATTGTTTCGAACTGTCATGGCGCATCAGGACCATGGACATGAAGGCCTCCCCGTACGATCTCGAGGAATGGGGATACCCACCCATCAAGATCGAGACACCGCAGGGCAAAGCCGAGTACGTTGAATACCAACGGGCGTTCGCGGCCGAGTCCCGGGAACTTCGGGCCCGTGTGCTTGAGGCAGTACAACCGTTGCTCGGTGGACGGCCCGGCGCAGTCACCGCCGGGGAACCCGCCGCCATCAGCGAAAGGTGACCATGGTTTCCCCCGAAAATAGCGAGTACGACGTCGACCTGACAATCACGTTGACCGAAGCGCCGGACGCGGAAAGCACGGAGTTCCACCTCAGGTCCGCCTCCGGCATCCTCTCGGCCGATCCCAAGTCCATTGATTCGAACCTGCCGGACGCAGCTGCGGCGCTTGCCGCCGTCGAACAGTTCGGAGAAGAGGCGTTCTTTCCCGAACCGCAGCCGGATCGCACCTGCACACAGCAGTATGGCGGTCCGCAAGTGGCCGTGGTGACAGGCTGGTTCCGCGGGCGCAAGGTGCACAGCAGGTTCAGCAAAACCGATGGCTGTGAGATCGCACGATGGCGCACCTTGGCCACACTCTTTGGCGGCAGCACCGGCTCCACCGGGGCCACCTAAACCCCAACGGCACAACAGCCGTGACACAACAGCAGCGGCCGGCGGATAATCCGCCGGCCGCTGCTGTTCACGCCGCTCAGTTAGCTTGCGTTATTGCTCTGCGCAGGATCCGCGTCGCGGATCTTTTTGTCTTTCTTATCCTTCTTCGGGTTTTCCTTATCCGGCACCACCACTGCACCGCCGGGATTGACGACGACGGTCACGAAGCTCGGCTCGCTGGTTCCGTCGAAGGTGAGCCGCCCGATATACGAGCCGGGCGTCAAGTTCTTCCAGTTCAGCGAGATCTGCCCGGTCTTACCGTTGGCCAGGCGAATCGGGTTCGGGGTCACGGTTGCGTTGCCCTCGTTGGCGCCCAAAACCGCCGCATCAACTGTGGCCCTGGTGGCTTGGTTGTTGGGGCTGGCGTATAGGTTGGCGAAGACGTAGTAATCACCGGGCGCCGGATCAGGGACAGTCAGGCTTTCACTGGCCGACGGCGTCGCAGCGCTCAGCTGTTCGCCGTCGGGAGTAAGCACCAGCATGTCAAAGTCGGCGGCGTCGTTGGAGGAGTTGATCGAGAACCTGGCCAAGGCACTGCCTGCTCCCACCGTCACCTTCTTCACGTAGTTGGATCCATCGGTCTCACCCGTGAAAGGTCCCGGGGTCAGCTCGATGGCCGTGGAGTCAGCCTTGGACAGGCCATCGACGGTGACTCCCACCGGCAGGTTGGTGCCGGAGGTGATGTTGATGGCAGCAGAGCCGTTGGGGCCGGTCCCCGTGAACGCCAATGCCTTGTCCGCAATGATGGACTGCGGCCGGACAGCGATCGGTGAGGTGACCGTCTTGCCCGCGCCCTGCCAGGAAAGTGAACCCATGGCGAACTTGCCCAGCGGGGCGTTGTTGTTCTCGAACTGGATCTTGAACGTCCTCTTCTCCCCCGCGGAGGTGAAGTTCAGGACGGCCGGCGTCACTTTGACGTTGATGCCGGGGACGTTGACCGTGGCGCGGTAAAGGCCCGGGGTGAGGGCAGTGACCGTGCGGGTGACCTCGATCTTTCCTGCCAAGTTCCCCAAAGCAAAGGAAGGAACGTTCATGTCCCGCGGTTGCGTGGTGCCCAAGCCGGGAATGCCCAGGTCCATTCCAGTGCCCTGGACGAACTTGAGGTAGTCCTCGGTGCTGGCGTCATAGACCAATCCGGGGCTGAGGACCTTTGCGGGGTCCACTTGTCCAGCTCCGGTGGCGAAGACATCCGTGTTGACGGCCCCGTTGGCCAGCTTCACAGGCCCTGCGGTGGTCATCATGGCGGACTTCACCGTAGCCGGAGACCATGTTGGGTTCTTGGAAAGGATCAATGCTCCAAATCCCGCAACGTGCGGGGAAGCCATGGACGTACCGGAAAGGAAGCCAAAGTTGTCACCACCGGTGCCGATGGGCGAGACCCCGGCGAGGATAGCAACACCGGGGGCGGAGACATCCGGCTTCAACAGGTCCGAGTCGGTTGCAAGCAACGGACCGCGGGAAGAGAACCCTGCTATCTGTGGTTGCGGCTCCGGCGGAAGGCCGGTGGTGTCGTGGTTCAGCAAGGAAACGGTGATGGTGGGATTAGCTGCCACCAAGTCCTTGATCGCTTGGGTTGCCGGCGGGTTCACGTGGACGGTGGGTACAGCGTGCTTGTCAGTGTCCAGCGACGAGTCGGTGAGGTTTACCAAGATCATGCCGACACCCCCGGCACGGAGAACCTCGGCGCTCTTGGCGGTTCGGTCCACCACGCCTCGGTCACACACCACGACCTTGCCGGCCACCTTGGCCGGGTCCAAGGACCCCGGAGCACAGAGGGCCGCGTTACCGTTCCCGCTTGCAGCCTGGGCGGAGAGCACGACGCCGGCCCCGCTCACCTCATGGTTCATGATGCTCGCTCCGCGGAACTTGCTCCCATCGGAGAACTGCACTGTTCCTTGAAGCTCCTGGGAGAATGACGTAGCCGCGACTGTGGTCAACCACGGGGCGCCGTGATTGACCGTGCCGGGCGTCGGCCCGGAGTTTCCGGCGGAGACAGAGACGAAGATTCCTGCCGACGTCGCCGAAAGGAAAGCGAGCGACACCGGATCCGTGGTGGACGTGGTGGAACCGGAAATGGAGTAGTTCAGCACATCCACGCCGTCGACGATTGCCTGTTCAATCGCGTCCACTGCCGAGGACGCGTAACAACCGCCTGTAGCAGGGTCAGTGTCCTCCCAACAAACCTTGTAAATGGAAAGCTTCGCTGCCGGTGCAATGCCGCTGGTGATTCCGAAGCTGCGCCCGTCCACTACGGCATCGACGTTGCCGTTACCTGCTGCCGTGCTGGCGGTGTGGGTGCCGTGGCTGTCCACATCCACCGGCGAGAGGACCTCTTTAGGCGAACGGTTTTCCGGTGGGACAGTCTCCAGGAAGGAATCGGCAAAGTAGTGCGTGCTGATGACCTTCGAGTTGCACGCCGTGCCATCGTAATCGGCGCCGCCTTGGCATTCACCAACAAAAGTATCGCCGTCCGCCTTGAGCATGGCGATCTTGCCATCAGCGGTGCGGTACGGCACGCCAACCTGCGGGTTACCCACCAAGGGACCCACCGGGTCACCGGCGAAGAACGGGTTGGAGGGGGTATAGCCGGTGTCGATGACGCCTACAACGGTGCCCTTGCCCGCGTTTTCCTGGCCGCCGTATTGCGTTGCCCACGTGCCGTTGGGGCCGCTCAGCTTCAGGAAATCACTCGTTGAATAGTCCGGAGCGTTTTGGGTATCCGGCGCCACCATCAGGACCTTGGGATCCTTGGCCAGCTTGATGGCCTGGTCCGCGGTCAGCGTGGCACTGAAGCCGTTGATGGCGGTGGTGAACTCACGCTTGATGGTCACGTTTTCCTGCTTGGCAACCTCCTGCTGTTTCTGCTGGAGGTGTTCCTGGTACTGCTTCACAGGTGCACTGTTGGCGTCGAGCTTTTTGCCCTTTTCCGCCTTCGTGGGCGCAAGGCCGGCCGTGCCGCCGTCGTATGTTGCCGCAGGCTTTTCGGCCAGGACCACCATGTAGCGTCCATCCTTGTAGGCGCCGGGGTCAAGGTTCTTCATTGCCACGCTTGCGACGTTTCCTGTCGCTGTCCCCGGGGCGGGAGCAGCTTGGGCTGGCATCGCAAGCGAAGTGAGAAGCAACGGCAAGCCCACGGCCAGAGCCGCGCCCTTACCAAGCCTCCCGCTTCTGGCGAAGCTCTTTCCTGCTGATTTCACGAGTGGTTGCACCTTTCACTGGGAAGGCCCGGCTCCGTCGCCAAGGCCCAAGCGAGCTGACTGCATTCGTGACAACTCTTGTCAAAGAAATACAACCAGCGCAGTCACAGCGTATCGAGTGAGAGCCGAATATGACATCAAGCGCACGCAATTTATCCTGCAACAGAAAGCAAAGCGGTAGCGTCGAGGCATACCGGTATTCGCCTTAACCTTTGGAGCTGCAGTGAAAATCCTCGTTCCGGACACCATCGAGTTGGACCTCTCCCCCGCAGGGGACGACGTGGTTGTGTACCAAGTGGACAAGCCGGTCCCCGCCGAGCACTTGGACGCAGAAGTCTTGGTGGTGTGGCGTAATACGGCGGAGAACCTGGCAAGTGCCGCCCGCGGAATGTCCCGTCTCCAGCTCGTCCAGACCCTCGCGGCCGGTCCCGATAGTGTGCTGGCTGCCGGGTTCGGCGGGAACGTAGCCATCACGTCGGGACGATCACTTCACGATGGCCCCGTGGCCGAACACGCACTGGCTTTGATTCTGGCCGCCGTGCGACGGATGGACCAATTGATGGAATCGCAAAAGGCGTCACAGTGGAACGAGCCATACAACATTGCCCAATCCGCGCCTGACACCGAACGGCTCTATACGCTCGACGGCGCCAACGTCACCATCTGGGGCTTCGGCTCGATCGCAGGCAGGCTCGCTCCGCTGCTGGCAGCTTTGGGTGCCAAGGTCACAGGCGTTGCGGGTTCACAAGGCGAACGGTACGGCTTCCCCGTAGTTGCCGCGGATCAATTGGACGGCATCCTGCGCACCACCGACGTTTTGGTGTCGATCCTGCCGGCAACTGCCGAAACCGCCGACGCCCTCAACGCGGACGTCCTCCGAGCCCTCCCGGACTCCGCTATTTTCGTGAACGTCGGCCGCGGCGCCACCGTGGACGAAGACGCGCTCATCAGCTCGCTTCGGGAGGGCCGGCTGCGGGCCGCGGCACTGGATGTCACCAAGGTGGAACCGCTCCCCGAAAACTCCCCGCTGTGGGCCGCGCCCAACCTGATCCTTACGCCCCATGTGGCAGGCAACAGGCCCAAAGGCGCCTCAGGGTTGGTTCTCACCAACATCTCAGCCCTCAAGAACGGCGTCGCCCTGACAAACAGGGTTGCCTAGCTGTGCGGGTTGCCTAGCTGTGCAGGTTGCCTAGCTGCGGGGATTGCGGAGCGCGTCACTGATCCGGGCACGGGTCTGAGCATCCAAGGGAACCGTGGTCAACGTCCTTTCCCGGGCAGCCCGGTCCGCCTTGATTTTTTGGATCACCATCCGGCCCAAACCCGCAACAACGGCTGCAGCCATCACGCCCAACACCATCGATCTCGGTTTCTCGGCCATGGCGCCATCCTAACGACGCCGGTTACTTGCTGCCAGTGCCGACGTCGGGCCCTCAGGTCGCGATTTCCACCGTCCCGGCGGGTGGTCCTCGCGGAAGCGGGCTGAATAGGGTAAGTGCGCCGCTCCCGGTAGAATAGTCGTGCAAGCTCGCGGAGCGCCCTCATGACAGAACGGCGTGAGACGGCACCTCCGCGGCAGCCTTATCTAAGGTTCACCCAACTCACGCACAGGAGTTACCGGATGCCCCGGATCGTCGTTGACGTCATGCCCAAGCCCGAGATTCTGGACCCCCAGGGGAAAGCTATCGTGGGCGCGTTGCCCCGCCTCGGCTTCAACAGCTTCAGCGCAGTCCGCCAGGGCAAGCGATTTGAACTGACTGTCGACGGCGAGGTGACCGACGCTATCCTGGCCCAGGCCCGCGAAGCTGCCGAGACCCTCCTGTCCAACCCGGTCATCGAAGACGTCGTCAACGTCGAGGTTGTCGAGGCCTGATATGACGTCCATCCCTTTGATTGGCGAGGCCGTGGCCGTCGCCGCCGACGCCTCTGGTGCCCGCAAACTCGCCGGCGCCAAAATCGGCGTCGTCACTTTCCCCGGTACCCTTGACGACCGCGACGCCGCCCGCGCAGTGCGGCTTGCAGGTGGCACGCCGGTGCCGCTGTGGCACGCCGATTCCGAACTCGGCGACGTTGACGCCGTGATCATCCCCGGCGGCTTCTCCTATGGCGACTACCTCCGTGCGGGCGCCATCTCGCGGTTTGCGCCGCTGATGGCCGAGATCGTCAAGGCTGCAAACTCCGAGGCAAAACTCCCTGTCCTGGGTATTTGCAACGGATTCCAGATCCTGACCGAGTCGCACCTGCTGCCCGGTTCCATGATCAAGAACGACCACCTGAAGTTCATCTGCCGGGACCAGGTCCTTCGCGTGGAAAACGCCAACACCGCGTGGACGCTGGACTACCAGGAGGGCCAGGAAATCACTGTGCCGCTGAAGAACCAGGACGGCCAGTACATCGCGGACGAGAAGACCCTGGATGCCCTTGAAGCCGAAGGCCGGGTGGTGTTCCGTTACGTGGGCTTCAACCCGAACGGTTCCCGCCGCGACATCGCCGGCATCTCCAACGCTGCCGGCAACGTGGTGGGCCTCATGCCGCACCCCGAGCACGCAGTGGAGGCCGGATTCGGTCCGGAATCACTGGATGGAACAGGTGGCCTGGACACCGACGGACTGGGGTTCTTCACCTCCGTTTTGACCAAAATTGTGGGAGGCAGCAAGTGACCACGGAAACCACCAAGAAGTTCAACATCGACACCGTTGAGCACGCTGCGAAGACCCCTGACACCGAACTCCCCTGGGCTGAGCTTGGCCTGAAGCAGAACGAGTTCGACGAGATCGTCAAGGTCCTCGGCCGCCGTCCCACGGGCGCCGAGCTGGCCATGTACTCCGTCATGTGGAGCGAGCACTGCTCCTACAAGTCCTCCAAGAACCACCTCCGCCAGTTCGGCGAGAAGGTCACCGAGGAAATGAAGAAGGACATGCTGGTTGGCATCGGCGAGAACGCCGGCGTCACCAACCTGGGCGACGGCTGGGCCGTGACGTTCAAGATCGAGTCCCACAACTCGCCGTCGTTCGTTGAGCCTTACCAGGGCGCCGCTACCGGCATCGGCGGCATCGTCCGCGACATCATCTCCATGGGCGCCCGTCCGGTTGCCGTCATGGATCCGCTGCGGTTCGGGGCGATTGACCACCCGGACACCGCCCGCGTCATGCACGGTGCCGTTGCCGGAATTGGTGGCTACGGCAACTGCCTGGGCCTGCCGAACATCGGCGGCGAAATGGTCTTCGATTCCGTTTACCAGGGCAACCCGCTGGTGAACGCTCTGGCCGTGGGCGTCATGCGCCACGAGGACATCCGCCTGGCCAACGCATCGGGCAAGGGCAACAAGGTTGTCCTGTTCGGTGCACGCACCGGTGGCGACGGCATTGGTGGCGCGTCGGTGCTCGCTTCGGAGTCCTTCGACGACACCAAGCCTTCCAAGCGTCCGGCTGTCCAGGTGGGCGACCCCTTCGCCGAGAAGGTGCTCATCGAGTGCTGCTTGGAGCTCTTCAAGGGCTCCCTGGTTGAGGGAATCCAGGACCTCGGTGCCGCTGGTATTTCCTGCGCCACGTCCGAGCTCGCGTCCAACGGCGACGGCGGCATGGAAGTTGAACTGACCTCCGTCCTGCTGCGCGATCCCACGCTGACCCCGGGCGAGATCCTCATGTCCGAGTCGCAGGAACGCATGATGGCCGTGGTCACCCCGGAAAACATCGAAGCGTTCGAAGCTGTGATGGACAAGTGGGCCGTGGAGTACTCCTGGTTGGGTGAAGTGACCGACACAGGCCGGCTCATCATCACCTGGGAAGGCGAAGTGATCGTCGACGTCGATCCCCGCACCGTTGCGCACGACGGCCCGGTCTACGACCGCCCGTTTGCCCGCCCGGAGTGGCAGGACTCGGTCCAGGCAAACTCCTTCACCGGTTCCGTCGAGGATGCCGGCCGTCCGTCGGCTCCTTCCGAGCTGGCCGCAGCCGTCACTGAGCTCGTGGCATCGCCGAACATGTGCAGCAAGTCCTGGATCACCAACCAGTACGACCGCTACGTTGGCGGCAACACTGCCATGGCGTTCCCGGACGACGCCGGCGTGGTCCGCGTTGACGAGGAAACCGGCCTGGGTGTTGCCTTGGCCACCGATGCCAACGGCCGCTACACCTACCTTGAGCCGTACCAAGGTGCACAGCTCGCGTTGGCCGAGGCCTACCGTAACGTTGCCACTTCAGGCGCTGTTCCCATGGCCGTCAGTGACTGCCTGAACTTTGGTTCGCCCGAGGATCCGGACGTCATGTGGCAGCTTGCCGAAGCCATCCGTGGCCTCTCGGACGCCTGCATGGAGCTCGGCATCCCGGTGACCGGCGGCAACGTCTCGCTCTACAACCAAACCGGCACCACGCCGATCCACCCCTCGCCTGTGGTGGCAGTCCTGGGCAAGCTCGACGACGTCGCCCGCCGCACGCCGTCGGGCTGGCGCGAGGACGGCCAGGCCATCTACCTGTTGGGTACCACCGCGGCGGAACTTGATGGTTCGGAATGGTCCAACCTCCGTGGACACCTCGGTGGCCTGCCGCCGAAGGTAAACCTCGCCGCGGAACGTGAACTGGGAGAAATCCTCATTAACGCTTCACGCGACGGCATGGTTGACGCCGCTCACGACCTCTCCGAAGGTGGCCTCGCAGCTGCCCTGGTTGAGTCCTCGCTGCGCTACGGCGTGGGTGCGCGCATCGCGCTTGAAGAGCTCATGGAGCGCGACGGCGTGGACCTGTTCACCGCACTGTTCTCCGAGTCCCAGGCCCGGGCCATCGTGTCCGTGCCCCGCTCGGAGGAAGTCCGCTTCAAGGACATGTGCACCGCACGCGGCTTCGCTCACCTCCGGATCGGCGTTGTGGACGCCGCCGGTGAAAAGCTGGAGATCAACGGCGTGGACGAGCTCTCCTTGGAGGCTCTCAAAGAAGCCCACGAAGCTACCCTGCCGAAGTACTTCGGCTAGGACGAGCAACAGGAAACGCGGGACCACACATGTGGCCCCGCGTTTCCTGTTTCTGCATGCGCATTAGCTACTCTGGCCGCATTAGCTGGCTGGCCACACGGATTGCCGGGCCAGCTGGGCCGTGAACTCCGGTTCCGGCAGGGGCCTGCCAAAGTAGTAGCCTTGCCCGCTCGTGCACCCAATACTCCGCAGGGCTTCGGCCTGCTCGGCGGTCTCGATTCCTTCCCAGACCCCTTCCAGCCCGCATGAACGAATGACCCGCTGGATAGCCGCGATGAATCCCAACTGCTCCGGGTCCCGTCCAAGCTCCTGCACGAACTGCTTATCCACCTTGACCCGGCCTACCGGTAGCTTCCTCAGGTAGCCCATGGACGAGTAGCCTGCGCCGAAATCGTCGATGTCCAAGCCCACGCCCAGCCGTTGCAGGCTCGCCAGCGTGTACCGGTCCAGCTCGTTGTTGTGGATGATGGCACTCTCGGTAAGCTCCAGAACCAAGGATTCCGGCGGCAGCCCTGCTCCTGCGAGGACCTCACGGACGTCGTCCACGAACTCCAGGCTCTGAAGATCCGCGGCAGAGACATTGATTTGCATGGAAAATTTGTGCCGCGCGGTGCTCTCATTGAGTCGCCACCGCCGCAGTTGACCAACGGCGGCGCGCAGCACCCACCTGCCCAACTCGGCGATCAATCCGGTTGCCTCCGCCACGGGAACGAACTGATCCGGCATGATGATGCCGTGCACCGGATGGTTCCAGCGGACCAAAGCCTCGCTGCCTTCGATCCTGCCTGTGGCCAGCTCAACGATCGGCTGATAGTAGAGGACCAGCTGGTCCGAGCGGATGGCCTCCCGCAGTTCCCCGACGATCTGCCGCTGGAGCTGCCGTGCGTGCAACATGTCGGGATCAAACACCTTGAGCTTGTTCCGGCCCTCGCTCTTGGACTCCTCCATGGCCATGTCGGCTTCCTGAAGCAAGTCTTCGGCGCTGTGGTGCGGCTCGGCGATCCGCAGCCCCAAACTGGCCCGGCACCTGATGCTGTTGTTGCCGAGGTCGATACTCTGTTCCAGCGCGGCAAGAATGCGATTCCCGACGGCGGTTGCCTTGCCTTGGGCGGTGGCGGGGAGGAGTATCGCGAACTCGTCGCCGCCAAGGCGAGCGACGACGTCGTTCTCCCGCACGGCGGAGCGGATGCGCATGGCCACCGTGACCAGGGTCTGGTCCGCGGCAGCGTATCCGGCGGAATTCTTCAGCGCCTTGAACCCGTCCAAATTCAGCAGGAGGAGGGCAGGGGGCGAGGCCCCATACTTCATGGCATCCTGGGCCTGGATGAAAGCACTCACCAAGGCCAAGCGGTTAGCCAACCCGGTGAGTGGGTCTCGGAGGGATTCGCGCCGCTGCTCATAGCGCGCTTGGTGGAGTTCCTGCATCAGCGCCTGGACGTGGCGCTCCAATTTCCCGATTCTGGGGTCCAACTCCGCGGGAGGCGGGTGTTTGGACCTCACGATTCTTCCAAGCGCCGGAGGCTGGAATCGGCCACGGCCGACGGCTTGGACACCGGGTGGCGCCGCTCGTCCAGGAAGACCCGATAAGACGCGATGTCCAGCTTCCCGTCGGACTCCACTTTCTTCCCGGCCCGGTACACGTGCGTGATCCAGGAACCGCCAAGTATGGCTTCGATCCACGCATCGCATTCGGCGAGGGGCAGGTGAACACGGGTGCCGGTGTTTCGACGGTGCCCCGCTATGGATACGGTGATGCAACTGCCCAGGAGGCCCTTGTCGGCCGTGAACCAGGCGAGGCCTTCGACGTCGGCCACTATGGTCAGGTTCGCGTTGCCGTCCCCCACCGACTGCACTGGCGCCATCCGGACCGAGCGGCGGTCCGCGTTCAATGAAGCCGACGTGCTGCTCCGATAGGAGGGGCTGGTGATGTCCTGGCGGAACGCCGAGAGCTCCTGGTTGTGCTGGATCTGGATCCTGGTGGTCAATTCATTCATGATCTTGCCTCATCCGCAATGGTGGCCGCCCCAGGGCGATCCGCTCCTACAATCCGGTTTCTTCCTAGTGCCTTGGCGCTGTAAAGGGCCGCGTCCGCTACCTCGATCATGAAATTGAGGCTGGCGAGGGCGGGGCTGCTGGCGGTCACACCGTAACTGATGGTGGGGAAAGTGAGACCTTCGGGAACCTTGGTTGCTGCCATGTGCCGGCTGATTTCCGCCGCAATGCTTTGGGCTCGCTCTTGGGTGGCGCCCGGAAGGAAGAGGATGAACTCTTCGCCCCCGTAGCGCCCGATCAAGTCCGTGGACCGCACCGAGGCACTGCAGGCATCCGCGAAAGCCTTCAACGCCGCATCGCCCGCCCCATGGCCGTATTCGTCGTTAACGGCCTTGAAGTTGTCCAAGTCCGCGAGGACCACCGCCGCACCGGACTCGTTGGAGCGCAATCGCTTCAATTCCGAGTTGGCCAGTTCAAGGAACGCTCCGCGGTTCAACAACCCCGTCAGGTGGTCCCGCGTGGCGCGCTCCCGAAGCCCCTTGATGAGTTGATCGCTGCTGAGGGCCGTCATGCTGAACGACACCGTCACTAACAGCACCATGGAGACCAGCCCCGAGGGAGCGGGGCCAAAGAAGGTCTTGAAGGTTGCGCTGGTGGGACCTTGCGTTGCGTAGACCACCCAGCGTCCCAAGTAGTAGACGGCCAAGAGCCAAGCGGCCAAGGACAGTGCCTTGTGGACCTGGGAGTGGTTGGCCTTAATAAACCAAAGGTCTCGGGCGGCGAGACTGATACCGGCCGTCATCATCGCCAGGTACACGAAGCCGCCGGACCAAACATTGAAGGCGGGATTTTCCAGAAAGGAAGCGATGGCTGTGATCCCAGGACCCACGGCGAGCTGCCACGGAGCGGCTCTCAGGTCCCGCAGGGTACGGGCACCGGCCCAGACGCTGAAGGCTCCGGCTACCACCAACACATTGCCCGCTGGATTTGCCCATTGCTGGTGCACGGTGCCGTTGAGCAGGAATGCCGTGTTGCCCAGCATGAACTCGAGGAGGGCTACGCTCCACCAGCCGGCGTAAGGGGAGCGTGTGCGGCGGTACGATGCGCAGAAAAGCACCAGGAGGGTGACCGTGACCACCCCCAAAGCAACCCTCACTGAAAACGAATCCAGCACCACGGTCCAACCCCCTCAGCTGGTCCTGCACGAGCCTTTGGAGCAAGTGTTGCGCAGCCGGCTCAACCTCCCTGCGGCGTTGCCTCAAGATTGGCTCAAGATTGGCTCAACCAGCGAGCCGGAGCATCACGCAGTCTTTTGAGTCACGCAGTCTTTTGAGTCATCCAGTCCAGTGGCCGTCGTCGTGGAATTCTTCCTCCAAGCCGTGCGGGGTTTTCTCCCATTTGTGCGGGCTGGTCAGCATTTGCCAGGCGGCACGCCAGGCAGCCACGGAATGCAGCACCCAGTAGAACGGGTTGAGTAAGGCGAAGATCGCGATCCGCCAGCCATGGCGCCGGAGGGTGGCCACACCGGATACCACAATCATCATGGCGTTGCCGAACAGCATGGAAGCCACTCCGCCTACCAGCAACCACGAGGGCAACACCAGCCCGACGACGTCGTAGCCCACGTACGTCACGATGGTGAAGCCGACAACCAGCGGGTACGCCAGGAAAGCCAGCGGCGTCCCAAGGATCAATCCCAGAAACCCGACGGCGCCGGCCACGCCCGTGCTGTGGATGTAGCGCAGGGAGTTCCTGGTGTTCACAGCGGAGGTCACCATGTAGCCCTTGATCCACCGCGTGCGCTGCTTGATCCAGGCCGGAACCTGCGAACACGCTTCCTCCCAGGTGGTGGAGTTGATGACTCCCACCCGGTAACCCTCCACGGCGGCCCTGAGTCCCAAATCCGCGTCCTCTGTGACGTTCCACGGGTCCCACGCTCCCACCTCTTTGAGCATGGACGTCACGAAATGGTTGGAGGTCCCGCCCAAGGGCAGCGGGATACCTGAGTTGTCCAGTCCCGGGAGCATGGAATCGAACCAGTGCGTGTATTCGATGGTGAACATGCGTGTGAGGACGTTCTGGTCGGCGTTGAAGTAGTTCAAGGCCGCTTGCACGCAGATGAGGGGCTTGCGGTGTGGGTTGAGGTGCCCGCGTTCGAACTCGTCCTGCTGGAATGCCGCGATGGATGCCCGGAGCTGACCTGGCTCGGGCCGGTCTTCGGCGTCGTAAATAACCACGTACTCACCCCTGGCAAAGGTGAGCCCGTAGTTGCACGCGCGTGGCTTGGTTTGTGGCTCACCCCTTGGCACGATCAGGATGCGCACGTATTCCGGAGGCCTGGACGCCTTGGCTGCGGCGATGGTTTCGGCGTCGTCTTCTTCGAGAAGGACCAAGACGTCCAGCTTGGACCGTGGGTAGTCCAGCCGGCCGAGGTTGGTGAGCAGTTTGTCGATGATGTTGGCTTCCCGGAAGACCGGAACCAGGATGGTGTAGACCGGCACATCACCGTCGGGGATTCGCTCTCCGGTCATGGGTGGGAGTCCTCGCCGCGCCCTTTCCCGGTCCCTTGCTTTGGCGGTGCCCGCGTCCCGGATCAGGTCGAACGGGCGGCGGAGGCTGGCCAAGGATTTGAAGCCGATGCTCACCAGGAAAACGACGTTTGCCGTTGCCAGCAACACGGTAACCGCGGTCAACGGGGCAAGCAGGAACGCCACCATGGTGGTTGTCAGGAGGAACAAGGGAAGGTACCACTGCCATGGCGTCAAGGCTATGCGCGCCGACTCCCCCGGCCGTTCTTCTGCCAGCCGCTCAGCGGACTCGTAGAGGAGGTGGCGGCGGAAGGAACGCTGGATGGACTGGTTGATGTCCCAGTCCGTAGTGGTGCGGAATTCGACGTCGTCCACCCCGAAGATCTCGCGGGCGTCCGCGGCGATATCCTCCGACGGCGCCACCGCCGTAGCGAGCGTGAGGACACCGTCATCCAACCGCCAGGGCAGCCACTGCGGCTCACCCAACGAGCTGAAATTGAGCTGCTCCATGAGCTCGTCATCAGTGGGCTCAGCCACCAGGTCCACCAGGGGTGCGTCCCACTGCCGGGCCAACACCTCATAGACACGACGGCGGTCCAGTCCGGTTTCGAGAATAAGGTGCCTGCCCAGGAGCCCCCCTTCGCTGGCGGCGCGGCGAAGGGCACGCCCAAGCTGCTCTGGACTGATGAGGCCTGCCGCGATCAAAGCTTGTCCGATCGGCTGCCTGTCCAAGCCGGGGGTACCTCGATGGAGAGGCGGCGTCATGAGTCTGAGGCCCTTTCATAGATCCGGTGGGTCGGTGTGGAGAAGGCTAAGGAGTACTGGACCGGGAAAGACGGATCCGTGAGGATCGCCTGGTAGACGAGATCCGTGGGACCAGAGTCCTTTGCCCCTGTGCCGCCTTCGACGTTGACAAAGACCCACTTGGCGTACTTGGACGGGGCCCTCAGCGCGGGAGCAAAGTAGTCACCCGAAGCCCTGTTGAAAATCTCCTTGAGCGGGATGCCCAGCACGGGGAGCACCGCGTTCCCGCGCGCGCTCTCGTCCATGAGGATGCCACCGGATTGGTAGTGCTCGTGGAGCCAGCGGGCGGCAGCGGTGGAATTCGTGGTGGAATCCGCTGACATCTTTCCCTCGGCCAGCACAGCAAGCCGGGCCGCGGGATCCGCGCTCCACCAGACGTTTTGGACCACAAGAGCCGCCAGCAGTGCTCCGATCAACCACGGGCGGACTTTTTTGGGACGAGCCATTTCCTCAACCACTACGGCAACGAGGATGGCCAGCAGAGGAAGCGCCGTGAGGGCAAAGCGGTTGTTCCACCACGAGGTAGGCAGAGAATGATCGTTATTGATGGCCGTTTGCCCCAGAAACAGGCTCACTAACGCAAACGCGTACGCGCTGCCGCTCACGGCCACCAACAGGGTGCTGTTAGCCAGGCCGCGCCGAAAGACGAGGACCACGCCGCCGCACGCGGCCAAAACGAGGACGACGACGCCCACCGTCTCCAGCAGCGACCAGTGGAAAGTAGCCAGTGTGAGGCCGGGGTTGCCCTTGGTGGGCAACAGGCCGCCGTCGGTAATGCTTTTCTGCTGCGCGTACGCAGAGTACTGCCCGAACATGAACTCCAGCGGGTTGCCGTACACGGCCCAGTTGTAAGAGATCCACCACGCCACAGCAGCGGCAGGCACCATGACATAGCCGCCAGCCATAACGAACGCTTCCCGCCAGCGGCCTGTCCGGCGTTTGGCCACGATGAAGACAAACAATGTTCCCGTCATCACCAGCGCCCAGCCCTCGTACCGCGAGAGGACCGCAGCAGCGGAGGGAATCCCGGCGAAGACTGCCAACTCGCCTGCACTCATTCGACGGCGGCTGGTGGACCAATGCGCCAAACCTGCCATCCCGCCCACGATGCACATGATCAGCACCGGCTCGGTCAACGCCGTGGTGTAGACGTACAAGACCGCAGGGTTTGCCAGGACCACCAACGTGGTGGCCAGCCGTCCGGAACGCCCCAGGCCAAGCCGGGCCGCGATCAGGTACAGGCCCGTCGCGGTACCTGACAAGGCGAGGATGCCCAGCAGCCCCGCGGCCCAACCCGTGCTGAAGAGCCACATGTTCAGCACGAACGGGGCCAGCAGGAGATGGGGCATGGGCAGCCAGACGGTACCGAGCTGCTCAAACCCCGGGGCCTTGCTGTCGAAGATGCGTCGAGCGATGGTCAGGTGGCTTTGGGCATCGGAGTACTCCAAGTTGATGCCATGCCCCATCGAGTAAAGGCAGGCCGCATACCCCACCACTGCAGCCGCTACTGCGATGATCCGGGTACCCGGAACCTTACGGCCTCGGACCGGGGCGCCCAGCCGTTCCCATGCGGTCCTCGGACTGATGGAGACGCTAGTCGCCATGCGGGGGCTGGTTGGGTTCAGTCGCGTGCAGTTCGGCATCCACGTAGGCGCGCGCTGCCGCGGCGCGTCGTCGCGACAGCCACGTCCGTAGCGCCAAAGCGAGCACGAGGAGCAGCACAGCCGCGCCGATCCACCACACGTAGGGGCGGTAGTCGTCCGTCACGGCTTTCTGTGGAACCACGGCGTTGCTGTCCAACAACACCGGCGTCCCGGCCGGCTGCGTCACCAACAGGTTCCTGGAAAGTGAAGCCCACCCTCCCTCAAGGGTGGCCACATGGGACGCAAGGGAACCTTGGAGCGTTGCCGACCCCGCGGCGTCGGACCCTGGCGTCCAGGCTCCCAACATCAACACGTCCCGGCCGCCCTGCTCGAAAGCTTCGAGCACGCCATACGGCGCGTTGGTACCCACGCCGTACTGGATGTCCCCAGGCGAAATGGTACGGAACTCCGCCAAGCGCAACGGCGCCGAGAGCTTGTTGGCAATCTCGGTGGTGGCACCCACAACCAAGCCGGACTCGGCGGAGTCAGCGAATGCGTCCATCCCCACCAGGCGGGTGTCCAGGAGCTTTGCGCTCTCACGCTGAAGGGCCGCCACCAATGTGGCTGCGTTGATGGTGTTCGCCTGCGCGCCGCCCCCACCGAAGGCCACGGGGAGGCTCTGCCCCAATGCCTGCGGGAAGCTCTGGAAGCCTGGCTTCGACGAGGCACCACGAACGGCAGTTACGGTGCTTCCGGCGGTGTCCAGGGTTACTTCCATGGGCATCGCGCCGGCCGGACCGTTGCAGTCACCGCCGGCCGGCAATGCAGCCAGCCGGATGCGCAGGCCGTTTTTTGCCTGAAGTTGCCCGGCAGGGACGTCGGCGTCGACCGAGAAGCGGTCTCCGCCGTCGAGGTTTTGCGAGCTGAGCAGGTAATCGTTCCAGTACACCGTGAGTTGCGCCTGCGCGTTGGTGGGGACGGCCGTGTGGGTTCCCTTGAGCTGGATCTTCATGGCTGAAACCGGGCCACCGAATTGCGATTGGCTGATGCCAACGTAGGATTCCGGCGTCCCGTAGCCAGAGAGCTTGAGCGTCGCGCTGCCGAGGTCCTTGAGGCTTTGCGTCAGGCCAGGCGACGCCGGCAGTGCGGAGGTGAGCCCGGTGACCGCGGCCGCCGCTGCCAGTGCCGTCTTATCGCTGGCCAAGGCGCGCGCAGCGGTGCGGAGTTGTTCGTCATGGCCGCTGAGGATCAGCTGGGGCAGGCCGGCAGCCGTGCCGAGCTTAGTGCTGGTTTCACCCTGGTCCGCCAGGACAGTGACCAGGCGGCTGCCCGGCGGAAGGGTCGCCACACGCCCAGCGACCTCCGCCTCCGGAACCACGCTTACTGATGCATTCGGGTAGCGGTACGAGATCGCGGCAGAAACCGCCATGACTGCGGCGGACACGTCAGCGCGAGGATCCGCGGGGACGGAAACCACGACGGCGGGGACCGACGCCGGGAAAAACTCGGCTACGGTGGTGGGCGCCTGCGCAGTCCCCGAGAAATCAACAGTGAACCCTTTGAGCGTCGCTGTGGAGCTGGACACGATGCATTTGGCTTGATTGAGGGGTTCGAACTGCAGCCCCACGATCAGTTGCTGGTCCGTGACATCGACGGCGGACACCGCGGCATCAAGCGGGAGGTTAGCGGCAGCGTTGGCCTCCAACACCACGCGGCCGTTGACCGTTGCCCGGACAGTCCCTTCGGGTTTGCCCGATACAGCTACCGTGCCCCTGACCCGTGTGGGCGCCAAACCCGCTGTCACTGGGACAACCAATGTTTGCTCAGCTTGGCCTGCGAGCGCCGACACGCTGGAGCTCGTTTGGTAGCCTGCTCCCTGGGCAGGGCCAGCCGCCAATGCTGACGGTGCTGCCACTCCCGAGAAAAGGAGCGTGGCGGCGCAGGCCAGGAGAACGGGGCGTTTCAAGGTGGTCGTGACGGGGGTTCGGGGCACGTTGTCAGTCCTGAGTAACTAGGCAGCGAAAGAGTATGGACGGCCGGATGCGGCCGCCTTTCCATACACTGCCGGGCAGAACTCAAGACGTGTTGTTGAGTTCTGTCAAGATTCGATCAAGTCCGTATGACAATAATGAACTATGTGGATCGGTTGGATTGAATTCGATGTCCTCATGGGGGACGTCCATAGCCTCAAAGAGAAGCGCTCGTTGGTGCGGCCCCTCGTGGCTGAACTCAAGCGCCGCTTCGAGGTTTCGGCCGCAGAGACGGGGCTCCAGGACCAACACCGCCGCGCCTTGATCGGCGCGGCGCTGGTGGCCCCGGACCACGCCCATCTCCAGCAGGTGCTCGACGCCGTTGAACGGTTCGTGGCAGCCCGCCCTGAGTTTGAGCTGCTCAGCGCGCGGCAGCGGGAACTACACAGTGAGGATTAGTACGCGATGGTCAACTCACCCATGCGGTCCCATCCGCTGGCGTCGATCTGCCGGCTGATGATCCGGGGAGTCTCCACCAATGCCTGGGGCATGTCCGCCATGGCTTTTTTGAAGTGTTCGCTGCTGACGTGAGCCTCAGCGGCGTCGTCCTGGAATGCTTCCACGAGGACGAACTCGTTGGGGTTGTCCACGCTGCGCGACCAGTCGAACCACAGGTTGCCGGGCTCGGCGCGGGTCGCTTCGGTGAAGTCGGCCACCAAGTCCAGCCAACGTTCGGACCAGTCGGGCTTGACCTTGAACTTGACCACAATGAAGATCACGGGCTGCTGCCTTTCGTTGCACTACAGAACCGTTCCATCCTGTCATCTCAAAACTGAAAACCCGACGGCGGCCCCGCAACGTGAGGTGAGGACCGCCGTCGAACGCTGTTTTGGCTTTGTTGTGCTACTTCCGGATTCTGCCTATTTGGAGGTTCCCTGCGACACCGAACCCTGCAATTGGCGCTGGAAGATCACGTAGACAATGAGCACCGGAATGACGGTGACGCTGACGGCTGCGAACAGCGCGCCATAGTCCACGGCGTAGCCCATCTGGCCGGCGAAGGCTGCGAGTTCTTGGGAAAGGACGCGCGGGCCCGCGGCATTGATGGACACCGGAATGAGGAACTGGTTCCACAGACCCAAGAAGTTAAAGATGGCAACCGACGCGAGTCCGGGCTTGGCCATCGGCAGCATGACCTGGAAGAACGTCCGCCACTCCCCCGCTCCGTCCAAGGCCGCCGCCTCGGTAATTTCGTGGGGCAGCGACTTGAAGAAGGAGAACAGGAAGAACACCGTGAACGGAAGCGCGAAGCCCACGTAAACCAGGATCAGTCCGGGCAGGGTGTTCAGCAAGCCCATGTTCTTCAGGACGAAGAACAACGGCACCATGGCCAGGAAGATCGGAAACGTCAGGCCGGCCAGCATCAGGTAGTAAATGGCCCTGCTGCCGGGAAAGGTGTACCGGGCCAGCACGTAGGCGCACATGGCCCCCAGCACCATCACGATCACCAATGCCGCAGCGACAACCACGATGGAGTTGAGGAAGGCACTTCCAATGCCCGCCTCGCTCCAAGCCCTGGTGTAGTTATCGAACCTCCATTCACCCGGGAGGGAGAACGGCGATGCGAAGATCTCGTTCGAGGTCTTGAAGGAGGACATGAACGTCCACAGCAACGGAAGGATGACGATGACTGTCCAAATCGTCAACGCGGTGTGCGAGACCGCGCCGACTAACCTGTCGCTTGTGGTGGCAGCCGGGGTCCGCGGCTGGAAGTGCAGCGACTTCATTTGCGGAGCTGAGACTTTGGTTGACATTACAGGCTCACATCCTTGTCTCCGCCAGTGAGCCGATTAACAACGAACACCAGGCCGGAGAAGATCAGGGTCGCCAAGGCCAGTACCACGCCCATGGCGCTGGCCAAGCCAAACTGGCCCTTGCTGAACGCTGTGAAGAACAGTTGCTGCGACATGACCAGGGTGGAGTTGTCCGGGCCGCCACCGGAGTTGAGCGCAGCCATGTAGACAAACGCGTCCAGCGCCAGGATTCCCATGTAGATGTACGCCGTCTGGATGTTGTCACGGATCAGGGGAATGGTGATGGAAACAGCGGTGCGGAAACGGCCGGCGCCGTCGATCCTTGCCGCCTCGAAAAGCTCAGCCGGAATACCCTTGATGCCAGCGACGAACAGCACCATGTAGAAGCCCACAAAACCCCAGACGATCACGAACATCGTGGCCACCATGGCGGTGTTTTTGTCACCCAGCCAAGCGAAGTCCTTGAACTGATTCAGGCCAGCGCCCCTGAGCAACCCGTTCAACAATCCTCCGGAAGGGTCATAGATCTGGCCCCACATGATGCCAATGGCGATCGCTGGAATCGTGTAGGGGAAGAAGGAGACCACCCTGTAGAAGCTGGAGTTCCTGAGACCTTTGATCTGCCCTTTGCTGCTTCCACCCACAGTTACCAAGGATGCGAGTATCAGGCTGAGGATAATGGTGATGATCGGCAGGCAGATCACCAGGAGGACGTTGTTCCCCATGGCCTTCATGAAGATGTCATCTGTGAAGATCTTGGTGTAATTCTGCAGCCCAATGAAATTCTGCGTGGGCGAGAACCCTGACCAGTCAGTCAGGGAGTACCCAAAGGCCTGGACGAAAGGCCAGATCACGAAAAGGAGATAGATCGCCAGCGGAAGTCCAAGGAACACCGCAAAGAAGCTGATCTTGTCCCACGTCAACGGCTTGCGCCGGCGTTTCATTGCAGTCACTTCACTTCGATCTTCTTGACTGAGCTGTCGTTACGGACCTTGTCGCTGATCTTCTGGAGGTCCGATGTCAGGGTAGCCACGTCCGACTTCCCGTCGAGGAAGGTGTTCCACACCACCAGCTGGTCCTTGTTGGTGCCGTAAAGGTCGATGAAGTTCCAGGTGTAGATGTTTTCCCCGGCGTCGCTCAGCAACTTGGTCTGCGAGACCAAGGCGGTGGATCCGAAACCGTCTGCGGGAACCGTGTCCTTGACGATGGTGGGGGCGAGCTTGGTCTTGGCGAAGTTGGTTGCGGCATCCTTGGACAACATCACTCGGAGCAACTCCTTGCCGCCTGCGACGTTCTTGCCCTGGGACGGAACAACGTAGGGCTCACCGGCCGCGCTGTGGAGGGAAGTGTATGGCTTTTTGGGGCTGGCAGTCACCGAGGGAACCGGCGCGCCGGTCATGTTGAACCCGGCCTTGGTCTGGTCTTTCATTTCGTTTTCGATCCAAGAACCCGACGGGTAGAACACTGCTTCCTGGGTGTTGGTCCACTGTGCCTGCGCCGCGGTGAACTGGGTACCGGAGCCACCGGGCTTGAAGTAGCCAGCTTTCACGATCTTCTCCAGAGCCGTGAAAACGGACTGGATCGCGGGGTGGGACCAGCAGTCGGCCTTCAGGTTTTCCAACCCGAGGCGGACGTCGTCGCCGCCTTCCTTGATAGCTGAGGCGATCGCCATCTCCTGATAATACGTCGCCGCTTCCTTGCCCCACACGAACAAGTACTTTCCCTTTGCTTTGGCTTGCTCACCGAGGGCATACATTTCATCCCACGTTTTGGGGACGGACCAACCATTGGCCTTCAGTAGTGAATCCGAGTACCACATGGCATAGACGGTCAGCACGTAGTTGAGCGCAGCCAATTTGCCGTCGAAGGTACCTGGCGCCAAAACACCGGTGTACAACGTGTCCTTGATGACCTTGCCTTCGAGGTTCTTGGCCTCGACCACGCTGGTAAGGTCCTCCAGTTGGGCCAAGATGGTGCTGAAACCGATGGCCTTGGCGCCGGAGTTGTCAATCAAGTCCGGCGGGTTGCCGCCAACGAAGCGCGGCTGGAGTTCCTGGGCGATGTCCGTGGAGGGGGATATTTTGGCGGTGGAGCCCGAGTGGTTCTTTTCCAGGACCTTGCCGGCGAAATCGACGTAATCGATGCCATACCCGCCCTTGAAGATCACGGCGTCGACAGTGGCCTTGTCGGCCATGCCGAACGGGTTGGTGTCAGAGACAGCTCCCGTGGGGCCGGCGTTGCTGCTGCTGCCGCTCCCCGCGCAGGAGGCAAGGGAGCCTCCCAACGGAACGAGGACTGCTGCAGCGAGTGCCCCGCGCAGGAATCCGCGGCGACCAACAGACTGATGCTGAACGTTCATTTCCAAACCCTCCAGTGACTCGTTGATGTCGACTGGCGCGGCAGCGGCCGTTCAGTCAGACAGTCTGGGCTGGCGCTCCGGCAGCACCAACCTTCGTGTGACATACTTCACCACGGGTGATTGAAAATCAATATTTCGGGCCAGTTTCGATCAACATTTGTCAAAGTGTGATCTTTCGGCGGGGGGTTGAAATAGTCCGTCAGAGCCTTTCGGGGGTCCGCGAGAGCCTTGCCCATCCCAGTTGTTCCTGCTGCTTGCGGCTTAGCGTGGCAACCACGAGATCGTAGGAATCCTCCACCATGTCGCGGACCATGTCATCGGGCAGGGCGCCGTCCAACCGCACACCGTTCCAGTGGGTTTTGTTCATGTGCCAAGCACCGGTGATTTCGGGGTGGGCGGCTCGGAGCTGCTCAGCCAACGCCGGCTCGCACTTCAGGCTCACCGACCAATTCTCCGCGTTCATCGCGGAGAGGGCGAACATCTTGGCCTGGTGCCGGGCGCCACCAGCGACGGCGGCCCGCACCTTGAACACTGACGTCTCGGGCCCAAAGGGGAAATCCTCAAAGGCTCCCGGAAAGGCCAAACAGATTTCGCGGAGCCGGGAAACGTCCATGGGGAGAGCCTACAGCGGGCTTCAGTCGCTACTGGGCAACGCTACTGGTCAACGCCGAGGAAATCCTCGAGCAGCACCACTTCGAGCCCGGCCGCCAACTGGGCCGCTCGGAAAGCCGCAAAATCTGCGGCGAACTCCGGGCGGAAGTGCATCAGGACAATGTCGCCCGGACGCAGGGAGTTCCCCACCTGGTAGTCCATCTTTCCAGCGTTGGCTTTCGCTTCCCACGTGATGACCGCTTTCAACCCGGCAGAGGCCACGGCTCGGCGCATCACAGTGGAGTAGTCCCCACCTGGCGGCCGGAACAGGGTTGGGCGCCGCCCGAACTGCTGCGTGGCATAGTCCTGCATCCCCACGATGTCGTTTAACTGTTGCTGGTAACCCCACTGCCGCACCATATTCACGTTGTGCGTGACCGTGTGGTTTTCCACCAGGCTTCCCTGTGCATGGAAGGCTTTGAAGAAGCCGGGGTTGTCCGCGATGGTGTTCTTGGTCAAGAACAGGGTTGCCGGGTAGTCGTACTCGGCCAAGAGCTGCACCGACTCCGGCGACTTGACTGCGCCGTCGTCGATGGTCAGGAACACTACCGGATTCTTGGTCGGGATTTTGGTGATGACCGGAGCCAGGCCCCCGACCACTGGCGGGAGTTGGTAGTCCGGGATGAAGGTCCGGCGGATCCGCTTCGTGCCAGTGGTAGTGGCGGCCGTAGGGCCAGTGCCGGTGGGGCTTGGGGTGGGGGCTGAACTTTGCACGGCAACCGGCGAGACTGCCGACGTCGGGCGCTGAGGCGGCTGCGACGGTGACGTGCAGGCCGTCAAGCCGGCAACAACCGAGGTGCTGAAGGCACCCAGAATCGCGCGTCTGGTGGGCGTGGAAAATGGCACCACAGACTGGTCGTCGCACATGGTTGTCCCCGGGGGCTGGAGGAATGAATCAGCTGCACCTTAGCAGACGAAAAAGTCGGAAGAACTACAAGCCGTAATGCCACCCTTCCCTCGCGGGGCAGGAGTTGACCACGACGTCGAGCCCTGCTTTTTTGGCGCGCAGGGTGGCCGCCTCGTCAACAACGCCGAGTTGCAGCCACACAGCCTTGGCTCCGATCGCGATGGCTTGGTCCACGACGGCGCCGACACGCTGGGAGTTGACGAAGCAGTCAACGACGTCGATTGGATGCTTCGTGGCGGGAATCTCGGCCAGGGTTTTGTAGCCCTTTTCGCCGTGCACGTCTTCACCTTTGAGATTGACGGGGATGATGTGCATGCCCATCCTGTCCCTGACATAGAGCGATACATCGTAGGCAGAGCGCCATTCGTTGGTGCTTAGCCCGACGATTGCCCATGTGCCCTTTGTTCGCATCAGCCGCTCCACGACGGCCGGATCGTTGACGTGCACCATGACTCAAGCCTACTCCTGACGACACGGGACCGATCAGCCGAATATTCTGCGGCTACGGGTGCGCAAAAGCGGTGTACGGCGAATATTACGCACCGCTACCGATCAATTTTGCGCCAACTGACCGATCAGCTTTAGTGGGGAGCGACCATCCCAGCGGCCGAGATTCCTGGATCAGTGACGCCGCAGCATGCAACACAAGCGAACAACAGCTTGAAACGAGGGCGACCACCCCTGGCGTCAGCTGTCTCGGAGTGGTGCTTGCCAACCCCAGGACATGGAGTGTTTTTGGCATGCCTTCTGCTACAACCGCATCACAATTTTCACAAACCACTTCGGACGCGACGGCCTCTGAAGCAGGGCTGCTTGACGCGCCCGGCTCATTTCACGGCTCTTCGGGATGGTCCTCGATTGAGCACGCGGACGGCGCAGTGCACGGCGCTGGCTTCGGCGAGCGGGCGCGTCACGGCGGTTTCGATTCAAACGGCTCCAATGTAGCTTTCTGGGAAGCACAAGCACGTCGCCTGCACTGGGCAGCGCCTTGGCATACGGCACACAGTTGGAAACCCGCTGATGTTCAGGCCGGTCAGGGTCCGGAGATCAAGTGGTTCGACGGCGGCAAACTGAACGTTGCGTATAACTGCGTGGACCGGCACGTGCTCGCCGGAAAGGGTGACAAGGTTGCCCTCTACTTCGAAGGCGAACCCGGTGACCGCCGCGCCATCACCTACGCGGAGCTCCAGCGGGAAGTTTCCAAGGCTGCCAACGCGCTGCTTGAGCTGGGAATCACCAAAGGTGATCGCGTCGTCATCTATCTTCCGGTGATTCCCGAGACCGTGATCATCACCCTGGCCGTGGCCCGGATCGGCGCCATCCATTCGCTGGTTTTCGGGGGATTCTCGGCTGAAGCGCTGCGCTTCCGGGTGGAGGACACCCAGGCGAAACTACTCGTCACCACGGACGGACAGTACCGCCGTGGCACCGCGGTTCCGGTCAAAGCAAACGCCGACGCCGCCGTCGAGGGTGACAATGCCATCGAACGGGTGCTGGTCATCAACAGGACCACACCCCGCGCCGAACTGGCCAGCGTCACCATGGTTGAAGGCCGCGACGTCTGGTGGCACGACGTCGTCGATACCGCCTCCGACGTTCACGAACCGATTGCGTTCGACGCCGAGACTCCCCTGTTCATCATGTACACCTCCGGAACCACGGGGAAACCGAAGGGCTTGGTCCACACTTGCGGTGGCTACCTCACTCAGGCCTCGTGGAGTTTCGAGCACCTTTTCAGCAACCCGGATCCCGAGTTCCGTAATCGGGACGTCCATTGGTGCACCGCGGACCTCGCGTGGGTCACCGCCCACACGTACGAGATCTACGGGCCGCTCTCCAACGGCGCCACCCAGGTCATCTTCGAAGGCACGCCCAACACCCCGCACCCGGGCAGGCACCTCGAGATCATCGAACGCTACAAAGTCACGCAGTATTACACCGCGCCCACACTGGTTCGGTCCCTCATGGGTTGGTTCCCCGATGGAGTGCCGGATAGTTACGATCTCTCGTCCATCCGACTTCTGGGAACCGTGGGAGAGGCCGTGAATCCGGAGGCCTGGCGCTGGCTGCGGGACAACCTCGGTGGGGGTACGGCGCCCATGGTGGATACATGGTGGCAATCCGAGACGGGCGCGACCATTATGTCGCCCTCTCCAACTGACACGTCGTTCAAACCCGGTTGCGCCGCCCGAGCCCTCCCCGGGGTAAGCGTTCGGGTAGTGGACTCCCACGGTGAGACCACCAAGCCCGGCGTCCAAGGGTTCATCGTGGTGGACCGTCCCGGTCCCGCCATCGCGCGGACTGTGTGGGGCAACCCGCGCCGCTACTTCGATTCTTACTGGAGCCAGTACGCGAACCAGCGCTGGTTCCTTGCCGGCGATGGGGCCAAATACGATTCCGACGGCGATATCTGGATTCTCGGGCGCGTGGACGACACCCTCAACGTCTCAGGACATTTGCTCTCCACCATCGAGATTGAGTCGGCACTCGTGTCCCATCCGGACGTGGTGGAAGCCGGGGTGTGTCCGGTGGCCGACCCCACCACGGGGCATGCGGTGGTCGCCTTCGTGGTGCTCCGGACTGACGCCGACGGTGGCGCGCCAGGCTTGCCTGATGCGGAGGTCGCCGCGGGCCTGCGCAACCACGTTGCCAAGGCGATCGGCCCCATCGCCAAGCCACGCGACGTCGTCGTGGTTCCCGACGTGCCCAAGACCCGCAGCGGCAAGATCATGCGCCGCCTTCTGACCCAACTCTTCGAGGGGACCGCCCTGGGCGACACCACCTCGCTACAGAACGAACCGGCAATCGCCGGCATCCAGGACGTCCTGCTCAAGCGGGCCCTAGAAAAGGAAAATTCATGACCGAGATCAGCAACGTTGCCCGGCTGTCCGAACCGCTCAAGTTTGCCTATTGGGTCCCCAACGTCTCCGGCGGCCTGGTGGTGTCCACTATCGAACAACGCACTGGTTGGGACTTCGACTACAACAAGAAGCTGGCCCGTATTGCGGAGAACTCCGGGTTTGAATACGCCCTGACGCAGACCCGCTACGCGGCGTCGTATGGCGCGGACAAGCAACACGAAGCCACTTCCTTCAGCCTCGCGCTCCTGGCCGCGACCGAGCGCCTCAAAGTCATCGCCGCCGTCCACCCGGGCATGTGGCATCCCGGGGTCCTGGCGAAGTACATCATCACCGCCGACCATATCTCCAACGGCCGGGCCGCCGTCAACATCGTTTCCGGCTGGCTCAAAAGCGAGTTCACCAATTTCGGACTCGAGTGGCTCGAGCACGACGAACGCTACGTCCGCACCGAAGAATTCATCAACGTGCTGCGTGGGCTCTGGACCGAACAGGGCTACAGCCAGGGCGGCAAGTACTACAACATCACCGACTTCACCCTGAACCCCGCGCCGGTGGATGTTCCTGGCCGTCCCCACCCGGAGATCTTCTTCGGTGGAAACTCGACGGCGGCACAGGCAACCGCCGGCCGCGTGGCCGACTGGTACTTCTCCAACGGCAAGGACCTTGAGGGTTTCAAGGAAAACATCGCCGGCGTCGTAGCGGCATCCGGCGAGACGAAGCGTGGGACGGAAGGAGCGCTTGCTGCTCCGAAGTTTGGCCTCAACGGCTTCGTGATTGCCCGGGATTCAGAGAAGGAAGCCCGCGATACCCTCCGCGAAATCGTGGAGAAAGCACACAAGCCGGCAGTTCAGGGTTTCCGGGATGCCGTCCAGGAAGCCGGTGCTTCCACTAAGGACGGCAAGGGCATGTGGGCCGACTCCACCTTTGAAGACCTGGTCCAGTACAACGACGGCTTCAAAACCCAACTCATCGGAACCCCGGAACAGATTGCCGAGAGGATCGTCGAATACAAGAAGATCGGGGTGAACCTGTTCCTCACCGGCTACCTGCATTTCCAGGAAGAAATCGCTGCATTCGGCCAGGACGTCCTGCCGATCGTCCGTGAACTCGAGGCGGACCTCGCTCGCAAGAACGGCACCGAACTGGACCTTTTCTCCACACCGGTTGCGTCCAGCTCGCCCGTCCCCGAGACGGTGGCCGTCTGATGGCCGACCGCACTTTCGGCTTCCGCACCCGGGCCCTGCATGCCGGCGGTACCCCCGACGCCGAACACGGAGCCCGGGCCGTGCCGATCTACCAGTCGACGTCGTTCGTCTTCAAGGACACCAACGACGCCGCCAGCCTTTTCGCCTTGCAGAAGTATGGCAACATTTACTCGCGCATCGGCAACCCCACCGTCGCAGCTTTCGAGGAACGCATCGCGTCCCTTGAGGGCGGGATCGGGGCGGTAGCAACGTCGTCGGGCATGGCCGCTGAGTTCATCACTTTCGCCGCACTGACCCAGTCCGGCGACCACATTGTGGCCGCCTCCCAGCTGTACGGCGGGACAGTGACGCAGTTGGACGTTTCCCTACGCCGCTTCGGCGTGGACACCACGTTCGTCCCCGGAACCGACCCTGCGGACTACGCCGCGGCCATCCGAGAGAACACGAAGGCCTTGTTCGTGGAGGTGGTGGCCAACCCGTCGTCGGAAGTCCAAGACCTCGCGGGGCTGGCCAAGGTAGCTCACGACGCCGGCATCCCGTTGGTAGTCGACGCCACCTTGAGCACGCCATATCTGGTGCGCCCTTTTGAGCACGGGGCGGATATCGTGATCCACTCGGCAACCAAGTTCCTCGGTGGACACGGCACAACGTTGGGCGGCGTGATCGTGGAGAGCGGCCGGTTCAACTGGGGCAACGGCAAGTTCCCCATGATGACCGAACCCGTGCCGTCCTACGGAAACGTTTCCTGGTGGGGCAACTTCGGCGAGTACGGATTCCTCACCAAACTGCGCTGCGAACACTTGCGCGACATCGGCCCGGCCCTTTCGCCCTTGTCGGCTTTCCAACTACTGCAAGGCGTTGAGACCCTCCCCCAGCGCCTGGACGAACACCTGAAGAACGCCCAAGCGGTTGCGGAATGGCTCGACGCCGATCCTCGGGTAGCTTACGTGAACTACTCCGGCCTGCCGTCCCACCCGCATTTCGAACGGGCACAAAAGTACCTGCCGAAGGGACCGGGTTCCGTGTTCTCCTTTGGCGTTGTTGGCGGACGGTCCGCTGGGCAAAGGTTCATCGAGTCGTTGCAACTTGCTTCCCATCTGGCCAACGTGGGTGATTCCCGCACGCTGGTCATCCACCCCGGTTCAACTACCCACCAACAACTCAACGCGGAGCAACTTGAGTCGGCGGGTGTTCCGGAGGACCTGGTCCGTATCTCCGTTGGACTTGAAGACCTGGAGGACATTCTTTGGGACCTCGACCAGGCACTAACCGAGGCGCAGTCGCCTGCAGCATTGGAGTTAAAAGCATGAGTACCACTGAACGTACCTGGCAGGGACCCTCTGCTCCGGAACGCCTCTCGCTCCTGAGGCAGGCGAAGTCAATTGCGATAGTCGGCGCCTCGGACAAGCCATCCCGGGCCAGCTACTTCGTGGCTACCTACTTGCAGTCGTCCACGCGGTACAAGGTGTACTTCGTGAACCCCGTGGTGAACGAAATTCTCGGCCAACCAACCTATGCTTCACTGGCGGACCTTCCCGAAGCCCCGGATATTGTTGACGTCTTCCGCAAGCATGAGGACCTCCCCGGCGTCCTGGACGAGGCCATCGCGGCAGGCACCAAGACATTGTGGCTGCAGTTGGGCTCATGGCATGAGGACGTTGCCCGGGATGCCGAGTCCGCTGGGCTCAATGTCGTCATGGATCGATGCGTGAAGATCGAACATGCCCGCTTCCATGGCGGACTTCACCTAGCCGGTTTCGACACGGGGGTCATATCCTCCAAGCGTCAGGTCCTCGGGTAGCTCCTTGCTCGCGGAGCACCTTGCGGGGCCGCTATGGTCGTCCGCGGGGCTTGGAGTCCTTCGCGTCCGACGGTACGGGGGTCAGCGCCGTTTTGAGCAGGTCCGGCTTGGAAATCGGCAGCGGTTTGGGAACGAGCATAGCCTTCAGCTCTTGAGCGGGTGGCTGCAACGCCGATTGCGCGGCCCTGCCCACAGGCGCCAGCGGCGCTTGAGGCTTTGACGGCTCCGCGATGGCTCCGGGTTTGCTGGCCATGCGGGGCTGTGCCGCTGGAGGCGTAGTGCCGCCAACCGCTGCCGGGCGCCTCTGCGTGCTGGGGTTTACCGGAAGGGTAGGCATGGCCGGAACCGTCGCAGGGTGCACCGTAGGCGCTGGCTCAGTGCTGACCTTAGGCTCGTCGTTCAAGGGCAGTGCAGGCATTTCCGACGTGGAATGCGGCACCAGACGGCCTAGGAGCTTCTCCACAAAAGACGGGTCACGGGGAAAGGCGGAACTGGCGGCAGCGACGCCACCGGCACCAAGGCCCATGGCGGCGATCACGGCAACACCCACGACGGCGGTCCGGTGCTTCGGACGCCAGCGGCGCTTGGCAAGTTCGTCCGTGGTGCCTGCCAGAAGCGAAGCAAGCTCTGGCCCTGGAGTGGGCGTCGGAAGCGACGCGAGGGATCCGAGCGAAAGCAGCGTCTGCCTCATATCGTGACCATCATCCGGGAAACCGGCGTCGACCAGGAGCTCGTCAATGATCTCCGAACGTTCGCCTTCCGTGTTTGTCATAGCGAAACGTATTCCTTTACTGCTGAATTCTCACGGAGCACAATGAGTGCCCGTCGCTGCAGTTGCTTCACTGCTCCTGCGGACTTGCCCAAAATTCCCGCCACCTGCTCCACAGTAAGACCGGCGATGATACGGAGGATCAAGACCTCCCGCTGGTCATCATTGAGGTAAGCCAGGAGCTCCATCACCTCGCCGGGCGCCATAAGGTGCATCGCTTCCGACTCAGCCGACCTGGACTCCCGCGGATCTCGTTCAGGTTCAAATTCGTGGTGTTCCGGTGTCCTGCTCTGTTTCCGGTGCTCGTCCACCATCCGTGCGTGGGCTACGGAGAAAATGAACGTGCGGAGACCGCCCATGCCACCACTGATGTCCGCGAGCCGGGGTAGAACAGCTAAGAAGACCTCCTGCATGCCCGCTTCAGGATCCGCCACACCCTTGGCTGTCAGGTAACCGAGGACCGGACCTGCGAAAGTCCTGTACACCGCGCTGAACAGTTCCGCTTGATCGCCCTTGAGCGCTTCCAGCGCTTCGTCGGTCAATGCGTCGGTCACGGAAGGGACTTTCGATCGGCGGCAGTTCCATGGCTGGGGAGGCCAGGCCAACCGCCGTTTGACGGGCGGAGACTCCCACCTAGGGTAGTTCCCGGAGACAAGAAGGGCCAAGCTGGAACATGATGGGGGACAAATTCCAGCTTGGCCCGTTCAATCACGTAATCGCCGGCGCGCGCCAAAGGGTTACTCGGAGCTAGGTACTTTCTGAAAAGCTAGGTACTTTCTGAAAATAGTGACCCGGCAGAGGCGGGGCCTTGGACCGGTAGTGATGGCCGGTGGGTGTAGTCACGTAGAAAGTATGGATGCTTCCGGACGACGTCGGAATGACGGGCCGGGCGGTCCAACCGGTCCCTTCCTTGCTGTGGTTGCACGCTTCGCAGAGCCCGGCGCCGTTGGCAAGCGTGGTTTTGCCGCCTGCGTGCCACGGGAAGATGTGATCGATATGTCTGATCGGTGCGTCGCAGTACGGCGTGCGGCAGGTGTTGTCCCGGGCCTCGATGAAACGACGCAACATAGCCGGGAAGAACCTTGCCTTGCTGTCCATGGCGACGAGTTCACCGGTGCTCGGTGCTGTGTACAGCCGACGGAGATACAAGGCGAAGCCCGGATCGTCGCCCTCCGGTTCCGACCCAGCAATCGCTCGCTCGGGATCCGGCGCGGCACAGGCAGCACCTTCAGCCCCAACCAGAACCCTGGCCCATTTCGCGGGGACAGTTCCGTAGCCGGCGAGCCTTGCCGGTTCGCTGTCCCCACGAAGCAAGGTTCGGTCCGTCATGACCAGCTGGACTTCGACACTGCTGATCCCGCCCGGGGTCCCGGTGAGGCGTTCCACAAAGGTGTCGGCCATGAGCTGTCCTTGGGACAGGGCATCACCCTCGGAGCGGGGACCACTGGCACGGACTGAGTTGGCGTGCCGGGTTAGGGCGGCGTAGGCTGCGACGCCTTGTGCGGCTGGGAGCAAGGCGGTCAGGTAGGTCATCGTGTCCGGTGCTGGGCGCAAGGTCACCCTTCGCTCGGCGGCGGCGCGACTGGCACGTTGCGTGACCGAGCGCGGATCCCGCCGGTACGCTGCGGCTTTCACCGCCGAGGCGATCGCCCTGTCCCCGGCGCCGTCGAACGTCCCGGTATCCGGCGCGAGCTCCTCGTCCACGGCACAACGGTCTGCCACGCTCAAACATGCAGTTTCCTTGACCAGAAGGGTTGCCCGCCACTCACTCAACAAACCCTTTTCCAGCGCGGCCATGGTCCGCGGCATCTCCGACACCAAGGCTTTCGCCAGACCGAGGAGCCGGGAACCCCGGTTCGGGGACTCCCGCCTGGCCAAAGCAAGCTGCGCGCCAACATCTTGGCCTTGCTCCGATGCCGGGACACCTGCCAGGGCCTGTTCGCGCCGATGGGCAAGATCAAACGCCACAGCGACCCGCGCTTGACGTGCGGCGATGGCCGACTTCAGGTCTTCAAGGCAAGCCAGCTCATCAATGAGCGCGGGAGTTTCAGATGCCAGCGTCAACGCACCAAGAGCACTGATGAGATCCCCGATAGAACAACCCAGCCCCAACGGCGACCCGGCTGGCGCCCCCTGACCGCTGCTCATCTCCTCCATGACCCCACTCTTCCAGAGCGCAGTAGTCAAAATCAGCGCCGATTTCTCCTATGTGGAAAACCCAACAGGAGTAGGCTGCTCATACCAACTCCAAGGCCTATCAAGGAGAGATGATGACGCTTCCTCCGCAGCACGAGCCTGACCCATTCCCCCCGGATCCCGGGCCGGTGACACCGCCGCCGGACCCCACAACACCGTTCCCGCCAAGCCCCAACCCCACCCCGGGCCCGTCGCCCGTGCCCGATCCGGGGGTCATTCCCCCGCACCCGGACCCGACGCACAACCCGGATCAGCCGGGTGGTTTGCCTGGGTAGTGGGTTTTTTGAGCTTTTCCTGATCATGTCCTGATCGAACACCTGAGTGGTTCTTGATGGTGGCCCGGCACAGTAGTTCTTGTCAGCCAGAGAGGCTGGAAAAGATCAACTGGCCGGCCCGAAAGCGGTGGCCTCCCGAAAGGACACTGATTCCCATGGCCATCAGCCTCAAAACCACCTCCGGGAAAATCCTCGCCTCCGTCGCACTGGTCGGCACCGCAGCCGCCGTCGCCGGCATGGGAACCTACGGCGCGTTCACCTCCTCGACCTCGGCAAGCCAAGCCGTCACCGCCGGAACAATCACCATCGCCCTGGGCGCCCCCGGAGTGAATAACACCCTGAACGTCCCCGTCGCAGGACTGCTCCCCGGAGACAAAGTCGAAAAACTCGTCACCCTCTCCAACACCGGCAACTCAGACCTGAACACCGTGTCCCTGACCACCACCGCCGGAGCCACCGCGTCCCTGCTGACCACCGACACCGTCAACGGCCTGCAACTGACCATCGAAAACTGCTCCACCGCCTGGACCGGCGCCGCAGCCCCCTACACCTGCACCGGCACCAAAACCACCGTCCTGGCCTCCGCACCGGTCATCACCGCCAACCAGGCCTTGACCAACCTCACCTCCGTCTCAGCGACCAAAACCGACAACCTCAAAGTCACCACCGCATTCCCCACCACCGCGAACGACACCTTCCAAGGCGCCACCAGCACCATCTCCTTCGCCTTCAACGCCACCCAACGCACCGCCACCACCAAATAACACCCAGCCGCATACTCCAACGGCCCCGACATGCCTAAGCAGATGGCGTATCGGGGCCGTTGGCCTTTAACAGCGTTACGGGCTGGCTAGGAAAAACGCCCCGGCCGGAAAGTAGACAGCATCGGGTGCTTGGTTCCGGTGAGGATCTCGCCGGACAGCAACTCTCCGGCAATGAGGCCCAACGTCGCCCCCGAGTGCGTGAAAGCGACGAAGCAGCCCGGCACCTGGCCGAGTTCACCGAAGACAGGCTCGCCGTCCCCGGGGATCGGCTTGTAGCCGATCTTCCAGGACGCCGGTTTGAGTTCGGGGTTTCCCGCGATCAGCTTGGACGACTCATCAGCGAGTTCCTGCACAACATCATCGGGGATACTGAACGAGCCATCCGGGTGCTCGGTGATGCTGTCTTCATACCAGTCGTGATCCAGCGCGAACGTGTTTCCAGGGTTGGGCCGGACTGCGGCACGCGGAGTGTTCATGACTGCGGTGACCTGGTGCTCCACTGGCTTGGTGACCACCAGCATTGACACCGGGGAACCGTTCGGGATGTCCACTCCGAGCGGCTTCACGACGGCGGGCGTCGCTGCGCCGCAGGCTACGAGCACGGCGTCTGCCGGGTAGGTCTCGCCGGCGGATGTTTCGACGCCGGTGGCCCGGCCGCCGTCGACCGTTACCGAAACCTTGCCCGCATTGAGGATGAGGCGGCCACCCAAGGCGTGGAATTCATCCATGAGGAAGTTGACCAAGTCCGGCAGGCTGACCCAGCCCTCACCGGGATTGAAAATGGCGATTTCCGGCACGGCACTGGCGTCGATTCCCGGAGTAACCGCGGCAATGTCTTCGGGTGCCAGGAGCTTCGAATCGTATCCAATGGATTGCTCATAGGCGTGGCGGGCTTGTGTGACCTCGCCGTGCCCTTCTGCATTCCACATCAAGCCTCCCCCGAATTGGAGCCACTCACGGCTTGGGTCGGCGGCGAACAGCGTACGGTACCGGTCGACGCCGGCCACGCGCAGCTGGTGGTACGGGGTGGACCGTTCTCCCGCGGAGTTGAGCCAGGACAGCGACCGGCCGGTTGCTTCGCTGGCCAGCCCTTGCTCTGTCAGCAGTGTGACGGAGGCGCCTTCGCGGAGCAGGTGGACAGCGGTGGATACGCCCAGGATGCCGCCTCCGATGACGGCGACGTTCTTGGTAACTGTGGAGGACATGGGTGTTCTCTCTTTCAGGTTCTGATGCTGCTTACGCGAAAGCGTGGATGTTTTCGATGATCTTGAGGGCTTCGAGCGCTTCGGCCGGCTGCACGGGAAGCGGCCCGTTTCCCCTGAGGGAAGCCGCGAGCTCCGTGTAGAACCTGGGGTAGTCGCCCTTCTCTGCTGGAACGGCTGTGCTGGAGCCGTCCACGCCCAGCAGCCCCCATGACTCCGGGCCCTCCACACCGTAGGAGGGGTCCGTCGGCGAAGCGCCCGCAGCCAGATCGGGTTCCTGGCTGTCGAGTCCCCACTTGGTGTATCCGGCCTTGGCGCCGAGTACGTGGAAACGCGGGCCTACCTGTGCGGCCATGCCGTTCATCCACAGCCGGGAGCGCACCCCGGACTCATGGCGGAGCGATACGAATGCTTCAGTGTCGGCGGCGTCCGGGTACGGCCCGTGGTTGGCCGTTTCGCCGTAACTTTCCGCTACGGGTCCGAAGAGCTGGATCGCTTGGTCGATCAGATGGGCGCCCAGGTCGTGAAGTATTCCGCCCCCTTCGGCCAGGGTGGACGAATCGCGCCAATTGCCGAAGCCTTCCGGCCGCCACCATTCAAGGCGGGATTCGAAGGTCCGGACCTCGCCGAGTGCTTCTTCACGCAGCAGCTTTCGAAGCGTCAGGAAGTCAGCGTCCCACCGACGGTTCTGGAAGACCGTCAGCTGCACTCCGGCGTCGGACGCTTGGGATACCAGCTCTTCACCGTGGGTGACCGTAGTGACGAAAGGTTTGTCCACCACTACGTTGAGCCCGTGGGCAATGGCCGTGGCGCCGAGCTCCAGATGCGTCACAGGCGGCGTGGCGAGTACCACGAGATCGAGCTCACCTGCCAGTGCAAACATGTCCTCGGGGGTAGGAACGATCCTCGCGTGAGGGTACAGCCGACCCACAGCCGCGGCGCGTTCGGGGTCCGCCGTCACAATGACGTCCAGAGAGTATTCCGCATCCGCTTGGATAAGCGGCGTGTGGAAGACCCTGCCGGCCACCCCAAACCCGACGACGGCGGTCCGGATGGGCGCCGCCGCTACCGCGCCCATCAGAGGACTTCCGAAAGGAAGCGTTGGAGGCGTTCACTGCGGGGGTTGTCGAAGAGCTGGGTCGGCGTGCCGATCTCCACCACTTCGCCTTCGTCCATGAACACCACTTGGTCGGCAACTTTGCGGGCGAACCCCATCTCGTGGGTTACCACCAGCATCGTCATCCCCCGGCGGCCAAGGCCAGCCATGAGGTTAAGGACGCCTTTAACGAGTTCGGGGTCCAGGGCGCTGGTGGCTTCGTCGAAGAGCATGACCTCGGGTTCCATGGCCAGCGCCCGGGCGATCGCGACGCGTTGTTGCTGGCCGCCTGAGAGGTCGCGCGGACGGTGGTCGGCTCGTTCGGCGAGGCCGACTTCGGTCAGCCGTCGCTGCGCGCGCTGCCTGGCTTCTGCCTTGGACATTCCCTTGACGCTCCACAGGGCGAGCGCCACGTTATCCAGTGCCGTGTGGTCCGGGAAGAGGTTGAAGTGCTGGAAGACCATGCCAATGCGGGCCCGCAGGATATCCGGCTTGACCTTGAGTGCGCTCTCACCGGCGAGGAGAACGTCTCCGCTCTTTGGCTCGTGCAATCGGTTCACTCCGCGCAGCAGCGTGGACTTGCCGGAACCGGAGGGCCCGATGATGCAGGTGGTAGTGCCTGGCGCTACGTTCAGGCTGACGTTCCGGAGTACTTCCACATCCCCGTAGGCCATGGTCAGGTTCTGCAACTCCAAGCTGGAGCCATGGAACTTTTCGATGTCCGGAGCGGATTGGCTTGGGTTGGCGTTGGTGCTGCTGGTGAGGTTCACGTGTTGCTCCCGGTGATGAGCGGCGAGGCCGCATCGAGTTCCTTGACTTCGTTCAGTCCGCTCGTAGGTGCGGAAGGGCGACGGCGGCCGGTGCGGAACTTGTTGTCGAAGTAGTTGACCAAGTGGGTCAGTGGCACGGTGATGACCAAGTAGAAGATGCCGGCCATGACCAGCGGGGACAGGTTGCCTGAAAGCACGGCGGCATCCTGGCCTACCCGGAACAGCTCACGTTCACTGACCAGGAGGCCAAGGAAGTAGACCAACGAGGAGTCCTTCACGATCGCGATGAATTGGTTCACCAACGCCGGGAGCACGCGCCGCACTCCTTGCGGGACCACCACGAGGGCCATGGACTTGGAGTAGCTCATGCCCAAGGCACGGCATGCTTCACCTTGGCCCTTGTCCACGCTGAGGATGCCGGCCCGAAAAATCTCGCCGATGTACGCACTGGCGATCAAACTCAGCGCGATGATTCCGAGCGGGTACGGAGAGGGCCCGAAGACCGACTGGCTCAACCGGGCAAACCCCTGGCCGATCAGCAGGATGGTGAGGATGGCCGGGAGCCCCCGGAACAGGTCCGTGTAGATTCGCGCAGGCAGCCGGAGCCAGGCGGACCGCGAGATTCCCATAACGGCCACAATCATGCCCATCACCACACCGATGATGGTTGCCGAAAGGGAGATGATCAGGGTGTTGAGCAGGCCAACTCCGAGGAGTTGGGGCAGAACTTCGACCATTGCGTTGAAGTCGAAGAATGTGCGGCTGATGGTATCGAGCCAATCCATTGAGTGCTCTCAGACGTTGGTTGTCGGGCCCAGCGGTTACTTGCTGGCGGTCGGTGAGGGGCTGGAGGTTTGCTCTGCCTTGGGCAGGTACTGCTCGGGCATGGGCGAACCCGGGAACCACTTCTGGTAAAGCTTCTTCCAGGTGCCGTCTTCCATGGCCGCAGCGAGGCCCTTGTTCAAGGCGTCCTTGAACGCTGGCTTGTTCTTTGCGATCGCAAATCCGGCCGGGGCATCAAAGGAAGGAATGTCCGCAGCGCTGACGAGCCCAAACTGGTCCTTGTAGGCCTTGGCTGCCTCGTAGTCCAGGAAGTGTGCATCCACGGCACCGCTGTTGACGGCCGATATTGCCGTGTTGTTATCGGGGAACCTGACCAACTGGGCGGAGGGGAAGTTCTTTACCGCGTAGGCCTCTTGGAGGGTTCCTTGCACCACTCCCAAGCGCTTTCCGTTGAGTCCGCCGACATCCTTGATGCCCGATGTTTTGGTGGTGATCACGGTCAGGTACCCGGCCAGGTAGCCATTGGAGAAGTCCACGGTCTGCTTGCGCTTGTCCGTGATGCCGATGGCTGCCACTCCGACGTCGAACTGTCCGTTGGACACGGCAGCAAGCAGGCCGGAGAAGTCCTGTCCGGTAAAGACGACCTTGTCCACGCCGGCGCGGTGGGCCACGTCTTTGAACAGTTCGACGTCGAAGCCGGTGAAGTTACCCGAACTGTCGGTGAAGGTGTAGGGCTTGGAGTCGCCCAAGCTGGCAACGCGGATGGTGCCGGGCTCGATCAGCCCGTAGGGGTTATTGGCCGAGGTGGAGCTGGCCGTTGAGGATCCTGCACACCCTGAGAGCGCGAGGAGGGCTGCCACTGCGGCAGCAACAAGGGCTGCCGGGCGGAAGTTCAATGTGATCACAGCGTTGTCCAATCGTGGGAGGGAGCGCGGTGCTGTCAGGAGCCGCTGAAATATATTGCTCGATGTGGAGTCTTGCTGAGTCCGGTCTCAGTCCCTAGGATTGAGACCGGACTCACATCGATTGATTGAAATGTAGCGGACATCACAAACCCGCGTCAACACCCCACCCGAAAGGTGAACATGAACACTGACGGATCCCGACGGCGGGACGTAACGGTGGCCGACGTCGCCAAGGCCGCAAAAGTCTCAAAGGCGCAGGCGGCTCGGGCGCTCGGCAATTACGGGGCCGTCAGCGATGATGTCCGCGAACGGGTCATCGCCGCTGCCGAAGAACTCGACTACCGGCCCAATGAGCTCGCTCGCAGCATGAACACGGGAAGATCGAACACCATCGGCGTGGTGGTGGGCGATATCGAAAACCCGCACTTTGGCCTCGCCACCAGGGGAATAACGGATACCGCAAAGGCGAGTGGCTACAACGTCATTCTTATTAACACTGACGAAGAACAGTCTGCGGAGGTAGACGCGGTACGGGTACTCCTGGATAAGCGCGTGGACGGACTCATTGTCGCACCGGCGTCCTCGGTAGAAACGGCCCACCTGAAACAGGTGAGCGATTCCGGCCGTCCGCTCGTATTGCTGGACCGCGCCGCCGAAGGCCTCGATGTTGAGACATTTGCCGTGGACATGTCCACCATCTCTTACGAGTCGGCCAAATACCTGATCGAGGAAGGGCATCGGCGGATCGCCTTTGTCTCAACGATCCGCGCAGAAGGTCCATACGAGGCCGGAATGACGCTCGACTCCTCCCAGATCTCGGACCGCCTGGACGGGATCCGCCGGGCCTTCGAGGAAGCGGGGCTTACTCACCCTGCGGACCTGGTGCGGCTCAATGCCGGCGGTTCGGCGTCAGTCAAGGAGATCACCTCAGAACTCCTGCGGGGCCCGGAGGCAGCTACCGCCATCATCGCCTCTGACGGCTTGATTGCCCTTGGTGTGGTGGAAGCCATCCAGGAGGCCGGCCTTTCCATCCCCAAGGACGTGTCATTCCTCATGTATGACGATTTCGCCTGGACCCGGCTCACCACTCCACCACTGACCGTTATTTCCCAGCCTGCCTACGACATGGGAGCCGCGGCGGCCGCGGCATTGATCCGACACATCGAGGGCCGGAAGGCCAGCGCCCCCAGGCCGGAGCTGGTGGCGCACTTGGTCAAGAGGGGTTCGGTGGGAGTCGCGAGATCCGTGGACGTAATGAGTCAGTCCTAAACGCGAGGGCAACGGAGGAATCACACCTCCACATCGCCCGCTTCCGGTTCATCCGCAGAGCGAACCTCGCTCTTAATGATCCCCAGCTGCTCGAGCTGGGCGGACATGCCGGCGCCGTCGGGAGCATAGATCCAGGGAACTCCCGGGGTGGGCTGTCCCCCCGATTTTGACCGCCCGCCGGCGAGCACTGCTTCGCTGGCGGAGAGCTGGCGGATGGCGATTGCCCGCACATTGTCCGGATGGCGCTGCGCGAACTCGGAATAGATGGCCTCATCATGTTGGCCATCGTCACCCACCAGCAGCCACTTGATGTTGGGAAACTCCGTGGCAAGGCGCTCCAAGGAAGACCTTTTATGCTCCTGTCCGCTGCGGAACCAGCGATCGGGCGTGGGACCCCAATCGGTGAGGAGCTTGGGTCCCGCAGGGTAGAGGTTGCGGGACAGGAACCGGGAGAGCGTGGGGGCCACGTTCCAAGCTCCGGTGGACAGGTAGAGCACCGGAGCCGAAGGAGCCGTGCGGGCGATCCGTTCGTAGAGGACGGCCATGCCAGGGGTTGCGGTCCTGGCATGTTCGTTGAGGACAAACGTGTTCCACGCCGCCAGGAACGGGCGGGGCAACGCGGTCACCATGACGGTGTCGTCAATGTCGGAAACCACGCCGAAGTCGGCGTCGTCGGCCACAATCTCCACGGGCGCCTCCACCATGGTGGAGGCGCCGGATTGAAGGCTGATGGTGTGCCAACCGGCGTCGAGGATTACCGGAATAATTGCATCAACGACGCCACCGCGATCCGCTACGACCTCATGGACCGCGCCTGCGATGCCTACCTGCACAGCCGCATGTGCCACCGGGGCACTGGTGAAGTTGCGCCAACCCCGCATGCTCTCTTGGAGCGGTTTGGCGTGTCCGGCGGCGTCCCTTGGGTCGCTGCGGACGACGCGTGCCAACACCCGCACCCAGGTGGTGCTGCCATAACCGGTATAAGGGATGACGGTCTCCACCCGGCCCCGACGGATGGCCAAGCGCGTCTGCAGACCCAGCCACGCGTCGTCGAGCCGCATCGCGATATGGCGGGCCTGCGCGCGGGGAGGGACCGCGCAGCTGCTATCGACGGCGGCGGACTCTGGACGCGGGCTCACGGAACGGGGAGGCATGCGTCCAGTCTGGCACGGCTGGGGCTCAAGGGGCAGCCGCAGCTTCCTTGCCCAAAGCCGCGTCGATGAGAACCACGGCTGCCTCCCTGGCCTGTCCGGCGGCATCCGCGGTTCCTGCGATGGCCGCCGTGGTTTGCGCTCCTTCAGCGAGGATGGAAAGCTGTGGGGCCAAGTACGCCGGGCCGCCTGCATCCCCCACTAAATGCGCCACGTAATGCTGAAACGATTCCTTGTGCTCGCGGGCATATTCGGCCACTTCCGGGCTGATGGCACCGAGTTCGGCGAAACTATTGATGAACCCGCAGCCACGGAATGAATCGTCGCAGAACCATCCCGCGAGGTAATCGAAGATGGCCAGTAACCTGGCGCGCGGATCCGCTGCCAACCGCACCCGGGCGTCCAGTCCCTCTGTCCAGGACTGATGTCGCCGCTCAAGGACGGCCATGACGATACTGCTTTTCGATGGAAATTCCTGGTACAGCTTCTTGAGCGAAACCCCCGCCGCCGTGCGCAACTCGTCCATCCCCACGGACTGGATGCCCTTGGCGTTGTAGAGCTCGTCCGCCGTCGCGACAATGCGCGCGCGGACCTCGGAAATATCCATGCACCCATACTACTTGAACTGAGAACGCTCGTTCTATAGGATATGGATCAGAGTGAGAACGATCGTTCTCCATCTCGAGAAAAGGGAACAGAATCATGGGCTTCATCAAAGTCGGAACTGAAAACACCACGGACATCGAGCTCTACTACGAGGACCACGGCACAGGCCAGCCAGTAGTGCTGATCCATGGCTATCCCCTGGACGGCGCTTCGTGGGAGAAGCAAACCGCAGCCCTCTTGAACGCGGGCTACCGCGTCATCACCTACGATCGCCGCGGCTTCGGGAAATCCAGTAAGCCCACCACCGGCTACGAGTACGACACATTCGCAGCGGACCTCAACACCGTGATGGAAACACTGGACCTGCAGAACGCGGTATTGGTTGGCTTCTCCATGGGCACTGGCGAGGTTGGACGCTACATCGGTACGTACGGCGAGGCCCGCGTTGCCAAGGCAGTGTTCCTGGCATCTTTGGAGCCGTTCCTTTTGCAGACCGAGGACAACCCCGCGGGCGTCCCATCCTCAGTGTTTGATGGCATCCGTAACGCCGCCATCGAGGACCGGTACGCCTGGTTCACCAACTTCTACAAAGACTTCTACAACACCGACAACTTCCTCGGAAACCGCCTCAGCGAGGAAGCCCTCCGCAACTCCTGGAACGTCGCTGCCGGCTCGTCCTGGTACGCATCGTTCGCAGTGGTTGACACCTGGTTGACCGATTTCCGTGCAGACATCGAGGAGGTCACCGTCCCGGCATTGATCGTCCACGGAACGGGCGACCGAATCCTGCCCATCGACTCCACCGGCCGCGAGTTCACCAAGCGCCTTCCCTCCGCCGAGTACGTCGAGATCGACGACGCACCGCACGGAATGCTGTGGACGCACGGGGCAGAAATCAACGAGATCCTGTTGAAGTTCCTGGCCAACTAACGCTTGCCGGTCGCCCGACCGGGCAATAACGACGGCGGCAGGTCGCCCGGGTAACTCAAAACCCAAGCCGGCCTGCCGCCGTCGATGCTTCCCTCCTGGGCCAGTTACGTTGCGCGCGCCCGGCGCCAAGACGTTCGAACCTGCTCACGGATTGTCGCTTGGCTACGCCGCCCCACCATGACGACTGCGGCGACGCCGGTCATCAGTACCACAGCACCCCCGGCGGCCACAGCCCAGCGAGCTCCAAACTCGGTGCCGATCCAGCCCATCAGTGGAGCACCAATGGCCGTCCCTCCTTGCAGGATAGCGAGATAGAGGGCCAGGACACGTCCACGGAATTGTGGCTCGACGGACAATTGGATGGTGGTGTTGCAACTGTTCAGGAAAGTGATGGAAGCGAGCCCAACAGGGATCAGCACAACGGCGTAGACCCAGAATACCGGCGAGATGCTGGAGAACAGGGTAAAGATGCCCAGAGTCAAAGCGCCACCGAGCATGAACCGCAGGCGGGGACCGGAGCGTCGGGCAGCAAGCAGGGCACCTGCCAGCGTCCCCACAGCCATAATGGAGCCGAGAAGGCCAAACTGTTCAGGTCCCACACCGAAGACGGCGGTGGACATCAGCGAGTTCGTGACCGTGAAGTTCATGCCAAAGGCGCCAAGAATCCCCACCATGAACAGGATGAGCACCAAGTCCGGGCGTTGCCGGACGTACTGCAGGCCCTCCACCACCTGATGCTTGCCACGAACCACCGGAGCCGTCGGCTGAAGCTGGGCAGTCTTGACCCGTGCGAGGGAAATAATGACGGCGACGAAGCTGGCAGCGTTGAGCAAGAACACCGGGCCCGTACCGATCCACGCGATGAGCACACCGGCGATGGCCGGGCCCGTAAGCCGGGCGCTGTTGAAGGAGGCTGAGTTCAGGGCCACGGCGTTGGAGATATTGTCTGGTCCAACCAGTTCAGAGACGAATGCCTGCCGGGCCGGGCCATCCACCGCCGCCGCAATTCCCAGCGCCAGCGCCGCGGCATAGACCTGCCACAACTGGGCGGCGCCAGTGACCACCAGCAGTCCTACGATCAGCCCACAGACGCCCATGGCGGTCTGCGTCCAGAACAAAATCCTGCGCTTGCGGTAACGGTCGGCGAGGACACCGGCATACGGGCCTAAAAGCAGCATGGGAAGGAACTGCAGGGACGTGGTGACGCCAACGGCGGTTCCGGAGTGGTTGGTGAGGACCGTCAGGACCAACCAGTCCTGGGCGACGCGCTGCATCCAGGTACCGACATTCGAGACCAAGGCACCACCAGCCCACACCCGGTAGTTGGGATTCTCAAGCGCGCGGAACATGGCGCTCATTGGGCGCTCATTTCCTGCATGATGCGCGCGGCGCGGCTCAGCGTTGCACGGTCCTCTTCACTCAGTCCTGCGACGCGCCGGGCCAACCACGCGGTCCGCTGGCTGCGGGCTTCGACGAGGACTTCCTCCCCTGCGGGCGTGATACTGATCCACACCTGCCGGCCATCCCCGGGATGGGCTTGCCGTTCAATGAACCCTTGATCACCGAGGGCATTGACGATCCTGGTCATCGAGGGTGCCTGTACATGCTCGCGCTCGGCCAGCTCCCGCAAGGTCTGCGGGCCTGAACTGAGATGGGCCAGAACGGTGTACTGCCCCGGAGTAATGACGTCCCCGGTTGCTTCGATGCGAAGTCGCCGCGATGTCCGCATCACGGCAGTTCGAAGCTCAATGGCAAGGGCGTCGGCCGGAATCGCGTCTGGCTTTTGGTCTGTCGTTTCGCTCGCTTGACTGGGTGCAGTCACTGGAAGGCGCCTCCCGGGCTTTGCATAATAGTTAGCACTGCTAATTAGCTCCGCTAACTATCCTACTCCTGTTCCTTGCCAGTGCCCAGTGTCCGGTGCCCAGTGGGCGCCAGCGGTGCCGACTAGCCTTCCGCCGAGCCGGCGCCAGCCTGCGCCGGTGTCTTGGTCGCCACCGACTCGCCCTGGGCGCCCGGCATGGCGATGACCGCGATAACGGTCAGCACGGCGCACACGAGCACAGCCAGGAACACGGCCGACGACGCCGATACGGTTGTGTGCGCGTCCGAAGCACCGGGATGTCCTGCATAGATGGCGTTGGCCACGGCGCCGAAAACGGCCACGCCAATGGAACTGCCGATGGATCGCGCGAACAGGTTAGTACCGGTCACCACCCCGCGTTCGTTCCACTCGACGCTTGATTGGGCCGCGATGAGGCTCGGCGTGGCCACCAGCCCAAGTCCAAGTCCGACGACGAAGCATGCGGCCGCCACCAGGAGCACGTTGGGCGTTGGAGCGGTCAGCGCAAGGATGGCCGCACCAATGACCGTAATGGAAACTCCAATCAGTGCGGTTTTGCGGAATCCGATCCGGAGATAGAACCTGCCGGCCTGGGAAGCGCTGATAGGCCAGCCGAGCGTCAAAGCCGCCAGTGCCAGCCCGGCGAGGATCGGCGAGGTGGACAGCGCCCCTTCAAGGAAGGTGGGAACATACGAGGTGAGGCCGAGCATGACGGCACCTACACCGAACGAGATCATCGCCGTCGTCGCCAGCAACCTGCGGGAGAGGACCCATGGCGGGAGGACCGGCTCCGCGGCCTTCCTCTCCACGAGGACGAATGCTGCGAACAACAACGCTCCAACGGCAAAGACAGCGATGCTGATGGAGGAATTCCACGCCCACGCCTGGCCGCCCTCAAGCGCTCCAAGGATGAGAAGGCTCAGCGAAACCGTGAGTAGCGCGGCTCCGAGGTAATCAACGCGGTGCTTGGTGCGCTCGATGCTCTCGTGGAAGGTCCGCAGAAGCATCCAACCCGCTAGCAGGCACAGTGGAATATTGATGAAGAAAATCCAGCGCCATATCCCCAGCGATGAGAAGACGCCACCAAGCGTGGGCCCCACAACGGAAGAAACCGCCCACACACTGGCAAGGTAGCCTTGCACCTTGGCTCGCTCGGCAAGGGTGTAGATATCGCCCGCGATAGTGATCGCAACAGGCTGCACAGCACCCGCACCCAGGCCCTGCAAAACCCGGAAAGCGATCAGCGCCGGCATGCTCCAGGCCATTCCACAAAGAATGGAACCGAGCAGGAAAAGGCCGATTCCGCTGAGGATGATCGGCTTGCGGCCCACGACGTCGGAAAGCTTGGCATACACGGGCACCGAGACTGCCTGGGCCAAGAGATACGCGGAGAAAAGCCAGGGGAAAGAGGTGAAGCCGCCAATGTCCGTCACAATCGACGGCACCGCGGTGGCAACAATGGTGGAATCGATCGCCACCAGGCCTGTGGAAAGCATCAAAGCTATAAGTATGGGTCCGCGACGGGAGCGGAACCCGACGCCCTCAGTAGTCTCTGTCATCATCTGTCTCGTTTCGGTCGTCATCACAGCTAGCGGGCGCACTTCCGCCCCGGCTCCACATGGCGTAACCGCGCCCACCGCGAATTTAGTCCCAGCCTGCAGGGGCAATGCTTTAACGACGACGGCGGGTCACTTGCGGTTCCGTAAGGAACCCAAGTGACCCGCCGTCGTCGACAGTGTCTATTCGTTGACCGTCTATTTGAAGCGCAGTTCGGTGGAACCTAGTCGTTGATCAGGTCGTGGACAACGATCGTCTGGTCGCGGTCAGGGCCGACTCCGATGGCCGAGAAGCGCGTGCCGGAGAGCTTTTCGAGCGCCAGCACGTAGTTGCGGGCATTTTCCGGGAGGTCATCGAGGGTTCGTGCGCCGGTGATGTCCTCGGTCCAGCCGTCGAAGTACTCGTAGATGGGCACCGCGTGGTGGAACTCGGTCTGTGTCATGGGCATTTCGTCGTGGCGGACGCCGTCGACGTCGTACGCAACGCAGACCGGGATCTGTTCGATGCCGGTCAGGACATCGAGCTTGGTGACGAAGTAGTCCGTGAAACCGTTGACGCGGGAAGCATGGCGGGCCAGGACGGCGTCGTACCAACCGCAGCGGCGAGGACGGCCGGTGTTGACGCCGAACTCACCACCGGTTTTCTGCAGGTACACGCCCATCTCGTCGAACAACTCGGTGGGGAACGGACCGGCGCCGACGCGCGTTGTGTACGCCTTGATGATGCCGATTGACCGGGAAATGCGGGTGGGCCCAATGCCCGAGCCAACGGACGCGCCGCCGGCGGTGGGGTTGGAGGACGTGACAAACGGGTAGGTGCCGTGGTCAACGTCAAGGAACGTGGCCTGGCCGCCTTCCATGAGCACAACCTTGCCCTCATCCAGGGCGTTGTTGAGGACGAGCGTGCTGTCGATAACCAGCGGGCGCAGGCGCTCGGCGAAGGACAGGAAGTATTCCACAATCTCGTCCACCACAACGCTGCGCCGGTTATAAACCTTGACCAGGAGCTCGTTCTTCTGGCGCAGCGAACCTTCCACTTTCTGGCGGAGGATCGACTCGTCGAAAACGTCCTGCACCCGGACGCCCAAGCGGGCCACCTTGTCCATGTACGCCGGGCCGATTCCGCGGCCAGTGGTTCCAATGGCACGGCTGCCGAGGAAGCGTTCAGTAACTTTGTCCAGGACTTGGTGGTACGGCGCCACCAAGTGGGCGTTGGCCGAGACGCGCAGCCGGGAAGTGTCCGCGCCACGGGCAATCAAGCCGTCAATCTCCTGGAAGAGTGCCTCGAGGTTGACCACGCAGCCGTTGCCAATAATGGGAATTGCGTTCGGGCTCAGGATGCCCGCGGGAAGGAGCTTCAGCTCATACTTCTCACCGCCAACAACCACGGTGTGCCCGGCGTTGTTACCGCCGTTGGGCTTGACCACGTAGTCAACGCGGCCACCGAGCAAATCAGTTGCTTTGCCTTTGCCTTCGTCGCCCCATTGGGCTCCGACGATCACGATAGCGGGCATGGGATCCTCCCCCATTCTTTCGGGCGAGACCCAGCCGGATGGCCAGGACTCGACGCCGTACATGAGAATGCCCCGACACTTACCTGGGCTGCCTGCCGCAAGGCGCGGCATACGCAAGAGTTTCGGGGCTCTTACCACCCAAGTTTAGCCGATGGGCCCCGAATACCTTTCGTCAAGCGCCGCGTCAAGGTCAATTTCTGGACCGTTGGGCGAAGTTTGTTACGGAATGTTGGTACAGGAGCCACCGCTTTCTTTCTTAACACCAGGGAATTGGCGCCGAACATTTTGCCCATGGCGACGCCGGCGTCGGCTAAATCCGAACCGAGGTCCACAGCGCGGCGATTGCGGCAGCAGGTGACTCTTCTCTCTCGCTACCAGCACATTGCCGGAAGCCGAGGACCGCCGTCGAGATCTGCGGCACTTTTTGATCGCAACACGCCGCGTCGCATTTGGGGGCGCGCCGGACTAGGACCCATTGACGCCCATAGTCCGGTAAGGTTAGTTAGCCCCCCACAGCATCCTTTGAGGTTCGGCCGCGGCATGCCCGTGGCACCTTGGAACGGTGCGCTGTAACACCTAGGAGACCAAACCACTGATGCAAGATCTGGCGACTGAATCACCCGAAGAACTCCTCTGGAACCGCCGTTACGAACCCCACATCGCCGAGGTCAACGCGCTGTGCGATTCCATCAAGGAACAGAAGCCAGGCAGCGAGGTCCTTTACATCGACCCCGCCCACAGCATTGATGACTGCCGCATCGTGAGCCTTTTCTCCAACCAGCGCACCAACACCGGCGAGGGCTTCATCACCCCCGGTGACGAGGAAGCAAACACCCGCATGCTCGGCATGCAGTGGCAGCTGGGGCTCCGTCCCAAGCTGATGATGCCGTGGAACGCTTACCCGTGGATCGAACCCAACGAGGAACCCGGCAAGCTCACCCCTGCCAACATCACCGAAGGCCTCAAGCCTTTGCTTCGCCTGCTCCAGCTCCTCCCGCGTACCTCTGCCCTGGTGGCACACGGCAATGAGGCACACCGCCTTGCCGATCAGCTCATGAAGGCTGCCCCGGCCAGCATTGCCCGCCGCGGCTTCAAGACCTTCAAGGTCCGTTCGCTCGGTGGCCGCTCCTTCGCAGGCACCCCGGCCCGCCAGCAGGAATACCTCGACGCCATCCACGGCGCCTACGCCGAAGCCATGGCCCGTACGGGAATTCCCCGCAAGGCAGCCTAGCTCCCTCCCGTTGTGGGGCCTGCTCTGCACGCTCAACCCGCTAGGTTGCCTGCAGATCGGGCCCCGCAACGCAAACGACGACGGCGGCCCTCACCTTTCGGTGGGGGCCGCCGTCGTTGTTTGTTGAGGCTTTAGCTGGCTTCGATCGCTGCCTTGGCCTTGGGGTCGGAGTCGTTCAGGAACTTCTCGATCCGCTCCGGCTCCTCAGCCTCGCCAATGGCAGACGCCGCACGACCCAGCGCGTAGAGCGACCGCAGGAAACCCTGGTTGGGCTCGTGCTCCCACGGGATGGGTCCGACGCCGCGCCAACCGTTGCGGCGAAGAGAATCCAGGCCGCGGTGGTAGCCAACCCGGGCAAAAGCGTAGGACTCGATGGTCCTGCCCTCGGCCCAGGCTTCCTCAGCGAGGATGGCCCACAAAAGTGACGACGTGGGGTTCTGCGCCACGAGTTCCAGTGCTTCCTTGCCGAGGGCCAGGTGCTGGTAGATCTCGGTTTCGGCGGGCAGGAGTGTGGGCTCTGGCCCCATGAGGTTCTTGCGGAATTCGTCGGACATTAGAAGGTCTTGCCTACTGAGCCGAGCTGCTGTGCGGCTTCGACGATGCGCGCGGCCATGCCGGCTTCAGCGGAAGCGCCCCAAACGCGGGGATCGTAAGTCTTCTTGTTACCCATTTCCCCGTCGATCTTCAGGACGCCGTCGTAATTGGAGAACATGTGGCCCGCCACCGGGCGGGTGAACGCGTACTGGGTGTCAGTGTCGATGTTCATCTTGATCACACCATAGGAAACAGCGTCAGCGATTTCCTGTTCCGAGGAGCCCGAACCGCCGTGGAACACGAGGTCGAACGGGTTTTCCTTACCGATCTTCGCACCAACCTCGGACTGGATCTGCTTAAGCAGCTCCGGGCGGAGCTTCACGCCGCCCGGCTTGTACACACCGTGCACATTACCGAACGTCAGGGCGGTGAGGTAGCGGCCGTTCTCGCCCGCACCCAGGGCCTCGATCGTGGCGAGGGCGTCTTCGGTGGTGGTGTAGAGCTTCTCGTTGATTTCGTTCTCAACACCGTCTTCCTCGCCACCGACGGTGCCGATTTCGACCTCGAGGATGATCTTCGCGGCAGCCGCGCGCTCCAGCAGTTCGCGGCCGATCCGCAGGTTCTCCGAAAGGGTCTCGTGCGAACCGTCCCACATGTGCGAGTTGAAAATCGGGTCCTTACCGGCCTTCACCGCTTCCTCGGAGGCAGCGAGCAGGGGAAGAACGAAATCCGCCAACTTGTCCTGCGGGCAGTGGTCCGTGTGCAGGGCAATGTTCACGTTGTAACTCTTCGCCACCTCACGGGCAAACGCAGCGAAACCCAGCGAACCGACCACCATGTCCTTGACCGAAGCCCCGGACCAATACGCGGCACCACCAGTGGAAACCTGGATAATGCCATCGGACTCGGCCTCAGCGAAACCGCGGATCGCAGCATTCAGAGTCTGCGACGACGTCACGTTGACCGCGGGGAAAGCGAATCCGCCAGCCTTCGCACGGTCAATCATCTCGGAGTAAATCTCAGGGGTTGCAATGGGCATGGTGACTCCTATGCTGAATTCGTCTGTGGGTTGGTAACCCTGGAGTAGACCGCTTACGGCTAGCACCATCCTAGCGATATCCGTCAGGACGCCGTGTTTCCGGTCACGTGGGCTCTTAACACTTCCGCCGGGTTGCCACCTCGCAGGGAGGCTAGACGTGTTGTTCGAAGACGTGCCGCCGCACCCACGCATGCATCGCGATCGCAGCGGCCGAGGCCGCATTCATGGAGCGCGTGGAACCGAACTGCTCAATCGACAGGGTCGCGACGGCGGCCTCGTGCACCTCCGGGGTAAGGCCCGGTCCTTCCTGGCCGAACACCAGAACGCACTTCTTGGGAAGGTCGTAGGTCTCCAAGGGCACAGAGTCGGGGAAGATGTCGATGCCGATCACCGCGAGCCCCTCACCCTGCGCCCACTGGACAAAATCCTCCACCGTGGGGTGGTGCCGAACGTGCTGATAACGATCGGTGACCATGGCGCCGCGACGGTTCCACCGCCGTCGACCGATGATGTGTACTTCCTTGGCAAGAAAGGCGTTGGCGGTCCGGACCACGGTGCCGATGTTGAGGTCGTGTTGCCAGTTTTCGATGGCGATGTGGAATTCGTGGCGCTTGGAATCAAGATCGGCAACAATCGCATCGTGCTTCCAGTAGCGGTATTGATCCACCACGTTCCGTCGATCGCCGTCGCGAAGGAGGTCAGGGTCCCAATGCTCACCGACAGGCCACTCACCTTCCCAAGGCCCGACGCCGACCTCCGCCTTGGCCTCTGCCTCGCCTTCCGCCGGGGGTACTTCCGGTGAGCCGGCAGGAATTGGCAGGTCTTTGGTGGGGGGAAGGTCAGTCACCCCTCAACTTTAGCCGCGCCAAGCGGGCCGGCCGGTGCCCGCACCCTTGGAATCCCATGCAGGCCCGGGATGTGGCGCCGACCGAATAATGAAAGACTGGGACGCAGTGCATGACCAACCCCACCCGGAGGCAAACATGGCAGAAGAAACCAGGCCCCACCCGTCCACATCGATCTACCGGAACGGCCATGACATCGAATGCTGGCTCACGGATATGGACGGCGTCCTTGTCCACGAGAACCAAGCCATTCCCGGCGCGTCCGAGCTTATCCAGCGCTGGGTGGACACTTCCAAGCGCTTCCTTGTGCTGACCAACAACTCGATCTTCACCCCGCGCGACCTCGCCGCCAGGCTTCGTGCCTCTGGCTTGGAAGTTCCCGAAGAGAACATCTGGACATCCGCGCTGGCCACTGCCCAGTTCCTGAAGGACCAGGTTCAGTCCTCGGACTCCGGGAACCGCGCGTACACGATTGGTGAAGCCGGCCTCACCACGGCCCTGCACGAGGCGGGGTTCATCCTGACGGACACCGACCCCGATTTTGTGGTGCTGGGCGAAACCCGGACCTACTCTTTCGAAGCGATCACCATGGCCGTCCGTCACATCCTGGCCGGTGCCCGCTTCATTGCCACCAATCCGGACGCCACCGGCCCTTCCAAAGACGGTCCCATGCCCGCAACGGGCGCCATTGCCGCCATGATCACCAAGGCCACCGGCCGCGAACCGTACATCGTGGGCAAGCCGAATCCCATGATGTTCCGTTCCGCCATGAACCAGATCGATGCGCACTCCGAGACCACGGCCATGATCGGGGACCGCATGGACACGGACATCGTGGCCGGAATGGAAGCCGGGCTCCACACGGTCCTGGTGCTCAGCGGCATCACCCAGCGCGAAGAAATAGTGTCCTTCCCGTTCAGGCCCAACCAGATCCTGAACTCCGTGGCGGACCTCAAGAGCCAGATCTAAGAGGACAACAACCATGGCTGTGCTGAACCTGCGGCCCCTCCCTGGTGGCCGGATCCTCAGGGGCAGCCAGCCCTTCAATTTGGATGCCACGGCTACGGCGGAATTTCTTGCCCAGCATGGCATCCAAACCATCGTGGACCTGCGAAGCGACCTTGAAGCTGGCTTGGTCCCGTGGCTGCTTCCTGAGGGGCCGGCCGCCGTCGAGCTTTTCCATAACCCGTTGGACCCGAACGCGATAGCCGGTTCGCTGCAAGCGGTGGAAACTGCCGAGGACCTGGGCGAGCTGTACCTGGGTTGGATCCGGTTGCGTCCGGAGTGGGTAGCCGATGCCCTCCGTCCTGCCGCCAACGGTATGCGGACACTGGTTCATTGTTCTTTGGGCAAGGACCGGACCGGGGTTGTGTCGGCCGTGGCGCTGCTCGCAGGTGGTGCGAGTCCGGACAGCATCGTGGCCGACTACTCAGCCACAACTGCCAACCTGCCGGGCCTGCTTCACGACATGGCCGAGACGTGGCACCTCCACGTCCCGAACTCCAGACCGGAGTATTTCAGCCCCGACCTCATGATCCTGCAAAGTCCCGAGGCCGCCATGCGGCATTTCCTCACCGGGTTCGCGCAGGAGTTCGGTGATGCCCGGGCCTTCCTGCGCAAGGCTGGCCTCACCGCCGTCGAAATTCAGGCCTTGGCGTCTGGAGCCGGTGGGCCTGCGGCTGACGCGAAAATGTGACCGCGCGCCTGCGCCCGGCGTCTACCATAGGTCCAGGGGTACGCCTATTGGGGGGAGTGTGTCATGGGGCCGCTGCAATCGGTCGACAAGCGTGTGGAGCAACGAGCCGAGAATCGTCTGGCAGCACGGTTCGCACCGTTGCGGAAGCTTGAACTAACCATTCTGGCGGTGTTGGTCCTGGCCTTGGCCCTGGCTGCCACTCCTTGGCCGTCGGCCTTGCTGATCCGCAGGGTTTTTGAACGGGGAGCCCAAGCCACCATCGATGAAATGACGCCCTACGTTCCCAACACTCCCGTGCAAACCCAACCGGGGGTGGTGTATCGGCCGGGGTCCACATTCGATGTCTTCAGCCCACAAGGTACGTCCTCGCCGCTTCCCACGGTTGTGTGGATTCATGGAGGCGCGTGGATCTCCGGGGCGCAGCGCGACGTCAATCCTTATCTCCGGATACTGGCCGCCGAGGGATACACCACCATTGGCCTGAGCTACCCGATCGCGCCTGAGTCCACGTATCCGGCCGCTGTGCGGAACATCAACGAAGCGTTGGCGTACATCAAGGCGCACGCTGCGGAGCTGAACGTGGACACCAGCCGCATCGTGCTCGCCGGGGATTCCGCCGGAGCGCAACTGGCCAGCCAGATGACCACGCTCACGGTGAACCCGGAGTACGCCGACCTCATGGGGATCAACCCTGCCCTTCAAAAGTCGGAGCTTGCTGCCACCATCCTGCATTGCGGTGTGTACGATCTGCGGGCCATGGCCCGCCTCAGGGGCATCGTGGCCTGGGGTTTCAAGACTTCCCTGTGGGCCTACACCGGAACCAAGCACTGGTCCGCCGCCCATGCAGGGGTCACAATGTCCACCATTGACTTTGTGACCCCCGATTTCCCGCCCACGTTCATCAGCGGCGGGAACGGCGACGGACTCACCCGGCTGCAGTCTGTGCCGTACAGCAACCGGCTAAAGGATGTTGGTGTTCCGGTGACGGAACTTTTTTGGCCCGCAACGTACCAGCCGGAACTGCCGCATGAGTACCAGTTCCACCTCAATTTCAGTGAGGCACGCGAGGCGCGGGACAAGACGTTCGAGTTCCTGTCCACGTACACCGCGGGCCGGTCCTAGAACCGGCTAGAACCGGCTAGAACCGGGCCCCTACCTCACGCTACTGGGCGTTACCGGTTCCCTCTCGAGGGAAGCCCGCTGCGGAGGTGCCGTGGATGTGGCTGCATGCCCGGCGAGCACACCCGTCTGGTGCCGGAGCTTCAGCCGGTACATCAGGACGCCGGTGAGGGCGACGGCAGCGACAAAGAGAACCCCGCCCCACTGCAGGTACCACTCGAACGGCGGAACGGAATTGTAGATTTCCGGGCGTGGCCAGATGAGGTTCAGTGTCATGGCGGCGCCCCACAGGACCGCGAGGATGTTCACCGGCAGTCCCCACTTGCCCAAACTGAAGCCCGCTTCGGTGCCGTCATTGGGCAGCGGCCACTTTTTGGCCAGGCGCCTGCGAAGCATAGGGACGGTTACCAGCAGGTAGGAGAGGTAAATCAGGACAATGCTGATGCTGGAGAGGATGGTGAAAATGGCGGGCTGGGAGACGTTCACGATCAGCGGGACGACGGCGATGATTCCGATCACGACGGCGGCGACCGTTGGGGTCTTCCGGACGGGGTGCACCTTGCCCAAGTGACGGCTGAACGGAAGGTTGTTGTCCCGGGCCATCGCAAACATCATGCGGATGGCGGCGGCGTGGACTGCCAGCGTACAAACCACGACGGCCACCACGATGCACAGCAGGAACGCTTTGCCGAAGGGGCCGCCCAGCACGGAGAGCACCAGGTACTGCAGGCCGCCGTCGGCAGAGGCTATCTTGGGATCGTTCAGGTTCGGGGCCGAGAGGAGTCCCGTGAGCAGGATCAGTCCGCCCAGCACAAAGGATGCTGTGACTGCCCGCAGGATGGCCTTGGGTGCCGTGCGCTTCGGGTCCTTTGTCTCTTCCCCGAGGGAGCTGGCGGTGTCAAAGCCGTACATCACGTAGCCCGATGCCATGGCACCGATGATGAACACCCCGAAGAAGCCCAAGGGGTGGCCCGCCCCAAAACCCTTGGTCTCGAAGAGAACGCCGGGTCCGCGGACGATATGCCATGCGAGTGCGAGGGTAAGCAGCACAGCGGCGACAAGTTCAACGAAGACGCCTACGCTGTTGATCTTGGTCATGAGCTTCACGCCGAAAGCGTTGATGAGGGTGGAGATGCCGATCATGATGCTCGCCAGCAACACCCCGTTGAGGGCAAAGTCCTCGGGACCCGTGCCGTCGCCGATGATCTGGAACCCAGACCAGATCTGGGGCAGGGTGAGCTGGAGGGCCAATGCCACGGAGCCCAGGGCCACAATTGAGGAAATCAACAACAGCCACCCGGCAAGCCAGGCGAAAGTGCCCGACGATAGCCTTTTGGCCCAGTTGTACACCGAGCCTGCCACGGGGTAACGCCCTGCCAGTTCAGCGAAGCACAAGGCCACCATCAGCTGCCCGACGAAGACAATGGGCCATGACCAGGCGTACGCCGGGCCAGCCATGGCGAAACCGAAATAGAACAGTTGAAAAACGCCCGTAAGGATGGAGATGTAGCTGACTCCGGCGGCGAAGCTGGCGAACTTGCCGATGCTTCGGTCCAGGGTCTGGGCATAACCGAACTGGTCCATGCCGCTTGAATCGGCACTCTTGCTGGGTTCTGTCAATGGAACTCCTAAGTCAGAAAAGCACGATGGCGGTGGTTTGCGGCCGCTTTGGACGCAGATGAACCAAGCGACCGGGCGCCGCACCTTTGCGGCCGCCCGGTCGCTTTGCCATTGCTGGTGCTTAGTTGGTTGTGCCCTGCCCTGTTTCGTTCACAACCGGAGCTGCGCCGAACCAGCCGCTGGGCGCCGGCTGGATGTTCTGCCAGATGTGCTTTGCCTCGCGGTACTCGTTGAGGCCCGCCCGGCCGAGTTCACGGCCGATCCCGGACTTCCCGAAGCCGCCCCACTCAGCCTGGGGTACGTATGGGTGGTAGTCGTTGATCCACACGGTCCCGTGCCGGAGGGCGCCAGCCACGCGTTGCGCTTTCGAGGCGTCCGATGTCCAGACGGCGCCGGCCAAGCCGTACTCCGTATCGTTGGCGATTTCGATGGCCTGATCCTCGGTCCGGAACGTCTCGATGGTCAGCACCGGGCCGAACGACTCCTCGCGCAATACGCTCATGCCGGAGCGGCAGTTGCCGAGCACGGTGGGCGGGTAGAAGTAACCGTCCGCCAGCGGGCCCTCGTCAGGGATGTAGCCGCCACAGAGGAGCTCGGCGCCTTCCGCGATCCCGGCCTGCACGTAGGCGTGGACCTGGTCCCGGTGCTTGGCCGATATGAGGGGCCCGGTCTCGGCGTCGGGATCGAACGGCCCGCCCATCCGGATCTTTTTGGCCCGTTCCACGATCTCGGCCACAAAGCGATCTGCAATCGACTCCTCGACGACCAGCCGCGCCCCTGCCGAGCAGACCTGCCCGGAGTGCAGGAAAACGGCAGTCAGGGCGTTGTCGACGGCGGCGTCCCAGTCCGCGTCCGCGAAGACGACGTTCGGGTTCTTCCCGCCGAGTTCGAAAGCGACGCTCTTCACTGTCTCCGCGGCCGCGGCCATGATGGTCTGGCCTGTGGCCAGGCTTCCGGTCAGTGAGACGAGGTCGACGCGCGGATCGGAGCTGAGTGGGCCGCCCACCCTCGAGCCTGGTCCCGTGACCAGATTAGCGACGCCGGCAGGGACGCCTGCCTCTTCGAGGGTTTCCATGAGCAGGATCGAAGTCGAGGGCGTGAGCTCGCTGGGCTTGAGAACGAACGAGTTTCCGGCAACGAGTGCTGGCGCCACCTTCCATGCAGCCTGCAGGAGCGGGTAGTTCCAAGGTGCGATGAGGGCACAGACGCCGAGCGGCTCGTAGACCACGCGGCTGATGGCGTTGGGCCGGCCCGTGTCGATCACCCGGCCGGCGTCGAGGCCTGCGATTTTGCCGTAGTAGCGGAAACACGCAGCAATGTCGTCCATGTCGTACTCGGCCTCGACGAGGCGTTTGCCGGTGTCGAGCGCCTCGGCCCGGGCGTAGGCCGCCTTGTCCCGCTCAAGCAGGTCCGCCACGCGAAGCAGCACCATACCGCGCTCGATATCTGTGAGCCTGCGCCACGGACCACTATCGAACGTTGCCCGTGCACTGGCGATTGCCCGCTTGGCATCCTCGGCCGTGGACGATGCGACAACCGCCACTTCCTGGCCGTCTGCCGGGCACCGAACGGAAGTGGTGCCGCCGTCGGATGCCTGCTGCCAGGCTCCGTCGATGTAGAGGCCCTTGACGGGATCTGCCGATTTCCCGGCACGATGGACTTGCTCAGCCGTGGCAGTCATTGTCTCTCCTTGTTGTGTTTCCATGCATCATTCCTTGCCCCTGGCCGCAGCGGCGGGATCGCCGTTCCGCTCAAGCGGGCTGACGCCGTGCCGGTAGAACTCCGCGTGCTGCGGCGCCAAAGGTGCCTTGCCGGCGATCAGGTCGGCAGCCTTTTCCGCGAGCATCATGACGGGCGCGTAGATGTTGCCGTTCGTAACGTACGGCATGGCGGAGGCGTCCACCACGCGGAGGCCCGTGGTGCCGTGCACGGTCATGTCAAGCGGGTTCACTACCGCCATCGGATCCGAATCGGGGCCCATCTTGGCTGTGCAGGACGGGTGGAGTGCTGTTTCAGCGTCGCGGGCAACCCAGTCGAGGATCTCTGCGTCCGTCTGCACCGCCCGGCCCGGAGACAGCTCACCGCCGTTGTAGGGGGCCATGGCGGACTGGCCCAGGATGTCACGGGCCACGCGAACGGCCTCAACCCATTCGCGGCGGTCCTGGTCCGTTGAGAGATAGTTGAACACCATGGATGGGTGCACTGTGGGATCGGTGGACTTGATCTTGAGGCTGCCGCGGGCGTCGGAGTACATGGGGCCGATGTGCACCTGGTAGCCGTGTTTGGCGTCGGCCTTCTGGCCGTCGTAGCGCACTGCGACCGGGAGGAAATGGAACATCAGGTTCGGGTACGCAACATCCTCGTTGGAGCGGACGAAGCCGCCGCCCTCGAAGTGGTTGGTAGCTGCTGGTCCCTTCCGGCCCAGCAGCCACTGGAGCCCGATCAGCGGGTAGCGCCACAGGTCAAGGTTGGGCTGCATGGAGACCGGCTGGGTGCAGGCGTGCTGGATGTAGACCTCAAGGTGGTCTTGGAGGTTCTCGCCGACGCCGGGCAGGTTGACCACGGAGTTGATGCCCAAGGAGTTCAGGTGGGTAGCGTCTCCAACGCCGGAGAGCTGGAGGAGCTGTGGTGTGTTGATGGCGCCGCCTGCGAGGATCACTTCGCCTGCGTTCACGTGATGGGTCTTGCCGTTACGGCGGTACGTGACGCCGGTTGCCACGTTGCCCGAGAAGTTGACCTTGGTGACCAGAGCCCGGGTCAGGACGGTCAAGTTGTCCCGGCCGAAGTTAGGCCGGAGGTACGCGCGGGACGCTGAGAGCCGCTGACCCTTATGGACATTGCGGTCAAATGCCGCGAAGCCTTCCTGGCGGTAACCGTTGACGTCATCGGTCAGCGGGTACCCGGCTTCCTGAGCGGCGCCAAAGAAGGCCTGGAACAGGGGGTTCGTGGCCGGACCGCGTTCAAGCACGAGGGGCCCGGAGTGCCCGCGCAGTTCATCGTCCGGGTCCGCGGCGGTGGCGTTTTCCATCCTGTTGAAGTACGGCAAGCAATGCGCGAAGTCCCAGGTTTCCATCCCGGCGTCTGCTCCCCAGCGTTCGTAGTCCAGGGGGTTACCGCGCTGGAAAATCATGCCGTTGATGGAGCTGGAGCCGCCCAGTACCTTGCCGCGTGCGTGTGCCACACGCCGGCCGCCCATGTGAGGCTCGGGGTCCGACTGGTAGCGCCAGTCGTACAAGGGATTCCCGCTGGGAAAGGTGAGCGCGGCGGGCATCTGGATGAACAGGTCCCAGGGGTAGTCACTCCGCCCGGCTTCCAGGACAAGGACGCTGCTGTGGCCTCCCTCGCTCAGGCGGCTGGCGAGAACCGACCCCGCGCTTCCACCACCGACGATGACGTAGTCGTAATTGTTTTTTGTCATGCTGCAAACTCTCCTTCTGCCTGGCGCAGATCTTCCGCCCCAAGGGCGGTGATCCTGCTTCCGGAAACTGGCGGTACACCGTGACGCGACGGAGAACCCGCAAGGCGTCCCTGGTGTGGTCCAGGTCATACCGATGAACACTAAAGCAATTTGGACAAGTGTTCAATAGTGTTGCTGGACAACTGTTCAGAAAAGTTTGTTCGTTACGCGTGTGTGCCGCTAGGCAGCAAAGGCGATCTCCTCGGTGCGGGCGATGCTTCTTTGGATGGAGGCCTGGTCCACGCCCAGGAGCGCAGTCAGCCACATCCCGTTTTGCACCACAACAATGTCATTCGCCCGCACCTTGCATTCATCACTGGAAAGTTCAGGTTTGGCATTACCAATCAGCGTCGCGAGCCCTTCGAGGTACCTCTCGAAGGCCGCCGCATTAATCAGCGCAAACTCTTCATGGGCCTGCGCGAGTGCCCAGAGGTGGAGACGCAGAGACAGGTGCTCGGTGGTGAGGAATTCCGGGTCCGCAACGCGGCGAAGAGCCTTCTGGAGCTGCCCGTCGGGTGGCGACGCCGGATCGGTTGCGACCAGCTTGGCATCGCGCTCGTCAATCTGGTGCAAGGCCGCACGGATCAGGCTCATCTTGTCCTCGAAGTAATAATTCACGAGGCCGAGGGCGACGCCGGCTTCCCGGGCCACCGCGCGCATATTGACACCTGAGATGCCGTGAAGCGACAGCAAATCCAATGCCGCTTGGAGAATGCGCGCCTGCCTGTCGATCCGTTTGCCCTGTTGGTCCGACTTCAAAGTGCGTGTAATCACTCGGCCAGAATATGGCCAAAGTCACCCCTGTGCATCACGATGACCCCGGGGCGGGGCAAGGGGTGCCTGCTCAGCGCCCCTATATGACGTCACAAAAGCGCTCCACCGGCCTCACTTCGACGCGGCGGCAGGGGCTTCCCCAGATGGGGCGCGGAAGGGGTGCCAAAGGGCTCCTTAGTACAGTTTTAATCCTTGACAAAGGGAGTGGCATAGATCACTCTGTTCCGTATGGTGATCCGCGTTGATGATGACACAACCAGCAGGACCGGTTGAGCTCGTTAGTTGGAGGAGGTTCACCTCTTCCATATCGCCTGCCCGCTGAAGGTATTTATTCCCGAGATGCCGTCCGTCCCGACACGTCACACCGATCCCCGTCTTCCACACAGAGGATGGCGAGCTGGCAATACACCGTTCCCGCCCCGCCATCAGTTCGAGCCTCCACAGGAGTACAGCAATGAACAGCCCCGACATCTCAGTGCGCAACCTCTGGAAGGTCTTCGGACCCGGGGGCGAGAAGATCCCCAATAATCCAGAGCTCTCGGCCCTCAACTCAGCGGAGTTACTGGCGCGCACGGGATGCGTGGCAGCAGTCCGCAACCTGAGCTTCGACGTCGCCAAGGGCGAAGTCTTTGTGGTCATGGGGCTTTCAGGATCCGGTAAATCCACCCTGATCCGCTGCCTGACGCGGCTGATTGAACCCACCTCGGGGGAGGTCTTGGTGGACGGAAAGGACGTCCTGCAGGCAGGCATCGCCGAACTGCGCGAACTTCGCCGGAGGAAGATGTCGATGGTGTTCCAGCACTTCGGTCTCCTCCCGCACCGCACCGTGCTGGATAACGTCTCCTACGGGCTGCAGATCCGGGGCGCAGCCAAGAACGAACGTTACGCCAGGGCGCGGGAAATCATCGAGTTGGTTGGCCTGAAAGGCTACGAACGGCACTATCCGGACCAGTTGTCCGGTGGAATGCAGCAACGCGTCGGCCTAGGTAGGGCCTTGGCCGGTGACCCGGACACCATCCTCTTCGACGAACCCTTCTCCGCCCTGGATCCGCTCATTCGCCGGGACATGCAGGCGGAAGTCATCCGGCTCCACAAGGAGATGGGCAAGACCATGGTCTTCGTGACCCACGACCTCTCCGAGGCACTCAAGCTCGGAGACCGCATTCTCATCATGCGCAACGGTGAGACGGTCCAGTGCGGCACGGGAGATGAGCTCGTGGGGTCCCCGGTGGACAAGTACATCGAGGACTTCGTCTCCGAAGTCCCGCGCGCGGACGTGCTGACCCTGAAATGGATCACCCGGCCCGTCGCACCCGGAACGCCAGGAGACGCGCCGGTCCTTAGTTCCAGGACGGTCATCCGGGATGCCATATCCGCCGTGATGCGCTCCTCCTGCCCCGTCCTCGTGGAGGATGCCGGCAAGATCACCGGCCAAATCGACCGCGACAGCATCCTGTCGGTGCTGCAGCCCGTGGAAGCAGCGGCCTAATGTCCACGCTCGTCCAAGAACGCACCACCGTCCAACCCGCCCCGGCGCGCGCCCCGCGTCGCCGGCCCGGCAAGCGCACCATCCTGCTGGCAGGTGCGGCCGTCGCCTGGCTCGTGGGATTCCTTGTCCTGCATGGCACCTCCACCCTGACCTTGCCCGCCTCCGAACTGACGGACCTGCACCGGTCCCTGAACCAGTTCAACGCCTGGGTGGCGGCGAACCGCGCGGACAACCCCGTCTTCCTGTACGTCTTCACGCCCCTGCGTGCCGCCGTCGACGCCGTCGCCAACGTGTTCATCACCACCTTTGCCGCGAGTCCCACAGGCCTGCGCCTGCCGGAAATCGGCTGGCTCGGAACCGTGGGCCTGCTGGGCTGGACTGCCTTCGCAGCAGGTAACGCCCGCGTCGCGTTGCTTACTGTCGCGGTCTTCACTTTCTTCGGCCTCCAGGGCCTTTTCCTCGAAGCCACCTACACGTTCGCACTGGTCCTCACGGCCGTTTTGCTGACCCTCCTGGTCGGGATCCCACTCGGCATCCTGGCCGGCGTCTACGGCCGGGTGGCCAAGGTGATCACGCCGGTGTTGGACTTCATGCAGACCCTGCCGACATTCGTGTACCTGGCACCGCTGGCACTGGTCTTCCTCATCGGACCGGCCTCGGCCGTCATCGCCACCGTGATCTACGCTGCGCCACCTGTAATCCGCCTGACAGCGCACGGCATCCGCGCCATCCCGGAAAACACCCGCGAAGCTTCCGACTCCCTGGGCACCACGGGCCTGCAGCGGCTGGTTACCCTGCAGCTTCCCATGGCCCGGAGGACAATCGTCATGGGAATAAACCAGAGCACCATGGCGGCCCTGTCCATGGTCACCATCGCGGCGCTGATCGCAGCGCCCGGGCTTGGCCAAGTGGTGGTACGGGCCCTGCAGTCGCTCGACGTCGGCACCGCGGTTAACGCCGGGCTCTCAATCGTCCTGCTCGCAATCGTGCTGGACCGGGTCACCACCGCCGCCAGCCGCCGAGCAGACCCGGCAGCGGCCCGGAACCGCAGGGTTTCCCGCAGGACCAGATACATCCTTCTTGGCATCACCCTGGTACTGGCATTGGCCATGGTGCAGCTTTCCCGGACCATGCTGTGGGCAGCCGCGTTCCCCAAGGATCTGAACATCGGCCCCGCGATCGTTCAGACCGTAGCGGCAGCCAGCCAGTGGATGCAGACCAACCTCTCCCTGTTCACTGTGTCCTTCCGGGAAACCGTCACCACCGGAATCCTCAACCCGTTCCAATCCCTGCTCACGGACACTCCCTTTTACATCCTCGTGGCCGTCATCGCCGTGGCAGCCTACGCACTCGGCGGCTGGAAGCTCGCTGCCCTGACCACGGCATGCCTGGGCGTGATCATCTACCTCGGCCTCTGGAGCGACTCCATGGTCACCCTGGCGGGCACCTTGGTGGCCACCGCTGTGGTCATGGTCCTGGGCATCATCTTCGGTGTCGCCATGGGCCGGTCCGAGCGGGTGGACCAGATCATGCGGCCACTGCTGGATGCTGGCCAGACCATGCCGGCCTTTGTCTATCTTGTGCCCTTCCTGGGCCTCTTCGGCGCCACCCGCTTCACGGCGATCATCGCCGGCATCATCTACGCCGCCCCTGTCGCCATCAAGATCACCGCTGACGGCATCGCCGCAATCTCTCCCACGGTTGTCGAAGCCGCCGTCGCCAGTGGTTCCACCCCGTGGCAGGTCATCACCAAGGTCCAACTTCCGATGGCCAGGCAGACTCTGGCCCTCGCCGCCAACCAAGGCTTGATCTACGTCCTGGCCATGGTGGTGGTCGGTGCGCTCGTCGGGGCAGGTGGCCTCGGATACGACGTCGTCGCCGGCTTCGTCCAAAGCGCGCTCTTCGGCAAGGGCCTCGCCGCAGGCGTTGCCATCGTCTTCCTCGGCATCCTGCTCGACCGGATGACCCAGGCCGCCGCAGCAACTCCTGTGCGGAAGATCCCCACAACCAGAACCCGAACAACCTAACCGTATGACCCGCCCTGCGCCCGCCAGGGCACGGAGGACATCTAGGAATTCCCCCCAACAAGGAGACCTAACAAATGAAAAAAGCTGGACTGTTGTTGAAACGAACCCTTCCGGCGATGGCCGGAGCCGCGGCTGCCGCCCTGCTCCTGGCAGGCTGCGGGAGCGCCTCGGTGAACCAGGTGAATGCTGCCGGGGGGACCTCCGAGACGCCCTGCGGAACTGTCAATGTCGCCATGAACGCCTGGGTGGGGTACACGGCCAATGCCGCTGTGTACAGCTACGTGGCAAAGAACAAACTTGGCTGCACCGTGGTCCAGAAGGACCTGAATGAGCAGATCTCCTGGCAGGGATTCGCCTCCGGTGAGGTGGACGTGGTCATGGAAAACTGGGGCCACGCTGACTTGGTGAAGCAGTACATCACTGATCAAAAAGTGGCTGTCGACGACGGCCCCACCGGCAACGAAGGCCACATTGGCTGGTACGTACCACCATGGATGGCGGAGAAGTACCCCGACATCCTGGACGGCAAGAACCTGAACAAGTACGCCTCCTTGTTCGCAACCTCCGAGTCCGGCGGCAAGGGGCAGGTCCTGGACGGTGACCCCGCTTTCGTCACCAATGACGAGGCCCTCGTGAAGAACCTGAACCTTGACTACAAGGTGGTGTTCTCCGGTTCGGAGGCGGCCCTGATCCAGTCCTTCCGGACAGCACAGCAGAATAAGACGCCGCTGCTCGGCTACTTCTATGAGCCACAGTGGTTCCTCTCCGAGGTACCGCTCAAGAAGGTCAATCTGCCGGCGTGGACCCCGGGCTGTGACACGGACGCCGAAAAGGTGGCCTGTGATTACCCCACCTACAAGCTCAACAAAGTGGTTTCCAAAAAGTTCCAGGACAGCGGATCGCCCGCGGCCAAGCTGGCCAAGAACTTCCAGTGGACTAACGCGGACCAGAACTCCGTGGCCACGGACATCCAGGGCGGCATGACGCCCGAGGCCGCTGCCAAGAAATGGGTGGACGCCCACCAAGACGCCGTGAAGACCTGGCTCAGTTAGGCAAGACCGTTCATATGGTCTGACAGGCAGTTCTCGGAGCACCGATTGCTACTTGTTTCAGGTACATCAGAAAGTCACCCTCCCAGGAATCCTTGGGAGGGTGACTTTTTGCATGGAAGGCTAAGCCGGCCGGATCACCTTTCCGGATGGTTCCTTGTACGACGGCTCCTCAGGGGTGGGCGGCAAGGGTTCAAGTTCGTTCTGGATGCGTTCGAGCAACGGAAGGTAGATGTCCGAGCTCCACTGCGGGCTCGCATGGGTGGGCCGGGCGCCTTGGGTACTGAGCACAGGGAGGGCCATGTTGGCACCGAACGCCTTGCTCCAGCCAGCACGGGCAGACTCGTAGTTCACGGTGTCATCAGCGGGGTTGCCGAGGAACGCCATTTTGGCCCCGCCGAGCTTGCCGGCGTATTGCACGCCGTCGAAATGGTAGATGTATGCCGACTCCGTTTGGATCAGCACACTGGACGGCGCGATCGGCGAGAGCTGCTCCAATGTCTGGTCCAGGATCTGCCGCCACGTTCGCTCGTCCTTGTGGGCCACCCGCTCCCCCAGCTCGTATCCGCCGCGTACCACGGAGGGAATCCGAACCCCGTTCTCGTAGAGGAACACCACGCCGTCGAACCAGCTTTCGTCCAGAACATCGGTCCGGTTGAAGGGGCTGGAGTCCAGGACAATCAGCTGCACCTGGACGCCGTACAGTTCCAGCAGCTTGGCTGCAACCTGTGTGGCCACCATCCCGCCGAAGCTGTGGCCGTAGAAATACAGCTTCTGGAGCTTGAGGGCGCGCACATGCAGGATGAGTTCGCGGACGATCTCGCCGACGTCCAAACCCAGGTTGGAATATCCGACGGCGGCCATCCGGCCCCGCTGGTGCAGCGCGGGACGCAGTGAGTTCAATATCCACTGGGCCTCCTCCCAGCTGGTTTTGAAACCGGGAAAGAGGAACCAGCTGGCGTTCGGAAAGTACAGGTCCGAGAAGGGGTCCGGGACCGGAAGGATTTTAGTGGTCCGGCGCTCGGCTTGGACGTGCCGGGTGAAGAGCATGTCCGCTGCGAGCGCTACCGAAGCCCCTGCGGAAACGAGGAACCTGCGGCGGGACAGCGTCTTGAGGCGGGCGGCATACGGCAGGATCCGCGCCCAGTCGTCCCGTCCATCAGAGGTGTCAGCAGAGGTGTCAGGGCGGCCCCCCGCAGGCACAACCGGCGGGACCGGAGGTGCGCCCGGAGGCGTCGAAGGAGCAACGGCCGGACGCGTATCCGGTCGCTGTGGCGGGAGGCCCTTTTCCACCTCCGGCTCTGCAGGCTGTTTGCCTACTTGAAGGTCCACGGAGCAAGCATAGGCTTCAGCGCGGCCGCCTTACAGTCCCGCGACCAGCCCGTTGGGAGTCCCGATCCGGCCTCAGTCGAGTCCCAGCTCGTCCTTGCCGAAAGCGAACAAGTACGGCACCCCGGTCTCAGCCTCGATCTTCTCTTTTGCACCGGTATCGCGGTCCACAATGACGGCGACAGCCACCACGTTGCCACCGGCCTTACGGACGCCTTCGACGGCGGTCAGGGCGGAACCCCCGGTGGTGGAGGTGTCTTCAAGGACCACCACGTTGCGTCCTTCCACCGAGGGACCTTCAACCTGCCGGCCCATCCCGTAGGACTTCTGTGCCTTGCGGACAACGAATGCGTCAACGGCGCGGCCGGCGTCGGCAGCAGCGTGCATCACAGCGGTACCCACCGGGTCAGCACCCATGGTCAATCCCCCCGCGCACTCAAGGGGGACGCCGGCGTCGTCGATCATTGCCAGCATGACCTGCCCTACCAAACGGGAGGCCTCATGGTGCAGGGTGATCCGGCGGAGGTCAATGTAATAGTCGGCTTCCTTGCCGCTGGAGAGGATGACCTTTCCGTGCACCACGGCGAGCTCTTTGATGAGTTCTAGCAGGCGGGCACGGGCGGCAGCAGTGTCAAGTGCAGGGGAACTGGTGGAAGTCATGGTTCCTAGTTTAGAGGGCACCGGAAGCAGGGATGGCCGGGCGCCCGGCCAGGCGGTTGGAACCTGGGGCCGCGGCCGTTGCACGGATCACCAGGCCGGGACTCACGATGTGCTGCCGATAGTCCCCTCCGCCGCCCAACTGTTGGAGCAACGCTTCCATGCACCGGCGGCCGAGCTGTTCGAAATCCTGCCTGATGGTGGTCAAGGGAGGCAGGAAGAAGGCAGCCTCAGGCTGGTCGTCGTAGCCCACAACACTCATGTTCTCCGGCACCCGCAGTCCCGATTCGTGGACGGCCCGGAGCACGCCCAGAGCCATCTGGTCGTTAGCGACGAACACTGCCGTGACCCGCTGCTGCCGGACCAGTTCCTGCCCGGCCCGATACCCTGATGCGGCATCCCAGTCACCTTGAAGTAACACCTCTGGCGCCAGCCCCGCGTTGATGAGTGCCTCTTGCCAACCTTTGACACGCTCCGCGGCGTCGATCCAGTGGGGTGGTCCGGAAATGTGCCCTATGCGCTCATGGCCCAGGCCAATCAGATGTTCGACCGCGAGGCGGGCTCCCAGCCTTTGATTCAGGGATGCTCCGGTCAACTCGTTCCCGGTGCCGGCGCCCACGGCGACCATCGGCACCGGCACGGACACTTCGCGTAGGGCAGCAAGGACGTCCGGATGTGGCACAAGGATGACTATCCCGTCCACGGACTGGTTCCGGAAATGGGCCATGGCGCTGTTGACGCTCTCGCCGGTGACTTCCCGCAGATTGGCGATACTGACGAAGTAGCCGGCTTCCCGGCCAGCCTGTTCCACGCCCAAGAGCGTGTTGGCGGGCCCGTACTGGCTGGTTTCACAGGCCAGCACGCCGATGGTCCGGGAGCGCCGGGTCACCAAGCTCCGGGCAGCGGTATTGCGCCGGTAACCCAAGCTCGTAATCGCCGATTCCACCCGTTCTTTGGTTTTGCCACTGACATTGGGGTGGTTGTTCAAGACCCGCGAAACGGTCTGATGGGAGACACCGGCCAGCTTGGCGACATCACCCATGACAGGAGGCCTGGCAGGGGGTACACCGGGAGACATCCGAACCTCACTGTCTGTTGTCGCTGTCTGTTGTCGCTGTCTGTTGTCGCCACGGGTGGTGGCAATGCGGCCCGCACCCCGCCGTGCAAAACAGGGCGGGATGCGGGCCGTTTGGAGCTGCCAGGCGCTACTTCGCGTCGGCACCCACGGGCTCTGCTGTGGTCTTCGGCACCGTTTCGGTGGCCGGGGGCGTCGTCTTCCACTTGAACCGCCTGGTCAGCGACGAGCCGCCACCGGATCCCGAGCGGTTCTTGTTGAAGATGTCGAAGCCGACGGCGAGGAGGAGCACCAGGCCCTTGATGAGCTGCTGGTAGTCCGTTCCAAGGCCGAGGATGGACATGCCGTTGTTGAGCACGCCCATGATCAGGCCGCCGATCATGGCTCCGGCGACCGTGCCGATGCCGCCTTGGACGGCTGCACCACCGATGAAGGCGGCGGCGATGGAGTCCAGTTCAAAGCCTGTTCCGCCGGCCGGCTGTGCCGAGTTGAGGCGGGCGGTGAACACGAGGCCGGCCAAGGCGGCCAGGACACCCATGTTCACAAACAGGCGGAACGTCACCCTTTTGGTCTTGATGCCGGAGAGTTCGGCTGCGTGGAGGTTGCCACCGATTGCGTAGGTGTGACGGCCGAAGATGCTGTTGTTCATCAATGCCGAGTAGAGGATGACCAGCACAGCCAGGACCACGAGCACAATCGGCGTGCCGCGGTAGCTGGCAAGCAGGAAGGTGATGATAAGCATCAGTACCGCGATGAAACCGTTCTTGACGGCGAACCAGGCCATCGGTTCATTCTCCAACGCGAACTTTGTGCGGACTCGGCGTTCCTTGATTGCCTGGAACAGGATGGCCGCCGTACCGCCCACACCGAGGATCACCGTGAGCCATTCGAGCACGGAGGTGCCCCCGGAGATGTCGGGCAGGAAGCCGCCACCGAGTGCACGCAGTTCGTTGGGGAAGGGGGTGATCTGCTGGTTCTTCAGCGTGATGAGGGTCAGGCCGCGGAAGATCAGCATGCCGGCGAGGGTGACGATGAACGCTGGAATTCCCACGTAGGCGATCCAGTAGCCCTGCCAGGCTCCCACGAGTGCGCCCACCAGCAAGCACGCAGGGATGGCTGCCCACCACGGCCAGCCCCACTGCACGATCATGACGCCGGCTACGGCGCCAATGAAACCGGCCACAGAACCCACCGAGAGGTCGATGTGCCCGGCAATGATGACCATCACCATGCCGATGGCAAGGATCAGGATGTAGCTGTTCTGGACCACCAGGTTGGAAACGTTTTGCGGTTCCAGCAGGATGCCGTTGGTGAGGACCTGGAAGAGCAGGACGATCAGGATCAGGGCGACGAAGATGCCAACCTGGCGGAGGCGGCTTGTGAGGAAGCCAAGGGATTCTCGTAGGGCGGACATGTTCGCTATTCCTTCTCTTTGGTCATGAAGTGCATGAGGGTTTCCTGGGTGGCCTCGGCGATGGGAACCTCGCCCGTGATGTGCCCTGCTGACAGGGTGTAGATTCTGTCGCAAATACCCAGGAGCTCCGGAAGTTCCGAGGAAATCACAATGACGGCCTTACCTTCGGCTGCGAGTTGGCCGATGATCGTGTAGATCTCGAACTTGGCGCCGACGTCGATCCCCCGCGTCGGTTCATCCAGGATCAGGACGTCCGGATCGGAGAACATCCACTTGCTCAGCACCACTTTTTGCTGGTTGCCGCCGGAGAGCTTGCCTGTAATCGCAGCCACCGAAGGTGCCTTGATGTTCATGCTCTTCCGGTAACGGTTGGCGACCGTGGTTTCCTCGTTCTTGTCCACCCAACCGCCCTTGGCCAGCTTTCGCAGGGCGGCCATGGAAATATTCCGCTTGATGTCTTCGATCAGGTTGAGCCCGTAGTGCTTCCGGTCCTCGGTAGCGTAGGCGATGCCGTGGCCGATGGCGCCGGAAACAGTGCTGGTGTCGATCTCTTTGCCGTATTTGTAGACTTTGCCCGAGACCGCACGGCCGTATGTCCGGCCGAAGACGCTCATGGCCAGCTCTGTTCTGCCCGCGCCCATGAGGCCCGCAAGGCCCACTACTTCGCCCTTGCGGACATTCAAACTGGCGCCGTTGACTACCATCCGGGCGTGATCTTGGGGGTGCTGAACGGTCCAGTCCTCGATGCGCAGCACCTCCTCGCCAATAACGGGGCTCCGCTCGGGATACAAGCTCTCGAGGTCGCGGCCCACCATGCCGCGGATGATGCGCTCCTGAGTGATCTGGCCCTGATCGAGCCGAAGCGTTTCAATGGACTTTCCGTCCCGGATGATGGTGACGGCGTCGGCCACTTTACGAATCTCGTTGAGCTTGTGGCTGATGATGATGCACGTGACGCCTTGGCCCTTGAGGTGCAGGATGAGGTCCAGCAAGTGGTCCGAATCCTCATCGTTGAGTGCTGCGGTGGGCTCGTCCAGGATCAGGAGCTTCACCTCTTTGGAGAGCGCCTTGGCGATCTCCACCAATTGCTGCTTGCCGACGCTGATTTGCTGGATGGGTGTGACCGGGTTTTCACTCAGTCCCACCCGTGCCAGCAGCTTGGCCGCTTCCAGGTTGGTCTTCCGCCAGTCCACCCAGCCGTTACTGGCCAGTTCGTTGCCAAGGTAGATGTTCTCGGCGATTGACAAGTACGGGCTCAGCGCCAGTTCCTGGTGGATGATCACGATTCCGCGCTTCTCGCTGTCCGAGATGCTGGAGAACTCGCAGGGTTCGTTTTCGAACAGGATGTCGCCGTCGAAAGTGTTGTGCGCATAGACGCCGGACAACACTTTCATCAGGGTGGACTTCCCGGCTCCGTTTTCGCCACAGATGGCGTGGACTTCACCCCGGTTGACGTCCAGGGTGACGTCCTGAAGGGCCTTCACCCCTGGAAAGGTCTTGGTGATTCCTCGCATTTGAAGAATGGGTACGTTCATCGTCAATTCCCACTGACTGTTTGAAAGCTTGGCCGATCCGAGGATTCGGAGGCTCTTGGGAAGGTTGTGGCCCCGCCGTGCTGGACGATAACGAACAGGACGACGGGACCACAACCGTGGACGTGCTTACTTACTTGACGTCGGATGCCTTGTAGTAGCCCGAGTCAATGAGTTCCTTCTGGTAGTTGTCCTTGGTGATGATGACGGACTTCAGAAGGAAAGCCGGGACAACCTTGACCTTGTTGTTGTAGGTCTTGGTGTCGTTGGTTTCCGGTTGGCCCCCCTTGAGCACCGCGTCGACCATCTTCACGGCCTGCGCGCCAAGCTGGCGGGTGTCCTTGAAGATCGTGGAGTACTGCTCGCCGGCGATGATGGACTTCACCGAGCCCTTTTCGGCATCCTGTCCGGTGACAACCGGCAGGCTTCCGGTGGAGTAGCCACCCGTGCTGGTCAGCGCCGAAATGATGCCGATGGACAAGCCGTCATACGGAGACAGGACGCCGTTCAACTTGGTTCCGGAGCTGTAAGCGGAGGTGAGGATGTCTTCCATGCGCTTCTGTGCAACAGGGGCCTGCCAACGTAGGATCGCTGCCTGCTCAAACTTCACCTGGCCGCTGGGGACCTTCAACGTGCCTGCATCCAGGTATGGCTTCAGGGTGTCCATGGCGCCGGTCCAGAAGAAGTTGGCGTTGTTGTCGTCCGGGCTTCCCGCGAACAGTTCAACGTTGAACGGGCCTTTACCCGCTACCTTGTTGCCGCTCTTGTCCAGCAGACCAAGCCCGGTCAGCAAGGAGGTGGCCTGCTGGACACCAACGGTGTAGTTATCGAACGTGGTGTAGTAGTCAACGTTCGGCGTTCCGTTGATGAGGCGGTCATAGGCAATGACCTTGACGTTTTGTTCCTTGGCCTTGGCCAGGACATCGGTCAGCGTAGTGCCGTCAATCGCTGCGATGATGAGCGCTTTGGCGCCCTTCGTCAGCATGTTTTCGATCTGGGACACCTGGGTGGGGATGTCGTCATTGGCGAACTGCAGGTCAGTCTTGTAACCGAGGTCCTTCAGGGATTTCTCAACGTTGGCGCCATCGGCGATCCAACGCTCGGACGTCTGGGTGGGCATCGAAATGCCGACCAAGGAATCGCTGGGCTTGGCGGTGCTGCTTGAGTCTGCAGCAGCCCCTCCGCGGCTTCCGCCACAGCCCGTGACTCCAACAGCCAGGGTCAGGACAACCGCTACGGTGCCCAGGAGTTTCTTCAATCTCACGTTGCTCTCCTTCCGCGGCAGCATCGCCGCGAACTCTGATGCAGCCGGAGCATCTGCGCGTCCGGCAAAGGTGAAGCTTTGTGTTCCGTGGCCCAGGGGTGCCACGTGCCACATCAAGGTAGTGCGAATGCCATTGTGAACGCTAACAATACCGCGGGTCAAGTGCTGCACATCACAAAATGGTTGCGGACCGTCACCGCAACTGCAGGTCTTGACGCGAAGGGTTGTTAGCGTTCACAATTTGATGGTTCGGCACACCTTCTCACCAGTCGTGAACAGTGCCGTCCACGAGGCGGTTGTAGGGCAGGTAGGCCTGCTGGTACGGGAACGCTGCGGCTGCTTCCTCGTTGAACTCGACGCCGATGCCGGGCTGGTCGCCGGGGTGCAGATAGCCGTCCTTGAAGGTCATGGACTGCTGGAACACCTCGTTGGTCTTGTCTGAGTGCTGCATATATTCCTGGATGCCATAGTTGTGGATGGCCAGGCCCACGTGCAGTTGGGCGGCGAAGCCCACCGGGGAGATGTCGGTGGGCCCGTGGAAGCCCGATTTGATCTGGTACTGGGCGGCGAAGTCCATGACTTTCTTCAAGGGCGAGATGCCACCGAAGTGCGTTGAGGCTGCCCGCACGTAGTCGATCAACTGTTCCTTGATGAGCGTCTGGTAGTCCCACACGGTGTTGAATATTTCGCCGATGGCCAGAGGAGTTGTGGTGTGTTGGCGGACCAGGCGCAGGCCTTCCTGGTTCTCGGCCGGTGTGCAGTCTTCCAGCCAAAAGAGGTCATAGGGCTCCAGAGCTTTGCCGAGTTTGGCTGCCTGGATGGGCGTCATGCGGTGATGTCCGTCGTGGAGCAGCGGGATTTCGGGGCCGAACTCATTGCGGACAGCCTCGAACACGGTGGGCAGGTGGCGGAGGTAGGCGCGGGTGTCCCAATCCTCTTCCAAGGGGAAGTTGCCACGTCCGGCAGGCTCGTAGTCGTAGCGTTCACCGGAGGCCTGTGCCTGCGCGGCCACCCCATAGACGGCCTTGATGCCCGGGACGGCGGTCTGGATGCGGATGGACTTATAGCCCAGCTCAAGATGTTCGCGGACGGAGTCGAACAAGGACGGGATGTCGGATCCGGAGGCATGCCCGTAAGCACGCAGTCCGTTCCGGGAAGCACCGCCTAAAAGTTGGTACACCGGCATACCGGCAACCTTGCCCTTGATGTCCCACAAGGCCATGTCGACGGCGGCGATGGCCGCCATGGTCACCGGGCCGCGGCGCCAATACGAACTGCGGTAGAGGAACTGCCAGGTGTCCTCGATCCGGTGCGGGTCCTTGCCGATCAACAACTGTGCAACGTGTTCTTTGAGGTACGCGGCAACGGCGAGCTCACGGCCGTTGAGTGTGGCGTCGCCAATGCCTGTGACGCCGTCCTCCGTGGTGATGCGGAGCGTTACAAAGTTGCGGGAGGGGCTGGTCACGAAGACTTCAGCGGCGACGATTTTCATGGTTGAGGGTCCTTCCGGGGGTTCTAAGAGCGGGCAATCGTGGCGGTCATAGCGTCCTGCAGCCCACGTAGCTGCCCCACCAAGTCACGGTCCTGGGCAAGCTCAGGGCTGAGCAGCGCCAGCAGCGCAGTGCATCGGGCTTCGCCGTCGAGCGTTAGGGCGTGCCTGATGTCTCCGGCGAGTGGGTCCTGGAACTCAGCCGTTGTGGCTACGTACGTCATCCAGGCGGAGATCATGCGGGCCGCGGCGTCGCCGGAGCGGCCCGCGGCGCGTTCGGCGGCCAGAACCGGCAGTGCTCGCATGCGGAGTTTCGCCGTTCCGTCCGCCGCGATCTGGGACAGCATGTGGGCGATCCTGGCGTTTCCAAAGCGCTCCAGCAGGGCCTGCCGATACTCGGGGATGGCCAAGGCGTCATCGGTAAGGTGCCGCGCAGCCTCGTCCCAGAACGACTCAACTGCGTCGCGGCATACGGCGTCGGACAGAGCCTCGGCGACGGTCGCGTGACCTCGCACTTGCCCGGCGTAGGCGAGGATCGAATGCGCCCCGTTGAGCAGCCACAGCTTGCGGTTCTCGTACGGTTCGAGGTTGTCCACGAAGACGGCCCCGGCGTCCTCCCACTGTGGCCGACCCGCCGGAAAGTCACCACTGAGGATCCAGTTGTGGAACGGTTCAGCCACCACTGCTGCCTCGTCCCGGTACCCACAATTGTCGGCAACCGAGGCCAGGTCCGCCGCCGTGGTCCGCGGAGTGATGCGGTCAACGGACGTGCTGACGAAACTGACGTTCCCGTCAATCCAAACGGCCAAGGCAGGGTCACGTGCTTCGGCGAGCGCGCGAACGGCGTGACGGGCCACGCTTCCGTTGTCGGCCAGGTTGTCGCAACTGACGACGGCGATCGGTCCGCTGCCTGCGTCCCTGCGGGCGGCGAGCGCAGCCACCAAGCGGGCGATCGGCGTCGACGACGAACCGACAGAACCGACAGAACCGGCAGAACCGTCCACCGCGTATGCCGCCTCCGTGATGGTCAGGGTGACGATTGCCGTGCCAGGTGCCGCGACCAGCTCCGCCAAGCGTCCGACGTCGGCCGCGTCCACCGCTTCGACGATGCTCCCGATAACCTCGTAGGAGTCCCCGGTCGCGGAACGCTCCACCAGCGTGAACAGTCCGTCCTGTTCGGCCAGGGTGTCCGCGGCCTTGGGGCTTCGTCCCGTGAATGCTGCGATCCCCCAGTCCGCGGCATCCCCGGCATGCTGGGTGTACCAGGCCTGGTGTGAGCGGTGGAATGCGCCCAACCCAAGGTGCACGATCCGCACCGGAGCCTTGGGGGCCGATTGGAGGGACCGGTCCAGCCGTGGGAGTTCTGATCTTGGCTCGGCACTCATAGTTTGAAGACCCGCCTCGGTGCAGTGTCGACGACGTCGACGATCAGCTCGTGCGCGCGGTCCTCGCTGATCCGGTGCTCGGCAACCAGGCGTGCCAGGAACGAGGCCTCGATCCTGCGGGACGCATTGTGCCGAGCCGGGATGGAACAGAAAGCCCGGGTGTCATCGATAAAGCCCGAAGTCCGGGAGAAGCCGGCGGTCTCGGTGACAGCGGACCGGAAGCGCAGCATGGCATCGGGGGCGTCAAGGAACCACCACGGAGCACCCACGTAGACAGACGGGTAAAAGCCCGCCAGCGGCGCGAGCTCGCGCGAGAAGACCGTCTCATCCAAGGTGAACAACACCAGGTGGAAGTCCTTCGCGGTCCCAAAGTCCTGGAGCAAGGGGCGGACCGCTTCGGTGTAATTGACCGCGAACGGTATGTCGTTGCCGGTATCGCCGCCGAAGGCCTCGAAGGTGGGACCGTGGTGGTTCCGGAAGGAGCCCGGATGGAGGGTCATGACCAGGCCGTCCTCCACCGACATCCGGGCCATTTGATACATCATGTGCGCCTCGAAGGCGTCACGGTCTTGGGCATTTGCCGTGCCGGCCAGGGCCCGTTCAAAGAGTCCCTCGGCGTCGGCGGCGTCGAGTTTCAGGGTGGCGGGCGTACGGACGCCGTGATCAGCGGACACTGCCCCGTGCTCCACGAAATACCGGCGCCGGTTTTCCAGTGCGGTGATGTAGCCGCGGTAGCCCTTGCCGCCGTCGGACGCTTCGCTGATAAGCCGCTCCACGTTGGCCGCCCATGACGGGTGCGCGATGTTCACGTACGCGTCCGGACGGAACGTGGGAAGGACGCGGCCGTGAAAAGAGGGATCGGTTGCAAGCGCCCGATGGCTGGCCAAGTCATCCAAGGGATCATCGGTGGTGGCAAGGACTTCAATATTGAAGTCCTTGAACAGTTCCCGCGGCCGGAACCCGGGCTCGGCGAGTTTTGCCGAGATCGCGTCGAAGCTGGCATCTGCCGTTTCCGCGCTCAGCTCCCCTGGCAGCCCGAAGACCGTCTGGAACTGCGTCCTCAGCCAGTACCCGGAGGCGGTCCCATCAAAAAGCGGCCACGCCCGGCAGAACTGCCGCCAGATCTCCCGCGCACCGGCGTCGGGTTGAAGCCGGTCCATCCCGATTCCGGACGCATGGATCAGACGTGTGACGTAGTGGTCCGGAGTGACCAGGAGGGCGGCAGGGTCCGGGAACGGAGTGTCCTTTTGGAGCACTGACGCGTCCACATGGCCATGAGGCGAAATGATCGGGAGGTCCTGGACGCGCTCAAGCAAGGAGTGCGCGATCCGCCGCGTTCCCGGGTCTGCAGGAAGGAGACGGTCGGGGTGGGTGGCTAGGGACTCTGGCATGGATCAGCCTTTCGGGGTGGAACCGGCGGAAACGTGTTCGCTTCGGTTGACGTTCAACCCCGCGAGTTCAGCTGCGCGCCGCAAGAAGGTGAGGTTTCCGGCCGTGCGCTCTGCGAGGGGAACATCAGTGGAGAAATCCTCCACAGTCACCCAATCGTCGTAACCCACCGCGGCAAGGGCCCTGAAATAGTCCAGGACGCTCCCCTGACCTTCGGCCAGCGGCGCCCACTCGTTCACCCAAACAGCGGCACCAGCCTCGTCGAGGTCCCCGGTGCGGATCCAGCGCGCGTTCTTCACGTGGATGTGGGCCAGGTACGGCCCCAGCAGCTCCAGGGCAGGCAATGGGGACTCCCAACCTTCGATCAGCAGGTTCCCGAGGTCGTGGATGACCCCGACATGGCGAGGGTCCAGGCCTTCAAGGAGCCGGCGGGCAGAGGACGCCGAGGCTGTCACGCTCCCATGGTGCAGTTCAACGAGGGCCTTCACTCCGTGGTGGGCGGCCCGTTCGGCCACCCATTTGTAGTGTTCCCTGGTGGAATCGAAGAGTTCCGGGTAGGACAAGCCAGTGGGTTCCTGACCGCCCATGGTCGAGTTGCCCAGGGGAAGGACGTTCACCCTGACTTGGCGGGCACCCAAGGCTGCGGTTGCGGCAAGAACGCTCTCGACGTCGTCGTGGTTGTCACAGCGGGCGTACCCGCCCAGGCCCGAGTACTCCAGACCCGCGCCGGAGGTGATCCTTGCGATCTCGGGAACTGAATCGAGAAGGCCCGTCATGGGCCAGGTGGCCTTGTTCCCGGCCCAGAATCCCGGCGTTGGAGCGTCGTTCTGGTCAATGACGCGCCATTCGATTCCGTCCCAGCCTTGGGCTGCGAGTTCCGTGGCGGCCTCCTGGGGAGTCCATTCCGGCGTCGAGGCTGTAAAGACTGAGAACTTCATGCTGTGACCCCTTCAAAGTTGCCGGTGCTTACTTCAACGTCGTTGTATTTTCCTTCCAGCACGTCCGCGATCAGGACCGAACGGCCGAGCGTTGCCGAAACGTAGAGCGCCCGAACAGTGGCGAGGGCCATGACGGCGTCCTGGACGGTGACTCCCGGGGGACGGCCGTTGAGGATGGCATCCACCACATCCCGGTACTGGCGGATGTGGCCGGCGGGATACACGGTGGGGTCCAAGTTGGGATCCGTTGGCGGCTCAGGGAATTTTGCCAGCTCGGCCTCGGCCTGGTTGCCGCCACCTCGGATTCCCATGGGCCCGCTGTCGGCATCGCCCTCGGGATCGGCAGCATGGAAGTACTCCAGGTTGTCGTTGTCGATCACAGCCGAGCCCTTGCTGCCCATGATCTGCAACCGGACGGTCAGTCCAGGGTAGGCCGCCGTGGTGGCGTGCAGAACGGCCAGAGCGCCAGATTCGAACGCCACAGTGGCAACAGCGGTGTCTTCAACTTCCACGTCTGTGTGAGCAAGGAGCGCGGTCTTGGCGTTGATTTCGATGGGGCGTCCAAGGAACCACAGCAACAGGTCAACGGTGTGGACGCCTTGGTTCATCACGGCGCCACCGCCGTCCATTGCCCAGGTCCCGCGCCACGCGCCCGAGTCGTAATAGCCCTGGCTTCGATACCAGCTGACCGAGGCGATGGCCGAGGTTAGCCGGCCAAAACGGCCGTCGCGGCGTGCCTGGTCCACCACAACGCTCGCTGGGTCGAAGCGATGCTGGCTGATGACGCTGGCAACGAGTCCCTTCTCCCCAGCAGCTTTGGCCGCTGCAAGGATCTCGTCCGCACGGTCAAGGTTCACATCAAGGGGCTTTTCGATGACGACGTGTTTGCCCGCCTCGAGTACTTCCAGGGCCTGCTGGATGTGCAGTCCGCTGGGGGTAGCTATGACCACGAGGTCGACGTCGGCGCCCGCCAACGCTTCCTGCAGGGTGCCGAAAGTGGCGGGGCGTGATGAGCCGCCGTCGTCCAGGTACTGCGCAAGGGCTTCCGCTGCCTCGGGGATCTCGTCCACGAGGGCTGTGATGCGGAGACCGGGAAGTTCACCGACGGCTGCGGCGTGCGTCCGGCCGATGTTCCCGCAACCTGCGATGGCAACGTTGATTGTTGTGTCTGGTGTGTTGGTGCTCACTTGGTCTCCACTCCGGCTTCGTTCAAAACTTTGGCAAACGCCCTTGCTGCAATGCCGAACGCAGTAGGTCCGGAAAAGCCCCCCAGCCCGTGCGCCCCGGCCAGATGCGGCTCAAGGCTGGCGAAACCCACGAATCCGTCTGCTTTCAGCGCCTCCACCGTGCGCAGCAGGTCGCCGTCGCCCTCACCTGCCGGAACCACGACGCCGTCGGCGAACCGTGCGTCCTTGACCTGCAGGTACTCCAGGTGCGGACGCAGTTTCGCATAGGCTTCCTCGAACGGTTTGACGCCCACCTGGACGAAATTCGCCGGATCCCACGCCACCTTCAACGCCGGGGATGCCACGGACTCGATGATGTCCAGGACGCGATCCGGGGTATCGCCAAAAATGTCTTTCTCGTTCTCGTGCAGCAGCACCACGTTCTCTTCTTCGGCTACCGCAGCCAGCGCACGCATCCGCTCGAGGACGTCATCCCGGATGCTTTCCACCGCCACGTTCTCTCCGTAGTAGAACGAGAAGATCCGGATGTAGCGCGCGCCCAGGACGTGGGCAGCGTTGGCCGCGCGCCGCAGCCGTTCCACTTCGTGCTCAACGGGCAGGGTCACGTCCACCTTGCCGATGGGCGAGGCAATGGCAGAGACTCCCATGCCTGCGGCGTCAAGGAGTTCCTTCAACGCCCTGAGCTGCTGTGCGTCGAGGTCCACGATGTTGGTTCCCCAGGCGCTGCGTACTTCGATGTGGTTGGCCCCCAAAGCCTGCAGCACCGCGATCTGCTGGGCGGGGTCGTCATTGATTTCGTCTCCAAAGCCCGACAACGTCCACTCAACTTTTGCTGGATCTGTCATGGTTATTTGACTCCTCCGGCGGTCAAGCCGCCCACTGCGTACGTCACAGGGCTTGGCCTTGAGTCTAGGAGTAGGCAAACCGTGCGGCAATCGTTTGCCAAAAGTTGCCAAGGATGGTGCAATGGGCTCACCTTCGAAAGGCTCACCATGGCAGATGCACCAACGCGGCACACCGGAACAGCACCAACCATTCGCGACGTCGCTGCGCTCGCCGGCGTGGCCACCTCCACCGTGTCCCGGGCACTGTCCAACCCGGACCGCGTCAATCGCGTGACGCGCGAACGGATCGAGAAGATCGCTGCGGAGCTGAATTACGTTCCGAGCTCGCAGGCCCGGGGGCTGAGTTCGGGGCGTACCAATGCCATCGCCCTGCTGGTCCCCGACGTCACGAATCCGTTCTATTTCGACATCATCCGAGGCACGCAGAACCAACTCAAGGCCGCCGGCTATACCCAGTTGTTGGTGGACACTGAAGAATCCGCGGAGATGGAAGCCGACACCCTGCGCAAGATGCAGCGAACAGCTGACGGGTTCATTCTCGCCGCGTCCCGCCTTTCGGACGCCACGTTGGCCGAGGCTGCAGCCAACCAGGCAATCGTGACCATCAACCGCTCCTCTTCCTACGCCCCGACGGTCATGATCGACACGCCAGGAGCCGTGATCCAGGCGCTCGAACACCTCACCTCGTTGGGCCATTCCAGGATTTGCTACGTGGGCGGACCGTCGTCGTCATGGTCCAATGCCAAACGGTGGAAAACGTTCGACGACGAGACCCGGGACCGCGGGCTCACCACGTCCCGCGTGGGCCCGTTCGCCCCCAAGATGACGTCCGGTGCCGCCGCGGCTGACGCTGCTGTCCGTACTGGGGCCACCGCATGCATCGTCTTCAACGACCTGCTGGCCATCGGGATGCTGCAGCGGCTCCGCGAGCGCGGCATCCGCGTTCCCGAAGACATGAGCATCGTTGGCTGTGACGACATTTTCGGGGCAGACTTTTGCAACCCGCCCTTGACCACCATGGCCTCGCCCATCGAACAGGCCGGACGCGTTGCGGTGTCCATGCTGCTGGCACAGTTGGGTCCCCTGCGTTCGGCCTCGAGTCGGCGCTTGGCGGTCATGCCCACCCACCTGACCGTGCGCGGATCGACAGGTTCGGCTCCCCAGCAGGGCTGACGTCCACGAGACTTCACGCAATATGGTTGAGCGGCATGGACCGCGCTGGCTAGTGTGGAACACATGCGCGAACTCCAGGCAAAGATCATTGAGGAAATGGGCGTCCAGCCCCGGATCGATCCTGCGGAGGAGGTCCGCAAGCGGGTCGCCTTCTTGAAGGACTATCTGAAAGCAACGGGAACCAAGGGTTTCGTCTTGGGCATCTCGGGCGGGATCGACTCGACACTGGCAGGGCGCTTGTGCCAACTTGCGGTCGAAGAGCTCGAGGCCGACGGCGTCGAGGCCAACTTTGTCGCCGTCCGCCTCCCCTACGGCGTCCAGCATGATGAAGACGACGCCCAGGCCGCGCTTGACTTCATCAACGCCAAGACCGAATGGACCTTCAACATCGCCCCGGCGGTGGACGGCTTTGAGGATGAGTTCCAGAAGACCACCGGCGCCGCCATCTCCGATTTCCACAAGGGCAACACCAAGGCACGGGCGCGCATGACTGCCCAGTATGCCCTTGCCGGCGAGCACAACTACTTGGTGGTCGGCACCGACCACGGCGCGGAATCGGTGACCGGTTTCTTCACCAAATACGGCGACGGCGGTGCGGACATCCTGCCGCTGTTCGGTTTGAACAAGCGCCAGAACCGCATAGTTCTTGCCGAGCTGGGCGCTCCCGCGCGGGTTTGGCAAAAGGTCCCCACCGCCGACCTCCTCGACGACAGGCCGGGCCGGACCGACGAGGACGAACTCGGCATCAGCTACGACCAGATTGATGACTACCTGGAGGGCCGCGAGGTCCCGGAGGAGGTTGCCGAGGGCCTGGAGCAGAAGTACCTCCGGACGCGCCACAAGCGGACTGTTCCGGTCACGATCTTTGATACGTGGTGGCAATAGCCTTTACGTCCAACAGCAACCCCCGACGGCGGGTGCCGGCTCCTCAGGAAGCCGGCACCCGCCGTCGTCGTTTAAACGCTCCTGCACCTCTTGACGGTTCGATAGTCACCGATATATCGTTAACTATCGCCGATACTCCTTCGGCGGCACAACAACCGAAAGGACGATGCTGCTATGAAAGGCATCAATGACAACGAAAACAACCTCCCCGGGTACGGCCCCGGGAACCATGAACACGGCGACCACCACGGACACGGACGCGGTCGCTTCAACCAAGGCAGGGGCCGCCGCGGACCCGGCGGGCACGGCGGCGGAGGCTTCGGGCCCGGATTTGGACCCGGATTTGGACCCGGACCCGGCGGATTTGGCGGATTCGGACCGCGCGGCTTTGGACCCGGCGGCCCACGTCGCGCCAATCGAGGGGACGTGCGCGCGGCGATTCTTTCACTGCTTGCCGAGTCGCCGTCGAACGGTTACGGCCTGATCAAAACCATCGCCGAGAAGACCTCCGGCGCATGGCGGCCCAGCCCGGGCTCCGTCTATCCGACGCTCCAGCAACTGGTGGATGAAGAGCTCATTGTGGCCGTCGGAGAAGGGCGCCGCACGGAATTCACCCTCACGGACGACGGCCGCGCTTATGTTGCCGAGCATGAGGAAGAGCTGGCCAACGCCTGGAACACGGAAGCGGACTCCACCGGTCAGGCCTTCCACCAGAGCGTTGGCAAGCTCATGGGAGTCATCCACCAATTCCGCGGCTCTGCCACCGAGGAACAGCGTCAGGCTGCCATAGCGAAGCTCGACGAGACCCGTCGCGCGCTGTACCTGATCCTCGCTGACTGACGGTTTGCGAACCCTGCCAAAAACACCTTGACCTTGACGTTGCGTCAACCCCTAGAGTCGAAGGTACAGGCAGGACGGAGGCATGGATGGACTGGTCCATTCAGGAAATCGCCAAGATGGCGGGTACCACCAGCCGGACGTTGCGCCACTACGACGACGTCGGGCTACTGAAGCCAAGCCGGATCGGACACAACGGCTACCGCTACTACGACGGTCCGGCGTTGGTGCAGCTTCAGCGTATTTTGCTGCTCCGGGAACTGGGGCTTGGGCTGACGGCCATCGCCGAGGTCCTTCGCCGCGAGACAGACACCGCGAAGGCCCTCACGGGCCACCTTGTCTGGCTACGCCAGGAGCAAGAGCGGCTGACGCGGCAGATCGCCTCCGTCCAGCAGACCATCGAATCGTTGAAAGGGGATGGAAAGTACATGGCAAAGGACATGTTTGACGGCTTTGACCACACGCAATACAAGGACGAGGTGGAGCAGCGCTGGGGCAAGGACGCTTATGCCGCCAGCGACACCTGGTGGCGGAGCATGAGTCCCGAGGACAAGCAGCAGTGGCAGGAGCGCGTCCGTGCACTGGGTGCGGATTGGATCTCCGCATCGAAGTCCGGCACTGCTCCTGACAGCCAAGAGGCCCAGGACCTTGCGCGCAGGCATGTCGAGTGGCTTACGGGGATTCCAGGCACGCCGACGGCGGCTCCCGGCGGTGATGTAAAGGGGTACCTCACCGGACTCGGTGAAATGTACGTCGCCGATCCGCGGTTCGCCGCGAATTACGGCGGAGAGGTCGGGGCCGCATTTGTCAGGGATGCCTTGCGCGTTTATGCCGATAAGAACCTCTAACGCCTCCACCTGCGGGAACCTTCAAGAAACAGTCCAAAGTGCTTTGGACTGTTTCTTGTATTTCGGAGCAATAAAGGCGATCAAGATAATTTCATATCTCGAATACTAGAATTTCCACTGCGACTTACTGTTGGCGAATCCGCACCAACATGCCTACGCTGTAGATCATCAGGTTACTTAGCTTTTGCCCCTTGGTCCACCGGCCCGTACTCGCTGCCGACGACGGGACGGTTGCATATGCCTGATGCGCAACAGTGGGGTACAGCCCGCTTGCTCTCCGCGGCGGCCCGGTTGGTCGAGCAGCGGTGGGAAGAAGAGTTACGAGCCCTTGGCCTGACATTTCCGGCAGTGGTCGCCCTGGACGCACTGGTAGCCGCGGGGCCCGTCACCCAGGACGAACTGGCCACGATCATGCGGGCCCAGCCGCAAACCCTGGGCCCGCTGCTGCTACGGCTCGAGCTCAGGGGTTGCATCAACCGCCGGCGCAGGCGGACCAGCCGGCACAACCAAACAGTGTCCATCACCGCAACGGGCACGGCCCTGCTCCAACAAGCCCACGCCTTGGAACGGGGAATCTTGGAAGGTGTGACCCAGGACGTTGACGCGTTCCGGGATGAGCTCCGGGCCATTATCAGCGAAGCGGCACAACGCCCCGCCAGCAGGGGTGGCCTAAACGAACGCTGACTTCCCCGTTACCGCTCGCGCCACGATCATCGAGTTGATCTCATAGCTGCCCTCGTACGTGTACAGGATCTCCGCGTCACCGAAAAGCTTGCCCATCTCATAGTCGGTGGTGATCCCATTGCCCCCCAGCAAAGACCGGCCCATCGCCACCGAAGAGCGGGCCAGCCTGGTGGTGGTGGCCTTGCACATGGCGGCCTGTACCATCTCGAGCTTTCCCGCCTGTTGGATCCGCGCGAGCTCCACCATCATGGACAGGGAAGCGTTCGCGTTGCCCAAGATGTCCGCCAGCTGCTGTTGGACAAGCTGGAAGCGGGCAAGCTCCTTCCCGAACTGCTTGCGGTCCAGGGCGTACGAGCGTGCGATGTCAAAGGCAGCCAACTGGATACCGGCAGCTTGCCACCCCACCCAGGCACGGGAATCCCGCAGCAGATCGTTGGCACGTGAAAATGCGGTGGCTCCCGGCAGGAGGTTCGACAGAGGAATGCGCACCTCATCCAAGGTGATGTCCGCATTCTGCATGATGCGCAGGCCGATCTTGTTGGAGATCTTCGTGGCCTTATACCCGGCGCGTTCGGTCTCCACGATGAAGCCTTTGATGCCGCCGTCGGCTTCATCACGCGCCCAAACCAGAGCCAAGTCGGCGATGGTGCCGGCCCCGATCCATCGCTTGGCGCCGTTGATGACCCATTCATCGCCGTCGCGCCGTGCCGTCGTCGAGAGTCCTCCGGCGATGTCCGAGCCGTGGTCCGGTTCCGTCAACGCAAAGGCACCCAACTGGGTGAACGCTTCAAGTCCTGGCAGCCAGCGGCGTTTCTGTTCGTCGGAGCCGAGCTCATGAATCATGCCAACGATGAGCTCGTTGTGGATGCCCACCAAGGCTGACAGAGAGACGTCGGCGCGCGCGATTTCGGTGTACATGAGGCCCTTGAACAGCTTTGAGGAGCCGTCGGTCTGGAGCCTGCCGAGGCCATACTTGGCCATGTCCGCCAACAGACCCGTGGGAAACTCTTCCCGGTTCCAGTAGTCGATACTGGCCGCGCGGATCCTTGTTTGCAGGAACTCCCTGATCTCGAAGTACCTGGCCCGCTCCTCGGTGGGGAGCAGATCCACTACGTGCATGAGGTCCGCCTCCGGATAAGGAGGCTGGGCGCGTTCTTGGGCGGCGCCGTCGGTAACCGGGCCGGCCGCTTGTTCTTGGAGCATTACTCCCCTTCGTCATGTCCACGGAGGCTCTTCCAAACCCTTGGATGTCCTAGTATATTGCAAGGTGATATGGATCACTAGACGGGATTGGCCGGCAATGGTGCCGAAGCCCCAGCGAAAGGCAGACTATGACAGTCACAGATGACTTCCGTACGGCCCGAGATCGCCTGCTCGAGCTGCGCGAAGACTACAAGCAGGCGCACGCCGAATTCGAATGGCCACGTTTCCAGGAGTTCAATTTCGCCCTCGACTGGTTCGACCAGATCGCCGCGGAGCCGCAGAAGGCGGACAAACCCGCGCTGGTCATCGTGGAACAGGACGGCAGCTCCACGCGCCGCTCGTACAAGGAACTCTCCGAAAGGTCATCGCAGCTGGCCAACTGGCTGAGGAACCAAGGCGTGAAGCGCGGCGACCACATGATCATCATGCTCGGCAACCAAGTGGAACTCTGGGAACTCATGCTCGCCGGGATCAAATTGGGAATCGTAATGATCCCCACCACCACGCTCATGGGCGCCCGCGACCTGCAGGACCGGGTGGAACGGGGCGGGGCCCACTGGGTAGCGGTCGGCAGCGCCAACATCGGCAAGTTCGCCGCCGTCGAGGGGTCCTACACGCTGATCGAGGTGGGTTCCGAGCCCGCCAACACCGAGGCGTTGCAGTACGCAGATTCGTACGACGCCGGGACGGACTTCACCCCCGACGGCCCCACCCGAGGGGATGAGACCCTGCTGCTCTACTTCACCTCGGGCACAACCTCGCGGGCCAAGCTCGTGGAGCACACCCACACCTCGTACCCGGTGGGCCATTTGTCCACCATGTACTGGATTGGCCTGGAGCCCGGCGACGTGCATCTCAACGTCGCATCACCTGGCTGGGCCAAGCATGCCTGGTCCAATGTGTTCACGCCGTGGATCGCAGAGGCGTGCGTCTTCATCTACAACTATGAACGCTTTGACGCAGCTGCCCTGATGGACCAGATGGGCCGCGAAGGAGTCACGAGCTTCTGCGCTCCCCCCACCGTGTGGCGCATGCTGATCCAAGCCGACCTCAAGCAGCTCGCCACCCCGCCGCGCAAGGTCGTTTCCGCCGGTGAGCCACTGAACGCCGAGGTCATCGGGCAAGTCGAGGACGCTTGGGGGGTCACCATCCGCGATGGTTTCGGACAGACCGAATCCACGGTCCAGATCGCCAACACTCCTGCCCAAACCGTGAAGATCGGTTCCATGGGGCGCCCACTGCCCGGTTACGACGTCGTCCTGGTAGACCCGGCCACCGGGCAAGAAGCCGACGACGGCGAACTCTGCTTGCGCTTGGATCCCCGGCCCGTGGGGCTCATGAAAGGATACTTCGGCGACGAAGCGAAAACGGCCGACGCCTTCCGCAACGGCTACTACCACACCGGAGACATGGCCAGCCGCGATGCCGACGGCGTGATCACCTATGTGGGCCGGGATGACGACGTCTTCAAATCTTCCGATTACCGCCTGTCCCCGTTCGAACTCGAAAGCGTCCTGATCGAGCACCCCGCCGTGGCAGAAGCGGCGGTGGTCCCATCGCCGGATGCCGTGAAGTTGTCAGTGCCCAAGGCGTTCGTGGTCCTGGCTGCCGGGTACGAGCCAGGCCCGGCGGTAGCCGAAGACATCCTGAGGTATTGCCGCACCCACCTGGCACCATTCAAGCGGATACGTCGGCTCGAATTCGGCGAACTACCCAAGACCATTTCAGGCAAGATCAGGCGGGTTGAACTGCGCGGAACAGAGGTTGCCCGGCACGGCAACGGACCTCTTCCCGCGGGCTTGGGAGTGGAATATACAGAGGAAGAGTTCCCGAATCTGAGAGACTAGGCATCCAACAACCAAGGAGGCCCATGGGCACCCCGCTTCCCCGCGACCCGATCGCCGACGCCCAGCGCAACTGGGAACGGCATGGATGGGGCGATGTTGCCGCGCCCATGGCGGCCATCACCGCGATCATGCGTACGCAACAGATCCTGCTCGCGCGGATCGAAACTGTCCTCAAGCCGTTCGGGCTGACCTTCGCGAGGTACGAACTCCTGGCGTTGCTGAGCTTCGCACGCAGTGGTGCGCTGCCCATGAATAAGGCCAGCGCGCTCCTGCAGGTCCATCCCACCTCGGTGACCAACGCCGTCGACCGCTTGGAACGGGCTGCCTTGGTGAGCCGTTCGCCGCACCCGACGGACGGGCGGACCACGCTGATCGAACTCACCCCCGAGGGCCGCAGCCTGGCCAAGAAGGCGACGGCGGCGTTGAACGCGGAAGTTTTCGGGCAGTCCGGATTCGGGCCCGACGACGTCGATCACCTCATCCGCGTCCTCGGCACCTTCCGCAGGGACGCCGGAGACTTCGCGGAAGAGTAGCAGGACTCCTTACCGCGAGGGGTTAGCTCTCGGCACAAAGCGAGCTCGTAAATGCCGAGAGCTAACCCCTCGACGCGCGGTGAGGGGTTAGGAGGTCATCGCGAAGATCAACGCTGAGACCAACGAGGCAAGCCCGATCCCATAGCCAACCACCAGGGCGCCGATGGCAAAGCCGCGGCCGCGTTCCTGGCGCTGCTGGATCTGGTTCAGCGCAACGTGGCCCGCACCCACGGCGAAGACAGCGATGATCGCCATGCCCGCGAAGAACAGCCCGGCCAAGGCCAGCACCGCGATGGCAGCAGCGACCATTGCTTGGCGGTTCACCGGCTGGGCCACGATGTTGGATTGCCCGGTTTGAACGATCTCCGTTGACATGTCTCTCCCCATTCGTCAGTGCCCCGAGTCTAGCCCGAGGCACGGGCAATACACGTCAACCCGCGCGTCAGCGGTGTTTGAACTCGGGCTGGCGTTTCTCGGTGAACGCGGCCATGCCTTCCTTCTGGTCCTCTGTGGCGAACAATGAGTGGAATACCCTGCGTTCGAACACGACGCCCTGGCTCAGCGACAACTCGAAAGCAGCGTTGACCGCTTCCTTGGCCACCATCGCAACCGGCTTGGACTTGGAGGCGATAACCTCGGCGGCTTTGAGTGCCTCCTCCACCACGTCCTCGGCGGGAACAACCCTGGACACAAGGCCGGAACGCTCGGCTTCCTCGGCATCCATGAAACGCCCGGTCAGCACCATGTCCATCGCCTTGGCCTTGCCCACGGCACGGGTAAGCCGCTGCGAGCCTCCCATACCGGGAATCACGCCAAGATTGATTTCCGGCTGGCCGAACTTGGCGTTGTCCCCGGCAATGATGAAATCGGCCATCATGGCGAGCTCGCATCCGCCACCCAGGGCAAACCCGGACACCGCTGCGATCACGGGGATGCGGAGCCTGGTGAGGTCTTCCCAGTGCCGGAACCAGTCCGCGGCATACATCTCCATGTAGGTCTTGGAGGACATCTCTTTGATGTCCGCACCGGCCGCGAACGCCTTGGCAGAGCCCGTGATCACCACGGCGCCCACGTCCGGATCGGTGTCCATCTCTTTCACTGCGGAGACCAGCTCATTCATCAGTTCCGTGTTCAGCGCATTCAAGGCTGACGGCCGGTTCAAGGTCACCAAGCCCACGCGATCCCTGCGTTCGACCATTATGTTCCGGTACTGCTCAGCCATGCTCTCCCTCTCGACCATTTCTCACGTACACGAACTGCCCACTACACGAAATGCTAAGTACAAGCTCTCACACAGACTTATCGCGGATCTCGGTGATGATGCCGGAAAAGTCCCTGCCGGCGCCGTCGCCCGACGCGAAGTCGTCATATATACGCGAGGCGAGCGGCCCCATCTGCGCGGCAACACCCGTGCTTTCCAGCGCATTCAACGCGAGGCGCAGGTCCTTGGCCATCAATGCCCCCGCAAAGCCGGGCTGGTAGTCACGGTTTGCCGGGCTCGTGGGAACAGGGCCGGGAACCGGACAGTTGGTGGTGAGCGCCCAGCATTGACCGGACGCGTTGGATGCGACGTCGAACAATGCCTGATGGGTGAGCCCGAGTTTCTCGCCGAGGACGAAAGCCTCGGCAACGGCGATCATGGATACGCCCAAAATCATGTTGTTACAGACCTTCGCGGCCTGCCCGGCGCCGTGGTCACCGCAGTGGACGATCCTCTTGCCCATGAGCTCAAGGATGGGCCGCACGGTCTCAAAGTCTTCAGGCAGCGCACCCACCATGAAGGTCAGAGTGCCCGCCTCAGCCCCCACCACACCCCCGGAAACGGGTGCATCCACCGAGCGGTGTCCGGCGTCCAGCGCAATGGCCGCCGCTTCCCGGGCCTCGTCCACGTTGATGGTGGAACAGTCCAGGAACAGCGTGTTTGCTGCGGCAACGCTCAACAGCCCGGGGCCGTCCACGCCGCGGTAGGCATCCAACACATGCTTGCCGCTGGGCAACATGGTCAGGACGATGGCTGCGCCGGCAACAGCTTCAGCGGGGGAAGAAACCATGGGGATGCCGTGTGCAGTCGCTGCTTCAACTGCCGCCGGGACCGGATCATAGCCAACGACGTCGTGACCGGCCTTGATGAGGTTGGCAGCCATGGGCCCACCCATGTGGCCGAGCCCCAGGAAAGCGATGAGTCCCGTTGAGGATGCGTTCTCTGTCATGTCGTCTCCTTTGACTTGCTGCTGATGGCGGACTCGTGAAGCCCAAGTTCCCGTTCGCCGAGCGGCGCGAAGTAGCCCTCGACGTCGGACGCCTGCACCTCGGCGAGCGTGGCTGGTTTCCAGCGTGGATTGCGGTCCTTGTCCACCACTTGGGCGCGGATACCCTCGCGGAAGTCCGGCCCTGCCAAGCACCGCAGGCCCACGCGGTATTCCTGGTCAAGCGCCTCCTCGAGCGAGAGCCCCCGAACGCGTCGCAACGACTCCAAGGTGACCTTCACCGACGTCGGCGACTTCGCTTCGATAGTGTCTGCGGCAGCAGCAGCCTCACCGCCCAGCGAGCGCAGGCTTCGCACAACGTCCTCTGCGGCGTCGTGCGCGTAGGCAGGGTCGATCCACTCTTGCTGCACTGCCAGTGCCGAGTCCGGCGCCGCTTGGGCATAGCGCTCGACGGCGGCCTCCGCCTTCGAGCTTTCCAGCGCTTCTGCCAGTGCGGGCAGGCTTTCGGACGGCACGAAGTGGTCCGCGAGCCCGAGGAACAGGGCATCCGCCCCGGTCAGGTGGGCGCCGGTCAACGCAGCGTGCGTTCCTGTTTCGCCCGGCGCACGGGACAGTAACAGCGTGCCGCCTACGTCCGGGACAAAGCCGATAGTGGTTTCCGGCATGCCCGTTCGCGTCCGCTCGGTGACGATGCGAACTGAGCCGTGGGCTGAAATGCCGACGCCCCCACCAAGGACCAGCCCGTCCATGAAGGCGACGTAAGGCTTGGGGAACCGCGATATGAGGGAGTTCAAGCGATACTCCTCTGCCCAGAACCCGGCAGTCTCGGCCCCGCCGTGCAGCATGTCTTTGTAGATAGCGACGATGTCCCCACCTGCGCACAGCCCCCGGTCTCCGGCGCCGCGGACCAAAACCGTGGCGACGTCGTCGTCGTCGGCCCAGGCGCTGAGCTGCTGGAACATGGCTTTGACCATGCCTAAGTTGAGCGCATTGACGGCCTTGGGGCGGTTGAGCGTCACCACGCCCAGGTGTCCGCGCCGCTCAAACTGAACGTCCGCGGTTTGCACGATCCCGGTGTCCAGTGCCTCCATCAGCTGCCTGCCGGCATCACGAAGCTGGCCCCTTGGCGGATGCCGGAAGGCCACCGCGACGTCACGGTCTTGGTCTTGGTGTAGAAGCGGAAAGCGTCGGCCCCGTGCTGGTTGAGATCGCCGAAACCGGAGGCCTTCCAGCCGCCGAACGTGTAGTACGCGATAGGTACGGGGATTGGGACGTTGATACCCACCATGCCTACTTGGACGCGGCTCGCGAAGTCGCGGGCCGAGTCGCCGTCGCGCGTGAAAATGGCGACGCCGTTGCCAAACTCGTGCTCGTTGCAGAGCCTGAGTGCCTCGTCGTAATCGGCCGCGCGCAACACGCTGAGGACGGGTCCGAAGATTTCTTCTTTGTAGATCTTCATGTCGCTGGTGACGTTGTCGAACAGCGTGGGACCAACCCAGAATCCGCCCTCATAGCCGTCCACGGTGAGGCCGCGCCCGTCGGTCACCAGCGTTGCCCCTTCGTCCACGCCGGACTGGATGTAGCCCTCGATCCTTTCCTTCGCGGAGGCCGCCACGACTGGCCCGAAGTCCGAATCCTTGGCCAGGCTGTGGCCCACTTTCAGGTCCTTCACGCGCTCGCTCAGCTTAGCCACCAGGGCATCTGCCGTTTCCTGCCCCACCGGCACGGCCACGGAGATGGCCATGCAGCGCTCCCCTGCGGATCCGTATCCGGCACCGATCAGGGCGTCGGCGGCCATGTCGAGATCGGCGTCGGGCATGATCACCATGTGGTTCTTCGCCCCGCCGAAGCATTGCGCGCGCTTGCCGTGAGCGGCGGCGGTGGCGTAGATGTACTGGGCGATCGGCGTGGAGCCCACGAAGCCAACGGCCTGCACGCGTGGGTCTTCAAGCAGCGCATCCACGGCTTCCTTATCGCCGTTGACCACGTTGAAGACACCGTTCGGCACACCGGCTTCGCTGTAGAGTTCGGCCAGGCGGAGCGGAACCGAGGGGTCCCGTTCGGAGGGCTTGAGGATGAAGGAGTTGCCTGCGGCAAGCGCGGGGCCAGACTTCCAGAGCGGGATCATGGCCGGGAAATTGAAGGGCGTAATGCCTGCAACGACGCCCAGTGGCTGGCGGAGGGAATGCACGTCGATCCCCGTGCCGGCGTTGTCCGAGAACTCACCTTTGAGCAGGTGCGGGGCGCCGGCGGAGAACTCCACCACCTCGACGCCGCGCTGGATATCGCCCTTGGCGTCCGCGAACGTCTTGCCATGTTCGGAGGACAGGAGTGTGGCAAGTTCGTCCATGTTCTCGTTGACCAGGTCCACGAACTTGAGCAGGATCCGTCCCCGGCGCTGCGGGTTCATGGCCGCCCATTCGAGCTGGCCTTTCTCGGCATTGGCGACGGCGTTGCGCACCTCATCGGCGCTGGCCAACGGAACCCGCGCCTGGACTTCGCCCGTGCAGGGATCGTAAACGTCACTGAAGCGACCGGACGTGCCGTCGATCCTCTGGCCATCTATGTAGTGGGAAAGTTCGCGCACCATGGTGGAAATGCTCCTTTGCATCGTGAATGACTACCGTTCCGCCGGCTGCTGGGGCCGGCGAGGAACACGTGACCAACTGTGATCCAGGTCATCTCTGAAACCGAATATACTCGGACTTCCTACTAATTTCCAGAGGGGGTCCAAGGAGCGTTCGCGGCTGGCTGCCCCGGCGCCCCACCCAGGCGAAGAGTTCGCTAGTGGACTTCCCTCATGCCCTTGTATGCCTCCAAGGCCTCGGCCCGGGTGGTCTTGAGGTCCACGATTCCTTCCGGGTAGTCCGGAGTGCCGAACTCGGGGATCCAGTGGGCGATGTACTTGCCTTGGGGGTCGAACTTGGTCCGCTGCCCCTCCGGGTTGAAGATCCGGAAGAACGGGGAGGCGTCCGCCCCGGAGCCGGCCACCCACTGCCAGTTGGCCGGGTTGGACGCCGGGTCCGCGTCAACAAGGGTGTCCCAGAACCATTGCTCGCCGAGTTGCCAGTGGATGCCGAGGTTTTTCACCAGGAAGCTGGCCGCGACCATGCGTACACGGTTGTGCATCCAGCCTGTGGCCCAGAGTTGCCGCTGGCCTGCGTCAACCAAAGGGAATCCAGTGATTCCTTTTTTCCAGGCGCGGAACTCCCGGGGGGCGCCATCGTGGCCGGGTTCGCGCCCGTTACTGCCGTCACTGCCCGGCCACGCCCACGGGAAACGGTCAAACTCCGGGCGGAGGTTCGCCGTGGCAAGCTGCGGGTTGTGGAAGTACTGGTGCCAGCAGAACTCGCGCCACCCCAGCTCCGAAGCGAAGATGCTGCTGCTCTCGGACCGCTTTTCCCCAAGCGCGTGCCACACTTCGTAAGGGCTGAGCTCACCCCATCTCAGGTACGGGGAAAGGCCGCTGCTGCCGTCAGTGTCCGGACGGTTACGGCCCTCGCTGTAATTGGAAAGACCCTCCGACACGAAGCGGGCAAGGCGTTTGTGGCCCGCGGCAGCCCCAGGCGTCCACGCTTGCGCCAACTCTCCTGCCCAGTCCGGCTTTGTGGGCAGCAGTGACCAGGACTCCAAGTCATCACTTTCAGCCATGGCACCTGCGTAGCCGTGGCCGGCTTCAGGCACGGGCAGCGGCTCCCGAAAATCCTGCGCCGAAACGGTACGCCAGAAAGGCGTGAAGACCTTGTACTGACCCCCCGTTTTGGTGGTCACGTTCCACGGCTCGTGAAGCAGTGAGGCCTGGAAACTCGAGACGTGAAGTCCGGCCTCGCGCGCCCAAGCCTTGATGCCGGCGTCGACCGTTCGCTCCGCCGCGCCGTACCGCCGGTTCCAGTAGAGTGCGCCGGCGCCGGGCGTCGTCGTCAATTCTTGGACAACCTCAAACGCCCGGCCGCGACGCAACACCAGCGGGATGCCCAGTTTGTCCAACTCGGCGCGGAGCGCCAACAAGGAATGGTGCAGCCACCAGCGCGACGCACCACCATGGGGGCGAAGGCCCGCTGATTCCTCGTCAAGGACGTAAAGCGCGACGGCGGCGCCGTCGTCCACTGCGGCACGGAGCGCGGGGTTGTCAGCGACCCTGAGGTCGTCGCGGAACCAAACGATGGACGGCTTCATTTTTCCTTTCAGCGCAGGCATGGGAACAGCCCATGTCCCTAACGAATACTAGGGGCATGGGCTGTTGGTGAGATGTTGGGCGAAGCCGGTGGAGGTCAGGCGCTGAAAGCGATGGCTTCCTCGCCGATTTCCATCAGTACGGGAGCCGGAGCCGAGGCCGTTTCAGTCCACATGGGCACGTTGTTCACCACGTAGTCCCTTGCGGCAGGCCCCACCATGCTCATGCCGGGATAGATCCTGTGGCCGATTTCCTTGGCGGACTTGATGCCCTCGAGTTGAAGCGCGGTCTTGAAAGCTGAATCGGGAATCGGAACCTTGCGTTCCAGTACGCACCAGCTGATATACAAGCCGTAGAGGGTGTCGAAGTCCAGGCCTTTTTCGGTGTCGTCCTCGAACACCACGCTGTCACGGAGAAAACGGGCGATTTGGGTGTCGGTCATTGCGGTGGCCTCTTCTAAGAGAGAAGTACGGGCCGCCGGTCTGCATCAGCGAATGTCCTGTTTTTTCATGATATCCCAGTCCTGACCGGGAAACCAGATTAACTCTCGGTGGCCGAAAGTAATGCCCTCTACATCTAGGGTAAAGGGCGTCACTTTCAGCAATTGAGTTTTTTACTTGGGCATCAATACGGAGTCCACGAGGTAAACCGTTGCATTAGCCGTGTGGACGCCACCGCAAATAACATTGGCGCCATTTACAGTCAACGCATCTTTGGTGCCGGCCACCGTCACGTCCCCGCCTTGCACGGTCTTGTGTGTGCCCACCATCTGATCAGGCGTCAGCTGGCCGGGGATCACGTGGTAGGTGAGGATCTTGCTCAGCAAGGCGTCATCAGTCTTGAGCGTTGCGATGGTGGCGGGGTCGATCTTGGCGAACGCGGAGTCAACAGGCGCGATCACCGTGAACTCGCTGCCGTCCAAGGTGGATACCAGATCCACCTTCGGGTTCAGCTTCCCCGAGACTGCGGACGTCAGGGTCCTCAAGAGAGGGTTGTTGGAGGCGGCGACAGCTACCGGGTCCTGTGACATGCCCAGGACCGAGCCCGCACCACTGGGAACTTGCGCCGCGTAGCCTGCGCAGCCCGGCCCAACAAGGTCACGTGTAGGATCCATGGCCGCGCTGGCAGTAGCGGACATCGACGGCGACGCTGCCATGGACGATGATGCCGCAGATGAGGGCGCTGCGGCCGGAGTGGAGGCGGTGCTGGAGGTGCTCGAACCACCACACGCAGTAAGGCCGAGAAGGGCAGCTGCGGTGAGGCCGACGAAGGCGAGAGCGGGGCGCTTTGTGGACAACATGTCATTCTCCTTTTTTGTGGAACCAGGGCGTTGGTTCCGTTGGTTGGTGGGACCCGGGCCGCCGGCGGTTTGTTTGCCCGGCAGTTTGTGTCTCACCAGCTATTCGGAGGTCGGCACCAGCTGGATGGGTACTGATCGAAAAAGTTTTTCGACCAAGCCACACGGGCCTCGGCTCCGAACTGCTTGCAGATATCCGGAGCCGGCTTACGTTGCAGCCGCCCGGCAAACGTTGGGAGACGCAATGTTGCAACTAGCACTTATCGGCCTGCTGGGCGGATTGATCACGGGGATCTCCCCCTGCATCCTTCCTGTCCTTCCGGTCATCTTCTTATCCGGTGGCGTGCAGGGAGCGCGCCAAGGGCCCGTCGATCTTAAGGCTGAAGCCAAGCGCCGGCGCAAGGCGGGCTTGCGGCCCTACCTTGTCATCCTGGGGCTGGTGATCAGCTTCAGTGTTTTCACGTTGGTGGGCTCGTTCCTTCTGACGCTGGTGAACCTGCCACAGGACCTGGTGCGCTGGATTGGGCTAGTGGTGCTGGTGCTGATCGGCCTCGGGCTGATCTTTGAGCGCTTCCAGCACCTCCTGGAGAAGCCGTTCTCATGGGTACCGCAGCGCAGGGTAGGCACGGAAAATGGTGGGCTGGTGTTGGGGCTGGCCCTCGGCGTCGTCTATGTTCCCTGTGCAGGACCAGTGCTCGCCGCCATCGCGGTGGCTGGCGCAACCGGCCGGATCGGCACGGAAACCATCGTCCTCACGTTGACGTTCGCCTTGGGCGCCGCCTTGCCTCTGCTGGTGTTCGCCCTTGCCGGCCGCCGCGTAGCCGAAAGGGTCAAGACGTTCCGCAAGAACCAGCGCAAGATCCGCGTTGCAGGCGGCATCATGATGATCGCCCTGGCCATCGGGCTTGTCTTCAACCTGCCCCAACTACTCCAGAGGCTTGTCCCGGACTACACCTCCACGCTGCAGGCACAAGTCCAGGACAATGAAAGCGTCAAGAAAGCCTTGGATCTCGGCGGACTGGTCAATGACCAGAACAAGGACCTCGACAAATGCAGCAACGGCGGCACCGAACTGGAATCCTGCGGCACCGCACCGGATCTGAAGGGCATCCAGCAGTGGTTCAACACGCCCGGTAACCAACCGGTGAACTTGAAAGACCTGAAGGGCAAGGTAGTCCTGGTGGACTTCTGGGCCTACTCCTGCATCAACTGCCAGCGTTCGGTTCCGCACCTGACCGATTGGTACAGCGCCTACAAGGCCGCCGGACTGGAAATCGTCGGCGTGCACTCCCCCGAGTATGCCTTCGAGAAGGAACCCCACAACGTGATGGCCGGGGCACAGAACCTCGGGATCACCTATCCGGTGGGGATTGATAACAACCTCTCCACCTGGACCAACTACCGTAACCGCTACTGGCCCGCACACTACTTGATCGATTCCTCGGGTACCGTCCGGCAAATCCAATTCGGCGAGGGCGGCTACCAGACCACGGAGAAGCTCATCCGCGAATTGCTGCAGCAGGCCAACCCGTCGGCAACGCTTCCGGCCCCGACGGAGAAGTCCGACGCCGGCCCCGTCGCGGGAGCCACGACTCCCGAGACTTATTTTGGGACCACCAAGAAGGTCAATTACGGGGGCACCGAACCGTACAAGGCGGGCCCGGGCGTCTACACAGCACCGGCAGCCCAAGCGGCCGATAGCTACGCGCTCGCCGGGGGTTGGGATCTGGGCACGCAGTCCATTACGCCCACTGGCGATGGCTCATCCATAGCGTTGAAGTACCACGCCAAGCAGGTGTACATCGTGGTTAGCGGCCAGGGCACCTTGAACGTGATCCGGAATGGTAAGAGCACTCCGGTGGCAGTCTCCGGAACGCCCACGCTGTACAAGATCGTGGACGATTCCTCGAGCAGCGCTGGCAGTCTTCAAGTGCAGGTGCCAAAGGGTATCCAGGCGTACTCATTCACGTTCGGATAACCTCTCAGCTGCCCTGCAGCCTCGCCGTCATCCGGTGCGCTTCGGCCAGCAGGAGTTTGCCAAGGAACTCCTGCCGGTCGGGCCGGAAGCGCGGTTCGATGCCCGTCAAGGAAAGGGCCCACGCGGGTTCTCCGTGCTGGTCGAACACCGCCGCCCCCATGCCCCAGCTGCCTTCCAAAACCAGGCCCGGGTTGACGGAATAGCCTGTCAACCGGGTTCTTTCAAGGTTTTCACGCACAATGTCAGCGGGGTGCCCAGCGGCGAAGTCACCGGCATGGGCAGGCCATTGAGTGAGCAAAGCTTCCTGCTCTTCGAGAGGCATGAAGGCAAGGATCGCCGTTCCCGCGGACGCTACTCCCAACGGGAATCGCACTCCCTCGTGGAGCACGAAAGACCGCACCGGGAATGAACCTTCTTCCCGCAGAACGCACACGGTCTCGTTGCCTCGACGGATGGAAAAGAACGCGCTCTCCCCTGTTTCAGCGGCCAACCGGCGGAGCGATGGACGGGCGATCTCCTCCATCGGGAATCGGGCCGCCGCCACAGATCCGAGCAAGAAGATTTCCGAGCCCAAGGCCCACTTGCCGGTGGCGGAATTGTGTTCAAGCAGGCCCTCGGCTGCCAGTGATGACAGCAGCCGGTGCACGGTGGGGCGGGTTAACCCGGACTCGCGGACCAGGCCGGCCAGGGACGTCCCCTCAGGCTTGCGGCCCACCAACCTCAGCAGCAGGGCCACCCTGCCTACCACCTGCGCTCCCTGCACTGCCATGGCACCCTTTCCTAAATTTCATCCACATTATGGACACTCTTCAGTGTAGCGTCCACAGAGTGGGTGGATCAGCATGCGAACCGTTGACCCATCATCAGCCAAAACCTAGGCTCACATACAGACGGGCCAGGTCCACAAAGTGGATATGCCAACACTCAAAGGGGAGCTCAGAATGACAAAGATCCACACGAGCGCCGCCCTCGCGCTGCAGGACGTGATGGCAGACGGCTTGACCATCGCCGTCGGAGGTTTTGGTTTAAGTGGCATCCCGGCGGACCTGATTGACGCCGTGCGTGATTCAGGCGCCAAGGACCTCACCATCGTCTCCAACAACATGGGCGTGGATGGTAAGGGCCTCGGCGTGCTGATCGAGGCCGGTCAAGTGCGGAAGGTCATTGCGTCCTACGTGGGCGAAAACAAGCTGTTCGCCGAGCAGTACCTGGCCGGGAAACTTGAGGTCGAGTTCACGCCCCAAGGCACCCTCGCCGAGCGCCTCCGCGCTGGGGGCGCAGGTATCCCGGCCTTCTACACGCGCACGGGTGTGGGCACCTTAGTGGCCGAAGGCAAGCCCTTGGAAGAGTTCGACGGCGTGACGTACGTCCGCGAGCGCGCCATCACCGCCGACGTCGCACTCGTCCACGCGCATACTGCCGATACCGACGGCAACCTGATCTACCGCTACACGGCCCGGAACTTCAACCCGGTAGTGGCCACGGCCGGTGCCGTGACCATCGCCGAGGCTGAGGTCATCGTGGCGCCGGGCGAGTTGGATCCAAACCACATCGTCACCCCCGGCGTCTATGTCCAGCGTCTGGTCCAGGCCACAGACCGGGTGAAGGACATCGAACAACGGACCGTCCGGCCGCGGCCGGTGCACGCAACGGTCTAAGCACTTCACGGTCTAAGCAAGGAGCACACACCATGGCATGGACGCGAGACCAGATGGCCGCGATCGCAGCTGAAGAGCTGACCGACGGCGACTACGTCAACCTCGGCATCGGCATCCCCACGTTGGTGGCCAACAACCTGCCCGACGACGTGCGGGTGGTCCTGCAGAGCGAGAACGGCTTGCTCGGCATGGGCCCTTTCCCCTACGACGGCGAGGAAGACGCCGACCTTATCAACGCGGGCAAGCAAACCGTCACCATCACCCCCGGCGGCAGCATCTTCGACTCCGCCACGTCTTTTGGAATGATCCGGGGCGGACATGTAAAAGTTGCCATCCTCGGCGCAATGCAGGTCTCCGGCAGCGGCGACCTCGCCAACTGGACCATCCCGGGGAAGATGGTCAAGGGCATGGGCGGGGCCATGGACCTGGTGGCTGGCACTCCGCGCGTGGTGGTCCTCACCGAACACAACGCCAAAGACGGAACGGCGAAGATCGTCACGGAATGCACCCTGCCGCTCACCGGACTCAAGTGCGTTGATCGGATCATCACCGACCTCGCCGTTTTCGACATCGTTCCGGAACAGGCTGCCCCTGGCGCAGAACCGCACGACGGCGGCACCGCCCTCGTGCTGACCCGGCTCGCCCCCGGCGTCACTGTTGAAGAGATCCGCAGCAAGACGGAGGCTGAATTCACCGTCGCGCTGGAAGTCGGCACGGAAGAAAGCACCCTCGAAGGAGTACGCGCATGAGCCTCCATGACCAGTTCGGCAAAGATGTCCTTCTCACGGGATGGGGCCACAGCAAATTCGGCAAACTGACCGATGACACCCTGGAATCGTTGATCGTGCAGGTAGCCGGGGAAGCGATACGCAACTCGGGCCTGGACCCGAAGGACATCGACGAGATCTACCTCGGCCAGTTCAACTCAGGGATGCAGCCACTGGGCTTCACCTCCTCCCTGGCACTTCAGCTGTCCGAAGACCTCGCCAACGTCCCGGCAACACGCACGGAGAATGCCTGCGCCTCCGGGTCGGCCGCTTTCCAGCAAGGCGTCAAGGCCCTCCTCGCCGGGACCGCACGGAACGTCCTGGTGATCGGTGCCGAGAAAATGACCGACGCCGGTGCGGACGTCGTGGGGGCGGCACTACTGGGTGCTTCCTACGAAATGGCGGGCAAGGCCTCCACCACCGGCTTCACCGGCCTCTTCGCTGAGGTGGCCAAGCACTACGACAAGCGGTATGGCTCCAAGATCGCGGCCCCTGGATTTGAAGCCGGCCTCGGTGATGTCCTCGGTTCCATTGCCGCCAAGAACCACCACAACGGCATGGCCAACCCGTACGCCCAGATGCATCGGGACTTCGGTGAAGAGTTCTGCCGCACCATTTCCGAGAAGAACCCCATGGTGGCCGAACCGTTGCGCCGCACGGACTGCTCGCCAGTCTCGGACGGGGCTGCCGCCGTCGTGATTTCAACGACGGCAACCGGAGGCACCACCGCGCCGGTGCGCCTTGCTGGATTCGGACATGCGAACGACTTTTTCCCCGCGGAGAAACGGGATCCCACGGAATTCGCTGCCACCCGGGCCTCCTGGGAGCGGGCATTCCGCATGGCTGGCGTCGGCGTCGGGGACCTCGACTTCGCGGAGGTCCACGACTGTTTCACCATCGCCGAGTTGGTTATGTACGAAGCCATGGGCCTGACGCCGCGGGGTGAAGGTGCACGGGCTATCCAGGAGGGCTGGGTGTACAAGGATGGAAAACTGCCCGTCAACATCTCAGGCGGGCTGAAGGCAAAGGGCCACCCTGTGGGCGCCACCGGCGTATCGCAGCACGTCATCGCCGCCATGCAACTGTCCGGTACCGCCGGCGATATGCAACTGCCCAACGCCCGGCGCGGAGCCGTGCAAAACATGGGCGGAGTGGGTATCGCCAACTACGTCAGCGTCCTTGAGGCCCTCTAGTACCCAACTGTTTCGAATAGGCGGACGGTTGGCTACGCTGACGGTATGTCTGACGTATCGGGTCGCAGAATGTACAAACACCCAGGAACGGCGCTGCTGGTCCGGGGAGCCCTCGCCGTCGTTTTTGGGCTCCTCATCACCGTTTTGCCGGGGGCCACGGCATTCGGAATCGTGGTCCTTTTTGGGATCTTCGCGATAGTTGACGGCATCACCAGTGTTGCCCATTACTTCTACGATCCCGCGGGCCGTTCCAGTTGGACGATGGTGGGCGGCTTTATCTCCATTGCAGCTGGCATCGTGGCCGTTGCCTGGCCGGGGATCACTGCCACCGCCGTCGCCGTCTTGATCGGGCTGTGGGCCCTGATCCTGGGGATTTCGCAGATGGTGCTGGCGTTTGCCGCGAGGAACTTCATCGCTCGGTGGGGCATCTGGTTCCTCACAGGATTCATCACCACTGTGTTCGGGATAGTGGTCCTCACCAATCCAGGCATCGGGATTCTGGGGCTCATGGGAATGCTCGCTGCGTTTGCCATCGTCACGGGTCTGCTGTTGATCGTTTCGGGCATCACCCTCCGCAGGCTCGCGTCCCGGTCGTTGTACGCCCACTAGCCGGTTGGGGGGTGCACCGAGCGCCAAGTTCGGTAAGTTAGTGGCTGTGAAGATAGCTACCTGGAATGTGAACTCCCTCCGTGCCCGCGCTGACCGAGTTGAAGCCTGGCTTGACCGCAGCGACTGTGACGTCCTGGCCATCCAGGAGACCAAGTGCAAGGACGAGAACTTTCCGTGGGAGCTTTTTGAGCGCATGGGCTACGAGGTCGCGCACTTTGGCGTGAACCAGTGGAACGGCGTCGCCATCGCTTCCCGGGTGGGTTTGGATGACGTCGAGCGGACGTTTCCGGACCAGCCAATGTTCGGCAAGGCAGGCAAGGACCCCGCACAGGAGGCCCGCGCCATCGCCGCGACCTGTGGCGGCATGCGCATCTGGAGCCTGTACGTTCCCAACGGCCGCTCGTTGGACGACGAACACATGCCGTACAAGATCAAGTGGCTGGACGTCCTGCAGGGCCACGCGGCCGAGTGGGTAAAGTCCGATCCGACCGCCAAGATCGCGCTGATGGGCGACTGGAACATCGCCCCCTTCGATGAGGATGTTTGGGACATCGAGCTGTTCCGGAACAACAACTTCACGCACGTCAGCGAACCTGAGCGGGCCGCGTTCCACGCGTTCGAAGCAGCCGGTTTTACCGACGTCGCCCGCCCCTTTACGCCCGGTCCGGGCGTCTACACCTACTGGGACTACACGCAACTGCGCTTCCCCAAGAAGGAAGGCATGCGCATCGACTTCTGCTTGGCATCCCCCGCGTTGGCTTCGCGGGTCACTGGTGCTTCCATTGACCGGGAGGAGCGCAAGGGCAAGGGCGCCTCGGACCATGCGCCCGTCATTGTGGAACTCGCCGATTAACCTTATTAACCAGCTACGCAAACACGCGAGATAAGGGAAGGGGCAGGCCGATCATGGCTGGAAACCTGTACGGGGGCCAAGCAGGCCTGCCCTTCTCTTCCTCACTGCGGGTTTACGAACCGCTCGCCGCCTTTCCGCCGGACCAGCAACGCCAACTGGTGGCAGAGGGCAGGAAGATCGGCTCCCGGGCCGCCGTCGAAAACGCGGAACTGCAAGCATCGCTGGGCCGCATCACCCGCGAGGGAGGCGATCCTTTTCCCACCGGGCGCACGGATCTGGTGAGAATGACCCGCGTACCTGCCGCCCGGCACCTGGCTCCGGGGAACGGCGGCAAAGATGAGGACGACGCCGGACGGATCCTTTACTGCCCCAGCCAGCTGGTGATTCGGGCAGGTTTGGCAGCCAACGCGCTCATGGACGGCATCCATAGTCCCTTGGCGGACTTGCTCATCCCCGTATCGCAGCGGGACAAGCACCAGCTCCGGATAGACCGGATCAACGCGGGCGAGGATGCCAAACGGGTCCATACCCGGGCGTCCACCTGGGGCATCCCGTTCAGCTGGTTCTCCTTATTCTCCGAAGGGGACCGCAAGGACGTCGTCGAAGCCGGCGGACGCATCCTCACCGTGAGGGTATGGACGCCCCTGACCGAAGCGCTGGACCGGGCGCGGTTCGCGGTGGCCCATCTTGCTTTGGCCGCGCCGGACCTGGACATGCTCGATGACTTGACGCAGCTGACCGAATGGCTGGAATTGTTCCACACGCGGTCCCTTGTGGAACTGGATTACGGTGCGGTGGCGGACAAGGTCTACCCAGACGAATCACCGATGGACGTGCGGCTGGGCATCGAATGCCTGGCGGAAGGCGACATGACAGGCGCCGCAGCCGCGTACCGCCGTCTTGCTTCCCGTTGGATACCAATCCGTCAGTTGGCGCGGGCGTCCTGAGCAAGGTGCTGTGGCGGGGCAGTTGTCTCGCGGATGATCAGCTCGAACGGCGCTACCTGCGACCTGACAGCCCCGGTAACACCGTCAAGTTCATCGAGCAGCATCTTGGTGGCGAGCTCAGCCTGGTTGTCAGGACGTTGGCCCACGGTGGTCAGGCCGAGCGAGGACGAGAAATCGTGGTCATCGATGCCGATGACTGAAAGGTCCTGGGGAACGCGGACACCATGGCGGGCGGCCTCAAAGATGACTCCCATGGCCATCTCGTCCGACGAACAGAAGATTGCAGTGGGTTTGCGCCCGGGTTGCTTCCAAAGACGCTTGAATGCGTGTTGGCCGCTGGCCACTGTGAAGTCTCCCCATTCATCCCATTCGGGACGGACTTCCAGTCCGGCGTCGGCCATGACTTCTTGGAAGGCGCGGATACGCACGCGGGGAACATCGAAGTTGAGGTCCGTCTCGTCGTCTCCATGGAGCAGTGCTATATCTGTGTGGCCCAGTTCCAGCAGATGCCGGACAGCAGTGGACGCGGCGTCGTAATCGTTGATGCCGATGTAGGCACAATCTTCAACGTGCCCACCCACTACAACCAAGGGGATATCGAGCTTGTGGAGGTGTTCGAGTTCGTCGGCGCTCAGGGACATGCAGAGAACCAGTAAGGCATCGATTTGTTTGTAGACCATGGTGGAACTGAAGAGGCGTTCCCGGTTGCTTCCATGGCCGCCGAGATTGAAGAGCGACAGGTTGTACTTGCGCGAGTGCAGCTCCCGATCGGCGCCCTCGATGGCTTTGGAGAAAAACCATCGGCTGACGAACGGGGCCAGGACCCCGATGGTCCGGGTGCGGCCCGTCGCCAGCCCGGAAGCCGACGACGAGGCCACGTACCCAAGAGAACCGGCTACTTCAAGGATTTTTTCCCTGGTGGCGGGGGAAACGCGGGGCAGGCCCCTGACCGCCCGGGAGACTGTTGCGGTGGAGACTCCAGCAGCTGCGGCGACGTCCTCGATGCTGACTCCCGCATGGCCACCACGTTGGGACCGTTCGTTCGCCTTTGCCACTGATGCCCCCTCATTGGTGCACGCCGAAAGCCGAGGGGCGTTCCCAGACGGCACACCCAGCCTATTCCGCCCCCATGCCCTCCGCCGATTTCACGCCATATATTGCGAATCCACTCACTTCAGACGCTTGGTGGTCCTCGGGGGCAGCTTCTTCCGGAGCCGAAACATCCCCCATAAGGCCAAGACAATCGCCAGCAGTCCCAGCGCCCAACCCAAAGCAGGCTGGCCGGTGAGTTCCATGGCAACCGTTACCACCAGAAGCACAAGCCCCCAGAAACCCAACAGGCCAATGATGATGTCAAAGTCCTCAGCGGACCGGACATGCTTGCTGTCCGGATTCTTCCGGTCCGGATTTTGCCGGGAGGAAGCGGATGGAGCAGCATCGGCGGAACTGGTCACTTGACAGCACCCGCCGTCAGCCCGGCAACAATCTTCCGCTGGAATATGAGCACCAGAATGACCAACGGGATAGTGACCACGGTGCCGGCAGCCATGACCGCCGTATACGGTTCCTGATGAGGCTGGGAACCGGCGAAGTAGGCAATGGCCACCGTTACGGTCTTTGTGGAGTCATTCGAGAGCTGGCTGGCAATCAGGAACTCGTTCCACGATGCGATGAAAGCAAGGATGGCCGTGGTGAACGTGGCTGGAGCAGCCAGTGGCAGGATCACCTTCCGGAATGCCTGGCCCTGCGTACATCCGTCGATTCGAGCGGCTTCCTCAAGCTCCCATGGCATCTCACGGAAGAACGAGGTGAGGGTATACACGGTCAACGGAAGCACGAACGAAATATTGGGAATGATCAGGGCCTGGTAGGTACCGAACCAGCCGATGTTGGTGAACAGCTGGAAGAGCGGCGTAACCAAGGCGACACCGGGGAACATGGAAGCCCCCAGGATGAAGCCAAGCACCACGAACTTGAATCGGAAGTTCAACCTCGCCAGGGCATAGGCTGCGAACACGCCAACGACAAGTGCGACGACGGTGGTCACCACCCCAACGATCAAGCTGTTGAGGAGGTTCTTGCCGAAGTGGTTGCCGAGGCTTTCGTCGAAGACAGTGGCGAAGTTGTCCCACGTGACGTGCGTGAAGAAAGGCGTGGTATCGAACGTAAAACCGACGTCCCGGAAAGCCGTGACAACCATCCAGTAGAACGGTGCCAAGCACCAAATCAGGATGATGGCCGCACTGATGTACGTGCGGAAGGAGCCCCAGTTGAACGGCCGCTTGGGCCGGTCTGTTGAGGTTGCTGACGTCCTCGAAACTGTAGCTGTGGTCATCTCACTTGGCCTTTCCGGACGAGGTTGCGGCATCGACGGCGTTGGCCCCAAGGAAGCGGACGAAGATGAAGGCGACGAGGAAGATCACGAGGAAAGTAATGGTGGATAGGGCCGCAGCTGTGTTGAATCCTTGCCGGATCTGTTGCACCACCAGAATCGAGAGGGTGGTTGTTCCGTTAGCGCCCTGGGTCATGATGGCTGGAAGGTCGTACATGCGCAGCGCGTCAAGCACACGGAACAGGATCGCAACCATGAGTGCGGGCCGGACCAGCGGCAACGTGATCAGGCGGAAGCGCTGCCACGTGGAAGCACCGTCCACCCTTGCAGCTTCATAGACTTCGTCCGGGATCAACTGCAGGCCGGCAAGGATCAACAATGCCATGAATGGCGTGGTTTTCCAGACGTCCGCGATGATAATGGCCCACTTGGCAGGCCACTCAGAACCCGTCCACAAGATCTGTGTTCCGAAGAGCTTGTTGGCGATGCCTTCGAAAGCGAAGATGAAGAACCACAGCTTTGCAGTGACGGCCGTCGGGATGGCCCACGGTACCAGGACAGCTGCGCGGATCAGGCTGCGTCCACGGAATGCACGCGCCATGATGATTGCCATCCAAAAGCCGAGGACGGTTTCAAAAGCAACCGTGACCAGCGTGAAGAAGAACGTTGTGCCCATGGAGTCCCAGAATTGGGCGCCCAAGGTTCCCGGAGGACAAGCAACACTGCCTCCGCCGGGGGCCGTGCATTGCTGCACCAGCCAGTGAATGTAGTTGTCGAAACCAGCAGGGCCGCCTTCGGAGAAGAACCCCGTGGTGGCGTCCAGGCCAGAGTCCTTCTGGAAGGACATGACGATTGCGTTGATCACTGGATAAATGATCACGATCGCCAGTAGGACCAAGGAGGGGGCCAGCAGGGTGTAAGCCCAACGGCCTTGCGTGGCTTCCTTCCGGTCCGCGCTTTCGCGGCCCGGCAGTTTTTGCCCGCCACCCGCCGTCGTCTTCGGCTTTTGAAGTTCTGTTGACATGTCAAGACTCCTGTCAGGGAGAAGGCCGTTGCCGCCGGTCCGGCCGCCCGTCCGTGAGGAAAGGCCGCCGGACCGTGGCCCGGATGGTTACTTTGCTCCGGCCGACTCAATTGCCTTCTGCATGTCGGAGATAGCCGTATCCACGGACTTCTCTCCCTTGAGGGCTGCGTAAGCGTTGTCCTGGACAGCCTTGGTCACTGCGGGGTAGAACGGCGTCACAGGACGCGGAACCGCGTTCTGGATAGACGTCTTCAGAACCGGCAGGTATGGCAACTTGGCCACGAGGGCCTGGTCGTCGTACAGCTTAGTCAGAACCGGGGCGAGCGAACCCTGCGTTGCGTAGAAGCGCTGGGTCTCTTCACTGGTGATGAACTTGAGGAAGTCCGAGACGGTGGCCTTGTTCTTGGAGTAGACACTCATGGCGACGTTGTGGCCGCCCAGTGATGAGGCGCCCGGTCCGCTCTTACCCGGAAGCGGTGCCATCTTGAACGTGTCTTTCACAGTGGACGAACCGTCAGTCTTCGCGAGGTTGTAAACGTAGGGCCAGTTGCGGAGGAAGAGGAGCTTTCCGTCTTCGAATGCCTGGCGACCCTGCTCTTCCTGGTACGTGATGGCTTCGGTGGGGATGTTGCCATCCTTGTAAGCCTGGACCAGGTTGTTGAGTCCGGCCTTGGCCTGATCCGTGTTCACGGCTGCCTTACCCGAATCGTCTACGATCTTGCCGCCGGCCGAGTTGATGGCTTCAGCAGCGTTGACGGTCAGGCCTTCGTATTTCTGGAACTGACCGGCGTAGCAACCGATGTTGTGGGCCTTCGCGATGGAGCACATGCTCATCATCTCGTCCCACGTCTTCGGTGGAGTGGGAACGAGGTCACTGCGGTAGTAGAGGATACCGCCGTCGGAGCTCTGCGGTGCTGCGTAAAGAGTGCCGTTGTACGTGGCGCTCTTGATCGTTGCATCAAGCATGCCATCCGTGGGAATGGACGTCTTGTCCTTGAGCGGCTGCAGCCACCCCTTGGCAGCGAATTCCGCCGTCCAGACGACGTCGACGCTCATGACGTCGTAGTTCGGGTTCTTGGCCTGGAAGTTCTGCACCAGGTCGTCGTGCTGTTGGTCGGCCTGGTCCGACTGCTCCTTGAACGTCACCTTCTCATTCGGGTGCGCCGCGTTCCACTTGTCGATGAGCGGGCGGACCACGTTGCTGTTGTCCTTGCCTTGAACATAAGTAATCGGACCGCGGCCATCGAGGTTGTTGGCCGCATCACCGGAAAGGCCGCCCCCCGAACTGGCGCTGCCGCCGCCCCCGCCTCCACCGCCGCAGGCGGTCAGGGACATGGCGAGGACTCCGGCGATCGCAGCCGGGAGCAGTAACTTCTTGGATTTCATGCTGGGAACTCCTCAGTGAGTGAACCAGTAGTTTTCCGCAGTGCGGTTGATGTGGTGAGCCTCACATTAGCTACGGATCTCCCGAAAATGCAAGCGCTTACACGCAACTTAACCACATTGATACCAAGTAACCTGCCCGTTAGGCCTGAGTGAACACGCGGTCCATCTGGACGCTGGTGCGGGGCAGCCTTGAACGGCGACCCCAGCTTAGATTTGGTTACCGTGTATTGCCTATGGAAAAGTGGGCACTGTGGACGAACTTGAAGCACTGCAGACCATAGGCCGCCTGATCAAAGAAGAACGCCTTGCGCAAGGGCTGAGCCAAGTGCAGCTTGCAAAGCAGGCAGGTACTGCTATCAAGACCGTCCGAACGCTGGAATCGGGAACACGCCGAACGCAGGAGATCAACCAGCGCAAGGTTGAACATGCCCTAGGTTGGCGTCCCGGCTCCGTGGCTGATGTGCTGCGGGGTAAATCTTCCTTTGCCCCCGACATGATCACCCCCGATGACATGCGTTCAGGCGATGAAGCGCGTCCTGGACCTGCCCGGTCGGCAGTTCCTTCGGGGCCGGTCGCCAGGGCATCGCACCTTTCAGACGAGGAGCTCGTGGCTGAACTTACCTACAGGATGATGCACCGCAACAGGGGCTAGCCAAGGACCCGCCAAGTTGTCAGGCTGAGTTGCCGGGTGTAGTCGCCAGGCCGAGGGCGTTAGTGCAGGTGGCTGCCGCCGTTGATGTCGATGGTGGTGCCGGTCAAGTAGGCCGAGGCCTCGGAGGAGAGGAAAGTGATCACCGATGCAACTTCCTCCGTGGTGGCGTTTCGGCCCAGCGGGATGCCGGCGTTAATGGCGGCTTCTTGCTCGTCAGTGCTGCCCACGCGGATGTTCGTATCCACCGCGCCAGGGGTGATGGCATTAACCGTCACTCCAGTGGCGCCCAGTTCCCGGGCCAGGGCTTTGGTGAAGCCCAGGATCGCTGCTTTCGCCGCCGAGTAGGGGACCTTGCCGAAGATGCCGCCACCACGTTGGGCGGACACCGAGGACATGTTGACGATCCGGCCCCACCCGTTCTCGATCATGCCCGGCAGGAACGCCTTGGTTACCAAGTAGGTGCCGGTGGCATTGACGTTCATGACCTTGTGCCAGAGCTCCAAGGTGGTCTCCAGGAATGGGAGCGGAGAGGTGATCCCGGCGATGTTGGCCAGGGCGCCCACCGGAGGGAGGTTGCCTGCCGCCACCTCCGCGGCTACGGCCGCCTGTGCGGCAATGACCGAGGCCTCATTGGCAACGTCAACCTCATGGCCGAACGCGGGAACATTGAACTCGTTGCCGATCTCGGCGGCGATCTTCGCGGACTTCTCGCCGTCGAGGTCCAATATGACGACGCCCCAACCTTCGCTGGCGTAGCGGCGGGCGGTTGTCATGCCGATACCGCGGTCCGAGGTTGCTCCGGTCAGGACGGCGGTGCGCTGGATGGTGTGGCTCATGATGCTCCTTGAGAAGAGGTGATGGGGATCACTGTAGATGGGCTAGCTGTCAACAGTCAACACTTTAGGTTGACTGTTGACAATGAAGCATGACGCAGGTCACTATTGTCGTGTCAGAGTGTTAACGGTCGACAGCGCGGGAGCTTGTGCTTCATCGCTCACCGAAAGGGACAAAACTCCATGAGCAATGAAGCTCTGAAAATGCGCGGCCACGTCCACGGAACCAGGGACGCTACCCGCGTCGCAATCGGCTCCGGCGTGGGCGCAGTCATTGAGACGTATGACTTCATCGGTTTCGGCACCGCTGCCGCGCTGTACTTCGGAACCGCGTTCTTCCCCGGAAGCGATCCGGTCACAGGGACCCTCGCGTCCTTTGCCACCTTGGGTGTTGGCTTCGCTGCCCGGCCACTGGGCGGAATTATTGGTGGCCACCTCGGCGACAAAGTAGGCCGGAAGCCGGTGTTGGTTACTTCACTGATCCTGATGGGGTTGGCAACCTTCGCCATTGGCCTGCTCCCCACCTATGCCATGGTTGGACTGCTGGCGCCGGCACTGCTCGTCTTCGTGCGCATCGTGCAGGGCCTGGCCTTCGGCGCGGAATGGGGCGGCGCCATCCTGATGAGCTACGAGCACGCTCCGTGGAAGAACAAGGGAAAATACACGGGAATCGTCCAGGCCGGCTTCCCCGTGGGCCTGTTGCTGGCCAACCTCACCTTTTTGGCAAGCAGCAACCTTGGCGGCCAACTCGCTTGGCGGATTCCCTTCCTGGCAAGCATCGTGCTGGTGGCCGTTGGCCTCATCATCCGGTCCAAGGTCCCCGAGTCCCCTGTTTTCGATGAGGTCAAGGACAGCGGGGCCATCGTGAAGTCCCCGGTCATCGAAGTGATCAAGACCGACTGGCGCAACATCGTGAAAGGCATTGGCCTCCGCATCGCGGAGACCGCCGGCTACGCCGTGTCCATCACCTACATGATCTCCTACCTCAACAGCCAACATCTGGCGGATAAGACCCAGACTTTGGTTGCCCTCTGCATCGCCTCGGCCATCGGAATCTTTGCTACCCAAGCGTGGGCCAGGCTAACGGACCACATCGGCCGCCGCCCCGTCTACGTCTGGTCATGCGCTTTTGCCGTCCTGTTCGCCGTTCCCATGTTCCTGCTGGTGAACACCGGACTGTTCTTCTTCGTCATCGCCACCGTCGTGATCTCCTACGCCGTGTGCCAGAACTCCCTCGCCGGGGCCCAAGGTGCCTGGTTCCCGGAGCTCTTCCAAGCTAAAACCCGTTCGTCGGGCGCCAGCCTGGCGTACCAGATTTCAGCGATGGTGTCCGGCTTCACCCCCTTCATCACCACATTGCTTTTTGTCAGCTTCGGTTGGATGGGTCCGGCCCTGCTCTTCGGCTTGTTTGCAGCCATCGGCCTCTGGGCCGCCGTCGCTACCCGAGAAACTTGGGGCAAGCGGGAACGCGAACTGGCTGACGAGATCACCAAGACCACCCCGACCCGCGTCGACGCTTAACAACGCCGCTACGCACCACCCCCGGACTCGCCGCCAGTTGCGCGGCAAGGCCGCCACCTTTGAAAGGGAGACTCGTGGTTCTCACCAAGGAAGCACAAACGCAAGAAACCAACCCCGACGCCGGTGAAACCTCGGCACAACGTGTTGAGCGAGTATCGGCAGCGGCCTACCGGATCCGGCACCATGCCCTGAACATGGGCGAGGTCCAAGGGCAGGGCTATGTTGGACAGGCGTTGGGCGCAGCCGACATGCTCGCCACCGTATATGGAGACCAGCTCCGGTTCCGCGCGGAGGATCCGCACTGGGAATCACGCGACCGGTTCCTGCTCTCCACCGGCCACTACGCTATCGGCCACTATGCGGCACTGGCCGAGGCCGGCATCATCCCCGTCCAGGAACTGGAAACGTACGGGTCGGACGATTCCCGGCTCCCGATGTCGGGCATGTCCACGTACACCCCGGGCATGGAAATCTCCGGCGGCTCCCTGGGCCATGGCTTGACCATCGCCGTCGGCATGGCTCTGGGACTGCGTTACCAAGGCTCCAAGGCCCGGGTGTTCAACTTCCTCTCCGACGGCGAGCTCGACGAGGGCTCCACATGGGAGGCCGCCATGGGTGCGCACCATCATCAGCTGGGCAATCTCACCGCCATGGTGGACATCAACGCATTGCAGGCCGACGGCAAGACGGACACCGTATTGCGCACAGAGCCCGTCACGGAGAAGTGGGAGTCGTTCGGCTGGTACACCCAGCGAGTGGATGGTAACGACGTCGGCGCGCTGCTGGCTGCCTTCGGCAAAGCAACTTCCCAGGCTGCCGCCGTCGGACGCCCGTCCGTGATCCTGTGCGATACCAAGGTGGGCCGCGGCGTACCGCTGCTGGAAAACCGGGAAAAGGCGCACTTTATGCGCATCGAAGAAAACGAATGGCAGATCTGCCGTGAACAGCTCACTGCCGGCTACCAAGGAAAGGCGTCAGCATGAGCTCCACCACCGAGGCCCCGGACACGACGGCGGCCGCAGCGACAGCCGCCAAGCCGAAACTGAAGACATCGGCCATGATTGCATCGTTCGCCGACCCGGGCCAGAAAACGTCAAATGCACCGTTCGGGCACGCCCTGGTCAAGGCCGCACAGGAGAACGACAAGATCGTTGGCCTGACCGCGGACCTTGGCAAGTACACGGACATGGACATCTTCGCCAAAGCCTTCCCGGAACGGTTCTTCCAGATGGGCATGGCCGAGCAGTTGCTCTTCGGCGCAGCCGCCGGTTTGGCCGAGAGCGGCCTAATCCCCTTCGCGTCCACTTACTCAGTGTTCGCTGCCCGTCGCGCCTACGATTTTCTCTGCCTGGATGCGGCAGAGCCGAATCTCAACGTGAACATCGTTGGCGGTCTGCCCGGACTGACCACCGGCTACGGCCCCAGCCACCAGGCCACCGAGGACATGGCGATCTTCCGCGGCATGCCCAACCTGACCATCGTTGACCCTTGCGACTCTGTGGACATCGAGCAGGCCGTGCCGCAGCTCGCCGCCTCAGACGGGCCCACCTACCTGCGCCTGCTGCGCGGCAACGTACCCACCGTCTTGGATGAATACGACTACACCTTCGAGCTCGGCAAGGCCAAGGTTTTGCGCGGCGGTAACGACGTCGTGTTCATTTCCTCGGGGCTCATGACCATGCGGGCGCTGCAAGCGGCGAAGGCTCTGGCAGCGCACAACGTGGACGTTGCCGTTGTGCACACTCCCACGATCAAGCCGTTCGACGCCGAAACCGTCCTCAAGGAGATTAATACGGATCGACTGAGCGTGACCCTCGAAAACCACTCCGTGGTCGGCGGCCTGTTCGAAACCGTGGCGTCCGCCGTCGTCACCGCAGGTGTGGGCAAGCGCGTGGTGCCTATTGCACTGCCGGATCAATTCCTCGACGCCGGGGCCCTGCCCACTTTGCATGACCGCTACGGCTTGGCCGTCGACCGTATCGTGGCTAAGGTTCTCGCCGAACTGGGCTAGGCCCTCGATTCGAACTAGGCACTCGACTCAGGAAGCACGGCATTGGCCCAAGGCCACTGCCGTGCTTTTTGCCGTAGGATCGGAACCACTACCGACTGTAAACAGTTGACTTATGACAGTGAGGACAGAAGCCATGGCTGGACTGACCGCGCCGCTACTCGGACTGGAAAAGAAGAGCCTGCGTGAACAAGCACTGTCAGCTCTACGAACCGCGATCACCAGCGGTGAACTTGAGCCGGGGCGCCATCTCGTGGAAACCGAACTGTCAGAGATGCTTCAAATCAGCCGGGGAACCCTGCGGGAAGCCCTGCGCCAGCTTGAGCAGGAGGGACTGCTTTCGGCAGGGCCGCGTGGACGGCTTTCCGTCCGGCATCTGGACGAAAAGGAGATCCGGGACATTTTCGCGGTGAGGGCCGCCTTGGAATCACTGGCTGCCAGAACCCTGTGCGAAATCCCGGACCGTGCGCAGCTGATTCAATCCCTGCATCAGACGATCGACGTGATGAAGGCGGCTCAGGACGCGTCCTTGGAGGAGCGAGTGGAGTCCGACATGGAATTCCACCGCACTCTTTGCCGTCTCACTGGAAACGAGACGCTCCTGCACTCGTGGGAGTCCTTGGAAGGGTCGATCCGCATGTCCATCATGTTCGGTGGCCTGGAAAAGGGCGTCAAAAACATGAGCGTGAACCGGCACCGAGAAATCGTCGCTGCGATCGAAACCGGCGACGCATCACTGGCCCGGAAGACCATCCACGAACATATGGACGCTGCCGCCACTACCTTGGTGTCCTGAGAACGGTCAGCGAACCCGCTCGGCTCGCGTGAACTTGGCACGTGCACCCGAGACTATGTGTAGCAGCACCGGGGTTTTCTTTCCGATCACAAGATCCAACGCTTCCAGAAGTTGCGAAACTTCGGTGGCCAAGAGGTGGGGCGCCACCCCCTGCCTCGGCTGGATGCGGACCCGTAGCCCCGGCTGGCCCTTGAACTCGTACGTGGCTACCGATGCCCCCGCCAGATCCGGTCGGTCAGCGAGGGCAGCCCTTAGCGCCTGCTCAGCGACGCCCCCACCGATGGTGACTAAGCCTTCGACGTCGCCGTCGTCCTCCCCCGACACGAGGAAGTTTGCCTTGCCTTTACCTTGCTGCGAGAGCCAGGCAATCATGGCAACGATGATCGCGATTACCACCAGGGCAGCGACTATCCACAGCCAGCTCTCCTGACGGCCGGGCAGGCGTGTCTGCTCGAAGGCACCCTCCGCCGATCCCCATACACCGGCCGACCAACCGTGCCACCAGGACGCGACGGAAGGGACGGAAGCCAGCAAAACCAGCAGCACCCCGATAGCCAGGAATACGGCGCCAATAATAAAGAGAAGAACCCGATTCAGTGCACGCGGTGTACCGTTCATGCGCCAATTACCCCCGACGTGGCCAAATTGACCCGGACATCCGGCATGGGCACCGGAGACATCTCTTCAAGTTCGGCACGGACGGCCGCCAGCACCGTTTCCTCGCTCACCGCGCTACCGGAGGTGGGCCGCACATTAACGACGACGAGCTGCCGCGAGACCACTACCATCACTTGTTCGCGGGTAACGTTTGCTGCGGTCCGGGCACGACGGGCGAGCGCCGAAGCCAAGACCTCGTCGTCAACTACGACGGCGGCACGCCGGTCCCGGAGCAGGTGCCGCGCCCGCCGGCCAGGCAAGAGGGCTTGAAGCAGGAAGAAAACCCCCACCATGGCAACAACCGCTCCGCCGGCCCCCAGCAGCAACGGCGAGATCCCGTCTGGAAGGGCGATAATCCGCTCCGCGGCGGTGCCGAAGTCGATCAGCCAGGGTGGCTGGCCAATCGCCCGGACGCCTGCCTCAAGCAGTACATACGCGCAAACAATCATGACCAACGCGGCTGCTATTCCTGCCGCGGCAGCCCTGGAAGAATGCATCTCGCGGCGCAGGATATGCCTCATCGCGGGGTCTTCATCGGCCACTGGGCTGGCACCGGACTCCTGCACCACCTTCAAAGGCTCTGTTGCCTGATCCTGTGTCATTGAACGCGACCTCCTTCCCTGACCTCTGCACCGCTGATCCTGATATCCACGCGGCTAAGCTGCGAGCCACTTAGGAGGGATACACGGTTCAAGATCACCGCCTTCGCTGCCACGGCGCGGTCCCAGATGGAGCCGCCTAAGCTGTCCACGGCGTGTGGATGTCGTTGGACGTCGATCAGGGCCGGAATACTGATGGGTGCCACGATGGACAAAGCCAGCAAGCCGCCGTCGTCCGCCCAATCGGCGCGGATGGCGCTGGCAGTTACGCCTAAGGCCTCGGCGGCAGCGGCCTTGGCCAACGATGTCAAAGCCTGGGTACTGATCCGGTTATGGCCGGCCAGGCTGGTGGTGGAGTCCACAGCCTCAGCCACCTTCATGACGAAGAGCGCCGGCCCGTAATGGCGTCAAGGACGCTTCGGAGATCGAGCTTTCCATCTGCCGCACGGCCAAACAGCGCACCAATTGCCATGAAAAGGAGCGAAACGAGGAAACCCCAGAGCCCAAAAGAGAGGGACATGAACGCCACGAAAGCACCGATGCCTATGCCGACTACCGTCATGCTCATTGCAGGACCTCCCTTTCAACTACCACTGTCTTGGCGCCCACGGGCTTGGGCGGCGGGGCCACGAAAACATCGGTGATCTCGATGTTGACCTCGATCACCTGGAGACCCACGAGTTCCTCGACGGCCCTGTATACGGCGGCTCGGACTTGGTTTGCTACACCGTGGAGGGGATGGCCGTACGTGGCGACCAACGTGATGTCCACTGCCACCTGCGTCTCGCCGACCTCCGCACGGACGCCTGCGGAGTGGTCCGAACTACCCACGGCATCGCGGATGGCACCGAGTGCCCGGGACGGACCGGAGCCCAAGGAGTACACGCCGGGAATTGCGCGGGCGGCAATACCCGCGACTTTGGCCACGGCCGCCTCGGAGATGATGGTGCGTCCGGTTCCGGTGGTCTCGCCGCCGGGTACGGGCTCGAGCTGCACATTCTGGTCTTCCATGGAGCACTCCCCTTCTCGTCAGTACCACCCTAGCGTCTAGGTCCGACACTGTGTGGCCGAAAGTTATCCACATCCCCCACTGAGTAGTTGGGACGTGCTTGCGGGGCCAGCCTAGACTCGCAGCACGCAATCAAACAGCCGCTGGGGAGCCTGTCATGCCACTACGTTCATTCGCTTTCTCTAGGACGTTTCGCGGGCAGGTGACGCTGGGCCTGCTTCTGGTTTTGTTCCTGTCAGGCTGCGAGGGTCCGTCGACACCCAGCACCCCACTGACAACACCCTCGACGACGACGGCGACCACCGTGTCTGGATCGGCTTCCCCGGCACCTGCGGGACCCTCGACGGCTGCGGAGTACAAGCCTGCAGATGCGAAGGGGAAGGCCCAGAACGTTCCCGTCCCAGTGATGCCGGAGCTGGCGAAGGAGAACTCGAAGGCCGGGCTGGAGGCGTTCATACGGTACTGGTATTCGCAACTGGGTTATAGCTATGAGACGGGTTCGACCGAACAACTTGCTTCTCTTAGTGAACCGACATGCGCGTTATGCGCGTCTCTTCGAAAGGGGATTGAAGCCAGTTGGCAGGACGGGCGATGGATCGCCGGCGCCGCCATTAGCGCAGCTACGATTGAGGCCAACTTCGTCCCGACGGCATCCACGCAAATCGCTGTGGTTCAGGTTATTCAGGAACCTATCGAGATCCGGGTGCCTAACGGGTCCGTCTACCAGAAACCAACGGCAGCAACGAACTCCGCGAGTCGAGCTGAATTGAAGTACAACGGTCAACGATGGGTCCTTGCCGACCTGGGCTTGATCCGCTGACATGCGCCAACTCATGAGATCCGCGATATCCCTGGCAGCGGCAGCTTGCCTATTGTTGGCCCTCCAGGGTGGGAGCGCTAATGCTGATGATCGAAACATAGACGTCGGCTACGTCGATAATGGCTTACATCTCACCGGAACACAGTGGACGAGGGATCCCGCTACGGGCAACATCATTCCAAAACTCGAGGCGGGCCCTGACTCCACCACCGAGGATCCGAATCAGTACATGGCCGATGTCCACTGTCGCTCAGGCGGGTCGGACACTCCGGACAAAGGCTGCCTCACCCTGGACTGCCCGCCAAAAACACGCGGCGGCCAAGAAGGCACCCCCGTCATCTGGCGGCAAGCTCCGAAGTCGATCACCAACCCCGTATGGACCGACTTCCCGGCGGTCAGTGGACCCACGTGCCTCTACGACCCCCAACCGGAAAACGTCCTGGCCAACATCGCAGCCCGCATCCTCACCGACTTCCGGCAACTACCCGTCAACCCCGGAACACTCCAAACCCAGCCCGCCCCCAACACCCTCAAAGGCGGACCCACCAACTTCTACACCACCACCACCGGCGAACAGACCTTCAACCTCACCATCCTCGGCCAGAACGTCCACCTCACCGCCACCCCCACCAGCTACACCTACACCTACGGCGACGGGACCACCCTCGGACCAACACCCACTCCCGGCCAGCCCCTCCCCCAAACCCAATGGCTTACCACCAACACGCGCACCAGCCACACCTACACCCAAACCGGCAACTACCAAACCACTCTCACCACCACCTTCACCGGAACCTACACCGTCAACAACGGACCCCCACTACCCATCAACGGAACCCTCGACATCACCACACCACCCACCACCATCCACGTCTGGAAAACCCAAAAAACACTCGTCGCCGACACCTGCCAACAAAACCCCAACTCCTGGGGCTGCCCCGGAGCAACCCGGTGAGAACAAACAGTGACAGCCAACGGTGCGGGCATGCCGATGGGCAGGACGGGGCTCGTTCAGTCGCAGAAGAGTTTTTCACCGCGGGCGCGCACGGCCGCGGTGCTGTGGCGCGCAGCTTTATGCAAACCCTGCAACGCTTCGAATATGCCGTGCCGGTTTGACGTCAGGGTGTTCCGGCCGCGGGGTCCCGGACCAGCATGAAGTGTTAAAGAAGAAAAGCACCAGTTCGAATGAACTGATGCTTCCCAGTGGTGGCTCCGACCGGCGTCGATCCGGTGACCTTTCGATTTTCAGTCGAACGCTCTACCAACTGAGCTACAGAGCCTAGGTGACATGTCACCTTGAGACCCGGAATTTCTTCCGTATCCCAGAGCGACCCTGACGGGACTTGAACCCGCGACCTCCGCCGTGACAGGGCGGCGCGCTAACCAACTGCGCTACAGGGCCTTGCTGTGCGATATCGCTACCGCGTTTTTTTCAAGGCTTCTAGCTTACCAGACTTTCATGACCCGGTTTACCACTTGCCTTGCGTACCCCCAACGGGATTCGAACCCGTGCCGCCGCCGTGAAAGGGCGGTGTCCTAGGCCGCTAGACGATGGGGGCCTGAACTCAATTCGTAAATGAGCAAAGAAAAAGCCCGCTTCCGCGGTCTTTCCCGGTTCTTGCTCGTCCGAACTGGACTCTAAAACTTTAGAGCATGAAGAGCGATATTCCCAAATCGAGACTCTGTGCCGTGAAGCGACCGCCTCAGCGGGACTTCGTGACGGGTCGAAACCCGCCAGCGACTCTCCCGAACCGCGATTAGATTATCCCTATGACAACCACCACCCCGGCCGGATCCGGCCAACCCAATCCCGGCCTGCCGCCGCGCACCACCCCAGCGCTGACAGCGGGCATCAGCAGGCGTGGCATCGCCGCCGTCGTCATCACCGTGCTCCTCTGGGCCTCGGCTTTCGTCGGAATCCGGGCCGTGGGCCCGAGCTTCTCCCCCGGTTCCTTGTCGCTGGGACGTCTGGCAGTTGCCGCCGTCGCACTTGGAATTGTTGTGCTGCCGACCCTCAAAGTGTGGCCGCGCGGCCGGGAGTGGCTCCCGATCATTGCCTACGGCGTGATGTGGTTCGGGGGCTACAACGTGGCCCTCAACGCCGCCGAGCACATGCTCGACGCCGGCACCAGCGCCATGCTGATCAACGTTTCACCCATCCTCATCGCAATCCTTGCGGGCATCTTCCTCAAGGAGGGCTTTCCGCGGTGGCTGCTGATCGGCAGCGGGGTTGCGTTCTGCGGCGTCGCGATGATCGCTTTGGGTTCGGGACAACGCTCGACGGCGGATGTCGCCGGTGTGCTCTTGTGCTTGCTTGCCGCTGTCCTCGCCTCAGTGAGCGCGATCCTGCAAAAGCCTGTACTCCGGAAATTCACCGCCGGCCAGGCGACCTGGTTCGGCATCCTGGTGGGAGCCGTTTGCTGCCTGCCGTGGGCCGGTCAGCTCATTACCGAAGTGCAAGCGGCCCCACTCCCGGCCACACTTGGCCTCGTGTACCTCGGCATCTTCCCTACAGCCATTGCCTTCACCACGTGGGCGTACGCACTTTCCTTGATCTCCGCCGGGCGGCTCGCGGCAACAACGTACCTGGTTCCGGGCACCACCATTTTGATCTCGTGGGCGGTGCTTCAAGAGGTGCCGACCATCTGGGGTTGGGTTGGCGGCGCAGTGTGTTTGATCGGCGTCGGATTGACGCGCCGAAGGTCCTAGCGGGCCATTCCTGCCAGAAGCTCCCGGTGCGTCGGCGGGTTGGCGCCGGGCCTGCCCACGGTGATGGACGATGCCATCGATGCGATGGTCCCGATCCGCTCCAGGACCGTGGGTGCCATCCCGTCGCTGCCCCGCAACAAGAGGCCCATGATCAGCGCGGAGGTGTACGAATCACCGGCGCCGATGGTGTCTGCCACGGCGGAGGGCACAGCCGGAACAGTGAGCTGTATGTGCTTGGTCGCCATGAGCGAACCCTTGGCGCCTTGCGTGATGACAGCCAGCCCGGTGCCAAGGGCCAGGAGATGCCTCGCAGTATCCTCCAGATCCTTGCCCGGGTAAAGCCACCGGGCATCCGAACCGCTCATCCTGACGACGTCGGTCAGTGGCACCATCTCCTCGAAAAGGGACAACGCCTCCTGATGGCTCCCCAGAAGATCGGGACGGATGTTTGGATCGTAGGTCACCATCGACGCGCCCTGCGCCTGCTCCAGCAAACCCCGCACAACCCCGGCCCCGGGCTCCAGGAACGTTGCAATGGAGCCGGTGTGGAGGATCCGCGGAGCGTAGGGCAGGGCAACGGGCGGCAAGGCCCAATCGATCTCGAACGTGTATGTGGCCGAACCGTCGGCAGCAATCCGGGCCGTCGCCGTCGCCGTTTTCTCCAGAGACTTGGACCCGGGCAACAGCACAACGCCGGCGCCCTCCAGGTGTGAGGCGATCGCGGCGCCCCGTTCGTCACGGCCAATCGCCGTCAGCAGCCCTGCTTTGACATCCAGTCGGCCCAGTCCGTAAGCGACGTTGGCCGGAGAACCGCCGGGGTACTCGATGTCACCTTCAGGGGACTTCACGATATCGATCAGCGCCTCCCCCACCACGACGACGGCGAGTGGCTCGGGCGTTAGATGGGGCGAGGCAGACATGCAGATCCTGTTCGTTGGCGAGGGCTTAGATTTAGTATCGCCCATGACGCCACAGCCCAGGGCCCTGCCCACGGGCTACAGTCGTAATATGCCCGCGAACCTCCCGCCCGGCCTTCCAAACATTCCCGACGGCGGTTTTCCCTCCTCGCCGCTGCGGAAGGCTCCCTTCGGGATGTCGGCCGAAGATTTTGAGGCGGCCGTTACTGATGCCTTGCACCGGATTCCGCCCAAGGCCGCCAACGCGATGGACAACGTGGCCATTTTCATCGAGGACGTCTACACACCCCAGCCAGGCGAGGATCCGGACACCGTATTGCTTGGGCTTTATGAGGGCGTCCCGCTGACCGAGCGCGATTCGTGGTGGGAGACAGGTTCGTTGCCGGACCGGATTACCATTTTCCGGCAACCCATCCTGGACATGTGTACCAGCCGTGAGCAAGTCATCCACGAGGTGGTCGTCACCGTTATGCACGAGATTGCGCATCACTTCGGAATTGATGACCACAGGCTCCATGACCTCGGCTGGGGCTAGCCTTATAAGCATGGCGCACGACCACAATCATTCCCACGGACTCACAGCAACCGGTAGGCACCGGAAACGGCTGATCGCAGTACTGGCCATCACCTTAGCGGTGGTGGGAATCCAGGTGCTCGGCGCCGTGGTGTCAGGGTCACTGGCCTTGCTCGCTGACGCCGGCCACATGCTCTCAGACGCGGCAGGGGTTTTCATCGCGCTGATGGCAGCGTGGATTGCCACCCGGCCAGCGAGCGATCAACGGACCTATGGCTACCAACGGGCAGAGGTCCTGGCGGCCTTGGCCAACGCACTGATCCTCATTGTCATCGCTGTAGTGATCATGATTGAAGCCCTGCGTCGTTTTGGTGAGACGCCGGACATCCGTACCGACGTCATGTTGTGGGCAGCAGTCCTGGGCGCCGTCGCCAATCTCTGCTCACTCCTGATTTTGCAAGGCGCGCAGAAAGAAAGCCTGAACGTCCGCGGTGCCTACCTGGAGGTCGTTGGCGACCTCCTTGGTTCAATTGCCGTGATTGTGGCTGCCGTTGTGATCATGACCACCGGCTTTACGGCAGCAGACCCGATTGCGTCGGTCCTCATTTCCCTCATGATCATCCCCCGGGCCTGGCACCTGCTACGAGACGTGGTTGACGTACTCCTTGAGGCAACGCCCAAGGGAGTTGATGTGAACATGATCAGGGAACACATCATCGCCGTCGACGGAGTAGTGGAGGCCCACGACATCCACATTTGGACCATCACCTCAGGGGTTCCGGTCTTCTCGGCCCACGTGGTGGTGGAGGACCAAGTGCTTAACGCCAGCGGGGCCGACAGCATCCTCGATCAGCTGGGGACCTGCCTGGGCCGGCATTTCGACACAGAGCACTGCACGTTCCAGTTGGAGCCCGTCAGCCACTCCGAGCACGAGTCACACCAGCACGCTTAGCCGGGACCTAGCACTCCCGGTCTGGACCTGGCACTCCCGGCCTGGACCTACCTAGGCTGCCCCGAGCATCGGCCCGAACTGGGGCCGGTCAGCCAGCCGAGGGTCTTCCCTGTCCGGGACAACCAACACGGGCCCCTTGGCATGGTGAAGGACGCCATCCGAGGTGGAGCCCAACAGCATTCCGGCGAACCCACCCCGTCCGCGAGTACCCAGGACAACAAGCTCCACCCCGCTGCTGGCCTCAACAAGGACCTCCACCGGTGAACCGTCCCTGAGTTCCGCTTCTACAGTCAATGCAGGGAAGTGGCTCTTGAGCCAGGCCACGCCCGCCTCAAGCTGGACCTTGATGTCCGCGAACAAAGCGTCCCTGTCCATGGGTGCAGGCACCCAAGCAAGTGAGCCGCTGTACTGCGGCACAGCGCAGATAACCCGGAGCTTGGCGCCTATCCGCATGGCTTGTTCCGCCGCATCAAGTACTGCCACCCGGGCTTGCTCCGAGCCGTCAACACCTACCACCACCACGTTCTCCACGGTCCGCGGACCGGACTTTGCGTGCTGGGCTTTGATGTGTTTATCCTCGGTGTTTTCACCTAGGCGGTCCGCGCAGTACAGCGGAACTGTTACGGTGGGGCACTTGGCGTGGGCCGGCAGCGCGCTGCTTACCGATCCCAGCAGCCGACCCACAAAACCGCCCCGCCCCCTGCTTCCAAAAACAAGAAGTGCGGCGTCCGCCGAAAGATCCAGCAGCACGCCCGCGGCGTCGCCGTTTTCCACAGAGGCGTCAACGTCGATGGCATAACTGGAGACTTTGTCCATGGCTTGGGCAATGATGGCCTCCGCGCCCTCGCGGATCACCGAATCGTCTACGGTCGCATAACCGCCGTCGAGCCCTGACGCAGCAAAAATAGGTACCGAATATGCCGTGACGATGTGCAGGGGCAGCTGGCGGCGTTCGGCGTCCCTCGCTGCCCAAACCAAGGCGCACTTTCCATGCTCGGATCCGTCAACTCCGACCACGATGCCACCAGGCGCCACTGCCTGGTCCTCGCGGTCATTCGGCTCATTGATGTGCCTGCCGTGCTGGTCCATGGGGGCCCGCCTCTCCACCTACTGCTTGATGTTCCGGCTATTCTGCCAGAGGTTTCTTCCTACGGCTTCCCGCAGGCACTGGTGTCAACAACCGGGGCGAAAGATCTCAAGGAATCTCTTCCGCCAATGCCCACTATTCTCGGTCCACAGGGCCTAATCAAGGCGACTTTGGGCTATGTGGGTAACGGTCCGGGCTCAGTTCTTGGACCCCGTTATTGCGGTCCGCCAGGACGCCGAAAAACGCGTGCTTGAAAGCTATCCTTGGCCGAAAAAGTTCGGTAGTGTTCGAGTCACTGAATGGACGGGCAATGTGTTTCACCACACACCTCGGCCATTAGCTGCGGCCGCTTGGGATTTCCGGCTGGGCCCACGCGCAGCCCGAACAGCACCGATGTCAAGGAGGAACCACGCAGTGTCACTGACGCCTGATTCCGGCATGGAACGTACCACCACCGTGGTCATTGGAGCCGGCCTCTCCGGCTTGGCAGTGGCCAGTGAGCTTAGCCGCCACGGAGTCGGTTCCATTGTTCTAGACGGCTTCGGCGCCTTGTCCGCTTCCGGACAGAACGTCAACACGGGAATGCTTCAGCGATGCGACGCGGGTGACCCTGGAACCATCCAAGAACGCCACGAGATCCTCCGGCACTTGCGCAACTACGCCGCCAACCACCACATAGATGTGCGCAATGCCACGCGTGCACTCCGCCTTGATTTCCTTGGGCGTGAACCATCCGCGCAACTCGGTTACGGGCTGTCCAAAAGCTTCACGGGGGCTGCTGCCAACGGGGCGTTGGAGCTCTCAGGCCCCATGGAAGCCGCCCCGCGCCAATGGGCTGTCCATACAGCGGACGGCATTCTGTTGGCGGATCACATAGTGGTGACGCGCTGCGCACAAAGCCAACTGCGTCGCATGCTGTCCGAACTGGGGATCGCCCTGGGCCAGAACTTTGCCACGGCCATGCGTGCCCTGGGAATGCACCTCGTGGGCGTCGGTGAACTCATCGCACCGAGCCCCAAGGAGGTGCTCCGGCAAGCCAAGGCCGTGGGGCAGGCGATTTCGTCAAAGGTCGCTTTGCCTGGCGGATCCGTTTCCACTGGCTCCCGTATGGCCATCGCCTGACACTTAATCGCACAACTGCGAACACCAAAGGCCGGCACGGTCGAAAGACGCTAGTCCTCGACCATGCCGGCCTTTGGTTTGCTGCCTAAAGCTGCAGCCTGAAGCTTATGCGCCCGCGCGCACGTACGTGACAGGCCCGACGGCGGTCATCCAGCTAACAGGGTGGATGCCGGTCTGGTTGCCGTTGATGCCACCGCTGATGGCCTGACCGTTGCCGATGTAAATGGCAACGTGACCGGACTGGACGATCATGTCGCCCGGCAACGGTGAGCTGACTACCTTGCCGTAGTTCAGGAACTGCAGGGGCGCGAGGTCCCCAACAGGGATGCCAGCCGAGCCAAGGGCCCTTTCCACCATGGCAGTGCAATCCTGCATGATGCCGATCTGCGCGTATGCCGAGGCGACCATGGCGGCGTTTACACCGCTGGCTGGCGCGGCGGCCGCAGGAGCTACAGGCGCTGCAGCCGGTGCGGCTGCAGTGGCCTTGACGGCAACGGGTGCTGGAGCAATAGCTGCGGCGGCTGCCTTCTTGGCGACCGGGGCCTGAGCGGCGGGAGCTTCGACGACGGGGGCCGGCTTTTCGACGACCGGGGCTGCCTCGGAGGCAACAGTGGGACGCTCGAAGTTGACGGTTGCCGTAGCTGCAGCGGTGACGACCTGGTTAGGCGCCCCGGTGACGTGTTCCGCTACGGTGGCGGGGCTGGAATCCCGCTGAACGGGCGGCTCGGCAGCGTGTGCCGCTACGGTGCCGGTCAAGACCAAGCCCGACGCCGCGGCGATCACGGCGGCCTGGCGACCAGCGCCGGACGCGTTGCTGGCAACGGCCTTGGAGATGGAAATAAAAGGATTAGGACGTACGGTGTCCGCCTTACGACGGCCGCGAAGAATGCGTGAAGACATGAAAGAGCCTCTCCCGATGCCTGCGAGGTTAGCTGTCGGATTCGGATGGGAGTCACCCGGCCACGATCCCCCGCTGTGCAGCGGAAGCCTCGTGGCTTCACCCCAAGGCACGCTCGAAAGCGACCTAAATTGGGTTCCCCGTCTCTGCCGTGGTTTGTCTGCGAACGGATTCCGGGACTGCGGCAGAGCTAGGCAATCAGTCCGGAAGTGCCCGCTACGTGGAACAGGCACAGTTACAACCGTACGGGATCCTTCCGGCAAAGTCACATTTCTGTAACGGACAGGCTTCCTGCTCAGGCTTCCCTACTCAGGCTTGTCGTCGCCGTCTGCCTCGTCCGGGACTGCCAGTTTGCGGCGCGCAGTCACTGCCAGGTACGCCACTATGCCAACTGCGACCACAGCCAGGCCCACTATGCTCCAAGGAAACGGCTCGGACGAGTCCTGGGCACCCACGCCCTCGCCCGCCCGAGGCGCACTGCTGCTGCCGGGAGCCGCTTCGCCCGCAGTCGGGACCGCCGCCAAGGCGGACGGCACCGCAGCGCCGCTTGCCGACGTCGTACTTCCAGCGGTTGCCGTGAAGCTGAAGGTGCCTTCAATGGGATGCGAGTCGGAGCTGACCACGCGCCATACAACCGTGTATTTGCCCGCCGGGGCACCGGAACGCAACTTTTGCACGGCTTGGTTGTCGATTATTTCGACGGCGCCGTCCGCCCAGTTCTGCCCGCCCTCGCTAACCGTGACGCCGGATCCGATGGCCAGCGGCGGGTTGTTGAACGTGATCGAAACCGACGCCGGAACCTCTGCCACGGTGGCACCGTTCGCGGGTGCCGTTGACTCAGCGACATCATGCGCGGAGGCAGGCGCTGCTGAAAACAGCAAAGCGCCCGCGAAGGCAAGAGCTGCGACGACGGCGGCCAGAAGCGTGCGGGTTGTGCGCATTTGGGGCGGTTTCTCCTAGTGTTGGCTTCCTTACAGAGTAGGCGAATGGTCACAGGCACCCGCTCCGCGGGGCATAGGATTTGATAGCACACTCCCCCCGAACCCCGGAGACCTTCATGCTGAAACAAGGTTCTGCCCTTGACCGCTACTTCAAGATCACCGAACGCGGATCCACGTACTCGCGGGAAATCCGGGGCGGGTTCGCGACGTTCTTCGCCATGAGCTACATCGTGGTTTTGAACCCTCTCATCCTTTCGGGCGCCGATTCCGGCGGGGGTACCTTGGGGTCGGCTGCTGTTGCGGCGACCACTGCCTTCGTTGCAGGCATCCTGACAATCCTCATGGGCGCCTGGGCCAAACACCCATTTGCCTTGGCCACCGGCTTGGGCGTTAACGCCTTTGTAGCGGTCACGGTTGCCACGCACCCGGGCCTTACCTGGCCGGACATGATGGGTTTGGTGCTCCTCTCCGGCCTGACCATGCTGATCCTGGTCCTGACCGGTTTCCGGACGGCTGTGTTCAAGGCAGTTCCCGATGCCCTAAAGACCGCGATCGTGGTGGGCATCGGCTTCTTCATTGCCTTGATCGGGCTCGTGAATGCTGGCTTTGTCCGCCGGATCCCCGACGCCGCCCACACCACGGTTCCCCTGGGGCTGGGCGTTGATGACAAGTTGCTCGGCTGGCCCACACTGGTGTTCGTCGTCGGGCTGATCCTGACCATCGCCCTGGTTGTCCGCAAGGTCCGCGGTGCGATCCTGATCGGCATCGTGGTGTCCACCGTGCTTGCGGCCATCCTCGAATTCACGCTTCACATCGGCCCCAGCTTTGATGGGAAAAACGTCAACCCCCGCGGCTGGTCGCTGGTAGCCCCCACCATCTCGCAATGGGGCGCCCCCGATCTGTCCCTGATCGGCAAAGCCAACCCTGTAGGCGCCTTCCAACACCTCGGCTTCATCGCCGCTGCCCTGCTGGCTTTCGTGATCCTGCTCAGCATCTTCTTCGACGCCATGGGCACCATGGTGGGCTTGGCCAACGAGGCAGGCACCGTGGATGAACACGGCAACATCCCCAACGTTGACCGTGTCCTTCAGGTGGACGCCCTCGGCGCCATCATCGGTGGTGGCTCCTCCGTGTCCTCGAACCAGATCTTCGTTGAATCCGGCGCCGGCATCGGGGAAGGCGCCCGAACCGGCCTCGCCTCGATCGTCACAGGTCTCCTGTTCCTGGTGGCCATGTTCTTCACGCCACTGATCAACCTGGTTCCATTCGAAGCCGTAGCGCCGGCACTGGTAGTGGTGGGTTTCATGATGGTTTCGCAAGTGGGCAAGATCGACTGGCAGGACTGGGGCCTCGGCATCCCCGCCTTCCTGACCATCGCCCTTATGCCGTTCACGTACTCGATCGCGAACGGCTTGGGTGCAGGCTTTATCTCCTACGTGCTGATCCGCGCATTCCAGGGCCGCGCTCGTGAGGTGCACCCGCTCATGTGGGTTGTGGCAGCGGCGTTCGTGTTGTTCTTTGGCATCGGCACCATCGAGGAGATGTTCGGGGTCAAGTAAGGGCAAGGCCCGAGTCCGGAGACCCAGACACTCCCGACGCCGAAGTGCTGGTTTTCATCCACTCCTTCGGGTGTGCTTGAAGCATGGGACCAACAAGCAGCCAGAGCCTCACTGTAGACATCAGCCCCAACCCTTGGACCGGCCGTTTCGACGGCGACGGCGCCGAGCACCGCCGCTGGTGGCAGGCCATGGCGCCCCACACCCAGGCAGCGGCCGAGGCAGCTGCCCGGCCCGCCGTCGTGCTGGGTTTTTGCAGTGATGCCGGGGTCCTTCGGAACAAGGGCCGCGTGGGCGCCGCTGCGGCGCCTGCAGCTATCCGCTCGGCGCTGGGCCCGTTGGCCTATCACCTGGACCGTGACGTGTTCGACGCCGGCGATGTGGTGGTTGAGGGCGATGCGCTCGAAGCGGGCCAGGAACGTGCCGGGCAGGCCATTTCGAAGCTGCTCGACGCCGGAAACCTCACCGTGGTTTTGGGCGGCGGGCATGAAACAGCGTTCGCCAGCTACCTTGGTGTGGCCGGATCCGAATCCGTTCAGGGGAAGCGGCTAGGTGTGCTGAACCTGGATGCCCACTTTGACCTGCGGGATGAGGCAACTCCAAGCTCGGGTACGCCGTTCCTGCAGATGGCCACGGCGGAGGCCGAGGCCGGACGAAAACTGAACTACGCCGTCGTCGGAATTTCCGAACCCAACAACACCCGGACGCTTTTCGACACCGCAGACCGGTTGGACGTGAAATACATCCTCGACGAACAGTGCTCACGCGAAGCGGTGGAAGTATTCGTCGCGGACTTTTTGGCCGGCATCGACGTGCTTTACTTGACGATCGACCTCGACGTCTTGCCTGCCTCGGTGGCGCCCGGCGTCAGCGCGCCGGCTGCGTACGGAGTGCCCCTGCCGGTGATCAGTTCCGTCTGCCGCCAAGTTGCCGCGAGCGGGAAGCTGCTCCATGTGGACGTTGCCGAGTTGAACCCGGAGTTTGACATTGACTCCCGGACCGCGAAGGTCGCCGCGCGGCTGGTAAACAGCCTCCTCGCCTAGCGGCGGCGCACGACCCTGTTCATCCCCTCCCTCTTCCGCATAGCCTGTGTGGAGGAGAGGATGGCGATGGGTCCGAGTGCTGTGCAGGAGAAGTGGAGCTGGGTAGCGGGACCGGTAGCGGTCGCTTTGGGCTTGGTAGCCCACCTCCTCTCAGGTGGAAGCGCCCCGTCCGTGCCCGTGCTGCTTGCATTGACGGCACTGTGCGCGTTGGCAGCAGAACTTGTTGGTCGGTGGATTCACGGACCCATACTGCTGCTACTGATCTCCGGCCTTGCACAGCAGCTGCTGTTCTTTGGCTTCGACACCTTGGGGGGATCCTTTCCAGGCGGTGGACTCCTCACTCACTCACACGGCCCACAGCAGATCCCCACGGACGTGACCTCTGGCGCGAATTCACATCCGGCGGCCCACGCTGGTGACTTGATGCTGTATACGCACGCCGCGGCCGCCATCCTCACGCTCCTGATCGGCGCGGGAGTGGCCAAGCTGGTGCGGTCAAAATCGCGGTCACACTCCGGCGCGGTTACCATTCCTGGACGGTAATACCAGCTCCGCCCCCTATAATTGATGGGTCGCCCTCGCATGCGACATCCAAGAGGAGGCCCCCCCAATGACCCCTGCAATCATTGCAGAACGCGAAATACGACTGTCCTTTTCCAAGGCAGATGAAATCCACGACGGACTAGAACGCGCCGTGGAAGCTTTGATCAACAACGCAGCGGTTGACGCCGACTGCGGAATCATGGTGACCCGGCACGAGCCCGGCACCTACACCGTGGCCCTGGACGAATCCGTTCCCTTCGGCCAGATCCACGAAGCACTCGCTGCCTAGCAGCAAAAAAGAAGCCGGGGCTCACATGAGCCCCGGCTTCTTTTTTAAGCAGACACCTGCTGTTAAACAGGCACCTCCACGTACTGTATTTATGCCCGGCGAAGCGAAACGCCGTCGGACTTCATGAACAGTTCCTTGCCCTCTTCGGTAACGCCCTGCCCGAGGCGCTCCAGCCACACCACGTTTCCACTAGTGGAGATCTCCTCGACCTGCCCGGTGGCGATGACGTGGGCGTGCTTGAGCACTTCCACGCGTTCGCCCACTTTCAGCGTCTTCCAATCGGAAACCATGGCTGAGTGAGCGCTTCGCTTGGACAGGACTGCTCCGCGTGCCTTCATTGAACTTCTACCCCTTTGTGGATGTTCGCTTGAATGTGAGTTATGACACTAGTTTTACTACACGCACCGCGCCCCGGAGATTGCGTTGCGAACAATTTCCGGGGCGTGGCGGTTTTGCCCATCGAATGAGCGCTTTATTCGGCGCTAGGCCAGAATCCCGACGGCGGATTCGGCGGCCGCGCGGACCGCGCCGGAGCCTACCAAGCGGTCAGCCGCTTCGAGTTCGGGCGACAGGAACCGATCGGTTCCCGGTCCCTGGACCACTTCACGAAGCACCTCAAGCACCGCCGCGCCGGCAGGTCCCGGGGTGAGTTCGCCGTCGGACATTTGCGTGCGCATGTCGATGGCGCGGGCGCTGGTGACGAGCTCGACGGCGAGCACTCGGCGGAGGTTTTCCACAGCCTTGCGCAGCTTCCGGGCGGCGTGCCAGCCCATGGACACATGGTCTTCCTGCATCGCGGAGCTCGGAATGGAGTCCACCGAGGCCGGAACGGCCAATCGCTTGTTGTCCGAGACGAGGCCGGCCTGGGTGTACTGGGCGATCATCAGGCCGGAGTCGACGCCGGGATCGGCAGCCAGGAATGCCGGAAGGCCATGGGAGCGAGCCGGATCCAGCATGCGGTCAGTGCGTCGTTCAGCGATGGAGCTGAGGTCAGCGACGGCGATGGCCAGGAAGTCCAGGACGTACGCCACAGGTGCGCCGTGGAAGTTGCCGTTAGACGAAACGCGGCCGTCGGGAAGGACCACCGGGTTGTCGATGGCTGCGGCCAGTTCGCGGGATGCGACCAGCGCGGCGTGGTCCACGGTGTCACGGACAGCACCGGCAACCTGCGGCGCGCAACGCAGCGAGTAGGCATCCTGGACTTTGGTGTCGTTGATTCGGTGGGATGCAACGATCGCAGAGTTGGACAGGACACGGAGCATGTTGTCCGCGCTGGCAGCCTGGCCCGGGTGGGGACGCAGGGCTGCGTGCAGCTCAGGGAGGAACACCTGGTCCGTGCCCAGCAGGGCCTCGACGCTGAGCGCCGCGGTGACGTCCGCCGTCGCGAGCAACATGCGGATGTCGGCGATGGCCATCAGCAACATGCCAAGCATGCCCTCGGTGCCGTTGACTAGTGCCAGGCCCTCCTTTTCGGCCAGGGTTACCGGCTCGATGCCGTGCTGCGCGAGCAGCTCAGCGACGCTCTTGTTTCCGGGCGTTCCGTACACTTCGCCGTCGGGACCCATTGCCTCGCCTTCGCCCATGAGCACCAAAGCACAGTGCGAGAGCGGAGCGAGGTCGCCGGAGCAGCCCAGCGAACCGAACTCGCGGACCAGCGGCGTGATGCCGGCGTTGAGGACGTCCACCATGGTCTGCAAGACCACAGGACGGACTCCTGTGCGGCCCGATGCCAGGGTCTTGGCACGGAGGAACATGATGCCGCGCACCACTTCCCGTTCCACGGCCGGCCCCATGCCCGCAGCGTGGCTGCGGATCAGCGACTTCTGCAGCTGCGTGCGGAGGTCATTGGGGATGTGTCGGTTGGCCAACGCGCCGAAGCCCGTGGAGATGCCGTACGCGGGAACGTCGCTGGTGGCGAGGCTGTCGATGTGGGCACGGACCTTCGCAACCGTGTCCAGGGCATCCTGGGAAATGGTCACCTTAGCGTCATGGCGGGCGACGGCGACGACGTCTTCCGGGGTCACGCCGGAAGATCCGAGGGTGACGGTAAGTTGTTCGTTCGAGGTAATGGTCATGTTCTTACTTGCTTTCCGGGGCTTCGTTCATGGGGATGCGGACGCCGCGTTCGTTGGCGACCTCGAGGGCTCGGTCGTAGCCGGCGTCGACGTGGCGGATGACGCCCATACCGGGGTCGTTGGTCAGGAGCCGTTCGAGTTTCTCCGCGGCCAGGTCCGTGCCGTCCGCGACGGAAACCTGCCCCGCGTGCAGGGACCGGCCAATACCGACCCCGCCGCCGTGATGGATCGACACCCAGGTAGCACCCGAGGACGTGTTCAGCATCGCGTTCAACAACGGCCAGTCAGCAATCGCGTCCGAACCATCAGCCATGGACTCGGTCTCCCGGTACGGGGACGCCACCGACCCCGAATCCAGGTGGTCACGGCCGATCACGATCGGGGCCTTGACCTTGCCCTCCTTCACCAACTGGTTGAACAACAACCCGGCCTTGGCCCGCTCACCGTACCCGAGCCAGCAAATACGCGCCGGCAACCCCTCGAACTCCACCCGGTCCGCCGCAGCATCCAACCACTTATGCAAGTGGGTGTTCTCCGGGAAGAGTTCCTTGATGGCCTTGTCCGTCACCGCGATGTCCTCCGGGTCCCCGGACAGGGCAACCCAGCGGAACGGACCCAGGCCCTCGCAGAACAACGGGCGGATGTACGCCGGGACGAAGCCGGGGAACTCAAACGCCCGGTCATACCCGCCCTTACGGGCCTCATCACGGATCGAGTTCCCGTAATCAAACACCTCAGCCCCGGCATCCTGGAACTCCACCATCGCCTGGACCTGAGCCGCCATCGACGCCTGCGCCTTCTTCGTGAACCCCTCCGGATCCGCCGCGGCCTCGGTGTGCCACTCCTCCACGCTGATGCCCACCGGCAGGTAGGACAGCGGATCATGCGCGGACGTCTGGTCCGTGACCACATCAATGGTCAGTTCTCCGGCCTTGTGACGGCGCAGCAGCTCCGGGAACACCTCAGCGGCGTTGCCCACGTAGCCAACGGACCAGCCACGGCGCTCTTCCTTGGCCTTATTGACCTTCGCGATCGCGGTGTCCAGGTCCGTTTCGACCTCGTCCAGGTAGCGCTTGCCGACGCGGCGGCGCAGGCGGGTTTCGTCGACGTCGACAATCAGGCACGCGCCGTCGTTCAGGGTGACAGCCAACGGCTGGGCGCCGCCCATCCCACCACAACCACCGGTCAACGTCAGCGTCCCCGCCAACGGCCCCTCCGACGAACCAGCAGCAGAGGAACCCTCGAGAGCGGGGGCCGGGTGGCGACCGTCAGCAGCCAGCTTGTTCCCGACCGCGGCGAACGTTTCGTACGTGCCCTGCAGGATGCCCTGCGTGCCGATGTAAATCCACGACCCGGCCGTCATCTGCCCGTACATCATCAAACCCTCAGCCTCGAGCCGGCGGAACTCAGGCCACGTCGCCCAATCCCCCACCAGGTTCGAGTTCGCCAACAACACCCGCGGAGCCCACTCATGAGTACGGAAAACACCCACCGGCTTACCCGACTGCACCAGCAGGGTCTCATCCTTCTCCATCGACTCCAACGTCCTGGTAATCGCATCAAAGGCGGCCCAGGAACGGACCGCGCGGCCCGTGCCGCCATAAACCACCAAGTCGTCCGGACGCTCAGCGACCTCCGGATCCAGGTTGTTCATCAGCATGCGCAACGGCGCCTCGGTCTGCCACGACTTGGCGGTAAGTTCAGTACCCCGGGCGGCCTTAACCGGTCGAGCACCAGTAGTGAAATCGGCGGGTGCCATGGTGACTCCTTCGTCTTTGGAAAGTATGCGGTGGAAAGATCTCCTGCTTCTACTAAAGCCCCTTTACCAAGCGGCAGGAATGGCTTTTAGCAGGGTGCTGTCCGGTATTACAGACGCGACCAGCGACGAGCTGCGCGCGTTCGATCCCGGTCGGCAGGGTTTAGCCTGCGGGGCGGCCGTGGATCCGGATTGACAGCTCGTCCGCCGCCTTCCGGATTCTCGCCGCGAGGACCGGCCATTGCTCGGCCGGCACTTTGTCCTCCAAGAACGTGACGGCGACTGCCGCCGTCGGCCATCCAACATGGTCCGTCACTGCGGCGGCAATGGAGCCAAATCCCGGCGTGATTTCGCCGTTTTCCGTGGCGTAGCCACGCTGCCGCACCTGATCCAGATGGGAGGACAGGGCCGAGTACTTCATGATGGGAAATTCCACCTCATGGCGCGACGTGAATGCGGCAGCATTCGGGTACAGGGCGCGCACTTGGGACTTTGGGAGGGCCGCGAGAATCGCCCGTCCAGTCGCGGTGAGGTGGCTGGGCAGGCGGACGCCGACGTCGGTTACGAGGCTGGGGCGGTTTTTCGCGCGCTCCTCAACGATGTACAGCACGTCGCGGCCGTGAAGCACAGCGAGGTGCGCACTCTCGCCGATGGCATCCACGAGCGAGGCGAGCATCGGGCGGCCCAGCCTGGATAAGGGTTCCTGCCGCGAATACGCCGAGCTGAGCTCGAACGCGCTGATGCCCAGCCCGTAGCGCTGTTCCTCGTGCAAGTGGAGCACGAAACCGTTGGTCTCCATGACTCCCAGGAGGTGATAGACGCTGGACCGCGGCAAGCCAAGGGCCGTTGCAATGTTCGACGCCGCCATCGGGCCACGGCGCGAGGCCAACAGCTTCAGGATGCGCAGGGTGTTTTCGGCAGCCGGGACTTTCGATGTTGCCTTGCCCGGTGCCACTGGCGTCGTTGTCATGGTTCCTCACTGCTCGCGTGCATGGGTTGTCGGACTAGCTGTCCGGTATCCCGTACTCAAGATTGCATGCAGAAGTGGGCAGGCGCCAGACCATTACGAGCCATTCGAGTCTGGAATGCCAGACTCGAGTTGTCTGCGATCAAAGACACCAAAGGTCCGTGAGTCCGATCACAAGCCTCCCGAAAGTGGTCTGCTGGATAGCGATCCCCTCCCAAAGACGAGAAGGTTTTACTATGCAACAAACCAAGCTGGCTGAGGAGAGCTCTGTCCTCCAAGCCGCGGGTACGGCGCTCAGCCGAGGCCTCAACGTCCGCCACATCCGTTTTATGGCCCTTGGCTCCGCGATTGGGACCGGCCTCTTTTACGGTTCAGCGTCCGCCATCCAAAAAGCCGGCCCGTCGGTGCTGCTGGCCTACATCATCGGTGGCGCAGCCGTGTTTATGGTGATGCGGGCCCTCGGCGAGATGGCTGTTCGACACCCCGTATCGGGCTCCTTCGGCCAGTATGCGAGCCGCTACCTCGGACCGTTCGCCGGATTTGTGACCGGCTGGACCTACGTCTTCGAGATGGCGATCGTTGCGATCGCCGATGTCACGGCTTTCAGCATCTATATGGGCTTCTGGTTCCCGCAGGTGGACAGATGGATCTGGGTGCTCGCCATCATCCTCTTCCTCGGAGCCATGAACCTGCTCAGCGTCAAGGTCTTCGGCGAGCTTGAATTTTGGTTCTCGCTGATCAAAGTGGTTGCGATTATTGCCATGATCGTCGGCGGTGCAGCGATCGTCGTGTTTGGCTTCCAAACGGGCGACGGCGGTGCCGTGGCGCCGGGGTTGGGGAACCTCGTCAACCACGGCGGCCTCTTCCCGAATGGTTTCGAGGGGCTCTTGGCCGCGTTCGCCGTCGTCATGTTTGCCTTCGGTGGCATCGAAACGATCGGCATCACGGCCGGGGAAGCCGCCGATCCCAAGAAGGTCATACCGCAAGCGGTAAACACGGTCCCGGTGCGCGTGCTGCTCTTCTACGTTTTGACGTTGGGCGTCCTGATGAGCATCTTCCCGTGGGACCAGATCGGTACCACCGGCAGCCCGTTCGTGCAGATCTTTGACGGTTTGGGCATCCCCGCGGCACCCCACATCCTCAATGGTGTTGTGATTACGGCGGCGCTTTCGGCGATCAACAGCGATATCTTCGGTGCCGGGCGCATTCTGTTCGGCCTGGCCCAGCAGGGACATGCCCCCAAGAGCTTCGGCAAGGTCTCCCGCCATGGTGTTCCTTGGATGACCGTGGTGATGATGGGCGGCATCCTGTTGGTGGGCGTGGTCCTAAACGCCGTGATCCCCGAGGACGTGTTCGTGCTTATCGCATCGATCGCTACCTTCGCCACCGTGTGGGTGTGGGTCATGATCCTGGCATCGCACGTGGCCATGAAACGCGAGATCAAGCTCCAGGGGCTGCCGGCGTCGGAGTTTGGTTCGCCTTTGTGGCCGCTCGCCTCAATCCTGACCATGGCGTTCATGGCAGTTGTCATCGTGATCCTGGGCGCTTTCGAGGACACGCGGGTGGCGCTTTACGTCGGCGGAACCTGGCTGGTGCTGTTGCTTGTGGCCTATAAATTGTGGGTCCGTGGGGGCGGGCTGCGCCGGGCAGAGCTGGTAGACGAAACAGCCTAGAACCCGGACGCGCCCGCCTTGACCCCGGGGAGGTGGGGCTTTACTTAGCCGACCATCCGCCATCCATGGTGTAGCTGGCTCCGGTGACCATACCGGCGTCGTCGGAGGCCATCCACGCCGCCAGGGAGCCGACTTCCGCGGGCTCCACAAGCCGTTTGATCGCAGCCTCGGTCAGCATTACTTTGGCCAGAACTTCGGCTTCGGGTATGCCATGGACCCTGGCTTGATCGGCGATCTGGCGCTCCACCAACGGGGTCCGGACGTAGCCCGGGTTGATGCAATTGGAAGTGACTCCATGCTCGCCACCTTCCAACGCCGTCACTTTACTCAGCCCTTCGAGGCCGTGCTTGGCGGAAACGTAGGCGCTCTTGTACGCCGACGCGCGGAGTCCGTGAACGGACGAAATGTTGATGATCCGGCCGAATCCGTTGGCATACATGTGGGGCAACGCGGCCCGGATGAGGAGGAACGGGGCCTCCACCATCAGGGTCATAATGCGCCGGAAATCCGCGGGGTTGAACTCCTCGATAGGCGCAACCTTCTGGATGCCGGCGTTGTTGACCAGGATGTCGCAATCAAGGCGCAATGTTCCAAGAGCGTCGGTATCCAGCAGGTCCACGGTCCATGCGGTGCCGCCCAGTTCGTCGGCGAGCCCGGCAGCTCCGGAGGCATCGACGTCGGCCACAACCACTTTGGCCCCGCGGGCGGCGAGCGCACGGGCACAAGCTGCGCCGATACCGCTCGCGCCGCCCGTGACCAGCGCCTTGCGCCCATTCAACGAGTTGTCCATTTGATCAGCCTTTCGTTATGGCAGCACCGGCCGGGGTAAGTCCGTGGCGCACAGCGTCGGCCTGGTCTACCTCTTGGAGCGCGATGCCCTTGGTTTCCTTCAATGAAACGACGGCGACGGCGGTGATGACGCATGCGGCCAGGAGGTAGATGGCGGTGGGCAGCCAGGAACCGGTGTCTTTGAGCCATTGCGTTGCCAGCAACGGGGCGAGTGAGCCCGCGAAGATCGAGGTGACCTGCGATCCCAGCGAGACCCCGGAGTAGCGCATCCTGGTGGGGAAGAGCTCAGCCATGATGGCCGGCTGCCCGGCGTACATGAACGCATGCAGGCACAAGCCGATGGTGGTTGCGAGAACGATGATCACCGGGTTGCGGGTGTCGAACATGGGGAAGGCGAAGAAAGGCCAGGCCGCCCCGGTGATCGCACCAATCAGGTACACGGGCTTGCGTCCCCAAGAGTCTGCAAGCCGTCCCACCTGGGGGATCACCAGGAAGTGGATGAGGTGGGCAATGAGAAGTGCCAGCAGCAGGGAGGAGGTGTCGTACTTGTGGACGGTCTTGAGATAGACAATGACAAAGCTGACCACGAGGTAGTACATGATGTTCTCCGCGAAGCGCAGGCCCATGGCTTGGAGGATGCCCTTGGGGTACTTGCGGATGACTTCGCCCACGCCGTAGCTGATGGCTTTGGATTCTTCCACCTGCGCCTTGGCCTCGAGGAAGATTGGGGCTTCAGTGACGTGGGTGCGGATGTAGTAGCCAACAAACACGATCACTGCCGACAACCAGAACGCTACGCGCCAGCCCCAGCCGAGGAAGGCGTCAGCGCTGAGGGTGGTGGACATGACGAAGAGGACCAAGGTGGCAAGGAGGTTGCCCACCGGAACGGCTGCCTGCGGCCAGGAGGACCAGAAGGCCCGTGTCTTGTTGGGGCTGTGCTCAGCAACCAGCAACACCGCGCCGCCCCATTCCCCGCCGAGCGCGAAGCCCTGGATGAATCGGAGCGCCACCAGCATGACCGGCGCCCAGAAGCCGACGTCGCGGAAGCCCGGGAGGCAGCCCATCAGGAAGGTGGAGGCTCCGACGATCACGATGGTGAGCTGAAGGGTTGGTTTGCGGCCGAGCCTATCGCCGATCTGGCCGAAGACGATTCCTCCCAGGGGTCGGGCCACGAAGCCCACCGCGTAGGTCAGGAAGGCCTGGATGATGCCGTCCAGCTCATTGCCGGTGCTGGGAAAGAAGTACTTGCCGAACACCAGGGTTGCTGCTGTTGCGTACAGGAAGAACTCGTACCATTCCACTACGGTGCCCACCATGGAGGCGGCAACGATTTTCTTAAGTCCGGAACCTTTGCCGGTCCCCTTGCCTGCGCTTGATGCGGAGCGCTGTTCTACGCCCATGTCCATCTCCTCAGTGTCCTCTTCGACAATGCCCTTTTTGAGCGCGCTGTGATCCACAACACGAAATGCTCCACTGAGTATTGCTGCAGATCCGCCCCGCCTCAATAACCAATAGGGCACCCACCATGTGCAAAAATGCAGACATGAATCCAAACCCGGATGACCTCCTCATCCTCTTGGCCGTGTCACGTTCCGGGAAATTCACGACGGCGGCACAGGCGCTGGGACTGAACCACACCACGGTCTCGCGCCGGATAGCGGCCCTGGAAAAGGCATTGGGCGGACGAGTCCTCGCACGGGCCGCGGGCGGGTGGGAGGTTACCGAACTGGGCGCCGAAGCTGTGCTGGTTGCCGAAAGGATAGAAGCGGCCGTAAACGCGCTGAGTCCGAGCGGGCACGCACCTGACCCTATTACCGGCGTCGTGCGGATGACGGCGACCGATGGGTTCAGCGCGTACGTCGCCGCGCCGGCGGTGGCCCGGCTTCGCCGCAAGCACCCGGGGCTGAGCGTGGAGATCGTGACGGTAACGCGACGCGCCCTGCAGCAGCGCTCCGGGCTGGACATCGAAGTGGTGGTCGGGGCGCCCCAGGTGCACCGGGCAGAAGCGGTCCAACTGGGCGAGTACCGGCTCGGAATGTATGCCTCGCGGAACTACCTGGCGGACCATGGGACGCCCGCCACCATCGAGGAACTCACACAGCACCAGCTGGTCTACTTCGTGGATTCCATGCTTCAAGTGGACGATCTCGACGCCCCCAGGCGCCTGGTTCCCTCCATGCGCGATGGCCTGAGTTCGACCAACGTGTTCGTCCATGTCGAAGCTACGCGGGCCGGCGCGGGCGTGGGTTTCCTCCCGTGCTTCATGGCGGACAGGCATCCGGACCTGGTGCGCTTGCTGCCCTCGGACTTCGCCGAACTGCTGCCTTACTGGATGGTCCTCCGGCCCGACTCCATGCGCAGGCCGGCCGTAGCCGCCGTCGTCCACGCGCTGCGCGAGGAAGTCGTGGAACGCCGGCAGGAGCTTCTGGGTCGTGCCTAGCCTGCAGGGCCGTGCCTAGCCTGCGGGGTCGTGCCGGACGGGAGTCCCTGCGGCGAATGCCCGCACCTGGGCGTCGTCCCAAATGTGCGCCGGAACGCCACCGCCCAGGAGCCTGCGGGCAAGTACAGGATCATCGCCGAATGGGGCATGGCTTCCCGCCATAATCATGTTGCCGTAGCGCCGGCCTTTGAGCATGGCGGGATCGGCGATGATCATGGTGTGCTCGAACGTGTCCGCGATGGTGGCAGCGTCAGACCGGGCGTTCTTGAGGTCCGGGGCATCGCCGGAGTTGACCACGTAGAGGCCGTCCGGGGCCAGGACAGCATCGGCGTGTGCCGTGAATTCGCGGGTAGTCAATGGCGTGGGCGTGAAAGCCCCAGCGAAAACGTCGCGGATAATCAAGTCCCGTGTGTTCGGAGTCAGGGATTCTGTGACCTCACGCGCCTCACCCACACGGATGCGCAGCAGCGGAGCCTTGGGCAAGTCGAACCAGCCGCGCACGTACTCTGCGAGCTTGCCGTCGAGTTCAACCACAACCTGCCGTGCCTCAGGATAGGCGGCATGAAAGTACCGCGCCATGGTGCACGCTCCCCCGCCCAAATGCAATGTGCGCAACTTGGGTTTGGCGTCCCGGGACCAACGCGACTCAACCAGTGCCGCGATCCAGCGCATGTACTCAAAATCGAGGAACAGCGGGTCTGCGAGATCGATGTGCGAACTCATCACGCCATTGATTTTCAGCAGCCAGCCGGTGGAATTGTCCTGGTCGGGGACCAACTCGCAGTCGCCCGTGTCGATGTAGTAAACCCCTGCCACGGGGCCTTTGGGGCGCGCGCCGGCAGCCAGTTCGATGACGCCCGCCGTCGTCGCGGGTTTACCGGGTTTACTGGGCTTGCTGGATCTACTGGACCTGCCGGGTTTGCCGGGTTTCGCCACTAGCTTTGCCTCACTTGGGTCATGCATCCAGCCTAGTGGAGCGAAATATGACCTTCCACGGCCATAATAAGTACTAAGGATGCTTACCAAGTGCTCCATTCAGACCTAAAATCTCTTCATGGAGTTCGGTGAAACAGTGTGGATGCAGGTATTGATTGCCGCGGTGGCATGGTTGACCGTGGTGAGCCTGCTCATTGCGCGCGTACCCAAGCCTCCGAGCCTCTTGGACACGCCCGATGACCTGGACCAACCCGGACCGCTGGACCACCCTGAGCATCTGGACCACCCGGGGCAGCCAGTCCAACTCACCCCCACGGCACCGAAAACGCCGCACGACCGCCTGCGCCGTTTCCTCCCCAAGCCGCGTGCCGTAGGGCACCCCAGAGCCAAGCGGCGCCAAAGGTCTGAGCCAAAGAAATGAAGCGTCACCGCCGCAGCGGGGCCTCAGGGCCCGGCGGCGGGACGAACCATCCGGTGTTCCGGCAGTGAATACCAGGACGGGTCGCACAGTTTGCGTTTCCCATCGGGGACGAACCCGTTGCGCCGGTAAAACGCCTCCGACCTGGGGTTGTTGTCCAAGACCCACAGATACGCCGGGCCGTCCCCAAGCAGCGTGTTGACTAATGCCTGCCCTACTCCCCGGCCGTGCACCCGCGCCAAGGTGTAGAGCATGAACAGTTCCACCCCACACGGGCTGTCCTCATCCCGCCCCGGCCCGGCCGCGGCGAGACCTACAAGTCCGCCGTCGGAGTCGTGGGCCAGCATCCGCACGCGGCCCGCCGCGATGGAGGCACGGTAGCGCTCGATGCGGTCTTCGAGGGCCTTTTCCTGGCTGATGAAGAACTCCGGCGGCAGCATGCTCGCATAGCTTTCCCGCCACGATTGGATGTGCATGACGGCCATGGCCTCGGCATCGTCCACCAGCGCTGCCCGCAGGGTGAAATCCATCCCGTCAGCGTACCCGTGCCACCGCGAACCCGTCCCAACCTTTGCTCCCCACGGTCTGGATAGCAGTGGCATCCAGGCGGGGGTCGTTCCCCAGCATTTCAAGCGCCTGCACTATGCCCGGGGCATTAAGTTGGTCCCGTTCCGGCTCAAGGATGGCCCCGTCCCAGATCACGTTGTCCATCACGATCACGGTGCCTGCGCGCCCAAGCCGGATAGCCCACTCCAGATAATTGGCATCGTTCTGCTTGTCGGCATCGATGAAAACGAAGTCGAACGGCTCATGCCCGGCCAGCATCGGAAGCGTATCCAGGGCAGCCCCGATGCGGATCTCCACCTTGTGCCCCACTCCGGCGGCGTCCACATTGGCTCGAGCTACGTCCGCGTGCTGTTGGAGGAATTCGCACGTGACCAAGGTGCCGTCGTCGGGCAGTCCTTGGGCCATCCAGATGCTGCTGAACCCGGCTAAAGTGCCGATCTCCAAAACACGTTTGGCACCGGAAAGCTGTACGAGCATCCTTAAGAGCTTCCCGGCGTTCGGCGCTACCTCGATGGGCGGCATACCTGCCTCGACAGCCGAGGCCAGGGCGCGCTGGTGTGCAGCGTCGGGACGCACGACGACGTCTGTCAGGTACCGTTCAACCTCAGCCCAGCCGGGCTCGGTCACATGTTCAACCATGGCCCCAGTTTGGCATCCGGGGGACCCCAGAGGAAGACCTATTCCGCGGCGGACAGGGCGCCTTCCAGGCGCTCAACTTTGCCCGTCATTTCTCCGGTATAACCGGGCCGGATGTCGGCCTTGATCACCAGCGAGACCCGGCTGCCGTAGCGTCCCACGGCCTCGGTGGCACGCTTGACGACATCGAAAACCTCGTCCCACTCGCCCTCGATCGTGGTGAACATTGAGTCGGTCTGGTTCGGCAGCCCGGACTCACGGACAACCTTGACCGCGGCAGCGACGGCGTCGTGCACGGAAGCGTCGGGGTTGGAACCACCGTTGACCGGGGTAGCGGGCTGGCCTGAAGGGGCAACTGAAAATGCAAGCAACATGAATCCAGTGTTTCACGTGCTGGTTTGTCACATACGGGTTTACTCCCGCGTAACAACGGGCCGGGACGCCTGCATTGCTAATCTGGCAGCATGGAACAGCCCGCTGAACGCAAGCCCCTGAGGGCTGACGCCGCACGCAACGTCGACAAAATCATTACCGCGGCGCGGGAGTGTTTCCGGGAGCACGGTCCGGAGGTTCCGCTGCAGACCATCGCGGTCACCGCCGGCGTCGGCCCCGCCACCCTCTTCCGCAACTTCGCTGACAAAGAGCAACTGGTTCTCGCGGCGCTATCGCGTCAGCTCAGGCTGCATGTAGATCCGGTTGCCGAGGCAGCAGCGCAGGGCATGGACGCCGCCGAAGGGCTCATCAACGTAATCGACGCCGTCGTTGGGGTTGCGAGCGATGACGCGAACCTCCTTGGCGCCGTCGCCGGCCGCCGCGGACTCCTCATCGGCATCACCGGCGGGATAATCGGTTCCATGGAGTTACTCCTCAAACGCGGCCAAAGCCAGGGCACGTTGCGGCGGGACATCACCATTGAGGACATGGTGCGGCTCGTGGCAATGCTCATCGGTGCCGTGGACACCATGGAGCCCGGTTCAGCTGCATGGAAGCGGCCGGTTGCCTTGGTTGAGGACGCGATCCGGACTGAACGCCCGGCCCGCCCCCTTCCGGAGCAGACCCCCATTCCCGGAATCGTGTTTAACAGCCAGGCCTGAACGTACTTGCTAACCCCAGCCAAGCAGTCGCAGCAAGGCCGCTGCTGCTGCGCCGGCAATGACCACCACCAAGAACGGCGCCCTGAACAAAAGCGCGACGGCGGCGGCCAGCAGTGCGCCGATCCGGGCATCGAGCACCAAGCCCTGGCCGGATGCCACGGCATTGACCAGAGTCAGGGATGCAAGCAACCCGATGGTCATAGTCCCGGCCACGTGCATGATCCGCGGGTTCTGCAGCAGCTTCGCCGGCACAAAGTAGCCTATGAGTTTGGTCGCGTAGGCAAGAACGCAAGCGATCAGGATCCACGTCCACAGGTTCATTCCGTTCCCCCGATCTTGCGGTCCCTGTCCACGCCTGCGTAGGGATCCACGTCAGGTTCCAGGCCTTCATTCAAGCGGGCATGGCTGTACCAGCCGATCACTGCAGCAACTACCGCCGCCACCAGGATGGGAACGCCGGAGGGTACGAACGGGACCGCCAGGACGGTTGCGAGTGCACACGCCGCGGCGATTGCCCAAGGTTCCCTGCCTCGCAGCCTCGGCCACAACAAGCCAAGGAATGCCGCCACAGCGGCGCCGTCGAGACCCCACCTCTTAGGGTCACCCATGGCGTCGCCGGCCAACGCCCCAACCGCAGTGAAGATATTCCACAGGATGAATATTCCGATGCCCGCCGTCCAAAACCCGCGCCGTTGCTCATCGGGATCGGTCTGGCCGGACGCCGTCGCTGTCGACTCATCAATCGTCACATGCGCGGCGGCGTATCGCTTCAGTCCGCCAGGCCGCAGCAAGGCATTGATCTGCATGCCATAAATGCCATTTCGCAGCCCCAGCAATGCACTGGCCATCATCGCCGCAAGCCCGGATCCGCCGCCAGCCACCACGCCGATGAACGCAAACTGCGAGCCGCCGCTAAACAGCAAGAGGCTCAGCGCCATGGTCTGCCAAAAGTCGAAGCCCGACGCGACAGACAGCGCACCGAACGAAACACCATATAGACCCGTAGCGATGCTCAGGGACACCGCGATCTTGAACGCAGGTGACGCCCCGAGCCTCACCCGGGCGGGTTCCTGGCCCCGTGAAGCCCCGCTCATTTTCTAAGGCTCCACGCCCACAGGATTAGCGGTATCTGGAGGGGTAGCCGAATCGTGTGGATTCGCCGATCCGAATGCGTTCCATCGGGTCCGTAGGCGCGTCGAAGCGCGTCAATATGCCCTGCAAGGAATGCAACAAACATCGCCGTTGATGCGTTTGCGGCCATTTTCCGTGTGGCAGGAATCAGTAATCCGGCTCCGAGACCTGCTTCGAGCAGGCCCGAAACCGCAATCCATTCCTCCCTGGACATGATCGCCAGTGGGCCGTTCACGGCGCGACCGGAGTGGCCCACCGTCCCTGGGTTTTCGGGTGCATCGATCCGGCAGAGGTAGTCAGGGACCACCGCGCGATAGAAGCCTGGAGTGCGGAAGTGCTTCATGGCGCTGGCAAGAAGAAGCGCGCTCAGGCCCACTGCCGAGGCGTTCTTTGATGTTCGGGGTGACCAGCGAAATGACATGGCTTCACTCAATCACAAGCGCGCCGAGCCCCCAAAGCCCGCCCCAACCCAGGCCCAGCTACGCCCTAGTTGGAGACCATCAACTGCGACAGGACCTGCGCGGGTTTGTTTGTGGTGATTTCTTGGATTCCAAGTCCTTGGCACAGGGCCACGTCCCGCTCTGAGTCCACGGTCCACACCCTGAACACCAAGCCTGCCTCCAACCACCGTTGGACGGTGCGGGCATGTTCCCTGACATACTCGATGCCGGGACCAGCGATCCCTACCCGACCGTTGTCGAGGACCTCTTCGGCGTCCTCCTGCATAGCTTTCAGGACATTCGCCACGGCGCCTCCCGTGATGAAACCGAGCCCCATTTCCTCCCGGACCTCCTCCACTGTGAAGTCATCCACGAGTTGGCAGATGTGTTCCGGGGGAACTGTCTCCAAGAGCCGCTGAATGGAGTCGGAATCGAAACTCATGAACGAGACAGTGATGTTGTCCAGTCGGGACTGCTCCGGCGTCCATCCTTCCTCCGTGAGCAATTCCAGCAACCGGTCCTCCAACTTCAGGCCGTACGGGCTGGGCTGCTTCAGCTCGATGGCAAGGCCGATCTCCCTTCCCGCCTCCCGCATGATGTCCAGCAGCTCAGGCAAGGTGAGTAGCTGGTCCGCAACTCCTCCGAATGCGTCCGGGATCCGTGCACCTTTCCAGGAGGAAAAATCCAGCTGACGGAGTTCGTCCAACGTATGTTCGGCAACCGGCCCTGTTCCACTGGATGTCCGGTCAAGGTCAGCGTCGTGCAGCAGGACGAGGTGCTGGTCCCGCGTCAGATGCACATCGCATTCCACCCCGTCAGCCCCGTCCTGGATGGCCTGCAGGTATGCGGCCCGCGTGTGCTCGGCGAACATGGCACTGGAACCACGGTGCGCGTAGACCATGGGCCGGCGAGTGGTGAAGTCGTCGCTAGTCATGCAGACACCGTAGCCCACGGTGCTGCATCTACGGGGCTACGCTGGGCTAATGCAGGTGAATTCTGAACAAATACCGGCCGACGACATCACGGACCCTTCCAGCTCACGCCCGACGGCGGTCCCTGCGCCTGCCCAAGGCGGATCCGCCGTCGTGAGCCCGTCCATCGGCGATGACGAAAAAGCTGCCGCCTTGAAGCGGATGAAACGCTTGGCACTGGCCATGTTGATCGGCATGGCAGTCATTTTTACGGTCGCGTTCGCTCTGCAGAAGCAGTATTCATGGCTCGAGTATGTCCGTGCCGCCGCCGAGGGCGGAATGGTGGGTGCGCTGGCGGACTGGTTCGCCGTGACCGCCTTGTTCAAGTACCCCATGGGTTTGAAGATCCCCCACACCGCCATCATTCCGCGGCGCAAGGACCAGATCGGAGAATCGCTCAGCGACTTCGTGGAGAGCAACTTCCTGTCCCAAGAGGTTGTGCAGGAGAAGTTGGCGAGTATCGACGTCGCCCGCAAAGCCGGTACTTGGCTGTCCAGCCCCGGCGGCTCCGAGCGCGTAGCCAAGGAAGGCGGTGCCGTGATTCGCGGGGCGTTCACCGTCCTGAACGACGACGACGTGCAGGCAGTTATCGAAGGTATGGTCCGCAAGCACCTGCTCACGCCGCCATGGGGGCCTCCGGTTGGTCGAATGGCCGAGCGCATCTTCGCTGACGGCCACCACCACAAGCTCGTGGACCTCCTGGTGGACCGTGCCGCCGACTGGGTAGACGCCAATCATTCCACCGTGAACCGCCTCGTCTCCGATCGATCCCCGCTGTGGGTGCCGACATTTGTGGATGGCCTGGTAGGTGACCGGGTCCACGTCGAGCTGTCCAAGTTCGTCCGTGCAGTGCAGAACGACCAGGACCACCAAGTCCGCCAGTCGATCGACGCCTACCTCGCCGACCTCGCCCAAGACCTGCAGCATGATCCAGCGATGATCGAGCGCGCCGAGTCCATCAAGTCGCAGATCCTCGGTGATCCGGAAGTCCGCGAACTAGCGTCCCGCACGTGGGGCACGGTCAAGGCTGCACTGCTCAGCGCCGTCGAGGACCCGGATAGCGAACTGAGCCAGCGTTTCAAGAGCGCCGTCCGGGATTTCGGGAGCCGATTGGTCAACGATGACGAGTTGGCCGGCAAGGTCAACGCATGGATAGGCGATGCTGCCGGCTATGTGGTCAACAACTACCGCTCGGACATCGCCGGCGTCATCTCAGACACCGTGGCCCGGTGGGATGCGGATGAAACGTCGCAAAAGATCGAACTGCAGGTGGGCAAGGACCTCCAGTACATCCGGATCAACGGAACAGTTGTGGGCGCGTTGGCCGGTTTGGCGATCTTCACGCTTGCGAACCTGCTGTTTGGATAGGTCCCGGGCCAAATAGGGCCTAGGCGAAGACGTCCTAGGCGAACGCCTCGATCTGCACCCCGGCCTGCTGCAGGCCTTGCTGAACGGCGGCTGCCATGGACACCGCGCCGGGCGTATCCCCGTGGATGCACAAGGAGTCAGGTTGGACACGAACCACGGAACCGTCGACGGCGAGCACCTCGCCGCGCGTCGCTAACCGTACCGCCTGCGCTACCACGGCGTCGGGGTCGTGCAGCACTGCCCCTTCGTGAGTCCGCGGGACAAGAGTGCCATCGGGTTGGTACGCCCTGTCCACGAACGCCTCACGGAACACCGGGTGACCCGACTCCTCGGCCAACCGCAACCAATCGGAACCCGGTAAACCAAGTACGGGAAGCCCCGGATCGTAGGCATGGACGGCCGCCACCACAGCTTCTGCCTGCTCGGCGTCGTGGACAATCCTGTTGTAGAGCGCGCCGTGGGGTTTCACGTAATCCACCGACGCACCCACCGCATGGGCCATACCGTCCAAGGCGCCAAGTTGGTAGAGCACGTCCCCGAACAGCTCGTCGAACGTCATGTCCAGGGAGCGCCGGCCGAAGCCTGCCAGATCGCGATACCCCACATGCGCGCCCACCCGGACGTCCAGCTCGAAGGCGGCCCGGCAGCTGTCCAGCATTGTCAGTGGATCACCGGCGTGGAAGCCGCAGGCAACGTTGGCGCTGCTGACAATGCGGAACATCGAAGCGTCGTCGCCCATACTCCAAGAGCCGAACGACTCCCCCAAGTCAGCGTTGAGATCCACTATTTGTCGCCCTTCTTGTCCAAGTCCGTGAGCGCATCCATTGTGTCCGGCTGCAATTCACCAGGGATCGTATCGGGCAACTGGCCAAACGCTTCCCTGGCGGTTGCCACCACAGCCCTGCCCATCATCATGTTTCCGGCGCCACCAACCACGGCCCCGACGCCGAAGGGCAGTGCCCGGCCGAGGAACGCTGAACCTTGCCGTTTCATGAAGCTCTTCAAGAACGCGCGCTGAATGGTATCGCGGACCACACCGAATCCGCTTCCGGGAATCTTCTTGGTCAGGGTCCTACCCCACGCGTTGGTCACTCCCTTGCTGTGGCCCAGCGACTGACCGCTGAGGGCACCGAGCATCGCGGTCCCTTCTTCTCCCAGCATGATGGCCATGACCATGGTCCGCGCCCGTTCGGGGTCGGTGAGGCGGATACCGTGGAGCTCTGCCAGGGACGAGGCATACAGCGCCGTAGTCTCCAGGAATCCGACCGTGGCCAGCGCGGAGAGTCCCAGCGAGGCCGCTGTTCCGATACCAGGCACGACGGCGGTGGCACCTACCGCCGCACCCCCGCCTGAGACGGCGAGCAAGTAGTGGCGCTCTAGTTTGGCGGCAAGCTGCGCCGGTGAGTCTTTCGGGTAGCGGCGTTGGAGCCTCCGAAGGTTCGCGAGGACCATCGGGCGCTGGACGTCAACTGCCTTCAACAGCACGTTATGGACGCCGGGCTTGGTGTTGCCTTGAGCGTCAAACACTGCGTTGTGGGCTGTTTCCTGGGCGATCTTCACCGCCGGGTTGTGGCGCTTGGGCATCTTCACTTCTCCTTGGCAGTTGGGTCGTCAAAACGGGGAACTGCTTGGCTTCAGCCTATGCCACACCCTCCGCTGCGGGGCCCGCTCTGCACGCTTAGAGCCCGTAATTCCGCGCAGAGCGGACCCCGCAAGACGGCATCCGCGGCGTAGACTCGGACTTGTTCACCGAAGCAATCCCTCAAGGATAGGAAGTATCCTTAGTGAAGCCATCTGGAACGTCCGCAGAAGAGCCGCGCCAGCACACCGACGCCCCCGCCGAGGGTGAGCCCGAGGGGTGGGAAGCCCACCAGATCGGCGCACATTCCCAGGACCCCGCAGAGGGGCCCGATACCGATGGGCCCGACGACGGCGGGCCGGATACCCCGGGGCAGGCAGCCCCGGGAGCTGGAACCAAAGATGACCCTTGGCGGCTCACGACGCCACCGGGTTCTTCGGACTACACCATGTATAAAGACGAGGCCTTGGATCCCCCTGCGATCATCTGCCAGGTGGGCGCCACAAAACTGACGTACCAACTCCGCGCCATCGAGGACCTGCACGCCTGGCTCGTGGAACAGGGCGACTGGGTCCCCCTCGGCGCTGCCGACGAAGGCAAAGAGGCTGCCGAAGGGACCGTAGAAGCGTGGGGTCGCAGCGAGGGTAACCCCGTGGGTGGCTGGTACGGGCTCCGAAAGGGTTACCGCGGCCGCTTCGGGATGTACATGCCGCCTCTCTTGGAGGCGCTGGGCTTGGCTGAGCTTACCCACGAAAAGCGGAACAACGCGATGCGGGCTATCTAAAGTCACGCACCCTCTTGAGGTTCCGGGGACTTAGGTTCGCGGTTCCCCAGATAAACCGATCGCGCGCGGTTTGACCGATCGTGCGGTCGGTCGCGACTCAGACGACCGACCGCACTAGCCCGGTTTCACGCAGCGACGGCGCCCCGGGCGGGCCCCAGAACCCGCCACACCCATCGCTGCCAACTCAGTCGATGTACGGCGGCAGGGCCGAAAAGGGCAACGGCAAAAGCGCGGCACAAAGACGTGGGCACTGGTTATGTACGTTGACCTGCGGAAACGTGACGCCGCCAATTAAAAAAAGTTTGGAATACCTGCTCACGCCCGCGGTGACGGCGGAGCAGGCCTACCCAACGGGCGGAGCTATCCTGCTTTCCCGGACACGGCTACGAGAACGCCTGCCGTGGCAAAGTACTTGTTGCTGCCCAGGTCCCTGATCGTCTTGATGCCGAGTTCCTTGAACAGCTCATCGTGCTTTTCGGTCAATCCGGCCAATGCAGAAGGCGGCGCATTGAGGACTTCCTCGAGGCTTGCGTTTTCGTAAGCCTTATCAAGGGCCTTACCCAATTCGATAGAAACAGCCACGGCATTTCCTTTCATCGACACGGGACTGCCGCGATGTGCAGCAGCCAAGGAGCGCTTCCAGTAGGCACACTGACAGTTGGGGGCCCTACCGGAATCCCCCAAGTCGGCTCCCTAGCGATCAAGGTATCGCCCTTGCTGCACGTTTGAATAGGCCTCTACCGCCCGAGTCTGGCGGCCAAAAAGAGCGCCATATCCATCAGCATGCTTACTATAGTTACCCCGGCAGCAACCGTCATCTGACAACAGGAGCGCGTCATGTCCCAACGAACGGTCTCGGATCTCATGGCGGCGCGCCTCAAAGCATGGGGCGTGGAGAGGGTGTTCGGATACAGCGGGGACGGCATCAACGGTTTCATGGGTGCGCTCCGCCGCTCCGAAAGCGACCTCGAATTTATTCAAGCCAGGCATGAAGAAGCCGCCGCATTCATGGCCGTAGGGCACGCAAAGTACACAGGCGGCGTGGGGGTCGTAACCTCCACGCAAGGACCCGGAGCAGTCCACCTGCTCAACGGCCTCTACGATGCCAAGCTGGACAGCGTCCCCGTGGTGGCCATTATCGGTCAGCAAAGCACCACGGTGCTGGGTTCGGCATACATGCAGGAGATAGAACTCCTAACCCTCTTCAAGGACGTCGCTGCGCAATTCGCCCAGCTGGCCAGCTCCCCAGAGCAGGTTCCCATGCTGATTGACCGTGCTTTCCGGACAGCACTGGAAACAAAGTCCCCCTGCGTGGTGATCGTCCCCCACGACATCCAGACGGCGGAAGCTCCGGAGCTCGAACAAGAGCACGGAATCGTGGTCACGGCTCCTGTGTGGCACCGGGCAAACATCATGCCCCGGCAACAGGACCTGAACAGGGCGGCGGATGTCCTGTCCGCAGGCGAACGGATCGCCCTCTTCGTGGGACAAGGCGCCCGCAACGCGCAAGCGGAAGTCATCGCATTAGCGGAGAAACTCGACGCCGGAATCACCACGAGCCTGCTCGGCAAGCCTTACGTCGACGAGACTCTCCCGCTGGCCACCGGCACCATGGGACACCTGGGCACCACCGCCAGCGCCTACCTGCTGGAAAACTGCGACACGCTCCTGATCATCGGCTCCAACGACCCCTGGACTGAGTTCTACCCGAAGCCTGGGACTGCACGGGCAGTCCAGATCGACATCGACGGCAGGAAGATCGCCAACCGCTACCCCGTGGAAGTGGGCCTTGTAGGTGACGCGGCAGCCACCGTCCAGGAGCTGTCGGACCTTATCGACGCGCGGGACCAACCGTCCCGCGCCCAGTGGCGGGCCGACGTCGAACATCAGGTCAGCGCATGGCGGCGCCTCGCGGGGGAACGCGCCGCCATTCCCGCCAAACCCGTCAACCCCGAACTGGTGGCGCGCGAGCTCAGCGGCAGGCTCCCGGGCAACGCCCAGGTGAGCATCGACGTCGGAAGTTGCGTTTATTGGTACGCACGCCAGCTGACGCTTCCACCGGGAGTTCCTGCGCATCTCTCGGCCACCCTGGCAAGCATGGGCTGTGCCATCCCCTACGGACTGGCAGCCAAGCTCGCGCATCCGGACCGGCCGCTGGTGGCGTTGGCGGGCGATGGCGGCATGCAGATGCTGGGGGTGGCGGAGCTGATCACGGTGGCGCATCGCTGGCGTGAATGGGCCGACCCGAGGTTTGTGGTGTGCGTGTTCAACAACCGCGATTTGGCCGAGGTCTCATGGGAACAGCGTGAAACGGAGGCCGAGCCGCGGTTCAATGCCAGCCAAGAGATTCCTGACTTCCCCTATGCAGGTTACGCGGAGCTGCTGGGCCTCAAGGGCGTCCGCGTGGACGACCCGGCCATGCTGGGAGCCGCATGGGATGAGGTGTTGAACGCGGACCGTCCTGCGGTCCTGGAAGTGCTCACGGACCCGAACATCCCGTTGCTCCCGCCGTTCCCCGCTGGGGAACAGAAGCTCGAGGGGATGCGCTCCGCCCTTGCCCAAGAAGGCAACGCCGGAGAGCACGCCCGCGAATTGCTGGACATGTACGCCCAAGGAGAGGCGCAATTGCGCAACCTACGTTAAGAGCGCATCAAGATTCCCTCCGCAGCCATTAAGGAACCGTTAGGAACGCCTTTTCGCCTGTTTCACAGGAGTTGACTGGCATCAACCCCCGTAAACGGGGCGTGGATGAAAGGACGTTCCAGTGGCCGACATGGCTGTTGTGGTGATTCTCGTGGTGACCATGGGAATCGTGATGTGGGTTGCCCACCTCTTGGGCAAAATGGTCGACAGCGATGGCCCGGTGAGTGGTCAATGAACGTGGACGCCATCATGTGGGTGTGCTTGTTCATTGCCGGATTGGCCATGGCCGTATACCTTCTGGCCGTGCTGCTTAACCCGGAAAAGTGGTGACAGCACGTGGTTTTTAGTATCGCGTCATTCATCACCCAGATCGGGGTCCTGTTGGTGGCCCTGATCCTCCTGCACAAACCGCTGGGCTTGTACTTGGACCGTGTTTTCTCCGGCAACAAGTCCCGGGGGCCTGAACGGTTGTTCTACCGCCTGGCCGGGGTGGACCCGGACACCGAACAAAGCTGGTCCGTGTATCTGCGGAGCATCCTGGTCTTCTCAGCCGTATCCATCCTGGTGGTCTTCGCCCTGCAACGTCTGCAAGGGGTGCTTCCCGGGAATAACGCGCTGCCGGGAGTTGATCCGTGGATCGCCATGAACACGGCGATCTCCTTTGTCAGCAATACCAACTGGCAAACGTATGCGCCGGAGGCGACGGTAGGCATTTTCGTCCAGATGTGCCTGCTCGCGGTGCAGAACTTCCTTTCCGCCGCCGTGGGAATCGTGGTGGTGGTGGCGCTGATCCGCGGTATTGTCCGTACCAAGACGGACCGGCTGGGCAATTTCTGGGTCGATCTTGCCCGCACATCCTTCAGGGTTCTGCTGCCAGTGGCGTTCGTGGCGGCAATCGCCTTGGTAATCGGCGGCGTCGTCCAGAATTTCTGGCCAACGGACGTGGCGAACCAGGCGAGCGGGGCCTCCCAAGCGATTCCGGGCGGCCCGGTTGCCTCCCAGGAGGCCATCAAGGTACTGGGTACCAACGGCGGTGGATACTTCAACGCCAACTCGGCCCATCCTTTGGAAAACCCCAACGTGTTCACCAGCCTGTTCCAGGTCTTCCTGATCCTGCTCATCCCCTCGGCCCTTCCCTATACCTATGGGCGAATGGTCGGGGACCAGCGGCAGGGCTACACGATCGCCGCTGTCATGGGAACGCTCTGGTTGACGTCCACGGCATTGATGGGGTGGGCTGTAGCGTCAGCCCAAGGAACTGCGACGGCGGCCGCGGGCGGGTTGGGCGAGGGGTTCGAGCAACGCCTCGGTCCCGCCGCGAGCTCGATCTTCGCCGCCTCCACCACCCTTACCTCCACCGGCGCCGTTAACGTGGCACACGACTCCCTGCCACCGCTCGCCGGGGGAATTGGAATGCTGAACATGATGCTTGGCGAAGTAGCGCCCGGGGGCACGGGTTCAGGGTTGTACGGCATGCTGCTCTTGGCCATCATTGCCGTCTTCATCGCCGGATTGATGGTGGGGCGTACCCCGGAATTCCTGGGCAAGAAAATCGGTCCGCGCGAAATGAAACTTGCGGCGCTCTACATCCTGGTGACACCCACGCTGGTGCTGACGCTTGCAGCGATCACGGCGTTGTTGCCGGAGGTGATGGCCAACGCACCGGCCTCCGGACCCCACCAATTCAGTGAACTGCTGTACGCGTTCACCTCGGGGGCGAATAACAACGGCTCGGCATTCGGCGGCATCACCAGCTCCGGACCATACCTGTCCACCATGCTGGGCATCGCCATGCTGCTGGGCCGGTTCCTGCCGATCGCCTTGGTACTTGCGTTGGCCGGTTCCCTGGCCACGCAACGCAAGATTCCGGCGTCCTCGGGAACGGTACCCACCCACGGGTGGCTGTTCGGATCACTGCTCCTCAGCGTCACCGTGATCATGACGGCTCTGAGCTACTTCCCGGCCCTTGCTTTGGGCCCACTCGCAGAAGGACTTATCAAATGACCCGGTCCAGCACCGCATCCGCCGCGGACTCCCCCACCCTCACCTACGCCGACGGCAACCCACTGGGCACTCCGGGTGAACACAAGCACCACACCAAAACACCGGCGAAACTCAATGCCGCCACCGTCCGGGCGGCCCTCCCGGTAGCTTTCAAGAAGCTGGCTCCCCGGCAGATGGTCCATTCCCCTGTCATGTTCGTAGTACTCGTCGGTGCAGCCATCTGCACGGTAATCTGCGTGCTCAAGCCCGACGTCTTCAGCATCGCTGTGACCGCCTGGCTGTGGCTGACCGTATTGTTCGGCACGCTGTCCGAGGCCATCGCGGAAGGGCGTGGCAAGGCGCAGGCGGACAGTCTCCGGGCCAGCCGCAAAGGTGTCACGGCCAGGCTTCGCCTGGACGACGGAACCACCAAGGAACTACCCGGCACCGAGTTGCGGCTCAATGACGTGGTGATCTGCGAGGCCGGTGACGTGATCCCTTCAGACGGCGAGATCGTCGAAGGCCTCGCGAGCGTGGACGAATCCACCATCACGGGTGAATCAGCCCCCGTGATCAGGGAGTCCGGTGGCGATCGGTCTTCCGTTACCGGTGGGACCAAAGTCCTGTCGGATCGCATCCTGGTCCGCATTACCGCCGAGCCCGGGGCAACTTTCATCGACAGGATGATCAAGTTGGTGGAAGGCGCCGTCCGGCAAAAGACTCCGAATGAGATCGCCCTGCACGTGCTCCTCGTCTCGCTGACCATCGTTTTCCTGGTGGTCACCATGGCCTTGGCTCCTTTCGCTTCGCTGGCGGGAGCAACGCCGTCGCCCATTGTGCTGGTAGCCCTTCTGGTCTGCCTGATCCCCACCACCATCGGTGCCTTGGTGCCTGCCATCGGCATCGCCGGCATGGACCGGTTGGTCCAGCACAACGTCCTGGCGACATCCGGCCGCGCAGTGGAAACAGCCGGAGATATCACCACATTGCTGCTGGATAAGACGGGCACCATTACCTACGGCAACCGCCGGGCCGTCAACTTCTTCCCAGCCAAGGACGTGGAGCCCGGCAAACTCATCATCGCTGCCCGGCTCTCCAGCCTGGCTGACGAAACGCCGGAGGGCCGGTCCATTGTGGACCTCGCCAACGACGCCGGCGTCAATGGCCCCGAGTTGGTCGATCTCCGGAACACTGCGGAGGAGATCACCATCGTGGAGTTCACCGCGAGCACACGGATGAGCGGCGTGGACCTGGATGGACGCCTGATCCGCAAGGGTGCGGCGTCCGCCGTCGAGGGTTTCGTCACCGAGGCAGGCGGACAGCTACCCGACGAAGTCCGGCGGAAGGTGCAGGAGATATCCGCGGATGGCGGCACGCCACTGCTCGTCGCGGAGAAGACGCCCGACGGCGGCGCCCAAGTCCTGGGAACCGTCCACCTGGCCGATGTGGTCAAGCCTGGCATGCACGCCCGGTTCGCGGAGCTACGGAAAATGGGTATCCGCACCGTGATGATCACCGGCGACAATCCTGTCACCGCCAAAGCGATCGCGGCCGAAGCCGGCGTTGATGATTTCGTGGCCGAAGCCACTCCCGAAGACAAACTGCAGGTTATTCGGCGCGAACAGGGCGAGGGCCGGCTGGTGGCGATGACCGGGGACGGCACAAACGATGCCCCTGCCTTGGCTGCTGCCGACGTTGGTGTGGCCATGAACTCCGGGACCCCCGCGGCCAAGGAAGCGGCCAACATGGTGGACCTTGACTCCGATCCCACCAAACTCATCAATGTTGTGGGGATCGGTAAGCAGCTGCTCATCACCCGCGGCGCACTTACCACATTCTCCGTGGCAAACGATGTTGCGAAGTACTTCGCAATCGTCCCGGCCCTCTTCACTGCAGCGTTTCCGGGCCTTGGTCTGTTGAACATCATGGGCCTGTCCAGTCCGTCGTCGGCCATTCTCGCGGCGGTGATCTTCAATGCGCTCATCATCATCGTGCTGGTGCCACTGGCGCTGCACGGCGTGAAATACCGGGCAGTCAGTGCCAACCAAGCACTGGGCCGGAACCTGCTGGTCTACGGGCTTGGCGGTTTGGTGGCACCTTTCCTCGGCATCAAGCTCATTGACCTGATCATTTCCCTCATCCCCGGCATTGGCTAGGAGGCCATCATGAACTTGCTGCTCGGATATCTCCGCCAAGCCGGCACCGCTGTGCGATTCCTGCTCCTGGCAACAATCGTTTTAGGAGTGCTCTACCCGCTGGCGGTCTTTGCGGCCGGCCAGGGAATTGCGCCCTTCCAAGCGAACGGCTCCATCGTTAAGGATCCCACCGGCCGCCCCGCGGCATCCGCGCTCATAGTGCAGGCCGCGGGCGGCAAGGACGGCGTTCAGGATGCCCGGTGGTTCCATGCACGGCCGTCGGCTGTGGGGTGGGACCCGGCGTCGTCCTCCGCAAGCAACCTGGGACCCAACGATCCGAAGCTGCTCGACGCCGTCACCACCAGCCGCTCAACGGTCGCCCGCGCGGAGGGCGTCAGCGAGTCTGAGGTGCCCGCCGACGCGGTGACCGGCAGCGGGTCCGGACTGGATCCGGATATTTCGCTGGCTTACGCAAAGCTTCAGGTTACGCGGGTTGCCAGGGCTCAGGGGCTCAGCCCCGTGGCTGTCCAAGGCCTGGTGGAAAGGAACACCACCAGCGGACTGGAAGCATTCTGGGGTCAGCCTTCGGTCAACGTGACGTCGCTGAATCTGGATGTCGCTTCTGCAGCGAAGACCAAATAGGGGCCCACTCCCGGTGGAAGAATGAGGATATGGCACGCGCGGCACTGAGAATCTTCCTGGGGGCAGCTCCGGGAGTGGGCAAAACCTATGCCATGCTCGAAGAAGCCCACAGGCTGCTGGGCCGTGGCGAGGACGTGGTGGTGGCATTCGCCATGCATCACGGCAGGGTCGATACCCAATCGCTGCTCCAGGGGCTGGACATCATACCGCCGCGAGAGATCGAGTACCGGGGAAGCATCTTCGAGGAAATGGACGTGGACGCCGTGCTGGCACGGCGTCCACACACCGTGATCGTGGACGAATACGCGCATACCAACATTCCTGGTAGTCGTCATGGAAAGCGCTGGCAAGACATTGAGGAACTGCTGGACGCTGGCATCAACGTCCTGTCCACCGTGAACGTGCAGCATCTTGCTTCCCTAGGGGACGTCGTCTCTGCCATCACGGACGTCAAGCAGGCAGAGACAGTTCCCGATGATGTGGTGAGACGAGCTGATCAAATCCATTTGGTGGACATCTCACCGGAGCTGCTGCGGCAAAGGCTTGGCGACGGCAAGATCTACGCAGCGGACAAGGTCGATGCGGCCCTATCCAACTATTTCCGCATGGGCAACCTGACGGCGTTGCGCGAACTGGCGTTGCTGTGGCTTGCTGACCGGGTTGACGAGGGCTTGGCGCGGTACCGGGCCGAGAACCAAATCGAGCAAAGTTGGCCGGCAAGGGAACGGATTGTCGTAGGGCTGACCGGCGGCCCGGAAGGCGAAGTGCTCATCCGGCGTGCCGCGAGGATCCTCAAACGGGTCAACGGCGGCGACCTGTTGGCCGTCCACGTTAGGGCGGCCGACGGCGTCTCCGCGGAATCACCGCAGGCACTGGAAGCGCAGAGGACGCTGGTTCGCGATCTCGGCGGCAGCTACCACACCGTTGCCGGCGAGGACCCGGCCAAGGCGCTGCTCGATTTTGCTCGGAGCGTCAACGCTACGCAGATCGTGGTGGGCGTCTCTCGGCGGAAACTCCCGGCAGGCCGTCTCACCGGAGGCGTCGGAAGCAAAGTGGTCCGGGACTCCGGAGACATCGACGTCCACATGGTCTCCCACCCCTTGGGGGGCCGCGGGGTTGAGCGTTCGCGCCAACGGGACCTCGGTCGCATCCGGGTGATGGTTGGCTTTGCGATGGCAGTGGTGGTGCCGGTGGTGCTGCAATTCCTGCTGGCCGTGAGCCCGTCGCACGATATTGCCACCGCAGTGCTGATCCAGCTCACCGGATCCGTTGCCGTGGCCTTGGTGGGCGGGCTATGGCCTGCACTGTTGGGTGCACTTTGGAGCAGCCTCTTGGTGAACTATTTCTCCGTCCCTCCTCTCGGGACACTCACCATCAGCGACCCCCAGAACCTGTTGGCGTTGCTGGTCTTCGTGGGCGTTTCCTCAGCCGTTGCCCTGGTAGTGGACCTTTCAGCCCGGCGATCCAAGGAGGCAGCCCGCGCGCGCGCCGAAGCGACGACCCTGGGCGACTTGACACGCGGCGCTTCCTCAGCTGAGGACCCCATCAAGGGACTGCTGGAACAGGCCCTGGACGTTTTCCAGGTACGACGCGCGGCCCTCTATGAATCAGCCTCCGGCGACGACGGTTGGCAGTTAGTGGCCGCGGCGGGCGAGGAAGCCCCTGACGAGAACGAAAACACCGAGCAGATCGACGCCAACACCCGCTTGGTTCTCTCTGGCCGGGTCCTTCCAGCCAGCGATCGCAGGCTCCTTGGGGCTTTCGGATCCCACCTGTCCGCCATGATGGAACGCAAGCAATTGGCAGCCAGCCGGCGCGAGGTGATGCGCCTGGCAGAAAGCAACACGATGCGCACGTCCATCCTGCGTGCAGTCTCCCACGATCTGCGCACACCGCTAGCGGGTATCAAGCTCGCCGTCGGCGGCCTCCGGCAACCGGGTGTCAAGTACACCGAAGAAGAAGAACAAGATCTTCTGGCCACTATCGATGAGTGTTCGGACCGTCTTGACGTACTGGTGGGCAACCTCTTGGACATGTCCCGCATCACCTCGGACTCCGTGAACGCCCTGATCAAGCCCACCCGCTGGTTCGAGGTAATTCCCCCGGCCCTGCACGGTATCGCGGCGGGGCGGGTCCGGGTGGACCTGCCGGCGAACATGCCAGAAGTGGACGCCGACGCCGGCATGCTGGAGCGGGTCATCGCCAACATCGTTGAAAATGCGGTGAAATACGCCCCGGATTCCGACATTGTCATTGTTGGCGCAGCCGGTGGACTCAGCATGACGCCGTTGGCCGGACGACCAGCGGGCGAATTGCGAATTATCGACCACGGCCAAGGCGTTCCTGCCGCCAGCGTGGTCCAAATGTTCCAACCGTTCCAGCGGCTCCACGATGTGCCCGCCGCAGCAGGTGTGGGTTTGGGGCTCGCGGTCGCGCAGGGCTTCACCGAAGCGATGGGTGGCACGTTGACAGCGGAAGAGACGCCCGGAGGCGGGTTGACAATGCTGATCAGGTTGCCCCTCTCTGCCGGTCCGGTGTTTGACCACCCTACCGGTGAGGCGCCCATGGAAGCGCAGTCCTTGCTGCTCCAACGCGATCACCATCCACTGCCCACACGAGGAGCCAACCCGTGAACAACGTCCTGGTTGTGGACGACGATCCCCATATTGTCCGGGCACTCGCCATCACCCTCCGCGGTCAGGGTTATACGGTGGTGACAGCTGCCGACGGCGAATCGGGGCTGCACGCTGCGGCGCAGCGACCGGTCGCCGTCGTGATTCTCGATCTGGGCTTGCCGGACATGGACGGAACTACCGTGATCACCAAGCTCCGGGAATGGAGTACCGTACCGATCTTGGTCCTTTCAGCGCGCCACGGTTCCAACGACAAAGTGCTGGCGCTTGATGCCGGGGCGGACGACTACATCACGAAACCGTTCGGGTTGGACGAGCTTCTGGCCCGGCTGCGCGCAATCCTCCGCCGCCGCACGGAGCCCGGCCCGGAGCTTGCAACGGTAGAGACGAGTTCCTTCACCGTGGACCTCGCCAAGAGACGGATCACCCGGGCCGGAAGTGATGTGCGGATGACTCCCACCGAATGGAACATCCTGGACATCATGGTGAGAAATCCTGACAAACTCATCACGCAGCACCAACTGCTCTCGGAGGTATGGGGACCTGCGTACGCCAAGGAAGCCAACTATTTGCGGGTCTACATGGCACAGCTCCGCCGCAAGCTGGAGGCCGAGCCCGGCAATCCGCAGCACTTCATCACCGAACCCGGCATGGGGTACAGGTTTGTGCCGTGAGATCGCCGAAGCCCGGCCCTCCGAGCAGACTTGGCCCCTAGAGGTTCTCCACCAATGAGACATCGCGGACGGCGCCCTTGTCTGCTGACAGTGCCATGGCCGCATAGGCCCGCAACGCCGGGGAGACGTGGCGTTCGCGGTTCTTCGGCTTGTAGCCGCCATTGACTTCAAGCTTTTCGCGGCGTTCGGCGAGGATCTCGTCGGAAACCTGCAACTGGAGGGAGCGCTGACTGATGTCGATGCTGATGATGTCGCCGTTTTCAACCAAGGCGATGGCTCCGCCGGAGGCCGCTTCCGGGGAGATGTGCCCGATCGACAGGCCGGAGGTGCCGCCGGAGAAGCGGCCGTCCGTGATGAGGGCGCACTTCTTGCCCAGGCCGCGGCCCTTGAGGAACGACGTCGGGTAGAGCATTTCCTGCATGCCAGGGCCACCGCGGGGGCCTTCGTAGCGGATGACCACCACGTCGCCTTCCTTGATGGTCTTGTTCAGTATCATTTCCACGGCCTCGTCCTGTGACTCGCAGACAACTGCCGGACCTTCGAAGGTCCAGATGGACTCGTCCACCCCTGCGGTCTTCACCACGGCGCCGTCGACGGCGACATTGCCGCGCAGCACGGCCAGGCCGCCGTCCTTGGAATAGGCGTGCTCCACGGAACGGATGCAACCGCCCTCCGCGTCGGTATCCAGGGTGGTCCACTGGTTCGACTGCGAGAACGCGGTGGAGGAGCGTACGCCACCGGGAGCGGCGTGCCACAGCGCCTGTGCTTCCTCGGTGGCCTTGCCGCCGCGGATGTCCCAGTCGTCCAGCCAGCTGTCCAGGTCGTTGGAGTGAACGGAGTGGACGTTCTTGTGGAGGAGCCCGCCGCGGTTCAGCTCACCCAGCAGCGCGGGGATACCGCCGGCGCGGTGCACATCCTCCATGTAGTAGGTCTTGTCCCCGGCGACGTTCGGGGCCACCTTGGCCAGGCACGGCACCTGACGGGACTTGGCGTCCATCTCTGCCAGACCGTACTCCACGCCCGCCTCCTGGGCCGCGGCCAGCAGATGCAGGATCGTGTTGGTGGAGCCGCCCATGGAAATGTCCAGTGCCATGGCGTTGTCGAAGGCCTCGGCCGTGGCGATGGAGCGCGGCAACACGGAGTCGTCGTCGCCGTCGTAATAGCGCTTGACGAGCTCGACGACGGTGCTGCCGGCCTTCTCGTACAGCGCCTTGCGGGCAGTGTGGGTCGCGAGCACGGAGCCATTGCCGGGCAGCGCCAGGCCGATGGCCTCGGCCAGGCAGTTCATGGAGTTGGCGGTGAACATGCCGGAGCAGGATCCGCACGTGGGGCAGGCGTTCTCTTCGATGAGGTTGATGTCGGCATCGGAGATGGATTCGTCCACTGCATCGGAAATCGCGTTCACCAGATCCAGTGAGCGCACGGAGCCGTCCGTCAGGGTGACGCGGCCGGCCTCCATGGGTCCGCCTGAGACGAATACCACCGGGATGTTCAGGCGCAATGCGGCCATCAGCATGCCCGGAGTGATCTTGTCGCAGTTGGAGATGCAGACCAGGGCGTCGGCGCAGTGTGCGTTCACCATGTACTCAACGGAATCGGCGATCAGGTCGCGGGACGGCAGGGAGTACAGCATGCCGGAGTGGCCCATGGCGATGCCGTCGTCCACGGCGATGGTGTTGAATTCGCGCGGCACAGCACCGGCGGCGAGGATTGCGTCGGAGACGATCCGGCCCACCGGGGCCAAGTGAGTGTGGCCGGGGACGAACTCAGTGAAGGAGTTGGCGACGGCGATGATCGGCTTGCCGATGTCCGTGTTGGCGACGCCGGAAGCGCGCAGCAGTGCGCGGGCGCCGGCCATGTTGCGGCCATGGGTAACTGTTCTGGAGCGAAGTGCAGGCATAAGTATCATCCTGCTGTTCTTCTACGAATGGCGGAAGACGGCCTTACTACTAGTAGTGAAAGTAACAAAGTAATAGTGTTGAGTCCGTGAAAGATGAGAGACGCAAAGAGCTCGGGCTATACCTGAGGGCCCGCCGAAGCCAGGCACTCCGTTCCGATTACGGCTTGCCGCCAGTGGGCCGTTCCCGCGAGCGCGGCCTCCGCCGGGAAGAGGTGGCTTTCCTCTCCGGCGTGAGCGTCACCTGGTACACGTGGTTGGAGCAAGGCCGGGACATCAGCCCTTCGCGTCAAGTCCTCGAGTCCATAGCGCGTGCCCTGCACCTCTCGGATACGGGGCTGAGCTACGTGCTCTCCCTGGGCGGCTATTCGTCAGCGCGTTCCCAAGGTCCGGTTGCGGCCAACGTTCCGGCTCACGTCCAACGGTTGCTGGACGCCTTGGACCCCAATCCCTCCTATGCCCTTTCGCCGGACTGGGGTGTCGCTGGCTGGAACCGCGCCTATGAGGCGCTCTATCCGAAGATAGGAACGTTCGACGCCGGTGACAGGAACCTTCTGTGGCTGGTCTTCACTGATCCCTATGTCCGTGATCTCCTGCCTGACTGGGACGTCACCAGCAAGCGTTTCCTGGCGGAGTTCCGCGCCGAAACCGGCCAACGGCTGGGCGATCCGGATGTGGCCTACCAAGTGGAGCGGCTCAAGGAGGCAAGCCCCGAGTTCCAAGAGAGCTGGGACCGATACGACATCCTGGGCTTCGAGTCCCGCGAGCGGCTTTTCCACCACCCGGCCGTTGGCGTATTGCAACTGGAGCATCACCAGGTCTCGCCGTCGGACCGGCCGGATCTGCACATCGTTGTCTATACACCTGCGCCGGGCAGCGACGCGGGCGAGCAGATGCAGCGGCTACTAAGCAGCAATCAGGAGCTAAAAATAGGGCAGGCTGATAGGCTGAGACGAGTTTAACCACTTTCACCAGTTTCACCTACTTTTACAAGCGAGGCGTCGTGCAAAATCCCTTCAAGCCCACCGCAGGTGCAACTCCGCCCGATCTGGTGGGGAGGGCCGGGCTCCTTGATGAATTCGAGTACGGTCTCCGGCAGGGATCAGGGGCGCCCGGGCTACTCACGATCATCACGGGCTCCAGGGGCATCGGCAAGACCGTGATGCTCAGCTCCGCGGAATCACTCGCTCGGGAACAGGGCTGGGCGGTGATCTCCCGGACGGCCGTCCCAGGATTCCTGGCCAAGGTGGGCGAGGACATGCTGCAGATACTCCACGAACTGGGCGACGGTGGGCCGACGCGAAAAATCACGGCATTCTCTGCCGCCGGATTCGGCCTGACAACCCAGCTCCCACCGGAGCAAATTCCGGATTGGCGGCGCACCGGGGAGGAGTTGCTGCGCGTATTGGCAAGCAAAGGTACCGGCCTGGTCATCACCATTGATGAAATCCATGCAGTGGACCGAACCGAAATCTCGCAGCTCGCGGCAGATGTGCAGCACTTCATTCGCGATGGGTTGCCGATCGGCCTGGTGTTCGCAGGCCTACCATCAGCTGTTTCAGACCTGCTCAACGAAGGTGTGGCAACGTTTCTTCGTCGTGCTGACAGGATCAACCTCCATGAGGCAGCGATCGGCGAGGTGACCACGTCATACCAAGAGCTTTTTCGGGAAGGCGGCATTGACATCCCGGACGAGTTGACGGCTGAGGCGGCGGAAGCCACTGAGGGTTACCCCTTCCTCATCCAGCTCGTCGGATATTACCTCTGGATGGCGGCTGAGCGTGCCGGTTCCAAACTTGACCAAGCCGCCGTGTCTCAGGCCATTGCAGCCGCCCGCCGTCGTAACGCCTTGGTCGTCGTTGGATCCGCCCTCTCAGACATTTCGGATAAAGACCGGGATTTCCTCCACGCCATGGCCGAACAGGAAGGCCCGTCAACGGCCGCGCAGATCGGCAGCATCATCAAGTCCAAACCAAGCCTTGTGTCAAAGTACCGCAACCGCCTGATAGCGGCCGGGCTGATCGAACCGGCAGGCTACGGCAAAGTCGATTTCGCCGTGCCCGGGCTACGGGACCACTTACGGCAGTAGGGCGGACGCTTCACGTCCGGTTCCGCCGTGTGCCGGGACCTCCCCCGTTGCACCGTGACGTTCCGTAAACTGGACTAGCGATCCTGGTTCTGTTCCCGGTAGCCAACCGCCATTTTGCTGCCGGTGCTGCTCCCGGCCGGATCGGCGCTAAAATTTCACATGCCCAAAGCATATTTGTTTCGGCATCAGCTGCGTTCCGTTTTCCGGAGTGCCCAACCACGAGTGGGGGACCTAACTGGTCATGACGACAGGTAGCACCCCGAGCAAAGGCACAGGATCTTCGACGACGACGCCGGAGGCACTCCGCGACGCCGAACCGGGTTCCAGTGCGGCAACAACCCGCTCAGAGGGTAAACCCGTGGTCTACCCCGCCATCCTGCAGGGCTTCCTCGGCTCGCTCATGATGTTCGCGGGCTCCATTGGGATCGGCTGGATTGCCAACGGTTCCCCGATGATCCGCCACCCAATCGTCATCGCCTTGCGTACCGAAGACTGGGGGGTGACGGTCTCTGCCATCAGCTTGGCCGTCGGCGCCATGCTGCTGGTGCGCTCCTGGCTAAGACTGGGCCAGAGGATGGACACGTGGCAGGGCAATGCCCTGGGCCCCATTGTGACGGCAATTGCCGCGTGGTCCTTTCCGTTGCTCTTTGCCGTACCCGTCTACTCGCGTGACGTCTACGCCTACATAGGCCAGGGCCGGCTGATGATGGAAGGCCAAAATCCTTACGAGGTAGGCATCTCCACACTGAGCAACTGGTTTTCCCTGGGTGCGGACCCGGCATGGGCCGAGGCCCGAACACCCTACGGCCCGTTTTTCCTTTGGATGGCCAACGGCGTAGTGGCCATCACGGGGGCTCAACCGGACGTCTCCGTGCTGCTGTTCCGGTTACTGGCCGCAGCCGGGGTCCTCCTGTGTGTCCTCTACGTTCCCAAGCTCGCCGAATTGCACGGCGTCAACGGAGCACGGGCCCTCTGGGTCACGGTAGCCAATCCGCTTTTCCTCATCAGCTTTATCGCGAGCGCCCACAACGATGCCCTGATGGTGGGCCTGGCCGTCGCCGGTACCTACTTCGCCGCCACCCGCCGGCCGATCATTGGAGTGCTGCTCGTTACGGCATCCATCGGTATCAAGCCAGCAACCGTGCTGCTGCTCCCCTTCATCGGGCTGATGTGGGCCGGGGCCGGCGCCTCGTGGCCGCGGAAGTTCGGCATGTGGGCTGCCACGGCCGCGCTGAGCTTCGGGGTGTTGGCCATCAGCGGGATCCCACACGGACTGGGCCTGGGCTGGGTATGGGCCATCATCGACCCGACTCCCGGTTTCACGGGTTACTCCCCCTCCGGGTTCCTCGGCCAGCAACTCGAGTTTTTTGCCAACGCGCTTGGACTTCCCGGGGGCACCATGGCGAGCTTCCTGAGGACCGCCATGAAGTGGGGGGCAATGGTGCTGGTGGTGGTACTGATGTTCCGCGGAGACCATTCCAGGGTGGTACGGCGCATGGCGCTTGCCTTTGCCGCCTTGGTGCTGCTCTCCCCCATCATTCAGCCGTGGTACATCCTCTGGTTTGTTCCGTTCCTCGCCGTCACGGGCATCAGGGATGACTGGCAGATCCGTTGCCTCTACGTGGGAGTGACGTTCTTCATCGTCTTCGGAGCCCAGGATCAACTGTCGGTTTGGTCGTTCGTGCCGGTCTCGGTGGACCTGCAATCGCTGGCTTTCGCCGTCACCCTGCTGTTCTCTTTTTACCTGGTGTTCTTGGACATCCATACGCGACGGTTACTGGTCCAAGGCAAGTTGTCGGGCTGGGTCCGGCGCGGTGACCGCCGCCTTTTCCGACGGCCACCGGCCATCCGCTAGGAAACCAGGACCTTGCTGGGCTTGCGCCCCAGCTCCACCGTCCGCTGCACGGACCACCACAGCAATACCACCAGCAACACGTTGCGGGCCGTGAGTACCGCGGCCATCACGGGGTGCGCGTGGATGAGGGGAGTGTAGAACAGCGGGTAGATCACAAACGTGGTGACGGCGATCGCCATCAGAAGCGTTGCGGGGACTTTCCACCGGTCGAAATTGTGCGTCAGGCCTGCAACGATCACCGGCGCGAGCCAAATGATGAACTGTGGCGACCCTACTTTGTTGAACACGATGAACGCCGTAACCATCAGCAACGCCCCCTCAAGGAACAGTTCCTCCCGCTCCGCCCCACGCTTAAGGGCACGCAGCAACAACACCGCCCCAGCCAGGGCGGCCACTATGAGCAAGGGCTGCATCAGGAAGGCGGCGGCATCGGCGCCCGGGCCGTAGACCTCCGTGGAATTGATGGCGACGTTGTCAGCAATGGTCGAACCATCGATGTGGAAGACGCTCAGCCACACCCATGGGGTGGAGAACGTTGCCTCGAGCTGCATGCCACGCTCACCCTGGTTGATCAGGAAGTCCATGATGTGGCTGAAACCGCCGCTGAGGTAGGTTCCGACGGCGACGACGGCGGTGACCCCGGCTCCCGCTGCGATCATCGGGAGCCGACGGCGGCTGGCGATCACAACGGGCACGAGCACGGCCGCCGGCCACACCTTGATCCACGTTGCGACGCTCAGCAGGACTGACGCCACCACCGGCCGCTGCGCGGCGCACAGGAGGGCAATCATCACAATCGGGGCGGTGATTCCCTCCACCCTCGCAAAGCTGAGGTATCCCATGAACACGGTGAAGAAGAGCCACCACCACGCTGGCGCGATTCCGCTCCGGCGTCGAGGTCCGCGGGTGAGATACCAGAGGCCCACCGCATTGAGTGCGGTGATCAGGAGGGTCCACACCAGCAGGTACAGCGCCGGACCTGCCACGCCGGCAAGGAAGATCGGTATCTGGGCCAACACCGGATAAACCCAAGGGCTGATCTTGCCATCGAGGTTGGCCGGGTTGTACCCGCCGAAGGCCCACTGCCGGTACTGCTCGGTGTCGCTGAACGTGTCCCCGTGAAGGAAGAACGACGCCATCCAAGCGAGGAAGTAAAGATGGACTACAGCGAAACCCCACCAGATGCTGCCGGGCCGGGCGAACCAGGCCACGACCCGCGGCGACAGGATACTGCTACGGATACGGACCAGTCGGTCAAAAAACGTGGACGAAATCTTAAAGCTCCTTGGCCGCTGGTTCGGTGGCGACGGATGGCTTCCTGCCCAACGCGTACAGGCGGTGCGCGGACCAGAAAAAAAGAACCACCAGCAGGACGTTGCGGATGCTCAGCACCAAGGCCATCCACGGGTTGTTGTGGCTCAGTGCGTCGTAGAACAACGGATAAATAAAGTACGTGGCGACGGCGATAGCGATGAGCATCGCGGCGGGGACGCGCCACCGCTTCCAGTCATGGGCAAGCCCAACGGCCACGGCCGGGCCCAACCACACCATGAACTGTGGGGAGCCCACTTTGTTGAACACGATGAAAGCCGTTACCAACGTCAGGGCACCGGAGAGAAGGAGCTCCGTGCGGTCCACGCCGCCAGTGAGCTTTCCTTGGTGCAGCGCCCAGAACGTCAGGCCGGCTACTGCGGCCGCAGCGAGCAGCAGCAGGGGCTGCATCAGCACGGACATGAAGGCAGTTCCGGGACCGTCAACCTGCATGGAGTTGATGTCCGTGTTCATGTACATGTGGGAATCGCCGATCCTCAGGACCGACAGCCACAGCCAGGGCGTGGTGAACGTAGCTTCCAACTGCATGCCGCGGTCACCCTGCTGGGTGAGGAAGTTGAGCAGCTTGGGGACGGAGCCGATGGAGGCGGCAAGCGCCACTACCACCGCCGTCGTCACAATTCCTGCTGCTACGACGCGAAGGCGGTCCTTGACGACGGCGAATAAGGCCAGCAGGACTGCGGCCGGCCAAACCTTAACCCACGTGGCGATGCTCAACACCACGGCGGCAAGAAAGGGCCTAGCAACGCCGAAGACCAGGGCCACAAGGACCACTGGCGCCGTGAGGCCGTCGACGCGGGCAAAACCCAGCCAGCCCATCAGGGTCAGGAACAGCAGCCACCACCAACCGGCGGGAATGGCTTGTTGCCTGCGACCGCGATCGGTGAGGGCCAGCAGCGCCCAACCGTTGAGGAGCGTGGTCAGCAGGACCCAAAGAAAGAAGAACGGGCCGGGTCCGGCGACGGCGGCCACTGCCATGGGGATGAGTGCCAGGATCGGGTAGACCCATGGACTCGGGCCGCCCGACAGGTTGGCCTCATTGAAACCGGCCATCGCCCAGTCACGGTAGATGAACGTGTCACTGAAAGCTTCGCCCCGGAAAGAGAGCACGGCAGCGAAGACCAAAAAGCCCACGTGAACCAGCAGGAACCCCCATAACAGGCCCTTTGGCGTGTTCAGGTGTTCGCGCAGGCTCCTTGGGAACGTTGTGGTGCGAGGTTCCGCGGGAGTATTAGTTAACCGGTCCATCACGTAAGGCTTCCTTGCTAAGCGGGCCACTGCCAGTGCAGATCCCTGATCATGGAGCCGACGTACAGCACCGGTCCCGCCTGACACTCTAACGCGAGGCGCGCCGAATCGTGGTGCCCAGGGTGGCTGGTTTCAGCGCGGTTACCTAGCTTGTGGGCAACGTCTCCGTCTGTGCACGGATGCTCCAGGCGGACCAGTCCAGGGGGTGAACCGACGGGCGTCCCAAAAGGTAGCCCTGCGCCGCGGTGACCTTGAGGGCCGTGACTTCCTCGAGTTCCTCCGCTGTTTCGATGCCCTCGGCGATGATGTCCGCGCCAGCCGCGCGGGCCTGCTCAACGATGGCCTTGGCACGGATCTTTTGACCTTCGCTACTTGCGATGCCTTCAATCAGATGACGATCCAGTTTGATGATGTCCGGGTGCAATTGGTCGATCAGGTCCGCGGGGGCGAAACCGGCGCCCGAGGCACTGATCGCGACGCGAAGGCCGAGTTTACGTAGCGGCCGCAGAATCTCGTCAGCGGATGGGCTCTCCATGGACGCGAGGCTGCCGGTGAGCTCAATGATGATCCTGTCCGCGGCAAGGGTGGCCGCTGCCAAAAGGTCCCGAACGCGAGGATCTTGGGCTGTTGCCGGGGTGAGGTTTAGGGCAACGGACAAATCTTCAGGCACATCGTGCGCGGCAGTCAGTGCGCAGTGCAGGGCCGCTATCTCCAACTCGGTTCCGAGGCCCGCGGCAGCAGCCTCATTGAACCAGACGTCCGCCCCGGCTCCGTCCTCGCCCACGAAGCGGGTCAGTGCCTCAACTCCTACAACTTCCCCACCGGGAAGGGCATGAACAGGCTGGAAGGCTGTCAGCAGCAGCTTGTCCGTGAGGACCGACTGGATGGATTCCCGCATTTCGTGGCTGATGGGTACGCTGACCGACCGCTTGGCATCGTGGGATTCAAGGTGCAGGCTTGCCGGCTCCACCTGTACCGGAACCTTTGCCGACGGCTCTCGGGAGGCCGACGGCAGGTTGCGGGTTGCCAGCAGGTGCTCCAGGAGCGCGCGCTCGGGATTGTCCGGGCGCGCTTCAACCAAGCGGCGCAGCCTGGCCCTGGCTCCTTCAGACTTAGGCTCGGTATCGTCGAGGATGGATTCGATAATGTCCATCACCTGTCCCCGGATTACGATCTCGTCCGGCGAAGGTGTTTCCTCCGAAGACGGCGCGTCAGGGACGTGTTTGGGCGGGTGTTCCGGCCCCCCGGCCTGAGAGTGAGAGCCCGCTTCTTGAGCCATCGATAGTTTCCTTCTAAGTATCCCCAACTGGGGGTGCCAAGCTATAAGCGGCCCTCAAGCGTGGGCCCTGTCACAAATCCTACCGAGAAAGAGTCCCTTTGGTGTCCAAGGTGCCCACATGACGGGCGCCGAGGTGCACCCTACCCCTAGGCCAGGGCACCGAATGTCAGGGCGATGAGCACGACGTTGAGGCCCACGATCAGGACCGCGCTGGTCCACGCGGCGAATTTGACCGGCATCGAGTCGGCGTGGATTCCCATGACATCGCGACTGCCCGTGAGCCGGATCAGCGGAATCAGGGCGAAGGGAATGCCGAAACTGAGCAGCACTTGGCTAAGTATCAGGGCCAGGGTCGGTTCTATCCCCGCGCCAAGGATGATCAGGGCTGGAACCAACGTCACCGTCCGGCGCACCATGAGCGGTACGCGCACCCGCAGCAGGCCGCCCATGATGGTTGAACCCGCGTAGCAACCTACCGACGTCGAGGCCAGGCCCGATGCCAGCAGTCCTACCGCAAAGATGACGCCGACGGCGGGTCCCAAGGCCGCGGTTACCGCGGCATGGGCGCCGGCGATCGTGTCGGTTCCTTCGACGCCGCGAAGGCTGGACGCCGCCAGCAGGAGCATCGAAATGTTGACGATCCCTGCCAGGAGCAAAGCGCTGACCACGTCCACCCGTGTGGTCCGAATCAACTGGGTCCTCACCATCGGGTCCTCAGAAAAGCCGTGGCGGTCCCGGACCAATGCCGAATGCAGGTAGATTGCGTGCGGCATGACAGTGGCGCCGAGCATGCTCGCGGCGATCAGGACGGTGTCCGCGCCCTCAAAACGGGGCAGCAGGCCGCTGAGGGCGCTGCCGGCATCGGGCGGGTTAACGAACAACCCGGAGATGAATCCGACGGCGATGATGCCCAGGAGAACCAGGATGGCGTACTCAAAGGAGCGCTGGCCCCGGCGGGATTGGAGGGCGAGCAACAGCATGGACGCCACACCGATGATCACGCCGCCCCCAAGGAGGGGAAGCCCGAACAGCAGGTTCAGTGCCACTGCGCCGCCAATTACTTCCGCGACGTCCGTCGCCCCGGCGACGATCTCAGCCTGCGCCCAGTACAGTCGCCGCATCTTGGTGCCGAGCCGTTGACCAAGAATCTCCGGCAGGCTCATCCCGGTAGCCAGCCCCAGCTTTGCCGATTGGTACTGCACCAGGACGGCCATGGCGTTGGCAACAACCAGAACCCACATCAACAGGTAGCCATACTTGGCCCCTGCCGTCAGGTTCGCCGCCACATTGCCCGGATCCACGTACGCAATCGCAGCCACGAAGGCCGGGCCAAGCATGTAGAGCTTGGACCAGGCTTTGCCGGGCTTGGTGCCGAGGCGGAGCGTTGGGGCAGCCATTCCTTGTCCTCATCGTCGGGGGTCCTCATCGTCGGGGAATCCTCATTAAAGAGTAACTGGGAGTTAGGCATACCGAAAAGTCCATTGCAGGGATGCCGATACTAAAGCGTATGGAAAAACACCTCTCCAGTTCGAGCCCGTTTCGTAACCGGACTGTTACGTTAATCACGTTCAACCCCCGAAGGTCAGAGGTGCTGTCCCGTGAGCCAGAACGGCTCCCCTGCACTCACACCCTGCCGGTCTCCACGGAAGCAGGTCACTGTTGTCCTTGTCATCATTAACACGGTCCGTTCCCACCAAGTTACGGCGGCGTCGTACGTCATTAGCCGCCACAGTGTTGGTGGCTGCACTCGGAGTCTTCGCTTCAGCACCTGGTGCTGTTGCCGGGCCGACGCCCCAGCCCCCAGAGCTCGGCCCAAACGTCATTGTCTTCACGCCAGACATGCCCCAAGCCACGATCCAGGCCAAGGTGGACGAGATCGCCAAGCAGCAGGTCGATAGCGAAATGGGCACAGGCCGCTATGCGCTGCTCTTCGCACCGGGAACCTACGGTTCAGTCGCCCACCCGCTGGTGTTCCAGGTGGGCTACTACACCGAGGTCGCGGGCCTCGGCGCATCCCCGGACGACGTCACCATCAATGGTCATGTTGACGTCTACAACAGGTGCACCAACGGTACGAGCAACTGCATCGCCTTGGACAACTTCTGGCGCTCAGTCTCGAACCTGCACATCAACGCCGTCGGAGGCAGCGGTTGCCACAGTTCGGCTGAGTTCTGGGCAGTTTCCCAGGCTGCACCGATGCGCCGGGTGCACGTGACGGGCCAGCAGTTGTCCTTCATGGACTATTGCAGCGGCCCGTCCTACGCAAGCGGAGGATTCCTCGCAGATTCCAAGACGGACTCGGCGATTGTGAACGGCAGTCAGCAGCAGTTCTACACTCGCGACAGCAGCATCAAGAGTTGGTCAAACGGCGTATGGAACCAAGTCTTCTCCGGAGTCCAGGGCGCCCCGGCCCAATCCTTCCCGAAGCTTCCGTACACCACGCTCGCCACAACTCCTGCGGCGCGCGAGAAGCCGTACCTGGTGCAGGGAGACAACGGCCTCTCGGTGGTCGAACCTTCCGTCAAGACCGACTCTTCCGGTGCCGACTGGACGGCGGGCGGCTCCTCCGGCCGCAGCATCACCCTTTCGGACTTCTTCGTCGCCAAGCCCGGTGACTCCATCAGCCGGATCAACGCCGCTCTCGCCGGCGGCAAGAACCTGCTCCTGACGCCGGGCGTCTACTCCATCGACACGTCGATCCGCATCAAGCGGGCAGGCACGGTGGTCCTCGGCCTCGGCCTTGCGACCCTGACGGCGGAGAACGGTTCCACGCCCCTCGTCATCGACGACGTCCCCGGAGTGGATGTGGCCGGTGTCACGGTCGACGCCGGTCCGGTTAACTCGCCGGTACTGGTCCAGGTGGGTACCAAGCATCAGCGCGGGGCGGGCGGTTCGAGCGCCGAGGATCCCATCTCCTTGCAGGACGTGTTCCTCCGCGTCGGCGGTCCGCACGCTGGGAAGGCGACGGTAGGGGTGCAGGTCGATAGCGATCACGTGCTGTTGGATGACCTGTGGCTCTGGCGTGCCGACCACGGTGTCGGCGGTGTTGGTTGGACCGAAAACACTTCCGACACCGGCCTCGTTGTGAACGGTGACGATGTCACTGCCACCGGCCTCTTCGTGGAACACTTCCAAAAGGACAACGTGATCTGGAACGGAGAGCGGGGCAAGACGGTTTTCTTCCAAAACGAGCTGCCGTATGACGCTCCCAACCAGGCCGCGTGGCAGCACGATGGCACGCTCGGATACGCCGCGTACAAGGTGGCGGACACCGTCACAACGCACGAACTGTGGGGCGGCGGCAGCTACATTTTCACGAACGTCGATCCGAGCCTGCATGCAAGCCACTCGTTCGAAGTGCCGCTGACCGCGGGCGTGAAACTGCACGATCTGAGCACGGTGTCCCTCAACGGCGCCGGCACGATCGATCACGTCGTCAACGACACCGGTGGCGCTGTCACGCCCACGCACCAGGGGCCGGAAACGGTCGCGAACTACGGCGGCTGACCGCCACCACAGAATGCGGGTGCCCTCCCAGCCCTTCTCTGGGAGGGCGCCCGCCCGTTTTGGATCAGCAAGATACCTTGACCTCTACACCAGGCGGCGCTCATGCTGGGTTCCTGATTGCTTTGCGCTGAAATGGGGTCGACCATGAACATCACCCGCGCGACGTCAATTCTGATCCGACATCGCTATCCATTGGCCGCCTTTGCGGCATTGCTGTTGATGGTCGTCGGCCTTCCTGCGGAAGCCGCAACAGCACCTGCCCCTGGAAATGACGTCTCGTGGCCGCAGTGTGGCAAAGCCCTGCCCAAGGGTCAGAGCTTTGGAATTGTTGGCGTCAACAACGGCACCGCCAATACGACCAATCCCTGCCTCGCAACCGAGCTGTCCTGGGCCGGTTCCTCCACAGGCGCTACCGGGCAGCCCAAGGTCGCGCTTTACGTGAACACTGCCAACCCGGGGTCGGCAGGCTCCTGGTGGCCCACAAGCAATACTTACGGCGGAACGACTGTGGCCAACCCCTATGGGCAATGCACGAGCGGGTCCTTTGGAGCGGCCTGTTCCTACATGTACGGGTATGCCAAGGCCTACGATGATGCAAACATCCGAGGGGTGAGCAGTCCCGCCTCCTTCATCTGGTGGCTCGACGTCGAAACCGGAAATAGCTGGTCCGCCGACAAGGCTGCCAACCGCGCGGACCTTGAAGGGATGGCGGCCTATTTCTCGAGCATCGGCGCAACGACCGGAATCTACTCCACGAGCAGCCAGTGGTCCCAGATAGCGGGCTCTACGCCGACCTCGAGCCCCCTGTACACAGCCAGGAGCTGGCTCGCCGGAGCAAGTTCACTGACATCGGCGAAGCGTATGTGTTCAGCCGCGCCGCTCACGGGAGGGGGCAAAGTCACCCTCACCCAGTACGTCTCCAGCGGCCTCGACTATGACTACTCGTGCATCTGAGGCGCTAGCGCCCTAGGCGTTACCTGCGTCCGGCTCCGCAGCCAGTTGACTCACCAGGCCAACGGTGTTGCCCTCGCTATCCCGGATAAAGGCCATCCATTCATCAGTTCCGGCACGCCCCAGCACCCCGTCCACGTGGCTGAAGATCAAGCGCGGAGGGTCCACTACGTCCACTCCCCTGGACCTGAGCTGCTCCACCAACTGCCTTACGTCCGGAACTTCGAGGTAGAGGAGTGACCGCGTTGCACCCCTCTCCAAGAGGAGCCGCACGCCCTCCAGGTCAAAAAACAGCAGGCCGGGCGGGTCGAAGACCGCCGCAGGCCGGACTCCCAGCAACTCCGAATAGAACGCTGCAGCCCGCCCGAGGTCCTCGGCGTGCTGGGATACCTGGATCAACCGCATGATGTTTTGCCTTTCCGGTCCCCTCCATCATGTGTACTCCCAAATCGCTCACGTTTCACCCCCACCCGGTTCTGATTCGCTGGCTTCAACCTCGCTCGCCATGTCGTCAAGGAAGCGCATCACCGTCTGCCTCTCGGCAGGAGTGAGCCGGGCTGCCACCCTGCACCGCCGGGCCTGTTGCGAACTGACTGTCCGTAGCGCCGCTTGGTGGGTCTCAGGTGTGATGGCGATGGCCAGGGCCCGGCGGTCCGAGGGGTGGGCTTGCCGCGTGATGTGGCCAGCACGCTGGAGCCTGTCCAGCAGCTTGGTGGTTGACGCGGTGGAGATATGCAGGTGCGCAGCGATCGCCCCGGGGGTGGCCACGAGCCCCTGGTTGCCACATTCAATCAAGTAATTCAGGGCCCGCATGTCGGATTTGTTAAGCCTCATGTACCGCAGCAAAGCGTCCGCCAGCCGCTGTTCGGCTGCCTGGAGTCGACCGAGCGCGGAGATGAGGTCACCTGAGGACACCGGCAGGGCGATCTCCTCAGGTGTAGGCATAAAAAGCATGTTACACCTAGCTGCTTACATGGTAATCTTTCTTCTAGCCTGTCTAGCTATATCCATGAGCGGGCGCCCGTTCGGCAGAACCGAGGAAGGCTCAGAGTGAACGCGACAGAGATGGTTGTCCTCCTTGATGATCAAGGAGCGCCGATCGGAGAAAGCCCTAAAGCCTCAGTCCACACACGGCAAACCCCGCTTCACCTCGCCTTCTCCTGCTATTTGCTGAACGAGTCGGGGGAAATCCTGCTGACCCGCCGCTCTCCGGAGAAAAGGACATGGCCGGGCGTGTGGACCAACAGTTTCTGCGGCCACCCCGCGCCCGGCGAGGAGTCGGAGGAGGCCCTGATGCGCCGGGCACAGTTCGAACTCGGGGTGGACGCCACGAGGATCCAGCTCGTCCTGCCGCACTTCCGATACCGAGCGGTTGACCCCACAGGAATCGTCGAGAACGAAATCTGCCCTGTCTACGTGGCGCACGTGGCAGGAAGCATCGCACCGAACCCCGCTGAGGTCGCCGACTGGGCGTGGGTGACTCCGGCCCTGCTAGAGGACGCTCTCGAGCACACCTCCCGCGCTTTCAGTCCATGGCTGAGCATGCAGTTCCCCCTGCTGCTCGAAGCCGGGGCCTTCCAACCCGGGCCCCCGGCATGACCATCACCTCCGGCGCGCTCCGCACCCGCACGGAGCTCTGCACCGCCGTCGAAAGTGAACTCACCACGCAAATCGACAGGAAAGCAGGCGCCGCCGCGGCCTATGGCCCGGACTTTGCCCGGCTGTGGACCCTCGCCGGCAAGAATGTCCTTGGGGGTAAGTTCGTCCGGCCCCTGCTGTTGATGGAAACTTACGACGCACTCCAACAGGGAGCCGCGCAGCCCGGGTTCGTGGCCCGACGCGAAACCGCCATCACCATTGCGGGGGCGATTGAACTCCTTCACTATGCGTTCTTGCTGCATGATGACGTGATCGACGGCGATTTGGTCCGCCGCGGTCACCCGAACTTGATCGGTTCCCTCCTGGAGGAAGCCGGTGAACTGCCACGTCCCGACGGCGCGCTGCATTGGGCTCAAACCGGCGGAATCCTGATGGGCGACCTGCTGCTCTCCGGAACGCACCAAACCTTCGCGCGGGCAGAACTCCCGCATGAGCTCCGGTTGCGGCTCCTTGACCTCTTGGAGCACACCATCGACGAGACGGTGGCCGGTGAACAACTGGACGTGGGACTGGGCGATGGCATAGTGGCACCTGAGCTTGGGACCATCCTGATGATGTGCGGCTACAAAACCGCCACCTACACGTTCGAATTGCCGTTACGTGCCGCCGCCGCCCTGGCAGGCGCCAGCGCCGCCGTCGAGAATTCGCTGGCACGTGCCGGGAGGCACTTGGGCCTCGCCTTCCAACTCCAGGACGACCTTCTGTCCACTTTCGGGGACCCGGGGCAGCACGGGAAGGATCCTTTCTCGGACCTTCGGGAAGGAAAGCAGACAGCCATCATCGCGCACGCCCGGATGACCAACGCCTGGCAGGACATCGAACCCTTCTTTGGCCGCCCCGAGCTGCACGCCACGGAGGCGGAGCACGTACGGAGGAAGCTGGCGGATTGCGGAGCGCAACAGTTCGTCCAGGCGCTCATCGATGAACAGATGATGGCCTTCACGCACCTGCTCACCAGCTTTGCCTCGCCCATCCCCCCTGCTGCGCGCAATGTCCTCCTGGAGCTCGCCGCACAGTTGGAAGGACGGCAGTCATGAGCGTGGCCACCAACAGTTCGTTCACGCAGTTCACCCGCACCGCTGAACGCGCCGCGAACCAGGTGATCTCGGAGTATTCCACCTCGTTTGGTTTGGCCTGCAAGTTGCTGGGGCCACGCCACCGCCAGCACGTCCGCAACATCTACGCCTTGGTGCGGGTCGCGGATGAATTGGTGGACGGCGTCACCGCTGAAGCCGGCCTGGACTACCAAGAGCAATGCGACGCCCTGGCCCATTTTATCGATGAGACCCACCGCGCAGTGAAGATCGGCTACAGCAGTGACCTCATCATCCACGCGTTCGCCCAGACTGCGCGCGCAGCCGGCATCGACCGTTCCCTCATCGACCCCTTCTTCGACTCCATGCGCACCGACCTCGGCGAGCGCGACCCCGTCCCGGCTACCTCCCTGCGTTTCGATGCCGATGCGCACCGCGGCTACGTGCACGGTTCCGCCGAGGTGGTGGGGTTGATGTGCCTCCGGGTCTTCATGCGGGGCCAGGACATCGACGACGACGTGTCGGCCGCGCTGCGGCACGGTGCGAGCCAGCTGGGCGCAGCCTTCCAAAACATCAATTTCCTCCGCGATTTGGCGGACGACACCGCCCGGCTGGGACGGAGCTACCTTGGCACCGCTGACCACCTTGAGGACAAGGACCGCGTGAAGTGGGTGGGTACCATTCGTGCGCAACTCGCCGATGCCGCCGTCGTTATTCCGCTCTTGCCCCATGATGCCCGGGCCGCCGTTCGGAGCGCGCTTGCCCTGTTCTCGGCGCTGACAGACAGGATTGAGCAGACCAGCGTTGACGAGCTGTACCGCTCGCGGGTCCGGGTTCCGGATGCCGTCAAAGCAGGGCTCACCGCACGCGCAATTGCCTCGACGTGGATGGAGCTGCACCGATGACCCGGACCGTAGTGATCGGTGGTGGCATCGCTGGGCTTGCCACCGCCGCCCTCCTCGCCCACGAAGGACACGAGGTACAGCTCCTTGAGCAGCGCGATCACGTTGGTGGCCGTGCCGGCAGCTTGGAGCGGGATGGTTTTCGCTGGGACACCGGCCCGTCCTGGTACCTGATGCCCGGAGTGTTCGACCATTTTTTCGAGCTCCTCGGCACCAGCACCGCTGAGCAGTTGGATCTGCGCACGCTCGATCCCGCTTATCGGGTCTTCAGCGAGCCGCTCGACGACGGCGCCAGGCCGGACCCGTTGACCGTTCCCTTGGGGAGCGCACGGGTTTTGGAGACGTTTGAAAGGGTTGAGCCCGGCAGCGCCAAGGTGCTGGGCCGGTATCTTGCGTCCGCGCGGCACACGACCGACATGGCTGAGCGCTTCTTCCTCTACAACCCGTTCACCAAGCTTCGGGAACTGCTGCATCCTGAGGTGGTACGCAACCTGCCCAAGCTCGCACAGCTTCTCGCCACACCCTTGGACAGATTTGTCGCGGAGCGTTTCCGGCATCCCGTCCTGCGGCAGGTCCTCGGGTACCCCGCGGTGTTCCTGGGCACCAGCCCGTCGGCCGCGCCCGCGATGTACCACCTGATGAGTGCGCTGGACTTGGGTGATGGTGTCCAGTATCCAATGGGTGGATTCTGGGCGCTCGTGGGACGACTCGAAGCGCTGGCAGTAGAGGCGGGCGTCAGGATCCATACAGGCGCGGAAGCACTCAAGATCACCACCCGCGAGGCAACCAGGACCAAGAAGCTTGGCCGGCTTGATGGCCTGAAGCTACCGGCCGGCCTTCCTGCTAGGGACAGCCGGGAAGTTACCGGGGTGAATTGGCGCGACCACAACGGAGCCGAGCATTACAGCGTTGCCGACCTCGTGGTCTCCGGAGCGGACCTGCACCACACCGAAACCCAATTGCTGGGGGTGCAGGATCGGAGCTACAACAGTTCATGGTGGGAACGGCGCACCAGCGGCCCCGGCGCCGTCTTGGTCATGTTGGGCGTCAAGGGGAACCTTCCTGAACTGCCGCATCACTCCTTGTTTTTCACCCGCGATTGGGAAGCCAACTTTGCCTCGATCTTCGGCGCGCACACCCGCATTCCCGATCCCGCGTCCATCTATGTCTGCAAACCGAGCGCGACGGACCCCGGAGTTGCCCCGGCAGGCCACGAGAACCTCTTCGTCCTGGTCCCCATACCAGCGGACCCTGCCCTCGGTTCCGGTGGTCCCGATGGAACGGGTGATGCATTGATAGAGCAGACCGCCGACGCCGCCATCGACCAGATTGCCGCTTGGGCCAGCATCCCGGACCTCCGCGAGCGCATCGTAACCCGGCACACCGTGGGCCCCGCAGACTTCGCCCGGGACTTCAATTCCTGGCACGGCGGCATGCTGGGCCCTGCCCATACGTTGCGGCAAAGCGCCATGTTCAGGGCGCAGAATGCCTCCAGACGGGTGCGCGGCCTTTACTACGCGGGCGCCACAACGGCGCCCGGCGTAGGGGTGCCGATGTGCCTCATCAGCGCGGAACTGGTCCTGAAACGCATACGCGGGGATCACAGCGCAGGCCCTACCACTGCACGGCGCATAGCTAGCAGGATCAGTTGATGGGATCCCTCTACCTCGTCTCTTTACTACTGGGCATCATGTGCATGCTGCTGCTGGATCATCGCTTCCGCCTGTTTTTCTGGCACAGTCCGAAAGCAGCGGCGGTGGTGACCACCGCCGGGGTCCTGTTCCTGCTCGCTTGGGACGCTTCCGGAATCGGGTTGGGCATCTTCCTGCGTGGGGAAGGCACCGTGGCCACGGGTCTTCTGCTCGCACCGGAGCTGCCCATCGAAGAACCGGTGTTCCTGCTCTTCCTGGTGCTGTGCAGCATGGTTATTTACACCGGCACCCGGAAGCTGCTGGACCGGGCGCCCACCCGCAGTGCTGACAGTTCCGGATCCCGATCACGGGTCAAGGACAATGCCGAAGCCAGGGAGAACGCATGACGTACCTCCGGCTCGCACTGGCCTTCATCTCGGCGGCCATCATTGCCGGCGTGATCTTTGCCCGCCTGGGCAGAGCCAAGGGCGAAGGGCGGCAGCACTGGCGAGCTGTTGGCCTCGCGTTCGCGGCCTTGGCGGTGCTGACGGCCGTGTTCGATTCGGCCATGATCGCGATGGGATTGTTCCACTACGACGCCTCGCACATTCTCGGCGTCAAGGTGGGCCTCGCGCCGATCGAGGACTTCTCGTACCCGTTGGCGGGCGTCGTGGCGCTCCCCGGGCTGTGGATGTGGCTGACGCGCGAACGGGACAGGGAACACCGGCAAAGCCGCAAATATCTCCTCTCCCAAGCACTGCTGGCGTCCCGGCCGGTCAGCTGGATCAACACCGCCTATCCCTTCGCCGCTGCGATGCTACTGACCACTCGCGAGGTCACCTGGGTGCTGGTCCTGGGCACTTTCTACTTCCTCATCCCGTACAACCTGGCGATGTACGGGATCAATGACGTCTTTGACTATGAATCGGACCTCAAGAATCCGCGCAAGGGCGGCATTGAGGGGGCTCTTCTGCCACCGCGGTTGCACCGACCCATGCTCTGGCTCGCCGCCGCCACCAATGTTCCGTTCCTCGTGGTGCTGGCCCTTGCGGGAGGTCCCGCCGCCTGGATGAGCCTGGCCGTCAGTGCGTTCGCCGTTGTGGCGTACTCGGTGGCCGGACTCCGCTTCAAGGAACGCCCGGTCTTGGACTCGCTGACGTCCAGTACGCACTTTGTCAGTCCCGCCGTCGTCGGCCTGGCGTTGGCCGGCGCGGTGGTCACTCCCGGGCTCCTCGCCCTGCTGGTTGGGTTCTTCCTGTGGGGCATGGCTGCGCACGCTTTCGGCGCGGTTCAAGACATCGAACCCGACCGGCAGGCCGGGATAGGTTCCATCGCAACCGTGATCGGCGCCCGCCGGACAGTGAGGCTCGCCGTCGTGCTTTGGCTTATCGCCGGACTCGCCATGCTGGCGACACCATGGCCTGGACCCCTCGGGGCGATCATCGCCGTCCCCTACATCGTCAATTGCGCGCCTTGGTGGAACGTCACGGATACGACGGCGGGAGGAACCAATGCGGCGTGGCGCCGGTTCATCTGGCTCAACTACGGTTCAGGATTCCTGGTGACGCTGATTTTCATCCTGCAGTGGAGCCAAGCCTCATGACGGGGTAGGTTCCTCATCGATGGTGTCCAATGCCTCGCGCATGTGCTGCAGGAAATCCACCACCACACGGGACTCATCCGGGCTCAACGCACAGGCGGCGTCCAACATGCGCCGGTGCATCCCCCCAAGGGTGTGCCGCACTTCCTGGTCCGAGTCCGGCGTGGCCCGCAGGATCAGCGCACGGCGGTCAGTGGGGTGGGGTTCGCGCCGAACATGGCCGGATTCCACCAAACGGTCTATCAAAGTGGTCATGGAGGCGGACGTTATGCCAAGCCGGTCGCCCAGATCCTTCGGCTTCATGACTTTGCCGGCGGCTTCGGCTTCGAAGAGGTACCGCAGGGCCAAGAGGTCCTTCTCGCCCATTCCCATGGACGATCGGGTCCTTCGGCGCATTGCTTGCTCGGAGACGCGGTAATCCCTGAGGGCATTGAGGACGTCAACGGCAATGGCTCTTTGCCCTGGATCCTTACCGTACCAATAGCCCTTAGCGTGACCGTCCGAGTCCATCCGTGGTTCCTTCGATAAGCGTAAAGCTTGTTTCACTAGCAAAACGATACTAAGTCACGCCGCTGTGAATGCAGGGCTCGAACGCGGGTAAAGGAAAGTGAAGTGGCAGGCGCTAGGCACGCGCCCGGGGTTACCGGGCGCGTGCCTGCGGCTCAACGGGCGGTAGTGGTCCCCGTCCGGTCAGCGGTAGTGCGGCGGCTAAGGATGAGCCCGAGGGCCAGCATTCCCACACCCAGCAGGAAGTGCAACCAATTGTCCGCAGAGTTCACGGGAACAAAGTTGGCGGCGGAATCATGATTGATCAACAGGCCGTAGATCCACAGAACCAAGTAGATGACCCCGCCTCCCACAAGGAAGTTCCGGGACTGTCCGGGTGTACCTGCCATCATCAGTCCAGCAATGCCGAAGAGGAGGTGCACGATGTTGTGCAGAATGGACACTTGGAAGATTCCCAGAAGCATCGCCCCCGAATCATGTCCGGCAAAGGACATGGATCCGAAATCGGCGGTGATGCCGGGAATGAAGCCCAAGACACCGACGAGCAGGAATACGGCACCCACGATTTGGGCTGCACGTTGGATGGTGGTGCGGCTTCGAACGGGGCTATTAGTGGATGTCATGGTTCTCCTCAGTGGGCAACGGCTCGAAATCCTGAAAGGCCGGGACCGGAATAATAGTCTCGACTCCTCAGAAAATATCATAAGGATACTTATGATTGATAGGCCTGATTCCGAGTTGTAACCCCGGCGTCATCATTGACATGACGTAAGTCACATTCTGTATGCTGGTTTCAAGTCACGCAGTCGGCTTTCTTCGCACTATTTCGGGAGGTCCAGATGACCCCCAGCATCCCTAAAGCGGACATCCTCCTGGCCCATGGAGTCACTCCGTCCGCAGCCACTGTTGCTCGACGCAGAGCAGCAGGCCACCAAAAACCGGCCCACAAACCGGATGCTTTACTGGGCGCCATTGCCGTCCGGGAGCTATTTCATCGCTGGCCCCTGGTTCCGTCGCGCGAACTTGAACGTATACGCCACGTCCTGATTCATTGCGACCAGCTGGGCTCGCCGGACACCCATCACTTGTCCGAGCCGGCCCAAGCGCTCCTGCAACTTATCAACGACGAACTGGACCGCCGTCGTCAGCCGGACGTAAGCTGCCCGCCTGACCAAGCGGAGCCGGCCGATTCAGCGCAGCGGGCCGATTCAGCGCAGCCGGCAGCCTGAACGCGGTAGGCAGCGCATGAAAAAGCCCCGCCCGATGCGTTGTTCGCATCAGGCGGGGCCGGAACTTTCCCGCGTGGGCCTACGGGATGGCCGCCACGACGTCGATCTCCACCAGGAAGTCGCCAAGGAAAGAACCAACGGTGGTGCGCGCCGGATAGGGAGCGACGACGTACTTTTCATAGATGGCGTTGAAGCCGTCGAAGTCGCGCCCCGGATGGTGCAAATGCACTGTTGCTTTCACTACGTGGGAAAAGTCGAGACCATGGGCCCGGAGAACCTCCCCGAGGTTCTTCATGGCTTGGATGGTTTGCTCTTCGATGGTGATGCCCACGCGCTCGTCCGTGATGGGATCGTGCGGAGTCTGCCCGGCGGTGTAAAGGAAACCATTGGCCACGATGGCTTGTGAATAGGGGCCTGCGGGGCCGGGCGCGAGGTCGGTGATGACTTGCTGACGGGACATTCGGTGCCTTTCGGGTTTTAGTACTGGGTTCTAGTAGTTCTACGGGTAGTTTTCAGAGGACTTTGGAGAGGAAAGCCTTGGTGCGTTCCTGCTGCGGGTTGTCCAGGACTTCCTCCGGCGGACCGCTTTCCACCACCACTCCGCCATCCATGAAAATCACCTGATCAGCCACTTGCCGGGCGAATCCAAGTTCGTGCGTGACCACCACCATGGTCATTCCGGCCTCGGCCAGCGCCTTCATGACGTCAAGCACTTCCCCCACCAATTCCGGGTCCAAGGCAGAAGTGGGCTCATCAAAGAGCATCAGCTGGGGTTTCATGGCCAGTGCCCGGGCAATAGCGATGCGCTGCTGCTGCCCGCCGGAGAGCTCCTGCGGGTAGGAGCTCCCGCGGTCGCCCAGCCCAACACGGTCCAGCAAGGCCTGCGCCTCCACTACCACCTCTTTGCGCGGGCGGCCCAGCACATGGACCGGAGCCTCAATGATGTTCTCCAGGACCGTCATATGCGGGAAGAGGTTGAAGCGTTGGAATACCATGCCCGCGTTCAGCCGCGAGCGCGCCGTCTGGCGTTCCTTCATCTCGTACAGCTTGCCGTTGCGTTCGGCGTAGCCGACCAGGTGTTCATTGACGTACAGGCGTCCGGCGGCGACTTTTTCAAGGTGGTTGATGCAGCGGAGGAAGGTGGTTTTGCCTGAGCCGGACGGGCCAATCAGGCACGTCACCGAACCCTTTTCCACCCTCAGGTCGATGCCTTTCAGGATTTCGATAACGCCGAAGTTCTTCCGGACTCCCCGGGCTTCCACCATGGCGGTAGTCATTATGCTGTCCTTGTCTTTGACTTGCGGCTGCGTCGCGGCGCCGAGTCGAAGCCACGGCCGTACCGACGTTCAAGTTTGTTTTGGAAGAAGCTCAGGACGGTTGTCATGAGCAGGTACCAGAGGCTGGCAACGATGAGCAGCGGAATGGTTTGGTAGTTGTTTGCGTAGATGATCTGCGCCGAGTACAGCAAGTCCGAGATCGCCAGGACACTCACCAGTGAGGTTCCCTTCAACATCGAGATGACTTGGTTCCCGGTGGGCGGCAAGACAACCCGCATGGCTTGGGGCAGGATCACCCGGTTCATGAGCTTGCCTCCGCTCATTCCGAGGGCGCGGGCGGCGTCGTACTGTCCCTTGTCCACGGAACCGATGCCACCACGGATGATTTCAGCCATGTAGGCAGCTTCGTTCAGGCTCAGCCCCAGGAGGGCGGCCCCCAAGGGAGTGATCAAGACGTTCGCGGATCCCAGGATCATGGACGGGCCGCCGAAGGGGAGACCGAAGGCGATCACGGGGTAGAGCGCGGCGATGTTGTACCAAAAAATCAGCTGGACCAGCAGCGGTGTGCCGCGGAAGAACCAGATGTAGCCGCGGCTGATGGTGCTCAGGATCGGGTTGGCTGAGAGCCTCATGATGGCCAGCACCGTACCGAGGGCAATGCCCACGCTCATGGACACCACCGTCAGCACGATTGTCAGTCCGGCGCCGGCAAGGATTTGTGGCGCGAACAGATAGGACAGGACAACGTCCCAGTGATAGCGCTGGTTGACGGCTACATCCCAGGCTGCGCTGAGAGCCACCATAATGAGCACTACCGCAAGAACCAGGCGGACCGGGTGCTTCAGGGGCACCACGGGGATGGAATCCTCGGCGACCGCGTCGGCCGAGGCGCGGCCGGTAAGAGTCTGGGTCTCAAATGCTTTGGCATCAGGGACAGGAGTTTGGTTTTGCATGGTCGTCCCCCTTTTAGTGGTCGCGTGCATTACTGGGCGAAGTTGACGCGGGCATCGGTGATGGCGCTCTTCTCAAGGCCGTATTTTGTAAGAACCTTGGTGTAAGCGTCGCTCTTGATCACCGCGGACAATGCAGCGGAGACGGATTTCAGCAAGCCGGACTCCTTGGGCACACCAACGCTCACCGGTGCGAACTCGTACGTTGCGGCAACCTCGATCTGCTGGTTCTGGGTAGCCGCGAAGTTGAGGATGGGTGAATCGGCCAGCACGGTGTCCAGTCGGCCACTGGTCAGGGCGGAGATGGCTTGGCGTGTGTCCTGGAATTCGTTGCGCTGGATGGTTTCCTTGCCGGCCGCGGTGCATTCCTTGTCGTAATCGGGCACGTTCACGGTCAGCTGGTAGGAGCCGGTCAGGAGGCCAACTTTCTTGCCGCACAGCGCGTGCTCGTCCTTGATGCCGGCCGGGTTGCCCTTGGGAACGGCAATCGCATTGCCGATCTGCATGTAATCAACAAAGTCCAGGACCTCCATGCGCTTGGTGGTGGGGGTCATAGAGGACACAGTCATGTCATAACGGTTTGCTGCCAGACCGGGAATGATGGAGTCGAAGTTGGTCACCTGGATGTCCACTTTGACACCCAAGGCCTCACCGATGAGGCGTGCCACGTCCGGGTTGGTTCCTGTCATTTCTTGCGTGCCTTCGCGGTAGAACTGCGTGGGCGGCTCATTGGTGGGGATTGCTACCCGCAGCACCTTGGAAGACTTGATCGACGCCGGGAGAAGATCGGCGGCGGCCTGGTTCACGGCCAACGTTGGCACGCTGGTGTCCGAGGCGGAGCCTGCGGAGGGGTTCGACGCCGATGCGCTGCCGGCCGGGCTGCACGCCGTCGCGGACAAAAGCAGGGCCGCGGAGGCAACGACTGCCGGCAACGCGAACCGCGCCCGCCGGGCTACTGGGGGAATGTTCATCAGGGGGTCCTCATTTCTGCAAGGCCCAAGTGGGCCTCAGGGATTACGTGGGTTTCAGTTCGGTTGAAGGCGTCATTGCGGTGCCGGATCAAATCCCGGCCTTCAGAGCGAAGTTCCTCGATGGTGGTCACTCCGAGGAGCATCATGGTGCGTGTGATTTCGGCATGGAACATTTTCAGGACGTGCGCAACACCGGCCTGCCCGGCCGCGGCAAGGCCATAGAGATATGGCCGGCCAATGGAGCACGCATCCGCGCCCAAAGCCAACGCCTTCACCACGTCGGAGCCCCGGCGGATGCCGCCGTCGACAATGATCTCGAGCTGCCCCGCGGTCCGGTGGGCAATGTCCTGGAGGACATCCAGCGGTGCTGCCATGTGGTCCAGCTGGCGTCCGCCGTGGTTGCTGACCTGGATGGCGTCGATCCCCAAGGAGGCAGCCAGCGCGGCGTCGTTCGGGTTAACCACGCCCTTGAGGACGATCGGACCGTTCCAGCGCTCACGCAGGTCCCGGATGTCATCCCAGTCAGTGGGTTCATACGAGCCGGCAAGCAGCGTCCGCCACATATCCGGCGAGCTGGCGAGCGGACCTACCGGCACCTCTGCGTCCAGGTTCGGGAAGGCGATGGCATCGTTTGCGATGAACCCGAGGGCCCAAGAGGGGTGCAGGATTCCTTCAACAACAGTCTTGGGCTTGATGGACGGCGGCGCGGTGAATCCATTGCGGTAATCGCGCTCACGGTGCCCGATTGCCCGGCAATCCACGTTCACCATCAGTGCCTCGTAGCCGGCTTTGGACACTCGGTCCAGTACGGCCTGCAGCAGCCCCTTGTCCGAGGTGGGTTCCAGGTTGAACCACCTGCGAAGCCCCGGAGCCGCTGCGCTGACGTCCTCCATGGTGGTGGTGCTCAGGTGGGCCAAGCCATACGGAACCCCCGCGGCGAGCGAAGCCCGGGCGACGGCGGACTCGCCATCGGGGTGGAACAGCCGGGTGCCGCCTGTGGGCGAGAGAGTCACCGGCATGGCCGAGGGGCCGCCGAGGATGGTGGTGCTGAGGTCGAGGTTGTCCACGGAGCCCCACTTGGGCAGGAAGGACCAGTCGTTGTAGGAGGAGCGGTTGCGGCGGAGTGAAACCTCGTCCTCGCCGCCGCCTTCGATGTATTCGAAGATGCTCTTAGGCAGCCGCTTGACGGCGAGCTTTCGCACGTCTTCCACGCTGTAGCAGCTCCTGGACAAGCGCTCCTCGACCGAGCGGGCTGGGCCCTGCACCGAGGCAAGCGCCTTGATGTCTTTGAGTTTCATAGTGAGTCCTTTGGGTTCCGGTGTGTTCCGGTTTGTTTCGGCTGGAGGTACGTCATCCAGCGCCTTTCCCAATGGTGACCCAGATCTCTCCACGTCTATATGTGAATAGCTCTACAACATCCGCCAGTGGCTTGTGATAACTTCCATAGATGGAGCCAGAATCACCGTCAGAGGCCATGCCGCGGCCCGCCGAACCCGGGATGCAGCAATCCGTGGTGAGGCTCTCCGATTGCATCCAACTCATGCAGGCAGACCTCGTGCACGCCAATCCGACGCCGGAGAACCTCGGACACCCGGTCTCCGATGTCCTGATGTACGACCCCCTGGACACCTGGTCCAGCGTCGATGACCGGATCATCCTCGCCGTCGGATGCAGTTACGGATCCCCGGATTTCGATCAACTCCTCCACAGGGCCGCAAACAGCAACGCCGCTGCCGTGGTGGTCAAAGCCCACGGCGCACTGATGGAGCAACTGCGCGCTGCCGCCGTCCGTCACAGCCTGGCGGTCCTGGTGGCACCCGATGCCGCCGACTGGACGCGATTGGTGGCCCTCGCACGGGCCTCGGTGATGGGTGCTGCTGCTGATTCCGTCTCTGGAGTCCGGCTTGGGGACCTCTACGCCTTCGCCAACGCCGCGGCCTCCATCACCAACGGCGCCGCGAGCATCGTGGACCCGCTCGGCCGCATTCTTGGCTACTCAACGCTGCCCGGGCAGCCGATTGACGAACTTCGCAGAATCACCACCCTCACGTTGCAGGAAACCACCCAGCCTGCTTTCGACAACGACTTCAAGGCCGTTTACGCCGCGCCCGGGGCGGTGGTGGTGCCAGCGCCCGACGACGGAATGGCGCGGCTCGCGCTGGCTGTCCGGGCCGGAGGTGAGTTGTTGGGCTCGATTTGGATCATCGACCCGGGAGAAGAGCGGCGCGAGGCTTCACTGGTAGCGCTGGACAGGATGGCACCCTTGGCCGGGCTGCACATGCTCCACGCCCGTTCTGCGTCCGACTTCGGGGAAAGGCGCAACGCCGACCTCATCCGAACGCTCATGGATGATGCACCCCACGCTTCCTTTGCAGCGGCGCAGCTGGGTTTGGATGCGGCCAACGGGCTGGCGGTTGCTGCCTTCTCCATCGCCCGCCCGGAAACCGGGAGCCTGGAGTCCGTGCGGGACCTGCACCGCCTGCTGCACCTGGTCACCACGGTGTGCAACGTGCAATTCAGCACCAGCCACAGCGCACTCCTCGGCTCGGTGGTTTACGCGCTCTTGCCAAGCCAGGGCAGCTCCCCCAGGGCTGTCCACGCCAGGATCATCCAGGAAATCGAAGCGTATTCGCACACCATCAGCTCATTTCCGCTGATCGCATCCGTAGGCGGGATCGCCGCGAGGGTAGAAGACCTCCCCCGTTCCAGGTCAGAGGCGGTGCACACCATGAACCACCTGCTCAGCCAGCGGTCCCGGGGCATTGCCAGCCCGAGGGTTGCCTTGTTCGAGGACTTCCAAATTCCCTTGAACCTCCTGAAAATCGGGAAGTTCATCGAAGACAACGGGCTTGCCGGCGCGGACGAAATCGCTCGGATCCAAGCCCGGGATGCAGAGCAGCAGACTGATTACCTGGACACCTTAAGGGCGTACCTGGCCACCAACGGCAACATCTCGGCCATGGCCGCGCAACTCCATGTCCACAACAACACGGTCCGCTACCGCGTGGGTCGCTTGGCTGAGGACTTCAACATCGACCTCGCCGATCCGCAAAAACGGCTGTGGCTGTGGCTGCGCCTCACCACCACGGACCTCGCCGCGCAATGAGACTGCTACCCGGACGCACTGCTACCGGCTAACGCACGGGGCCGACTAACGCACGGGGCCGACTAACGCACTATGGGCAGTCCCGCCGTCGGGAAAACGCTGGGAAAGATCGACGGCGGCGGCACCGGTACGTCGTCGACCGGCACGGTGACGGCGTCCATGCCAACAGTGATGTGCTGGTCGCGCACATTCACCGGGAGTGGTTCGGCGCTGTAGTCCGGGCCGGACACGAGCTTGAGCACCATGGAGCCGGGGACCAGCTCCACGGACAGCAGGCGGCCTTGGACTTTGAGGCTAAAGGACAGCCCCTCCCACTCCGCGGGCAGCCGGGGGTCAAAACGCAGGACGTCACCCTGGTCCCGCATGCCTGCGAATCCGCAGACCAAGGAGCTCCAGATACCACCTGTGGAGGCGATGTGGACGCCGTCGATGGTGTTGCCGTGGGAGTTGTCGAGGTCGATGAACAGCGCGTCCGTGAAGTGCTGCAACGCCACATCGTTGTAGCCCACTTCTGCCGCCATGATCCCCTGCACGCAAGCGGACAACGTGGAGTCGCCGGTGGTGATGGGATCGTAGAAGTCGAAGGCGCGCTGCTTTTCCTCCGCGGTGAAGTCCTGCCATTGAAGGAACATGGCGAGCACCGTGTCGGCCTGCTTGAGCACTTGGTGCCGGTAGATCACCAGCGGGTGGAAGTTCAGCAGCAAGGGGTACTTGGACTTCGGGGTGTTCCAGTCCCACGGTTCCAAGGTCATGAAATCGTTGTCCTGGCTGAAGACCTCAACATGGGGATCGTACGGCAAGGTCATCCGCTCGGCGGCCTGCCGCCACACCATCCGCTCTGTCTCGGCGATGCCCTCGTTCTCCAGGGCCGCAGCGGTCCGCAAATTAAAGCGCGCCATGACGTTGGTGTAGAGGTTGTCGTTGACAACAGCGGTGTATTCATCGGGGCCCGTGACGCCGTGGATGTGGAACATCCCGTCCTTGCCGAAGAAGCCCAGCGAAGCCCACATCCGGGCCGTTTCAATCAACAGCTCGGCGCCCAGGTCAGGGCCGAACGTGTCATCGCCGCTGGCCCATTGGTACCGGTTTGCCGCGAAGGCAATAGCAGCGGCAATGTGGAACTGGGCGGTTCCTGCAGCGTAATAGGCGCTGGCCTCAAGCCCGTTGATGGTCCGCCACGGGAAGAGCGCCCCGTCCACGCTGAGTTCTTTGGCACGAATCCTGGCATCGGGCAGCATCGCGTGCCTCGATTCGAGGACCTTCCGTGCACCCAAGGGGTTGGTATAGGTCAGGTAGGGCAGGAGGTAGACCTCTTGGTCCCAGAAATAATGACCCTCGTACCCCGATCCACTGACTCCCTTGGCCGGAATGCCAGCTACGCCGGCACGGGCCGTGGCTTGGGCGAGCTGGAACAACGCCCAGCGGACAGCCTGCTGAAGCTCCGGCTGACCGCCGATGGAAACGTCCGCCGTCGTCCAGTATTCGTCGTAGTGTGCCGTGCTCTGGGCGAGGATCGCAGAAAACGGTACGAGGTTGGCTTCCGCCTCCGCGGCAAGTGCCTCGCCAACATCCTCCGCGTCGCTCGCCGACCCCGCCACTACGTAGCTGACAGTCTTTTCCATGCGGAACTGTTGGCCGCCATGGATAGCCAGAACGTAGCGGACGGATGAGTCGTCCTCCCCTACCGCCGTCTCAAACGGTTGCACTTCTGCCGAGATCCAGTGATCCACGGCTACTGCCACTCGTTGGCGTGACTCCGCCGTCTCCCATGCCAAACGCAGGGAACCATCGACGCCGTTCAGGTACAAGGGAAGCAACACACGGCCCGCGTGCCGGCCGGAGCGGCGGGGATCGTGGACCGAGTGGTCCTCCACCGGCTGGTCCTGCCGGTTCACGACGCCGGAGGTGATGTCCGCGGACACGTCCCGGTCAGCACTGATGGACAGTTCCAAGCCGAGGCACCCGCGGGAATCGAACCCTACCGCGCGTCGCTCCACCGTGGTGACGGTAGCGCCCGAGCGGCACGCCCACGTGGTGCTTACCTCGTACACGCCTGTGGAAAAGTCCACGCTCCGGCGGTAGTCCACCACTGTGGATTCCGCGAGGCTGAGAACCTCGCCGTCGATGGAAACGGTGAAGTTGTTTGCGTCCGGCACATACACGATCCGCTGTCCGGTACGGGCGAACCCATAGGCGTTCTCGGCGTGCTTGATATCCCAAATCTCATGGAATCCGTTGATGAAAGTACCCAGGAGCTCCCCGTCGCCCGCCGCGGCATGGGCGCCGCGAATGCCAAGGTGTCCGTTGCCAAGGGCGAACAGGGTCTCAAGCGTTCCTTCGTCACCGGGGACGTGGACGCTCTCAACGAGCTTCCAGGGCTCGCACGGAAAACGCATGCGATCAGAGGTAATGAGTGCCATGGGCGGGTGGATCCTTCGAAAAAGTAGGTTTAGAGAAGATCGCTGAGGTCGTCGACCACCAAAGTGGCACCAGCCTCAAGCAGTGTCTGGCGGCCCGCCCCCCGGTCGACGCCGATCACTGCGAAAAAGTCAGCCGCCGCACCGGCCTGAACGCCGGAAACCGCGTCTTCGACCACTACGCATTCCTCCACCGGCACGCCCAAAAGACGCGCGCCGTAGACATACGTGGCCGGGTCCGGTTTGCCGGGAAGCCCGACGGCGGCAGCCACCTGTCCGTCCACCACCACCTCGAAGTGGTGGTCCAGTCCTGCGGCCCTCAGGACCGCTGGCGCGTTCCGGGATGAGGAAACAACGGCCACTTTCAACCCCAGTTCGACGGCGGCGTTGATGAACTTGACGGATCCGGGGTACGGTTCCACGCCTCGGGAGTCCACAATCCCGCTGAAAATGGCATTCTTTCGATTGCCCAAACCCTGCACGGTCTCGTGGTCCGGATGGTCATTGACCGGACCTTCGGGCAAGGTGATTGCCCGGGATGCGAGGAAGTCCCGCACGCCGTCGAAACGCGGCTTGCCATCGATGTGGTCGAAGTAGTCATTTTCGCGGTATCCCTGCGGATGTCCTGCGTCAGTCAGATACCCGTCGAAAAGCTCTTTCCATGCCTGCTCATGAACAACCGCGGTGGGTGTGAGCACGCCGTCGAGGTCGAACAACAACGCCTTGGCGCCCGTCCAGGCGTTACGGTGATCGGTCATGTGTGGTTCCGTTCCGCGCCTAAGGCGCGTGTGATGGTTTCAGGCAACAGCCCAAAGTGTAAGCGCTTACAATTTCGTTCCACAAGGGCGCTGAAGAATGCGCTGGTGAGACGGCTCTTCGCGGGTTCAGATTCGCTGGTTGAGGGCGTAATACTTCAGGAACGCGCTGACATCCACCAACTCGGCTTGCCCAATGCGATGTCCCATTCCGGGATACGTGCGGGCCGTGAGCGCCGTGTTCGCGTTCAGCCACTCCTTGGTGTGGGCGATGGCGTCTTGGTTAATCACTGGATCCGCCTTGTCCCTCCCCCAGAAAAACGGGGGCGGCGTATCGAAGGATTCACTGAGGCCCAAGAGATCATTGTCCATGACGAACCCTGACAATCCTACCGTGGCCGCGAACTCCTTGGGTCGCAGTCGCAGCAGTGTGCTGGCCATGGCCATTCCTTGGGAGTAGCCCAACAGGCACACGCTGCTGTGCTCCCCTTTGACGGAGTTGATCCAGTCGAAAACCCTGTTGGTGGACGTGATGACGTCCGCGAAATCGTTGGTCAGGAAGTAATCCAGCAGAAACCAACCGTGGCCGTCCCCGATCATTTTCGGGCCCCGTAACGCCGCGCAGGTGAACTCACCCGGTAGGTGCGGGAAAAGGTTCGCCATCCGCTGCTCGCTGGTGCCGTAACCGTGCAACATCACCAGCAAGGGCGTGCCGGGACGTTCTTTTTCGGGCTTCGACCACACCACTGAATCCATGGAAAGAGACTAGTAGACTGACGCCATGACACCGCAGGAACTGGCCAATCTGGCCCATCTGCGTCGCGCACGCGATTTCATTGATCGCGAATACGCCCGGCCGCTGGACGTGCCCACCATGGCCGCCGGCGCGCTGATGTCCCCCGCGCATTTCTCGCGCCAGTTCAAGGCCGCCTACGGGGAATCGCCCTACAACTACCTGATGACGCGCCGGATCGAGCGGGCCATGGCGCTCCTGCGCGCAGGAGTGAGCGTCACCGACGCATGCATGGAGGTCGGCTGTACTTCCCTTGGCTCGTTCAGCACCCGTTTCACGGAAATCGTTGGCATGACTCCCAGCGACTACCGGGCCCGCGAGCACCATGCGGCCAAGGCCATGCCCAGTTGCATCGCGAAGCAGCACACCAGGCCGGACAGGCACGGCCGTCGTCGGGCAGCAGCGCAAGAGCCGGAAAACCTGAGCAGGATTGAAGAAGCGCCCACGTCAAAGCTGCAATAGCGTGTGAAACATGAACATTTCATTGAAGTACACACACGTAACAGTCAACGACGTCGACCAGGCACTTCCCTTCTATCGGGACGCCCTGGGCCTTGAGGTCCGTAACGACGTCGGCTCTGACGGGCAGCGTTGGGTCACGCTCGGCAGTTCCGCCCAACCCGAACTGGAAATTGTCCTCTCCCCGCCGCACGCTGGCCGCTCGCAGGCCGATGGCGACGTCATCCAGGAATTGGTGACCAAGGGCGTCATGCCCATGCTTGTCTTCAACTCCGATGATCTGGACGCCACGTTCGAGTCCCTGCGTGCTTCCGGCGCAGAGGTCCTCCAGGAACCGATCGACCAGCCGTGGGGTCCTCGCGACTGTGCTTTCCGCGACCCCTCCGGCAACATGATCCGCATCAACCAAGGCTAGTCGCCGCCGTCGTACGGTGCCGTTGGCTTAGCGGCTCAGCAAGCCGGCGTCGGTCCGATCACCGTAGTGGTGGGTGGACGCAATGGCAGCAGAGACGACATCCGGCAGCCGCAGGCGCCGCCTGTATGCCTGCCGCTGGAGCCTCTCCCCCGTACCGCGGCGGAGGATGCTGGCAACGCCGCGGCGCGCGAGCGCCAAGTCGCCGGCCTCCGCAAGGGCGTGGCGGATGTGCCGGAGTAACGCTCCGGCCACATCCGCTGCCGGGAACGGTTTCTCCTCCGCGGGGTGCCATAGCTGCTGGTTGATGCCAAAGCGGCTGGATTTCCAGTTGGCCATGCGAAGCACCGCCGTCTTAGTGCTCGACGGCGGCTCCCCCCGACGCCATGCGGCCGCCGAGGTTTCCACCAAGGCGCGTGCCATGACTGCCAGGGTCAGGGCATCCTCCGGAACCAGGCAGACGTCGGCGATCCGCAGCTCAACAGTGGGCTGGCCCCTGGAGAGCCGGGCGTCGAAATAAATCATTCCCTCGTCCATGGGGACACCCGTGCCCAGGAGTTCGGTCAACACGGCCCGGTATGCCGCGGCTGATCCGAACACATCCATGGGTCCAGCAGTGGGCCACCGGTTCCAGATCTGGGTTCGGTAGCTGTCAAAGCCAGTGTCAACGCCCATCCAAAAGGGGGAATTGTCACTCAATGCCAGAAGTACCGGGAGCCAGTGGCGCATGCGATCCAGCACCCCCACGGCTTCCTCGGATGATTCCACGGACACGTGAATGTGGAAACCGCACGTCAACTGCTCCCGGGCGATCAGACCGAAGGCGGTACCCATGGTGGCATACCGTTCATTCCCCGCCGTGGGCGTCGCATGGAAAACAGGAGGAGTGGCCAGCGCAGCTACCCGGGCACCCAGCTCGCTAGCGGCCTCATCCGCCAAGGCACGGCCGGCGCAGATTTCCGTCCACAACTGCGCCGCCGTGCTGCACGGGCGGGAGTTGACCTCGATTTGTTCCTGCTTGAACTCTGACTTCAGCGAAGGTCCGGCGTCTGGATCCGCCTCAGCCAGGGCCGCGATGTCCAGTATGCTGCCGGCCAAGGCCAGCGGCGTACCCGCGAGGGGATCTGCAATCAGCAGTTCCTCTTCCACCCCGAACGTCCGCATAGCCGCCCCTCCCGACGATGATCAAATTGAGACGGTGGTCAACCGACGGAACGGGGAACCTCCATCTGGAATCCGCAACGGCAGTGCAGTACCTGGGTCTGCAGATACACCTCCAGAAGGCTCGGATTCTCCGGATCATCAGTGTTGCGGGGCGCCGCGATGATCTGTTCCGCCGGGCGGCCCAAGGTCATGGGCTCACCGCAATGAGTGCAGCTGAACCACAGTCCGGCGGCGGAGGTGGAGAGAAATTCCCGCTGAATCTCAGGGACTAGCTGCTCCAAACGGACTGCGTGGGCATAAAAGGTGTCACATTCGCTGCAGGTATAACTCACTTCAACCACATGGGACCGGTTCGGTTCGGCTTCGACCACCGTTTCCACGAATATGTATGAGTCAGTGTCGCAGACCGTGCACCATGGCGGCGCAGCAGCCTCAGCCGTTGCGGGGGCCGTGCGGCGTGCGGTTTTCAAGCGGCTCTCAGGCTTTGGGGCGGGAAGTGCGGATCCAAGCGTCATTGCCATTCTCCTTTGCTCCTGCTGGAGTCCTACAAGGATGCACGCTTGGGGCCGGCCGATAGTGACCACGGCGCTTAGGGTGCAGTTCTTGGACCATCTGAGGATGGCACCACGTCATGAGACTCCAAGGGCTATCTGCTTAACCCACCTAAAATGTAGTGCAAGAGTGGCGGCCGTCACAAGTGAGGGGCCTTGCATGGCTCCGTTACGGCTCAAAGTGCGCCACTGGAGCGCGGTTGGAAACGGACTTGATCAAAGACTCGGCGACATCGCGGAGCTTCAGGTTGCGGGTGCTCGATGCTTTCTTGAGGATCTGGAACGCCTCCTCCTGGGTACACCGGTTCTGGCCCATGATGATGCCGCTCGCGAGGTCGATGGCGGTCCGGGACTGCATGGCCTCCTTGAGGTCTTCCGCGTGCTGCTGCTTCACGCCGATCCGGACGGCCAACCTCAGGGAACGCTCCGCCTGGGAGGCATAAGCTTCGCAGTTTCGGATGGTTTGCTCGTCGTACACATTGGCTTGCGGCGCAAAGAAGTTCAGCGCCGCTGTGGCACCTTCATCAAGTTCCAACGGAACACAGAGGGCAGCCATGTGGCCCCGCTCTGCGATGACGCCACAGTACTCCGGCCACCTCTCCTCCTTGGACGTATCCGGAACGTGGACGGTGGCATGGTGGCGCATCGCTTCCAGGCACGGACCGTCACCGTACTCTTGCTGAACTTGGTCAATCAGCCGCGCCTCATGGGTACTGCCGGCCACCGTTGCGGTGCGCCGACGGCGACTCAAGGTGATGCCACAAAGAACATCCAAGCCCACGGCCTCGGACACGGCCGCCGCTGAGAATGCAGCAAGCTCATGGAGGAAGCCACCCACGTCATCGCTGTCAATGACCAGGTCCTGCAGCTGTTCAGGGACCGAAATGTCATCGGACGCGGAAACATCTTCAGGCACCGCAAAATCAACGCTCATCTCGTCCATGCCTTAGTCTACTTTTTGCCGGGACCTAAGTGTCGAGTCTTTTTCGGCCGATAGCAAATCCTTGCTTTCCGCGGATACCTCAGTGCAGAATCTAGCTACGGTCATGCAACATTGACCGGACCTTCTTCCGCTCAAGCAGCTGGGCGCCCCGCAGCACCATTGCAGAGGTGACCCATGCCGGCCCAGCCAGCATCACGCGTTCCGGACGAAGCACAGCAGCCGCCGGATGAGCCTCTGTGGTGCAAGCACTGCGACACCGACCAGCATCTTTCGGTGGATTCCATCCAGTCGCACTACCCGCCCCTGCCCAACGTGGTGGACGTGACTTACGAGTGCAACGCCTGCCGGTACTCCTATGAGCACACTGCCTCCATCCAACGCGTGGCATTGGTGTTGAATCGCCCTGGAGTCACGCCAGGGGTGCTGCAGTTTGGAGGCCAATTCCTTCATTGCGGCGAGCCCATGAAAACCCAGAGCCACGAGCTGCGTCGCATCCAGTGCCTCCTTGCACTGGGGCCAAGGCCCTCCGAACAGCTTTATGAGACCTGCATTAACACGCGAATCCTCGGCTGCAACTGCGGGTTCCGCATGGAAATCCCCGACTAACCGTCGGGAACAGGCAACGGGGCGCGCCTACCGGCAGGTCCCATGACTATCGGGAGAGTTCAAATGCACACACAACCGAAAAGGACGGAATCCAAGATCGCGGCCGCCGCGCCGGGATCGACCAAGCACAAAGTACCGGACCCGCCGGATCCGGACAACCTTCCCATCGACTACCCGGGAACCGGCGTCGATCCCCGCATTTCGGCATCACCGTTTCCCCGGGACCGCCAGAGCCGCCTCAGGCCACAGCCACACTCATAAGCCCACGGCGGCCGGTAAGCAGCCGGCCTCATCACTGCACATAGACACACCACCCCTTCAGGCGGGCCTCGGCGCTCCGCGCCGGGGCCTGAAGAAAGAGGGCGTGCCGCACTTCAGGGAGTGCAGCACGCCCTCGCTTTTTTGCCGCCAGCCTTCGTGCTTCCTCGCTTGCACCGATCAATCTTTGTTTTTGTTGATATGCCTTGACTTGTCCAACAAAACAAAGATATAGTCAATCAATTCCACATTCGTGTGACCCTGGTCACCACATTGGAAGTTCGACTCATCGGTTCGTCGCAATGGAGGGCAAGTGTTCGCCGAAGAACGCCAGCAACTGATCTCCGAGCTCGTCACAGAGCGCGGACGGGTGAGTGTCACGGACCTCGCTGAGCGCTTCAGCATTACCACTGAGACAATCCGCCGCGACCTCGCTGCCCTGGAGGACTCCGGGAGCCTACGTCGCGTTCATGGTGGCGCAGTCCCCACAGACCGCCTCACCACCCGGGAAGAAAGCATCTTCGAACGCGCCATCCAGCGCCAATCCGAAAAGCTCCGTATCGCAAGCGCTGCCTTGGCCATGGTCCCCGGCGCCAGCGCCAGCATCCTGTTGGACGCAGGGTCCACCACGGAAATCCTCGCGGACCTCTTGGCTCAGCGGGCCCCTTCTTCCCTTGGGGGCGGCGAGCTCGTGGTGATTACGCACGCCATTCCCATCGCCGGCAAGCTCTCCTCAGCCCAAGGGATTGCCCTCCAGACACTCGGCGGGCGCGTCCGCGGACTAACGCAGGCCGCCGTCGGACAATCCACCGTGGATGCGGCCTACCGGCTTCGGCCTGATCTCGCCTTCATCGGCGCCAACGGCATCCACCCGACCTTCGGATTGAGCACCCCGGATCCCGAGGAAGCCGCGGTAAAAGCCGCTTTCGTAAAGTCCGGCCGCCGGGTGGTTGCGTTGGCCGACTCTTCCAAGCTGGACGCTGAAACGCTGGTCCAGTTCGCTACTTTGAAGGACGTTGACACCTTGATTACAGACAGGCAACCTTCCCGGGACCTGGCAGAAGCCTTGGCAGAGGCCGGCGTCGAGGTGGTGGTCGCATGATCGTCACATTGACCGCCAACCCCAGCTTGGACCGCACCGTGGAACTTCCTGGAGCGCTGGTCCGCGGAGAAGTGCAGCGTGCCGTCGCCGTTCACCAGGAGTCCGGGGGCAAAGGCGTCAACGTCTCCCGGGCGCTCGTGGCCTCCGGACTTAAGACCTTGGCGGTGCTCCCCGGCGCCGCCGCGGATCCGGTTCTTTCAGGACTGCACGACGCCGGCGTCCCGTTTGCTGCCTTGCCCATCGGCCAGGCGCTGCGCAGCAACGTCACACTCACCGAACCCGATGGGGTCACCACCAAGATCAATGAACCCGGCCCGGAATTGAGCGAAGAACAGCAAGAAGCCCTGATCGGGTTGTTGCTGGAAAGCTCCCGTGGTGCCAGCTGGGTTGTCCTCGCAGGCTCCCTCCCACCAGGAGTCCCTGCGGATTTCTACGCCACGATTGCGCGCCGGCTCCGGTCGGACGCAAACGGAACGGCAGCCCCCGGCATCGCCATCGATTCCTCCGGAGCCCCGCTTGCGGCGGCCTTGGTGGGCGATGCGGCAGGGAAGCCGGACCTCCTCAAGCCGAACGCGGAAGAGCTTGCCGAACTCGCCGCCGCGGCCGGCTTCACCAACGTCTCCACAGCTGAGCAGCTGGAGGCAGACCCTGACAAAGCTGCCCAAGCCGCTGCCGCCGTCGTTGCCAGCGGTGTAGGTGCCGTCCTGGCGACGCTCGGATCCAAAGGCGCAGTGCTGGTGACCGCAGATGGTGCGTGGCTTGCCACTCATCCACCGATTAAGGCCGTCAGCACAGTAGGCGCCGGGGATTCTTCCCTTGCCGGCTACTTGTTGGCCCAAACCCAGGGCGGTTCCGCAGAGGACTGCCTCCGTCAAGCCGTGGCACATGGTGCCGCTGCTGCTTCGCTGCCGGGCTCCACTGTCCCGGCAGTCCACCAAACAACCCCCCATGCCGTAACCATCACGGCCCTTCAGAAGGACTCACAGTGACCCAGCTGATCACACCCCAATTGGTCACCCTCGACCAAAACCTGGGCGGCTCGCCAGAGGACGTCATCCGTGTCTTGGCAGGCAAAGTTGCCGCCGCCGGCCGCGCCACCGAGGTCGAAGGACTCTTCGCAGACGCCTTCGCCCGGGAGCAGAAGACCGCCACCGGCGTCCCGGGTGGCATCGCCATCCCGCACTGCCGCTCGGCCGCTGTGACGGAACCAACCCTCGCCATGGCACGCCTGTCCCACAAGGTGGATTTCGGTGCCAAGGACGGCCCGGCTGACATCATTTTCTTCATCGCAGCACCGGACGGCGCCGATCAGGAGCACTTGAAGCTGCTCTCCAAACTGGCGCGCTCCCTCATCAAGAAGGACTTCACGGCGGCGCTGCGTTCCGCTTCCACCCCTGAAGAAATCGTGGAACTGGTTGATGGCGCCATCAGCGATGCTCCGCGCACCACCGAAGCCGCGAGTGGGGGGCCCGGAGTGGTTGGCCAACGCGAAGCGGCCGCTGCTTCAGCACCCAAGCGCCTCGTCGCCGTTACGGCCTGCCCCACCGGCATCGCCCACACCTACATGGCAGCTGACTCGCTCGTGGCCGCAGCCAAGGAGATGGGCGTGGATCTTCAGGTCGAGACCCAGGGTTCCTCAGGAGCCAAGCCGCTTGACCCGGCGATCATCGCCGCCGCGGATGCGGTGATCTTCGCCGTCGACGTCGACGTTCGTGGCAAGGAGCGTTTCGCCGGCAAACCGGTCATCAACGCACCGGTAAAGCGTGGCATTGACGAGCCCACCAAGATGGTCCAGGAAGCCCTCGCCGCTGCAGATGACCCCCGCGCACGCCGCGTGCCGCACTTTGGCGCCGAGGAGCAGGCCGAGCGTGCCCAGGAAGAAGGCAGCGAGCACATCGGCCAGAAGCTGAAGCGTGCCCTGTTGACCGGCGTCAGCTACATGATTCCGTTCGTTGCCGGTGGTGGCTTGCTCATCGCACTGGGCTTCCTCATGGGCGGGTACCTGATCACGGGCTTCGCGGACAAGATCGTGGTGGAGAACAGCATCTTCAATCTCCCAACAGCCTTCCCTGACAACGCCTGGGGCCCCCTTGGCGCCTACCTGGGCGCGGTCCTGTTCAAGATCGGAGCCTTGTCCCTCGGCTTCCTGGTGCCCGCACTTGCCGGATATATTGCCTATGCCATCGCTGATCGTCCGGGCATTGCCCCGGGCTTCGTCGCCGGTGCAGTGGCCGGATTCATGGGCGCCGGCTTCCTCGGCGGCATCGTGGGCGGCCTCCTGGCAGGCTATGTCGCACACCAACTGGGCAGGCTGAATGTGGCGCGCTGGCTGCGCGGTCTGATGCCCGTGGTGATCATCCCCTTGATCGCCTCCCTCGTGGCATCCGGCCTCATGTTCTTGATACTCGGCGCACCCATCGTGGCATTGACCAAGGCCCTGAACACAGGCCTTTCCAGCCTCACAGGGGCCGGCGCCATCATTCTCGGCATCATCCTGGGCCTCATGATGTGCTTCGACCTCGGCGGTCCCGTCAACAAGGTCGCGTACTCCTTCGCGGTGGCAGGGCTGGGCGCTGCGTCCGTCACCAACCAGGCACCATGGCAAATCATGGCAGCAGTTATGGCGGCAGGCATGGTTCCCCCGCTCGCAATGGCCCTCGCAACCGTCCTCGACAAGAGGCTCTTCTCCCTCGCAGAACGTGAGAACGGCAAGGCAGCCTGGCTTCTGGGAGCCTCGTTCATCTCTGAGGGTGCCATTCCGTTTGCCGCGGCCGATCCCCTGCGCGTCATCCCGGCCAGCATGGTGGGAGGCGCAGTCACCGGCGCGCTGTCCATGGCCTTCGGAGTCACGTCAAAGGCTCCTCACGGTGGCCTGTTCGTCTTCTTCGCGATCGACAACTTCCTGCTGTTCTTCCTGTCCATTGCTGTGGGAGTGGTCATCACCGCACTCTTGGTCATCGCCCTCAAGCGCTGGGCCGTCAAGAAGCCCGTAGAGTCGGAAACAGCGCCGACGGCAGCTACCGTCAGCGTCTAGACTTCCCAACAAAGACCGTTCACTTACAAAGGAGCACCAATGCCTGAACGTACAGCCACCATCGCAAGCCGCGTCGGCCTCCATGCCCGGCCGGCCGCCATCTTCGCAGAAGCAGCAGGCGACCTGGATGTCGAGGTCACCATTGCCCGCCAAGGCGAGCCCGCCGACGACGCCATGGATGCCGCAAGCATCTTGTCGTTGATGAGCTTGGGTGCCGCACACGGCGACGTCGTGGTGCTGCGCGCTGAAGGCGAAGGAGCTGACGAAGCACTGGACAGCCTGGTGAAGATTCTCGAAACGGACCACGACGCCGAATAGCTCGCCGGGCGCTGGCGGCATTCGGCCGCTCGGTCCCGCGACCGCTCGGCCAACCAAGGCGTAAGGCAAGAGCCTGGGCAGACCCCGCATGGGTCAGCCCAGGCTCTTGCTTTGCGTCAGCCCCCTTGCTGTCCGTCAGCCCACTTGCTGTCCGTCAAGGCCTCAGTCATCCACACCGTTGAGGAACGCGGCGATGGAAGCTTCCGTTGGCTTCACATCCTGGAGTCCGCCGTCGAGATAGGCCTCAATGATCCGCGGGTCCACGTAGGACGACCGCGCTACTGACGGCGTATTGCCCAAAAGCTCCGAAGCCTCCTTGATGGCCCGCACTATCGCTTGCCTTGGGGTGCCCTTGTGGCCGGACTTGATCAGGCATATCGCAGCTGCGGCAGTCCCTTTCCACGTGCGGAAATCCTTGGAAGTGTAAGCAGCCCCTGCGATGCCCCGCAGGTACTCATTGATCATGGAGGCATCCACCGATACCCATGAGCCGTTGGCCTGGAAAGCAAGCAAGCGTTCCTTGCCGGGACGTTCCGCGAGGGGCTCCAAAAAGGCGGCCAGCGCAGGATCGTGGATCGAGGTATCCCAAAGGTGTCCGCTCTTACCGCGGAACTTCAGATAGACGTCGGCTCCATCAACGCGTGCGTGACGGCACCGAAGAGTGGTCAGCCCGTAAGAACCGTTTTGCTTCATGTAGCTTTCGGAGCCCACCCGGAGGGCCCCCAGGTCCATCAAGCGGACAGCGGCGGCGAGGGTCTGTTGCCGCGGCGAGGTGCTGTCCTGCAGGTGGACGGTTACGTTGCGTCTCACCGAGGGCAGGACCAACCCCAACTGTGCGGCGCGGATGAACTTTTCGGCGTCCTTCTGTTCGCGCCAGCGCGGGTGGTAAATGTATTGGCTCCGGCCTGCACCGTCCACCCCCGTCGCCAGAATGTGGCCGTGCTCGAAAGGGCTGATCCAGACGTCGGTCCAAGCAGGCGGGATCGCCAGCGCATTAATGCGCTGGCGATCCTCCTTACTGGCCGGCGATCCGTCAGGGTGCCTGTAGCTGAATCCCTTGCCGGCCTTCCGGCGTATTATGCCGGGCTTGGAAAGGTCGCTGCGCCGTAACCGGGGCATGCCGCTCAGCCGTTCGCGTTAGCCGGATTCCGCTATGCCTAGGCCTCGTCCGGGTCCGTGACCGCGGTGTCGGCACTCATGATCTCGGCATTGATCATCCAAACGAGCTGCTCCAGCCGGGCGATAAACGCATGCAACAGGTCCGCCGTCGTGGGGTCTTCTTCGTCGACCTCGTCGTGGACATCCCGCATGGTCCGCACGGCACGTTCAACGCGGTCCGTCACCAACCTGACGGCCTTTTTGGTGTTGACCAATCCGGCCGGGAACTCCTCCAAGCGGGTGCCCTGGGCGATCGTGGCACTGCGTCCGTCCGGGAGGGCGTGGAGGGCGCGCATCCGCTCCGCAGTGTCGTCCGCGAACTGGCGGGTGGCAAGGACGAGCTCGTCCAATTGCAGGTGCAAGTCCCGGAAGTTAGGGCCCACAATGTTCCAGTGAGCCTGCTTGCCCTGGAGTTGGAGCTCGATCAGGTCCGTCAGGACGATTTGAAGGTTGTCTGCGAGCTGTTGCGACGCTTTCATGGTGTTCCTCTCGTGGACGGTCATGCGAGCGAATAGCGTTGCCACCAAAATCCTTGGCAACCGCCCGATCATCAAGTGACGACTCCCCCCAGCCTTTCATAAGGACCCTTAGTAGTACAATGAAGTGTGGTTGCTGTTCACGACCGGCGAACTTCCGTTAGGGAAAACGTCGATTCGTGGAAACGATAAAGCCCGCGGGGAGTTTATTCGCACCGAGGGCTCCGAAATATGGAACCGAAGTAAAAGGGAACGCATCATCGGGGACCGAGACAAAGGTTGAAGATCCCCCGGAAAGGAATGTGCTGACCATGAATACGCTTCTGATTATTGCTGGCATTGTTGCGATTGTCCTTCTCCTCGTTGGCGGGTTCGCCCAAGCAGTGAGCTGGCTGCTGTGGGTGGGAATCATCCTCTTGGTCGTCGCGGTCATCGGTTGGATCCTGAACTACATGTCAGGCCGCCGGGGCCACACCGTATAAACCAACGCCGGCCGTAAGGGCTGTCCAAGCCGCAGTCGAACTGCACGCCGGGGCAGCCCTTTCGTGTCTGGCACCGATACCACACGGCGGGGAGCAGACGATGTCTGAGGCTGAACAGGTCCCGCGGACCGGGCGGGACGAGTCCACGGAAGAACGGATGGACCGCAACTGGATGGAGTTGATCCAGGAATTGCGCGTCCTGCAAACCGGGGTGCAGATCCTGGGCGGCTTCCTGCTGACACTGCCTTTTCAAACGCGTTTCGCGACCCTGGACGAATGGCAGCGGACGCTGTACCTCTTCAACGTGATGACCGCTGCGCTGACCACGGTCCTCATCGTTCTGCCGGTCAGTGTCCACCGCAGGCTTTTCCGCCGTGGACTCAAGGCCGTCCTCGTTTCCAGCGCGGACATCATCACCAAGTGGGCGCTGGCCGGTGTTGCCATCCTGATAACCGGCTCGGCCTCCTTGGTCTTTGACGTGACAGTCGGCAGGGCTGCGGGGTTGGTGGCCGGCGGCTGCATTCTCTTGGTGGTGCTCGTTTTTGTGGTGGGCATGCCGTTGTGGTTGCAACACCGCGCCCGGGACGAGGGCGAGGGCCACACCCCTGCGCCAGAACCCTAGAACTGCGCAGAAACCATAAACCGCTGCTGGGAAGGAACAAGAAGATGCCGCAAAAGAAAAACCCAAGCCTGAAAGATCCCGAGCTTTATGAAGAACTCCGGGAGGATGGCGCGTCGAAAGAGAAAGCTGCCCGCATCTCCAATGCGGCTGCGGCCCAAGGACGCAAGGAAGTAGGCCGCAAAGGTGGAAAGGCCGGCGATTACGACGATTGGACCGTTGCCAAGCTGAAGTCCCGCGCCAAGGAATTAGGCATCAAAGGTTATTCCGACAAGAAGAAATCCGACCTTATTTCGATGTTGCGGAACCACTGAGTCCGTTCGCCCAACCAGGTAGCAGCCTAGTTTCAAGTACGACGCCGGGTCATGCCTTTTTCTTCGCCCGCGCCTTGGGTTTGCTGGCAGCTTTCTCGGCGGCAGCGTCGTCGTCGGACGCCTTTTCCTTGCCACGTTTCTTGTCCAAGCTCCGTTTGAGGGCTTCCATGAGGTCGATAACGTCCCCGCCCTCCCCGTCGCCCTCGACGGCGCCGAAGGTGGCCTCGGTATCCAGGGCCTCGCCTTTCTCCAGCTTGGCTTCGATCAGGGTCTTCAACTGTGCTTGGTAATCATCCGTGTATTCGTCCGGATCGAAGTCGTGGGCCATGGAATCCACCAAGGCCGAAGACATCTCCATCTCCTTGTCCGTGATCTTGATGTCCGTCTCCAGGGAAGGGAACTTGGCTTCCCGAACCTCGTCGCCCCACAACAGCGCTTGCAGCAACAGCACATCTCCACGAACCCGGAGTGCACCCAGGCGGGTCTTTTGGCGCAGGGCGTACTGCACGATCGCTATCCGGTCAGTATCTTCGAGAGTCTGCCGCAACAGCATGTAAGCCTTGGGAGATTTGGAGTCCGGCTCCAGGAAATAGCTTCGCTCGTACATGATCGGATCCAACTGCTCAGCGGGGATAAACTCCACCACTTCGATTTCGCGGCTGTTTTCCTCGGGCAGGGATTTCAATTCAGCGGAGGTGAGGACCACCGTGCGGCCGTCTTCCTCATACGCTTTGTCGATGTCCTCATAAGCAACAACTTCGCCGCAAATCTCACATTTACGCTGATAACGGATGCGCCCGCCGTCCTCATTGTGGACTTGGTGCAAGCTAATATCGTGATCTTCCGTGGCGCTGTAAAGCTTCACTGGTACGTTGACCAGACCGAACGCGATAGATCCCTTCCAGATGGCCCTCATGCACCCAGTCAACAGCACATAGCAGCAGAGGAGAAGAGGTGGCAGGCAAGCAGCAGGAGCGGGTGACCGTCGAGGGGCACCAACTGACCCTCACTAATCTGGGAAAAATCATTTACCCGGAGACCGGCACCACCAAGGCTGAAGTGCTCGAGTACTACGCGGCCGTGGCGCCTTTCCTGATCCCTGCCGCAGCGAACCGTCCGGTCACCCGCAAGCGCTGGGTCAACGGAGTGGGCACCGTTGCGCACCCTGGCCAGGTGTTTTTCCAGAAGAACTTGGAGGAATCAGCACCCAAGTGGATTCCTCGCGCAACCATCCAGCACTCTGACCATGTCAACGACTACCCATTGGTCAATAATCTTGCAACGCTCACGTGGATGGCCCAGATCGCGTCGTTGGAAATCCACGTTCCGCAGTGGCAGGTGGATCCGTCCGGAAAACCGCTCCGGCCCGATCGCTTCGTCTTGGATCTGGACCCCGGTCCTGGCGCAGGACTCCCCGAATGCGTCGAAGTTGCCAAGCTGGCACGCTCCATCCTCCAGGACATGGGGATGGAGCCGGTTCCTGTGACCAGCGGCAGCAAAGGCATCCACCTGTACACCGGCTTGGACGGGACACTACGCTCCGAGGACGTCTCCGCCTTCGCTCACGAACTCGCCCGCTCGCTGGAATCGGACCACCCCGATCTCGTGGTCAGCGATATGAAAAAGTCGCTCCGGCACGGGAAGGTCCTGGTGGATTGGAGCCAGAACAGCGGCAACAAAACCACCATCGTGCCCTACTCCCTCCGAGGCAAGGCACACCCCACCGTGGCGGCGCCGCGCACGTGGCGCGAACTCGCCTCGCCAACTCTGGACCACCTCGACTACGCCGCTGTCATGAAGCGCGTCAGAACCGGCAAGGACCTTTTTGCCCCTATCTCCGAACGGCACCTGCCGCCCCACGGCGAAGACGCTGACGACGACGGCGCGGGCGGGGGCCATGCATCCGTAGGCTCGGCAACACCGCGTGAGAGGGTGGTGACCGTGGAGAGCCGTCTCGCCAAGTACGTTGGCATGCGCGATCCGAAGAAGACACCCGAACCTTTTCCGGCGTCGTCTGCTGTTTCTTCGAAGGCGTCCGCCGTCGCATCATCCGAGCAACCGAAAGCAGGCGATCCCCCTCCGGCCGGCGGAATCTTCGTCATCCAGGAGCACCATGCCCGGCGCTTCCACCTGGACTTCCGGCTGGAACATGAAGGCGTCCTGGTGTCCTGGGCCCTGCCACGAGGCGTCCCGGAGACCCCTGACCGGAACAATCTGGCGGTCCATACCGAGGACCACCCCATGGATTACGCGAACTTCGCGGGGGTGATTCCTCACGGCGAGTATGGCGCCGGAACGGTCAGCATCTGGGACAGTGGCGAGTTCACCTGCGAAAAATGGCGGGACGGCAAGGAGGTGATTGCCACGCTGACCGGCCAACCCGGAGGTGGCCTGGGCGGAACCAAGCGCCTGGCGCTGATCAACACCGGAGACCGGTGGCTCATCCACTTGATGAAGGACCAGCCCGGAGGACGTCACCCAACACCCGTCACAAAAGCCCGGCCTTCGCCGTCGAAAACTATTCCGCCGGACAAGAAGCCAGCACCCCAACCAATGCCCGACTACGCCCCCATGCTGGCGACTGCGGGCACGGTAGCCGACGCGCGCGGAAAGGGTTGGCTCTTTGAGTTGAAGTGGGACGGTATACGGGCTGTCATCACGGGTACCGACGGCGGGATCCGGTTGACGAGCCGTAACGGTAACGATCTCACGGCAGCCTACCCCGAGCTCACGGACCGCGGGTTGTGGCCCGACGGGGACTTCGTGGCGGACGGCGAGATCGTGGCCCTCGGCAAGGGGTCGGTGCCCGACTTCGGGCGCCTGCAGTTGAGGATGAACCTGGTCAAAACCGCAGACATAGAACGCGCGCGGGCTTCGGTGCCCGTGCAGCTCATGCTGTTCGACCTTCTGTACGACGACGGCGCCGACCTCACCGGCCTGACGTACCGCGAGCGCCGGGACAGGCTGTCGGCGTTTACGGAGGACCTTGAGGATGACGGCCCGCTGCACGTATCGGCCGTTCTGGAGCACGACGTGGATGACCTCATGAAGAGCGCGGGGGAACTGGGCCTTGAGGGCGTCATGGCAAAGAAGGCCGACAGCCGGTACGTAGTGGGGCGCCGCAGCAGGTCCTGGATCAAACTCAAGCTGGAGCAGAGCCAGGAAGTGGTGGTGGGTGGTTGGCGGCCGGGGTCCGGAGCGCGGAGCGGCACCATCGGTTCCCTGCTGCTGGGCATCCCCGACGGCGCCAAACTTCGCTACGTGGGACGGGTGGGAACGGGCTTCAAGGACTGGCAGCTCCGTGAGATCCAGGCAACGCTCGAGTCGCGCACGGTCAGTGAGACGCCATTCGCAGACATCCCGCGTGAGGACGCTGCCGGTGCCCGTTGGGTGCGGCCTGACCTCGTAGCAGAGGTGGCGTTCGGCAACTGGACCGGTCCCGGGCGGCTACGCCATCCCGTGTGGCGCGGTTGGCGCACGGACAAGACGCCAAAGGACGTCGTCCCACCCAACTAGGTCGCGACTTAGTTGGGTCGCGACTTAGTTGGGTGGGGCGGCGCTTGGGGTTGCGGCTAGGAGGAGTGCGGCATTTGGGGGCGGCTGGTCCGGTGGACTGCCGTCACCGCCGCACCTTGGCCCAGACGACCATGGCCCGGGTCGGCCCCGGAACCCAAGTGGTGCCGGTGCTTACCGTTCCCATCCGGCCACGGCGCTCCTTGGTCATTGCCTAAAGCCAAGGCAATGGTTGCCGGTGCAGGCATGGGGGCCTGCCCCATGGACTCGGCCAGGTGACGCGCCAATCCGGCATCGATGTTCTCCGGCTCATGATTCGCGGTCATGACTCTTCCTCTCTCCAGTGTCCTGTCCGGTGGGTCTACCAACGGACCTTTTTCTCCGTCTTTGCCTGCTTGCCGCTGGCCGATGTGGGCTTGTGCCCCTTGCCTGTGCTTTGCCAACCGGCTGGTGCTCCGCCGCCGGACTTGCTGGCGAGCATCGCCTTTTGGGCATCGGTGAGCTTGGATTTAATCCCACCGGTAGCAGCTTGGTTCTTATTGTCGGAAGGGTTGGCAGTCATTTGGACTCCTAAAGTGTGTGAGTCCTGAAGAGACACGTATCCCGTGGCGTTTTCGGTTCAAAAAGAAGTCGGGACAACGGGAACGGCATGGAGGCAAGCCTCAACAGGCATGGATTTTTGTCTTCTGTTAGGCGGCGGCATCCTCCGTGGGAGGGCACGGCCGGTCTACTCAAAAATCAGTGTTCCCATGCTTCATACCCTAACGAAACTCCGGGACGTTTGTGAACCCCTTCGATTAGCATTGCACTCGTGATCCGGACAACGTCGATCGTCACCACCCTCCGTGCCGCGGGCTGCGTTTTCGCGGAGGAAGAAGCCCAGGTCCTCCTCGACGCCGCACATGACCCAGAGGAATTGTCCCGGCTTGTGGACTTACGGGTACGCGGATTGCCCTTGGAACACATCGTGGGATGGGTTGATTTTTGCGGCAGCCGCATCATCGTGGGTCCAGACGTCTTTGTGCCGAGGCGTCGCACTGAGTTGCTGGTCAACCACGCGGCATTGCTTGCCACACCGGGCGCCGTCGTCGTCGACCTTTGCTGTGGCTCCGGGGCCATCGGTGCGGCCGTTTCCGACGCACTCGGTATCTGCCAGCTCTACGCGGCCGATATTGATCCCGCCGCGGTTGCATGCGCGCGACGAAATGTTGAAGCCCGCGGCGGGCGCGTCTTCCACGGCGACCTCTTCGCGGCCCTCCCACAGGAACTCCTCGGCAAGGTGGACCTCCTCCTGGCGAACGCCCCGTATGTCCCGACCGGCTCCATCAGCATGATGCCCCCGGAAGCGCGGCTCCACGAGCCGATGGTGGCGCTCGACGGCGGCGCTGACGGTTTGGATGTGCAGCGCCGGATCGCGCTCGGGGCGGCTGAGTGGTTAGCGCCGGGTGGTTCGCTCCTGATCGAGTCTTCGCGGCGGCAGGCGCCCGAAACTGCCGGAATCATGACCCGGGCGGGCTTGGTGGCGGACGTGGTCACGGACGAAGATCTCGACGCCACGGTGGTAGTGGGAACCGTCCCCTCCCTACCTGCAATCAACAGTTTTAGAGGCTAAACCGGCCCATATGGTGGGCTCAGCTCAACAATTTGGCAACAAGGTGCCCTGAAGGGCAAAAATCACCCGACTTCCGCGCCGTCGCAGGGCAAAAGAGGGCAATGAGATGCAACACAACTAGGCAATTTGCACCCTTAAACAGCCTAAAAATCGGATCTCAACTCGGGTTTTTCCATCCAACCCCGTAAAATTGAAACCCTGCCCAGAGCGGGGCAGCAGAAGTCGCAAGCAAATGACCTCCCTAGGAGCAGCCCAAATGCCCACAGACCAAAGCAACACCGTCTCCCCGAACGGCGCAAGGAACGCCGCCGGGAATCAAGGATCGGCGAGCCCTACCCCCGGTTTGCCCAACCCTGGGAACCCAGCAAAGAACTCCAAGAAAATTAAGCTCCTTCCCAAGCGCCGGCTGAGAGAATCCGACGTCAACGTGGTGGACAAGCCGATGCTGCGCAAAGCCCTCGGCGGCACGATCGTCGGTAACACGATGGAGTGGTACGACGTCGGCGTGTTCGGGTACCTCATCACCACCATGGGACCCGTCTTCCTGCCGGAAGCGGACAAGTCGGTCCAGACGCTCTTCCTGCTCGGAACCTTCGCAGCAACCTTCCTGGCACGCCCGCTTGGCGGCGTTGTGTTCGGTTGGCTGGGCGACAAGGTGGGCCGGCAAAAGGTCCTCGCAACCACCCTGATGCTGATGGCGGCCAGCACGTTCGCCGTCGGCCTTTTGCCCGGGTACGCGCAGATCGGCATTTGGGCTGCCGCGCTGCTGGTCATCCTCAAGCTCATCCAAGGTTTCTCCACCGGTGGCGAGTACGCCGGCGCCACCACGTTCGTCAGTGAGTACGCCCCGGACAAGCGCCGCGGCTACTTCGCCAGCTTCCTGGATATGGGCAGCTACATCGGCTTTGCCTTGGGCGCCGCCCTGGTTTCGGTCTTGCAGCTCACCATGGGACAGTCCGTGATGGAGGACTGGGGCTGGCGGCTTCCGTTCCTCATTGCCGGCCCGCTGGGAGTCATCGCAGTGTACTTCCGGAGCAAAATTGAGGAATCCCCCCAATTCCAAGCCACCTTGGATGCGCAGGAAGCCCTCGCCAAGGACGCAGCCTCGCAGGACGTCGCCGTCGCCAAGGGCCCGGTGGGAATCATCAAGGCATACTGGCGCCAGATCGTGCTGGCCATGATCCTCGCAGCGGCAGCCAACACCGTGGGTTACGCGCTGACTTCCTACATGCCCACGTACCTCACCGATTCCAAGGGTTACGACCCCGTCCACGGCACCCTGCTGACCATCCCTGTCCTCGTGATCATGGCAGTGTGCATCCCGCTCACGGGTAAGCTCTCGGACCGTATCGGGCGCCGTCCCGTGCTGTGGATCGGCGCAGGCAGCACTATCGTCTTCGCCATCCCGGCCTTCATGTTGATCGGGATCGGGGAGATCTGGTCCACCTTGGCAGGGCTTGCGCTGGTGGCTTTCCCGGTCACGTTCTATGTGGCCAACCTGGCTTCTGCGCTGCCGGCCCTGTTCCCCACGTCCAGCCGCTACGGCGGAATGGGGATCGCCTACAACTTCTCGGTAGCAATCTTCGGGGGCACCACCCCGTTCATCGTGCAGGGACTCATCGAGGGAACCGGCAATGACATGATGCCGGCGTATTACCTGATGGCCACGTCAATCGTTGGTGCGATCGCGATCTACTTCCTCCGCGAATCAGCCCAGCGCCCGCTGCCGGGATCGATGCCCAGCGTGGACACCGCGGCGGAGGCCAGGGAGCTTGTGGCGACGCAGGATACCAACCCGCTCATCAACCTGGACCAGATGCCGTTCGACGGCCGCCCCATCGACGATTCCGCCTTTGGCAACGGCACCAAGGATCTCGCCTCCACATAGGAAGCGCTCGACGGCGGCCTCGCCTATACGGCCAGCAAGCCCCGTACCGCCTGGCCGATGATCCGGGCGCCTTCCGGGAAGGCGCCCGGATTGGAGCCGGCGTAGTTGAGCCTGATGTAGGGTCCTTCCGGTTCGGCGGGGAACCACTCGGTTCCGGCGGCAATGAGCACCCCGGCCGCCTCGCAGTCCTTGGTGAGTTGTTCGACGTCGAACCCGTCCGGCATCCGCAACCACAGGTTCAAGCCGCCTTTGGGCAGGTGGCTGAGGTGCGCCTCCGGGACGTGTTCGGCGAGGCTCGTGACCAGGAGGTCGCGCCTGGACTGCAGCTGGTGGCTGAGGCCGCGGAGGTGGGTCTGCCAGCCGGGTTGCGTGACGACGTCGAGCGCTGCGGCTTGGAGCAGGCCGCTGACGTACATGGACTCAGCAGCCTGGGCACCCATGATCCGCTCACGGGCTGGGCCGCGCGCGATGATCGCAGCGATGCGGATGGATGGCGAGACGCTCTTGGTCAGCGAGCGAATGTACACCACGTGGCCGGAATCGTCCTTGGCAGCGATCGGAACGGACGGCGCGGTGATGCCGAAGTCATGGGCCCAGTCGTCCTCCACAAGGAACGCCCCGTGTTGCTGCACAATCCGCAGCACCTCTTCGCCGCGTTTGGCGGACCATTGTGCACCCGTGGGGTTGGCGAAATTGGGCTGTGCATAAAACAGCCGCGCGCCTGATTCCTCGAAAGCCCTGGCCAGTTCATCCGGATCCGGCCCATCCGGACCGCTGGGGACCGGAATGACGTTAACGCCCGCTTGGCCGGCAGCGAGCAACGCGCCCCAGTAACTGGGCGATTCCACGAGCAGCGGCTGCCCGTGACCCACCAGGCCGCGGAAAATGGAGCTGAGTCCGCTTTGGCTGCCGGGAAGAACCACGACGTCGCTCGGCTGGGGCGGCGTGACGCCCACCGGTGTGGACGCACTGAGTTCGTGGGCGAACCATGATTGCAGCTCGGGAAGCCCTTGCGCGGGCGGGCGGGACAGTGCCGCGTCTCCCCTTGCTGCGCGGGTGAGCGCGGCCCGAACGAGGCGCTCCGGCAACAGTTCCCGGGCCGGGTAGCCGGAGTGGAACGCGATGACGTCGTTCGAGGCACTGCGCATTGCGGCTGAGTTGAGTGGCCGGGCTACCTGCGCCGAGCGCAGGGCCGCAGTTTGCCACCCATAATCCGACGGCCTCGCCGTCCGGTAAGCGCGCACGAAGGTCCCCACACCGGGACGGCTTTCGATCAAGCCCTGTGCCGTGAGCGTCCTCAAGGCCTTCTGGACCGTTACCGGGCTCGCTTGGTATTCAGCCACAAGTTGCCTGGTGGATGGCAGCTTGGCTCCCGGCGCCGCCCCTGCGATCCACTCTTTGACGCGCAAGGCGATTCGGGAACTGCTATCGTTGTTCATGAATATCAATAGTAGCGCTACTACCCTTTCGCGGCCAGTGGTATCCAAACGGACGTCGACCGGAATCTGGTGGGGCCTGCTCGGCGTCGTGGCCTTCTCCTTCACCGTGCCGCTAACCCGCGTGGCTGTGGAGGGAATGTCCCCGCTGTTCATCGGCGCGGGCCGGGCCGTGGTGGCGGCTTTGTTGGCAGCGCTGGCGCTCGGCTTGACCAAGCAACGGTTGCCCGCCGGTTCGCAATGGTTCCGCTTGGCCGTTGTCGCGGGCGGAATTGTTGCCGGATTCCCCCTGCTCACTACTTTCGCCCTGAAAAGCACCAGCGCCAGCCATGGGGCCGTGGTCATCGCGCTACTGCCTGCAGCCACGGCAACAGTAGCTGTGATCCGGGGCCGTGAACGCCCACGTCCTCTGTTCTGGGTCCTGACAGCAATCGGCGTGATCGCGGCCCTCGTGTTCGCCCTGGTCCAGTCCGGCGGCTTCGGCTCACTCCACTGGGCGGACTTGCTGCTGCTCGGTGCAGTGGTGGCTGCCGCCATCGGTTACGCGGAAGGCGGCTTGCTGGCCCGGGAGCTCGGAGCGTGGCAAACCATCTCCTGGGCGTTGGTGGTGGCTTCTCCGGTGATGATCCTGCTGACAATTGTTTCCCTTGGTGCGGGAGCTCCTTCCGCTTCGCCCGCCCAATGGTTGTCCTTCGCTTATCTCGGTGTGGTGAGTATGTTCCTGGGCTTCTTCGCCTGGTACCGGGGATTGGCCATCGGGCCCATGGCGCAGGTCAGCCAGATCCAACTGGTCCAGCCAGTGTTGAGCATCGCATGGGCGGGCCTGCTGCTCGGCGAGCCGATGACATGGACCACCGTGGTGGGCGGACTCGCGGTGATCCTCTGTGCTGGTGCTGCTGTCCGCGTGAGGCTTGGGCCGCCGTCGAACTCCTGACATCCCCTTGAAGCTATTTGTCCCCTGAAAGGACGCCTCCATGTACACCCCCGCGCATTTCGCCGCCTCCCCTGAAGCCGTCGACTCACTGCTCCTCAACTCCGGCACCGCCAACCTCATCACGATGTCGCCGAGCGGCTTGCTTGCCACCCTGCTGCCGTTCGCCTACGACCCCTCGATCGGCGAGCACGGAGCCCTGCAGGCGCATTTGGCCCGCAACAACACCCAGTGGTCGGCCCCGGTCACGGGAGAGGCGCTCATGATCCTGCAAGGTGCGGATGCCTACATTTCGCCATCTTGGTATGCCTCCAAAGCTGAGCATGGCCGCGTGGTGCCAACGTGGAATTACTCCACCGCGCACGTCTACGGCGAGCTCGTGATACACGACGACGTCGACTGGCTCGCCCGGCATGTGCGGCGCTTGACCCACAAACACGAAGCACAGATGCAGCACCCTTGGACTGTGGACGAAGCACCCGAACGGTTCATCGCCGGGCAGCTGAGGGCGATTGTCGGCGTCGAACTCGTGATCAGTAGGGTGGAGGCGAAGACCAAACTCAGCCAAAACAGGGCTCCGGCTGATGTCGACGGCGTCATCGCCGGTCTCCAAGCACGCGGCGATCTCCACAGTGCTGCCGATGTGGAACGGGCACGGACCTCGTAGACTCGGCGCATGCGAGACACTGCTGCTACGGGACCTGTAGGGTCCATCCACCACCTTGAAATCTGGGTACCGATTCTTGAGCGTGCCCGCGATGAGTGGGGGTGGCTCCTGGGCGAACTGGGCTATCAGCCGTTCCAGGAACGGCCCACCGGATGCAGCTGGAAGCTCAATGGCACGTACGTCGTGGTGGAACAAACAGACGCCATCACCGGCACCGCGCATCGTCGCACCGATCCGGGCGTAAATCACGTGGCCTTCCATGCGGGCACAAGGGAAAACGTGGACAGGATCCGGGCGCTCGGTGCCGATGCCGGCTGGTATGAGATGTTCGAGTCAAAGTACCCGCACGCCGGCGGTCCCGATCATTACGCCGCGTACCTTCTTAATACCGACAGCTACGAGGTGGAGTTGGTGGCCGATTAGCGACCCGGTGGAACCGCGGGCCGCCACATCGCCACCCGCGGCCAACGGGTCGGCCCCAGGTCAGCCTCGTGGTTCATCAGGCGAGCGAGCTCCGGTCCCCAATTTCCGGCGTCGAGCACGTCGAACCCCAGGCGCCTGTAATACGGGGCGTTCCACGGCACATCGCGGAAAGTGCTGAGTGTCTGTCGGTGCATCCCGTAACCCCTGGCCCAAATCCGGGCGGCGTCCAGCAGTTCCCGGCCCAGCCCCTGGTGTGCCTGATCCGGGTGGACGCTGACCTGTTCAACATGTGCGTCACCGTCCACGACGTCGGCGAGCAAATAAGCCAGCGGATAGTCGAGCCCGTCGACGTACACCCATGCCCGGCCGGCGGTTGCGTAGCTGTTCAGCTTCTCCACGGAGAACGGTTGGTCATCGGCGATGGCGTCCATCCCCAAGCTCCGGAAGGTCTCTCCGGCGGCCCGTTCAATCTGCTGCATGATGACCAGGTCATCCGCGTGCGCCAACCTGATCATTGGTGGGCGTCTGGTGCTTGCCCCACCAGGAATTCGTTGCGTTTCTCGATGAGGTTCTGCAGGTAGCGGGCCAGAACCAACTTTTCCACTAACCGGCCCAGCGGCCCGAAGGGCGCTGCGAACTCCACGGTGTCCACCATGAGGGTCCCGCTGCCGTCGGGCCGGAACTCGTGCGTGTGCCGGAGGTACTTGAAGGGGCCCTTCACCTGCTCGTCAGAGAACGACGCCGGCGCCTCCATCTGTACGATGCGGCTGGTCATGCGGAACCTCACTCCGAGGTGCCATGCCTGCCATGTGACGGTCTGCCCTTCGGAGATCAGTCCCGAGGTAACGCCACCGATTGCCTTCTCCCGGCTCCGCGTCATGGACCCGACATGGGCATCGATGTTGCGGGAGAGATCAAAGAGCTCTTGCGGCGACATGGAGGAGCGGTTGCGGCAGACGAAAGCTACTGGCATATCTCGATCTTCCCAGACCCGGGGCCGCTTGCGCCGCACGCTTGCTACGGGTTGTGAATGCCCGATGGCATCGCCACGCACGATCCTGATAGTTTTCGTAACAGGCAATGACGCTCACCACCCACAATGCGCTCACGACCCACAATGATTGGCGGTGTACCCGTGCCGACGTTCCTGGGGCATGCCCGCGATCTGTACAGGATGGGCCCGGCGAACAACGACAAGCTCTCGGCCCTGAGGGTTGCTGTCAGCGTTGCCGTGCCGGGGGTTTTCCTGGTCTTGGTCGGGCGGCCCGAGCTGATGATGTACGCGGTCTTCGGCGCACTGACAGGCATGTACGGCCGCCATGAATCCCACCAACTCCGCCTTAAGCACCAAGGCCAAGCCGCTGCGATGCTCCTTGGTGGCGTCTGCATTGGGGTGACCCTATCGGTCAATCACATCAATTCCTGGTGGCTGGTGCTGATAGAGGCACTGTTCGCTGGAGTCGGGTCACTGTATGCGGACGCAGTGCGGCTCAAACCCATCGGGCCCTTCTTCGGCATCTTGGCGCTGGGTGCCTGCGCTTCCGTCCCAACGAGTGTCCCCTGGGCCATCGCGGTACTCATCGCAGCGGCCTCCGCCGCCTTCTCCGTGGTGATCGGTTTTGCCGGCTGGTTCCGACGGCGGACGTGGCTGGCGGGCGCCACCCGAAATATTTCCTTGCTCCGCGGCCCCCTGAACCGGGCGGGCCTGGTACATGCCGCACGCTACTTATTGGCTGTGGGCGTCACAGGCATTATCGGCGTCCTTACCGGCAGCGGCCACCCGCACTGGGCCATGGCTGCCGCGGCTGTTCCGCTTGCCGGCGCGGACCTGCCCAGCCGCGTCCACCGTGGTATCCACCGCATCGTGGGGACGTTCCTCGGGTTGGCGGTGGTCGCCGTCGTACTCTTCCCGGGCCCGCTGTCGCCCTTGCAGTACTTTCCAGGCCACGCCGCTGTGGTGCTCGCCGCGGTGGTGATCCTTTGCCAATTCCCCACCGAACTGTTCATGGCCAGGCATTACGGCTGGGCCATGGTGTTCTTCACGCCCGTGATCCTTCTGGTCGGGCAACTCGCGGCACCCATAAACCCCGGGGTGCTCGTGACCGAACGCGCGATTGAAACTTTCGTGGGAGCAACGGTAGGGATCGCGACGGCGGTGGTGGTCCAGCGGCGCCGCTAACGAGTCGCCTCTAACCGGCCAGTGGACGGCGCCGTGGACCAGATGTGAGCTTGGCGGGCAGGATCTTCGCGAAAAAGCTGGCCACCTTGTACCGGCGAGTGGGAATGGAAACTCCCTTGCCTTTTGCGTTGTCGGCCAACCCTTCGCGAACCACACGCTCGGCTGTGAGCCACAGGATACGGGGAGCCACGGTCTTGTCCATGCCCATCCGCTCGTGGAATTCAGTATGAGTAAAGCCCGGGCACACCGCGGTGATCTGCACCCCGGACTTCCCGTACGCGGTGTTCGCCCATCGGCTGAACGTCACCTGCCATGCCTTGGCGGCCGAATAAGTGCCGCGGTTGGCGAAGGCGGCAACGCTGGCCACGTTGATGATCCGGCCCTTCCCCCGCGCCAGCATCACCTCCAGAGCGGCGTGGCACAGTTCCATTGGCGTCTGGACATGGAGCCGAAGATGCCGCCTCTCCTCATCCACGCTGTTGAGCTCGAAGGACTTCAACAGCCCGATCCCCGCGTTGTTGACCAACACATCCACAGGACGTCCAGCGTCCCGCAAGCGGTCTGCAACAGCTGAAACCCCGACGTCGGTAGTCAAGTCTGCGCGGAGGATCTCCACTGAGATGCTGAAGTCACGTTCAAGCTCCTCCGCTTTAGCCGCAAGGCGCTGCTCGTCACGGGCTACCAGCACCAGATGATGCCCCGCTTCGGCCAGTTGACGGGCAAATTCGGCGCCCAGGCCGGCGCTGGCACCAGTGACCAAGGCAGTGAGTTCATTGGCTCGAGTCGTCATCCGCCCAGACTACGCGCCTCACGCTCCTGAATTGTCTGGCGCTGCTTGTTCGGCGCTGGCTATTTGGCGCTGGGTTCTCCGACGCTGCATTAGGAGAAGGAACATGCCTGCACCGATCGCAACCAGCGCAACGGGTATCGCCGTGAGCGCGACGCCGGTCGAGGCCAAAAAGCCGTAGGCTTGGGCGCCGCTGCTGGACATCCCCTGCCCTGCCGACGCGCCGACTCCGGAACCGCCCGTTCCCGATCCGCTTGTTCCCGAGCCAGCCACCCCGACCCCCGGCACTCCCCAGCTGACGGTTCCAACCCCACCGGTTCCCGCTCCGGTGCCCGGAGATCCCCAAGGTGCACTCCCGTTGCCTCCACCACCGGAATCCGAGCGTGAAAGTGAGGGGAAGGTGACAACCACGCTGGCTCGGGGTGTAGTGGTCCTTGGGCCAGCGGGAGGTGTGCCACTGGCCGTGGCTGTGTTGCGAACAGCGCCGGCGATCACATCAGCTCCGTTGATCACGTAAGTCGCAGTGGCCGTCATTGTTTGGCCCGGGAGCAAGGTGCCGGCAGCAGCCGGCCATTTGTACGCCAAGCCCGAAAGCCCAGGCAGCGCATCGTTGATTGCCACTGCACGCAGGCTGACAGCGCCTATGTTCCGGGCAGTGAACGTGTAGGTAATGACATCCCCGCTGCGTGCTGGATCGCCGACCCGTGAAACATCGGCAGCCTTGGCAAACTGCAGGCCGACGTTTGGCGTCAACGCAGTGTCCACCGCGACGGGAGGAGGCGCCAGGGGAACCCCGGAGGGAGGAGTGCCGCCCACCGTCACACTGTTCAGCAAGTGCCCGGCGTCGATGTCCGATTGCTTAACTTCATACTTGACCGTGGCGGTGACGGTTTGTCCTGGCAGCAGCTCCCCCAAGGCACCTGGCCAGGCGTAGCTTAGGGCCGCGAGACCAGGCAACGGGTCCACGATGGAGATGTTCCTCAGAGTGACATTTCCCGTGTTCTTCGCTGTGACGTTGTACGTGATCGGGTCACCCACAACCGACGGCGAATGCATTCCCGAGACATCTGCCACCGTGGAAAATGACATGGCCGGTGCACCAACCAACGGAGTGTCGGTGGAACTTGAAGCAGCAGGCAACCCGGGTCCTACGACGGGCGTTGCGCTGGCCGTGCTGCTGTTGGCGACGTGTCCGGCGTCGATGTCCGATTGGGTGATGCGGTACGTTGCTGTCGCAGTGACAGCCTGGCCGGGGAGCAGCTTGCCCGGGGTTCCCGGCCAAGCGTAGGCCAAGGCCGGGAGGCCGGGCATCGGATACTCGACGGCCACATTCAGCAGCGTGACATTGCCGGTGTTCTTCGCCGTGAACGCGTACGTGATCCGGTCACCGGCGAGCGGTGGCGAATGAAGGCTGCCGACGTCGGCCGACTTTGCGAAAGTAAGGCCCGGTGACGCGAGTGCGGTGTTGGTCACCACGCAGCTGATGTCCGATCCTGCCACAGGCCTCACGGCCACGGAGCCGGACAGGGAGCCGGACAGGGAGGCACCCGCAGGCAGGCCCGGCTGCAAACCATTGGCGTCGGCACAGGTGATGGACCTCGCGTAGTCGGAAAGATCGCCGCCGGACTCGCTCAGATAGTACGTGGTTCCGGAGTCCGCAATGGAGCGGCCGGTATCGCCAGTGCCCGCGGCCACCAGGGAGCCCGAACCGGTGGTCGAGGAAGCGGTGGGGTCGTTCGCGATTGGGCCATCGGGCGAACCGCTGTGGATCTCCATGGTGAATTGGTCCGCATCGTTCAGCCGAGGCGTGGCGAACGCACCGCTGAGCGCGATCCTGGGCGCACGTACCACGAGGGCGGCATTAGCCGGCGGGTTCAAATTAGTCACAACGTTGGCGACCCGGTTGGTGTATGTCCCCTCCCCTTGCGCCGTGACATCCACCGTCACCGTGCATGAGGAAACACCCTGGGCCAGGCCACCCCCCGAAACAGTCACGGAGTTGCTCCCCGCGGCCGCATTGGCCGAATACGGGTTGGTACCTGGATCTTGGGCGCAGGTACCGCCAATATTCGGGACCGCCGCAACAGCCAGTCCGGCCGGGAGGTTATCGGTAATGGACCAGTCCGGCTTGGCCTTGAGGTCATCAGTGTTCGTGACGGTCAGCGTCAACGTGGAAGTTCCGTGCGGAGCAATCAACGCCGGCGCGAACGCTGTATCCAGCTGCGGCGTGACGTCTACGATTTGCGGAAGGTCGACGGCGACGTCGTTACCGACCCCGCTGCTGGCCTCATTCCTGATGTCCAGGCCAAGGGAAATCGCCGGGCCGGAGGGGATCCGGTAGGCAGCGGACTCCAGCTTGGTGGTTTCAGTGCTGCCGCCTTGGGTTGTGTTGGCCCCGCAGGGGTCGAGTCGCGCACCGAGCACCACCGGTGAGCCGTTGACGAGGAGGCTGAAGGTCTCCCTGGCGTGCGTCGCCTGGCAGTTGACTTGGGCAAAGTAGCCCGAGACCGCGTAGTAGTGGCCGGCGATGGCAGGTATTCCCGTGCTTCCACTGCGGAGTTCACTTCCGGCCGTGATTGCTCCCGACATGCTGTTGGTGTATTCCGACAAAACCTGGTTCTTTGCCGCCTGTGCTGGCGTTTGTCCCTGCGCAAGGCCCAGTTTCATGGCCATGTCGCGGACTTGGTTCCATCCATTGGGCTGGTTGTGGGCGCAACCTGCATCCGAGGTTGGCAGCGGGCTGGAGGAATTCAGGATCCAGCCGTCGCACTGGCCTCCGGCCGGGGTGTAGGGCAGATCGGCGCTGTACGTTTCACCTGCGGCGGCCGGCCCTCCAACGTAATCGAGGATGCTGATGGCGCCGCCACTTGCGTCCTGGTTGGAGAAGTCCTCGGAGTAGATGACCGCTCCAGGCTGGGTGGCACCGGGTGTGCCGGGCGCCGTGGTGGGGACCAGCGCCCTCGCTTGGGCGGGAACCGATGTTTGGGCGGGAACCGTCGCTTGGGCGGGCACTGACAGTGCGCCGCCCGCTCCCAAGGAGATGGCCGCTGCGGCTACGAGGGTCGCCAGCATCCTCGGTGGGCGTGTGGGCTTCATGATTCTCGTACTTCTCCGTAGGACTGGCTCAACCGATATTGTCACGGCCGAAGCACACTCCGCGGTCGGCCAGGGCATCCAAACAACAGGAGCCCAAAGACACAGTGGCGGGACTACGTAAATCGTGACGCGAAAATCGAAAAAAGTTTTTAAGTTTTAGTTGAAGGTGTTGGAGAACGTGGTTGGGACGATCCCTTGACCACCGAATTGGTAGTTCAGGGTTCCGCTGCCGCTGCCAGCCGGCAAAGAAACCTCGAGCGCGAACGCAAGCTGTTGAGGATCCATGGCATCGGTGGAACACCGAATCTGTTTGCCGGCAGAGCCCGTGTCGGCACAGGTCCACCCGGAGGGTGCCCGCGTCCTTCCTTGAACGAAGCCAGCTTGGTCCGGCAAGGTGAAGACCACTTCGGCGGCGGTCGGCGTTCCATTACCCTGCAAACTAAATTGCACCTGTAGCTGCCGCTCAGCCGCCGATGGGCCAATCGAAGAAGCGAACGTTGCATCAACAGTTTCGGTTGACGCCGCGGCAACCGCCTGGGGCGCAGTCGTTGCGGACACCAGGCCGGAGTCCACCACCGTGGAACTCCGCGGAGGCAGCCCCACGCTGGGGACCACAACGACAGTCGCTTGCGGCCCAGACACTGCAGGCTCCCCAGCCTGCACCGCAGCAGCGGGCGACGACGGCGCGGAGCCCGGTTCCGGCGTCGAACTCGGCGACGAAATGGGGACACTGGGCGTGACGGTGGGCCCGGCGTTGGCCGTGGCAATGGGCGACGGGTTACCGGCAGTTGGCCGGGCAGGGGCTTTGCTGGCTTCGTCGGTGGCTACGGGAGCATGCGTGGTCGAACTCGCTTGGGCAAACCAGACGAGAACCGCCACCAACGCAACGACCCCCAACGCAATAGCCGCCGCCAACCTCACCAGCCGGCCCAGGCCTCCGGGCCGTTGAGCCTGGGCGGGCACCGCCGTGCTCCCCGCTCCTGAGGACGGCCCCATCGCCGTCGCAGCAGATGCCAGAGACGCCGCAACGCCTGGAGTGAATGCGATCCCGGTGATCAGCGGAATCAGGACTGCCCGCATTCCACCCTGAACGTCGTTGAGCTCAATGAGCAGCGCGGTGCATTTAGCGCACGTCTCAAGGTGCGCACTGACCTTTTCTTGGGAGGTTCGCTTCAGTGCGTTGCGGGCATAGCGACCCAGTTGGCTGGCGAATTCTCCGCAGGCTGCATCCACCGTTTGGCTGATGTGCTGTTGCAGGTAGGCTTGGCGGAGGCCCTCCCTCGCCCGGATGGCCAGGGATGAGACACCGTTGGGGGTGAGGCCCACCAAGGGGGCCGCGGCCGCAGGTTTCAGGCCTTCAATGTCAACGTGCCAAAGGACTGCCTGCCAGCGTTCAGGCAGCGATTTGAATGCTTTGGCCATGATGGTCGACTCAAGATCACTTAGCACGGGATCCGAATCGGTCACGGCGGTATCGAGGATCGCATCATCGGCTGCGGTCGCCATCCTCCTGGCCTTACGGTTCCGATCGTGGGCTGTCCGGCGGACCACCGTGAGGAGGTAGGAGCGGAAGAACTCGTTGGGCCCTTTACCTTCCCGCAGCAGTTGGAAGATCGCGGCGAAGGACTCCGCCACAACATCATCGGCGTCGCTGGGGTTGTCCGTCTGCGCTCGGGCAACATACTGGGCCACCTTCAAGTGGCGCTCGTAGAGCACGTTAAAGGCATCGGTAACGCCTTGGCGGACCAAGGCGATGATATGGGGATCGTCGTCCTTGGCCTTGGCCAAGTCCGGAGACGCCCCATCGGCTCCGACCGCAAATAGTTGATCCATAAACAGTAGTGTGACATCACAACCTGTGTGACTTGAATCGGTGCCGAAGTACCTGTAGAGAACCTAACTATTTTTCGTCACGATTCCGACGCTTGCCGCACTCCTAGGGCATGACCCCTGACACCGGTAACATCGGCGACGCCGCCGGATCTCCCCGTGCTTCCATGGATGCTCGACGTCGCCCGTTCCTCAAGCTGATGCGAGCCATCCACAACGACGCCAGACAGCAACAAACCGCAATAGTGCGTACCCTGCCCGCACACCGCTCGGCCGCGCTGGCCAAGAAGAAGAACGCAGGGCATATTGCCCTGGTTTATGGAGCGGACAGGCCTGTGGCGATACCGGGAGACGTCGTCATTTTCACGGCGTGGATTACCAACGACTCCCGGAGCCACCTCAAGGACGTCCGCCTGATACCCCGTTCCTTCACCAATGAGGGGATGGAGATGCTTGAGTACACATCCCAACCGGTGGAACGCGATCTCAAGATTGCGCTGCTGGGTCCCGGCCAATCCGTGATGCGGAGCTTCTCCTACTTGGTGACCGATTCAGATCACCTCCACGGAGGCAGCGTAATCAGCGCCATGCAGGTGCGGGCTACGTGCCGTGGGCAGGTCATTACCGACGAGCATGACGCCATTGTTTCCCTCAGTGGCTCACGGAAGGACTGGCCATTCGGAGCCACGAGGAACGGATTGCCATACCGGGCGTCCACCGCCCTCCCGCCTCTCCTGCCCCGACGCCGCGCACCGCGACCGAGGCCTGGCCATATGGGCATTATGGAAGTCGAAGGACCCTCCAGCACTCCTAATTGATGACTACCAGTCCCAGCATCGGACCCGGACCGTGGCCCGACCTGGACCGTACCGTGTCAGTTGCCGGTTCTTTCGCCGACGGATACGGTGAACCTGACAAAGGGCACGCAGGAGGCAAGCGATCAGGGGGCTTTCGCATGCCGAATTCCAGCGTTATGAGCTCCGTCCGTACGGAGTTCCTGGCGGCGGTGGCCGAAGGGGTCGGCCCCTATGAAGTAGCCGAACACCTGGGCGTTCCCTTGGATACGGTCCGGCTCTGGTTGTCCAGGCTGGGAGAGCTCACCACGGGACTCCACGTCATCAGCGGCCCCAATTGCGGGAGCAGCAACGCAGTCGCCTTTGTGCCAGGACTGACAGTCATCCACACCCCGGACGTGTTTGATGCCTCTGCAGACCAAGTTGTCACCTTCACCGCGGATGTCATGAACGACGGCGGAACACCCTTGCGGGGGATCACCCTGATTCCCTACTTTCGGCTGGGAAAGTCGCGGAACAAAGCCCGCGCCAACAGCGGCAATCTCGAGGCACTGCCCTGCTCGCCGCATCTGTTGGGCACCCTGGAAGCGGGCGACATGTGCTCCCAAAGGTTCAGCTATTGCATTACCTCACAAGACGTTCGCCGCGGGGCGGACTTGGTGAGCGGAGTGGCAGTCAGGGCCACCACGGGTGAGGGGCAGGAAGTTAGCGAGGAATGCGAAGCTCGGGTGCGACTCTACTCCTAGCAGCCGCGGTCAGTCGTTATCCGGCTCGCCCACGGGCTTTTCCAAAGGCCAGTCGACATCCTGTCCGTATCCTTCGTGCTTCTTCAAGTAGGCCGCTATGTACGGGCAATGCGGAATGATCCGTTTGCCCGACGCCACGACGTCATCGAGTGCGAAGTGGGCGAGCACCTTCGCCAGGCCTTGGCCCGTGAACCCGGGCTTCGTCTCGGTATGTGTGAAGTCGATGTGGCCAGGCCGGTCGAGGAACTGTGAAATCACTGCCAGCTCGCCACCGACGTGAAGCTCGTAGCGGTGGAATTTGTCGTTGCGTGTGGTGGTAACCCCCGCCGGGAACGACTCTGCCAGGGAATCCGTGTACTCGCTCATGACTCGAGGTTGGCACGTAAACCCGGCTCTGGCAACGTGGCCCGAATTTCCGTTGACGGCTCCGGAACGATTTCTTCCAAGGGAGGCAGCACAGGGGTTGGGACCCTGCCCAAAAGCAGCACCGCGAGGGCGAAACACGCCGCTCCCCCGCCCAGCAACGCCAGCGTCAGGCCATTGAAAGCTGCGTCCGCCACAGGGACAAAAACCACGACGGCGGCCGTCACCACAGCGACATGCGACGGGCCGCGCGCGTGGCTGGCCGCCGTCGGACGGTTCTCCAAACGCCCGAAAATCCAGACGACGGGCAACAAGGCAGCAATGACTGCGAAGAAGACCGGGATCCGGGCCCACCACCATTCGGCGGCGTCGTCCGGAGGCAGGGAAATATCCGTGAGCAACAGCAGCCCGGATAGTGCCACCAAGACCGGAAGGTGCCAAAGGTAGACCGTCATGGAACGCCTACCAGCCACAGCGATGACCATCTGGACCCAGCGAATGTTCGCCACGGCATCGATTCCATTCCGGAGGAGCTGGAGGGACGCGGTCTGTGAGATAGCCAGCAGGAGTAGGCACAGGTTAGGAGGATTGAGGTCCACCACCATGTTCCCAGGGTAGACGCCCACCCCCGTGACGAGGCCCAAGAGGACGTTGCTTGATGCGATCGCGCCAACCAACCACGTGCGGCCGCGGTTGTCGAAAAACCCGTCGGCCCGGAGGAACCCCAGCTGCTGTACCGCACACCAGACGAAGATCATGTTGATAAATGCCAAAATCGGAAGGGCGCCACGCAGCGAATCGACCGTGATGATGAGCACCACCAAGACGGCCAAAGTCAGCATCGGCGCACGGCTGTGCAACCGGGACATGACCGGGATGCTGAGTTGGGCGGTGAGGTACGCCGCCAAGAACCAGAGCGGCATCGCGGCGCCGGTGGTCATCAGCTGGATGACCCTGGGGTCCACACCCAGCAGCAACGCCGCCCAGAGGCCTCCCCACATCATGGCGAGGAGGGCCATGGCCGGGCGGACCAGGCGTAGGAGCCGGATTTGGGCGAAGTCGAATCCGTTACCGCCGCGGGCTCGCAGGCGCCGCCATGATTGGAGCCCGGTTTCGCCGCCCAGCACGAAGAACAGCGGCACGATCATGAACACCCACCCCACGGGGTCGAACCAGCTCTGGTCCATCAACGTGTTCCGGGTTGTCACTGTTCCGTCCCTATGCAGGACGGGGTTGACCATCAGGCAATGGGCAGCCACCACCAAGAGTAGGCAAGTAAACCGGACAAGATCGATGGCCGGCTCCCTCTGCGGTGCCGGCTCGCCCTGCGCAGTCCGCTGCTCGGCGGCCGGGTGCCCGTTCCTCTCCATGACTCTCCCTATGAAGCACGCCCGTGCGTGTTGCCTCCATTCTGCTCCCGCAGTGGTACTTGGGCCAGCAAGCCAGCCCCGTGGCCTTAGCTACCCAGGGCCACAGCAAGCACGCCGAGCACGACGGCGAGCGCCGGCGTCGTGCCTTGGATGGCCGCCGCCCGGAGGTACTTTTTGCCGCTGGCCGCGAGGACCAGCGCGGCAAGCAGCATCGATCCGCAACTGGCGAAGATGAGCGTCCAACCGACCTGCGGAGCGCCCATGGCCACGGCAACGATGCCGATCAGCGCGCCGACGGCCAGGAATAGGTTATAGAAGCCCTGGTTATAGGCGAGCGACTTCGTGGTCTCGGCGTCGGCCTGCGAGGTGAGGCTGAACCGCTTCCACGTGGCCGGCCTGGTCCACGTGATGGATTCCATGGTGAAGATGTACACGTGGAGCACGGCAGCGATGAAGGCGAATACCAGGGAGGCCAGGGTCATGGCTTGATCCTAGCCTCCGGATTCCGCTTGGTCGGCGCAAGGACCTTGATAACGGCTGAGTCGTCTGCGGCGGCAAGGCCCTGGGCCTGACCCAGAAGGTAGAGCTGTTCAGCAGCAGCCGCCACAGGGGTGGCCAAGCCGGCGGAGCGGGTGGCTTTGCCCACGATGCCCATGTCCTTGACGAAGATGTCCAGGCGGCTGAGGACCTCTGCGCCGTCGTCGTTATAGGCCTCAAGCATCCGGGGGCTGCGGTTGGAGAGCATGAAGGACCCGGCAGCTCCGGCTTCGAGTGCGGCGAGGGTGTTGGCTTGGTCGAGGCCGAGGGCGTCGGCGAGGGCCATCGCTTCAGCGGCGGCTGCGATATGGACGCCACACAGCAACTGGTTGACGGTCTTGAGGGCCTGGCCGTCGCCCGGCTTGTCGCCCACGACGCTCAGGGTGGACGCCAGCAGTTCGAGCACGGGCCGGGCTTTTTCGAGTGCTTCAGGCGCAGCCCCGACCACGATCAGCAGGTCGCCTTCCCCGGCGCGCTTCGGGCCGCCAGAAAGCGGAGCGTCCACCAGCGCCACGCCGTACCGGGAAAGCTGCGCCACCGTGGCGGGGATGGCTTCGGTGCCTACGGTGCTGCCAAGAATGACGACGGCGCCCGGCTTCAGGACCGAGGCCACGCCGTCCTCACCGAAGAGGACCTCGTTGAGCTGGTCGCCGTTGCGCACGGCAAGGAGGAGGGCGTCGGCGCCGTCGCATGCTTCGCGGGCAGAGCCGAAAGTCTTGATGCCGGCCTTTGCGGCGAGCTCCAGCCGGGCGTCGGCGATGTCGAAGCCGTGGACCGTTAATTCGGTTGCGAGGCGAGTCGCCATCGGTAGGCCCATGGCGCCGAGGCCCAGGACGGCGACGGTGAAGTTGTTGCTGGTCATCATGTTCTCCATTGAAACGTGGCGGTCAGAAGGTGTTGCTGAGTTTGCGCGTTACGTCGGTCAGGGATTGGTCGTTGCCCACGTTGCCGGCAAAGACGATGAACGGGATGCCCTTCGCGGGACCGTCCACCGGCTCCCAGAGGGACACGATGCCGGGGAGCATGGGACCGCGGACCACCGCATGGCGGATCTCCAGCCCGTGTGCTGCAACGTCGGAGGACGTGATGCCGCCCTTTGCAATGACGAACCGTGGCGGGAACGCCTTTAGCGTGCGGTTCACAACAGCGACGACGGCGGCCGAGACAGTGCGGGCGATCTTCAGGCTCGCCGCGGCGTCGTCTGTTTTGATGAGCAAGCGGCTGGTGTGGACAATGACATCGCCCTGATGGAGGGCGTCGACGACGTCGGATACCACTATTGCGACATAGGCGTCGGCTTCTTCGCCAAGCAGTTGTTCAACGTCGATCTCGACGGTCCGCGCCGAGCGGTGTTCGGCGGTGAGATGGTTCAGTTGGCGGGTGGTCACGCCGACGTGGGAGCCGACGACGATCAGGCCCCCAGCTGTTGAAGGAGAGTTGCCTGCGTAGGCTTCGTTGGAGGTCAGTGCGGCGCGGATTTCCTGGCCGATGCGGCCACGCACGAATGGTGGACCCACGCGGTAGAGGAGTTTCTTGCCGCGGCGTTCCGCCTCCTCAAGACCCAGGGCCAGGGCGCGGAAGTCGTTTTCGGTGACAATGTCGGCCACTATCGGGGTGGAGTTGGTGGCCCGTTCGAGGACATCGGCAATGGCGTTGGCGGAGATTGCGGGATCGTTGGCAGCGGCGCCGGCGCGGATAATGTCCAGGTCCAAGACAATCACGCGGTTCGCAGGGAAGCGGCCTTGCGACTTCTCTTCCACGTACTTGGCCAACTCGGAGTTGGCGAACCCGAAGGATGCATCTTTGGCGAATTCAGTCTCGGCAACGGGGGTGAGGGTGCCAGAGTCTTCTCCGGAGCCCCGCATGTAGTGCACACCCCCGATGGTGACCCGGCCGGCGTCGGGAAATGCCGGAACGATCACCACCCCGTCAGTGGTTTCACCGGTTTCGGCGGCGATGGTGGCCGCGATGACGTCCGGTTCCAGCGGGTAGTGCCCACGCAGGGTCGAGTCGCTGCGGCTGATGAAGCCCAGCACCAGCCCGGCCGTTGCGGCAGCGGCAAGGGCATTGCGAACGATCTCCTGGTTACGGCTTGCGGCCTCTTCGGGGTCCAGGCTCCTGGTGTTCGTGAGGACATACACGGCGGGCGTGGTCAGGTTCTCACGGATGTGCGCGAAGGCCCAGGTGAAGTCTGCTTCGTCCCAACGGGTGAGCACGGGGAGGTCGGCGACGGACTGCGTTCCAGTGGGGTCGTCGTCGAGGACTACCAGGACTCGGGGGCTGGTTGCGGACGATGCCGCGACGGCGTCGGCAACCAGCTGCGCGGGAATCCGGATCTCGGGCGGGAAACCGGCCAAAATCTCAGCTTCAAGGATCATGTGTCACTCCGTGGGGATGCGCGGCGATGGTGGAATGTAAGATGTCAGACATTTGCTGTTTTAGTCTGGCACAGGGGCCTTCGGGGCGCAACGTGTCGCTAGGCTGGACGCATGGCTGGCTCTTCGGTCCCCCTTCCGTTCGTGGATGTCCGCGAACCCACCAGGCCCGCAGCCGACGCCGCGCCCGCCGTACTGATTCACGGGTGGGCGTCCGGCTCGGTCTACTGGGAACCGCTGGCCTCCACATTGCTCGACGCCGGTTGGCCAGTCTGGATTCTTGACCTTCCGGGCTACCCTCCCGGCGAGTTGTGGCCACCCGGCCGCGAATGGACGCTGGAATCCGCGGCTGCTTCTGTGGCCGCAGCCATCGCGACCCGGACCGAGGCGCCGGTACACCTCGTGGGCCACTCGATGGGAGGCAGCGTTTCCCTGACCTTGGCAGCGGACCGACCGGACCTGGTGGCCACGGTGACGCTGGTGGGCATGGTTCCGGCTCCGCCGAACGATGCCTTTAAGCGCCTCCTGCTCTCGCAAGTGGAGCAGGGGTTCCTCGACGCCGGGACCAAGGCCAAACTCATGGATTCCTGGTTCGGGCCCCTCCTGCCGGAGGATGCCAGGGAGTTGCTCAGCAGTGGCTTTGATGTGCCCTTCCCCGTACTGTCCGCCAGCGCCACCGCGGCGATGACCGGCGTCGAACCTTCAGTGCCCGGGCGTGTTCACGCGCCCTTGCTGGTGATCGCGGGATCGGGTGACCGGGTGCGGTCCATGGACCAAATGGAGGCCTTTGTCCAGGCTAAACCGGGTGTCCAGGCTAAACCGGGGCGGCAGCTGACGGTGGTTCCCGAGGCTGGGCACAGCGTGCACTGGGAACGGCCCCGCGAATGCGCCGAGGCGTTAGGCGGGTTCTGGAGATCCAGCGGGCCTCCACCAGCGTAAGATGTCTGACATCCCTGCGGCCATAGGAGGACTCGGGCGCGGGCTGGAGTTGAGGAAACGGGGACACATGGCACGCAAGTCGCTTGTCGGCGTAGTAGCTGATGAGCTACTGGACCGGATCATCGCGGGCGAGTTTCCGCCCGGAAGTGTGGTCCCCGGCGAACTTGAGCTCAGTGCCAAGCATGAGGTGAGCCGTATGACCGTCCGGGAGGCCATGAAAACCCTCGAAGCCCAGCGGATTCTGAGCGTAGAGCGGGGGCGCGGCACCTTCGTAACCCCGCTCAACCAGTGGGGCTCGCTCGAAGCCGTCCTGCGGGCTGCGTCCGAAGGAACCAACGACGCCGTCGCGGCCGTCCAGCTGATCGAGCTGCGCCGCATGCTTGAAACCGGCGCCTGTGAACTGGCCGCCGAACGCATCTCAGGCCAGGAGCTCAGTGACCTTCAAGGGCACCTGGAGAAGATGCGGGGGGCCCACGAAAGCAATGATCTCGACGCCTTCGTCAAAGCCGACCTCGCCTTCCATGACGTCATACTGCACGCATCCGGGAACGTTTTCGTGGCCGTCCTGTTCGAACCCTTGCACCGCGTCCTGGAGGCCCGCCGGGCTGAGACGTCCGCCTTTGCCGAGATCCAGGAACACGCAATCAGCCATCATCGAAACATCGCCGCTGCGCTGGAATCGCGGAACTCCAACGAGGCCCGGCTCGCGATGGACGGGCACATGCAGCAGACCTTGGATGACTTGAAGACGTATGTGCTGGACCCTGCTGCCACTCGGAGGGGCTAGACAGCTTAGCGTTCTTGACGGTATCGATAGCGAGCTAACGAGGCGGCAAAATGCGAGCGATGGTGTACCGGGGCCCCTACAAGATTCGGGTCGAAGAAAAAGACATCCCACCCATAGAACATCCCAACGACGCCATTGTGCGCGTGACCAGCGCGGCAATCTGCGGCTCCGATCTTCACCTGTACCACGGCATGATGCCAGACACGCGGGTGGGCATGACGTTTGGCCATGAGTTCGTTGGTGTGGTTCACGAGGTAGGGCCATCGGTGGAGAACCTGCAGGTGGGCGATCGCGTGATGGTGCCGTTCAACATTTTCTGCGGTTCCTGCTACTTCTGCGCACGAGGCCTGTATTCGAACTGCCATAACGTCAACCCGAACGCGACGGCGGTGGGTGGCATCTACGGTTACTCCCACACCTGCGGTGGTTACGACGGCGGCCAGGCGGAGTTCGTGCGGGTGCCGTTCGCCGACGTCGGGCCCGTGAAAATCCCCCACTGGATGGACGAGGAGGACGCGGTGATGCTCACCGATGCCCTCCCTACCGGGTACTTCGGGGCTCAGCTAGGCGACATCCACGAAGGTGACACGGTGGTGGTGTTCGGAGCCGGCCCTGTTGGCCTGTATGCGGCGAAATCATCCTGGCTGATGGGCGCTGGGCGGGTGATCGTGATCGACCACCTCGAGTATCGGCTGGCCAAGGCCCGGGAGTTCGCGCACGCGGAAACGTACAACTTCGCGGAACACGACGACATAGTGGTGGAGATGAAGAAAGCCACGGACCACCTGGGCGCGGACGTAGTGATCGACGCCGTAGGGGCCGAAGCTGACGGAAACCTCACCCAGCACATTACCGCGGCCAAGCTCAAGCTTCAGGGCGGCTCCCCCGTAGCCCTCAACTGGGCCATCGATTCGGTACGGAAGGGTGGAACTGTTTCCGTGATGGGCGCCTATGGCCCGATGTTCAGCGCCGTGAAGTTTGGCGACGCCATGAACAAAGGACTGACGCTAAGGATGAACCAGTGCCCGGTGAAAAGGCAGTGGCCCCGGTTGTTCGAACACATCCAGAACGGTTACCTGAAACCGAGCGACATCATCACCCACCGGATCCCGTTGGAGCACATCGCCGAGGGCTACCACATCTTCTCCGCGAAGTTGGATAACTGCATCAAGCCGATCATCACACCGTCTGCGAGCTGACCATGCAAGAGAACGGAAGCAACAAGATGCCCTACACGGCAGAAAAGCCGCAGCCCAGGGAAACAGCGGAGGAGCTACGGGCAAGGATTCCCGGGTGGGGCGCAGACCTGGATCCCAAGGACAGGCCCTCGTTTCCCCGCGAGCAACCTGGCATCAAGACCGGCGCGCACTGGGACTTCCCGGAGCGCCAGGAGGAGAAATCGCCTCGGGAACGCTCCATTGAACACAGGTTCCTGACGCCCGTTTTCGGAACTTCAGCCCCGCCGTCGGGCCTGTCCGGTGTCATGCGGAAGTATGCCTACAAATACAGCGAGGGCCGGGCAGCGCACTGGCTGATCTTGTTGGCCGCTGACCGTGTCAACGCGTGGGAGAGCCATCTGCTGTCCTTGGGAACGCGGCATCCGGACAATCCCATTACGGAGACAGGGGTCCTCAGCGAATTCAAGAGCGGAGGCATGAGCTCACGGCGTGGACAGAAGCGGGCTGACACCAAGCATCAGTGGCTGGACCCGATCATTGTCGCCGGTCCGTGGCTGGCGGTAGGTGCCGGGGCGGTCCTGGCGGTGAAGGCGCTTGCATCCAGGAAGACCCCCCGTTAGCCATCCAAACCTGTTAGCCCATCCAAGTAGCAGCAGCCTACTTGGATGGGCTCTACGTGGTGGAGCAGGCTACGCGTCAACCTCGGTGTTGACGATGTACACGTTGCAGGGGGCGCCGTGAGCCACGCTGTTGGCGATGCTGCCCAGTACCCGGCCCAGCCCCTTCATCCGCTTGTTGCCGACGACGATCACCGAAGCATCGGTGGCCTCGGCATAGCTGATCAGGGCATTGGCCGGATTACCACGGGCGGCGGAGTACTTGACCTTGCCCTTGGGAACATCGAGCGCCTCGGATACCTGACGGGCCACGTATTCCGCGGAATCGGCCGAGGACACAATGATGCGGTCGCTGCCACTGCCGAATTCCTCGATGCGGTCGTCGGAAAAGCCGCTGATCACGTGGAGCTCGGCTCCGGTGGCTGTGGCGAGCTTCGCCGCCGCCATTGCTGCACGTTTGGCCGTTTCGCTGTTGTCAACGCCGACGACGATAACTTCTGTCATGTGTTCTCCTGGGTCTCAGATTCACTGGGTGCTGCCCCACGAATCTACACGCCATCAGCGGCCCGGCACGGAAGCGATGCCGCAGGAGTGTTTACGACGACGCGCGGCCGGGTAGGGATAAATCATCGGAACGATCACACGACCGAAAGGCAAGATCATGGCAGAGCAAGCATTTGACCCGCGAACCGCCATAGTGACGGGATCGGATTCGGGCATCGGCCGGGCCACAGCTGTGGCGTTGGCGCAGGCTGGCATGGACGTTGGCGTCACCTGGCACTCTGATGAGCAGGGAGCGGAGGCGACGGCGGAAGAGATCCGCAGCCTGGGACGCAAGGCCGTGGTGAAGCAATTGGACACCACCAAGCCGTCCGAAACAGCGGCGACAGTGGACCAGCTCGCGGAGGAACTGGGCGGAGTGGACGTCTTCGTCAACAACTCCGGAACCGGCGATGGCACAAAATTCCTTGACCTGGACTACGAAACGTGGATGACCACCCTCAACACCAACCTCAATGGCGCCTTCGTGGCAATGCAGGCTGCGGCCAAGCGGATGGTGCAGGCCGGCCGCGGTGGCCGCATCATCGCCGTGACGAGTGTCCACGAGTTCCAGCCTCGCGTAGGAGCCTCTGCCTACGATGCCTCGAAACATGGCCTGGGCGGCTTGGTCAAGACCATGGCTCTGGAGCTCGCCGAGCACGGAATCACCGCCAATAATGTGGCCCCCGGCGAGATTGCCACCCCGATGACGGGGCAGACGGACGAGGATCCCACCAAGGAAGAACGGCCAGGAGTTCCCTTGGGACGCCCCGGCCACGCAAACGAAATTGCCGCCGTCGTCGCCTTCCTTGCCTCGCCTGCGGCCAGCTATGTCAACGGCGCCTCGTGGCCCGTGGACGGCGGAATGCTGCAGATGGGACCGCAGGCGGGTTCACACATCACCAGCCACGACTGGCGGGAAAGCTGAGCCGATGCAAGCTATGGCCGCACGGTGATCCGTGGGCTAGTCTGCATGGACGGCCGCCCCGGCCGGAATAACAAGATCCAATGACGTAGAACCGCATTTAATGATGAGGAGCACCATGGCTGGCCACACATATAGCGTTTCGGAAATCGTAGGAACCTCCACTGAGGGCGTGGACGATGCCGTGAGGAACGGCATCGAGACAGCCTCCCAGACCCTGCGGAACCTGGACTGGTTCGAAGTCAAGGAAATCCGCGGACACCTCGAAGACGGGAAAGTCGCCGACTGGCAGGTCACCATCAAGCTCGGATTCCGTCTGGAACGCTAATCCCACCTCGCGAGATGACAGTTAATGCCGGTGTTTCAGACGAACATCGGCATTAACTGTCATCCCGGCGAGCGGGTTCGGGTGTGGGCAGCGGCGCTGTGTCTACTGAGTCGAGTGCCTCTGCTGCGTCTACCGCGCCAAAGCTGCTGAGCAGCATCAAAGCATCCGACGACGGCGAACCCGCCTTCGCTGAATACACCCGAAGCGCCTGGTCGGCGTCGTCCGGGAGACTGAGCGTCTCAAAGTTCAGTTCCATGTCCCCCACCAGGGGGTGGTGCAACCGAACGGTGCCCGCGGGCCGCGCCGCAACCCGATGGCCGGCCCACCACTGGCGGAAGTGCTCACTTTGCACGGCGAGTTCGCCGACCAGTTGGTTGGTTTGGGGGTCGTTCGGATGGCGGCCCACATCCATGCGAAGCGCTCCGACCGCATCGGCGGCCACAGTCTTCCAATCCCGGAACAGCTTTCCCGCTGCGGGGTCCAGGATGATCCAGCGCGTCAGGTTTCGCTCTGCGGCAGGCAATGCGGGGAAATCGGCGAACAAAAGGTACGCCAAGCGGTTCCCGGCCAAGATGTCCGAACGCCTTCCCAGCACCATGGCTGGAACGTCTCCGACGGCGTCGAGTAACTGCCGCAGGGCAGGGCGGACTTTCTGTGCCGGTCCGGGATTTCCTGCAGAACTGGCACAGTGTTCCATCAGGTCCATCATGTGCGCGTGCTCCCTGGGATCCAGGCGCAAAGCGCGGGCGACGGAGTCGAGGACCGCCTTGGAGGGGTGGATATTCCTGCCCTGCTCCAGCCGTGTGTAGTAGTCGGTGCTCACACCCGAGAGGCGTGCCACCTCCTCCCGGCGCAGCCCGGGGACGCGGCGCGAACCGCTGGAATCCTGCGCTCCTGCGTCCTCCGGTGAGAGGCGCGCACGCATGGCTTTAAGGAATTTACCGAACTCGGCGCTCTGACCCATTGTTCTATTCTGCGACGCGAATGTGTGAAAGGCCATCATCGTGGGTAGGTCTATGAAACCTAGGAAAAACAGGATCAGGCTGGGTTACTGACTGAGCTGCCAAAACTGCATAGGCTCATAGCAGAGCCTCCGAAACCGCTTTCTGGGCATGCCGGAAACATGCCCGAAAACCGTGCCAGCCAACTGCGTCGGAGAGCCAGCCAATCACATCGTCGAAGGAGATCGTCATGCCGGAGCTGACCTTGAACAATGGCGTCACTATCCCGCAACTGGGGTTCGGCGTCTTCCAAGTACCTGAGGAAGAAACCCAGAAGGTAGTGGAAGACGCGCTCGACGCCGGGTACCGCCACATCGACACCGCGGCCGCCTACCGGAATGAAGCAGGCGTGGGAGCCGCCATCGCCGCGTCGGGGATCCCCCGCGAAGAACTTTTCATCACCACAAAGCTGCGCAACGGCGAACAGGGCGAGGCCTATGACGCGTTCCAGCGCAGCCGCGAAGCTTTGGGCTTGGACGTCATCGACCTCTACTTGATCCACTGGCCGGTCCCCTCCCAAGGGCTGTACACACAGGCCTGGAAGGAAATGGAGAAGCTGTACCAGGACAAGCAGATCCGGGCGATAGGGGTCTCCAACTTCCTCCCCGAACACCTTGACACGCTCCTGCGTGAGACCGAGGTGGTTCCTGCGGTCAACCAAATCGAGCTCCACCCCACCTTCCAGCAGGCCGATCTGGCCAACAAGTGCCGTGGACTCAGCATTGCCGTGGAGGCTTACAGCCCTCTGGGACAGGGCCAGGACCTGAACGCCGAGCAAGTGGCATTGGTGGCAGAGACCCACGGCACCACACCGGCCCAGGTGATCTTGGCGTGGCACCTCGCGCAGGGAACCATTGTGATTCCCAAGTCCGCGGACTCCACCCGCATGCGCGAAAACTTTGGCGCCGCTGACCTGAGCCTCACCGAATCCGAACTTGCGGCAGTGACCGCACTGGAGTCCGGTACCCGCATCGGCGCCGATCCCGCCGTCGCGGCTTTCACGCAGCTTTAGACCCCCGCTCGAAATCAAGGAGTCAAAGGACATGCAGTACACACATCTGGGCCGGTCCGGCCTCAAAGTATCAAGACTCTGCCTGGGCACCATGAACTTCGGCCCCCAGACCGAGGAAGCAACAGCACACTCCATCATGGACTCTGCACAGGAGTCCGGCATCAACTTCTTCGACACCGCCAACGTCTACGGCGGCGTCGGGCACCGTGGTTGGACTGAGGAAATCATCGGCCGCTGGTTTGCCAAAGGCGGCGAGCGCCGCGAGCGGACCGTCCTGGCCACCAAGCTCTACGGCACCATGACGGGCAGGCCCAACGAGTCCAAGCTGTCCGCACTGAACATTCGCCGGGCATTGGATGCAAGCCTGAAGCGGCTTCAGACGGACTACATCGATATTTACCAGTTCCACCACATCGACCGTGACACCCCGTGGGATGAAATTTGGCAGGCGATCGAGGTAGCGGTCCAGCAGGGCAAGATCCTTTATTCCGGCAGCAGCAATTTTGCCGGTTGGCACATCGCCCAAGCCCAGGAAGCAGCGCGCAGGCGCAACTACACGGGCTTGGTCAGCGAACAGTCCATCTACAACCTTTTCAGGCGCGAACTGGAGCTGGAGGTCATTCCCGCGGCCCAGCAGTACGGTTTGGGCCTGATCCCCTGGTCCCCGTTGCAGGGCGGTCTGCTTGGGGGCGTGTTGAAGAAGGAAGAGCAAGGTGTGCGACGCACCGAAGGCCGGGCTTTGGAGACCCTCCGCAAGCACGAGGACCAGATCCGCCAATACGAGGATTTCGCGGACGAACTCGGTCAAAAGCCCGGAGACGTGGCCTTGGCTTGGCTCCTCCACCAACCAGCGGTTACCGCGCCGATTGTTGGACCCCGCACCCAGGAGCAGTTGGACTCGGCCATACGCGCGCTGGATGTCACGCTCGACGCCGACGCCCTGAAGCGCTTGGATGAGATATTCCCGGGCCACCGCACGGCCCCGGAGGACTACGCTTGGTGAGCACGGTCCGCCATATAGCCAAAGGAGATCATGCCCCATGACACTTGCCCCACTCATTGAGCTCAACGACGGCTTCAAGATTCCCCAAATCGGGCTGGGAACGTGGCCCCTCAACGACGCCCAGGTTGCCGACGCCGTCGTCGAGGCCGTGTCATACGGTTACCGGCACATCGACACGGCCGTGAAGTACGGAAATGAAAAGGGCGTTGGCGAAGGGATCCGGGCTTCCGGGGTGGATCGCGGCGAACTCTTCATCACCACCAAGCTGGACGGGGAATTCCAAGGGTCAGGCAAAGCCGTCGCCGGCTTGGATGGATCCCTGGAGCGGCTTGGGCTGGATTATGTGGATCTGCTCCTGATCCACTGGCCTCTTCCGCGCCGCGATGAATTCGTCTCCACCTGGAACACCTTCCAGGAGCTCCAGGCATCCGGCAAGGTCCGCTCCATCGGCGTATCCAACTTCAAACCGGCCCACTTGGACCGTTTGTTCCGGGAAACGGAGGTGGTGCCCGCGGTCAACCAAATTCAGGTCAGCCCCTCCATCCCGCGTCCCGCTGCCCGTGCTTTCAACGAACGGCATGGGATCGTCACGGAGTCCTACAGCCCCCTCGGCGCGGGCAGCGAGTTGCTGAACGCCCCGGTTCTGCAATCCATCGGCGCCAAGCACGGCAAGACGCCAGGCCAAGTGGTGCTCCGCTGGCATGTGCAGCAGGGGCTCGTCGCCATTCCCAAATCATCCAATCCGCAGCGGATGAGGGAGAACCTGGATGTGTTCGACATTGAGTTGGACAAGGACGATCTCGCCAAACTGCAAACGCTCGACGCCGGGCCTGACGCGGGCGTCGACTCCGATGTGCAGGGCCATTAAGGAACAGGGCCATTAAGGATGGGGAACTTGACTACGGAAACACTGATCTGGACCGGCTCCTATACTGCCGACAGGAACGCCAAAGGCAAGGGCATCGCCGCGCTTTCCGTTGACGACAACGGCCAACTGACCAACATGGGGCTGGCTGTTGCAGCCGACTCGCCATCGTTCCTGGCAGTGCACCCGTCGTTGCCGGTGGTTTACGCCGTGGCCGAAGACGCCGGGACGGTGCGCGCCTACCGCCGCACAGGCAGGACTGAGCTGGAGGCGTTCGGCGAGTCCTGGCCGGCGGGTGAGGCTACCTGCCACGTGGCCGTGGATCCGCACGGACGATTCATCGTAGCGACGTGTTGGGGCGATGGTCAGGTAGTCCTCTACGAACTGGACCACGACGGCGCCATCACCTCGCGCACCAGCGCAACGGCCGCCGTCGACCCTCACACGGCAGCGTCACCGGAAGAACCCCGCCCGAGCCGCGCACATTCGAGCCTCATGCTTCCGGACGGTCGTGTCATGACCACCGACTTAGGTCATGACTTGGTTCGGGTTTGGAAGTATGAGCCGGGAACCGGCCTGGTGCCGGACCATCAGGTTGTCCTCCCGATGGGATCGGGGCCGCGGCACATGGCCCGCCACCAGAGCGGGACCGTTTTTGTGGACACCGAGTATTCGGTGGAAGTGGCCGCCCTGGGGATGCAGCCCGATGGCACGTACGAACTCAATGCCATGGTTCCGGCCAGCGCCAAGGGAGCAAGCGACGGCGACGCCGGGGCAGAGATTGCGTTATCGCCGGATGGCAGGTTCGCCTACGTCGGAGTCCGAGGCTCCAACCGCATCTGCGTGCTTCAGGTATCCGGGGACGGCGCCGCCCTCCAGCCCGTCGGTGAGGTGCCGTGCGGCGGCGAATGGCCCCGCCATCACCTGGTCCGTGAAGGCTGGCTGTACGTGGCCAACGAAGGCTCGGACGACGTCGTTGCCTTCACGCTGGACGCCGGGACGGGTCTGCCGGGCGGCCCCGTGGCCCGCATGGAAACGGGATCCCCAAGCGTCCTGGTACTGGCCGATTAACTGACGCCGAGATGGCATCTAACACCAATCATCCGCTCAGACATTGGTGTTATCTGCCATCTCGGCGAGTCATTAGGCGGTCCAGACCTCGACGTCGTCTGTTCCGCAAATGAGTCGACGGCCGGTCGGCTCGATGACGACCCACAGCAGCTCCTGGTGCTGGGAGACATCGTCCACGCGCCCCGCGCCCGCGCCCCATCCGAGGTCGTAGACCCAGACGGGATCGCCGGGGGCCAACTCGCTCCACTCTGCCACAGGTACGTGCCGGTAGCCGGCGGGTCGGTTCAGGCCAGTGCCGGTCAGGTTAGTGCCGGTCAGGTTAGTGCCGGTCAGGTTAGTGCCGGTCATGCCGAACCTTCAGAGGTCCGACGACGCCAAAGGGTCGGGCCGCCGTTGTAGGCCGGCAGCACGTGGCCTTCGGCGAAGAGTTGGACAGCGTCCGGGTCCGAGTCAGGGCTCCACAGGCCCGATGCGGGGCAGTGGGAGCCGGTGGGCATGACACGGGTGGCTCGTTCGCGCAGGAGGGCGATGCTCTTCATCCTTGAATCTCATCCTTGGTAGCTCGGGGCTTGCTGGTAACACTGATGTGAAGCAGATCTCTTCAACCCTATGAAAGTCCCAGAGAGTTCGTTATAGACGAATGCATAATGTTTGCTAGCAAGGCCATGCACTAGTCCAATGACCTAACGTACAGCCCTGCCCCGCCAAGCACACACAGCCCAGACCACGATGAAGAGCCCCACCAAAATCAGCCCCGCGTCGCCCAGGTCTATCCCGCCAAGCCAAGTAGTCATGGGGTCGCCAAGACCGAACGCCTCGCCGGCGAACCCGGCCAGGGTGATGACCGAGATGAACAGCGCCGATACCGCCGAGATGCCAGTAATGACGGCATTGAAACCCACCTTGCGCTGCGGGTTCTGGATGGCCGACTTGTACATCTTCATCATGGCCACCCCATTGGCGGAATCGCACAGCGTCATGGCGGCGGTGAACGCGAGCGGGAGGGCCATCAACGCGAGCGCTGACACTCCGGCGAGGGACGCCGTCGTGGTGATGACCAGCAGCCCAATGGTTGTGGCGGTGTCGAATCCCAAACCGAAGAGGAACCCGATCACATAGATGTTCCGCGGCCGCTCAACCCTGGACAGCGGTTTGGCGAGCAACCTGGCAACCAGGCCTTTCGTTTCCAAGTCTTCGGCGCGTACTTCACCGCCGGCCTGCACCCTGCGGTACACCTGCGTTGCCCGCACGAAGGCCGATCCGTTGAACAACCCCATGGCCAGCAGGAACAGCCCGGACACCCCGCTGCCGATCAAGCCAAGCACCCTGTTCCCGGTGGTTCCTTCCTCCATGAACTGGCCGATCAGCGTGGCGCCGGCCACCACAAGCACTCCGGCCAGGATCACTACCGAACTGTGCCCCAGGCTGAACGCGAAACCCACACTCACCGGGTCTTTCCGCTGCGCTACGAACTTGCGTGTGGAGTTGTCGATCGCAGCGAGGTGGTCCCAGTCGTAGCTGTGCTTGATGCCCGCCAAGTAGGCGGTGATGACAAGGCCCCAAGCCAGCGGCTGGCCGCCACCGGCAAGCCCCAGCAGCAGGAGCACGACGGCGACGACGTGCAAGGCGGCCACCGCGCCGAAGGTGAACCAGAGCCGCGTCCCCAGGGAGAGCTTCTCCCTGTTCCGGTATATGGCGGCCAGGCCGTTCAGGGCAGTCATCAGTACTTCCTTAAGTTCACAGGCGCCTGGCCATGCCAACGTCCACGCAAAAGCCCTGTACAGGCACCCAACAAGTTGTTGAGCTCCTCCGTGCTGTTCGACAACGATCGCAACACCAGCCCGGCGGTGCCGGCAACGGACCGTGTCAAAGATGCTCCCGTATAGGCATCGAAATCCCGTGTCAGCTCACGTAGCTCACCGGCAAGCCCCTGGCTCACCCGTGGATCAACCACCACCAAGGAGCCAAGATGACTGAAGCCCTCCATGAACCCCATGCCCGTCACCTTGTTCAATGGCGGCCGGATCAGCAGGTTATCAAGGGCCAACAATTCGCTGCCGCGGCCGGTCTCAATCCGGATCTCGTTGCGCAGCCGCACCTCTTCGTACCTGAACGACGCGCCGTCCGGCGACCAACCCGGCGTGATGACCTCTGCCATGACAAGGCTCGACGTCGGGTCCAGGCTAAAGCGGGAACTCTGCCGATAGCTGGCCTCCCGGTACGCAATCACCTGGTCTGGAACCAACTCCAACCGGGCCCGCTCCCCCAGCCGAACGTTCATCCGCTGCTCGGCAAACGAGCCCGGAGTCCGATATATCTTCGTGGCCGACTGCGTGGTCAGGAGCAGGTCCGCCCCGTCCTCGACGTCCACATCAATCAGGAACAGATCGGCCCCCAAATAGGCCCCACCCGGATTCACCATCACATAACAAACCTGCCCTGACTCGTCCAGGTAATGCGGCCTGAGCACCCTCAGGGCCCCCTCATGGAACTGCCGCGAAGCCACGGACCGCCCCCCGCGGACACTGATCCCGAGTTCAAGGCGACCACGAGGTGACAAGGTAGCCGGACCCGGCAAAACGGCGAGGGTCTCCGTCACTGCGTCAGATCGAGCATCAGGACGTCGCGGCGGATCCAGTTCAGGACGGCGTCCAGCCCTTCGTCGGTCTTGAGGTTGGTGAAGCAGAAAGGTTTGTCTCCCCGGAATTCCTTGGAATCCCGTTCCATGATGGACAGGTCAGCCCCGACGTGGGGGGCGAGGTCGGTTTTGTTGATGATGAAAAGGTCGGATTTGATCATGCCTTGGCCGGCCTTGCGGGGGATCTTTTCACCTTGGGCCACGTCGATGATGTAGATGGAGAAATCGACCAGCTCGGGGCTGAAGGTGGCGGAAAGGTTGTCGCCGCCGGATTCGACGAAGATGATCTGCAGGTCCGGGTGCCGCGCCTTAAGCTCTTCGATGGCGGCTGTGTTCATCGACGTGTCCTCACGGATGGCCGTGTGCGGGCAGCCGCCGGTTTCGACGCCGATGATCCTGTCCTCGGGAAGGATCCCGTTGGCGGCCAGGATTTTGGCGTCTTCAATGGTGTAGATGTCGTTGGTGATGGCCGCCATGGAGATCTCCCGGCTCATGTGGCGGGTAATCCGTTCAACAAGCTGGGTCTTTCCTGCGCCGACGGGGCCGCCGATGCCGATTTTGATGGGTTCTGTCATGTGTTCTCCTCGGTTAGCTCATGAACATGCGGGCGCGTTGCCGCTCGTGCCGCATTTGTGAAATTTCCAGGCCGGGGCTCACGGCCCCGAAGTCGTCCCAGCACAACTGTGCTACATCCTCGACGGCGGCAGCAACGGCGTCGTGCGCGTGGCCAAGCACCCGCTGGCCGGCATTTTGGCCCAGCGGTATGGCGCGCACCGCGTTCTGGGTCAAGGAGGTCACAGTCGCAAAGAGGTAGGCAGGCAGCGCTTCCTCAAAGGGAACACCCAGGGAGCGTGCAATGACCGCGAACGCCAAGGGTTGGTGCCCTGCCGCCAAGCCTTGGCCAACCAGTTCCATGTAGTGATCCAGGGCTGTGGAGGGGAAGACCTCGCTGCCGATCTCCAACAGCCGGCCCCCCACTTTCACCGAAGCCTCCCGCACCTCCCGGGCCAATAACTGCCCGGACAGCATGGCATCCAACTCCGCCACATCCACGTCCTCATAGAGGAACCGGATAGCCAGCGCATCGGAATACAGCAACTGCTGTCCCAGGAAAGCGTGCAGCCAAGCGCCGAAACTGGCTTCGTCGTGCACCATCCCGCGCTCAAGGTACGTTTCAAACCCCAAGGAATGCGCGAACGCTCCGGTGGGCAGCGCGGAGTCGGTCAACTGTTGAAGAGCCAGCTGGTAGGGCACCCTAGTGCGAGTGCTCAGCATGGCGGAACGGCACCGGCATGACCCGCTCTTGCCTCTCGTAGGGGGCTCCCACGTGCTTCAAGTAGTCCTCCACAGTGTGGTCGTACTGGCACACCATGACCTCGGCCCCATACTCGGAGGCAGCGTCGAAGAACTGCGCCTGCAAATGCCGGTTACCCAGCGAGTGCGCCACCACACCCATCTCGTGGATGGACCGCGGCCCGATGACCAGCACATCCGTCGGCAGCACGGAGACAACGATGAGGTTCCCGTCATCAACGGCGAGGATGTCGCCGTCGCGCAGGTCACCTGAGCCTGGGGGCAAGCGGATGCCGAGTTCCTTGCCATGGTCTGTAGTGACTCGTTGGATGCGTTTGACCAGGAGGGAGCTGGGGAGCACCACCTTTTCCTTGTGGTGCCCGGCGTAGGCACCGGGCTGTTCGTGCAGGTTTCCGAGAACTTTTTCGATGATCATGAGGGTCCTAGAAAAGGAAGTAGCGCTGGGCCATGGGCAGCACGTCGGAGGGCTCGCAGGTGGCTTCGACGCCGTCGACCGTGACTTGGTACGTTTCCGGGTCGACGGCGATGTCCGGGGTTTCGCCGTTGTACTTCAGGTCCGCTTTGCTCAGGTTGCGGATGCCGGAAACCGGCTTGATGACCCGCTGCAAGCCAAGTTCCCCTGGAACACCGGCGTCGATCGCGGCCTTGGACAGGAAGGTGATGGACGATGTCCGGAGCGCCGCGCCGTAGGTAGCGAACATGGGCCGCATGGTGCGCGGTTGTGGAGTGGGAATGGAACCGTTGGAGTCGCCCATCAGGGCATAGGCGATCTGGCCGCCCTTGATCACCAACTCCGGTTTCACCCCAAAGAAGGCCGGATCCCACAGCACCAGGTCCGCGAATTTCCCTTCTTCCACTGAACCGATCACATCTGCCATTCCCTGGGCGATGGCCGGATTGATGGTGTATTTCGCTACGTACCTCTTGAGCCTGAAATTATCCGATTCCGCGCCCAGGCCGTTGGCGGCGCCGTGCGAGGCACCGGTGGGATCGTGGAGAACGCCACGCTGGCGTTTCATGGCGTCCGCCACCTGCCAGGTCCGCGTGACCACCTCACCCACCCGCCCCATGGCCTGGGAATCGGACGAGGTGATCGCGAAGACGCCGAGATCGTGGAGTACATCCTCCGCGGCAATGGTTTCTGCCCGGATCCGCGAGTCCGCGAAAGCCACGTCCTCCGGAATGTCCGGGTTGAGGTGGTGGCAGACCATGAGCATGTCCAAGTGCTCTTCGATGGTGTTCCTGGTGTACGGCAACGTGGGGTTGGTGGACGCCGGAAGCACGTTGGGCAGGCCGGCAATTTTGATGATGTCCGGGGCGTGCCCGCCGCCCGCGCCCTCGGTGTGGAAGGTGTGGATGACCCGGCCATCGATCGCCTTGATGGTGTCCTCAACAAACCCGCACTCGTTCAGGGTGTCTGTGTGGATGGCCACCTGGATGTCGTATTCGTCCGCCACCTGGAGGGACATGTCAATCGAGGACGTTGTCGCTCCCCAGTCTTCGTGCACCTTCAGCCCCACGGCGCCGGCGCGGATCTGCTCGGCAAGAGGCTCGACGGCGGATGCGTGGCCCTTGCCGAAGACGCCGATGTTGATCGGAAGGCCCTCAGCGGCCTGGAGCATCCGGGAGATGTGCCATTTACCTGGAGTGATGGTGGTGGCTTTGGTCCCATCAGCCGGCCCGGTGCCGCCGCCGACCATGGTGGTGACGCCGTTGCAGAGTGCGGTGGGCACCTGCTCGGGGGAGATGAAATGGATGTGTGTATCGATCCCGCCGGCAGTGAGGATTTTCCGTTCACCGGCGATGATCTCCGTGCTGGCACCGATGACGATATCAACGCCATCGGTGATCTGCGGGTTGCCGGCCTTGCCGATCTTGAAGATGTGCCCGTCCCTGAGGGCGACATCGGCTTTGTAGATGCCGGTGTAGTCCAGTACCACCACATTGGTGATGACGGTGTCCGGGATGTCCTCTTCCCGGGTCAGCTGGCCGTTCTGCCCCATGCCATCGCGGATCACCTTGCCGCCGCCGAACACCACTTCCTCGCCGTAGGCCGTGTAATCCTTCTCGATCTCCAGGAACAGCTCGGTATCGGCCAAGCGGATGGCGTCACCGGTGGTTGGTCCGTACAGTTCCGCGTATTGCCGCCGCGGGATCTCGAAGCTCACTTGGTGGTTCCTTCCGTCGCCTCGGCGGCAAGGCCGGTGCCGCCGTCGAGCTTTCCATTAACAGCGTCACTGAGCCCGTAGACTTCCCGCGATCCGGCGAGGTCGATGAGCCGCACGGTCTTGCGGTCTCCGGGTTCGAAGCGCGCCGCCGTACCTGCGGGAATGTCCAGGCGACGGCCAAAAGCGGCCTCCCGATCGAACTCCAAGGCGCGGTTCGCCTCAGCGAAGTGGTAATGGGAACCTACTTGGACTGGTCGGTCGCCGCGATTGACAACCTCGACGGCGGTTGCCTCACGGCCGTTGTTGCAGCGGATGGGTCCTGGCTGGAGCCTGTATTCACCGGGGATCATGGCGGTCCTATCGGATGGGGTCGTGGACGGTGACGAGCTTGGTGCCGTCCGGGAAAGTGGCTTCGATCTGGACGTCGTGGATCATCTCCGGCACGCCTTCCATGACATCCTCGCGGCGAAGAAGCGTGGTTCCGTAGCTCATAAGTTCTGCAACGGTCTTGCCGTCCCGGGCGCCCTCAATGAGCTCGTAACTGATGATGGCCACGGCCTCGGGATAGTTCAGCTTCAACCCCCGGGCCTGTCGCCGCCGGGCGAGATCAGCCGCCACCACGATCATGAGTTTTTCCTGCTCACGGGGCAAAAGATGCATCGACACTCCTAACGTTGGGCGGCTGCGACGGCAGACGTCAGATACTCGAGGCCTGGAACAGCCGAGGACATCGGGGCAGCTACTACTCTCTTATAGCCCCTTACGCCCGGCACTTCCAGCCGTCCCACCGCCGGCGCCTGTGAACGGATTGTGACCAGCCTAAGGTGGTGGTGTTTCAAGGGCGTTTCCGCATTCGTTTCCTATTCCGCCGGTGGCCGGGCCGCGGCGCGGTGCTTCCGCACCTGCCACACCACCACAATGACCACGACGACGGCGGCCACCACCAAGGCGGAACCGCGCCCAACAGTCCGTGCCAGTTGCTCGTATGAACTGCCGGCGACGAATCCCAGTGTGACGAACATGGATCCCCAGATGATCCCACCTGTGAAGTTCCAGACGGCAAAATGCCGGTACGGCATGCGGCTGAGCCCTGCGAGCGCGGGCATCACGGCACGGAAAAAAGCCGTGAAACGCCCAAGAAAAACGGCCAGGCCACCGCGCCTGGCCAAAAAGTCCTCGGCCCTCTTCAACCCATCCCGTCGCTTGTCCAGGATCTTCATCGCCATAACCCGGGGGCCCACATGCTTGCCGACCTCGTACCCCACGGTGTCGCCAAGGACGGCGGCAGCGATCACCACCACGATCATGATCCACAGCGGCATGCCAGTACTGTCCGCATAGACCCCGGACACCACGGCCGCCGTCTCGCCGGGGATGACGAAGCCGACGAACAACGCGTCCTCGGCGAAGACGAGCGCGAACACGATGGAAACCACCACCACCGGACTGGCGTGGAGGAGCCCATCGAACAACCACTGCATAGGGATGAGTTTGGCAGATGCACCCGGGGCTGGGCAGGGGTTCCCGTGAAACTGCCCTGCTAGCTGTTGCGACCCCGGGCAGCTACTTTCCACCTGTCCAACACTGCGCCGCCCTGCACCGCGTGGACTTCATCCACCAGGTTCATCGCCAGGCATACGTGGTTGGGGATCACCCGGACGCGTGCGCCCAGGGCGGGGAGTTCCTCAGAGTCGGGCCAGACCACGGTGGCGTGGTGCTCCGAGAGCGCAGTAACCCGGGCGTCCGGATACTCGGGAAGGCGGCCATAACCCGTAGCCCAGTCCGGACGATCGCTGCCCAAGACCTTGCTCCCTGCGTCTACCACCACTCGCCGGACATTGCCCCCTCTCGCCTCATGGCGGCTGACCACCGTCGCGGCAACGCTGAGGGCAATGTCTTCCCAAGTGCAGCGCTCCAGTTCCAATTGCTGCGCGTCACCGAAAACGTAAACCCCCGGGCGCAACTCCGTAGCGGCTGTTCCGCCGCCGATCAAGGCCGTGGGCGTGGAACCTCCACTAATGGTCCGCACGGCGAATCCGGCGGCGGTCAGTTCCCTCGCAGCTTGGGCGAGTGCCTCGTTTTCGTTGCCTGCCGCGCCGCTCGGCATTCCGGGCTTGTAGCTGTGGCCAGGAAACGTGAAGATCCCGGCCACGTCCAACCCCGCGTCGGCAGCGGCTTTGGCTACGTCAACCACTTCGTCGGGCAGCACGCCGCTGCGGTGATGTCCGCTGTCCACCTCAATTAGCACCGCGATCCGGCTTCCTGCCGAACCGAGTTGGCGACCCATCGCCGTCGCGCCTTCCACGGAATCGACTCCAACCGCGATGCGGCACTTGTCCGCCAACGCGCGCAGCCTTTCCGCTTGGCGGGCGTCCACCCACAGTGGGTAGGCGATGAAGATATCCGTGGCACCGCCGTCGGCGAACACCTCGGCCTCACCAATGGTGGCCACTGTGAGGCCGGTAGCCCCGGCAGCGAGCTGTTTGGCCGCGATTTCCAAGGTTTTATGGGTTTTCACATGTGGCCTGAGCGCAATGCCCCGGCTGCGCATGCTTTCAGCCATCCGCTCGATGTTGCGGTCCAGGATGTCGACGTCGATCAGGATGGCAGGGGTTGGAATGTCAGCCGGGATCAGGTGGTTCATCCTTCGACAGTAACGCGCGCACCGTCGTCGAATAAATCACTGCAGGAGCGGCCCTGTGAACCACAAAACGTATAGAATGGCTACTACAAGAAAGCCTAGCTTCTGACGCACATCTCGGTCGGCCTCCGGCGGAGCGCAGCGAAAGTCACCACGATGAAGGTACAACTTCCTCTGGACGTCCTCCCTGCCGGCGTATGGGTTGACCGTCATTGTCCCCGCACCGGCCCCATGACCGCGGCCCAGGCAGCGCGAGCGTAAGCAGCATGGCATGGGTTTCGACCACCACGAACCGGAACAACGCCAACGGCTCGTGACCGCCATGGAAAGGGCATCCGTGAGCCCCGGGGCCCTGTGGCCGTATTACTTGGGCATCGGCGGGTCCGTGGGCGAGCTTGAAGCTGAGGCGTACCTCCAAGGAATGCTCTCCATCCCCACCCTTGAACGGGACCTTCTGGCGATGGCGGCGAATGAGTTGATCAACGACCTCGCTGGCCCCCACGCACCCTACTCCGAGGAAGTGCTGGGCGATTCGCCTGCGGAGTGACTCCACGCTGGCCCCACTTGGACAAAGCGTGAAGGTGCGCAACCCTGAAGCGCGCCTTTGGGACGCAGTCCGTCGGAACCGCTGGCTGCATAACGGATCCGATAGGGAACTGTGAACTAGTCGTTGATCAGCGCCTGAGGTTCACGAATCCAAGGCCGTTGACTGGACCAATTCAGCGCTCTGCTCTGGAGCAGCATGCGCCTACTACCGATTAATAGCGAACTGGATTTCCCTCCACGGCTGCTGGCTGGAGTTAGTTACGCTGCCAACGGTTGGGAAATAGATAACACCGCTTCGCACTGAAGCAGCCAAAGGGCACCATTGGGGCGCATAGTTGGATGATGGCAACTTTTGATACCCGGAGTTTTTACACGCGCGGTGACTCCCTCAGTGTTGGCGATTCAAGGGAACATGTCGAGCGGGCGCTCAAGGACTCCGGGGCGACCGATGTTCGTTTCAGTCAACGCGGGTGCCTTAGCGCCATCGCGTTCAGGGCCTGCGGAAGGCAGTTCCGCATCGTCATCTCTTTACCGCAGCCCAATGGAACTTCCGGTGTCCAGAGTGACGTCGTCGAGGCCCATGGCCAGGCAGTGACAACAAAAGCCCAAGAGCTCAGTGCCCGCAGGTTTTGGCAGGCTTTCGCCTTTTCGACAGACGCCAAACTCGCAGCGGTGGCAGCCGGCGTTGCTACGCTCGAATCGGAATTTCTCGCCCATGTGGTACTCCCCGGGAACCGTACCGTGATCGACGAACTCGAACCGGTCATCGCCTCTGCCTACCGGTCCGGACAGCGTCCCTCAATCGGCAATGCCGCCTCCCGGGGTACCGATTAGATGCCCTGTTCAGGCAAGTGCGGGTAGTCCGGCTTTCGTTGCTGGAACCGCAGCACGTCCGGGTTCAGGATCACGCCGTCGCGGATTTCGATCGCGCGGCGGATGGTTTCGTTTTCTGTCCACGCTGCGGGACCGGTGATCACGGATTCCAGGAAGGGCAGCAGGGCTTCGGTGATCTCCCAACTGGAGGACTTCCAGAGGTAGGAGGGGCTGTGGTCCACCGCGTAGTAATCGATGTGGTCCCCTACCGTGAACATTGGCTCAGTGAAGGTGGTGGTTTTCGCCCATCTGAAGCCCATCCCCTCATCGCAGGAAACGTCCACGATCAGGCTGCCGGGCCGGAAGGCGTCAAGGTCTTCGGTTCGCAGGTAGGTCAAAGGTGAATTGGGGTTTTGTAGGGTGCAGTTGACCACTATGTCGCGTTCGGCAAGGAACGGCGCCAGCGGGACCCGCCCGCGTTCGGTGATGACCTCGCTGAGGAACGGCGCTTTGGGGTCGTGATCGAACTGGACAATCCGCACCGAATGGATGGGCGAACCCACGGCGGCCACCCCGCGGTTAGTCAGCACCTGGACGTCATGGATGCCGTGGGCATTGAGGGCCGTGACGGCTCCGCGGGCGGTCGCGCCGAACCCGATGACGACGGCGCTGAGTCTCGGGCCGTAGTCCCCGGTGGACCCGGTCAGGGCCAGGGAGTGCAGCACGGAGCAGTAGCCGGCCAGTTCGTTGTTCTTGTGGAATACGTGCAGCCCGAATCCGCCGTCGCTGGCCCAGTGGTTCATCGCTTCGAAGGCGATCAGCGTGAGTTTCTTATCGATTGCTATCTGGGTGATGGCGCGGTCCTGGACGCAGTGCGGCCAGCCCCAAAGGGTCTGCCCGTCACGTAGTTCCGAAAGGTCTTCGGGTTGCGGTTTGGGCAGGAGGACGACGTCGGCCTCCGCCAGCAATTGCGCGCGCGGGACGACGCGCCCCACAAGTGGGGCCAGATGGGAGTCCGACACGCCGAAACGGTCGCCGTAGCCTTCCTCAAAAATGAGGTTCTGCCGGATTTCGGGGGCAATGCGCTTGAGGTGCAGCGGGTGAATGGGCAGGCGCCGCTCGTCAGGTTTTCGCGTGCTGGAGAGGACGCCGAGGGTGAGGTGATCGGTCATACCGGTCACTTCTTTTTCGGGCTTGTGGACTTGGCGGCTGTGGCCTTATCGAGTGAGCTGGCGGGTGCTTCGGCGGCCTTCTTATCGGCGCGCTTTTCCTTGATGCTCTTGGCGGATTTCTTGGATGCTGTTTGGCGGGGGGATTTGTCAGCCATGATTGCTCCTGTAGCGGAACCGAAAGGTTCCTGACTTCGAACGATACAGCTATCCACCGAATCCAGCCCCAGAGCCGTCCATCGGATGCTGTCCGTACCGTTGAATCAGTGGCAAGGGCTGTCATCGGCGTTTCAGCCCTGTCATTCCCCTAGGTCGTCCGCTATCCGGCGAAGGTCCTGAACCCAACCGGTCGAACGGCTGGGCACTCCTGAACTTGCTTCAAAGTTGCCAAGAGCTTCCGCTATGCGCTCGAGTGCTTCGGAGATATTGGCCTTGACCGCCGCATATCCTTCCTCCGAACGGGGATCGGAGGAAGCCGTTGACAGCAGTTCCGCTCCCGACTTGATCACCAGCGAAGCCTCGTACTCGTTCATACATGCACCCTCGTGGCTTCCTCGCCTTGGGACCTGCGGTTTCCCCGTCACCACAACCATACATCTGTGATATGTGCCCGAGACTGATCCCCGCATGGCCACAAAATGCCGTCTTCCAGAGCACTGATGATGCAAAAATCCCCCGGAACCGTGTGGTTCCGGGGGATTTGAAGGGTGGGCCCTGTGGGGATCGAACCCACGACCCACGGATTAAAAGTCCGATGCTCTACCAACTGAGCTAAAGGCCCTCCAGCTGTTGAAACAGCCATGAATACTGTACCCCAAGGTCAAGCCCACCATGGAACCGGGCGCCGCGGCTGGTTACCCGGCTCCCGGATAACCGTTACTCGACCCCGTCAGGGCACAGGAGTACGGTGAACTCATGAGCGAACAGCCAGGATCACCTACGTACGGCGGCGCAAACAGGCACCACAAGCCCAAGCCCTTCGCACCCATTGACTTCGAACCGTTCGCCGGTGGCGCCGACCCCGCACGCGTCTCCGAAGCCGCCCACCTTGCCGCCCAGGCCTTGGTCCGCCGCGGCCGCGACAGCGATGATCCGAAGGTCACCCATCGCTTGGTGAAGTTGGCTGACGAGCAGGGGCTGGATGCCATCGCCGAGATGTGGGCCGAAAGCCCCGCACGCTCTCTCCCCGGCGCGCTGTGGCGGCTCTACGCCCTGCGCGCGGCCACCGTCCAGAATCCTGAACGGATCTCTGTCTACTTCAGGGCCGGCCGGGACACGGCCCAGGTTGCCAACGTTGTAGCAGGCGCGGCCGAGCCGCCGGGCGCGGAGGAAATGAAAACGATGGCTGACGCCATCCTGTCTGGAGCTTTCGACGGCGATTTCGACGTCGCGCTGGAACGCTCCGCCGCGTTCTGCCGCGTGGTTGCGCTGGGTCAAGCCACCTTGGCCGATGGCGCAGAGCACAGCAATGAGGGCCACGCCAGCAAGCTGACCCGCAACTCCCATCAATTGGTTAAGACCGCTGAAGACCTGGAACATGCAGCGAACGCTTGGCGCCTGGGTGAGCTCGACTGAAGTAAGGGCGCTGAACCTACCCACGTGCAGCGCCACGTGTCAATGTTGACTTAGCTGGGCCGACGTAGAAAACTAAAACTGGTGTCGAACCGCGAAACCCCCGGGCTTCAACTTACAGCCGCTTCGAGCGGCCTACCGCCGAGAGGCGTATCCGGTTCGGCACCATTTTTATGCCCCAGCGCACTGCAAACGGCTTCTTCGCACCAGTCGCCGCGGGACCGGTAAAGTTGACACTTAAATGGCCGCCGGCACGTCGGTGCTGCCATTGCCAATCCGTCCCCGGACCGGAAGTGACATGAAGCTGCGCCTTTTTCCCCAGGAACCTGCCGGGCTGGCATTGCTTGCGCAGATGGCTGGCGTCATCGTAGCCGCCACCGGCACCCTTTCGGAGATTCTGGGCACGCCCTCCAACGAGCTCGATCGCCTGGCCGAGCAACTTCACGAGCACGAGTCCCAGTCCCTGGACCTGCACTTTGCGCTCATGACCCATATGCGTACCAGCTTTGTGAACCCGCTTCCGCGTGAAGACATGTACACCCTGTCACGGCACCTCAACGAAGCGATGGAGAAGCTCGATGCTGCTGGCGAGCTGGTGGCTCTCTACAAGCTGGACAGGCTGCCCAAGCGGGCTGCGGACCAACTCGAAATCATCAGCCGCCAAGCGGAACTGACAGTCGACGCCATGCGGAAACTTGAGGACCTTGATGAGCTGGAGGACTACTGGATAGAGATCCTCAGGCTTGCCAAGCGCGCGGAACGGACTCACCGCATCTGGGTTGCGGAGATGCTCAAGGATATGAAATCAGCGCAGTACGCACGCCATCGCGACATCGCCAACCAGCTGGTGGAAGTCACCAAGGATATGCGAAAGGTTGCCACCCAAGTAGGCAGCATTATCGTCAAGGAATCGTAGGGTGACCGTCGCATTCCTTGTCCTCGTGGTGGGCCTTGCCTCCGGCTTCGCGTTCCTTAACGGTTTCCGCGACGTCTCCAACGCCGTCGCGCTGTCTACCAGGACCCGAGCCCTCACGCCGTCTGTTGCCGTGCTGTTGGCCGGCGTTTTCAGTTTCCTGGGCGTCATGCTCAGCGGCAGCTTCATCCTGGCCTTCACCCAGTCCTGGGTGACCTTGCCCAGCGGGGCCGGGGGTTTGAGCATGCTGGCCTCCGCCCTGGTGGCGAGCATCCTCTGGGGTATCTACGGGTGGTGGGGCGGGATCCCCTTGTCCTCCACCAACTCATTGGTGGGTGGCCTGATCGGCGCAGGAACTGCGAGCGTGCTGGTGGGCGGTGACTCCATCCGGGGATTCGACGGCGTCATCCTCGCCCAAGTGGTGCTGCCGCTGCTGCTCTCCCCCGTCATTGCCTTTGTTGGGGCCTACTTATTGGTGTGGCCCGTAACGTGGGCAGCCCGCTACAGCCAACCCAATGTGGTGAACAGCCGCTTCCGCCGGGCCCAAGCTGTTTCGGCGGCCGCAGTTGCCTTCGGACACGGACTCCAGGACGGGCAGCGTACGGCCGCCGTCATGGTCTTGGCGCTCGTGGCGGCCGGACTCACGGGCGGGGACGCGGTCCCCCTCTGGGTCCTGCTCCTGACAGCCGTCATGCTCACGGCCGGAACGTTGTTCGGTGGCTGGCGGATATCGCACACCCTCGGCTACAAGCTCCTCCGGGTGGACCCGCTGAGGGGCTTCGTGGCACAAACCCTCACGTCCGTGATGCTCTTCATCGGCGCTATCGGCTTGCACCTCCCGCTCTCCACCACCCACACGTTGACCTCGGCCGTGCTGGGAGCGGGAACAAACCAACGCTTTGCCGGAACCAACAGGCGCCTGGTCCGCAGGATCCTGTTGTTCTGGGTTGCGACGCCAGTGGTCGCGGCAGCCGCGGCATTCGTTCTGGAACTGGCGTTCTCGCCGCTGGTCCGGCGCTAACCGGTCAATACGACGACGGCGGGTCCCTATCCGAAGCGGCCGGAGACGTAGTCCTCGGTAGCTTTCTGGCCGGGGTTGTTGAAGATGCTGGTGGTGTCCGCGAACTCGATCAACTTGCCGGGCTTTCCCGTTCCGGCGATGTTAAAGAAGGCAGTCTTGTCAGAAACGCGGGCAGCCTGCTGCATGTTGTGCGTCACGATCACCACGGTGTACTGGTCCTTGAGCTCGTTGATGAGGTCCTCAACGGCCAGGGTGGAAATCGGGTCGAGTGCGGAGCAGGGCTCGTCCATGAGGATCACCTGGGGTTCGACCGCGATCGCACGCGCAATGCAGAGACGCTGCTGCTGCCCGCCGGAGAGGCCCGAACCGGGTTTGTCCAGGCGGTCCTTCACCTCGTTCCACAAGTTGGCGCCGACCAAGGACTTCTCCACCAAAGCGTCAGCGGCGCCCTTGGAGATCTTCTTGTTGTTCAGCTTCACGCCGGCCAGCACGTTATCCCGGATGGACATGGTGGGGAACGGGTTGGGCCGCTGGAAAACCATGCCCACTTGGGTGCGTACCGTGACGGGGTCCACGCCGGGACCGTAAAGGTCGTCCCCGTCCAAGAGGACCTCACCCTCCACCCGCGCGCCCGGGAGGACCTCGTGCATGCGGTTCAAGGTGCGGAGGAAGGTGGACTTGCCGCAACCGGAGGGTCCGATGAAGGCCGTCACTGACTTGGCCTCGATGTGGATGTTGACGTCCTCTACGGCCAAGAAGTTGCCGTAGTAGACATTCAAGTCTTTGACGTCGATGCGCTTGGACATGGTGTTCCTTTGTTCCTCAGGGTTGGAAGTTTATCGGAGGGCCGGCAGTCAGGCGATAGCCCGCTACCTACCGGCCCGTCTTCGGTGCAAACAGACGGGCTATGAGGCGCGCTCCGAGGTTCAGGAGCATCACCAGGATGATCAACACCAGCGCCGCACCCCATGCCCTTTGGTCCGAGGGCTCGGGGTTGGAGGGCGACGTCGGGTTCAGGATCTGCGTGTAGATGAACGTAGGCAGTGACGCCATCCATCCGCCAAACACGTTGTTATTGATGGTTGTCGCGAACCCCGCGGTCACCAGGATGGGTGCCGTTTCGCCGATGACCCTGGCGATTGCCAGGGTGACGCCGGACGCGATGCCGGAGATCGCCGTCGGAATAACCACCTTGGTGATGGTGCGCCATTTGCGCACGCCCAACGCGTAGGAGGCCTCGCGGAGCTCGTTAGGGACGATCTTGAGCATTTCCTCGCTGGACCGAACCACTACAGGGATCATCAGGACGGAAAGCGCGACGGCGGCAACGGCGCCGGTCTTGGTGCCGGGGCCAACAACGGCGAAGAAGAATGCTGCGGCGAAGAGGCCGGCCACGATGGACGGGATGCCGGTCATGACGTCCACGAAGAAGGTGATGGCCCGTGCCAACCGGCGGTCGTTGCCGTATTCCACGAGGTAAATAGCGGTGAGCAGGCCTACGGGAACGGAGATGACAGTTGCCAGGAGGGTGATCTCAAGGGTGCCGAGCAGGGCATGGTAGACGCCGCCGACGACTTTGCCCCCACCGTCCATTGCTTTGTTGTCGAACGCCCCGGTAACGCCATTCATCGACGTCGTCAGAAAGCCAGGTGCGGTGAGCCCGGGAATGCCGTTGACCAGCACCGTCCAGATCACCGAGATCAAGGGCAGGAGTGCAATCAGGAAAGCCCCAACAACGAGGCAGGTGGCGAGCTTGTCCTTGGCTTTGCGGGAACCTTCAACGGCGCCGCTCCAGGAAACGAGGCCGACGGTGAACAAGATGGCGGACACAAGGCCCCAACCGAAAGCGTTGAACCCGATGAGCGCCAGGATCGCGGCGCCAACCACCAAAGCGATGACCAGGACAACATACGGCGCGAACTTGGGCAGCTGGCCCTTGGTGAGCGCAGAGCGCTTGCGGACTACTGTGGCGGTCATTTAGTTGGCTCCCGAGAATTCTTTGTGCCTGGTGATTATCCAGCGGGCAATCATGTTCACGCCCAGTGTGATGACGAACAGCACCAAACCTGCGGCGATCAAGGTGTTGACCTTCAGGCCGCTGGCTTCGGGGAAGTTAAGGGCGATTTCCGCGGCAATCGTCTGGTTTCCGGACTGGATGAGGCTGGCAGTCAACACTCCGGAGGAAAGGACCAACGCAACCGCCATGGTCTCTCCCAGCGCCCGGCCGAGGCCCAGCATGACGGCGCTGACAATGCCTGCGCGGCCAAACGGCAACACGGCCATGCGAATCATTTCCCAGCGGGTGGCACCAAGTGCGAGCGCAGCTTCCTCGTGCAGTTTTGGCGTCTGCAGGAAGATTTCGCGGGTGAGGGACGTGATGATGGGAAGGACCATGACAGAGAGGACAATGCCCGCGGTGAGGATGGTCTTTCCGGTGGCCGATGCGGGGCCTTGGAAGAGCGGGATCCAGCCCAGGTTCTTCGCCAGCCAATCATAGGCGGGTGAAATTTCCTTGGCCAGGAATGCGGCTCCCCATGCGCCGTAAACGACGGAAGGAATTGCGGCAAGCAGGTCCACCACGTAGCCCAGCCCTGAGGCGAGCCGACGCGGAGCGTAATGGGAGATGAAGAGGGCCACGCCGATGGCAACGGGGGTGGCGATGACGAGGGCGATCACCGCGGCGATGAGTGTTCCCACCACGATGGGGCCGATGTAGGCGAAGAAGCCCTGGCCACCTTGGATGCTCTCGGGTGGCGCCACGAGTGCCGGGATCGCCTGCACTACCAGGAATAACGCCACTCCGAAGAGAACCGCCAGAATCAGGCAACCTGCCGCCATGGCGGCCGTGGAGAAGACCTTGTCCCCAGTGCGTCCGGCACTTCGGGAGGTTGTCAGGGAGTTGGTGGTCACTTCGGAATCCTTCAGTCTCAGTGAACTGGTTTTTCATGGCTGATTCCCTGCCCCGCCGGAGCGGTTCGCTCCGGGCGGGACAGGGAATCAGCAGTGTGCAACCGGGCTCGGAAAGCCCCGTCGGAAACCTTAGGACTTGACCTTGATGGTTTCGATAGCAGCCTTGGCCTTGTCCTGCAGCGTCTTGGAGAGCGGCGCGGACTTGGCGGCATCCGCGGCGGTCTTCTGTCCGTCGTCGGAAACCACGTAGGTTTCAAAAGCCTTCACCAGGTCGGCAACTGCCTGGGTCTGGTAGGTGGTGCAAACAACGTGGTAGGAAACGAGCACTACCGGGTAGGCGCCTGCAGCCGTGGTGGTGCGGTCCAGCTTGATGGCACCGTCGTTGGTGGCGCGACCGGAGACGGGCTTGCCGGCTTCAACAGCCTTGGAAGCGGCGTCGGCGGAGATCTTCACGAAGTCCTGGCCAACCTTGATGGAAGCGGTACCCAGCTTGCCGGAAACGGCGGAGTCATCGGCGTACGTCACAGCACCCGGGGTGTCGGTGACGGTCTTCACGACGCCGGAGGTGCCTTTGGCGTTCTCGCCCTTCAGGGAAGCAGGCCAAACGCCGGCGGCCTTGTCGGTCCAGACCGAGGGAGCGGCAGCCGAGAGGTAATCGGTGAAGTTGCTGGTGGTACCGGAGTCATCAGAGCGGTTCACCGGGGTGACCTTGAGGTCCGGGAGGGTGACGCCGGCGTTGAGCGCGGCAATCGCGGGATCGTTCCAGTTGGTGATCTGGCCGCGGAAGATTTTGGCCACCGTAACGGCGTCGAGCTTCAACTCCTTGACGTTCGGGATGTTGAAGGCCACCGCGATCGGGGAGATGTAAACGGGGATGTTGATGGCGCCGTCGGTGCCACACTTGGCCTTCGAGCTCGCGAGCTCGGCGTCGGTCAGGTAGGCGTCCGAACCGGCGAACTGCGCCGAACCGTCAATGATTGCCTTACGGCCCGCGCCGGAGCCGTCCGGGGAGTACTGAACAGTGGCACCGGGGTTGGCGGTGGCGAAACCGGCCTTCCAGGCGTCCATTGCTGCGCCGGTGGAGGAAGCGCCGATGCCGGTCAACGTGCCGGTGACCTTGGCGCCGGATGCCGACTGCGTGGCAGCGGAAGTGTTCGTTGCGTTGTCTGAACCGCAAGCAGTGAGCGCCAGAGCGCCAACTGCGATGACCGCGATTGCCGCGTTGCGGCCGAAGCGAGTTGCCTTCACTTGGATGTACCCCTTCCAGGGATTTCTCTGATGCGGGCCGAACGGAGATTTCGGCGTGCGTGAGCTGTGGGACCTTTTGTTCCTTTACTGAAGGTAAGGAGCGCAGGTAACGGGATCTGTGGAGAAAGGTGAACAGGAGGTGAACGACGGCGGACCATTGGGTTATGTGGCGAGTGGCACCTTGAAGAGGCACGCAGGATTTCATCGGTCCCGGCCGGGGGCCGCATAGCCTGGGGCCCAAATAGACTGCCGGGGCAAATAGACTGGAGCACATGGCTGCCGCGAAAGGACTCTCCGCAAGCAAGAGGTTCTTGAGCGCCCGCTTAAGGACCGGTTTGGTTCGAAGCCGGAAATCGTTGCTGCCTGCCATCCAGATGACCGCTTGCGCGGTGGGCGCCTACGCCTTCGCCGAATACGTGCTGGGACACCAAGGGCCCCTGTTCGCCGCCACCTCTTCGTTGATCGCCCTCGGCTTTTCCCGTGACCCGCGCCTTCGCAGGGTCATGGAAGTCGGGATTGGTTGCACGCTGGGCATCGTGGTGGGCGACCTTCTGCTCCATTGGATTGGCGCCGGAATCTGGCAGGCCGCCGTCGTGCTTCTGTTCTCCATCCTCCTTGCCAGGTTCCTGGACAGCGGGGTCATTTTCACCACGCAGCTGGGCCTGCAATCGCTGCTGGTGGTGTTGTTGCCGGCGCCTGCGGGGGGCCCGTTCACGCGAAGTTTGGACGCAGTGGTTGGAGGCGTGTGCGCCCTTCTCGTCACCGTGCTGGTGCCAAAAGACCCGCGGAGGGAACCGCGGAAGGACGTAGAGCAGATCCTCTACGAGCTCGCGGAGGTACTGCGCGAGTGCGCCAAGGCGTTGATCAACTCCGATTCCACCGTTGCCTGGCATGCCTTGATCCGTGGGCGTAATTGCCAGCCATTGGTGGACAGGATGAGGCAAACGCTCCGGGCCTCGGGTGAAGTTGCCACCCTTGCCCCGGCCCATCGGAGGCACCGGGACGAGCTCGCCAGCCTCGAGCAGTCGTTGGAATACATCGACCTTGCCCTCCGCAACAGCCGGGTGTTTGCCCGGCGGCTGACCAGTGCCATCAACCACGCGGCGTTATCCGATGAGGCGGTGGACAGTATCTCCGAAGTCCTGCAGGAGACCGCTGCGGCCATCGATGAGATGACCATAGGCCTGGCCGAGCAGAACGAAGGGACGCGTCGGGCCCATCTTCGCAGCGCCCGCAATGACCTGAGCATGGTGGCTTCGCGCCTCCATCCCAAGATGCTTGATGTCCAGAGGCTCGAAGGCGAGACCGTGGTGATGCTTTTCCGGCCACTCATGGTGGACCTGCTGGAGGCCAGTGGGATGGACCCCGACGAAGCCCGGGCGGTCTTGCCTCCTTTGTAGGCCAGCTTCCGCGCCCGTAGGGGCAACGCTTTTATTGTCAGCTCGCTCCCAGCGTGCTCCAAGGTAAGACGCGTTGTAGTGGGGCAAAATGGACCAATGATCTCTGCGCTTTCTACCCGGTTCCGCGCCGCCCCGGCCCTCCGGCTGCCGCAGCGCCCCCTGTTCTTCTGGGCTGGCGGACTGCTGCTCCTCGGCGACGCCATCTTTTGGCTGATGTTTGCCTCAGTGCTGTCCGGGACCGGACTGGCCACCTCTGATGTAGCCGTACACAGCTTCATGGTCGGCTCCCGAAACCCGGCGGCCACTGCGTTGTTGGCTGCGCTAAGCACGGTTACGTCGCCTCTTTGGATGACCGTCATCGGGGTGCTCATCGCCTTAATTTGGGCCGTCCGGAAGCGCGAACTGTGGCGCCCCGCGTTGCTCATCGGCTCCATGGTGGTGGCTGTGATCCTTTCAACGCTGATCAAACACGATGTTGCGCGCTCCAGGCCGTCATCCGCCGATTTCCTCATGGGCCCCGATGACGCCCTTTCCTTTCCGTCCGGCCATACACTCGGTGCCGGGATCTTCGCTTTGGTCCTCACGTATCTTTTGGTGTCCCGTTCAGGGACCCGTGCCAAGGCGGTGCTGGCTTTCGCGGGCGCCTTGATTCTCACCCTCCTGGTTGCCTATAGCCGCTTGTACCTGGGCTATCACTGGCTCACTGACGTGGTCGCATCGATGGGAGTCGCCCTCGGAGTGACCGGTATCGCCGTCTTCGTGGACGCCGCGCGCTACGGCAGATCGGTCGACCGCTAATACTGTCAGTCCACGCGGCTACCCTTGGACCCATGGCTTCAAAGACCTCACGTGCTTCCAAGACACCCGCCTACAAGTGCGCCGAATGCGGCTGGACCGCCATCAAGTGGGTGGGCCGCTGCGGTGAATGCCAGGCATGGGGCACCGTTGAGGAGTACGGCGCCACAGTAGCGCGTACGACGCCGGCCGCCACAGTTTTGGAGCCAGCCCGCCGGATCGCTGAGGTGGATGGGACCACCGCGGCGTTCCTGCCCACGGGGGTGGACGAGCTCGATCGAGTTCTGGGCGGAGGCCTGGTACCTGGCGCCGTTATCCTGCTCGCCGGGGAACCAGGCGTCGGAAAGTCCACGCTCCTGTTGGACGTCGCCGCCAAGTTCGCCCGTACCGGACAGGATGTCCTCTACATCACAGGCGAGGAGTCGGCGGCCCAGGTGAAGCTCCGGGCGGAACGGATCGACGCCGTCGCCCATACCCTTTATCTGTCGGCGGAAACCGATCTGGGGCAGGCACTCGGGCAAGTGGAAAAGCTCGAGCCGAAACTGCTGATCGTAGACTCCGTTCAGACGCTGAGCAGCGCCGATGTCGAGGGCAGCGCCGGCGGTGTTTCGCAAGTGCGTGAAGTGGCTGCCTCCATCATCTCCGCCGCCAAACGGCGCAACATGACCACGCTGCTGGTGGGCCACGTGACCAAGGACGGCGCCATCGCCGGGCCGCGGCTGTTGGAGCACCTCGTGGATGTGGTCTGCCAGTTCGAAGGAGAGCGCCACTCCAGGCTCCGGCTGCTCCGGGCAGTCAAGAACCGTTACGGAGCCACTGACGACGTCGGGTGTTTCGACCTGAACGAGGCCGGCATCGAGGGCCTCGCCGACCCAAGCGGCCTCTTCGTTTCGCGCACGCGCGAGCCTGTCTCGGGAACCTGCATCACTGTCACCATGGAGGGCAGGAGGCCCCTGCTGGCAGAGGTCCAGTCGTTGCTGGCAGAGAGCGCCAACGCCCAACCACGCCGGGCCACCAGTGGCTTGGAGAGCTCGCGGGTCGCCATGCTGCTGGCGGTCCTGCAGCAGCGGGCCGGCTGCATGCTGCACAAGGACGACTCCTATGTGGCAACAGTGGGCGGGGTGAAACTCAGCGAACCGGCCACGGATCTGGCAGTTGCACTGGCTGTTGCGTCGGCGAAAGCCAGGAAGGCCTTGCCGCAACGGCTGATCGCGTTCGGCGAGGTAGGCCTGGCCGGAGAGGTTCGCCCGGTTCCCGGGATCAACCAGCGGATCCAGGAGGCGCACCGGCTTGGGTTCACGCATGCGATCGTTCCTGCAAGTCCGGCCGGTGCCGGGGTTATCCCGGACGGCTTTTCCGTGCGCGAAGTGGGCCACTTGGCCGAGGCACTGGAACTTCTGATCAGTTAGGGGTCCGGAATGGGCCATGGGTTAACCGCATCGGCCAAGCATTTGGGGCGATCAGGAACATAACGATATGACCCACTTTCAGGCTTGCTGGTGCGGTTAACGGTGCTGCGAAGCCCTATCATTGTGCTAGTCGTCATCAGGGCATTTTCTTCACGTCCTTCGGATGCCGGATTCAGCTTGTTTGCGAGCCATGGCTTGCACCTTCGAAGGGAAACCCTATGGCCCGGAGCCCGGAAGAATCGCTCAAAGCGACTCTGGCCAGAGTCGCACCCGGAACTCCTTTGCGGGATGGCCTCGAACGCATCCTCCGTGGACGCACCGGCGCGCTGATTGTCTTGGGCGCTGACAGGACCATCGATTCCATCTGCTCCGGCGGGTTCGATATCGGCATCGACTTCTCGCCCACGCGGCTCCGTGAGTTGGCAAAGATGGACGGCGCCATCATTTGCGATAAGGATGCCAGCAACATCGTCCGCGCCGCCGTCCAGCTGGTACCGGACTCCAGTATCGAAACCCAGGAGTCCGGCACCCGGCATCGCACCGCCGAACGTGTTGCCATCCAGACCGGCGTCCCGGTGATTTCCGTCAGCCAGTCCATGCAGATCATCGCGCTGTACGTCAACGGGCTGCGCCACGTATTGGAGGGCTCCGAGAAAGTCCTCGCCCGGGCCAATCAGGCGCTTGCAACCCTGGAACGGTACAGCGCGAGGCTGGACCAAGTCACCAGTTCCCTCTCCGCCCTGGAGATCGAAGCTTTGGTTACCGTCAGGGATGTTGCGGTCACCCTGCAACGTCAAGAGATGGTGCGCCGCATCTCCGAGGAGATCGCCCAGTACGTCCTGGAGCTCGGTGAAGATGGGCGCCTGCTGTCCCTGCAGGTCGACGAACTCACTATGAGCCGTGGCCCCGGAAGTGATGTGATCATCCGGGACTATTCGGATCCTGATGCCAGCCCGGAGGACATCGAAAACTCCGTGCAGGCCCTCCTCAACCTTGGGCCTACAGAGCTGATAGATCTGAGCAGGATTGCCCACATCATCGGATTCGCCGGCGGTGTTGAGCAGTTGGACGCCGTGGTCCAACCTCGTGGCTACCGGCTCCTCTCGGGACTAAAGTCGGTGCCTAAAGCAGTCGCCGATCGCTTGGTGGACTACTTCGGCGGCCTCCAGAACCTCATGGCCGCCACCATCGATGACCTCATGACCGTGGACGGCATCGGCGATCAACGTGCAAGGACTGTCCGTGAGGGCTTGAGTCGCATGGCTGAGGCCAGCCTGCTGGACAGGTTCCTCTAGGTCGATTCCGCTTCCGCCAGGCAGGTCCGTCTGGCAGGCCCCGCCTCGCCGTCAGTTCAGCTGGAAGACGGCTTTGGGGCTGGTCTTGTTCCCGAGGTGCGCCTCGAACGTGTAGTAAGCCCCGCCGCCACCGGGCTTGGCGTTGACCACTCCGCAGCCCTCCACCGTGCGGTTGCGCTGCCAGGAGAAGTTCGCGGTCTCGCTCTTGCCGGGCTGGATGGTCTTGATCAGGTCCACCGCCCCGGTCTGGCAATCCTTCGAGGAGAAGATCCGGTCCGAGCCGCTCATCACCAAATACTCCATTTGGGACGTACCAACATTGACTTGGCACGGGGCCGCCCCGCCGTTGGTCACTGTCATGGTCAGCACCGGCTTCTCGTCAGCTCCATAGGATGCCTTGTCCGTCTTTGCCGAGACGCTCATGAGGTTGAGGTCGCAGACAGGCGAGGCCGACGGACTTGGCGTCGGCGATGCAGAAGGTGAGATCACCGGCGTCGTTGTTGCGGATGCCGCCGGCGTGCTGACCGCCTGCGGAGAGGACTTGCTGGCGAGGGCACGGCTTACAGCCATCACCCCGGCCACGAGCAGCGCGAGAACCACCACCAATGCAATGAGCGCAACCAACCTCCGACGCCGGTACACCGCCGGGCTCGGGGGCCGGCGGTTGGTGGGAGTCCCTGCGGCAGACGAACCGCGGGCAGCACCCTTAGCCGACGCTGATGAGCGCGCGCTCGACTGCTGCTTACCCTGATTGACCATGACTCTAGGCTAGGCGTGGCTGCATCCAGGCACCTAACCTACACGCCGCATGGCCCCAATCGGCTGCAATGTCCTGCCGCACGCTTGGATTAGAGTGGACGCAGTATGACACTTCCAGACGCTATCCCCCACGCCGATCAGCTTCACAAGCTCCACGATGCGTTGAATCAGTGGTTCGCCGAGGCGGCTCGTGACCTCCCGTGGCGGGACCCCGGTTGCAGCGCGTGGGGCATCCTGGTCAGCGAGGTCATGCTCCAGCAAACCCCCGTGGTCCGGGTGCTCCCAGTCTGGCGGGAATGGATGGAACGGTGGCCCACACCAAGCCAGCTTGCCGAAGAACCTTCCGGGGCAGCTGTACGGCACTGGGGCCGGCTTGGATATCCCCGGCGGGCGCTGCGGTTGCACGCTGCCGCCGTCGCCATTCGCGATTCCCACAGCGGCGCAGTGCCGGACAACTACTCCGAGCTCTTGGGGCTGCCGGGCGTGGGAAGTTACACAGCCGCAGCCGTCGCTGCCTTTGCTTTTGGTCGCCGGGAAACAGTGGTGGACACCAATATCCGGCGTGTCCACGCGAGGCTCATTTCCGGGACTGCGCTTCCCGGCCCGGCATTGACGGCAAGGGAAATGCGCCTAGCAGAGGCCCTCCTACCGGACGAGCAGGCGCTGTCCGTGCGCTGGAATGCGTCCGTCATGGAGCTAGGGGCGATGATCTGCACGGCCCGCAATCCCAAGTGCGCCGACTGCCCCGTTCGCGCCGGCTGCGCCTGGGTGGCAGCGGGCGAGCCGCCGCCGTCGTACACGCCCAAGGGCCAGTCCTGGCACGGCACCGACCGCCAGGTGCGCGGTGCCGTGATGGCTGTGCTGCGCGAAGCTGCGGCACCGGTCCCGCTTGCGATGTTCGAGCAGGCACCTGCGGACCTGGGGTTCGCACCCAGCGGCGTCGGGGTTCCGCTCGCCGCGCTGCACCGGCTCAACACCGCCCCGGAGCAGCTTGAACGCGCGCTGGACGGGTTGCTAAGCGACGGTTTGGCGGAAATGGACGACGACGGGCTGCGGCTTCCGGTGTAGCTTCAACTGCCGGGGCGTAGCGGCAACTGTTAAGCGTTCACCCTTCGGATCCGTTGAAGGCGGTACTCGCGCCAGGTGATCCACACGATGAAGATGTCGAACGCGGTCAGGAGCACCATTCCCCAAGAGAAAGCGACGAGGATCCGGTAGGTCTGGTAGGCGATGAAGACCAGCAGGAAAGCGATCATCCACGGATAAGCCCAGAGCTTGTCCTTCAAGACAGCCCAAACTAGGACGATCTTCACCAATCCGTGAAGGAGAAGGTAGATCGCCCCGAAAAGGGATGCCGACGCCGAAAGGCTGGAAGTCATATGAAGCAGGCTGTTGGCCACAACATCATTGGGGTCCTGGGCCAACTCGTGCTGGGTGAGAAACCGGACCAGGTCCCCTATCTGGCGCGGCGTGACCAATAGCAGCAGGACGCCGCCGACCAGCTCCAGAACACCGTCCAAGCCCTTCAGGATAAGGCTGACCCTGAACGTCCTATCAAGAAGTGCCGACTCTGCGGGCACCGCTGATGAGGCTGAAGCTCCCTGCCCGGATCGCCCTCCACTTGTAAGCATGCTTACTATATTACGCACCTATGCCCCGTAGCCGTCCTGCTTGTTTGCCCGGACGTGGCGTGCGGTTCCCTACTACGTCTGGCCAGCGGAACGCCGGTACCCACTGGGCGTAAAGCCCAGATACTTGCGGAAATCATTGGTGAGGTGCGCGTGGTCTGCGTAGCCGAGCTCGACGGCGATTGCGGCCAGGTCCGCCGTCGGATTGGACCGGGCACGCTCGGCCGCATCCTGTAGCCTGCGACGCCTGATCAGGGCGGAAGGACTCAAACCGACGTACTTCTTGGCCACCCGTTGGAGGGTCCGGGGAGACACCGCCAAGCGGGATGCGACATCCTCCATCAGGACCAGCTCCGGTTCTGCGGCTATGAGGTCCACCATCCGGTTGGCCAGAAGTGCCTCTTCGGACGCAACGTGGCCACCGGAGCCCAGCCACTGCACGAAGGCGCCTACTGCCCGCTCGTGGCGGCCACCGACGTCGTGCGAGTCCATTGCGGTGGCCACTGCCCGGTGGAGGTCCTCCGCGGCCAGTTCTGTCTCAGAGTCCCGCAAGCTGGCTGGATCATGGCCCAGAAGGGGCAAAGCTGCGGGGCGCAGAAGTGCGCCAACCGCCCAACCACTCCCGCTCAGGTCCCGGTACGCGGCGCGGGTGGTGGGCCCCGATAAAATAACACCCTCGCGTTCCACCACCACGTTGCACGCCGGGTAGGCGATGAGGTGTTGGCGGGACGTCCTCCCCGGTTCGATGTCCCATTCCGGAATCCAGAACCACTGCACCACGTCCGCAACCGAGGTCGGTGCAGGAAAACGATTAAAAGTCGGAAGCCGCGCCGGATACAGGATTCCCTTGGTGGATCCCTCCATCACATCCCCCGTCCGAGGACAGTCTTGAAGCTGTCGCGAATCTCCAAGCGCTGGATACCGGGCAGCACCTAGCGTGGTTCTCATGACAGATACTACAAGCACCCAGACAACAACAACCGGCGCCAACGGTGAGCACACCACCAACGGGATTCCCAACGGCCTGACCAGCCTGACACCGTTCCTTGCCGTACCCAATGCGAAGGAGGCCATCGCCTTTTACAGCGAAGTCTTCGGTGCCCGGGTTGTAGGCGCAACGGAAATGGGCGGAGTGGTGGTCCACGCGGAGCTTGACTTCGGAAACGGCCACCTTCAACTCGGCGAACCCAACCCCGCTTACCACCTCGTCCCAGCTCCCGACGGAGAAGACGACTGTTACTCCTTGGGCTTGTACTGCCCCGATGCGGACAGTTTGGTGCGAAAAGCGGAGCAAGCAGGCGCTACCATCCGGGAACCCTTGACCACGTTTGTCTCCGGAGATCGTTACGCAAGCATCCGGGATCCGTTCGGCGTCCGCTGGTCCGTCATGACTCGCGTGGAGGATCTCTCAGAAGAGGAAAGCAACCGCCGTGTCGAGGAATGGGCCGCCCAGCAGGGCTAGGCCCCAGTCAGGACGCGCAGAGGCAGAACGGGTGCCCTGCCGGGTCCAGGAACACCCTGAACGTTTCGCCGGGCTGGTGGTCGGCCTTGGTCGCTCCCAAGGACAGGACAACCTCTTCGCCCTTGTCCAGATCCTCCACGGATACATCCAAATGCATCTGCTGCGGGATGGTCTGGCCGGGCCACACAGGCGCCTGGTAAACGTCCACCTGCTGGAAAGAGATGCAATTACTGCCGTCACTGGGGCGGATATCCAACCAGTCCCCTTCGCCGGTGACTTCCCAGCCCAGCAATTCGCCATAGAAGGCTGCCAGTGCGGGCGCATCCGGGCAGTCGATGACCGTGCTTGGGTTCTTTGCAATCGCCATGGCTAAACCTCGTCTGCCGTCTTCTTCATGTGGGCCAGTGCGCTCTTGGTGCCTCGCTGGGTCAGGACGTGGACCACTGCGCCCACGGCCGCGGACACAATAGCGAATACCAGGACGCCGGGAAGGGAGTCGTCAAGATCGGTCCCGTCCTTGGGGGCAGGCTTTCCCGTCTTCTTCTGCCAGAGACCCTCAAGCGTCTTGTTTGCGATCGCTCCGGCCCCAAGGCTGACCGCAATGCCGAACAGTTTCACCAATACATTCACGCTGAATCCTTCGTTGGAAATCCCACGCATGGCTCCTGCAAACCATGCCTAAAACACGACAGGGCCGCTGCAACCGCAGCGGCCCTGTCAACATTCCTAGTCCTTCTTGAAGGCGTCTTTTACCTTTTCGCCAGCGCCCTTGAGGTCGCTCTTGACCTGGTCGCCTTTGCCCTCGGCTTCGAGGCCCTTGTCGTCCGTCAGCTTGCCAGCGGCTTCCTTGGCCTTACCACCGAGCTTCTCGCCAGCGTTCTGCATCTTGTCGTCAGCACCCATGTCGCACCTCTTTCGTCGTAGGAACCTTGTACCTCTACAAGATCACTTATCAGGATACTTAGCAACGTTTGGACTGGAAACCCCCAAAATTACAGCTCGCCGAAGCCGTCAGCAACCAGCTGTTCGACGTACCCCACAGCCTTTAACGCATCCTTTCCCCGCGCCTCAACATGCAGCGAAGAGCCTTTGCCGACGCCAAGGGACATGAGGGACATGACGGACACGCCGTCCACTCCATTGACCGTTACGTCCGCATCCAGGCCAGCCAAACCGCCGGCAATTTTCGCGGCCGGCCTGGCGTGCATACCAAGGGGGTTGATGAGCATGAAATCACCGCTCGCGTCAGGTTCGTCGACGCCGGGCTTGTCGATGCCTGGCTCATCCGCCGAGCCCGGCCGCGGCACCGACCCATGGGAGCCAAAACCGGTCGCCTCCGCAGCCTGGCGGACCTCCTCGGCACCGGCTCCTCCCTGGGCAGCGACGGCGGCAGCCACGAGTCCCTCCACCAAGGGCGCGTCGGCAAGGCGTACCGCGTCAGGGTCGCTGGCGAACTCCGCAGCAGACTCCGCCGTCATCACCGCGGAACCCAGATCGGTCATCACCACCACGCCATCCCCGCCGGAATCAACCAGTGACTGCTCGACGGCGGCCAGCACCTTCTCCAAGCTGGTTCCGATGCGGTCATCGTCGGTGCCCCCGGCGGCGACGAGGCCGACGTCGGGCGCCATCTGGGCAGCCAGTTCCACCGCGCCCTCAGCGATCTTGCTGCTGTGTGAGACAATCACGATGCCTACGGTCATTCGGGGCCCGTCCCCGCGCTGCCGGGCGAGCTCGCTGCGTCCACGGCCGCCCGCAGAATCAGCGCACTGGAGGCTGCCCCAGGGTCACGATGCCCGGCGCTCCGCTCACCCAAGTAACTGGCCCGGCCCTTACGCGCCACCAGGGGATCGGTCGCCGTGGCGCCAGCCTCCGCGGCTTGGGCTGCTGCTTCCAGGACGTCCAGGGGACCTCCGGTTGCCGCGGCATTGCGAGCCGCATCCACGGCTGGTGTCCATGCATCAATCATGGTCTTGTCGCCCGGTTCCGCCTTGCCGCGGGCCACCACGCCGTCGCGAGCGGCGGCAAGTGCCTCGGCCATCGCCCCGGCATCAACGTCCGTGAGATCCCCCAGCGAGGTAGCTGCCCGGAGGTACGCGGTGCCGTACAAAGGTCCGGCTGCGCCACCCACTTTTGACATCAGGGTCATCGCAGCAACCTTCAGGGCGGCACCGGGGGTCTCCGGCGGGGCTTCTTCGAGCTTCTGCACCACAGCTTGGAAACCGCGGTCCATGTTCTCGCCGTGGTCCGAGTCCCCGATGGCGCGGTCCATCTCAATCAGTTCCACACGGTGTTCAGCCATCGCTTTCGCCGAAAGCTTCAACCAGTCAACAGCCCATTCGACACCGAGCCCCATGTTTATGCGCCCCAACGCAGCGCGGCGGTGTGCACCGGAGCGTCCCAGAGCCTTGTCATCTCGTCATCGAGGCGCAACACGGAGACCGAGCATCCCTGCATCTCGAGGGAGGTGACGTAATTCCCCACCAGCGAGCGCTCCACAGTGGCCCCGCGCTCAGCGAGGACCTGCGCCGCGCGCCGATACACGATGTATAGCTCGCTCTGCGGCGTTCCACCCATCCCGTTGACGAACAGGAGTACTTTGTCCCCCGAGGAGAGGCCGAGGTCCTCCAGGACCGGTTCCAGCAGGCGGTCGGTGATAGCGTCCGCGCTTTCCATGGCGATGCGGTGCCGTCCCGGTTCCCCATGGATGCCGATTCCAATTTCGATTTCGTCGTCAGCGAGTTCAAAGCTGGGTGTGCCGGCGTGGGGAACGGTGCAGCCGGACAGCGCCACACCCATTGTCCGCACGTTGGCCACCACACGCTCAGCGATCGCTGTGACGGCGTCGAGGTCATCGCCGCGTTGGGCGGAGGCACCCGCAATCTTCTCCACCAGTACAGTTCCGCCCACCCCACGGCGTCCTGCCGTGTACAGCGAATCCTCCACCGCGACGTCGTCGTTGACCAGCACGGAACGGACACGCACGCCTTCCGCTTGTGCCATCTCGGCTGCAGTTTCGAAGTTCAGGACGTCACCGGTGTAGTTCTTCACGATATGCACGACGCCGGCGCCGGCGTCCACTGCGACGGTGGCTGGAATGATCTGGTCCGGGGTAGGTGAGGTGAAGACTGCGCCGGGCACAGCGGCATCGAGCATTCCGAGGCCAACGAACCCGGCGTGCAGGGGTTCGTGCCCACTGCCTCCACCGGACACCAGGGCAACTTTGCCCGCTACCGGCGCAGCCTTTCGGACAACGAATTTGGGATCAGCGTGGACGGTGACGATGTCGGCGTGTGCCATCCCGAAACCTTCGACGGACTCGTCCACCACTGCGCGGGGATCATTGATGAGCTTTTTCATGTGATGCTCCTGGGCATGCTGCGGCTAGTGCTCTGACCCTACTACTGGCAGTGGGGGCCACGGTAGGCCTGAGCGCATCGAAGAACCACGCCGGAGATATAACCGACAGGGCCTGAAGCTAGAGCTCCCTGATCATCCGGGTATTGCCTAAGGTGTTCGGCTTCACGCGGGCCAAGTCCAGGAACTCCGCCACGCCTTCATCGTGCGAGCGCAGCAGTTCTGAGTACACCTGGGGATCCACCGCGGACTGGTCCGCCATGACCTCGAAGCCGTGGCGCTTGAAGAAATCGACCTCGAACGTCAGGCAGAAAACCCGGCTTACTCCGATCGCTTTGGCCGCGGCCAGCAGGTCCTCCACCAGGACGTGCCCCACACCCCGTCCGCGCCAGGAATCAGCTGCTGCCAAGGTCCGGATTTCGGCAAGGTCCTCCCACATGACGTGGAGCGCCCCGCAGCCAATGACTTCGCCTTCGGACGATTCGGCGATTCGGAACTCCTGGAGGCTCTCGTAGTAAGCCACGGTTTCCTTGGCCATCAGAATCCGCTGTTCGGCGAGGGGAGCCACGAGCCTCTTGATGGCCGCCACGTCGCTGGTGCGGGCAGGGCGGAGGCTGAAGGTCGGATTCACAACCCCATACTAACGACGCTGACGCTACCGCCCGGCCTCCGCCTCTTGGTGTTACAAGCCCAGTTCCTCTGGCAGGGGCACATCCTCACCCAGCACCTGCTTGGCCAAAAAGTGCTCGACGACGCCGTACCAGACTTTGGCATGTTGCGGCTGCAGCACCCAGTGATTCTCATCCGGGAAGTACAGGAAACGGTGCGGGCCCTGCCCGTTCTCGTCAGCAGGCAGTTGCGAGGAGGACAGGAGCTCATACCAAAGCCGAAGACCTTCCCCGATGGGTACCCGGTAGTCCTTGTCACCATGGATCACGAGCATGGGGGTTTTGATCTTGGCCACGTTCAGGTGCGGCGAGTTCTCCAGTGCCATGTCCGTGGTCATTTCCTTGAGCCAGTACTGGGCGGCGTCCGTAGTGGGACCGAACTGGTCAAGGGCCCACAGGCTGGCGTGGGTGACGATCGCCTTGAACCGATCCGTTTGCCCGGCGACCCAGTTGGCCATGTAACCACCGAATGACCCGCCCATCGCGGCAGTCCGGGTCTCGTCGACGTCGGCCCGTGCCACCACAGCGTCGGTTATCGCCATGAGGTCGGTAAACGGCTTCTTGCCCCACTCCCCCCACCCTCGCTGGATGAAGTCCTGGCCGTACCCTGTGGAGAGGGCAGGATCGGGTAGCAGTACCGCGTACCCCTTGGCCACAAGGAGCCACGGGTTCCAACGCCACGTCCACGCATTCCAAGACCCCAACGGCCCGCCATGGATCCACAGCAGGAGGGGTGCCGGCTTCTCCGCGGAGGCCCCTTCGGGAAGGGCAAGGTACGCGGGCACGCGGGAACCGTCCTCGGCCGTGGTTTCCACACGCTCGAGCTTGCCTGGGTACGCGGGGCGCTCCACGGGCCCCTGCAAACGGGAGACCGCACCGCTGGCGAGGTCGATCCGAACCGCCTCCGGGGGGAACTCGTACGAGCTGCGCAGCGCATAGGCCGTCGTTCCGTCGGGCGAAATCAGGACGTTGGAATACGCTGCAGCGTCGTCCGTTATCCGCGTTACCCCGCCGTCGGTGACGTCTACCCGGAAAACCGGCGACGCGCCGTCGTCGTCCGCGGTGGCCAGGATGGCACTGCCGTCCGGGAGCCATGCGAGCGCGCTGGGCCAGCGGTCCCATTGGTGCGCTAGCGGGACCAAGGTGGCGTTGGCGTCTCCGGTGTCGGTCCCTGCCGCCTCACCGCCCGCAACGCGGAGCAAGTGCAGCTTCACCTGCGGCGCCTGGGTTGGCGTCGTGTCACTTTCGCTCTCCACCACCAGCCACTGGTTGTCCGGGCTGACGGGCCCGGGGAAGTAATTCATGCCTTCGTGGTCAAGGAGCACCTTGACTGCGCCGCTAGCGACGTCGACGGCGGCCAGCACCTGCCGACTGTCCGCCTTGGCGAGCGCTTTTGCCATGCTCGTGTAGATGCTCCTGCCATCGGGGCTCACAACGGTCTTTGCCTCGCGTAAGGAACCCCCGACGCCGGGTGTCAGGTTGCGGAGCCGGAGCGGCGCGGTGTTGTCCACGGTGGACGGTTTGCCTGGCTCCATCGCTTCGCCGGCTTCAACAGCGAAGAGCCGCGGCTCGGCGGGGCCCAGGTCAGCGTCCCAAAAGCGCACCGGGTATCCGGTGTGCAGGATGGCAGAGACTTTGTGATCCTTGCGGATTTTGCGGCGTTCCTCGTCGTTTTCTTCATCGGTTGATCCGGCGAGCACCGGGGCGATGACGAAGATGGTGTCGGCGGCTCTGGCGGCCAGGACGGAACTGATGCCGCCGGACCGGGAGTGGACCACCCGTGCTTCTCCACCGTCGAAGGGCAGGAGCCACAATCCGTTCACGGGGTCGGCTTGGCGGTTTTCGGGATCGGGGCCTTCGGGATCGGCGCGGGAGGACGTGAAGTAGAGGTCCCCGGTTGATGCGAAGACCGCGCCTGCCTCGCCCTTGGAACTGCGGGTGATCCGTCGTGCCCGGTTTTTGCCGGAAGGGTCCACCTCCCACAGCGCGGTGGAAAACTCGGTTCCTTTGCCATTCAGGGTGGTCATGGTGGTAACCAGGCGCTTGCCGTCCGGACTGAGTGTCAGGCCGCTGACCCTTGGGATGGACAGGTAGTAGTCCATGTCGTGGAAAGGCGTTTCGGGGATGCGGTCCGCGGCAGGGTTATCAGCAGGTTCCATGCTCAGATTCAACACTCATTGTGGCTTCAATCACAGCGCGGTTCACTCAGAGTGAAACAGTACTTTCAGATATTCCGCTTCACGTGGGCTGGGCTTGCTACTTGGATGGGAGGTTGCGGAGGGCTTTGAGCACTGCGACGGTACCGTCTTCTGCCGCGATCCTTTTTGCAAGTTGCCTGGCTTCAGCGGTGTACGACGGCGTGGTGACGGCCCGGTTGATAGCCTCACCAAGGCGCTCCGGAGTGAGTTTTTTATAGGGAATCGGTGCCGGGCCAGCACCCAGATCCGCAACCCTGGAGGCCCACAGCGGTTGATCCGTGTAGACCGGGACGCCCACAGTCGCCACCCCCGAACGCAAGCCGGCCGCCGTCGTTCCGGCCCCTGCGTGATGAATCACGGCTGCCATGCGCGGGAAAAGCCAATCGTGCGGGACATGTCCGACGCCGATCGCGTCGTCACCCAGCACCTCATCCACACCCTGCACCACTGCCCTCACCCCCGCCCGTCGGGTGGCCTCGAGGATAAAACCGGGATCCATGTCCGCGCTGCTTCCAAAGCCGACGAAGACCGCGGGCGGGCCATCAGCAAGGAAGTCGACCAGATTCGGGGACGGCCGCCAGCGGTGGTCCGTGGCGGGCCACCAGTAGCCGGCCATGACCAAGCCCGGGTGCCAATCCGCTGGGCGCGGCAGGACGGTGGGGCTGATGCCATAGAGGATCGTGGCTCGGGCGTTCCTGCGGCGGCGCTCGGCAGCCGCTCGGCTTTGTTTCTTGAGTCCCAAGGCTTTACGCATTCGCGCACTGGGGGCGTCGTAAGGTGCGGGGCCCGCAGCGGCGCGTTCACCGATGATCTTGTTGCCTGCCGCGCCCAAACTCCTGCCCAAGCCCATAAGCACGGGCGGGTAGGCCGCGCTTGGTTCCGTGGGCTGCAAGTGGGCGCCGAGGACCGGAATTCCGAAGGCCTCAGCAATGTCGTAAGCATAGGGCGACACTGAATTGGCCATGATCACATCAGTGCCCGCCTCCACGGCGGCCAGCGTCCCATTCGCCGCGTGATCCATGTAGTCGCCGAGCTTGCCCCAGAAAGTCAGCAAGTCCGTTGGGGATTCTTTTGCCCCGGGCCTGGGGTGCCTGATCAGTTCAGCCAGGTCACCAGGTAACGGCCTGAACTCACATCCCGACTGCAGGACCAAGCCGGCGTACGGAGGGTTAGCGGCAATGGCCACCTCATAGCCCGAGGCCTGGAGGCGGCTTCCCAGGCCGGCCATGGGCGCAACATCACCCCGTGTCCCCGGCGCAGCCATGAGCACCCGCATTGACCCTCACTTCGATAGTGGATTAGAACCACCAACGCAAACGCCCCGCCCATTCCTCGCGGAATAGACGGGGCGCCGTGCTGATGCGGTTATGCCTACGCGGTGGGAGCGATCTCCGGGATGCGCGGCTTAGCGTTGCCAGCGAACGTGAACTTGGCGTCGTCCCCTTCGCCGTCCACATCCACTACCACGATGTCACCGGCGTGGATCTCGCCGAACAGGATCTTCTCGGACAACTGGTCCTCGATCTCGCGCTGGATGGTACGGCGCAGCGGCCGTGCACCCATTGCGGGATCGTAACCGCGGGTAGCCAAGAGGACCTTGGCGGCCGTGGTGAGCTCGATGCCCATGTCCTTGTCCTTGAGGCGACGCTCCAAGCGGGTCACGAACATGTCCACGATCTCGATGATCTCGTCCTGGGTCAGCTGCGGGAACACCACGACGTCGTCAACGCGGTTGAGGAACTCAGGGCGGAAGTGCTGCTTCAGCTCTTCCGTGACCCGGGCCCGCATCCGGTTGTAACCGGTCTGGGTGTCCGTGCCGGACTGGAAACCAGTGGCCACGCTCTTGGAGATATCGCGGGTACCAAGGTTGGTGGTCATGATGATCACAGTGTTCTTGAAGTCCACCACGCGGCCCTGGGAGTCGGTCAGGCGGCCGTCTTCCAGAATCTGCAGCAGGGAGTTGAAGAGGTCCGCGTGGGCCTTCTCAACTTCATCGAACAGGACCACGGAGAACGGACGCCTGCGGACCTTCTCGGTCAGCTGGCCACCTTCTTCGTAGCCAACATAGCCCGGAGGAGCACCGAAGAGACGCGAAACCGTGTGCTTCTCGGAGTACTCGGACATGTCCAGGGTGATGAGGGCGTCCTCTTCACCGAACAGGAATTCGGCAAGTGCCTTGGCGAGCTCGGTCTTGCCGACGCCGGTGGGGCCGGCGAAGATGAACGAGCCACCGGGACGCTTGGGGTCCTTCAGGCCTGCACGGGTGCGGCGGATAGCCTGGGACAGCGCCTTGATGGCTTCGTCCTGGCCGACGACGCGCTTGTGCAGTTCGTCTTCCATCTTGAGCAGGCGAGAGGACTCTTCCTCGGTGAGCTTGAAGACCGGGATGCCCGTGGAGTTCGCAAGAACTTCAGCGATCAGGTCCTCGTCAACCTCGGAAATGTCGTCCATGCCGCCGGACTTCCAGTTGCGCTCCTTCTCGGCGCGCTCGGCAATGAGCTTCTGCTCTTTGTCGCGCAGCGAGGCAGCACCTTCGAAGTCCTGGGCGTCAATGGCGGATTCTTTCTCCATTTTGACGTCCGCAATGCGCTCATCCATGGCCTTGAGCTCCGGCGGAGCAGTCATGCGACGGATGCGCAGCCGTGCACCGGCTTCATCGATCAGGTCGATTGCCTTGTCTGGCAGGAAGCGGTCCGAGATATAGCGTTCGGCCAGCTGCGCGGCTGAGGCGAGGGCGCCGTCGGTAATCGTTACGCGGTGGTGTGCCTCGTAACGGTCCCGCAGGCCCTTGAGGATCTCGATCGCGTGGGCGACGGAGGGCTCCTTGACCTGGATCGGCTGGAAACGACGCTCCAGTGCAGCGTCCTTTTCGATGTGCTTGCGGTACTCATCCAAGGTGGTGGCACCAATGGTCTGGAGTTCACCGCGGGCAAGCATTGGCTTCAGGATGGACGCAGCATCGATGGCGCCTTCGGCAGCACCGGCACCAACGAGGGTGTGGATCTCGTCGATGAACAGGATGATGTCGCCACGGGTGCGGATTTCCTTGAGGACCTTCTTGAGGCGTTCTTCGAAGTCCCCGCGGTACCGGGAACCGGCAACCAGCGAACCGAGGTCAAGCGTGTAAAGCTGCTTGTCCTTGATGGTCTCAGGGACATCACCGCGGACGATCGCCTGGGCGAGGCCTTCGACGACGGCTGTCTTACCCACGCCGGGTTCACCAATCAACACAGGGTTGTTCTTGGTGCGACGGGACAGGACCTGCATGACCCGCTCCATCTCCTGCTCGCGGCCGATCACAGGATCGAGCTTGTTCTCGCGGGCAGCCTGGGTCAGGTTGCGTCCGAACTGGTCAAGCACCACTGAACCGGCAGGGGTACCTTCCGGCTGGCCCTGGCCGGAGCCGCTGCCTGCGGTCTCCTTGCCCTGGTAGCCGGAGAGCAGCTGGATAACCTGCTGGCGGACCCTGTTGAGGTCTGCACCGAGCTTGACCAGCACCTGGGCTGCCACGCCTTCGCCTTCGCGAATCAAGCCGAGCAGGATGTGCTCAGTTCCGATGTAGTTGTGGCCGAGCTGCAGTGCTTCGCGGAGCGAGAGCTCCAGCACCTTCTTGGCGCGGGGGGTGAAGGGGATGTGACCGGATGGAGCCTGCTGGCCCTGGCCGATAATCTCCTGTACCTGCTCCCGAACACCATCGAGCGAAATGCTCAGGGACTCGAGCGCTTTGGCTGCAACGCCTTCACCCTCGTGGATCAGACCCAAGAGGATGTGCTCGGTACCGATGTAATTGTGGTTGAGCATCCGTGCCTCTTCTTGGGCAAGAACGACCACGCGACGGGCACGGTCCGTAAATCTCTCAAACATTTCGCCACACTCCTAGCTACGACGTACTTTGACTCTACGTGGAGGAGCAGCACTTTTGGGGCGTGTTCGCCACAGGGGAAACATGGGCCGGCGCTGGAATAAATCGCGCTGGAGGCCTTGACCCCGGACGGCGGGTGGTGGCATCCTCGGGCGCCGGGTTACACCGACGCCCGCCTGTCACGCCCGGGCCATTCCCAAATCGCATTCGGATGGCTCCTACAGGCCTAACGTCACCCTATATAGGAGCAATTCATCGGTGGCGAGCACCGGGATTCACAGGAAATTCCTAGGTTGGCGACGAGCGGCAACGCGCTTTTGGAAGTTAAAGCCGAAAGCCCCGGCACTGTGTGCCGAGCCTTCATGCGGTGAATCAGGAATTTGCCTTTTGGTAGGCTTCCTGAATTTCAGCCTGAATACGTCCGCGACTGTTGACCGTGTAGCCGTTATCACGGGCCCATTGCCTGATCTGCGCGGAATCCTGATTGCGCGGAGTGGTCGCACGGCCGCGCGTGGCACGGCCGGAGGATGTCTTCCTGGCCTTGGCAACGAAGGGTTCCAAAGCCTGGCGCAATGATGCAGCGTTGGCGGTGGACAGATCCATTTCGTAGCTCACGCCGTCCAAGCCGAAGCGGACCGTTTCGTCCGCGTCCCCTTCATCCAGGTCATCGACGAGGATGATTTTTACTTTCTGTGCCATGAGTAGCCTCTCTTTTGGAGGGTTGGATAATCAGAAATTCCCCGACTCCGTATTTCTGATTATCGTTCACGCCCACGGCACACGTCAAAGGCACATTTGGATTCCCGTTAAGGCCCTTGTGAATTTTGGGGCTATTTAGTGGCGGGGCCCTGCGGCGCTGGGCCGGAATTTCCCAAATCGGCTTCAGCTTGCGCCCGTGCCTCGGCTTGGCGTTCGGATTTGTCGGCATTGAAGATCGACTTCATGGCGAACCAGAAGATCAATCCAACCACCACTGAGGGCGCCAGAACTGCGATGTAATCCATGATCAATGTCCTTCGGGCTTCAACAAGGGGAACAATATGGTTTCACGGATGCCCGCACCGGTGAACAGCATGACCAAGCGGTCGATGCCCAACCCGATACCCCCCATTGGCGGCGCCCCGTACTCGAGAGCACGCAGGAAGTCTTCATCCAACTGCATGGCCTCGTCATCTCCTGCGGCCGAACGCCGCGACTGCTCGGTAAGGCGTTCACGCTGGATCACGGGGTCGATCAGCTCGGAGAATGCCGTACCGCGCTCCATACCGCCGATGATCAAGTCCCACGCCTCGATCAAGCGCCCGTCTTCCCGGTGCGGGCGGGCCAGGGGCTGGGCGGACGGCGGGTAGTCATAAACAAAGGTGGGGTTGAGCAGCGTCGGTTCCACAATCTCGCCAAACAACTCAACCACGAGCTTCTCGGCATCCCACTTGGAGTCCACCTTGACTTGGTGTTTGGCAGCGAGGGCCACCAACTCCTCCACCGTGGTGTCAGGCGTTATTTCCTGGCCCACGGCTTCGGAGAGACTCGGGTACACGGAAACCCAAGCCCATTCGCCGTCGAGGTTTATTTCACCGGACTCAGTTTGGATGGTTCGGGTACCAACGACGTCGGCCACGTTCAGGATGATTTCCTTCATACGCTCGGCCATGACGAACTGGTCCGCCCACGCTTCATAGCATTCAAGGGTGGTGAATTCGGGGCTGTGCGTGGAGTCCACGCCCTCATTACGGAAAACCCTGCCCATGTCATAGACGCGGTCAATCCCGCCCACCACGGCCCGCTTGAGGAATAGTTCCGTGGCAATGCGGAGCGTCATTTTCTGGTCGAAGGCGTTCATGTGGGTCTCGAAGGGCCGGGCCGTGGCGCCGCCGTGAACCAACTGCAGGATGGGCGTCTCAACCTCCACATACCCGTGGCGGTCCAAGGTGTCCCGCACCGAGCGCGTAATCGCAGCCCGCTTGTAGACCATTTCGCGCGCTTCTTCGCGGACCATCAAATCCACATAACGCTGCCGGACCCGCGTTTCCTCGTTCAGCTCGGCATGCAGCACAGGAAGCGGGCGGAGCGCCTTTGAAGCCATGGACCACGAGTCGGCCATGACAGAGAGTTCGCCTCGGCGGGAGGAAATAACCTCGCCCTTGATAAAGACGTGATCGCCAAGGTCTACCAGGGCCTTCCAATCGGCCAGGGATTCCTCACCGATGTTGGCCAGGCTCAGCATTGCCTGGAGGCGCACTCCCTTGCCGTCAACCCCACCTTCCTGAAGGGTGGCGAAGCACAGCTTGCCGGTGTTGCGCACGAACACGACGCGGCCGGTGACGCCTACGACGTCGCCGGTTGTTTCGTCAGCCTCAAGGTGCGCATACTTTTCGCGGATTTTACTGAGGGAGTGTGTCCGCTCCACAGCCACCGGGTAGGCCTCCGAGCCGCGGGCAAGCAGCTTGGCACGCTTGTCCATGCGGATGCGCATTTGTTCGCTGGCATCGAGGGGCTCTGCGGAAGTGCTGGGGGCGGCGGTGTTTGCGGAAGTCACAGTCCTTAAGTTTACCGGTGATTACGAGCCCTGATTTCCCGGGCATAGACTCACCCTGTGGAGACATGGACAGTTGAAACGGACGACGGCGGTGGCCACCTCGAAGTGCACACGTTCCGTGCTGCGTCAGGTGCTTCCCTTCCGGGTTCCAAGGCACCGACTGAACCGCCCGGCGTCGTGCTTGTCCACGGCACGTTGGTGACTGATTCCCTTTACTGGCCGTTCGCGCGCACCATGAGCCTCCTCCTGGAGCGCCCCGTCCACACCTACAACCGGCGGGGCCGTGGCCATTCCGCACCGCAGCCGCACGGATATTCCGTGGAGACCGAGATCGCCGATCTGCACGCAGTGATGGACAAGACAGGGTCCACGGACGTGATTGGCCATAGTTATGGCGGTTTCGTGGGCTTACAGGCCGCCCGCCGCGGCAAGATCAGCCGGCTGGTCACCTACGACGCTGCGGTGTCCCTCGCCGGAAGCCTCAGCGGCCGTTGGCGCCCCGAGTTGGAGGCTGCTGTCACCGCGGGGCAGCTAGACGATGCGTGGGCGCACCTCGTGCAAGGCCTCGGAACCGCTGGTCCCATTTCATACCTGCCGATGGGTGCTCTGAGGACGCTCAGTGTCCTCTCGGCACGGACGCGGCTGGGTTTGGAGATGCGGTCGTTGCTGCCTACCGCCGTCGTCGAGATGCGCGCAGTCCTCGCCGCCGACGGGACGCTGGAGGATTTCATGAGCCTTACCACCCCCACCCTGATGCTGAGCGGCGGCTGGAGCCCGGCATATTTCGCCGAAACGGGCCGAGCCTTGGCCGCGGCGGTGCCAGCCATCGAGTTGGCCATCGTTCCGTTCCAGTTTCATGAAGGCCCGCTGCGCCCGGGGAGGCGCCTGGCCGTACGTGTGGCCCGGTTCCTGTCCGGGAACCGCATCCCTGGAGAAGCCGCCGCAGCCACCTAAGATGTTCCGGTGAAGGAACGCGAGATCAAGACGCACGACGGCGGCAGGCTTGCCCTATACAGCTACGGCGCCCAACACGCACCCGGCGATCGACGGGTCGTGATCGTGGGAGGCGCGTTCCTCACCGCGCTCATCTACCGGCCGTTCTCCGTGGCCCTGGCCAAAGGACTAGGGAACGATTGGGCCGTAGACGTCTACGATCGCCGGGGCCGCGGAAAGTCAACGGACCAACCCCACAACTACTCCATGGCAACCGAGATTGCGGATGTGCGCACCATCATGGACGCCACCGGAGCACGGAACATCCTGGGCCACAGCCTCGGCGGTTCCGTGGCATTGAACGCTGCGCACGTGTTTGCCGGCACGCGTCACCAACCGGAGAAGCTCGCCGTGTACGACGCCGCGGTGAACATCGACGGAAGTATGGACACGGACTGGTTGAAAGGTTTTGCCGACGCGGTCAACAAGGGCGACATCAACCGCGCCATGGTCCGAATGAAACGTGGCATGAACCCTGGGACGGCCCTTGCCCGCGTCCCCGAGCCGGTTCTGGCCGGGCTAATGGCGGTGGTTTCCCGCACCAAGGTCAATAAGGTCTTCCGTGAACTGCTGCCGTCCGGCGTCGGCGAACTGCAGGCCGCTTTCGAAGCTTCCGGCACTGACTTCTCCGTCCTTCCGCGCGGCACGCATTTTATGGTGGGCAAGAAGAGCCCGGAGTATTACAAAGTCACCGCCGCCCGGCTGAACCGCGCCGTCCCGGGGAGCACCTTGGAAGTATCGCCCAAAGGCTTCCACGGATCCGTTCCGGCAGCGGTCAAGGAACTTGTCTCGGACATTTCGGACTACTTCAGGGGCTGACCGGTTATATACATAGGAGCGGGGCGGCTGTCGGCAGTCAGGTGGCTCCGATAGGCTCAAGTCATGACGCGCGACATCATCATCACCCCGGACGGCGGACACCTCGAAGTACTCACCACCGGTGGTGAGCTGGCAACGAAAGGTTCCGGCGTCGTCGTTGTGCCGGCCTCCGTAGTTACGGCTGCCGATTACACGCGTTTCGCGCAGAAACTCAGCACAGCGCTCGGCCGGCCAGTCCACACTTTCAACCGTCGCGGCCGCGGTGATTCATCCCCACAGGCCGAGGATTACACCCTTGAAGCCGATATCCGCGACTTGGACGCGGTGATGAAGCACACCTCCAGCACAGACGTCTTCGGGCACAGCTTCGGTGGCGCCGTGGCACTCCATGCAGCCCGTACGCTGCCCGTGGAACGGCTCGCGGTCTACGACCCCGCAGTATCCGTCAATCACAGCGTCAAGGCCGACTGGACGCCCGAATATGAACGGGCGACGGCGGCTGGAGACTACGATCGTGGCCTCGCCGTGCTGATCAAGGGCGTCGAAACCGGCGGCGCTTTCGCGCGCATGCCGCTGTCTATGTTGACCCTGGCAACGAAGCTTGCTGCGGGTACGCCATTGGGCAAGCAGATGCGGGAGCTGATGACCTGCGGCGTCCGTGAGATCAAGGCTGTCATAGCCGCGGACATGCCTGCAGAGCCCTTCTTGGAGCTCCCCCTGGAAACCTTGATCGTGGTGGGCGAAAAGAGCCCGGCATATTTTGGCGTCGCCTGCGGCCAGATCCACGATGTCCTGTCCGGGTCCAGCTACACCATCCTCCCGGGCTTCGGGCACGACGGGCCGAACAAGGCCCCTGACAAGCTGATCACGGAGCTATCCGAGTTCTTCTCGGGCTAGGTTCGGTGCTGCCTGGGGCGCTGATGGCCCTGGGTTGTGTTCTGGGTGTTAAATGCGGGGAGCCCCGACCGTGTGGTCGGGGCTCTCCGGTTGAATGGTTGTCCGGCGGTGTCCTACTCTCCCACACCCTCCCGGGTGCAGTACCATCGGCGCT
>NZ_JARVRJ010000025.1 GCF_030209745.1 Arthrobacter sp. fls2-241-R2A-200
GACAACCATTCAACCGGGGAGCCCCGACCACACGGTCGGGGCTCCCCGCATTTAAGCACCCAAAACACCAAACACCGCACCCAGTACATGACCGCCGGCGCCGCCGCCGCCGCCGTCGAGCAGTCATACCTACGTCTCCGTCGTCCTCTTATGACTTCCCGAGTTGGTGCACCTCGCAAGGGCAGTACATATTGCGGCATGTATAGCATGCTGGCTTCATCGCGCAGCGTGGACAGACGTCGCAGTTGACCGGCTCAGTGTGGCGCTCCGCGTCCTCCGCGGTATGGGGTTCGCCGCATCGGTAGCACGGTGGCCGAGTAGTGTTCCGGGTCCCGTTTTTCGCCTCAACGTCGGGCATCAGGAGTCTCCTAGGCCAGCGAACGTGAGAACTGCCATCACCAAAAACAGTGCACCGGTCAGGAGATCGGTACGAATGAATGGGATGAAGTTGGCTATGCTGCGGCCGATCTGGTGACCCGCCACGGACATCACAAAGGTGGTGAACGCGAAGAGGATGGGCGCAATCCACGGTTCGTGGCCGGCCAGGCCCAAAGCTGCTCCTGCGGCCACGTTGTCAATGCTCAACGGTACGGGCAGCCAGCGCCGCGCGGTCTTCATATCCAGGTCGGCGTGCTCCGGCGAGCGGATCGCCTTTATGACGACCCAAAGGCCATAAGCCGCAAGGCCGATGGCCCCGATGATCTGGGCGACGTCCGCGATCTGCGTGCTGAGATACGCGCCGATAACCATCCCGGCAAGCGGGGCCAGGCCATCCCATAGGCCAAAGATGGCAGAGGTTCTCACCGAGGTACGCCAAGATGGCTTGAGCCCTCCAAGGATCACGGACGTGCGAAAGTTGTCGAGACTGAGGGCGAACCCGAAACCCAAAAGCGCAATCACGAGTGTTGGCCTTTCAAGACGGTGGGTAGGAGCGTGACCGGAGTCCCCGCCGTCGTTCCCTGCGTCGCCGTCGTCTTCCGAAATGGACGACCCATTTGGGGTCGGGGAATCAAGGTTCGTTCTGTGGGGCTGTTGGGGTCGTTCGCCGCGGCCACCGCAGCCTCGACGAGCCCGTGGTCAGGCGAAAGGTGACAAACGGGGTCGGTCTTTGCAGCATCACCCGTGAGCGCAAACGCCTGGCAGCGGCAGCCCCCGAAGTCGATGTCCTTACGGTCACAGCTGCGGCAAGGATCCGGCATCCAGGCATCACCCCGGAACTGTTGAAACAGGGGTGCCTCCTCCCAAATCCACCCAAGCGAGTGGTCTCGCACGTTGGCAGGAGGTAGGTCCAGGCTGCGAGCCAATTCATGGGCGGCCGGGCATGGGAGCGCTTCGCCGTTAGGCACTACCGTGAACTGGCGACTGGCCCACCCATCCATGCAAGGCTTGGGGTACTTGCTGTAGTAGTCGGGGATGACGTAGATGATCTCCATTCTGTTCCCGAGGCGCTCTTTGGCTGCTTGGACGAGCGCTTCCGCGCGCTCAAGTTGGTCCCTGCTGGGAAGCAATCCGGCCTGGTTGGGACCCGCCCAACCCGCGTATTGTGTGTTGGCCAGTTCTATACGGTCAGCTTCCATGGCTTCGGCCATGTCGAGGATGCCGGAGATCCGGTCGATGTTCTGCTGATGGAGCACAACGTTGAGCGTAAGAGGCCAGCCCAACTGTTTGACGAGCCCCGCGGCCACATGTTTGCGCTCAAATGACGGGGTGCCGGCGATGTGGTCAGACAGCGCTTGCTCGTCCGCCTGGATGCTCAATTGCACGTGGTCAAGTCCCGCTTCGCGGAGTTGTTCGGCGCGACGAAGGGACAAACCCAGCCCGCTGGTAATCAGATTGGTGTATAGGCCGACTTGGTTGGCAGACCTGACCAGGTCCACGATGTCGCGGCGCTGAAGCGGTTCACCGCCCGAGAGGTGGAGCTGAAGCACGCCCAGATCGGCAGCCTCGGCAAATACGCGTTGCCATTCCTCGGTGGTGAGCTCGTCACGATAGTTATCGAGCTCGAGTGGATTGGAACAATAGGCGCAATGCAGCGGGCACGAATACGTGAGCTCTGCCAGCAGTCCGTAGGGCTTATCCATGATCTACCTCCATGCCATGCTTGGCGACGAGTTCCGCCACAAAGCGTTGGACGTCGCCTTCGGCGACCTGGTCATACCGGCTTCGCAGCTCGACACTGATCTCGGCGACCGTTCGTTCCGCATCGCACAATTCGACGATGGCCGCGCCGGTGGAGTTGAGGACCCAGACCGTCTCCGGTGAGAGCAACGCGTGTTCGCCGCGTGCTGCGTTGAAGGTCATCCGCACGTGCGGCGCCAGCCGGGGACGCGCGGTTTCGTCAACGATTTCCATAGCCCTGCTCCATCGCGTCGAGCATGCTCCACAGCACGTCGCACTTGAAGGACAGCGCCGAAACCGCTGCTGCTTGTGTTTCCGAGGTGACACAATGTTTACGCACAATCTCCAGACCGTGCTGGGAATCGCGGGGTGCTTGTGTAAGGCGGGAACGGAAATAGGCAAGACCCTCCGGACGGATCCACGTGTAATGGCGCTCGAAGGCCGCTAGCCGCTCCGCCATCAAGTTGGGTGCGAACAACTCCGTCAGCGACGAAGCCACGGCTTCTACCCATGGTCGGGTACGGGTGAAGGTAACGTATGCGTCGACGGCGAATCGCACACCGGGCAGCAGATGCCGGGAGTCCTCGAGCTCCTCACGCGTCAGGCCCACTGCTTCACCCAAACGCAGCCACGACTCGATTCCTCCAGTCCCGGCGGTGGTGCCATCGTGGTCAATGATGCGCTGTACCCAGCGGCGTCGGACTTCACTGTCCGGGCAACTGCTGAGAATCGCACCATCTTTCCGGGGAATGTTTACCTGGTAGTAGAAACGGTTTGCAACCCACCCCCGGATCTCTTCGCGACTCGACTGTCCCTCATTCATCCGCTGATGGAAAGGGTGCTCGCTGTGGTACTGCTTGGCGTGGGCGCGGAGAGCCTGCTCGAGTTCATCGGGGGTGAGTACTTCCGTCATCATTACTCCTTAAATTTCCAGTTCCAGCCCATCGACGGCCACTTCCAAGCCATGCCGGTCGAGGTAAGCCCGTTCCGGGGAGTCATCGAGCAAGATCGGATTTGTGTTGTTGATATGGATGTAAATCCGGCGCTCGATGTGTTGCCATGAAAGCAGCTCAAGACTGCCGCCGGGTCCATCGATGGGTACGTGCCCCATGTCGCGTGAGGTCTTGGTGGCCAAGCCGAGGCCGGGCATCTCGTCATCACTCCAGAAGGTGCCGTCCACCAACAAAACCGAAGATCCCGTGAATTCCTTGAGGATCGCAGGTGTCAGTTCTTGAACGCACGGCAGGTATACCAAGCTTCGACCATTGATGGTGTCGGTGACGCGGTAACCCACGACCCGGCCGTTCGCCACGGACCCTGGAAAGCGCATGGGCTTGGTGGTCGGGACATCGAATGCGCAATACGATAGACCGTCGCCAAGCATTACCTCGGCGCCGGGAATTACTGGTTGCCACGTGACCGGGCAGTAGGCTTCGAGCGTCCGGAGCAAACTCGTTCCCGAGGTGAGGGTCTGGTACACCGACTCCGTTGCGTGCACGTCGAGTGACCGCCCTTCGCGCATCAGGAGCAGGCCGAGGGTATGGTCGAGCTCGGCGTCGGTCAGCAGCACAGACTGCAACGGAACCACGCTGCCGGATTCGGTGTGCAGGGCAGGAAACGACTCCAGCTGCGACTGGACGTCCGGTGAGGTATTGAACAGGAACCACCGGCGACGATCGGCGCTTATGGCGATGGACGACTGGGATCGACGGAGGCAGGGCCGCGAGCCTGTGCGTGCTGCGCTGCACCTGGGGCATGAGCAATTCCACTGGGGGAATCCTCCTCCCGCTGCTGAGCCGAGTACGCGCACCCACATCTCCCTGTAGTCCTTTCGCTCAGCTGTGTTGGTTGGTGGTGGGGTGCCGGGCCGGGTTGGTCCGGCACCCCTTTGTGGT
>NZ_JARVRJ010000005.1 GCF_030209745.1 Arthrobacter sp. fls2-241-R2A-200
AGCCATCCAGGACAAGCGTCAGGAACGACTCCGGATCCGGCGCTTCGCCGCCGAAAGGAACAAACAGAACATTCTCATCATCCTGCGCCATGGTCAGTCCTTGCCTCATCGCAGCTCTTTGCGATCTTCGCACGCAGATTGCGAGAACCGCAATCACTGCTGGCAAAAAGGCTGCTCGCAGGCCACTTAGTGCGGGCCATCAAGGCGCTCCACGGAACTCACTCCCGCTGTTCCCCGGCGCCCTAACATCAAAATGAATCTGCAGGTCAAGTACTCATTAGGGGAGAGCGTCAATACGTTCCCCGAAAGCTCACGATGTGCACGATTCGCACTTAGTGTCATTACTACTTTACATAATGTAGATTATCGGCGTTAAAGCAGGACGAGTAGAAGTAGATGAGAGAACCCGTCCCAACCTGCCTTCCGGCGTTTTCGCACGTCAGATGCGCCTGGCGATTGTTGGCGTCCATTAGCTGCCGCGACGGAGTGCGCGCGGTGGCGCGGCTCAGCAACGTAATCTCTCATTAGATGAGAGATTTTTGCGTACAGTTGGGTCAGTGAGTATCGAACCTGGGCGGATTCCGGCCTTTCTGACCAACGTGAATGTCGGGCTGCTGCGTGCCGAGGATCGCGTCTTTGAAGCGATGCTTGATGGCTGGCGGGCACAGATGCTGGCGCGCGGGTTGTCGACGTCGTATATCAAGAGCTCGTGCGGGACGGTCCAGCGGTTCCAGGAGCATGCGAATGAGTACCCGTGGACGTGGTCCGCGCACCACGTGGATGAGTTCCTGGCGGACCGGCGCAGCTCCGAGAAAGGTCTGGCTTTATCAACCCTGAGGGCTAATTCCGGCGCCATCAGGGCGTTCTGCTCCTACCTGACGGATGGACGTTACGGTTGGGCGGCCTTCTGCGAACGGGTTTTCTCGGACATCCCGGTGCAGGTCGTCTTCGAATGGAACTCGCCCCGGCACACAACGGATGATGCGATGCCGGCACGCCGCCGGGCGTTCACCAGGGCTGAGCTGCAGACCTTCTTCGACGCCGCCGACGACCTGGTCGACACCGAGTTCGCCAAGGGATCCAAGCGATGGCTTCCAGCCCTAAGGGACTCGACGGCGTTCAAAGTCGCCTACGCCTACGGGCTCCGGCGGCGGGAACTGGCCATGCTCGAATACGTCGACTTCGGGCCCAACCCGCACGTTGAGTCTTTCGGCCGGTTCGGGGCGCTCCAAGTGCGCTGGGCCAAGGGAACCAAGGGCTCAGGCCCCCGCCGCCGCACCGTTCTAACTGTCCCCGAATTCGATTGGGTCGTCGGGCTCCTTGAATACTGGCTCTCCCCTGACGGCCGCAAACGTTTCCCCACCGCCGACCGATCGGCCAGCCTGTGGCCCTCGGAACGCTCCGGCTCCACGGTTTACCGCAACTTCGACCGCTCCTTTCAGCGCGTGAGGAAAATCGCGGGCCTCCCGGAGGAACTGTCCCTGCACACGCTGCGGCATTCGTACGTGACGCACTTGATCGAGGCCGGCTACGACCCGCTGTTCATCCAGCAGCAGGTCGGGCACAGCTACTCCTCCACCACGGCCCTCTATACTTCCGTGTCGGCGGACTTCAAACAGAAGACCATCCAGAAAATGATCGCCCAGCGGCTACGCAGCGGCGGCACTGACGAGGGGAACGGCCATGGCTGAACAGCGACGGATCGGCTACCGCTGGAACCTCCGGCAACTGATGGCCCAACGCAACCTCTGGAAGACCACCGAGCTTCTCCCCCTGCTGAAATCCCGGGGTATCAATCTCTCCAACGCCCAGGTCCACCGGCTCGTCACCGGAACACCCGAACGCATTCCCGCCCAGACCTTCGCGGCGCTCTGCGACATCCTCGAATGCACGCCCAACGACCTCTTCGAACCCTACGTGCAGATGCGCGCTGCCAAGACAGCGAATGCACCGAAGAAGCCGGAAGACCTGGGAATCGCCCCCGGCGCACCTATCGCACGACGGATCCGCGTGCTGCCGCCGGACGAAGATGCCTAGGCCCCGGAAAGCCAGCGACCCCCCAACATGGCCCGAACCATGCGGACGCTGCGCTGAACACCACCAAATCGCGGTCCGCTGGCCCGACGGCGGAATCTGCGGCTACTGCTACCAGCAGGCCAAAAGAACCCGAGGCACCTGCGCCTGCGGTCACGAGGGCGTCCTGCCCGGCCGCGTCGACACGCTGCCGGCATGCCGGAGCTGCTCCGGAGTCCAGCTCAACATCGACTGCATCGGATGCGGGAGGGAGGATGAACTCCACTCAGGGAACCGATGCTGGTCATGCATCCTCGCAGCTACCGTCGACAGGCTCCTCAGTCCACCGGATAACCAGCCACCCTCCCCGGCGCTCCGGGCAGTCGCCACCGCCTTGAAGTCCATGAAGCGGGCCAACAGCGGCATGACCTGGATCCAGCAACCACACGTCACCGCCTTCCTCCAACAGCTCGCGGCCGCGCCTGTGATCACACACGCACGCCTCGACGAACTGCCGGCATCCCGCACCCGCGAATACGTCCGAGGACTGCTGGTCGAACACAATGCGCTGCCGCGCCGCGATGAACTCTGCGCAAGGTTTAGTGACTGGTCCGAGCAGGCACTCGAGCGGGTCACTAGCCAGAAGAATCGGGACATCATCCGGCGCTACATCCGCTGGCACCACCAGCGCCGGATGAACCAGATGGGCGAGGTCACCCAAGGCACGTTCCTGAGGGCCAAACAGTCAGTCACCGTAGCTATCGAACTTCTGAACTGGCTCACCGAACGAGACACTGAACTCGCAGAACTGACCCAAGCCCACCTGGACCGATGGCAAGCAGAAGGCCCCACGACGCGAGGCATCGCCTCACGCTTCCTCGACTGGGCAACCAGAACCAGCCTCATCGATCCCTCATTGAAGCTGCAGCCCCACCGCCGCGGCACCAGCCCAAGACTCGATGCAGCCGCTCAAGCAGAGCTCGTCCACAACCTAAGCCACACGACCGACATCAACCCGAGGGACCGCGCAGCAGCCATCCTCGTCCTGGTCTTCGGGCAGCAGGTTTCCGATATCGTCCAGCTGACGTGGGACGACGTCACCGTGACAGAGGATCTGGTCACGGTCACCTTCGGAGCCGTCGAGATCGCACTAACACCGCCGCTCGATGAACCCTGGCGCGAACTCGCAGCCACGCCAACCCATCACCAGACAGCAGCGCACCCCAACAGCAACTGGGTATTCCGCGGCGGCTCACCCGGCCGGCACATCCAAGCCTCAACCCTCACCCATCGATTGAGTAAGGCTTTCAGCAGCCGGGCGGCCAGGCTCGGAACACTGCACGAACTCACCAAACTCGCTCCAGTGGCCATCATCGCCGAAGCACTCGGCTACTCCCCAGCCACCATCGATCGACATGCCCTGGCATCATCGGCCAACTACATGGAATACATGTCCGCACTCTCCACGCATCAGTCGGAGGCAGGAGTTCGGTCCGCACCGTGAAGTAGCATGGCCGCATGTCTGACCCGGACGAAAACGAGGAACCGCTGCAGTCATTGCCCCCAGGGATGCCCAAAAGATACGCCGAGTACCGACCTGAGACTCCCGGCAAGCCCCTACCACCCCCAACGAACGTTGGAGGCTACGATGAGCTGCTCGAGTACTGCCAGCGGAAGGGGCTGTCTCTTCCTCGCTCGCGACAGGGACTCACAACAATTGATTCTCTGATTGAAAGCGCGGAAAACACGACGCCTCTGTCAGCCTTGGTAAGGCCAATAGGCATGTTTTATGGAGATGTCCTGACCCACACCATCTCTGGTGCGCACTGGAAAGTAATCAACGAGAATTTTCCGGAGGTCAGCATAACCACACGCACGAGCGTCTCGGTGATCGAGGTTGCGCAAAGACGGCTGGATCTCGGCCTGCCAACTCTGACAATGAACTACGATCATGCGCTGGACCTGGTACGGGGAGAGCCACCTCAAAGTCATTGAGACTTCGGTATAGGCCCGGATCGCCCCAACGGTTGCTAGAACACGCCTCTGGAACGGAGCTATAAGAACGCCGCAGCCAACGAGGGGCACCAACAACTCGTCCCACTTCAACACGTCCCGCTGCCAGTCTTCCTAGGTTCCTGGAAGCGGATGCCATCCACGTCGTTTCCTAACCACCCACGTACAACGCCAAGTGCTTACCTGTCAGCGTCGATCCGTGAGCTACAAGTTCCGCCGGGGTGCCGGTGAAGACAATGTTGCCGCCGTCGTGTCCGGCACCGGGCCCAAGGTCGATGATCCAGTCAGCGTGCGCCATGACTGCCTGATGATGCTCGATGACAATCACCGACTTCCCAGACTCGACCAAGCGGTCCAGCATTCCGAGCAAGTTCTGGACATCTGCCAGATGCAGCCCGGTTGTCGGTTCGTCGAGGATGTAGATGTCACCCTTTTCAGACATCTGGGTGGCAAGCTTCAGCCGCTGGCGTTCACCACCGGACAACGTTGTCAGCGGCTGACCCAGCGTCAGGTACCCAAGTCCGACGTCGGTCAGGCGGTCCAGGATTTTGTGGGCGGCCGGGGTACGAGCCTCACCTTCATTGAAGAACACTTCTGCCTCGTTGACAGACATTGCAAGCACTTCTGCAATATTGCGGCCGCCCAGTCGGTACTCAAGGACCGAAGCCTGGAACCGTTTCCCGTTGCATTCCTCGCAGGTGGACTCCACCGTAGCCATCACGCCCAGATCGGTGTAAATGACGCCAGCGCCATTGCAGGTCGGGCACGCGCCCTCCGAATTGGAGCTGAACAGTGCAGGTTTCACGCCATTGACTTTGGCGAAGGCTTTGCGAATCGGCTCCAGCAGCCCGGTATACGTTGCAGGGTTGCTGCGCCGCGAGCCCCGGATTGCACCTTGATCGATAACCACCACGCCATCACGCGGCGCCACGGAACCATGAATCAGGGAGCTTTTTCCAGAACCCGCAACACCGGTCAGTACACACAGGACACCCAACGGAATGTCGACGTCGACGTTCTTCAGGTTGTTTGTCGACGCTCCACGGACTGCAAGGAAGCCCGACGTCGGACGGACAGTCTCCTTGATGGCGGCACGGTCATCCAAATGCCGCCCGGTGATGGTGTCACTCCCCCGTAGTTCATTAACGCCACCTTCGAAGCAGACCGTTCCGCCGGCTGTTCCCGCGCCAGGACCAAGGTCGACGACGTGGTCCGCGATCGCAATGGCTTCGGGTTTGTGCTCCACCACCAGCACGGTGTTGCCTTTGTCCCGGAGTTGCAGCAAGAGCTGGTTCATGCGTTCGATGTCGTGCGGGTGAAGCCCAATGGTGGGTTCGTCGAAAACGTACGTGATATCGGTCAGCGAGGAACCCAGGTGCCGGATCATCTTGGTCCTCTGTGCCTCTCCCCCGGACAAAGTACCGGCCGGGCGGTCCAGGGACAGGTAGCCGAGGCCGATCTCCGCAAAGGAATCCAGCAAATGCTGCAAGCCTTTCAGGAGTGGCGCCACGGTCGGTTCGTCCAACTGCCGGATCCAAGCAGCAAGGTCGGTGATTTGCATTTTGCAGGCGTCCGCAATGCTGATCCCCTTGATTTTGGACGAGCGCGCCTCAGGGCTGAGCCTGGTTCCCTCGCATTCGGGGCACGTGGTGAAGGTGATGGCGCGCTCAACGAACGCCCGGATGTGCGGCTGGAGTGCATCAACGTCTTTGGACAGCATCGATTTCTGAATCTTGGGGATCAGGCCCTCATACGTCAGGTTGATTCCCTCCACCTTGATTTTGGTGGGCTCCCGGTAAAGGAGGTCCTGAAGTTCCCTTTTACTGAACTTGGCCAACGGCTTGTCCATGTCGAAATACCCTGACCCGCTGAAAATGCGCCCGTACCATCCATCCATGGAGTATCCGGGAATGGTGAGAGCACCTTCTTTCAGGGATTTGCTGTCGTCATAAAGGGCTGTGAGGTCGAAGTCGTTGACAGAGCCCATGCCTTCACAGCGGGAGCACATACCACCAAGCCGATTGAAAGATGCCTTTTCGGTTTTGGTTTTTCCTTCGCCGCGCTCCACCGTGATGGCGCCGCTGGCCTTTACCGTGGGGACATTGAACGAATATGCATTCGGCGAACCGATATGTGGCTGGGCCAAACGGCTGAAGAGGATACGCAACATAGCGTTGGCGTCCGTTGCCGTGCCAACCGTGGACCGGGGGTTGGAACCCATTCGTTCCTGGTCCACGATGATCGCCGTGGTCAACCCTTCGAGGAGGTCAACGTCCGGGCGGGCCAAAGAAGGCATGAATCCCTGGACGAATGAACTGTAGGTCTCATTAATCATTCGCTGCGACTCCGCGGCGATGGTCGCAAAGACCAATGAACTCTTACCCGAGCCCGAAACTCCGGTGAAAACCGTCAACCTTCGTTTGGGGATCTCAATGCTGATGTCCTTCAGGTTGTTTTCCCGGGCGCCTTGGACGCGGATCAAATCGTGGGTGTCCGCGACGTGCTGTGCAGGTTGCCGGGTGTTCGGACTCGTAGCAATGGTCATCTTTTCTCCATCCGGCTGGTGCCCCGCGTGGTGGCAGGCCGCAGCAATCACCGAGGCCATTACTGGTCATCGTGACCAGTCTCGATCAGTTGCTTCGATTCTGCCATTGTCTTCCACGGTTTACTCACTAAGAATGAAGCATGCCGGTATACATGAGGTCCCTCGAAACCGCAGTTCCGCCCACCATCCTAATTCAGCATCAAGCACGTGAAGTTTTTGCCTCGCAGCCAGGTTTGACGCGGCTCGGAACGCGTCTGGTCTCCACCTGCTTTGACTCCGCGGCCATTGACACGCGCTACACGGCAGTTGCCGAATTGAGCTTGGACGCGCATCCGGAAAATCCGCGATTCTTCGACCCCGAAACCAACAGGGTTCTTAGTCCCAGTACAAAGGTCCGTAACGAAATATTCGCCACGGAGGCCACCAAGCTCTTCGTAGAGGCGGGCAAGTCTGCTGTAGCCCAAGCATCGGGAATCGACCTTGATGACATCACCCACGTCATCACGGTCTCCTGCACCGGGTTTTTCAACCCTGGCCCGGATTACAAGGTGGTCCGTGCTTTGGGGCTCAACCCGGCCGTGCAGCGCTATCACCTCGGATTTATGGGATGTTACGCGGCTTTTCCGGCGCTGAAAGCGGCCAAGCAATTCTGCCTCGCCGATCCGGAGGCGGTGGTCCTGGTCATTTGTGTTGAGCTTTGCTCCTTGCATGTGCGGACATCGAATGATCCGGACACCATCATGGGGTCGGCTATTTTTGGCGATGGTGCGGCGGCCGCCGTCGTCACAGCCCGGGAACCCCAGGGGCCGGACCCGGTGGTCCGCTTGGACCACTTCGAAACGGTCCTAACGCCGGTAGGCGAAGAAGCCATGGCGTGGAACATCGGTGACGAGGGATTTGAAATGGTGCTCGGATCCTATGTGCCGCACATCATCGAAGAGCACATCACTGGGGCCTTGGAACCGCTCCTTGCGAAGGAACCGGAACTGGCAGCGCTCCCCTACCGGGATATCAAACACTGGGCCATTCACCCTGGCGGAAGAAGCATCCTGGACAAGGTCGAGTCCAAATTGGAGCTCACCGAGGCGCAATTGGTCCCCGCCCGGGAGACGTTGCGGGAGTACGGCAATATGAGCAGCGCGACAGTTCTCTTTGTCTTGAAGTACATGCTGGGCCAACCTGCCGAGGACAGGGAAGAACGTATATGTTCCATGGCGTTCGGCCCCGGCCTGACGGTAGAGACGGGCCTCTTCACGCTGGTGTCCCCCAGCCTGTGAGCCCTTGGGGACCGCTGCGACAGCGTGATGAGGTGGCCGTCGAGGACATGGATCGACCTGATTGCGATCCCAAGCGGCTGGAGAAGACGTACGCGCGCTTTCCGGTGGTGAACCGCCTCCTTTCCGGATGGCATGGAACCTATCGACGCCGTATCAAGCCGCTGCTCGAACGGGAGGGCAAAGCGTCCCTGCTCGATATTGGTTGCGGCAGCGGGGATGTGGCGCGCAGCCTGGCGCGCTGGGCCAGCAGCGACGGTTACAGCCTCACGGTCACCGCGATCGACCCGGATGCCCGGGCTTTTTCCTTCGCATCCCAAGCCCCGCCGGTGCGAGGCGTGGAATATCGCCAGGCGCACAGTTCCGAACTCGTCGCCGAAAACCTAACTTTCGACGTCGTCATCTCCAACCACATCCTTCACCACCTCGACCCACCGCAGCTGGCCGGAGTCCTGCACGACTCTGAAGTGCTCTCGCGGAGCCTTGTGCTGCATAACGACCTCCGGCGCAGCAATGCTTCCTATGTTCTTTTTATGGCAGGATTTTGGCCCCTCGGAGTTGGTTCCTACATTTGTGGTGACGGGCTCGTGTCGATCAAGCGGAGCTACACACCATCGGAACTGGCGGCCGTGGTTCCGGCACAGTGGCGGGTGGAAAGAAACGGCCCGTGGCACCATCTGTTGACCTTTCACCCCCGTGCCGGCCAAGACCGTGCGCCGGGAATGCTACGCGGGGAGGACCATGCCTGAGGTCGTCATTGTCGGCGCCGGACCGGTCGGCCTCTTTGTGGGGCTCCTTCTCCTGCAGCGTGGCCACCACGTCCGGATCCTGGAACGGCGGCGAACGCGAAGCACCCGATCGCGCGCCATAGGCGTTCACCCGCCGGCCTTGGTGCATTTGGCCCGGGCTGGAGTCGCGGACGAGTTGATCGACGCCGGTGTCCGCATCCGCGAGGGAATCGCGTATAGCCAACGTCGCGATGTTGCCCGGTTGTCGTTCTCAGGGGACGCGAACTTCCCGTTCATCCTGGCCGTGCCGCAGCCCGTCACGGAGGACACCCTGGAGCGTGCGGTCCTGCGCTTGGACCCGTCGGCGATCATCCGCGGCGCTGACGTGAAAGAGATCGACGACGGCGACGCTGGCCCGGTTCGCGTTCTCGCCGCGACAGAATCGGGAGAGCTCGACCTTTTGGCCCATGTGGTCATCGCTGCCGACGGCGCGCACTCCCGGCTGAGGCAATCGTTGCTACCGGACCTGCCTGCGCGAACCTATCCGGACAGCTACATCATGGGCGATTATTCTGACCACACGGGGCACGGGAGCTCCGCGGTGTTGTATCTGGAGCCACCGGGTATCGTGGAGTCCTTTCCGCTGCCCCACGGTGTGCGCCGCTGGGTGGTGAGGTTGGGCGCGCCGGATCCGGGCTCGACGGCGGCACAGCTGGCGGACTTGATAGCGGACAGGACAGGCGAGCACGTGGATCCGGCCAGCAACACGATGCTCAGTGCCTTTGATGTGCAGGCTCGATTGGCTAAGAGGATGGTGCACGGCCGGATGGTCCTGCTCGGCGACGCCGCGCATGAGATCAGCCCTATCGGTGGTCAGGGAATGAATCTTGGATGGTTGGACGCAGCCGCACTGGCACCCCTCATGGGAGCTCTCCTCACGGGAGACACCGTCCAAGCCCGACTCGATGAATTCGAGAAGCGTCGACGCCGTGCGGCATTGCGGGCGTCGAGGCAGGCAGGAATCAACATGGCTTTGGGCAGGCCGTTGCCCGCTAAAGCCATGACCGCCAGGAACGCGCTGTTTGCTGCCGCCCTCGCCGTTCCGCCCGTCGCGACTTTGGTAGAGCGGCGTTTCACCATGCGTTAGTCCCGCCGTCGTCGTGCATGGGTCAGCGGGCCAGGTCCAGGTACTGAGCTGGGCGGCCGTGGCGATAGGCTCGAAGCATGACCCACCTCCTTGGTGGGGCCGTTGGCCCCGCCACCAATTTCAGCGCCAGCCAAATCCGGGACGCCGTCCGGCGACTGCTTGATGAGGAGCAGCTTCCGGCGATTGTCCAGGCCGGACACCCCGTGTTGCGCCAGTTTGCTGCGCCATATGACGGGCAGTTGGACGACGCCGAGCTCTCCGCGCTGGTGGAGCGTATGCGCCAGGTGATGCACGCTGCCCCGGGCGTTGGACTGGCCGCACCCCAGTTGGGCATCCCCCTCCAACTGGCGGTCCTTGAGGATCAGTTCGAGGTGGATCCGGCGTCGGCCGCGGCGAGGCACCGGGAACACCTGCCGTTTTTCGCCATCATCAATCCTCAATACCGTCCCCTCGGTGGAGAAACGGCCGCGTTTTATGAGGGCTGCCTATCCGTCGCCGGCTACCAGGCGGTGGTGTCCAGGCACCGCAACGTGGAGCTCAGCTACCTGACGCCGGAAGGCGTGGCCGCGGAAGAATGGTTCTCGGGCTGGCAAGCCCGCATCGTCCAGCACGAAACCGACCACCTTCACGGCGTCCTCTACCTGGATCGCGCCGAACTCCGGTCCCTCTCCAGCAATTCGGAGCACTCTATGCGTTGGTCTGCGCCGGGGATTGACGACGCGAAACGCAGCTTGGGCTTCCTGACCGACTGAGCCGGGCTATCGGCGGTCCCCCGTAGGATTAAAGCCATGTTGCCCGACGCCGTTGCCGCCCTCCGCTGTCCTGTTTGCTCGGGCACTTTCGTTCTTGACCACCAAGCACAGCTGACGCTCAAGTGTCCGACGGGGCACGCATTCGATGCTGCGAAGCAGGGATATTTCAACCTGCTGACGGGTAAGGGAACGGTCTTCGAGTCCGATTCCGCGCAGATGGTGGCGGCGCGCCAAAGATTCCTGGACGCCGGGCATTATGCCCCCCTTGAGGAAGCTGTTGCGGGGTTGGCGTCAGATTTCCTTGACCGGCCCGGCTCGCTGGTACTCGACGCCGGCACCGGTACCGGCCATTACCTGCGGACAGTACTGGACGCGTCGCCAAAGGCGGCGGCCATTGGGTTGGATATTTCCAAGTTTGCCCTGCGGCGTGCGGCCCGGCTTAACCCTGAGGCCGCCAACCTGGTCTGGGACCTCTGGCGTCCCCTGCCTGTGGCAGATGACGCGGTGGACGTCGTCATGGTGGTGTTTGCGCCACGAAACCCCGCTGAGTTTGCCCGGGTGTTGCGTCCTGGCGGAACGCTGATCGTCGTGACGCCGCAGCCTGGTCATCTCGCAGAGCTGGCTTCCCTCGGAGGCATGCTCAAGATCGAGGAAGGGAAAGCCGAACGCCTTGCTGCCACGATGAGCGGATATTTCACTGAGGCGGTGGAGCACACCTTGGACGTCCCCCTCGTCCTCAGCGGATCTGAGATTACAGACCTTGCCTATATGGGGCCGGCTGGGCACCACTTGCGCCGCGAGGAGATCGACGCGCTGTTACACGGCCGGGCAACCCTGGCCACCACGGCAAAGTTCCAGCTCAGCGCGTTTACCGGTGTTCCCCGGCTCTCCTAGCGGCTGGTCGCATTGCCCCGGACCACTGACGCTGACCCCGGTCTCGGACTAGGATGAAGGGATAGAGACTGCGATCCTGTTTACGGGGTCCAGGACCAAGGGGGACGTAATGTTTGAATGGCTCGGCGAGAACTGGTGGGCCCTCTGGCTCACGGTTTTTCTTGCGTTCGCAGTGGTGGAGATGTTAACGCTCAGCCTCTTCTTCATCATGCTGGCAGGAGGTGCCCTGGCAGGCTTGGCCGCTGACTTTGCGGGTGCCCCGTTCTGGCTGCAAATCGTCATCTTCTCCGTCGTCTCGCTTTTGATGATTGCTTTCGTCCGGCCCATCGCGCTGAAGCACCTCCACAAAGGTCCTGAAGAGCAGCGCACCAATATCGACCGCCTGATTGGGCAGTCCGCCTTGGTACTCGAATCCGTCAGCGGCACCAGCGGACTGGTCAAGATCGGCGGCGACGTCTGGAGCGCCCGCAGCACCGCTGGGATTCTCGACGCCGGCGCAACTGTCCATGTGACAAAAATTGAAGGTGCGACGGCGGTGGTCACCTCATCTGCCGACAACAGCCCGAGCTAGCCGGCGGCTAACAGCCGGCATCTGGAGTTTTTCGGATGGTGGGCCGGCAAGTCCGCCCGCGAAGCCGTATGAACCACTCAATTGGGGAACGAAGGAGACGTATGGACGGCTTAGGAGGAACAGCCGCAGCGATTGTGCTGGTTGTTCTCGTCATTTTTGTCATTATTGTGCTGGTCCGGTCCGTGAGGATCATTCCGCAGGCGCGTGCCGGCGTGGTTGAACGGCTCGGCAAGTATCAGCGCACGCTCAACCCTGGGCTGACCATCCTGATCCCGTTCGTGGACCGGCTCTTGCCGCTGCTTGATCTCCGTGAACAGGTGGTGTCCTTCCCACCGCAACCGGTCATCACCGAAGACAACCTGGTGGTGTCAATTGACACCGTGGTCTACTTCCAGGTCACCGACCCTCGGGCGGCGACGTATGAAATCGCCAACTACATCCAGGCAGTGGAGCAGTTGACCACTACTACCCTCCGTAACGTCGTGGGGGGGCTGAACCTCGAAGAGGCTCTCACATCCCGTGACCAAATCAACGGCCAACTGCGCGGCGTCCTTGATGAAGCGACGGGCCGTTGGGGTATTCGTGTGTCACGTGTTGAACTCAAGGCGATCGACCCGCCGCACTCCATCCAAGACTCTATGGAGAAGCAGATGCGAGCCGAACGTGATCGGCGAGCAGCCATCCTCACGGCCGAAGGTACCAAGCAGTCTCAGATCCTCACCGCCGAAGGCCAGCGCCAAGCAGCCATCCTCGCAGCTGAAGGTGATGCAAAAGCCGCTATCTTGCGTGCCGATGGTGAGGCGCAAGCGATCCAGAAAGTCTTCGACGCCATTCACAAAGGCAATCCCGACCAAAAGCTCCTTGCCTACCAGTACTTGCAAACCCTGCCCAAGATTGCCGAAGGCAGTTCCAACAAGCTGTGGATCATCCCCAGCGAAGTGGGCGAGGCCCTTAAAGGTATTGGCGGTGCGCTGGGCGGGAGCCTGGAGGATTCTCCAGCGGCCAGTCTGTTCACCGATGGCGCGGACCCAGGGAACGCCAAGCGTGAAGCGACCACGGAGCAGTCCCGGACTGCCGGATAGGCCTACAAGGAACGGAAGCGAGGGACGGTCAGTCACATCGGCTGGCCGTCCCTGACTTTCACCGCTTTGAGTAGTTGCACCTGCTCGGCGTATAATAGGTTATTTGTCCGGCTCATTCAGTACGGACGGAACAATAAAGCTTGGCCAGGCGTTGCATTGAGTGATGCACGGTGTGAAGAAGTAGTCCGTAATGTCCGCCAAGATCGTCATGGCGGTTTACGGTAAACGCGGAGTTAGTGCTCCGTGATCAGACAGAGGGAGTAATCATGAGTGATCGCAGCCTGCGGGGTATGCGTCTTGGCGCCCAAAGCATGGAAACCGAATCCGGCGTCGAACCGGCACCGCGCCAGCGGGTCGAGTACCGCTGCGAGGATGGCGAGCAGGTCTTCGTAACCTTCTCCTCGGAAGCTGAAATTCCCCCGGTGTGGGTTTCCAAGACCGGCAAGGAAGCCCTTCTGGTAGACGGTGAGCGCCCCGTGGACGCCAACGAAAAAGCCGTTCGCACCCACTGGGACATGCTCCTGGAGCGCCGCAGCCTTCCCGAGCTGGAGCAGATCCTTGAGGATCGACTGAATATCCTGCGCGAACGCCGCGGTGAGCGCCGGTCCGCATAGTGCGGAAATGCACATAGTACGGAAGTCTGTATAGTACGGAAACGGAACGGCCGGGCTGGTCCTTCTCGAACCAAGCCCGGCCGTTTTTTGTGCAGTCTTCGCGCTATTTAGCCCGTGCCGGCGTCTTGCTTGTTAGCTTCGCCCAGCGGGCGGCGATGCCCCACTTGGTCACGTTGATCATGGCTTCGACCACGATGTTGCCGCTCATCTTGGATGCTCCAAGTTCGCGTTCCACAAACGTGATGGGCCTTTCCTCGATGCGCAGCCCGAGCTTGGCCACACGCCAGGCCAGATCCACTTGGAAACCATAGCCAACAGAGTCCACTTCATCGAGTTTCAGTGCCTCGAGGGTGCTGCGGCGGAAAGCGCGATAGCCGCCCGTCACGTCTTTGATTTTGACCCCCAGCATGATGCGTGCATATGTGCTGCCGATCCGGGAGATAGCCTGCCGGTACAGGGGCCAGTTGACCACGCTTCCACCTTGGACCCACCGCGAACCCATCGCGAGGTCCGCCCCGTTCTCCACAGCGTCCAGGAGGAGGGGCAACTGCTCCGGCTTGTGGGATCCGTCGGCGTCCATCTCAACCAGGACGTCATATCCTGCAGCCAACCCCCACTTGAACCCGGCAATGTACGCCGCTCCCAAGCCCTCTTTGCCCTTTCGGTGCAGAACATGGACCTGGCCATCAGCTGCAGCGGCCTCGTCAGCCAGCTGTCCGGTGCCGTCAGGGCTGTTGTCGTCGACCACCAGGACGTCCGAATGCGGTACTGCTGCACGCAGCCGACCCAAAGTCTTGGGAAGCGATTCGAGCTCGTTGTAGGTGGGAATGATCGTCAGGACACGCAAGAAGAGGCCTTTCCTTGATGGAGCGGTCGTAGTGCCGGAGCAACTTTACAGCTGGCGTCCTGGCGCAACTCCCCATTATAGGACGACGCCGGGCCGCGCCACTGCGGGTGTGGCCCGGGCCACATCGGAGACTATTCGCGAAGGGAAGGCGCCGCGAACAGTTCATGGCCTTCCCTGACGGTCTGCAGGCAGACTGGGTCCTTGCCTGTGTCAAGGGCCGGCAGCAGCGGGGTCCTGGCTCGGGGATCGGTACTCCACGACTGAACGCGGCTGTCTGCAACCTGGACCATGAGCTCCTCCACTTCCCACACCGCGAAGCTCGCCGGAGCTCCGGGAACGAGCTGGCCCATCAATGGATTGCGGTGCTTGCTCGCCCGCCAGCCGGCGCGGGTATGGCCCAGGAACGCGGCCCTGGCGGAAATCCGTTGCTCCGGATTGCTGTGCTCCAAGCACGCCCGGACGCTCGACCACGGCCGCAGCGGTGTCACGGGACTGTCACTGCCGAAGGTAACGGGGACACCCTTGGCGTAGAACGAAGCGAACGGATTCATCGCTTTGCTGCGGTCACCGAGGCGTTGTTCGTAGAGACCACCGGGGCCTCCCCACGCGGCGTCGAACCCGGGCTGCACGCTCACCGTCACCGAGTACTTGGCCAGTCTGTCGATCGCTTCCGCGTCTGCGAGCTCGACGTGTTCCAGTCGATGCGCAGCTGCTCGGATACGCTGCTCCCCTACTTCGCTGGATGCCATATCCAAGGCATCCAGCACCGCGCCCAGCCCGGCATCACCGATCACATGGAAACCGGCTTGCACACCCAAAGCAGAGGTGGCGGCAAGATGCGCGGCTGCCTGTTCAACGGACAGGTACAGGCTGCCCCGCTCTTCCGGGGCGTCAGAGTAACCGTGGCTCAAAGCTGCCGTGCGTGAACCAAGCGAACCATCGATGTTCAGGTCACCAGCGAGGCCAAGGACGTTGCCGCCCATCTGCTGCACGATGGCACCGGCGTGTTCTTCCGAGGTGGCGAGCTCGCCCCAGTACGGCAGGACCTGGGGGTAGGCGGGTGCGTCGTTCCATGAGATCGCCATCCGCAGGTCATCCGGACCACAGATATGGGGGGCTGACATCTCGGCCAACGCCACGTACCCGTTGGCGGCGGCTTCCCGGAGCGCGCGTTCCTGGTAATCGCGCCGCTCCGACTCGGGCAGCTCACGCGCGGCGCGCCTGGCTGCGCTATGTGCTGCGCGGCGCACCTGCGCCGTTCTGACGCCACCCTCGGAGCCCGAAGCCTTTGGCTCTGCCTCGAAGCCATCCATGCCTTTCAAGCCCGCCGCTACGGCCAACGACGACGAGATAAGTGCCGAATGGACGTCGATTCTGGAAAGGTAGACTGGCCTGCCCCCTGCCGCCCTGTCCACTTCCTCAAGGGTAGGGAGAGTGGACTGGTGCCAGGCCGTTTCATCCCAACCGTGGCCCAGGACGGCGCCCGTCCCTGGGGCGGCAGCGACGGCGTCGAGCAGCTCTTGGCTGGAACGGACCCCCGCGAGGTCCAGCCCACTGGCGGCGAGCCCCGTTTCGGTCAGGTGCATGTGCGAGTCGACGAACCCGGGGGCCAGCAATGCACCGCGTAGGTCGATAATCTCCATGGAGGAGTCAGCGATGGACGTCGCGGCCTGTTCAGAGCCCACCCACGCCACCGTATCGCCGTCCACCACCATGGCTGTCGCGAAAGGGTCAGCGGCGGTGTAGATGGAACCGTTCCGATACATGGTGACTTTACGGCGGTTGGATTCCTCGGGGGCGCCGGTGGACACGCCTGGCTGGTTCATGCTTTGTGCTCCTTGAGCGTAGTACTTGAGCGGAGGGAAGACGTCAGGCTGCGGGGTTCAGGCCACGGTTGAGTAGGCGACGACGCCCCTCCGCACCAGGTCAATGGATTCACGGCATATCCGCGCCACACGAGGATCCAGTTGGGGAATCTTGGCGAGCTGGTCCAGCAGGTCAACCACCTGTTTGGCCCAGCGCACAAAGTCACCGGCAGCAAGGTCGGTGCCGTGGAGGACATCCTGCAGATGCCGGCCCCTGGCCCACCTGTACATGGGCCACATCAGCCCGAGTTCCGGTTCACCCGTGAGGGGAAGCCGGTAGTGTTCCTCAGTGTCCTCCAGCTGTGACCATTCCCGGACCACGATGTCCACCGCTGATTCCAAAGCAACGGAAGGCATCCTGGGGCGGAGTCCGCGGTCTTCGCGCTTGGCCTGATACACCAACGTCGTGGCAAAAGAGGCAAGCTCCGCAGCATCGAGATCGTTGAGTGCCCCTTGCCTGACAGACTGTGAGATCAGAAGGTCCTTTTCGCCGTAGATGCGGCGAAGCCGTTGGCCGTGGTCGCTGATGGTGACGCGTCCGGCGTCGTTCGTTTCCAAGTAGCCGTATGCAGACAGGACGTCGCAGACCCGGTCGAAAGTCTTGGCGATAGTGTTGGTTCTGCCCTGGATCTGCCGAACCAGGCCGTCCGTTTCTTTCCGGAGTTTCCACCAACGTTCGGACCACCGTGCATGGTCCTCGCGCTCACTGCATCCATGGCATGGGTGCGCCCTGAGTGCGCGCCTGAGATCGGCAATGTGCTGCTCCTGGTCCGGAAGCCTTGCGCCCAACCCAAAGTCCTCATGCCTGCTGTTCCGGGGACTCTGCGGAGCGTCCTCGCTGATGGCGTGCCGCATCGCCGCTGCGAGGTCCCGGCGCGACTTGGGGACCTTGGCGTTGAACGCTTTGGGGATCCTGATCCTCGTGACGGGAGAGACAGGTCCGTCAAGGTCATGCACACCGATCCGGCGAAGCTGGTTATCGGAGGTCAGAACCGACGGCCGGGGCTCGCGGGCGTTCGGATCGACGTCGAGGATCAGCGCGTGGCCAGCCAACCGCCCGCTGTAGATCGTGATCACGTCTCCCGGAATGAGCCGCGTCAAGGAGTCGGCCACCCTGGACTTGCGGGCCCGGTGATGGTCACGGGCCGCAAAGTTCTCGGCGTCGCTGAGCTCGCGACGAAGCTTGGCGTACTCCGTGAAGTCGCCCAGGTGGCATTGCATCGACTTTGCGTAGCCGGCCAGTGACTCCTCGCGGCCACGGACCTGCCTGGCCAGGCCCACCACGGAGCGGTCCGCTTGGAACTGGGCAAAGGAGGATTCCAGGATCTCACGCGCCCGAGTCCTGCCGAACTGGGCAATCAGGTTGATGCTCATGTTGTACGTGGGCCGGAAACTCGAATTGAGGGGGTAGGTGCGCCTTGAGGCGAGGCCCGCAACTGCTGCCGGGTCCGTTCCCGGTTGCCACAGAACCACGGCGTGGCCTTCGACGTCGATGCCGCGCCGGCCGGCGCGTCCGGTGAGCTGGGTGTACTCCCCCGCGGTGATGTTAACGTGCGCTTCGCCGTTGAACTTTTCCAACTTTTCCAACACCACGCAGCGGGCGGGCATGTTGACGCCGAGGGCCAGTGTTTCCGTTGCGAAGACCGCCTTGACCAGGCCATCCGCGAAGAGCTTTTCCACCACCTCTTTGAAGGTGGGAAGCATGCCGGCATGGTGTGCAGCGAAGCCGCGGAGCAAGCCGTCGCGCCAGCCCCAGAAGCCCAGGACATCGAGGTCGTCCGCCGGAATTTCATGGCTTGCCTCATCTACCCGCTGGGCAATGATCTGCTGCTCCTGCTCGGTGGTCAGCCACAAGCCCGAAGCAGCACACTGTGCCACCGCGGCGTCGCAGCCTGCCCGGGAAAAAATGAAGGTGATCGCTGGCAACAGGTCCTGGCGGCGGAGGCTCTCGATGACCTGGGGGCGGCTTGCCTTCCTGACCGGGCTGCGCTGTTCGGTTTGCTGCCGCTCGTCACGGTAGCGGTCTTGGCGGCGCCTGCTACGGCTCCCGTGGCTGTAGCGCGCGCCCATGTTCATCCGGCTTTCCGAACGCGCCATTGCCAACAGGTCCGGATTCACCTCAAACTCAGGCCCGGTCACTGCTTGGCGCACGGCAGCAGCTGCGGCACTCTTGGCCGACGTCTTATGCTTGCGGCGAGCCGCAACCGGTTCTTCGCCGATTTCATCGCTCTCCGAGAGACCGGGAACGTCATCGCCAGCCGCGGACGCGGCCACGCTGCCAGGAGCGATGGCATCGAAGGTGACATCACCGGCAAAAAGGTCGACGATCTCCCGACCAACCATGACGTGTTGCCAGAGCGGCACAGGGCGGTGCTCGGAGACGATCACATCGGTATCACCACGGACGGTGTCCAGCCAAGCACCGAATTCCTCTGCGTTGGACACCGTTGCACTCAGGGAGGCAACCTGGACCTCGCTGGGCAGGTGGATGATCACTTCTTCCCAGACGGCGCCACGGAATCGATCGGCCAAGTAATGGACTTCGTCCATGACCACAAAGCCGAGGTCACCGAGAGTCTCGGAGTCCGCATACAACATATTGCGAAGCACCTCGGTGGTCATCACGACCACCGGGGCATCACCGTTGATGCTGGTATCACCGGTCAGCAACCCTACGTTCGCTTGCCCGTATTTTGCCGCCAACTCGGCAAATTTCTGGTTACTCAAGGCTTTGATCGGGGTGGTGTAGAAAGCTTTCAACCCGCGTTGGAGCGCGAGGAAAATGGCGAACTCTCCAACTATTGTCTTTCCGGCGCCGGTCGGAGCTGCAACGAGGACGCCCCGGCCTTCCTGCAACGAGCGGCAGGCTTCACGTTGGAAGTCGTCCAGGGCGAAGTCCAGTGACCGGGCAAATGCACCTAAGTACGTCTTGGCCTCAGCTGCCCTGGTGGCTGCAGCCTGGTAACGGTCTGCTGGAGATGACGACCCGAAAGTAGAGGACATACATCCAGCCTAGTGGCCGGAGGTCTAGAGATTCTCCAGTTCCGCAGCGGGCGTTGCGATATCCGCCGTGGCCTCGGTCTCAGCCTCACGCCTGATCATCCGACGCTCACGACGCCGGTCATTCCACAGGCACACGCCAACTGCAGCGAAAAACAGCACGAGCATGGGAGAAGCAAGGTAAAACATGCTCATGGCGTCCGCTCCGGGAGCCGCCATGGCCGCGAACAAACAGACCAGGAAGATGGTGATACGCCAACTCTTCACGAGTTGCTTGCCCTTGATGATTCCGGCAAGGTTGAGCCCCACCAAAACCACCGGCACGAGGAAAGCGATGCCAAAGGCCAGCAGTAGCCTCAGGACAAAGGACAGGTAAACGTCCGCGCTGATGAAGTTCGATCCGCCGGCGGGTGTGAAGTCGGTCAGTACCCGGACGGCGTTCGGGAGCACGAGCCACGCCAACAGCACGCCGCCAACGAACAATGGCACCGCTGCCGCCACAAAGGACAGCGCCATGCGGCGCTCTTTCTTGTGGAGCCCGGGCACGATGAAGGCCCAGAGTTGGTAGATCCAGACAGGACTGGAAAGGATAAGCCCCAGGAAGACCGAAACCTGGACCATGAGATCGAAGGAACTAGCGACGCCGTCGAAGTTCAGCGTGGCCGCGCGCCCTTCTTTGTGGTTCAGGTCCGTGATCGGTTTGATCAACGCCGTCAGCAAGGGCTGGTAGACAATGAACCCCACGACGGTCCCGAGGACAACGCCAATGGCAGCCTTGAAGAGCCGGTTCCTGAGCTCCTTGAGGTGGTCAAGCAAGCCCATCCGGGCTTCGGGGTTGGCCTTGCGCCCCTTCGTTTCTACCACTTCTCTTTAGACGCGGGTGGCGGGCGGAACGTCGGTCTCGCCCTTGCTGCTGGTCTTGACGTCAGGGTGGCCGACGACGGTGCCTTCTACGGCGTCAGTCGATTCCGGGGCGTCCTTCTTCTCCGAGGAGCCGTCCTTTTTCATTTCACGGACTTCGGATTTGAAGATACGCATCGACTGACCGATGCTGCGTGCCATCGAGGGCAATTTTGGCGCAGCGAAAAGCAACAGCGCCAAAACGATGATGATGATGAGATGCCAGCCTTCGAGCCTCATGTGGGGAGGTCCTTTCCTTTTGGGTACATCCTACGTCTAACTGAATTCGATGTCGTGCAGGGATTGTGGCTGACCCCGCTCGGCCTTGCGCTGGATGCGCTTCCGGCGTCGAACTTCCTGGCGGGCGGCTTTGGCCGTCACGTAATCATGACGCATCTGCTCGGGGGAGGCAAAAACCGCAGAGCCCTGTTCGGGGCGCTCATTCGGCGCATCGTGAGCCTCGATGTCGGGGTCAGTGCGGGCGGCCGGCAAGGAACTGAACTTCTTGCCCGCCTCCCCCAACTCCCGGACGGTAGACATCATCTTCCGGTACAGGCGATATCCCAGCGTCACGTGAAGGAGCAGGGAAAGGGCTATGAGCGCGATCCATAACAGGATCCAGAACCACCAAGGCATCTGAGTAGTCTAGCCAGCCACGCTGCCGGCCGCCGACTCGTACTGCGCAAGGGACGCCTTGAGCCACGTTCCGGTCTCGGTATGAACTGCTTCCGGGGCCAGCACCCTGGCCGCGCCGCCGTGCTGGGAGATGAACATCGGCACCCAACCGGCGTTGCCGAAGCGGACTTCGGCGAGCAGTCCGCCGTCGGGACGCTGCGCGGTGCGTTCGGCGTAATAGTCATCGGCCAGCCCGGCACCTTGCCGCGTCAGTTCGAGTGTCACCAGCACGTCGTCGTCACTTGGCGTGAACAGCCGCGCCGGAAAATCCTGCCCGGTGCTCGCCGTGTGGGAAGCTGCCCGGCCATTGGCCGCGAGGCTTTCCACCCGGTCCAGCCGAAAGTTCCGGATTCCGGCGGCGCTGTGGCAATAGGCCTCGAAATACCAGGTGTTGTCCAGCGAATACAGGCGAAGCGGATCGACGTCGCGCTCGGTGATCTCGTCCTTTTGGAGTGACAAATAGCGGAGATGCAGTTGCTGGCCGTCCCTGATGGCCTGGGTAATAGTGGCGAAGGACTGCGATTGTTCGGGGGCAACCGACTGCCCTGAGACCGAACCAGCGAGGCGTCCGGCCGTCCCCGCAGCGCCCGTCAACTTGATGGTGACGGACTCCAAGGCACTTCCCGGTTGGTCTTCGGGCATGCCGGCCAACTGCGGCAAGTCCCCCAGCATGGCCAAACCCGTGAGGAGCGCGGCAGCCTCGTCCTCGCTGAACTTGACCGGCCTGTTCAGGTCCAGGTGCTCGGAGATATAGACGTGGTCGTCTTCCCACTGGATATCGAGCAGGTCATCCGGGTAACCGCCCGGCAGCCCCGAACAAATGAGGATTTTCAGGTCGTCGATGAGCTGCCTGCGGCTGATACCGAACCGGTCGGCAACCTCCTGGATGTGCAGGCCCTGATGGTGGACCAGGAACGGAACCAGCTGCAACATCCTGGCGAGCTGGTCCTCGGACGTGCGCTTCCGGGCCCTCGGTGCCCGGCCGGCGTCGGGGAACGTGGGTGCGACGGCGGGGCTGGTGTGGAAGTCCAAGGCGGCCTGGAGGCGGCGGACGACGGCGGCACGCAAGTCCGCCGGTTCCTGGACGAGGACACGGGGACCGTAGGAGGCAAGCTCCTCCGCGAGCTGCTCCGGATCACGGAACTCGACCACGACGCGGTCTCGGGCTGGACTGCCCGTGGCTGGTTCTTGCGCGGTCACGGCCCGCCTGCGCAGCGCAAGCAACCTGCCTAGGTCCACTTCCAACGTGGCTTGGCGCAACGGGAGTTCGTTGAGTTCATCGAGTTCAGCCCGGGCGTTGAATCCCGCCGGAGGTTCGCATGAGCTTCCCGGCACGGCTGTGACGGCGGTGGTCATGCGTGAGAGCCTGAAGAACCTCTTGGCTCCCCTGGCCCGGTCCCAACCGACCAGATACCACTGACCAAAGCGGCTGCCCAAACCCCAGGGTTCGACTTCCCGCTGCTCCTCCCGGCCCGTGCTGCCGGCCAGGTAACCGAAGCGGACGGTATGCCGACCATGCATGGCCGCAACGACGTCGTCGAACGCCTGCCCGGCGGGTTTAATTCTGGGCTGGACTCCCGCCGGGAGGTCGACGTCGGTGAACCCGCCTGCCGCCTGGAGCTTACGGACGGCACTGGCAGCTGCTGTGCCGAGAGCCGCCCGCTCCCATAGCTGGGCCGCTAGCAGCAACACTGTTGACTCGGCCGGGGTGAGGACCACCTCGGGGAGCCTGTTGGAGTCCTTGCCAATCCGATACCGGGTGGTTCCGGGGTCGTCGTTACCAAAGCTGCTGCGGTCAACGATCGTTTCAATTTCGAAACCGAACTGTTTCAGGTCAACCTTGTCACGCTCGAACATCCGCCCGAAAGCGACGTCGTTCTCGGCAGAGTCTTTGTAGACCTTCTCCCTGAGAACGGCGCGCGGGAGTCCTACCTTGGTGTTGAGCAAAGCCAAGAGGAGGTTCAGGAGGCGTTCAGTGCGGGATGCAGACACGCTTGCTACGTTACTAAAGACCGGGCAGAAAGCAGCAAGGCGCGTCACCGACCGGTACAAACCGGGGGTGACGCGCCTTGCTGAGTGTTACGCCTTGGGGTCAGTCCGAGGCTCAGCCCTAGCGGACAGCGACGAGGTCAACGACGAAAATCAGGGCCTCGTTGGGCTTGATTGCTCCGCCGGCGCCACGGGATCCGTACGCGAGTTCGGAAGGAATTTCCAGACGACGGCGGCCGCCGACCTTCATGCCGAGGAGCCCCTGGTCCCATCCCTGGATGACCTGGCCAACGCCCACGCGGAAGTCCAAGGGTGCACCGCGGCCCCACGACGCGTCAAACTCTTCGCCGGTGGACCAGGCCACGCCGACGTAGTGGGTGGAAACGGTGTCTCCTGCCTTTGCCTCGGCACCGGTTCCCTCAATGAGGTCGGTGATGACGAGATCGGTGGGGACGTCGCCTTCGGGGAAGTCGATTTCGGGCTTGGTGCGGTCGAAGTCACGCTGGCCAAAAGACATGGATTCTCCTTGGTGTGAGGGATAAAGAGGTGTCGGGAACAAGCTTAGGGCAGCGCCATGTAGTCCTGGCGCCGGTACGGTGACTTACTGGATTCCGAGGATGTCCACCACGAAGACCAAATCGCCCTTCGCGTCGCCCTGGCCTGCGGCGCCGTATGCCAAGTCCTGTGGGATGACCAAGAGCACGCGGGAGCCTACGGTCTTGCCTTCCAGGCCCTGGGTCCAGCCCTTGATCACACCGGAGAGGGGGAAACTCGCCGTCTGGCCGCGGTCGAAGCTGGAGTCGAACTTGGTGCCGCCGACGAGGTTGACGCCCACGTAGTTGACAGTGAGTGTGTCGGTCGCCTTGACGGCGGGACCATTGCCCTTGATAAGGTCCTGGGCAATCAGTTTGGTGGGAGCGGCCACGCCTGTAACGGAGATCTGGGGCACGCCCTTATCGTCATCCTTGACGGTCGGCAGCCCGGCCGGAGGCGTCACAGTCGTGCCTTCCGGCTTGGAAAGCACGGGGGCTGCATCCTTGGCCGAAACGATTTTGAAGACTACCAACTGGGTGGTTGCAGCTTCGGTGCCGGAGGCAGTACCGGGAGCGGCGTAGGCCACGTGGGAACCGATCTTGGCGCCAACGATGGCGTTGTAGATGACCGAGTTGCCTGACTTCAGCTGGTCATTGAGTTGGATGGGCTGCGGACCGTTGGTGTAGGCATCCTCCACAGTCTTACCGTCGCTGCCGTTCACGGCCAAGTAGACGAGCTGGGCGGTTTGCCCGGCCTTGACGCGAGCCCCGGTACCTTCACTGACCACCTTGATGGTGGGCTCCGTGACGGTGAGCGGCTTGGTGAAGTCGAGGCCCGGGGCCTTGGTGTCGCCGTTGTCCGTCACCTTGACTGACGCAAGCTTGGAGGTATCACCAGCTGTTTGGCTGGTGGGCTCGGCAGCCGGAGTGCTTCCTCCTCCCCCGCACGCAGTCATGAGCAACAGGGCCGGAATGAGAATTGCTAAAAGTCGGCGCACAAAAACACTTTCGTCGGGGCAAGGGAGACTCGGAACGGCGCAGTGCGCATCCAAGCGGCTTCTCTCTTGGCAAGAGAGCACTACCCAGACTAACCGGTGAAGCTGGGAATCAACCCATAGAGTCCAGGAGGGCGTCCACCCGCTCGTCGACACTGCGGAAGGGATCCTTGCACAGAATCGTCTGGTGGGCCCGGTCGTTGAGCTTCAGGTGCACCCAGTCCACGGTGTAATCCCGGCCGAGCTCCTGGGCCCTGCGGACAAAATCGCCGCGCAATTTAGCCCGGGTGCTCTGGGGCGGAGCGTCAACGGCATCCTTGATGTCGGTTTCGGTGACCAGCCGACGGGCAGCTCCCCGGGCCTGAAGTAGGAAGAAGATACCGCGCTGGCGCGAAATATCGTGATACGTGAGATCGAGTTGGGCGATCCGGGGCGAATCGAGGTTGAGCTGGTGCCGCCTCATGTAGCCATCCATGAGTTTCTTCTTGATGGCCCAATCCACCTCGGTGTCGATCGTGCTGGTGTCGCCGCTTTCGATTGCGTCCAGGGTGCGGGTCCACAGGTCCAGGATGAGGGGCACGTGGCTGTTGTGGGCGCCGTTCGCGGCTACGAACTCCGTCACTTTGCCAAGGTACTCGCGCTGGATATCGAGCGCCGTCAGTTGCCGCCCATTCGCCAGCCGCACCAGCGCCCGGCCGGTCAGGTCGTGGGAGATCTCCCGAATGCTGCGGATAGGGTTCTCCATCCGCATGTCCCGCATGATGACGCCAGCCTCGATCATGCGGAGGATGAGGTCAACCGTTCCGACCTTAAGCAACGCAGAGGTTTCGGACATGTTCGAGTCCCCCACGATCACGTGGAGGCGGCGATAGAACTCGGCGTCTGCGTGGGGCTCGTCGCGGGTGTTGATGATGGGGCGCGAACGGGTGGTGGCTGAGGACACGCCTTCCCAGATGTGGTCCGCGCGCTGGGAGAAAGCGAAGGTTGCTCCGTGGGGGGTTTTCAGGACCTTTCCGGCACCGGCAATCAATTGCCGGGTGACAAGGAACGGGATCAGGATCTCTGCCAGCCGGGAGAATTCTCCGCGGCGGGGTATGAGGTAGTTTTCGTGGCTACCGTAGGAATTGCCTGCAGAGTCGGTGTTGTTCTTGAACAGATAGACGGTACCGGTGAACCCCTCTGCGGCCAGCCTTGCTTGGGCTTCGTCCACCAGGTCATCAAGAATGAGCTCCCCTGCCCTGTCGTGCGCTATCAGCTGGGCGAGGTCGTCGCATTCGGCCGTGGCGTACTCGGGATGGGATCCGACGTCCAAGTAGAGGCGCGAGCCGTTGGTCAGGAACACATTCGATGACCTCCCCCAGCTGACCACTTTTCGGAAAAGGTAGCGGGCTACTTCCTCCGGTGCCAAGGGCCGGGAGTCAGGGCTTGAATACGAGATGCCGAATTCTGTCTCGATGCCGAATATCCGCTTGTCCATATCAAGCCTCCTCTGTAAGCAGCCGGTTCATGTCCTCGGGCAACAGCCGTCGGAACGCCCTGCGCGAGCCAAGATGGCTTTCGGAAGAGCGGTACAGGACAGCCGTTTCGACGGCGGTGGCCGCCAGCGCTTCGGCTTCCTTGTCCGTAGCCAGTGAGCGCAGCGCCAGGCGCATTGCCCCTGCCAGGCTGAGTTCCGGCTCCCATGCGCTGCGGACGGCGTCGGTAATCTGGTCGGCGAGGCCTCCCATCACCACGAAACCGTTCTCATCCGCGATGGAACCGTCGAAAGTGAGCCGGTAGAGGTGGTCTTGTTGCTGCGTCAGGCCTACCTCGGCCACGGCCAGTTCCACTTCGAAGGGCTTCTGCTCGGCCGTGAACACGGCGCCGAGGCTTTGGGCGTAGACGCTGGCCAAGCCACGGGCCGTGACGTCCTCGCGGTCATAGGAGTAGCCGCGGACATCGGCGTATCGAACCCCGGCCTGCCGGAGGCTCTCGAACTCGTTGTACTTGCCGACGGCGGCGAACGCGATTTTGTCGTAAATCTCGCCGATCTTGTGCAACGACGGCGAGGGGTTCTCCGCGATCAGCGCGATTCCTTCGGCACAGCTCATGACGACGACGGACCGACCCCGTGCAATGCCTTTCCGGGCGAAGTCAGCCCGGTCCTTCATTAACTGTTCCGGGGAAACGTAGAACTGCTGGGTCATGTCAGGCCTCTCGTCCGGCAACTGCGCGAGATTCAACAATGGCACCGGAAATGGCAGCCAGCTCACGGTCCGGGACGCGTCGGTTACCGGCACGGTTCACCGTGTAGATCACAGGCCAGAGCTGCCTGACCGGGTCCGGGCCGCCCGTGGCGGAGTCGTCGTCGGCGGCGTCGTAAAGGGCCTCAACGGCAACGGCCACGGCGTCATCTTCGGAGAGGTTCGGTTTCCACAGCTTCTTCAGGGCCCCACGCGCAAAAACGGAACCTGAGCCCACGGAATGGTGTTCTTGTTCTTCGTACCGCCCGCCGGTCACATCGTAGGAAAACAAGCGGCCGATGCCGGAGACATTGTCAAAGCCGGCAAACAGGGGCACCACCGCCATACCCTGCATCGCCATGGGGAGGTTTCCGCGGATCATGGCACCGAGGCGATTCGCCTTTCCCACAAGGCTGAGGAGCGTGCCCTCGATCTTCTCGTAGTGCTCCAGTTCCACTTGGAACAGGCGGGTGATGTCTATCGCCAAACCGGCCGTGCCGGCGATGCCCAGCACCGAAAACTCGTCCGCCGGAAACACCTTCTCAATGTGCCGGCTGGCGATGACGTTCCCCATGGTTGCGCGCCTGTCACCAGCCATCAGCACGCCGCCCGCGTAGGTGAGGGCGACGATGGTGGTGGCATGTGGTGATGCAGGCACTGTTCCGGCCGGCAGGGATTGGGAGAAGGGAAGGAGTTCGGGCCTGGAACGTTGCAGATGCTCTGTGAACGAAGACGTTGCCTGAGCGGCCAAGGGGCCGGTTGATGGGTCTTGCATTGCTGCACTCCTTCGACTCTGATGCCTGCCGGGGCCCGCCGGCCTCACGCCGGACGGGCCGTTGTGTTCCTGGCTTCCGCTTATTGGCCGCCTTTTTGGACGAACGCCCGAACGAATTCTTCGGCGTTGGATTCCAAAACGCCGTCGATTTCATCCAGGAGATCATCCACGCCCTGCGTCGCATCCGAAGCCTGGGCCTCGGGAGCCGCAGGAGGGGCCTCCGGTACATCCACGTCGGTCTCGGACTCCCGGGACTGTGGTTGCTGTTGCTCCTGAGCTGCCATTTTCTTTCTCCCTACTGTCAGTCTCCCGGTGGTGGAGACTTCCTACTGCCATATTGCCACGGTCGGGGTGGCTGCGTACGGGTTTCGCGATGCCCTCCTGATCACGTGGCGGGCGCGCCGGAATTCCTGGGCGGAGGTGGCTCCTGTCCCAGCAGTTCGGCCAGGAAAGTGGCCGCCTCCTGATGCCGGTCAAAGAGGGCTCCAGTGAGCGCCTTCGTTCCCCTCAGTGGTTCCCGCGTGGGTACCCGCTGCAGCTTGCCGAGCCCCGGAACATCGAAAATCACCGAGTCCCAACTGGCCCCGGCCACGTCCTTGCCGAACCGGGAAACACACCGACCACGGAAATAGGCCCGGGTGTCCGACGGCGGTTCGCCCACCGCCCGCGCGATGTCGCCGTCGTCGACAATCCTCTGCATGCGTTCGCGCGCCAGCAGCCTGTAGTAGAGGCCTTTCTCAGGGCGGATATCGGACCATTGGAGGTCCACGAGGCCGAGTCTGGCATCGTCCCAGGCAAGGCCATCCCGGTTTCGGTAGCCCTCCAACAGGGACTTCTTGGCCACCCATTCAACCGAAGAAGCAACGGAGTCGACGTCGTTGCCCAGGCCGGTCAAGGTGGACTCCCACTGCGCCAAGACCTCGTGGGTGTGGCCGTCTCCGGTGAGCGGGTCCGATACGCCCGTTTCCTGGGCAAGCTTGGCTGCCGCCTCGTAGTACATCCATTGCAGGTCCAGCGCCGTCACCCGGCGACCGTCCATGAGCCGAACGGTGGCCGTGAGCGTGGTGTCGTGGCTGATGGCTTGCAAAGCATGGACGGGTTCATGGACCTCGATCGGCGGAGCCAGCTTGGCTTCCACCAGGCTCAGGACCATGGCGGTGGTACCAAACTTCAGGAAGTTCGAGGCTTGGCTGAGGTTTGCGTCGCCGATGATCACGTGCAGCCGCCGATACTTGTCAGCGGTGGCGTGTGGTTCATCCCGGGTGTTGATGATAGGGCGCCGGATGGTGGTTTCCAACCCCACTTCGGCCTCAAAAAAATCAGCGCGCTGGCTGATCTGGTAGCCGGCCATTGAACTGTCCTGGCCCAACCCCACACGTCCGGCCCCGCACACGATCTGCCGCGAAACAAAGAAGGGCGTCAGGCCGCGGATGATGTCGCCGAAAGGCACGGACCGCGGCATGAGGTAGTTCTCATGCGACCCGTAGGAGACAGCCTTGTTGTCCGTGTTGTTTTTGTAGAGGTTGATCGGTGGCAAGCTGGCGTCAGCTGCCACCTTTCGGACAGTAGCCAACGCCACCAAGTCTCCGGCAGCATCCCAGATGACGGCGTCGCGTGGGTTGGTGACCTCCGGGCTTGAGTACTCGGGATGCGCGTGGTCAACGTACAGCCGGGCGCCGTTGCCGAGGACCATATTCATCAGCAAGGAACCGGACTCGTCACCGCCATCCAACTCCAGTTCCTGGCGTCCGTAGGCCAAGGCGACCGCTTCGGCGTCGAGCACTGGCGGCTGATCGGTGAGCTGGCTGGGATCCGCGGCTGACCTCTCCAAGGTCCATCCGCGGGCGTCATGCAACGGCTCCTCGTCGGTATAGTCCCAGCGTGTTTCGGCGCCGCCTGCTGCCCGCTGCCGGGTCACCGTGGCGTAGGCCTGGATAATCCGGGCGGACATCATGGTGGCGTTGGCACCGGGTGCCGACGGCGCGTGGATCCCATATTCGGTTTCGGCGCCCATGACCCGCATCGCTCCACCAACTGGCAGGTTCGCGGCTGCCGTACCCTGGATTTCTGGGGTCACAGGTACTGACCCGTGTTGGCTGTGGTCTCGATGGACTTGCCCGGTTCCTGCCCGGCCTTGCCTTGGACGATGGTGCGGATGTACGTGATCCGCTCGCCCTTCTTACCGGATATCCGGGCCCAATCGTCAGGGTTGGTGGTGTTCGGCATGTCCTCATGCTCCCGGAATTCGTCCACCACGGCCCGCAGAAGGTGATCGATCCGAAGGCCCTTTTGGTTGTTGGTCAGGAGGTCCTTGATGGCATATTTCTTGGCGCGGTCCACCACGTTCTGGACCACGGCCCCGGAGTTGAAGTCCTTGAAGTAGAGCATCTCTGTATCGCCGTTGGCGTATGTCACCTCCAAGTACTCGTTTGATTTCTCTGTCGAGTACATTGCTTCAACCGTGCGTTGGATCATGGCATCCACCGTCGCCTGTGGATCGCCTCCATGCTCGGCCAGGTCTTGGGTGTGGAAGGGAAGGTCGGTGGTGATGTACTTGGCGAAGATGTCGGCCGCCGCCTCGGCATCGGGACGCTGGATCTTGACTTTGACGTCCAGACGGCCGGGCCGCAGGATCGCGGGGTCGATCATGTCCTCGCGGTTGGATGCGCCAATGACAATGACGTTGTCCAGCCGCTCAACCCCATCAATTTCGCTGAGCAATTGGGGAACGATGGTGGTTTCGACGTCGGACGAAACCCCGGTGCCGCGGGTGCGGAACAGCGAGTCCATCTCATCGAAGAACACCACCACAGGGCTGCCGTCTGAGGCTTTCTCGCGGGCGCGGGAAAAGATCAGCCTGATGTGCCGTTCGGTTTCGCCCACGTACTTGTCCAGGAGCTCGGGACCTTTGATGTTCAGGAAGTAGCTCTTGAGGTCCGTGTTCCCGGCGCGCTCAGCGGCGCGGGCAGCCAAGGAGTTGGCAACTGCCTTCGCGATCAGCGTCTTCCCGCAACCTGGCGGGCCGTAAAGGAGGATGCCTTTCGGGGCTTTGAGGCCGTGTTCGCGGTACAGGTCCGGGTGGAGGAAGGGCAGTTCGACGGCGTCGCGGATTTGCTCGATCTGTGGCCCCAACCCGCCGATGTCCTCATAGGTGATGTCCGGGACTTCCTCGAGGACGAGGTTCTCCACTTCTGCGCGCGGGACTTTCTCCAGGGCGTAGCCCGTCCGCGCATCGAGGGACAAAGCGTCCCCGACCTTCAAATGGGTGCCTTGCAGGGCTCCGGAGAGCCTGACAACCCGTTCCTCATCGGCGCGGCCAACCACCAGGGCGCGGTCCTTGCCCAGCAATTCCTTGAGAGTGACCAGTTCACCGGCACGTTCGTAACCTAGGCCGGCAACAATCAGGAGTGCCTCGTTCAGCAGCACTTCCTGTCCAACGGCAAGCTGGTTGAGATTGACCAATGGGCTCACCCCGACCCGCATCTTCCGGCCGGCGTTGAAGATGTCCACTGATTCCTCGGTGGCGGCTTGGCCTGAGCTGCCGGCAGCGGGCTGCCGGCGCGGGTTCACTTGGAGTACGGTTCCGAAGCTGTAGGGCGGCTGCCCCTCCTGCTCCAGCGCACCTTTCAGCCGGAGAATCTCGGCCTTGGCCGCCTCGAGCATGGTGACGAGTTTGCCGTTGTTCTGGGTGGCGGCGGCCAGTTGGCGGTCGATGTGGCGGAGCTTGTCCCGGAGGATGTTGATCTGCCGCTCGGCAACGGTGAGTTCGCTGGAGCTCGACGCCGGTTGAACTGCGGCGAGTCTCCGCCTCGCTGCCTCGTCGGATGCAGCGTTTGGTTCTTCCGGCGTCGGCCGTCCAAGGTCGTTGTTAGGCGTATCCACGATCATCAACCCCTTCCTGAGCTTTAACAAGACCTTAGTCCGGAAAAGTCCTAGGGGGTCGGAGACATCCGCAATGCGGACTCTATTGTGACCTTGGTCAGTTTGTGACTGTCGGGTCGTCCTGGACGTTGGTTCCGGCGATGGCGTCACGGGCGGCCCGGCGGAGCTTCTTGTCAGAAACTGCCCGTTCTCCTACTGCCGCCGGTGTCCACGCGTTGAGGTCTTCCTCGCTGAACTCCGTCTTGGATGGACGGCGCTTGACGGAAATTCCCGTGACTCCATCTGCGAGACGGCGCGTCACCAGGAGGAATCCGGTGTGCGCCACCATGCGGTGGTCGGGACGGACGGCAAGGCCTTCCAAGTGCCATCCGCGGACCATGGATTCCCAAGCGTCGGGCTCCGTGAAGCGCCCGTCGGCACGGATGGCCTCAGCGGTCCTCGAGAGCTGCGTCACGGTGGCCACGTAGTTGATCCAGACCCCACCGGGCGCAAGGACTGTGGCGACGGCGTCCAGGCATTCCCAGGGAGCCAGCATGTCCAGCACCACACGGTCGACGGAACCGGGAGCTTCGGCCCTGACAACTTCCTCCTGGAAGTCGCCGATCGAGATCTGCCACGCAGGGTGCGGGCCACCAAAAATAGTTTCAACGTTCCCGCGTGCGATGTCCGCAAATTCTTCACGACGTTCAAACGAGTGGAGGTAGCCGCCGTCGCCCACTGCACGCAGCAGCGAAATCGATAGGGCCCCCGAGCCCACGCCCGCCTCGACGACGCGGGCACCGGGGAAGATATCCGCCATGGTCACGATCTGGCCGGCATCCTTCGGGTACACCACCGCTGCGCCGCGTGGCATGGAAAGCACGAAGTCCGAAAGCAGCGGCCGCAGGGTCTGGTATTGCTGCCCGACGTTGTTGCTCACCACCGAGCCGTCCACTTTACCGATGATCTCATCATGGTTGAGGAAGCCGCGGTGCGTATGGAATGCTCCGCCGACTTCCAGCGTGATGGTGTTCATGCGTCCCCGCTCGTCAGTGAGCTGGACCCGCTCCCCCACGCGGAAAGGGCCGCGGCGACGTGCGGCACCTGTCGGCTGCGCGGCCTGGGCAGCGCTTGCTTCGTTTGGCTTTTCAGGGCCGGCGCTTGCTTCGAGGGCGGCGGTTTCGCTGCTCATGTGGTGTTCCTCGCTCTTGTTACGGCTGGGTCGCGCTGTGTTGCACCGGACGGGCGCCAAAGAATGGTGGTCGGATCGGCTGGACGGCCGGCAAGTAACTCTACCGGGCCAAGGTCAGGCCCGCCCGCTTCCGCGGGCTTCCTTGCCTGTAATGGCTGTCACGACAGTCTGTTGCCGGAGTAAGCCAGTGACAAGTCCATTCTGGTCCACCACAGCGTATTCGGCCCCTTCGAGGCGGGCCAAGTACTGGATCAATTCCTGCCCCTTGGACCACTCAGGAACGTAAGCCCCAGCGGCCAGGGCGTGCGCCACCGCCGCGACCGGCGTCGTGCTGGCAGCATAAGGGGGAACTGCTGCAATTGCATCCGGGTCCACCACGCCCTGCGGTTTGCCGTCAGGAGCACACATCACTACCACCGGGTGCCCGGCGGGGGAAATGGCCAGGACATCCGCTACGGACGCTGAGCCCGGGATACCGACAGCGGGCTCGGCCAAACCTGCGGCACTGACCAGGAAGAGGCGGCTGCGAAGTTTAGCGGCCTGGATGGAACCGGACGCCCCCATCCAGAGGAAACCGCACACGAGGGCGGTGATCAAGACCAAGTTCAGGTCCAACGGCGAGCGACTCAGCAAGGGAAGGCCAACGAACCATACAGCGAGTGCGACGGCGATGATGCGGCCAGCCCAGCCCGCGGCGATGGTGCCCTTATCCTGGCTTCCGGTGGCCTTCCAAACAGCTGACTCGACCAAGCGGCCGCCGTCCAGGGGCAAGCCCGGCAACACGTTGAACAGGCCGATCAGAAGATTGGCCCACATCAATATGTTCGCCAACGTTTCCGCTACGCCGCTGAGCAAGCCTGCCGAGATGACACCCCACACGACACCCGCCAAGACAAAATTCGACGCCGGTCCAGCCAAGGCCACAATGACCGACCGCCCTGGCGAGGCCGTGAAGTTCTCAAATTGCGTATGGCCGCCCCACAGGTTTAACACAATCTTCTCGGTGGGCCAGTTGAACGACTTGGCGCTGAGGGCGTGGGCAAGCTCATGCACCAGTACAGAGATAGCCAGCAGGACGGCGTAACCTAACGCCACTAAATAGGCGGCGATGCCCAAGTGCGGTGTCCGAGCCAAGAGGGCCGGCCCATAGACGATCACGGTAAACGCGGCAATGACGAACCATGAGTAGGCCAGGTAGACCGGAATTCCAGCTACCCTTCCGAGGGGAATGCCGTCCTTCTTAGCGGCTGCGGCGTGGTGGGGCGCGGAGTTGCTCATTTAGTTGGACCCTTCAAGGAGCGCGTCCTCAGGTGCGAACCACCGTGACCGCGATCCGTCGAAACGATCTGCCACTAAGGCGCTGATGTCCTCGCTGGTCCGTCCCACCAACGTTTCCCACTGGGTCATCCGAGGGTCCTCGGGAAGCGGGACCTGGTGGGGTATTCCAACGGTGACAACCCCCGAAGCCATGGCGGCAGCGGCGCCCGGAACAGAGTCCTCCAACGCAACGCAGTGATCTACCGTGACTGCGGGATCCTCCAAGGCAAGCCGCTCAACAGCAGTGAGGTACGCCTCCGGGTGCGGCTTTCCGTGGGTCACTGTGTCTCCCGTGACCATGAACTCAAAGTATGGCTTCGGCAAGCTGTCAACCACTACGCCAGCAAGGGGACTTTCAGACATGGTGACCAAGGCACACCGGACACCGGCCCCAAAAAGGTCGTCAAGAAGCTCGCGGGCACCCGGACGCCATGGAACCTCGGTACGGACAGCACTGATGACTTGTTGGCTCAGGGTATCCACGATGTCACGGGCCTCAAGGTCCACCCCGGCTCGCTGCAGGACAGCGGCTGAGTGGAACAAGGATTGACCGACCAATTGCATAGCCTGCTCATGGGACCACGTGCCGCCGTGGGATTCCACCAGCGCACGCTCGGCGGCGATCCAGTACGGCTCGGTATCCACGAGCGTGCCATCCATATCCCAGAGCACGGCTTTGAGGAGGGGCTGTCCGGGTAACGAATGCATGGTTTCAAGTCTACGTGGAAGCTGGGGTGCGGCTTCGCGCGCATTGCGCTCTGCGCGAAGCGTGGACACGCTATGGGGTGAAATGCCATGCATCCCCAAGGGTCTTGGACGTAGGGTGAGTGGATGAACAGTGTGGACGGGACACCCGAAGGACAGGACATCACAGCGGAGCCCGAGCGTTTCCTCAAGGAACCCGCGGAGGGCCAGCGCGTCACCGTCATGATCGCCGCTTTTGAGGGCTGGAACGACGCCGGTGAGGCCGCCAGCGATGCCCTGCACTATCTGAACAAACTCTGGGCAGGCAAGAAAGTCGGCACCGTGGACGCCGAGGAATACTACGACTTCCAGTTCACCCGGCCGACGGTCCGCCGGACGTCGTCGGGTGCTCGCAAGGTCAAGTGGCCCTCCACCCGGATCTACAAGGCGCCGGTTCCGGACAGCAACGTTGACGTGGTGTTCGTCCTTGGGACCGAACCCTCCTACCGCTGGCGCGCCTACACCACGGAACTGCTGGTCCACGCTGAGGCGCTGAAGGTGGACTCTGTCATCTTGGTTGGCGCATTACTGGCCGACGTGCCCCACAGCCGCCCCATCCCGGTCAGCACAACCAGTGAGGACGGCGATCTGCGCGAACGCCTGAACCTCGAAGCTCCACAGTATGAGGGACCAGTGGGAATCGTGGGCGTGTTAGGTGAGTTCGCGCTGTTGGCGGGGCTGCCCACTGTCTCGCTGTGGGCTGCTGTTCCGCACTATGTGGCGCAGCCTCCCTCCCCCAAGGCCCAGCTCGCCATCCTGCACCGGATTGAAGACCTGCTTCAAGTGCCGGTGGACAGCCAAGCCCTTGCCGAAGAGTCCGAGGCATGGGAACGGGGCGTGGATGAACTCGCCACCGAGGACCCGGAGATCGCTGCCTACGTCAGGCAGTTGGAGGAAGCCAAAGACACCGCGGACCTCCCGGAAGCGTCCGGGGAGTCAATCGCCCGTGAGTTCGAACGGTACCTGAAGCGACGCGGAAAAGACCGCCCCTGAGCCGGTAACCGGCTTCAGAGCTCCACGCCAAGAAGGGCATTGACCGCATTCGCCATCAGTGCCCCTTCGGCGACGGGAATGTCGGCTTCGCCGCTCAACACGTTTTCGGCCCAACGGTCGACGGCGGCAATCGCTCCGGGTGCGTTGAGGTCCTCGGCCAGTTCCCGGCGCATGGCAGCGAGCAGCCCCAATGCGGATTCCGGTTCAGCCGCCGATCCAGCGACAGATTCAGCACCCGGTGCCACCTTCACCGTGGCGCGGCTGCGAGCCCGGCGCCAGCGCTCCAGGCGTTCTTTCGCCGCCGTAAACGTCTCGTCGGTCCACGACCAGTCCGAGCGGTAATGGTTGGCGAGAATGGCAAGGCGGATAGCCGCCGGATCCTCGCCGGCCGCCCGGAGTTTGGAGACAAGGACCAGATTGCCCTTGGACTTGCTCATCTTCTCGCCATCCAGGCCCACCATGCCGGCGTGCGCGTAGTGCTTGGCCAACGGGACGCCGGACAGCGAGTACGCATGCCCTGCGCCCATCTCGTGATGCGGGAAGATCAAATCGGAGCCGCCACCTTGCACCGTGAAGGGTGCGGGAAGGTATTTCCGGGCTATGACCGTGCACTCGATGTGCCAGCCGGGACGGCCGTCACCGAGCGTCGCTCCGGGCCAACTCGGTTCATGTTCGCGGGCTACCCGCCACAACAAGGGATCCAGGGCTTGGCGTTTGCCCGCCCTGGCGGGGTCGCCGCCACGTTCCGCGAACAGGGCAAGCATCTCCGCCTCGCCCAGTCCGGACACGTCGCCCAGAGTCCAAGCATCCGTGGCGTCAGAGCGCTTGCCAGCTGCTTCGACGTCGTAATAGACGTCGCCGTCCGGCTCGCCGTCGGAACCCTCCACCCGATATGCGAGGCCGTCAGCGATGAGCTGCTCGATGGCGGGAACGATGTCCGGGATGGCCTCGACTGCGCCGATGTAGTGGTCAGGGGCAATGACGTTCAAAGCGTCCATGTCAGTATGGAAGAGCTCGATTTGGCTGGCCGCGAGGTCGCGCCAATCCACTCCCGTTGCCGTGGCCCGCTCAAGCAAGGGATCGTCGACGTCGGTGACGTTTTGTACGTACGCCACGCGGGTCCCGGCGTCACGCCAGGCGCGGTTCAAGAGGTCGAACGCCACGTAGCTCGCAGCGTGCCCCATGTGCGTGGCGTCATAAGGAGTGATCCCACAGACGTACATGGACTGCTCAGGCTGCTGGCCGATGTCCACCAAGCCACCCGCCGCCGTATCGAAAAGCCGTAGCGTGGGCATGCTGCCGGGCAGCTCAGGGACAGGGCGGGTACTCCACGATTTCACGACTCAACCTTAGTGCTAAGCGCTGATCACATTGAAACCGAGCAGGACATACAAGGCGAGCCCAAGGAAGATCCGGTACCAGACGAACGCGCGGTAGCTATGCGTGGAGACGTATTTCAGGAACCAGCCAATGATCACATAACCCACCGCGAAAGCGATGATGGTGGCCAAGGCTGTTTCGGGAAGACCAAAGGGGCCGGCCAGGCCACCCTTGGAAACCGTCTTGTAGAGCTCATAGAGCCCACTGCCGAACACTGCGGGTATGGCCAGAAGGAAGGAATAGCGGGCTGCCGCCTCGCGGGTATAACCCATCAGGAGCCCCGCGGTAATCGTGCCGCCGGACCGGGAAACACCGGGAATCAAGGCCATGGCTTGGGCCAGGCCATACAGGATGCCGTGCTTGTATGTCAGGTCCGTCAGCTGCCTCTCCTGGCGGCCAATGGCATCAGCAACGGCGAGCACCATGCCGAACACGATGAGCATGGTGGCCACGATCCACATACTGCGCAGCACGGATTCGATCTGGTTCTGGAACAACAGCCCAAGGATGATGATGGGGAGGCTGCCGATGATAACCAGCCAACCCATTCTCGCGTCGGGATCGTTGCGGTCTACTTTCCCTCTCAGGGAGCCAAACCAAGCCCGGACGATCCTCACGATGTCGCGCCAGAAGTAAACAAGGACCGCGGTCTCCGTTCCCAGCTGCGTGATCGCGGTAAACGCTGCGCCAGGGTCGGCCGCATCCGGAAGGAAGGAACCCACGATCCGCAGGTGCGCGCTCGAGGAGATCGGAAGGAATTCGGTGAGGCCCTGCACCAGGCCAAGGAAGGCTGCTTCTATCCAGTTCACGTGAATAGACCCTACGTCATAAAGATGGCCTACTGCCCGTAAGCTTGCTGCTATGCAGCAGCGTTACGTCGGAAACAGCGGATTCCGTGTGTCTTCTTTGTCCCTTGGAACCATGTCTTGGGCCCAGGAGACTGATGAGCATGACGCCGCCGAGCTCCTGAACACTTTCGTTACTGCCGGGGGCACCATGGTGGACACCGCAGCCTCCTACGCCCAGGGCCAAGCAGAAGCCATGCTCGGCTCGATGCTGGGAGACGTCGTGGCCCGCTCCGAACTGGTGATTTCGACGAAAGCCGGACTGACGACGTCGGACTCCCGGCGAAGCATCAACGCTTCCCGCGGCGCTATGCTGGCTGCCCTGGACGCCAGCCTCGCCCGGCTGGGCACCGACTACATCGACATATGGTTTGCCCAAGACTGGGATCCGAACGTGCCCTTGGACGAGACGCTCTCAGCGATGGAGCTTGCCCAACGAACCGGCCGCGCCCGCTACGTGGGTATCTCCAACTACAACGGGTGGCAGACAGCCAAGGCGGCAGCGGTTGCGGGGTTCACCCTGGTGGCTAACCAATCCGAGTATTCCTTGCTTCAGCGCAAAGCTGAGGACGAGCTTGTTCCCGCGGTGGAAGATGCGGGCTTGGGCCTGATGGCGTGGGCTCCCTTGGGCCGCGGGGTGCTGAGCGGGAAGTACAGGGGCCAAATTCCCGCCGATTCCCGTGCCGCCGATGGCCGGTTGGCCGGTTACGTGGCTCCCTACCTTGAGCCGCAGGCTTCGCGCATGGTCGAAGCGGTGGCGATGGCTGCGCGAGGCCTAGGCAGGTCTGCCATGGATGTGTCACTCAGCTGGCTTTTGTCGCGTCCGGGCGTCGCAACGGGAATCGTGGGCCCACGGAACGTCGTGCAGCTCAAGGAGCTCCTGGACTCACAGCTGACGGCGCTGCCCGCCGAGATCGCGCGCGCCTTGGAGGACGTCTCCGCGGCCTAGTCCCCCTCCGGCCACATCAGGCCCGGTCACGTTAGGCCCGGTCCAGAATGTCCATCAAGTAGCTGCCGTATCCGCTCTTGGCCAGCTTTCCCGCTTGTTCCCGTAATTCATCATCAGTCAAGTAGCCCATACGCCATGCCACTTCCTCGGGCGCACCGATTTTCAGGCCCTGCCGGTTTTCGGTGGTCCGGACGTAGTTGGATGCATCGTTGAGGTCACTGAAGGTACCGGTGTCCAGCCATGCAGTGCCTCTGGGAAATTTTTGGACGTGGAGCCGGCCCATGTCCATGTATTGCCGGTTGATGTCGGTGATCTCGAGTTCGCCACGAGGGGATGGCACCAGTTCCTTGGCCATGGCAACAACGTCGTTGTCGTAGAAGTAAAGGCCAGGGACGGCGTAGTTGCTTTTCGGGTTGGCGGGCTTCTCCTCGATGGAGACAGCCAGGCCGTCACCATCGAATTCGACGACGCCGTATGCGCTCGGATCCTTGACCCAATAGCCGAAGATGGCACCGCCGTCGACGTTGGCATACTGGCGCAACTGGTTTCCCATTCCGGGCCCGTTGAAAATGTTGTCCCCGAGGATCAGGGCTACGTTGCCGGCACCAATGTGCCGCTCCCCCAGGATGAACGCCTGGGCAAGTCCGTCCGGCGTCGGCTGTTCCGCGTAGGTGAGGTTGATTCCAAACTGGGATCCGTCACCCAAGAGCCGTTGGAACTGCGTGGCATCGGCAGGGGTGGTGATGACCAGGATGTCCCGGACCCCGGCAAGCATCAACGTACACAGCGGGTAGTAGATCATGGGCTTATCAAAGACGGGAACCAGTTGCTTGCTGATTCCCAACGTGATCGGGTGAAGGCGCGAACCCGTGCCGCCTGCCAGAACAATCCCTCGCAAATCTGCCGTCCTCATCCGTGCCCAGTCCAGCCGCGGACGGCTACTCTAGGGCCATGCAGAGAATCCTTGTCACCGGCGGGGCCGGATTCATTGGATGCAACTTTGTCCACTTCATCATGGAGCACACTCCCCTCCATGTCACGGTCTTGGATAAATTGACTTACGCAGGCAACCTTCAATCGTTGTCGGAGGTGCCATCGGGGCGCTTTGACTTCGTCAAGGGCGACATCTGTGATGCCCCGTTGGTGGAAGCCCTTGTGTCCCGGGCGGACGCCGTGGTCCACTTCGCTGCCGAGTCCCACAATGACAATTCGCTGGCTGAGCCCCGGCCGTTCGTGGACACGAACCTCGTGGGTACCTTTACCCTGATCGAGGCTGCCCGAAAGTCCGGCACGCGGTTCCACCACGTCTCCACGGACGAGGTCTACGGTGATCTGGAGTTGGACGATCCACGGCGATTCACCGAGGAATCCGTATACCGCCCTACGAGCCCGTACTCGGCGACTAAGGCAGGCTCCGACATGCTGGTCCGGGCGTGGGTGAGGTCCTTCGGGCTGCAGGCGACCATCAGTAACTGCTCGAACAACTACGGCCGCTTCCAGCACGTGGAAAAGTTCATCCCCCGGCAGATCACCAACATCCTGGACGGTGCCCGGCCCCGCCTGTATGGAAGCGGCAGCAACGTCAGGGACTGGATCCATGTGGAGGACCACTCGTCCGCCGTCCTCATGATCCTCGAACGCGGCGATATCGGGGAAACATACTTGATCGGCGCCGATGGTGAACGCTCCAACCGCGAGGTAGTGGAGATGCTGTTGGCCCTCACAGGCCACTCCCCCGACGCTTACGATCTCGTCACCGACCGGCCGGGCCACGATCTGCGTTACGCCATAGATTCCAGCAAGCTCCGTGCGGAGTTGGGTTGGTCCCCTCAGTATTCGGACTTCGAAGCCGGGCTCCGGAGCACCGTGGAATGGTACCGGAACAACGAGCACTGGTGGCGTCCGCAAAAGAAGGCAACCGAGTCCAAATACGCCGGACAGGGACACTGACCGGTGGGAGAAGTTCAGCAAATACAGACCACCACGACGCCGATCCCAGGGCTCCTGCTGTTCAGCCTGCCCGTGCATGGGGACAACCGGGGATGGTTCAAAGAGAACTGGCACCGGCGCAAACTGATCGACGCCGGCATGCCGGACTTTGGTCCCGTGCAAAACAACATCTCCTTCAACGCCCAGAGGGGCACCACACGCGGCATCCACGCAGAGCCTTGGGATAAGTTCATCTCCCTTGCCTCGGGCCGTATTTTCGGGGCTTGGGTGGATCTGAGGGAGGGCCCCTCTTTCGGTACCTTGTTCACGGCCGAACTGTCTCCCCATGAGGCTGTCTTCGTTCCCCGCGGCGTCGGGAACGCGTTCCAAACCCTTCAGAGCGATACCGTGTACACGTACCTCGTCAACGACCATTGGAGCGCAGAGGCGCAGGCCAACTACACCTTCTTGAACCTGGCGGATGAGGACATCGCGGTGCCGTGGCCCATCAGCTTGGACGAGTGCATACTGTCCCCGCAGGACCGCACACATCCCCGCCTTGCCGACGTCGAGCCGATGCCGGGCCGGAGAATACTGGTGCTGGGCGCTGACGGCCAGCTGGGTGCCGCTTTGAGGCGCGCCTACCAGGGGCAGGGCACCGTGGACTTTTTGGGCCGAGGCGATTTCGACATCACCTCCGAGGAGTCCTACCAGGCCATGGACTGGCGAAAGTACTCCACGATCATCAACAGCGCAGCTTTCACGGCCGTTGACGCGGCAGAGACGGCGGAGGGCCGGGTTGCTGCCTGGGCCATCAACGCCAGTGCCGTTACCCGGTTGGCGCGGACCGCCGTCGAACATTCAATGACGCTAGTCCACATTTCCACCGACTACATTTTTGATGGCACCGCCGCGATTCACCGGGAAGTCGAGCCACCGAGCCCCTTGGGTGTGTACGGCCAAAGCAAAGCAGCCGGCGATGCCGCGGCAGCGACCGTGCCCCGGCATTACATCGTGCGCACCAGCTGGGTGGTCGGGCAGGGACGGAACTTCGTTCGGACCATGGCGGCGCTCGCTGACAAGGAAGTCCCCGCAAGGGTCGTGGACGACCAATGGGGACGGTTGAGCTTCGCCGATGACATCGCAGCCGGCATCCGCCACCTTCTGGAAAACAATGCCGCTCCGGGGACCTACAACGTTACCAACGACGGTGAACCGCAGTCCTGGGCGCAAGTGGCCAGGGAGGTCTATGCCCTGCGCGGCGCCACCCCCACCCTGGTCGCAGGCATCAGCACCAACGATTACGCGAAACAGGGAACCGCGCCCCGTCCGCGCAGCAGCGTACTGGATCTTTCCAAAATCCGGGCCGCTGGCTTTAACCCGCCTTCGGCGTCGGAGCGGTTGGCGGAGTACCTCGGTAAAGGCACATAACCCAAGGTCCGGCTCTGGTGCGCGGCATGAATTCGGCCTAAAGTGGCCCTACGGCAGCCAGCAGTGGGCCGGGAGACATCTCAAGTAAACAAGTTGGTCTGGCGGGGTATCCCGCCCCCGCCGTCCAGGCAGTGCAGCGGCCTCGGACGGTGGATTACTTGAACATGCCCTGAGGACCCGAGGCTGGAGAGCCAAGAATGCTGCTACCTAAATTGATGCGCACCCCCCAGTTCATGGAGCAGCCATCGGAAGTGAACCTCGGCGGCGCTGCCGTGAAGCTCCTGGCGATGGACACAGCCGTCCACGAGATCACGAACAGGGCCGCAACCCCGGCTTCACGCCCGCTGGGTGTGTGTTCGGCCAACCTGGATCACATCCGTCACTTCGGTGCCGGAAGCAGATGGCTGGGAACGTTGGACGCCTCTGAACCGGTGGAGTGGTTGACGCTCATCGACGGCGCTCCGCTGGCGGCCCAGGCCCGTCGGCTCACTGGCCGGCAATGGCCCCGCTTGGCGGGAAGCGACCTCGTCGGACCCCTGCTGGACGAAGCCGCGATGCTCGGCCTGCGTGTCGGCTTCCTGGGTGGGTCCACCTCCACCCACCAGCGGATCAAGAGCCAGTTTGCGGCGGAACGGCCAAACCTCCGGATTGCCGGATGGTGGTCCCCGGACCGGCCGGTCTTGGGGAACGAAAGCGCTTCCCGGCGCTTGGCGGCAGAGATAGCAGAGACCGCACCGGACATTTTGGTGGTGGGCCTGGGCAAGCCGCGGCAGGAACTGTGGATCTCTGAATACGGACACCTGACTGGAGCAAGGGTGTTGCTGGCCTTCGGCGCTGTGGTCGATTTCCTTGCCGGCCAGATCCGCCGCGCTCCGGCATGGATGAGTTCCAACAGCCTGGAATGGGCATGGCGTTTGATGCTCGAACCCCGCAGGCTTGCGCGGCGCTATTTGGTGGACGGCCCGGAGTCGTACGTGAAGCTGCGGCGCTCCAGCAGCGTGCCCACCCCTGATGCCGCGCACCAACGGAGTGCTGGTCACCCGGATGCTCCGCCCACGGCGTCCGCGCACGAGCAGTCCCAAGAACAGGAGCAGGCGGACCAGCCACGATCCGGGAGGCGTTTTGTCTCGCCGGCGGAGAAGGCCGACGTCGCCGTCGTGATTGTCACCTACAACAACGCGTCCGACGTCGGGCCCCTGGTTTTGAGCCTCCGCGAGGAAACTCGTGAGCAAAGCATCAAAGTCGTGGTCGCGGACAACTCCCCTGACAAGCGCACGCTCGATGAGCTGGCGAAGTACGCGGACGTTATTGCCGTAAGCACTGGTGGAAACCTCGGGTATGCCGGTGGTATCAACGTCGCGCTGAGCGCTGCCGGCGAGGCGGAGAGCTACCTCGTCCTCAATCCGGATCTTCGCGTTGAAGCCGGCGCCCTGCGGGCGATGCGCCGCCGGCTCGCCGAGGCCGGAGCCGGCGTGGTAGTGCCGGTCCTCCTCGATAACGATGGCAGCGTCTACCCATCACTGCGCCGGGAACCGAGTGTCCTGCGAGCGCTGGGGGACGCAGTGTGGGGTAGCCATTGGAAGGAACGCCCGGAGTGGCTGGCGGAGATGGACTGGGAACCGGAAAGTTACCTCCATGGCCATCGGGTGCAGTGGGCTACGGGGGCGGCGCTGCTGATCTCTGCTGAGGCGGCCGCCGCGGTGGGCGCGTGGGATGAGCGGTTCTTCCTCTATTCGGAGGAGACCGACTTTTGTCGCAGGGTGCGGGAGACGGGTTTTGGGATTTGGTTCGAGCCTGCGGCCCGGATGTGGCATGAGCGTGGCGGGTCGGGCAGTTCACCGGGGTTGGTTGCGTTGATGGCGGTCAACCGGGTCAGGTACGCGGCCAAGTACATGGGGCGTGGGCGTCGGCTGGCTTTTGGTGTTGCCGTCCTGGCCGCCGAGGTGGCACGGGTCGATAAGCCAGGGCATCGGGAGGCAGCCTTGGCCGTCATGAGTCGGAGGCGCCGGAGTGGTTTGCCGATGGCCACCGGGACGGGGGCATGACGATGGGTGATGGCATGACGCTGGACAGTTCTGTTCCGTCAGGGGCGATCATCATCCCTGCGCATAATGAGTCCGCTGTTATTGCCCGGACCTTGGATTCACTGGCTGAGGTGCTTGGTTGGGGAACGGTTGAGGTCATCGTGGCATGTAACGGTTGCACGGATGGAACCGAGGTGATCGCTTCCCAGTATGCGGGGGTGCGCGTGCTGCAGGTTGGACGGGCGTCGAAGGCTGCGGCGCTGAATGCGGGCGATCAGGCGACCAGGCTGTGGCCGCGGCTTTACCTTGATGCTGATATCGAGGTCAGTGCGGGTGCCGTGCGTTCGGTTTTTGAGGCTTTGGAGCGCGGCGATGTTCTTGCTGCGCGCCCCGCTTTCAGGTACGACTACGCAGGTGCGTCGTTTCTTGTGCGGGCGTACTATCGGGCACGCAGCCGGGTGCCGGGCAATGCGCGGGGCCTGTGGGGTTCAGGGGCCTATGCCTTGGGCGTTGCGGGGCATGAGCGTTTGGGGGCGTTTCCGCTGCTGACAGGGGACGATTACTACGTTGACCGGCTGTTTGGTCCCCGGGAGAAGACTGTCCTTGATACGGAGCCTGTGGTTGTCCGGACTCCTCGGACGTCCGCAGCGTTGCTGGCTGTCCTGCGACGGACCTACCGCGGGAACGCCCAGCAGGACGCTGGCTTTGTGGGTGCTTCGGCCGCCCGCACCCTTTGGGAATTGTTGGCCTCCGTCCGGGGGCCGTTGTCCGCTGGAGATGCCGCCGTTTACGCGGCGTTCGCCGTGGCGGGCCGTCGTCGTTCGCTTAAGTCCCGGCGGCAGGTCTCTACCGAGGTGGTGTCCCCCGGGCTGGTACCCGTTTGGGAAAGGGATGAGAGCAGCCGGTAGTCAGAAGCCGCAGGCGCTGCTGCCCTGGATGCGGTAGAGGTGCACGGCGTTGCCGTCGGTGAATGTATCGGTGAACGTTCCATCCACTACCGGGATACTCCGGTTTTCATCGATGACGACGGCGGAGCTGCCGCCGCAGGCCAGGTGGATGGTTGCTGTGCCGCCGTCGCTTGTGTTGGCCCCGGCGAAGACGTAGGCGGTGTGATCGAGAACTTTCGTCGTGGTGTCCACGGGTCCTGTGGTGACGGTGGCGCCGTCGAGGAAGGGGGCGTTGAGGACGGGAGCGAGGCCGGTGATTTGTTTGTTGAGGGAGGTCACTGTTTGCTGCACTTCTCCCGGGCAGTCACGCAAGACGTGTTGTGTGGCGCATTGGCCTCCGAAACTGTGGTTGAAGTAGATGATTCCCCGGGCGCCGTGGATGAGGCTGCTCCACACGGCGGCGCGCAGCTGTGGTCCTGTTATGGTCAGTGCTGCTGGGGCGTTGTCGAAGGGGTGGCCGGCTTCCACAAAGGCCCACACCGGAGTGGGGTTCCCGCTGTGGCTGAGTTTCCTGATGCGGTCCACTGTCCAGCCGTAGTTTGCTGCCAGCCGGCATTCCGCGGGGGTGAGGTCCCTGGCGTATTTCACCACGGCCCCTCCCTCTGTGCGGGAGCAGATGCCGGGATCGGTGAACCAGTACGTGTCGGCGGATACGAGGTCTTGGACGCCGTTGAAAAAGCCTTGGGCCTCGGCGTCGGATTCCCAGAAGGCCACGCCTTTGCCGTAGTTGGCGTAGAGCATGGTTCCGGGAGGTGCGGCCTTGTGCCGTTCGCTTTGGACTGTGTAGCCACACTGGGACGCTGCAGGGGTGCAGATGGGACCTTCCCCGGGGTAGTGTCCTGACCACGCGCCGCTTCCTGGGCCGGCCCACATGTCCACCTCGTCCGTCAGCAGGAATCCGTTGGCTGGGGCGTGTCCGTTCGCCGCGGGGGCTCCAATGCCGGGGATGGCATACATGCCGGAGTCGAGCGCCAACTGGATGTCGGAGTTGGCTGTGAGTGCAACGTAGGTGTTCAGGCCCGCTTGTTTGTCCTGGGCCACGTTTCCGGGATCCACCACGCTTTCGGACCACACTCCCAGTGGAAAGTATGACGGGTCTGTGGGAAGGCCGTGGGCGAAGCGGGCGTAGTAGTCGGGACCGCCGTCGACGGGCCGCAGCGCTACACCGGGCGTCGTTGTTGCGGTGGTGGCGGGTTGGCTGGAAGGGGTGGCCGCAGGCTGGTTCAGTGGAAGCACGGCACTGACTGCCGCTGTGGCCAGCAGCAGGAGTCCCGCTCCTACCGTGGCACTGGTTAGGAGGGTCTTCCGTTTCACGTCCTTCCCACGGGGCTCTTAATGCCCGGGTGCCCTTTCCCGTTCGATTCCGTGGTGAGCGTGTCCTCTTGCGGGTCCAATGCTACCGGGAGCGTTTCACTGACTTTTCGGGGTTTCTGCAGGACGCCCATGGGGATACTCCCCAGCTTTTCCAAGGGCATTTCGACGGCGGCCTTGTGGGACGGGGCGGCCTCGCCGTGGCTGTCATGGCGGCGTCCCCTCTTTTCCGCTGCATCCCCTGGGGTAGCGCCGGCGCCTGCGGACTTCATGCGTGCCGTCTCCAAGGCCCGCGCTGCCGAGACTGCCCCGAATGTGAGCACCAGGCCGCCGACAATAACCACGATCAAGGAACGGAGCCGGCTGGAGAATTGTTCTATGGCGTTGTCCGGCGGGGTGACCACTACGGTGGTGAACAGGAACCGGTCGGCGGCGCCGTTGACGGTCTGAATCTGTTTGAGGTCCTGTTGCATCTTGGCGCCCAATGCTTGAACGGTTGCTGTGGCTACCTCTTTCTTGGGCGACACGGCTGAGATATCCAGAAGGAAGGAGTTGGGGGAACGTTCCACAGTGTAGTCAGTGCTCAAGGACTGCTTGCTTAACGCGCTCCCCACGGAGTCTGCCTTTAGCCGGGTTGCTTCCACTTGGGCGATCAGGGAGGAATCCGAGGCCCGCAAGTAGGGATTGTCCGAGTTGAGATCCTGCAGCGACGGGTTTCGCTCGAGTTCGCTGGCAGTAGGAACCTTGGGGTTGACGATCGCGTACGTAGCTTGTGCTTGATAGGACCTCGGTGCGAAGGCATACACATACACGGCCGCGAAGGCGGTCAGGAGCAGCGCTGGTATGACCACAAATTTGTGGTGCCACAGTGCTTTGATGACAGCTAGCGGGTCCATGGGATTCCCTCGTTTCCTGAATTGGCTCGGCTTCTTGGGCTTGCACGGTGGGCTGGGTCGGGAATCATGGGCCTTGGCCTGAATCTTTGCCGGGGCGGTCTGTCGCTGACGCCCCTGTCAGGACCTGGGGCCCTTAGATTGGCTTCGCGCCGGACCATGTTCCACACTGCCCCGGACAGGCCGACGACGACCGGATAGGCCAGCGCGAAGACCGGGAAGGACATGGAGTCGAAAGTCAGCGAGCAGCCTGCCGCCACCGCCCCGGAGGCCGCCAAAGCCCCGGCGAGTGCGCGCAGCGCCGGTATCCGGGAAGCGCGGGCTGCGATGAAGGCTGAGCAGGCCGGCAGGACAAGATAGGCGACCATGCCGAAGAAACCCACCAGCCCCAAGGTGACAAGGGAATTGAGGTATTGGTTGTCCAGGATCTGGAGTGCGTCTGTGGGCCGGTAGTTGCCGGGGCCCAGGCCCAGGAACGGCAGTTCACCAAAGAGCTTGGCAACCCGCGGGTAGTTGTTGGTCCGCGTGGAGACTGACAGGTCGCTGCTTCCGGCGGTGAACTGTGAGGTGAGCGTACCGACCAAGCCGGGTACCGCCACGAAGAGGGCGGCAAGCGCGGCCGGCGCCATCACCAGGGCCCACCGGCGCGCCATTGTTGGCAGGAAGGGGATGAGCACGATCATGCTGATGGTGAGTCCCAAGACCCCTGATCGGGACACCGTGGAGGCGATGGCAAACACCAGCAAGGCGGTGACTGCCCAGTGCAGCCACTTCCGCCCTGTGGAATCGTAGATCGCGCGCCAGATGGACAGCGGCAGCATCATGGAGCAGACCACGGCCAGTTCGATCGAATGGAAGGTGCTTCCGGCCACGCGGGTCAGGAGTCCACGCACTTGGAAGACTGTGTTGCCGCCGTTGTCCGTGAATCCCACCATGACGTCCTGGATCCACACCATGGGGTTGATCCGGAGCACGAATTGGACCACTGCTACGAGGCAGCAGAACAGGGCCCCTGCCAAGAGCGCCCGGACCAGCATGAGTGCATCGTTAACGGTCCGTACCGCCTCGCTGACTGCAAGGACGATGCCTGCGCTGGCGAGGATGAGGATGAGCCAGCGGTCAGCGGACGCTTGGGAAGCGATGCTGGTGTTGCCTGTTAGCCCTGAGAACATTGCGACGTACGAGGCACAGGTTCCCAGCCACAGCAGGCCGATTCCCAAGCGTCCCGGGTTCCTGGCCCTGAAGGGGTTTTGGAGCCCGAAGAACGATGAGCAAAGCCACACCAGCAACAGCAGCAGGGCCAGCATCAGTGGCACGGTCCCGACAGCTCCCAGGGGTTTCAGCACCATGTTGGACGGGAAAAAGAAGATGCTGAACGCGGAAACCCGGAGCAGGAAACTGACGGTGGCGTGCTTCCCCGGGTGGACTTCAAGGTCCGTGAGGCCCACGTCCAGCACCGGTTTGGGAAGCAGCGGCTTGGCCTTCAGGAAGCTCATGCCGGCCCCTCCCCCACGAGAGATTCCTGCACCAGGTTGCCGAACGCTTCCGCCGTCACCGACCAGTCCAGTCGCTGGCCGCTGCCGATCCGCGCCGCGCGTTCCTGGATATTCGGGCTGCGCACTACCTCGGCGAGCGCGGTCGCGAGCCTGTCCGGCCTGGACGGTGCCCATACGGCGTCTGGGTCTGTGAGGAGGCCGGAGGCGAAGGGTGCCTGGTTGAGGACCGGCACGTTGCCTGCGGCCAACAGTTCGCCGGGAACAAGGGAGATGTTGGTAAAGGAGATGGCCAGGCCGGCAATGGTGCGGTTGTAGAGGATGTTCAACTCGCGCGGAGGGAGGTTTCCGTGGTTGGTGACCGGAATTTTCCATCTACTGACGATGTCGCCGTATACGTGGATCTCTTGGTCCGGACACAGCTGGTGGAATCTTTCCAGGGCAAGTTTTGCGAGCAGGTAGCCGCGCCGGTCCACGTTCCTCTTGGCGTAGTAGACCACGCCCGTCCGCTGCCAGGCGCCCGTGGTTGGGAGCAAGCGGTAGGTGGTGGTGTCGCATCCGTAGGGCACCACGGCGTCGGGGGGTGTTCCGAGTTCGGCTTTCATGACTTCAGCGATCATGTCGCCAAGAGCGACCGTCGTGTACCCGAAGCGGTAGCTGTCCTCGGCAAGGGCGTACAGGATCCCGCGCGGATGGAAGTACGGTTCGTAGTCTTGGATGAAGTAGAAGACGCGCAGCTGGCGGGGTGCGCGGGCGGCGATCACATGCGCTGAGGACCATGAGCTCGCAACCAGGGCGTCCATTCCAGCCATTCCATCAGTGGCGCTGCGCACCTCGGCGCTGATGGGCCAATGCCGGCGGATGACGGGTTCATGCCGGGAGACGTCATCGGAGCTGCGGTCATAGAGGAACAGTGTGCACCGGTGTCCGCGCTCTTCCATGGCCCGGACCATCCGGAACAGGGTGGTGTGGCCGCCGGAGCCCGGCCCGGGCGGGGTGCAAACCCAGCCGATGCTCAATGGTGCTGGCTTCCGGGGGGACGTGAAGGCGGGGCGTTGAACAGCGGGGTCGGAAGGGTCAGCGATGTCTTCTTGGCGCAGTGGAAGTTCCGGTTCAGCCAAGCCCCACCTCTCCTGCAGGAATGTAGCTGCCTTTGCCGTTCCACGCCGCACCACCTGGCCCCAGCCGTCCTGCCGAAGCCGTAGGGCGAGGTGCCGGAGCAGTGCCCGGGACATGGTCATTGGTCCTCCCTCCACAACGGGGCAGGAAGGGCCGCGGTGAAGTCCCTGATAGCGTTGCGCCGGGTTTCCAACGCGATGCCGGACTTAGCAGAGAGCATTACCGCCATCTTGTCCGGCGGTGCAGATGCCAGCAGGTGGTCTATTTCGGCCCGGGTCAGGGGGAATTCCTCCGAGTACACGATCCCTTGCATCTCGGTAACACTGGCATCTGTTCCGCCGAGTACCTCGTCAACGTAAATGCCGTACAGCATCATTTCCGAGAAGTGCAGTTGGGATCCGACGGCGGTGGCCCACGCTGTGCCCGTGGCACGTTCAACATGCCGCAACAGGGAACGCACCACGCGCGGTTCCCACAGGCATGGCCAGCAGATGTAATCGGTCAGGTCCCCCTCCGGGGTTGCGGCCGCGCCGAGGAGCTTGCGGGCTGAGTCATGCCACAACCTGTGACCGGGAAGGGTGCTGTCCACGCCGGATGGCTTCCGGTACATAGCGATGTGCCCGCCCACGCGGAACATGTCCAAGGTGGTAGGCCTGATCAGGACACTGTCCGAGTCCAAGAGCAAAACGCCTTGCACGTCCAGCTGCTCCACGACTGCCAATTTGATAATTTGCTGGGCGATCCATCCGCGGATAGGCGGCCACGGGTGCGCGGTGTTGACCCACAGGTTCAAGCGCGGCGGCTGCAGGAAGGTGCGGGGAAGGTATTCACGGACGTCATGAATCCGCGTCCGCTCAGAGGCCAGCTGCCCAAAGGCATTGAGGTCCTTGCCCGGCACGATGATGTGATGGACGACGTCGGGTTCGGTCATCTCCATGACGGAGCGGTTCAGGTCCGTGCACAGCTCGAGGTCGGGCAGATAGCTGGGCGTGACCACGGCCAGCTCCACGTTGGGCGTGCTCATACCGCCACGCCTCCTTCCGCTTCCGGCTGCGGAACCCCTTTGGCGCCGTCGTCGTCGTTCTTGAACAAAACCCGAATGTCCGCAACCAGCCGGCGGCCCTGACGGAACACGAGGAGCGTGTACACCGAGACGCCGACCAGGCCACCTGTTGCCAGCGAAAGGGCCGGGTCAGCCACCATCGAACCTGCCGCCCATGCGGCCACCCCAGCCACCATGGCAGCGAGCAGGGGCGGGAGGCTGCCGCCCAGCAGTTCCCGTACCGTGGTTCCCAGTACCGAGGTCAAGGCCTTGACGTACAGGGGTATGACCACCAGACAGGCGACCGTGGCGTGGGCAATCCCGGCCCCGGCGATCCCCCACCAGGAGATTCCCCCATAGAGCGCAGGCACTAATGCGATGAGCCAGGCCACTTGCACCCAAAAGAGCCACACGGTTTTCCCAGCCCCAACGCTGAGGTCGGCAAAGAGTTCTACGAGGATACGCATGGCCCCGAAAACTCCCAGCGTGGCCAAGGCGACCCCGGCCTGGGCCCAAGGGGAACCGTATGCAGTAACGATCAGTGGATGCGCCAACGCGATGAGCATTGCCGAGATCGGGAAAGCGCAAAATGAAACGCCTGCCACGAACCGGCCGGCCAGGGTTCCCAGCGTTCCCTCAGCAAAGAGACGGCCAAATGTGGGCACAGCCGTGGCACGGATGACGGCGGTTATCACCGAGCTCGGCAAACCTGCCAGGTTGAACGCCAACAAGTACAGCCCCAACGCCGTCGGATCCAGCATCCTGCCGATCATCAAGTAATCGAGGTTGAGCGTCACGAACACCACGAGGTTCGCCAAGGCAAGCGGAGCACCGAGCCGGAGGACTTCCTTGGCCACGTCCCGGTCGAAACCGGGCGCGTACCTCACGGGACTGATGATCCAATACCCCGCCAAGGCGAGCAATTGGCCGCCAACCCTGGACCAGGCCAACGCCATGGCGCCCCAACCGCCCAAGGCCATGGGAACCACCAGGACCAGGACCATCACGGCGCTGGAGACGTCGACGACGACCCTCGGCTTTTGCAGGAAATCCCGCCACACCATGGTGGAAGGAACAGCAGCGATACCCTGCAGCAGGATAGTCAGGGAGAGCACCTGAATCACCGGGGTGGCCGCCGGGTCCTCGAAGACCGCAGCCAGCACAGGAGCCAAGGCCACCGCAGCTGCTGTCATGATACCGCTGGTCACCAGGGCAATGGTGAACACTGTCGGGGCAATTCTGTCCGGATCCCCGCTACCGCGGGCCAACGAAGCCGTGGCACCCAACTCGGCCATGTTCGTTGCGATCGTCTGGACCACCAAGGCCACCGCGAGCGCACCGAAGTGCTCCGGTGCAAGGAGACGGGCAACGATGATGGTGGTACTGAACTGCACCACCCTACCCAGCGCCATGTTCACCCCACCCCACACAGTGGCGCTCGCAGCACGGCTGCCCAAGGTGCGCTGGTGCCCCTTGGTTCGCTGGTGCCCCTTGGTGGTGCTCACGAGATTCCCGTCATCGACCAGATGCGCCAGCGCAGGCGGTCCAGCTGCTTGCGCGCATAAGCCGTGTGCGGATCGCGCCGGCCACGGACTATGGCCGCCTGCAAGGTGTTGGCTCGGTGGACATTGCCCGGGACCTGTTGCAGCCCCTCAATAAACTTCCGCAGTTCGACGGCGGCCAGCGAACCGCCGTCGGCGACCTCCCGGAACCCCAAAGTGGAGGCTTCCTTGCTCAGTGCCCGCTCCACGCGTCGCAACTGCCGGGCCCGGAACTCCGCGGACACGCCCAAGCGTGGGTCTTCCAGGACTCGGAAGGCATCCAACCTGTGCCTGAGGTCCACGGCCGCTGCCGCGTACTCCGTTTGGTGCATGTTGGCTCCGTGAACCCGGTAGTAGGCCTGAACAGGTCCGTTGATGCGGCCTACATCCCAGGCAGCTGCAGCACGCAACCAGTACTCGAGGTCTCCCGAGTGCGGCAACGCCTTGTTATATGCCCCGATGCCCACCATGGCCTCGGTCCGCATCACCACTTCCGGCGACAAGATGAAGTTGTGTCCCCTGGTGCAGGCCAGGGAGATCCACTGCTTGCCCTGCCACACTGTCCAGGTGCTGCGCCCTTCCGCTGCGACGGGAGGTGGCTGGTCGGTGAAGTCCCGGGGAAGCCCGTAGACCATCCCCACTCGCGGATTCGCCTCCATCAGGGCGGCAGCCCGGGCCAAGGCTCCGGGCGCGATCAGGTCATCAGCGGACAACAAGGTGACGTAGCGCTGTGCCGCGCGTGAGAGCCCATCGTTATACGTGGAGATGTGCCCTTGGTTGTCCTCGTGGATCACCACTGAAATCCGTGCATCCGCGGAAGCCAGTCGGTGGGCAACCGCGGAGGTGTCATCGGTGGAGGCGTCGTCGACGATGATGACTTCGACATCGACGCCGTCCTGGGACAGGGCACTGTGGACGGCGTCCGGCAGGTAGCGGCCGTAGTTGTAGCAAGGTACCACCACGGAAACACCGGGCCGGTCGATCAAGGGGCGTGGCCGCATCAGTTTCACCGGGTGTCCTCCAATGCCGGCGAATCGCCGCGCCTGATCACCCGCGCCGGAACGCCCACCCACGTCTCGTCAGCAGGGACATCGCTAAGCACGGCAGCGCCCATTCCGATCGTGGCCTTGGCACCGACGGAGCGGCCCTCGCGGACGCTGGCGTTCATGCCGATATAAGCGGCCCGGCCGATGCGAACACCCCCACCCAAGGAAACTCCGGCGGCAAGCGTCGCGAAATCGCTGACAACGTCGTCGTGGGTGAAAGTCACCCCCGGCATGGCCACTACATGGCTTCCGAGGGATACGGAGGCCGTCATCGTGACGTGCGCCAAGAGAATACTGCCTCGCCCGATGACGCAGCCCTCAGGGACAAGCACGGAGGGATGGATAGCCGTAGCGTACCGGTCCTCGGCGAGTCCGAGTGCTCGTAGCCGCATGACCACGCTCTCGCGCCCGCTGCCGTTGCCGATACACACCAGCAATAACGCGTAGGGAAAGTTCAACGCATCGCGGATAGGTCCGAGGACATGGGCGCCGTCCACCACGCGCCCTACCTTGTCCTCGTCGTCGTCGAGGATGCCGATGACGTCGAACGGTCCGCTGCTGCGGACCATGGCCAGCACCTCGCGTGCCAAGCCACTGGCCGCGATGAGCAAGAGCTCGCTCATGGGGACTCCCCCGGGTCCGGCCGGGAACCAGAAGCCGAAGCGGATCCAGCCGCACGGGAAACTCGGGAAGCACGGTAGACGGAATCGATGACCCGGGCTTGGTCCTGCCGGGTCAGCTGGTGGTACAGCGGGAGGATGAGCGTGGTGTCGGTGAGGTGTTCGGTGGCACCAAGGGTGGCGGTACCGGTGTCCTTTCCCGCATATGCCGGCTGCCGGTGGGCCGCCATGATCCCGCGCCGCGCGGAAATGCCGTCTTCAGCCAAGCGGGCCAGTAACGAGTCGCGGTTGACGGCGAACGCGGGACCGACTTCCACCCAGCAGGATTGGAAGTTGTTTGCGCCGTAGTCCGGGTCGGTGACCAGGCGCAGTCCCTCGAGTCCGGAGAAGGCCTCCGCATAGATCGAGGCCAGTTCCCGCCGCCGCTGCACCACCTCCCGGAGCCTGCCCAGCTGAACGAGGCCGACGGCGGCCTGGAGATCGGTCATGCGGTAGTTGAAACCGACTTCGAGGTACTCCTCCGCGGGTGGGAGGACGCTGGCGTGCCGATCAGCGGCGGAGACGCTCATCGCATGTTCGCGCAGCCGGCGTGACCTGTCCGCAAAGCCCATATCCGACGTCGAAAGCATCCCGCCTTCTCCTGTGGTGAGGATCTTGCGGGGGTGGAACGACCACGCCGCGACCTGTGCGCCGGCCCCCACAGGGCTACCCCGGTAGCGGGAACCGATAGCACAAGCGGCGTCCTCCACAACCGTGATGCCCAACGGATCACAAAGGTTCCGGATCGGTTCAAGGTCCACCGGCACCCCGCCCTGATCCACGGCAATCACGGCTTTGGTGGCTGGAGTCAGTGCCGCTGCCACGGTGTCCGCGGTGACGCAGCCGGTGCGGATGTCGACGTCGGCGAACACAGGACGCGCGCCCACGTACGTCGCGGCGTTTGCTGTGGCGATGAACGAGAACGACGGCACCACCACGTCGTCACCAGGACCAACTCCGGCTACAGCCAAAGCGAGATGCAAAGCTGACGTGCAGCTTGAGGTCGCCACCGCGAAGCTTGCATGCTGCTCCTTGGCGAACGCTTCCTCGAACTGCCGGACCTTGGGTCCCTGCGCCACCCAGCCCGAAGCAATGACGTTCGCAAGCGCCATGGCTTCTTCTGCTCCCAGCCACGGTTTCATGACGTCTATGCGGGCCAGCCGCGTCTCGGAGGTAGTCATCGCGCACCCACAGGTGGGGCCTGGACGCTGCCTTCAGGCCTCGACGCCGCAATGTCCTCCCGGAGTGGACGCCACCACGAAACCAAGGAACGCAGCCCTTCTTCCAAGCCCACCGTTGCTTCGAACCCGAGGTCTTCCCGGGCAGCGACGGTATCGGCCAGGCGGCGGGCCACACCGTTGACGGCACGTTCAGGACCGTGTTCCAAGTGGAGGGGTGATTCCATGACCGCCAGCAAGGTGTGGGCGAGTTCGGCCAGGCTGGTTTCAACGCCGCTGGCCACGTTGTAGACGCCATCGCGTATGTCGCTCGTCGCGGCGAGGACATTCGCCCGGGCGACGTCCGTGGTGTGGACAAAATCCATGGTCTGTTCACCACTGCCAAAAATCAGGGGCGGCAATCCGTCCACGATCCTCTCCATCCAACGGACAAGCACCTCGGTATAGAGCCCGTGGACATCCATGCGGGGTCCGTAAACGTTGAAGTAGCGCAGCATCACGTAGTCCATGCCGGACATGGCACGGAAGCTTTTGGCCATCGCCTCGTTGAAGGATTTCGCTGCACCGTAGAAGGTGTCGTTGTTGAAGTGGTGGTGGTCCTCCTTGGTGGGAAAAAGCTCGGCCTGCCCGTAGACGGATGCGCTTGAGGCAGCGATGACTTTGTCCACGTTGTGCGCCACTGCTGCCTCGAAAACGTTGAATGTACCGTTAACCAGTACTTCCAGGGCAAGCCGCGGTTCTTCAGCGCATTGGGTGATCCTGATAGCTCCTTGGTGGAACACAAGGTCCTTGCCGCGCATAAGGTCATGAACCAGGTCGCGGTCCCGGAGATCGCCTTCGACCAACCTGACACGGCCGCTCGCCAATGCCTGGCTAAGGTTGTCACGGCGGCCGCGGACGAGGTTGTCCAGTACGTCCACCTGGCCTGCACCGGCGTCGAGCAGTTGATCAACGAGGGTGGAGCCGATGGTCCCGGCACCACCGGTTACGAGGACGGCCGCACCGGACAGGCCGGTCACAGCACAACCTGGAGCTCTGCCTCGTTGCCCGCCACCAAAGTGGCCTGGCCGTCACTTTCCAAACTTTGGGAGACAGCTTCCAATACAGACAGGACGCGGAGCCCGGATTCCCCGCTGGTGCGTGGGGCAGTGTGGCTTCGGATGGATGAGGCCAGCTCAGCTACCACTTGGCCCAAGGGTTCCCGCTCTTGGAGGGCCGGTGACCAGGTATCACCGAGCCGGTAAGAAATAGCGGTGGCCTTTTTGTCCGCTGCGGACCGTGGCTGGTGGTCCAGGCTGACTCCCCGGTCGTATACGCTGAGGCGTTGCTGCGGGTTCAGGTCGTCCCAGACAAGCGTCCTCTTGGATCCGCCGATAATCATCTGCCGGATCTTGGTGGGGCTAAGCCAGTTCACGTGGATGTGGACCAGGGCGTCGTTGGGCAACCCGAAGGTAAGGTGCCCTATGCAGTCCCTGCCAGTGCCCAGGGGGTCCGCGCCGTGGGCGGATATTTCGGTGGGATGCAAGCCTCCGGGGAGGACAAAGTCGAGGATGGAGAGGTCGTGCGGGGCAAGGTCCCAAAACACGTTGACATCCGGCTGCACCAGCCCAAGGTTGATCCGCACAGAGTCGACATAGAGGATCTCTCCCAACGCGCCGCTGGCCACCAACTCCTGGATCTTCAAGACGGCCGGGGTGAAGCAATAGGTATGGTCCGCCATGAGGACCAGGCCCCTTGACCTGGCCTCTTCCACCATTTCCAGTCCCTTGGCCCGGCTGTCCGCCAGTGGTTTCTCCACCAGCACATGCTTCCCGGCCCGCAGTGCCGTCATCACCACTCCGTGATGCGTATGGGCGGGAGTGGCAATGGCCACGGCATCCAGGTTGTAGTCGTCCAGCAATTCGTCCAAGGACTCGACGACGGGCACGGCGCCTACCGTCTCGGCGAGTTTGAGGCCCCGTTCGACGTCGAGATCGCAAATAGCTGCGAGCTCCCAATCAGGGCTCGCTTTGAGGTTCCTGGCCAGGTTGGGTCCCCAGTATCCTGCGCCCACCACAGCGATCCGCAGCTTGGGACGTACGCCGGTGCCATGGAGTTGGCCTGACGGAATAGTTCGTATACTCATTTCCCACTCGACTTCTCTCTTTGTTTCCGTGTCTTGGCTTCCGACGCATTGGTTGGCTGGGCCGTTTCCGCTCCCGCTGAGGGGAGGCGCCGGCTGGCTAGTAGGCCCCCGACGGCCTGGTCATGGCCCGAAAAGTGCGCCACATGATCATGAGGTCCCCGGCGATGGACCAGTTTTCGACGTAGTAGAGATCCAAACGGACCGCCTCGTCCCACGGCAGGTCCGATCGGCCGTTGATCTGCCAGAGCCCGGTGATTCCGGGCTTGATGAGCAGCCTCCGGTGCGTATGGCGTTCGTAGCCGTTGACCTCGCGCGACAACGGTGGACGTGGGCCCACCAAGCTCATGTCGCCCACCAGGACGTTCCAGAACTGCGGCAGTTCGTCCAGGGAGTACTTCCGCATCCAGCGCCCGCACGTGGTGATGCGGGGATCTCCGCGGATCTTGAAGAGCACGCCGGCGCCCTCGTCACGCATGCTCAGTTCGTCCACCCGGGATTCAGCGTCCACCACCATGGAACGGAACTTCAACATCCGGAAGGTGTTGCCCTGCTTCCCGATGCGTTCTTGGGTGAAAAGGACAGGCCCGGGGCTGTCCCACCGGACAATGAGCGCCAGGACCAAGAGCGCTGGCGAAAGGACAGCCAGGGCAACCGCGGCCACCGCGATGTCCATCACGCGCTTGAGCGTATGTTTGGCGCCGGAGTAGTGGGGAATATCCACATGCATCAGGGGCAGGCCTTCGACAGGGCGCCAATGTATCCGCGGGCCGGCTACGTTGGTTAGGGTTGCCGCCAGCACCAGCTCGGCGGAATCTTCCTCCAGCCTCCATCCGAGCTCTTGGATGAACTGGTTGCCCCCAGGGACTGGCCCCGCCACTATCACGGCATTGGCTCCGGTTTGGTGGACAGTGCTGGCGATGCCGTAAATGGACGCCAGGACCGGCACCCGCAAGTGGTCCACAGCCAGTACGGCTCCACGCCGGGCACCAGGCAAGCAGGCTCCCAGAATCGAATAAGGCGCACCGGACCTGCGGTTGATTTGCTTGATGACATACCGGACGTCCTGCGGTTCGCCGACGACGATTGCGCGCGAGAGGCAGCGTCCGCGTGATTTCTCGTGGCTGAGCCAACGACGGAATCCCCAGCGGGTGCCCGTCAGGGCCACCAATCCAAGGGGCAGCGAAACCAACACGAAAGAACTGACAGGTTCCAGCCGGAAAACAACCGCCACAATGCCTAAGAAACCGAAGACGCGGACACTCGCCGAGAGGATCCGTTTGTATTCTTCGGGTCCTACTCCGAGCACTTTGGGATCCCTGGTGTGGTAAAGGGCCAATGCCGTGAGCCACGCGAGCCCCAAGGCCGAGGCCAGCAGCAAGCGGCGGGTGTCGCCAGCGCTTCCGTCGCCTGGGATGGATCCTTCAGTGTTGAGCAGGTATCCGGCCAGGACAGCAACTCCAACGAGGGCCGTGTCGGCGAACCTGAGGCTGTTGGTCAGCACATGTACCCAGTTGGTTGACTCCCGGTGCGGCAAGGGTGCGGGCACGTCTCGGTGGGTGGCTGACGGCCCGAAGTCCAGGGTTGTCTCCCCTGAACCCAAGACCGCCAACCCCGCCTTTTCAGTCCGCTGTGCAGCAGCGGACTTGTCAATCCTGGAAGACGACGGCGGATTGACGGTGACCGAGGCAGGCGCTGTTTGGAAGTCCGGCATTATGGAGGCCCGGTGGGCACTCTTGGGTACCCCAGCCTTGCCCCATCGCATCACGGAAACTTTCACCATGTCAGCCCTCTTCTTAGACCTGCCACTGCCTAGATACCAGTGAAGCCGTGAGGGTGCTGAGGCGCACCAGTAGTCAGTACTCAAGTTTGAGCAGCGAGACCCGTTTGCCCTACGTGTGAGTACTTGCTCCGGTTCCGGGCACTACGTGTTCGAAGGTTTGGAGGGGCAACAAAAAACCGGCCACCCCCAAGGGTGGCCGGTCGTGAAAGGGAGCTAGTCTTCCAAGCTTTCGAGGTCGTCGTCCAGGGAGTCCTCGTCTTCCTCTTCGTCTTCGAAAACCTGGAGGGGAGTAACCTCTGAGTAGGCCTCGTACAGAGCGTCTTCGTAAACTTCGAACGCATCAGCGATGGCGAAAAAAGCTGCCTCCACGTTGGGGTCGCCCTCGCCGCGACGCGCAGAAGCGGCAACAAGGTGTTCCTCGAGGGCAGCGGACAGTGACTGAAGCGCGACACGCGGATCAATGCTCATGACTTCACGTTAGCCGGAAAAAGACGAAAATGGAGAGGGATGAGAGAACAATTTCCCGGCAGCTCCGTGGAGCGCCAAAGAGACTACGCCCGCCAGTACGAGTACCTGGTACTGACCGTCGGACCCCAGGAGTCGCTGCCGGAGGCCCGCCGCCGGCTCGCTGAACACTCCGAGTACGGCAAATGGGAGCTTGAACGCAGCGTCCTCTACCTCGGGGGCGGTCGGCGCTTTTGGCTGCGGCGCAAGGTTTATTCGGTCCAGCGTACTGTTTAGTACGTTTCCCGTCCTCGGGACTAGCTCTCCAACGGCCCCAGCCAGGCATTGGCAACGGTGTTGTGGGCGGACTCGTCGTTGGACGGGTGGAAGATCCCAGCCAGCACATCCCGGTACAGCCGTTCCAGTTCCGAGCCCCGGAAGTAGCTGGAGCCCCCGGACACCCTGACGGCCAGATCCACCACACGGCGGGCATTCTCTGTGGCCCTGGACTTCAGGCCCACAAGTTTGGCGAACCATAGCGGGCCATGATCCACCAGTGAATCCACGTCCCGTGCCAGTGACGAGATCTGGGGGTAGATGCCGTCCAAGGCCAAGGCTGCGTCCGCGATTTTCCACCGGATATCCGGGTCCTGCGCGTAACTGCGACCTCCGTACTTGGCAGAGACGCGCTTTTTGACGTTCTCCACTGCCACCATGAAAGCCCGTTCCGCCACGCCGGTGTACACGGCAGCGAGCAGCGTTTCGAAGCAAGCAAAAATGGCAAAGATCAGCAGGTCTTGGTTTGGCCCAACTGGCAGCTTCCGGAAGATTCTCTCCGCCGGAACCTCCGCGCCGTGGAGCACGGTGGTGTTCGAGGCACTGGCCCGCATGCCCATGGTGTTCCAGTCATCGAGCGTCTCGTGGCCGGGCTCATCGCGCCGCAGGAATCCGAAGACGAGCTCCCCCGCGCCGTCCCGGGCACTGGCATCCTTGCCGAACGTCCCAAGCCGGGTCCAACCGCGCGAGAGGCTGGTAAAAATCTTCCGGCCGGTGAAGCTATAGCCTCCACCAGCCAGCGGTTCAGCGATTGTTCCAGAATCGAAGAGCATGGAGTCATTGCCGGCCTCGGAAATCCCGAAGGCAAAGACCTCCCCCTGACCCGCTTCCCTCAGGACAAAGGCCAGCGAATCATCTCCATGCGCCGCCATGATACGGGCGACGCCGGTCCACACCAGGTGCATGTTAATAGCCAACGAAGTGGCTGGGGCCGCCGTGGCGAGACGCTGCTGCAACGCAGCTACCGCTTCCAAGCCAAGCCCCAAGCCGCCGTCGTCGGCTGGGACAAACAACTTGAGGTATCCCGCGGCAGCCAAGTCCGCCAGGTCCTCGTGGAAGAACTCATTCTTGAGGTCGTACTCGGCTGCGCGTGCGCGCAGGCGTTCGAGCAGGGCATCAGGCAGGATCTCTTCGGGCGTCATGGGCAAGACCTCCTTGGTGAATGGTTAGAAGCGTGAGTCCCGTATCAGCGCGAGTGCCCTTTAGTAGTTGGTCAGGAGCTTATTCAGCACCCGTGCGCCGAACTGGAGGGACGCTGCCGGCACGCGCTCATCCACTCCGTGGAACATTCCGGTGAAGTCAAGCTCCTCAGGCAGCATCAAGGGCGCGAACCCATAACCCGTAATGCCGATTCGACTCAAGGACTTGTTGTCCGTTCCGCCTGAGAGCGTGTAGGGAAGAACCTTGGCGCCCGGGTCCTCGGAGTGCAGGGCGTCAATCATGGCGTCCACGAGGTTACCGGCGAAAGGTACTTCCAAGGAGACGTCCTTATTGACGTAACTGATCTCGATTCCGTCCCCGGCGAGCTCCTTGATGGTCTCCAGCACCTGCTCCTGTTGGCCGGGCAGGGTCCGGCAATCAACAAATGCCTCGGCTGACTCGGGAATCACGTTGTGCTTGTAGCCCGAGCGCAACAGCGTGGGATTGGAGGTGTTCTGCAACGTCGCGCCCACAAATCTGGCCACGGTGCCGAGCTCCTTGAGCAGGATCTCCGGGTTGTCGGCGTCGAACTCGACGCCGGTGAGTTCAGTGACGCCGTCGAGGAACTGGCGGGTGGTTGGGGTCAGTTCGACGGGCCATTTGTACTCGCCAATACGGGTCACAGCAGCTGCAAGCCGGGTGATCGCGTTGTCGGTGTTGATCTGCGAGCCGTGACCAGCACGGCCATGGGCCAACAGCCGAAGCCACGAAAGGCCCTTTTCGGCGGTCTGCAGCAGGTATGTCCGCTGACCACCGATTGTCGCTGAGAAACCGCCAACTTCGGAGATCGCCTCGGTGGCGCCGTCGAAAAGCTCGCGTCGGTGCTCCACAGCGTAGCGTGCGCCGTAGTTACCCCCGGCTTCCTCATCGGCGAAGAAGGCAAAGATGATGTCACGCTTGGGTTTGCGGCCGGTCCGGGCAAAATCCCTCATGACCGAAAGGATCATGGCGTCCATGTCCTTCATATCCACAGCCCCGCGGCCCCAGATCAGTCCGTCCTTGAGCTCGCCACTGAACGGGTCCACCGTCCACTGATCCTTGAGCGCGGGAACAACGTCCAAGTGGCCATGAACCACCAAGGCGTCAGCGGAAGGGTCTTCACCTGCCAGGCGGGTCACCACGTTGGCCCGGCCAGGAGCCGATTCGAAGATCTCCGCTTCAAGCCCGACGTCGGTGATGAGCGCCGCCGTGTACTCCGCTGCGGCGCGCTCCCCCGGCCCGGTGTCGTCACCGAAATTGGATGAGTCGATGCGGATCAGCTCCTGGCAAATCCGGACAACTTCGTCTTCGGGGCGGATGACAGACATGGAGCTCTCCTCGCGGCTGGGGTTCAGGTGCGGCGACAGGCCAGGCACCCTTCGGCGGCCCGCCCGTATCCCATCAGCCTACTCACCCACTGGCCTTCGACGCGCGGAAACATGCGGCCACGAGTCGCATCATGACTGCCTATACCCGTGATCATCCGCGATTTTTCAGCTACCCGAAAGCGTGTTAGAGTTTTTCTCGCTGCTTCGAAGGAAAGTGAACCACCGAGAGGTGTGAACAGCCCTTTGAATACCACCTGCGCGGGTGGCGGAATGGCAGACGCGCTAGCTTGAGGTGCTAGTCCTCGAAAGGGGGTGGGGGTTCAAGTCCCCCTCCGCGCACAAACGAAAAACCCCTGGAATTCAAGGATTCCAGGGGTTTTTCTTGTTTCCGCCCAAAGATGCGGCACAAGACGGTAGTGGCTGCGTCGCTGGCTCCAGCACCGAGGTCCGCTGTTATTGTCGAGCAGGGCGGGAAAATCCCATCGAGCGACAATGCGGCCCCAGCGGGGCACCCGGTGGGGCCAATGATCAGCTCCCCGCGCGTACTTCGCCGTCGAAAATAATAAGGATGTCCAGGTGAACTCATTGGTCCAGGGTGTGCGGGCAACGGACCTGAAGCGCACTAACGAACGAGTCGTCCTCGATGACGTACGGATCGCGGGACTGACCACGGCGCCTGAGATCGGTAAAAGGACCGGCCTATCCAAGCCGACCGTTGGCGCCGCCCTGCGGACGCTCCAGGCTGCGGGCTTCGTGAGCCCCCAAGGCTTTAAGGAAGGGCGGTCCGGTCAAGCACCCCTCCTTTGGGCAGTGGACGAACACGCAGGCCTGGTCCTCTCCGGGGACATTGGAACGCAATGGGTCCGTTTGGGGCTGTGCACCCTGAGCGGGCGCCCACGCGGAGCCGTCCGGGAGCGGTCCGAGTCGGGATCGGCCGAAGACGTCCTTCGTGCCCTGGACAGGGCCATGAGCCGCCTGCTGAAAGAAGCAGGCGCCGAACGGGATTCGGTGGTCTACTCCGTGCTCGGCAGTCCGGGCGTGGTGGACCCGGTGTCGGGCCGGCTGAGGCACGCGTCCAACCTTCCCGGGTGGGATGCCCCCTCGACGTTAGCCGCCCTCCAGGAGCTTTTCGGTCCCCATTTGCTGATCATGAAAGATGTCTATCTGGCCGCGCTCGGAGAGGCCCAGGCGAGGGCTGGGAGCGGGACTAAAGACTTCGTGCTGCTCTCGGTGGGAGCCGGGGTGGGCGCGGCGGTGGTACTCGGGGGCCAACCCATGCCGGGCGCTCACGGGCTTGCCGGGGAAATCGCGTTCCTGCCGTTGCGCGTGGACCCGGTCGAGTCGGGCGACCCATCCCCGCGCGGACCATTGGAAGAAGCCGCGTCCGTTGATGCATTGCTCTCTGCTGCAGACGCTGGTCACCGATTCGCCGGGGTCCACGAAGTGGTGCAGGCGACGAAACTCGGTGACCCGGCTGCCACACAAGCCCTGGCCGCCGAATCGCGGCTCATTGCCTACGCCCTCACGGCCCTCATCCTCGTCGTCGATCCCCCGCTGGTGGTCCTGACCGGCAGCATCGGCCTCCAAGGAGGCCCGGAACTGGCGGATGCCGTTCGCGACGACGTCACTCGACTGCTCACAGTAAGCATCCCTCCGGTGGAGGTAAGCACGGCGGGTGAGGCAGCCACCCTGCACGGGGCGGAAAGCAAGGCCATCGAGCTGGCATGGGACAGGCTTGCCGCCGGTCTGTAGCACTCCGAGGAACTGAAGATTTTGGGCTGGAAACTTAATATGGATTGACCCTTGACCATGATTGGAAAACTGTTTTACGATTGATGAATCTTCTACGGCTCTCTCCGTCCCTCGCTCCGGCACGGATCCAGCCCCTTTCCTAAGGATTCACAATGGCGTCTATTCCTGTGCGCGCACCCCAGCTGCGCCGTCGTATCGGTTCCTTCCAAGCAACCGCGCTCAACATGTCACAGATGGTGGGGATCGGCCCCTTCATCACAATTCCTGCCATGATCGTTGCTTTCGGCGGTCCCCAGGCCGTGGTTGGCTGGATCGCCGGAGCCGTTTTGGCCTTGGCCGACGGGCTCATCTGGGCTGAGCTGGGAGCCGCAATGCCAGGCTCCGGCGGAACGTACGTTTACCTGCGGGAAGCCTTCAAGTACCGGACCGGACGCCTAATGCCCTTCCTCTTCGTATGGTCGGCCGTGCTCTTCATACCGCTCGTGATGTCCACCGGCGTGATCGGGTTCGTGCAGTACCTCGGGTACTTGGCACCGGGCATGGATGACGGGACGGGGACCCTCATCGGGTTGGCCCTCATCGTGTTCATCACGGTGGTCCTCTGGCGCCGCATCGAGTCCCTGGGCAAACTCACCGTGGTTCTGTGGGCGGTCATGATCTTGACGGTCCTCACCGTCATCGCCGCTTGCCTCACGCATTTCAACCTTGCCCAGGTGATGGATTTCCCGGCCGGAGCCTTCGATATCACCTCCGGCGGTTTCTGGGTTTCCTTCGTCGCAGGCCTGACCATCGGCATCTACGACTACCTCGGTTACAACACGTCCTCGTACATGGGCGCTGAGGTCAAAAACGCAGGCCGGACCATTCCCCGTTCGGTCGTCTTCTCGGTGGTGGGAATCATGGTCATCTACCTCTTCATGCAGATCGGCGTCCTGGGCGTCGTGCGGTGGCAGGAAATGCTCGATACCAACTCCATGGCCTACCAATCGCTCGTTTCGCTGGTCCTGCAGCGGACCTGGGGAAGTGAAGTTGCCCTCGTTGTCACTGCCTTCATTCTCATCACGGCTTTCGCCTCCCTCATGGTCGGCCTCCTCGCCGGCTCACGCGTTCCTTACGACGCGGCGCGGGACGGAGTCTTCTTCAAGGTCTTTGCCAAGCTGCACCCCACCAAGGAATTTCCCGTGGCGGGTCTCGTCGCCATGGGCGTCATGACCGCCGTCGGCTTCCTCATCGGCCGGGCCACCAACATTGGTGCGCTCATTCAACTCCTTACGGCGGTCATGGTTCTGGTTCAGGCCCTCGGGCAAGTAGCTGCGGTCGCCGTCCTCCGCCGCCGAACCGACGTCGTCCGGCCTTACAAGATGTGGCTCTACCCGGCGCCGCTGATCGTCGCAGGGCTTGGGTGGCTGGTCATTTACTTCTACTCCGACATCAACGCTCCCGGCCTGCACCCCATCGAGCTGTCCCTCGCATGGGTGGCGGTCGGTGCGATCAGCTTCTTCATCTGGGCCAAGCGTGAAAAGACCTGGCCCTTCGGTCCGCTGCCGGTGGAAAAGAACGACGTCGACGAAGAAATCCGTTCGGGGATCAGCGCATGAGTGCCCATGGAAGCAGCCCAGTGCCCTTGGCCGTGGGCATCGACATCGGCGGCACCAAGGTCAAAGTGTGCGCAGCCACCCTTGACGGCACTATCCTGCATATTGCCGAAGCCAGCGGTCCCGCCGGTCGTGCCGCTTCGGACGTCATCAGGGATGTCAAAGCATGCTTCGGCGCGGCGTTGGAGGTCTCGGCCCAACTCCTTGGAGATGAGGTGTGCGCCAGCGCTGTGGGGCTCGTCACCCCGGGCGTGGTGGGCGAAAACGGCATCGAACTTACGCCCAACAATCCTGGGTTGGACGCAGCCGTTCCGTCCAAGACCATCAGCTCGCAGCTCGGGGTCGGGAGCGTCGCATGGGCGAACGACGTCAAGGCCGCCGCAATGGCCGATTACCAATGGGGTGAGATGCAGGGCGCCCGCTGCGGCCTCTACATCAACGTCGGGACCGGCATTTCGGCGGGGGCCGTCATCGATGGCAAGCCCCTGCTGGGTGCCAACGGCGCAGCGCTGGAAATTGGTTACTTGATCCCGTCAACAGCCACGCACCACCGCGGACACCGCAGCGGAATCGCACCCTTGGAAGATGCAGTTTCCGGGCGGGCACTCAGTGCCCGGGCACTGGAAGCAACCGGCCAACACCTCCCGGCCTCCACGGTCATTGTATCCGCAGGCGATCACGGGCAGGCCGCCCTAGCGGGGCTGGCCGAGGAATTCATCGATCAGATCACCCACGCTGTCTGCAACCTGGCGATCGCCCTGGACCCTGACGTTATCTCGATCGGCGGCGGAGTATCCGCGGCCGGTGACGTCTTCATGCCGCGCCTGCGCGATGCCCTCAACGAATTCGTACCCTACCCCCCTGCGGTCACAGTGTCTCCGGCCGCAAATGACCTGTCGATGTTGGGCGCGCTCCTTCTCGCTTACAACAGCCTCCAGATCCCGGTCCCGACCGTGCAGGTACCGGCCACCGCCCTAGGCGAGGCCGACGTCGTCGCTTCTGTCACATCACAGCCAGTCGAAGCCGGAGTGTAAAAGACCGTGCGAATAACTGTCGCTGAATCAGCAGCCGCACTCGGGCGTGCAGCAGCTATGCACGTCTGGGCTCATGTCCAGGCAGAGCCGCACACCGTCCTGGGCGTGGCAACCGGATCATCGCCGCTTCCGCTCTATCAATACCTGGCCGACCACCCTGGCCCGGACTTCGGCGCAGTCACATGTTTTGCCCTTGACGAGTACCTGGGTCTCCCGGCGGGCCACGAACAGAGCTATGCCGGCTTTGTCCGCAAGCACATCAGTGAACCCCTGGCTATTCCTTCCGCACGCGTCCACGTGCCACAAGCGACCATGGACGACGCCGGAACCGCCAGCGCGGAATACGAAGCCAGGATCCGGGCCGCTGGCGGAATCGACCTCCAGATCCTGGGGATCGGGCGGAACGGACACCTGGCGTTCAACGAACCAGGGTCCAGCTTTCACTCGCGGACCCGCGTGGTCGCCTTGACCCAAGACAGCCGCGAAGCGAACTCCCGTTTCTTCCCTTCCCTTGACGACGTGCCGACCCACGCCATCACCCAAGGACTGGGAACCATACAAGAGGCGGGGCACCTCCTGCTCGTCGCAACAGGCCAGGACAAGGCGCAGGCGGTAAACCGTGCGCTCTTGGGACCCGTCACTGAAGAAATGCCGGCGTCCCTCCTGCAGCTGCACCCTAAGGTCACCCTCGTCCTGGACCGGGCGGCGGCCGGCATGCTTCCGCTTGAGGTCCTGACGAAATACGCACCACAAGCGTCCGCTGCCGCCCGCTAGTCCACGTCCAGGACTTCCATGCGTGTGTCGTCCGGCGCGAGTTGGCCTACTTGGCCCCGAGGAAGATCGGGTTGGTCAACGCGGCCATGGGCCCGAGCAGCAGTGTAGTGCCCATGTTGGTTCCGTTGCTGGGGGTGCCATCGACCATGGGGTGGCGTACTTCGGCCCGGACATAGGCGGAGAGCTGCGGCGTGGTGACCCAGGTGTGGGTGCCTTGGCCGGAAGCCGGGAGCGTGACCTGCTGGGTCTGGCCCTCGTCGGTGATGATCCGGATGACGCCATTGGGGACACCGCTGATGTTGATGGTCACGGTCACGGGGGTGTCGGCCTTGACGTCGAGCCGCTCCCCGACGGTTGCCTTCCCGCCGCCGCCGGCCACGGTGAGGTCCAAGGAGATGTCGGCGGACTCCGCGATCCAGGTGCGGCCCTTCCGGAGGCCTTCCAGGATGGCGTCATGGGAGAGCGCTGTCGCGTTGACCACATTGTGCGGCAAGCCTATGACCTGTGGCTCACTGTGGGCGTCACTGTTGCCCATGGCTGGTATCCATCGGCCACCGTTGCGGATCGACGTTGCGAGCATGGAGTCCCAGGTGTTGATGGCGTACTCGTCGTCCGCGGTCCAGGGGCCGGTCCAAACCTCCACGGCGTCGGCATCGTCGTAGCCGAACTTCCAACGGCACGCGACGTAAGGGCAGTAGGGGTGGGCCGGGACTACAAGGCCGCCGGAAGCGTGGATGTGCTGCGCCTCCTGTTCGAAACCCTTATCGCGGGCACGGTAGCGCCAGTCGATCCAGTCCCCCGGTTCGATTCCCAGTGCCAGGTAGTGTCCGTTCCGGGTGGTGACTTCCTCGCCCGTGAGGATCAGCAGGTCATTCCCGGCCAGCGGGCCCCAGGCTCCGTGGGAGGCAGGGGTGTTGTGGTCGGTACTGATCATGAAATCGAGCTTCGCGGCCCGCGCACCGGCGGCAACCTCGGCCGGGGTGCGTTTGCCGTCGGAGTAGATGGTGTGCAGGTGCGCGTCGCCCCGGTACCAGCCAGCGCCCCTGCCGTTGACCTGCTTTGGCGGGTACTGCGGGGAGAACGGGGTGCCGTCGGGCCCGTAGTCGAGGGTGACGTTGACGGTGTAGTCCATGCCCTGTTCCGCCACTTGGTAGGGCCCCAAGGCAATGTTCCAGGTGCCCTTACCGACCGGACCCGGCAAGTAGCCGGGGGTGGCTTCGGCGGCGCTGATGAAAAACTCCGTGCGGAATCCGCCGGACCAGCCGCGGAAACCCTTCCCGGCGAGGTCGGTGCCGTTCTGATCGAAGACGCCGATGTCGCAGGCGTTGGAGAGCAGGCCCGGCGTGACCGTTGGCTTGCTGTAACTGTAGGACACGCTGATCTTGTTGACGCCGGCAGGAACCTCAACCGGCAGGTATACAAAGTCGGCGGCACCCGGATCCAAGTGGCCGGTGATGGTCTTGGTCTTGCTGGTGCCTGAGTCGGCAGCGGCGAAGGACATCGGTGCCAGGGTCACTGCGGCGCCGGCAAGCGCGGCGGCGAGGAATCCGCGGCGGGAAGGGGACGGGAAAACACTCTCAGCCTCGTGGGCTTTACATGGTGAACTCACTCGCCCGAGTTTCACCACGCTCCCTGAACGGCAGGCTACGTGATGGGAAATATCACTTGAACCGTGGTGATCAGTTGGGAGCCGCGTAGCAGTTATGCTTTCAGCCCCGCGCCGCCACCCTGCCCGTGAAGTGCCGCCGGCCGCTCCGTGGGTTCCACGCGGTGTAGTCAGAGGACCATGCCCCGCTTCCTGATGGCGTCGTCGAGATATCAAGCGCCACCCGTGCCGGCAGGAAGACCGGGGCCTCAAACGCGACGTCCCAGTTGAACGTGTCACCCTTGGCGGGCCCGACGTCGGCGAGGGCGCGGGAGGCTAAGTACATTCCGTGCGCGATGGATCCTCGCAGGCCAAGCGCTTTGGCGGACAGGACACTGAGATGGATTGGGTTGAAGTCCCCGGAAACAGCAGCGTAGCTTCGCCCGATATCCGGCCCGATCCGCCACAGGGCCGTGGGGTCTGGTGGGGTGAAATCCTCCCGCCCGGTGGCGGCATGGTGGTTTCCGGATTTGTCGATTCCCGGAAGGAAGACACCCTTGGCAAGGTACGTGGACACTCCCCGCCACACAGTCTCCCCAGTGGCGTGCAGCGTCACCTCCGCCACGACGTCGACTTGCGTGCCGGCCCTATGCCCGGTGAGATTCTCCGACCAAGCGCAAACGTCCAAGGCCTCCGCGAAGTGGATCGGGCTCCTCTGCTCTATCCGGTTCCGCAGATGAATCATCCCAAGAAGAGGTAGCGGGAAGTCATCCCGGTTCATGACGCTCATGGACACCGGAAACGCCAGGGCATGGACAAAACCCGCCGGCAAGGTATCGCTGGCCGACTCCCCCACCAGGTGTTGGTAGGCGGTCAAGTTGTCGACGTCGGCTCGAACGTTCCGGACGTGGTAGCTCACTGCCGGCAGCGCGGGCTCACCCGCCGATCCCCCGAGAATCCTCCGCCTGGCAGCCGTGGCTGCAGCGTTGAGGTACAACTTGGACAATGAGGGCAGTTCGGTGAGGCCGATTTCCTGCAGGTTGCTCATGCTCCCACCAGTTGTTGCCCGCAAACGCGCAGCACTTCCCCGGAGATGCCACCGGCGGCGTCGCTTGCCAGAAAGGCGATGGCCTCCGCCACGTCCTGCGGCTGACCACCTTGCTTGAGCGAGTTCAGCCGACGGGCTGCTTCACGGATGGCCAATGGCATCCGGGCCGTCATCTCGGTTTCGATGAAGCCCGGGGCCACAGCATTAATGGTCCCGTGGAACGGCTGCATCAACGCCGCCGTGCACCTGACCATGCCGATCACGCCGCCCTTGGACGCTCCGTAGTTTGTCTGCCCACGGTTCCCTGCGATGCCGCTCGTGGACGCCACGGAAACAATTCGCGGAGAGTCCCGGAAATGCTCCGATCGGAGCAGTGCTTCATTGATGCGCAGCTGGGCAGCGATGTTTACGGCGATAACTGAATTCCATCGCGCCTCGTCCATGTTGGCCAGGAGCCTGTCACGGGTGATGCCGGCATTGTGCACCACAATGTCCAAGCGCCCATGTCGTTCCACCGCGTGCTCGATAATCCGGTGTCCGGCGTCGTCATTGCTGATGTCCAGCTGGAGCGCCGTCCCCCGGACCTCATTGGCCACAGCGGCAAGATGGTCCCCCGCAGCTGGGATGTCCACGGCCACGATCTTCGCGCCGTCGCGGTGGAGGGTCCGGGCGATCGCCGCACCGATTCCACGGGCAGCACCTGTCACCACGGCCACCTTGCCGGCCAGCGGCTTGTCCGTGTCCGCAGGCATGCTCCCCGACGCGGACGCAACGGTCAGGAACTGCCCATCCACATAAGCAGATCGTCCCGAGAGGAAGAACCGCAAGGCACCCAAAGCCGAGGGGCTGGTCGTTGCCAATTCCTCCGCGAGGAGGACGCCGTTGGCGGTGGCACCCGCCCGCAACTCTTTTGCTAGCGAGCGGAGCATCCCGTCCACGCCCTGGCGAGCTGCCGCGACCGACGGCGACGACGCTGACAGCGGCGTTCTGGACATGGTGATCACGCGTGCGTTGGCCGCAAGATCCCGCAGAGATCCCCCCGCCGTGAGCACTGGCTTGCCCAGATCACCCGGGTGCTGCAAGGCATCGAGCACGAGGATTATGGCGCCGAGCTTTTCCCTCGGCAATGCGTTGCGGCGTACATCGAGGCCCCAACCGAGAAGGGCGGTAGCGACGTCGTCGGCGCCTGCACTGTCACCACTGACGAGGACCGGACCGGTGATAAGCGGAGCCCCGGGTTCGTAGCGCCGGAGGACCACAGGCTGCGGCAGGCCCAGCCGTTTCGCAACATCCTTACCCAGTCCACGGCTGACCATCTGCGTGTATTTGTCTGTCACTGTCCCCCCTACGCTGATTCCAAGATGGCAACGACGCCTTGGCCGCCCGCAGCGCAGACTGAGATTAGCCCCCGCGTTGGCCTGCCTTCAGTGAGCGCTTTTTCATGCAGCATCTTTGCCAATGAAGCCACGATCCTGCCACCGGTGGCGGCAAAGGGGTGTCCGGCGGCAAGGGAGGAACCGTTGACGTTGAGCTTGGCCCGGTCCACCTTCCCCAACGCGCCCGGCAGGCCTAGCCGGGTACGGCCGAACTCTTCGTCTTCCCAGGCAGCCAAGGTACTGAGCACCGTTCCAGCGAAGGCTTCGTGGATTTCGAAGAAGTCGATGTCCTCGAAGGTGAGTCCTTGGCGCGCCAGCAGGCGTGGCACCGCGAACACGGGTGCCATGAGGAGGCCATCCTTACCGTGGACGAAGTCGACGGCGGCCGCCTCACCATCCACCACGGTGGCAAGCGTGGGCAAGCCGCGGCTGTTAGCCCACTCTTCAGACGCCAGCAGGACGGTGGCGGCACCGTCAGTGAGCGGCGTTGAGTTTCCTGCTGTCATAGTGGCCTCGGAGCCGAGGGTCTTACCGAATACGGGCTTCAAGGAGGCCAGCTTTTCCAGCGAGGTGTCGGCGCGGAGGTTGGAGTCGCGGTTCAGGCCCCGGTACGGGGTGAGGAGGTCATCGAAGAACCCCCTCTGGTAGGCGGCTGCGAGGTTGCGGTGGCTGTTGTAGGCGAGCTCATCCTGGGCCTCGCGGGTGACTTTCCACTGGGCGGTGGTCAGCGCCTGGTGTTCACCCATGGATAACCCGGTCCGCGGCTCGCCGGTATTGGGCGCATCGGGAGCGAGATCCTTGGGACGGATCCGGCTGATGACCTTGAGCTTTTGCGCGGGCGTCTTGGCGCGGTTGAGGTCAAGGAGGATTTCCCGGAGGCCTTCGCTGACGGCAATGGGAGCATCGGAGGCCGAGTCCACGCCACCGGCAATTCCGGAGTCGATCTGCCCGAGCCTGATCTTGTTGGACAGGCCCAGCACTGTTTCAAGTCCCGTGGCGCACGCCTGCTGAAGATCATAGGCGGGAGTTTCCGGGGCCAGTGAGGAGCCCAGCACAGCCTCGCGGGTGAGATTGAAGTCGCGGGAATGCTTCAAGACGGCGCCGGCGGCAACCTCTCCGATCCGCTCATCCTGGAGCCCGAACCGTGCGATCAAGCCTTCAAGGGCAGCCGTGAGCATGTCCTGGTTGGAGGACTTCACGTAGGCACCTCCCGTGCGGGCAAAGGGAATCCTGTTGCCACCCACGATGAACGCCCTGCGAGTTGTTCCTGGCGCCTGCTGTGCCTGTCGATCTCCTCCGGTGGTCATGTCCGCTGCAGCCATGGATGTCTCCTTCGATCGAATGCCAGTTACTGATACCCAGCGTACCTGATACGCTGGGTATCGTGAACAGCCAATCCCCGGAAGCCGACACCCTGCCGAACCGTGCGGACACCAATGAGCCAATCCCCGGAATGGATGGCCGGTCCGTGCGCTGGCAATCCCATCGTGAAGAGCGGCGCAGGGAACTCATTAAGGCAGCACGGAAAGCGGTGCACCGGTTCGGCAGCGATGCCTCCATGGAGGACATCGCTGGAGCCGCAGGGACGTCCAAGTCGGTCTTCTATCGTTATTTCGGGGACAAAGCCGGGCTGCAGCAAGCTATGGGCGAGCTCGTCCTGGGCCAGATGCAGCGCCGCATGCAGGAAGCCGCCCAGCTTGCGCAAACGCCACGCGAAGGCTTGTTCGCCATGGTCTCCGCGTACCTCCAAATGGCCGATTCGAGCCCCAACGTCTACGCGTTCATTACCCGGCCCAGCCCGGGAGACGCGTCCAGCCAAGACGCCATTGCCGCATCCGGGGCCCTGGGCAACTTCTTTGAGCAGGTCAGCGACATGATCGCCACGCCCATGCGGGAATTTCTCGGACCAGAGAAGGAAGCCGTCATTGTCTACTGGCCCACCGCTGCCATCGGGCTGGTCAGGAACGCCGGCGAGATGTGGCTTGGGAGCCCGGCCAGCCCAGCCAAGCCAGACCAAGCCACCATGGCCGCGCGAATTACGGACTGGCTATGCCTGGGCATCGCCCCTGAACTCAAAACCACCACCTGATACCAGTAACGACTCATCAGTTGTCGGACCAAAGAAGGAATCAACATGACTGAAGTAGTGGACAGAACCGCATCGCAGCATCAGCCCTCGGGCAAACGCGTTGAGGCCTCGGCCGCGGAACCCGTTGTGAATGTAGCTGCGCTGGGCGAACAGCTCCTGGGCAAGTGGGCACATATCCGGCGCGAAGCCCGTGCAGTGGCGGGCAACCCATCCGTGCAGAAAATTGAGGGGCTGTCCCACACTGAGCACCGGGCCCGGGTCTTCGAGCAGCTGAAGTTCCTCGTCGACAACAACGCCGTCCACCGAGCCTTCCCTTCCCGCTTGGGTGGTTCGGACGACCACGGCGGAAACATCGCCGGCTTTGAGGAAATCGTTACGGCCGACCCCTCCCTCCAAATCAAGGCAGGCGTCCAGTGGGGTCTCTTTGGCTCCGCCGTCATGCACCTCGGAACCAAGGAACACCAGGACAAATGGTTGCCGGGCATCATGAGCCTGGAGATCCCCGGTTGCTTCGCCATGACCGAAACGGGACATGGGTCCGACGTCGCCAGCATCGCCACCACGGCCACGTACCACCCGGAGAGCCAGGAATTCGTGGTCAACACACCGTTCCGCGCAGCGTGGAAGGACTACATTGGCAACGCTGCAACAGATGGCCTGGCCGCCGTCGTGTTTGCGCAGTTGGTCACCAAGGACGTCAACCACGGCGTCCATGCTTTCTATGTTGAGCTCCGGGATCCGGACACAAAGGAATTCCTCCCGGGCATCGGCGGCGAGGACGACGGGATCAAGGGTGGCCTGAACGGCATCGATAACGGCCGGCTTCACTTCACGAACGTCCGGATCCCCCGCACTAACCTCTTGAACCGCTACGGTGATGTAGCCGCGGACGGCACCTACTCCTCCCCTATCCAGAGCCCGGGCCGCCGCTTCTTCACGATGCTGGGAACCTTGGTCCAAGGCCGTGTCTCCCTTGACGGGGCGGCAGTCGCCGCGAGCAAGGTGGCTCTCAAGACCGCCATTCAATACGCCACGGAGCGCCGCCAGTTCAATGCTTCGTCTCACACGGACGAGGAAGTCCTGCTGGACTACCAGCGGCACCAGCGCCGGCTGTTCACCCGTTTGGCCACCACCTACGCAGCCAGCTTTGCCCACGAACAATTGCTGCAGAAGTTCGATGACGTGTTCTCCGGCGCGCACGACTCAGACGCCGATCGACAGGACCTCGAGACGCTGGCGGCCGCGCTCAAGCCGCTCAGCACCTGGCACGCCCTCGACACACTGCAGGAGTGCCGCGAAGCCTGTGGTGGCGCCGGCTTCCTGATCGAAAACCGTTTTGCGTCGCTGCGGGCGGACCTGGATGTCTACGTCACCTTCGAGGGCGACAACACCGTTCTGCTGCAGTTGGTAGCCAAACGTCTCCTGGCTGACTACGCCAAAGAATTCCGCGGGGCCGATTTCGGCGTCCTTGCCCGCTACGTGGTGGACCAGGCTGCCGGGGTTGCCCTGCACCGGACGGGGCTGCGGCAGGTGGCCCAGTTCGTCGCCGATACCGGTTCCGTCCAGAAGGCAGCGCTGGCGTTGCGCGATGAGGAAGGTCAGCGGACTCTGCTCACTGACCGTGTGCAGTCCATGGTGGCGGAGGTTGGCGCGGCACTGAAGGGCGCCAATAAACTGCCCCAGCACCAGGCTGCGGCGCTCTTCAACCAGCACCAGAACGAACTCATCGAAGCGGCGAACGCCCATGCGGAGCTCTTGCAATGGGAAGCGTTCACCGAGGCGCTGGGCGAGGTCACGGACGAAGGCACCAAGCGAGTCCTGACGTGGTTGCGTGATCTCTTCGGATTGTCGCTCATTGAGAAGCACCTGTCCTGGTATCTCATGAACGGCCGGCTCTCTATGCAGCGCGGCCGGACGGTGGGTGCCTACATCAACCGTTTGCTGGTCAAAATACGGCCTCATGCCGTGGACTTGGTGGATGCTTTCGGATACGGCCCGGAGCATCTGCGAGCTGCGATCGCCACCGGGGCAGAGTCCGTCCGGCAGGACGAAGCCGCCAAATATTTCAGGGAACAGCGCGCCAGCGGCAGCGCGCCGGCGGATGAAAAAGCCTTGCTGGCATTGAAAGCCGCCAGGCCCCGTTAGGAGCCGCGCGCAGGACACGAACGACGGCGCCGTCCCCACTTAGGGGGCGGCGCCGTCGAACGCGGTCTGCTGTTTGGGACGCTAGGGGTCAGCGCAAGACTGAACGGTAGACCTCGAGCGTCGCCTCGGTAATGGACTCCCAAGAAAAGTGTTCTTCGGCCCGACGTCGGCCTGCGACGCCCATCTGGCGGGCGCGGGCCGGATCTGCCACCACCTCGTTCAACGCAGCGGCGAAATCACTGACGAACTTTTCCGGATCGAGCGGTGTCCCCGTTCCGTCCGTCACCTGCTCCAGTTGGACCAGCAAGCCGGTTTCTCCGTGCTGGACCACCTCCGGAATGCCACCCGTCGCGCTGGCCACAACGGCTGCACCACACGCCATCGCTTCGAGGTTGACGATCCCCAAGGGCTCATAGATGGAGGGGCAGGCAAAGGCCGTGGCATGGCTGAGGACCTGGATCAGCTCCCGGCGTGGGAGCATCCGCTCGATCAGGACCACGCCCTGGCGCTTCGCCTGAAGATCCTCGATCAGGCGTGCGGTCTCAGCGGCGAGCTCCGGTGTGTCGGCCGCGCCCAAGCAGAGGACCAGTTGCACGTCATCGGGCAGGCTTGAAGCTGCCCGCAACAAGTACGGAACACCCTTTTGGCGGGTGTTGCGCCCCACGAACACCACACTGGGCTTGTCCGGATCGATCCCAAGAGCGCGGATCGCATCGACCTCTTCGTCCCTTTCCCACAAGGAAACGTCAATCCCGTTGTGCACCACCTTGACCTTGTTCGGGTCCACGTTCGGATAGCTGCGGAGGATGTCTTTCCGCATCCCGTCCGAAACGGCAATGATGGCGTCGGCGGCTTCGTAGGCCGTTTTTTCGACCCATGAAGACAGTGCGTAGCCACCACCGAGCTGTTCAGACTTCCACGGGCGGAGCGGCTCAAGGCTGTGGGCGCTCAACACGTGGGGAATGCCATGGAGCAAGGACGCCAAGTGGCCTGCCATGTTCGCGTACCACGTATGCGAGTGCACAAGGTCCGCTCCCGCGATGTCCGGAACGATCCTCAGGTCCACGCCGAGCGTTTGGATGGCGGCGTTGGCTCCGCCGAGCTCATCCGGGGTCGCATAAGACTCAACCGATGCCCCGTGGTAGTCGGAATCACGGGGCGAACCGAACGCCCGCACATGGAGTTCGACGTGCTTCGCAAGCACGCGGCTGAGCTCGGCAACATGGACGCCGGCACCGCCATATATTTCCGGAGGGAACTCTTTAGTCACAATGTCTATTCGCACGCTAACCAACGTAGTCGTTCCCGCGTATGTGTTCTAGTGTGAAAGAGTCCGGAAAATCGGACTTTTGGGGGAATACGAAGACGTACGGGGAGCTGTGACCATGGCGTTGAAGAAAGTTTTGGCAATCGTATTGGCAGGCGGGGAAGGCAACCGCCTCATGCCGCTGACAGCGGACCGGGCCAAACCCGCGGTTCCGTTTGCCGGCGGTTACAGGTTAATTGACTTTGCACTATCCAACCTCGTTAATTCGGGATACCTGAAAATTGTTGTGCTCACGCAGTACAAATCCCATAGTTTGGACCGCCACATCTCAGAGACGTGGCGGATGTCGACGCAATTGGGCCGGTACGTAGCCTCCGTTCCGGCGCAGCAACGCGTGGGCAAGAGTTGGTTCCTGGGGAGTGCGAACGCTATCTACCAGTCCTTGAACCTCATTCACGACGACGCTCCCGACATCGTGGTTGTGGTCGGTGCTGACCACGTTTATCGCATGGACTTCTCCCAGATGGTGGAACAACACATCGCCAGCGGCGCCAAGGCCACGGTGGCAGCGGTCCGCCAGCCCCTGAACATGGCGGACCAGTTCGGTGTGATCGAAGTGGACCAGAATGATCCGCAAAAAATCGCCGCTTTCGTGGAAAAGCCGTCCAGCACCCCCGGGTTGGCAGCTGACCCCACTCAATTCCTGGCTTCCATGGGGAACTACGTCTTCAACGCCGACGCCCTCGTTGATGCCTTGCATGTGGACGCGGAGCGGCTCGACACCAAGCACGACATGGGTGGGGACATCATTCCCTACTTCGTGGACCAAGGCGAAGCCGGTGTCTACGACTTCACGCTGAACGATATCCCGGGCGCCACGGATCGCGACCGGACGTACTGGCGCGACGTCGGTACTATCGATTCGTTCTACGACGCCCACATGGACCTCATCTCGCCCGTGCCGGTGTTCAACCTGTACAACTCCGAGTGGCCTATCTACACCCGCCAGAGCATTTCACCGCCGGCCAAGTTCGTCCGAGGCGGCAACAACACGGTGGGTACGGCCTTGGATTCCATCGTGGCCAGCGGCGTGGTTATTTCCGGTGGCATTGTTGAAGGCTCGGTGCTTTCCAACGACGCGTACGTTGCCGCTGGGAGCCGCGTCCAGGACTCGGTCCTGATGGATAAGGTCCGTGTGGGCGAGGGCGCAGTCATCAAGCGGGCCATTCTGGATAAGAACGTACAGGTTCCGGCCGGCGCTGCCATCGGACTGGACCCGGAGCTGGATAGGGCCCGCGGTTACAAAGTCACCGAGTCGGGGATCACGGTGCTGGCGAAGGGACAGATGGTTCCGGAGCCCGGCGAGGCTGAGCTTGCCCTCTCCGCCCAGCATCGCCGCAGCCTTCCGGAGGCGGTCAAGGCAGCAACACACGACGATCCCGATATCCGCGACTCCGCCGAAAAGGTCGCTGCCGGAATCCAAGCCCGCGTACCCGATGTTGCCCGGCAAGGAGTCGTCAACTAGGTAGCAGGCGCCGGCGGTCACCCAGGCCCCGGGGCAGGCCGAGGTCTCTTCAGGCTGTAAAATCAGTTCAATGAGCTCCACCAATCTGACGCCCGAAGAGATCCAGGCCTGCCTCAAGGTTTTGACCACGATCCACGTCTACGACGAAGAGCACCCGGACTACGTTGCCGTCCGGCGTGCTACCGGCAAGATGTTCAAGGCCGTCAAGCGCCATCGTCGAGTCACCAAGCGTGATTCCATCGCCGAAGCAGACCGCGCCGTCATTGCCCTGACGGCGACGGCGGCACCGGACCGGATCGATGACGAGACGCGCGGCAACAAGCTTGCGCCCTCTGCCACGGGAGAGATAGCGGGCCACCTGATCCGTTCGCGTCCTTGTTATATCTGCAAGAAGCACTACACCCAAGTGGACGCGTTCTACCACCAGCTTTGCCCTGAATGCGCGGCTTTCAGCCACAGCAAACGGGACGCACGGACCGACCTCACAGGCCGGAGGGCTTTACTGACCGGTGGCCGGGCCAAGATCGGTATGTATATCGCTTTGCGCCTCCTCCGGGACGGCGCACACACCACCATCACCACCCGGTTCCCCAAGGATGCCGCCCGCCGCTTCGCCGCCATGGAGGACAGCGCTGAGTGGCTGCACCGGCTGCGGATTGTGGGCATCGATCTTCGCGATCCGGCCCAGGTCATGGCGCTCACGGACTCACTGAACGAGGCCGGGCCCTTGGACATCATCATTAACAACGCCGCCCAAACCGTGCGCCGTTCCGGAAATGCGTACAAGCCGCTGGTTGACGCCGAAGATGAGCCTCTACCTGCGGCACTGGAACCGGCCAACGGCGGACCCGAGCTGGTCACCTTCGGCCATGCCCACGACAAGCACCCGCTGGCCTTGGCCAGCAGCGTCACCGAACACCCTGTGTTGGCCGGTGACGCGATCACGTCCCTGGCCCTGTCCACAGGTTCAGCCTCCTTGCAGCGAATAGAAACCGGTACCGCTATCGACGCCGGTGGCTTGGTTCCGGACTTGGCGTCCATCAACAGTTGGACCCAGGTGGTGGACGAGGTGGACCCGCTGGAGATGCTGGAAGTCCAACTCTGCAACGTCACCGCGCCATTCTTGCTGGTTAGCAGGCTCCGTGATGCCATGAAGCGCTCCACGGCGCACCGCAAGTACATCGTTAACGTTTCGGCGATGGAAGGACAATTCTCCCGCGCCTACAAGGGCCCCGGTCATCCGCACACGAACATGGCCAAGGCCGCCTTGAACATGATGACCCGTACTAGCGCCCAAGAGATGCTTGACTCCGACGGCATCCTCATGACTGCGGTGGACACCGGCTGGATCACGGACGAGCGTCCGCATTACACCAAGGTCCGGCTCATGGAGGAGGGCTTCCACGCTCCCTTGGACCTGGTGGACGGGGCCGCCAGGGTTTATGACCCGATCGTGATGGGCGAGAAGGGCGAGGACCAATACGGAGTCTTCCTCAAGGACTACAAGCCCTCGCCCTGGTAAAGCGCTACGCCAGGCGCGTGATTTGCACTGTTACCGACAGACCCGAGCCGCCGCCCCCGGACAGGATGCCTTTAAGCGGTGGGACATCGCGGTAGTCCCGGCCCCTGGCTACGGTGACGTGGTAGTCGCCGGCCGGCTTGTGGTTGGTGGGATCCCAACTGCGCCACTCCCCATCCCACCATTCGAGCCACGCATGCGATTGCCCCGCCACCGCTTCGCCGATACCCGCCGTCGAGCGTGGATGGACGTAGCCCGAGACGTAACGCGCCGGGATGCCGCTGCAGCGCAGCGCGCCGATCGCCAAGTGTGCCAGGTCCTGGCACACGCCTTGGCGCTGTGACCACGCCTGTTCGGCATTGGTGGTGACGCCGGTACTGCCTTTCATGTAGGTCATCTCTCCGGCCATCCACGAAAAAACCGCGAGTGCGGCGTCGTGCGGGTTCTTACCGGCAACCACATCCGGAACGATCCCAAGAACCTCATCCCCGGGCCCGCTCAGGCGGGATTGCGGAAGCCAGTCACTGAATTCATCCTGGATCTTGTCCGAGGCAATGACGTCCCAACCCACAATGTCGTCCTCGGTGGCCACCCGTTCGGGGCGATGGACCTCCACCGTGGCGGTCGCCTCAACCTCGAGGCTCTCATGGGGCATCTGCATGTCGAAAGCTGTCACGCGGGTGCCCCAGTAGTCGCGGTACGTACTCACCGCTGCCTGATGGGGGGAAACTTTGAGTGAGGACTCCAAGACCACCTGCTGGGCATCGGTGAGGGGCGTCATCCGTGCCTCGTTGTAGGACAGCGTCACGCGGCCGTTATATCTATAGGCCGTGGTGTGGACGATACTTAGCCGGGTCATGAAACTTCTCCCACCCAGGCGTGTTCATCAGCCTGATTGAAGTACTTACGGGAAATCGCGTCCGACGCCTGCGTCACTGCCTTTTGCACGCGTTCCATGTGCTCGGGCAGTTCCGACATCAGGTCATCGGTGCGGTGGAACTCCAAAAACGTGCGGGCCTGGCCCACGATCCGCCGTGCATCGTTGATGAAGCCAACGCGCTGTGCCGAGGGATCCAGCTTTGCGAGGCATTCGTCGGCGTCGCGCAGCGCGTAAACGATCGATCGCGGGAAGAGGCGGTCCAGGAGCAGGAATTCGGCCGCGTGCTGGTCACCGAAGGCTGCCCGACGGGTCCGGATGAACGACTCATAGGCGCCGGCGCACCGGAGCATGTTCACCCACGACATTCCCGCGGACTGGACGTCACGGGTGGAGAGCATCCGCGCCGTCATGTCAGCCCGCTCAAGGGAGCGGCCCAGGACCATGAACAGCCAACTCTCATCGTGGCTGACGGTGGTGTCCGCAAGCCCACGGACCATCGCGGTCCGCTCAAGGACCCAGTTACAGAAGCGGTACGTCCCCACAACATCCTTGCGGTGCTGGTTCAACCCGTAGTAGGTGGTGTTGAGGCTCTCCCACAAGGACTGTGAGACGGTTTCCCGTGCGCGGCGGGCGTTCTCGCGTGCGGCGCCGAGTGAACCGGCGATGGAGGAAGCACTCGCTTTGTCGTAGGCAAGGGCATGGAGTAGTTCGGGAAGCCCGAAGTCATCGCTCTGCGGCTTGGCTCCCATGACGGCCAGCAGGTCACGTGCCACACTTTGTTGTTCTTCAAGGGGAAGATGGTTCAGTCGCTCGAGGTGCACGTCCAGGATCCGTGCTGTGCCATCGGCGCGTTCAACGTAGCGTCCGATCCAAAAGAGTGATTCAGCAATACGGCTCAGCATCTAACTGGGCCTCCTTCACATGGTGCCGGTCGGAGTTCAGGTCAGGGGTGTGGGCGCTCACTGCTGTTGCTCCGTTTGGCGGTCCCGCCAGTTGCTCTCCACGGGCCACACAGAGACCTGTTCACGGACCCTTACCGACTGGCGTGGGATGGCTTCAGCGGGAAGTTGCGACGAATTCGCCAGGACCCAGGTGTCCTTGGAGCCGCCGCCTTGGCTGGAGTTGACGATCAAAGACCCTTCCTTGAGGGCTACCCGGGTGAGTCCGCCGGGAAGGACCCAGACGTCGTCGCCGTCGTTCACCGCAAAAGGGCGCAGGTCCACGTGGCGAGGTCCGAACTTGTCCCCTGAAAGGGTCGGCACCGTGGACAGTTGCAACACCGGCTGCGCGATCCAACCCCGTGGATCGGCAATGACTCGCCTGCGCAACGCGTCCAATTCTTCCTTGGAAGCATCCGGGCCGATCACGAGCCCTTTGCCCCCGGAGCCGTCAACGGGCTTAACCACCAATTCGTGCAGGCGGTCAAGCACATGCTCCCTTGCTTCCTTTTCCTCAAGTCGGAACGTGTCAACGTTGGCAATGATCGGCTCTTCGTGGAGGTAGTACCGGATCAAGTCAGGGACGTAACTGTACACGAGCTTGTCATCGGCGACGCCGTTACCCACTGCGTTGGCGATGGTCACTCCCCCAGCGCGCGCGGCGTTGACGAGGCCGGGGCAACCCAGCATTGAATCGGAGCGGAACTGCAGCGGGTCCAGGAAGTCATCATCGATGCGCTTGTAGATGACATCAACGCGCTGTTCGCCGGCAGTGGTCCGCATGTAAACGCGGTTGCCGCGGCAAATCAAATCCCGTCCCTCCACGAGCTCCACCCCCATGAGCCCGGCCAGCAGGGTGTGCTCAAAGTACGCGCTGTTGAACACCCCCGGGGTCAGGACCACAACGGTGGGATCATCGACGCCGGCCGGGGCGGTCTTGCGGAGCGCGGAGAGAAGTCTGCGGGGATACTCCTCCACGGGCCGGATATGCTGCTGGCCGAACGCTTCCGGGAGTCCCTTGGCCATGGCCCGGCGGTTCTCCAAGACGTAGCTCACGCCCGATGGGACACGGACGTTGTCTTCCAGAACGCGGAAAGTCCCGGCAGCGTCACGGACGACGTCGATGCCCGAGACATGCACGCGGACACCGCCGGCCGGCTCGAAACCGTGGACCGCCCGATGGAAATGGGCGCTCGTGGTGATGAGTTGCCTCGGAATCACCCCATCAGCCACCACTGCCATCCGCCCATAGACATCGTTCAGGAAGGCTTCCAATGCCTTGACGCGCTGCGCCACCCCCCTTTCCAAGACGTCCCATTCATCCGCCGGAATCACGCGCGGAACGATGTCCAGGGGGAAAGGCCGCTCCTCCCCTGCGTAGTCAAACGTCACTCCACGGTCCAGGAACGTCCTCGCCATGGAATCGGCCCGGGCACTAACGTCCGCGAGCGAAAGTTCACGCAAGGCTCCTGAAACCTGTCCGTAAGATTTTCTGGCGACCTGGCCCGGGGCAAACATCTCGTCGTAGGCGCCACTACGGGCGGCGGCCTCGGAATAATCCTGGAATAGGTCAGACATGGGAATTAGACAATCACCTTTTTGATTCGAGCGCATTACGCGCTGCTTGTGTCGCTGTGTGGGCGGCGGCCCCGGTTCGCATTTCAGTGCCTTGTTCCGGCAGGGTTGGGGAATGCCTTTGAACACCCTTGCGCCCCAGCTCGTCCGGTGTGCGCCAGGCTTGGCCCTGAGCGCTGTGGCAATGGGCCTCGCCTTCAGCTTGCACGCAGTATTGCCTGCTATTCCCGCCATGACACTGGCCGTTGCTTTGGGTTTGCTCTCAGCAAATATACCGGGCACGGCTGCGTGGACTGCGGGGCGCGCCCGGCCAGGGTTGGACTTCGCCGGGAAGCACCTCATGCGCGCAGGCATAGTTTTCCTGGGACTGAAGGTCAGCATTGCGGACGTGCTGGGTTTGGGATGGTTGGCGCTGGTCCTGATCACCCTCATCGTCATGGCGAGCTTCGCGGGAACGTACGCACTGGCCAGGCTGCTGCGACTTCCCGCGGAAACAGCGTTGCTTATCGCCACGGGGTTCTCCATCTGCGGAGCTTCGGCGATCGGCGCAATGGCCGCGGTGCGCCGGGTGAGGCATCAGGACACAGTTCTCCCCGTTGCCTTGGTGACCTTGTGCGGGACGTTGGCGATCGGTGTCCTACCGCTCTTGATGCACCCTTTGAGCCTCAGCCCTGAACGTTTCGGGGCCTGGACCGGGGCCTCTGTACACGACGTCGGCCAGGTGGTGGCCACCGCCCAAACCGCCGGTGCTGCGGCGCTGGCGATCGCCGTCGTCGTCAAACTGACCCGGGTGGTCCTCCTCGCCCCGGTAGTGGCCGCAGCCGGCCTCCACCAGCGGATGGTGCACACGCGGTCGCGCGCGGCCGGCTCCGCTCTGAGGGACAGCGACGACGACGGGAAGTTCCCTCCCGTTGTCCCGCTGTTTGTGGTGGGTTTCATTCTCCTGGTGGTGGTTCGTTCGCTGGGGTGGGCCCCGCAACCGGTCTTGGACGCGGCCGCTTCCCTGCAGGACATCCTGCTCGCGATGGCCCTTTTCGGCCTGGGCTCCGCTGTGCGGGTACGGATGCTCATCCGAACGGGCGGGCGGGCCGTTGTGGTCGCCTTGGGATCCTGGCTGCTGATTGCAGGGCTCGGACTGGCCGCCGCATGGATCATGATTAGATAGCTGTGTGTCGAATCACAACCTGTCCCGCGACGAAGCCGCCACCCGTTCGGCCCTGATCACCACCCACAGCTATGACGTCACCTTGGATGTCCGCAGCGCCGCTGATCCGGCCGCCTCCGGGTACGCCAGCATCAGCACCATCTCGTTCTCGGCCACTCCCGGCTCCGCAACTTTCCTGGACTACATCAGTGGCGGCGTGGAATCGGTAGTGCTGAACGGACGCGTCCTTGATGCAGCAAACGTCGTGGATGGGGACCGGATCATCCTGGAAGGCCTCGCCGCGGAAAATACGGTGACAGTGACCGGAACGTCGCTGTACAGCCGCTCCGGGGAAGGCATGCACCGTTTCGTGGATCCTGCCGACGGCCAGTGCTACCTCTACACGCAGTACGAGCCGGCGGACAGCCGCCGGGTCTTTGCCAACTTTGAGCAGCCCGATCTCAAAGCCTTGTTCACGTTCCACGTCATCGCCCCGGCCGGATGGGAGGTAGCTTCCAACGGCGTGGAGCTTACGCGGGCCACCCTCCCCGATGACGCTCGGAGTGCCCGATGGGACTTCGCCACCACGGAGCGGATGTCCACCTACATCACCACGGTACTTGCAGGCCCGTACTTCAAACCTACGGATCATTGGACAGCAACGCTCGACGGCGGTGCGCGGCTTGAGGTACCGCTGGCCCTCTACTGCCGCGCCTCATTGTCAGGGTCCTTCGATGCCGAGGAAATCTTCCGGCTCACCAAGAGTGGCCTTGCTTTCTTCAATGAGCTCTTTGACTACCCTTATCCGTGGGGTAAATACGACCAGGCATTCGTGCCCGAGTACAACCTCGGTGCCATGGAGAACCCCGGGCTGGTCACCTTCACGGAGAAGTACATTTACGCCTCACGGGCTACTGACGCGCAATACCAGGGCCGCGCCAACACCCTGATGCACGAGATGGCCCACATGTGGTTCGGCGATCTCGTCACCATGAACTGGTGGGACGATCTCTGGCTTAAAGAGTCATTTGCCGATTACATGGGGACCCTCGGCGTGGACCGCGCCACGGCCTGGGATACCGCGTGGGTCAACTTCGCCAGCCGGCGCAAGGCCTGGGCCTATGTGCAGGACCAGCTGCCCACAACCCACCCGATCGTGGCTGATATCCCGGACCTTGAAGCCGCGAAGCAGAACTTTGACGGCATCACGTACGCCAAGGGTGCGTCCGTCCTCAAACAGCTGGTGGCCTACGTCGGCTTTGATGCTTTCATCGCCGGGTCCCGGCAGTACTTCCGTGACAACGCGTTCGGCAATACGTCCCTCCGTGATCTTCTCAAAGCACTCAGCGAGGCCTCGGGCCGGGATCTTGACACCTGGGCCCGCCAGTGGCTGCAGACGTCAGGTATCTCCACGGTCTCCGCAGAGATCGTTGAAGACGGCGGCCTGTTGGGTGCAGTGACGGTCCGGCAGGATGCCGTCGACCCCCTGACGGGACACCAGGAATTGCGGCCGCACCGGCTGCGCTTGGGCCTGTACGGGGCAGATGGGACCGGCGCCATCGTCCGGTCGGAAAGCCTCGAAGTAGACGTTGCCGGGCCCAGCACCCTCGTGCCGGAACTCGCGGGCAAAGCACGCCCGGCACTACTCTTGGTCAACGACGAGGACCTGAGCTATGCCAAGGTCCGTCTCGATCCCGTGTCCGAGCGAACTGTCCGTACCTCGCTCGATAGGATTCAGGACCCCATGGCGCGGGCCTTGTGCTGGACCGCTTTATGGGACTCGGCACGCGACGCCGTCACCCCGGCGGTTCAGTACGTGGCCGCGGTGGAACGGTTCGCGCCGACGGAGAACGGCATCGGCGTGCTGCTCAACATCTTGGGTAACGCCTCCAGTGCCATTGAACGATTTGTACCGGCCGCCCGAAGGAGTCACGTCCGCCGGGACTTCCTTGCCGTATCGGCGGCCCGCCTGCGGGATGCTCCTGCCGGTTCCGATCACCAGCTCGCCTGGGCCCGAACTCTGGCGACTGTCTCGCGGTACGGGGACAGCGAGTTGGACTTGCTACGCGGCATACTCGACGGCGGCACGGTTATTAACGGCTTGGCCGTGGACCCCGAGCTGCGCTGGAGCATGTGGCAAGCGCTGGCCGCCCACGGTCAAGCGACCCAAGCTGAACTGGACCGGGAACTCGAGGCCGATCAGACAGCGTCAGGGAAGGAAGGCCATTCCTTGGCGTCCGCCTCACGTCCTGATGCGGCAGTGAAAGCTGCAGCCTGGGACCGGGTGGTCAACAGCGAAGAACTCTCCAATGAGATCCTCGGCGCCACCATCGCAGGTTTCGTGACAGCCCCCGCGCCCATGCTGGACGCGTACGTGGAACCCTATTTTGAATCCCTTGACCGGGTCTGGGCAGAGCGCAGCATTGAGATCGCAGGCAGGATTGTCCGGGGACTTTTCCCGGGCTGGCAAGACCTTGCTATCGGCGCAGACCCGGCCCAGCACCCCGTTCTGGTCCGGACAGACCACTGGCTGGGTTTACATCCGGAAGCACCGCGGGCACTGCGACGCATCGTTATCGAGCAGCGAAGCCACCTCTTGCTTGCACTGACGGCCCAAGCCAACGGCTAAGGCCCCGCGGCGCCCTAGGGGACGCGGTTCAGCCATTCTTCGGTACCGAATTTGGCGTCCACCCGTCGGCGGGCTTCACGGAGTTCTGCCTCCGTTACTTGTGACTCAATGGCGCCGTACCTCTCCGTGAAAACTTCCTGCATCGCTTGGAGTATCGCTGAACGGGCCAACCCCGTCTGGCGACGCAACGGGTCCACGCGCTTCTTGGCGCTTCGAGTGCCTTTGTCCGAGAGTTTTTCCTTGCCGATGCGGAGGACTTCCACCATTTTGTCGGCGTCGATGTCATAGCTCATGGTGACGTGGTGCAGCATTCCCCCGTTGGACAGGCGCTTCTGTGCTGCTCCGCCGATCTTGCCCTGTTCCGTAGCGATGTCGTTGAGCGGAACATAGAAGGCACTGATGCCAAGCTTCTCCAGTGCGGCCATCACCCAAGCATCGAGGAAGGCGTAGGAATCGGCGAAGCTCATCCCATCAACCAACGTCTGCGGCAAGTAGAGAGAATAGGTAATACAGTTGCCGGCTTCCATGAACATGGCACCGCCCCCGCTGATGCGCCGCACCACCGTGATGCCATGGCGGGACACCCCCTCAGGGTCCACTTCGTTGTGTACCGACTGGAAGCTTCCAATGACGACCGAAGGTTCCTCCCAATCCCAGAACCTGAGGGTGGGGTTGCGGCTGCCATTTCCAACCTCTTCGGTAAGGACCTCGTCCAGGGCGACGTTGACCTGTGTAGGCAAGATGGAGGGCGGGATCATTTCCCATTGGTGGTCAGCCCAGCTGGTCGCCTTGGAAAGTGCCCTGCGGACTGTGACAGCAACGGCATCAGCAGAGAAGCCAAACAGAACAGCTCCAGCAGGAAGGCTTGCCGTCACGGCGGAAGCAATCTCTGAGGCCGGCGTGGACTCGGGAAGCCCCGTCAAAGCGCCGTTGATTGCTTCCAGCGCCTCATCGGGCTCCAAGAAAAAGTCACCGCTCAGCGAGACATCGGCGAACTTCCCCTCTACAACCTCGAGGTCCACCACGACGAGTTTGCCGCCGGGAACCTTATATTCGCCGTGAAGGCGGGTGCCGGCGTCGTGGTTTTGCTGGTCGGGGGAAATCCGGTGAGTCATGGGTTCCATCTTGCCGGAAAACGAAAAGGCCCGCACCGCTGGAAATCCAGCAGATGCGGGCCTTCGAAAAAGACTTGAGGGCGAAGTGGTTACTTCTTGCCGCCGAAGCCCTTGAAGCGGGCGTTGAAGCGCTCGACGCGGCCAGCGGAGTCCATGATGCGCTGCTTGCCCGTGTAGAACGGGTGGGACTCCGAAGAGATTTCGACGTCGATGACGGGGTAGGTGTTTCCGTCTTCCCATTCGATGGTCTTCGACGAAGAAACAGTCGACTTGGTCAGGAACTTGGTACCGGAAGCGAGGTCGTTGAAAACAACAGCTTCGTACTTCGGGTGGATATCAGACTTCATAATGGGACCTTTTGTTCACGCAACTGGATTTTGCCAGCTGCCAGGTATGAATGGAGGTGGTCCGCCACTGCGAACAACATTTCAGTGGGCGGGCCAACAATCAATCATAGCCGAAGTGGCCAGCGGGCACGAACCGGGCTCAGCCCCGGGGCCGGAGTTCCCAAAACGCGACAGCGGACGCCGCCGCGACGTTGAGGGAGTCCACGCCTGCCCGCATGGGTATCCTGACGGCGAGGTCGACGGCGGCAAGTGTCTCCTCGCTCATGCCGGCGCCCTCGGTGCCCAGCACCAAAGCGAGTTTCGGGAACTGCTTCTCCGCCAGTTCATCGAGGGTGAGCGCGTCAGGTGTCAGCTCCATGGCTGCGACAGTGAATCCTTGGTCTTTCAGTTGGCCAAGGTCCGCGGGCCAGGACTGCAGCCTCGCCCAGGGAACTTGGAAGACAGTGCCCATGCTCACGCGCACGCTCCGGCGGTACAGCGGGTCCCCGCAGCGCGGTGAGACCAGCACAGCATCCACCCCGAGGGCCGCCGCGGACCTGAAGATCGCCCCGACGTTGGTGTGGTCCACGATGTCTTCCAGCACAGCCACGCGTTGCGCTCCGGCGAGAAGCTCCGTGAGCGGCACTGCTGCGGGACGGTGCATTGCGGCCATGGCGCCACGGTGCAAATGGAAGCCGGTGATCTCCTCAAGCAGCGAGGCTGTGCCGATGAAGACCGGAACGTCCGGATAGTCATGGAAGACATCCTCGAGATCGGCCAACCACTTTTCCGCGAGGAAAAAGGACCGGGGTTGATGTCCGGCCGCGAGGGCGCGGCGCAGCACCCTCGAGGACTCCGCTATGTACATTCCCTCTTCGGGCTCACGCAGCTTCCGGAGGTGCACATCGGTCAGGGTGGTGTAGTCGCTGACCCGGGGATCATCGGCAGACTCAAGGTAATGGAACGTCACGGGAGAATCATTTCAGCAGGTTGGCGATCATGAAGCCCAAAGCCACGATGCCGAGCGTAAAGATCACGGCACGGAGCACCGTGGGCGAAAGCCTCCGGCCCACTTTGGAACCGAGCAGGCCACCAATCGTGGAGCTGACGGCAATCAGGAGCACAACCAACCAATTGATCCGGTCAAAGGCGAAGATCAGGTAGGAAGCGGCCGCCACCATGTTGACGCCGAGCACCAGGATGTTTTTCATGGCGTTTGCGTTCTGCATGGTTCCGGTGAGGAAGACCCCCAGGATGCCGACCAGCAGGATGCCTTGGGCAGCGACGAAATATCCACCGTAGACACCAGCCAGATAGACAAGCACGACCAGGACTACTCCATGGCTGTGATCGCGGATGGCCTGCTCCGGATCTTGCTGCCTGCTCCGTATCCATGCTTGCAGCTTCGGTTGGAACAGCACCATCAAGAGCGCCAGGACCAGCAGCACGGGAGCCACATAGCCGAACACCGTCTCGGGTAGGTGCAGCAGGAGCCATGCTCCGGTGATTCCACCGAGGAGGGAAGCAGGCAGGAGCTTCAGCAGTTGTTGACGCCGACCGGCAAGCTCACGCCGGTAGCCCCAGGCGCCGGCCGCAGTTCCCGCCACCAATCCCATGGCATTGCTCATGGATGCGACCACCGGAACCACGCCAAGGGCGATGAGGACCGGGAAGGTCACGAGGGTGCCGGAGCCCACCACCGCGTTGATGGTGCCTGCCCACAAGCCCGCAATAAAGACCAGGGCGCCGCTTAGAATCTCCACTGTCGCATGAGCCCCCGCCTAGCGGCGGGCCGTGGCCGTGTAGCGTCCGGCATTTTCGATAACCTCCAACGGCAGGCCGAAAGTTTCGCTCAGGTGCTCCGCGGTGAGGACTTCGCCGATGGGACCGGCCGCTACCACGGCGCCGTCGCGCAACAGTATGGCGTGGGTAAATCCGGGAGGCACTTCCTCAAGGTGGTGGGTCACGAGGACCATGGCAGGTGAGGCCTCGTCACGGGCAAGCTCGCCGAGCTTGTGGACCAGTTCCTCGCGACCGCCCAGGTCGAGTCCAGCTGCCGGCTCGTCCAGGAGCAGTAATTCCGGATCGGTCATCAAAGCCCGGGCAATCTGGACCCGCTTGCGCTCCCCTTCAGAGAGCGTGGCGAACGTGCGATTAAGCAACGGTCCCATCCCCCAGTCGTTCAGGAGGCGGAAGGCGCGCCGTTCGTCGTCGCGCTCGTAGCCTTCGCGCCAACGGCCAGTCACGCCGTAGGCCGCGGTGACGACTACGTTCAGGACAGTTTCATTCTCTGGAATCTGGTTGGCGAGTGCTGCCGAAGAGAGCCCGATCCGGGGACGGAGTTCAAAAACGTCAACACGACCCATCGTCTCGTCAAGGATGCCGGCTTTGCCGCTGCTCGGATGGAGGCGGGCGGCCGCGACCTGGAGAAGCGTGGTCTTACCCGCGCCGTTCGGCCCGAGTACCACCCAGCGCTCACCTTCGTTGACTTCCCAGTCAACCTTGTCCAGCAGGGTCTTTTTGCCTCGGACAACGCTGACGGAAGCCAATTCCAGAACATCACTCATAGCAGTAGACACTAGGACAAAAATCCGGCTGACTGATAACCGGCCATGGCTCCGGGTTCCGGGGTGAAACGAATTCGGGCCGCCCGGGGGCGCTCGATAGGATTGAGGCCATGACTTCGAACCTGGCTGCGGTCACCTATGCCGTGAATTTGTCCCCCGAATCACTGGAAACGCTAAGGAAGACCTTGGCAGATGCGGGGGCTGTGGTTTCGTCGGAGTCACAGTCCGGAGATGAGCGGTTTGCCGTCCACAGCGCAACCCTCACGGTGACTGCGGACGCATCATCGGACCTTGCCGAAGTCCGTAGCTATGTGGCGTCGAACGCCGTGGACGGCGTAGACACCGCCATCGTTCCAGAGGCCCTGCGGCAAGCCCCGCGGAAACTCCTCGTGATGGACGTCGACTCCACGTTGATCCAGCAGGAAGTCATAGAGCTCCTGGCCGCCCATGCCGGTAAGCGGGAAGAAGTCGCCGCCGTCACGGAGGCGGCAATGCGTGGTGAATTGGATTTCGCCCAGAGTTTGCACGCCCGGGTTGCTGTCCTCGCCGGGCTGCCGGCCGCCGTCGTCGACGCAGTGCGGCAAGAAGTCCGCCTTAGCCTCGGCGCGGCAGAGCTCGTTGCCGCGTTCAAGAATGCCGGCCACGTGGTGGCAGTGGTTTCGGGTGGTTTCAACCAGATCCTGGGTCCGCTCGCGGCCGAACTGCGTCTGGATTATTGGATCGCCAACGAACTGGAAATCGTCGACGGCGTCCTGACCGGCAAGGTTCTCGGCGCTGTCATTGATCGGGCTGCCAAGGAAAAGTACCTCCGCGAGTGGGCTGCGGCTGAAGGCATCAGTTTGGAACACACCATAGCTGTCGGCGACGGCGCCAACGATCTCGACATGCTCGGAGCTGCGGGAATAGGTATTGCCTTTAATGCCAAGCCCGCCGTCCGGGCTGTGGCCGACGCCGCGATCAATATGCCGTACTTGGACGCGGTTCGGCATATCGCTAACGTGTAGGCTGCCTCGATTTCGTGACGCGAAAAAGCAAACTATTTATTAAATTGATGCTAAAAACCTAGTTTCTCAGTCCCTAATTCCCTCACCTTGCCTAAATTTATGTCACCCGGTGAATTCGACGTATATTGTTCGAGTTCGTTATTTTCGTGCACAATTGCAAACTCATCAGGGAGCCGTAAAGAATCCCGCAATCCAGGATGACGGAAGTACAGAGGCAGGACGTGAACGGTACGCAACGTACGTGGAAGTGGTGGCGACGCGACGAAGGCTCTTCCGCTGCGGAGCCCTCACTGACGGAAACGCCAGAGGCGGAGCCTCCAGAGGTGGACTTCGTTTCCTGGGAGTTGCTCCAAAGCACCCCTTTGTACCAGGAAGCCAGTTCCGTCTACTTTGCGGACGCCCTTGGAGAAAGAGCAGAACAGGAAGAAGACATTATGAGCTCACTTGATGAAGCTATCAGGCAACTGCTGTCCATCGAAGGTGCCACGGGTGCGGCGATCGTCGACTATTCCAGCGGCATGGCACTGGCTCAGGGGGGAAGTCCCGGCTTTGACCTCGGCGTGGCTGCTGCGGGTAATTCAAATGTCGTCAGTGCGAAGCTGCGCACCATGGCGGACCTAAACCTGAACAGCGACATCGAAGACATCCTCATCACCCTGGGGTCCCAGTACCACCTGATCAACGTCCTGAACTCGGGTGGTTCCAAGGGCCTCTTCGTCTACCTGGTGTTGGACCGGACCTACGCAAACCTGGCGTTGGCACGCCACAAGCTGAATAACCTCGCCAACGGGATCATCATCTAACAAGAACCGAACCCAAAAAGGGGCGGCCACCATTGCAGAGTAATCGCGATGGGGGCCGCCCCTTTGCTCCATGGCAACTGCTGGGCTGCTCCATGGCAACTGCTGGGCCCGAAAAACGTGAGCAGCCGTCAGGCCTTCACCCTGCGTGCCATAGTGGCTCCCAACGCGGGCGTGCTACCCAGCATGTGGTGTACCAGGACGTCCTCGTTGGTGTTGGCGTTCGCTTCGATGGTGACCAGTTCGCCGTCGCGCATCACGGCGATCCGGTGGCACCAACTGACGAGTTCCGATAGATCCGAGGACAGAAGAATGATCGCGACGCCGGTCTGGCTGAGCTCGTTGAGCATCTTGTACACCACCTCTTTGGCGCCGATGTCGATGCCGCGGCTGGGGTGGCTGAGGATCAACACGTCACAGTCGGTGGTCATCCATCTGGCCAACTGGACCTTTTGCCGATCACCTCCGGACAGATGTGTGAGGCTCCCATGGATATTCGTTGTGTTGATCCTCATGCGCCGGACCAGTTCAATCACGCCCCGGAGCTGGCTGACCTCGGCTTGAAGCGTGGCCTGCGTGTCCTCACTACTCTGCTGCAGGCCCTCAACAATGCTGGCTTGGGGCTCGAGGTTGTCATCATCATCCGACAGGTAACCAATCTTCAGCCTCCGTGCATCCTCCAGCCGCCGGATCTCGACCTTATTTCCGTGCATGAAAATGTCGCCCGAGATGCTCGGGCGAATGCCCACGAGTGCCTCCGTCAACTGGTAGACGCCGGAACGATGCGTACCGACGATGCCGAAAATTTCACCCTTGGCTACGCTGAAACTGACATTGCGAACAACATCTCCTACCGCGAGGTTCCTGACCTGCAGCACCTCGGAAGCATCCGCCGGATCAGCAGGCCTCGCAGTGTCCTGCAACTTCTGCTGCAGCAGCATGAAGGTGAGCTCATCAACGCTTGTTTGGCTGGCATCGACGATCCGGTGGACTTTGCCGTCCCGCAGGACAGCGATGCGGTGCGCGATGGAACGGACCTCGTCCAGCCTGTGGGTGATGTAAATGATCGCCCGCCCTTGACCGACAAGCATCCGGAGAACGTGGTGGAGGATAGCGACGTCGTGATCGGGCAGTGACGCGGCAACTTCATCCATAATGACCAACTGGGCTTCTTCGGCCACCATTCGGAGAACCTCAACGAGGGCCTGCTCCGCCCGGATCAACGTGCCGACTTTAGCGTCAGGGTCCATGGAAACGCCGATGCCGTCGATGAGCTCGAGTGCTTGAGCCCTTAGCTCCGCGTGGGATTTGGCTGCCTGGAAGGTTCCGCGGAATATCGCCGTTGCCACGGTCAATTCGGGATCGAGCCGGAAATTCTGTGGAATGAGCCCCACCCCGCAGGCACGCGCTTCCTCAGGAGATTCCGGCGAGTAGCGTTCACCAGCCATCATGATGTGGCCGGCGTCATGTTGGTGGGAACCCGCCAACACTTTCATGAGGGTGGTTTTGCCGGCACCGTTCGTTCCAATGACACCAAGAATTTCGCCTCGATACAACGACATGCCAATGCCTTTGAGGATGCGCCGCTGATCATAGGAGGCGTGAATGTCGTCAGCGTGGAGTAACAAGTCCAATTGTGCTCCTGGTTTGGCGATATGCGTTCAGTGCCCGGCGGAGAATTCCGTAGGTTGCGCATCACCCAAATTCCGCATTCGGCGCGCCACTACAGCGAGGGCGCATTGCAGAGTCAACCAGATCACGACGATAAACGCAAAGGCGGAAAGACGAAACAACATTTTCTAATTCGTGACGCGGAATGCCGAACTATTTATTAGATTGTCACCAAGGGTAAAAGCAGAGCGGCCCGGGACATCAGTCCCGGGCCGCTCTGCTACTTCCGTTACGTTCGGAGTCTGTCCTACTGGGCAGCCTTGCCGAAGTAGTCAGCGCCTCCGACGTACTCGGTGTGTCCGGATTCGACGTCGGCGGTGACCATCTTGGCGACCTCCGCGGCGAATTCCTTGACTGAGTACAACTTTCCGGCCTCGGCTCGCCGTGCTTCGATAGCACCCGGGTTGGAGCGGTCCAGCAGAGTGGCTGTTACCGTTCCCTCGATCATGTCGCCGGAAACCACCACCAAGGAGATTCCCTTGTCCTCGAGCTGAGGCAGAAGGTCGCGCAGTGCATCCTCGCCCGCCCGCTTGCTCTTCGCTACGGGCTCGTACTCGGGCATGGTGGGAACGGATTCCACAAAGTGGGCTTGGTGGCTGGTGACGAACACAACCCGCGAACCTTCCGGCATGAGTGGGACAGCCGCGTTGAGCATGTTGACCTGTGCGTCGCGGTTCAGCTTGAGGGCGTAGCCCTCTTCCATGCCCGTCTCCATGCCGCCGGATGCATTCAGCACCAGGACATCCAGGGAGCCGAATTCTTCCATCGCCTTGCTGGCGAGGGCGTGTACGCCCTCCTCGGTTGTCAGGTCCGCACCAACGGCCGCAGCGCGGCCTCCCGCTGCCTGGATTTCCGCCACGACCTTGTTGGCGCGTGGCGCTTTTTGACGGTAGTTCACGACGACGGCGGCACCCTCAGCTGCCAGGAACTTGGCAACTTCTGCCCCGATTCCGCGAGAGGAACCCGTCACGATCGCGGTCTTGTGTTCCAGCTTTCCCATTCATGCTCCTTTTGTTCACTACATCCAAAAATCGTGGCCTGATCTCCATCATGCCAGCGGCTTGGATGGAATCCGTTGTAGGGCCCGGACAAAAACCGCTATCGGAGCTAGTGGCCCATTCCGAGGCCGCCGTCAACGGGTATTACGGCACCGGATATGTAGGCGGCTTCATCGCTGGCCACCCAACGAACCACGTTGGCTACCTCGGAAGCTTCGGCGAACCGGCCGGCCGGGACATTCGCCAAGTACGATTTCTGCGTCTCTTCGGGCAGTTCAGCGGTCATGTCGGTATTGATGAAGCCTGGGGCCACGACGTTGGCGGTGATGCCGCGGCTGCCGAGTTCCCGCGTCAGGGAACGGGCAATGCCAACCATCCCGGCTTTGGAAGCTGAATAGTTAATCTGGCCGGGGGCGCCGTACAGGCCGGAAACCGAAGAAATGAGCACGACCCGACCTTTGCGCAGGCGGATCATCCCCTTGGACGCGCGCTTGATAACGCGGAAAGCGCCGGTGAGGTTGGTGTCCAGGACGGAGGTGAAGTCGGCCTCGCTCATCCGCAGCAACAGCGTGTCCTTGGTGATGCCGGCATTTGCCACCAACACTTCAACAGGACCGTGTGCCTCTTCCACCTTTTTAAAGGCCTCATCGATGGAAGCCTCATCGGTAACGTCGGCCTTGACGCCCAGGATTCCTTCAGGCAGTTCAGTTTCACTGCGGTAAGTAACCGCCACCTTGTCCCCGTTGGCCAGGAATGACTCGGCAATGGCCAAGCCGATGCCGCGATTACCGCCGGTGATGAGGACGCTACGGCCGTTGGATACTGCTTCAGACATGCTTGGACTCCGGATTCTGCGGCAGGCATCCGCCACGTTGAAGAGGGATTTTTCTGGTTCGATCTTATCCGCAGCGCCCGCCCGCCGCGGATAGCAGCCCTGGTTTGGGTGGTCACGGCCTTGGTGAGAGAATTGGGGGAAGCCTTTGGAGCGTGATGATTCAGCTGTGACACAAGAAGACAGTCCCCTGCAGCATGCGCCCGGGGATCCGGATGACGTATCCGGGGACCCGGAGGTGCACAGCATTACCGATGCCGCCGCCGCGCACTCGGAAGACATGCGGGATCGCATGATCAAGTACGCCGTCGCTATGGGAATCCGCATGGTGTGCATCGTCCTGATCTTCGTGGTGGACGGCTGGTTCAAAATCATCGCGATCGCAGGGGCAGTCTTTCTTCCGTGGATTGCCGTGGTTATCGCCAACGGGAGCGACAAGGCGGAAGTCCCCAGCGATTCCCTCCTGGAATACCTCCCGGTTCCCGAGATCGAAGGGCCGGCCACGCATGTCGGGACGCCCCCAGAGGAAGGACCGACGATCCTCCAGGGCGAAGTGGTGGACGAAGAGCCGCCGACCACAGAAGCCCCGGACGTGCGCTCCGGCAACCCGCCCCGAAAACCCAACAGCGAGGAGGCGACGTCATGAACATCCTCAACCTTGGTGGGTTAGGATCCCCCCAACAGGATTCAAGGAGCACCACTGGCCCTGCCCTGTGTGCCCGCAAAGGATGCCGTGCCGGCGCCACGTGGCAGTTGCTGTGGAATAATCCCCGCATCCACACCCCCGAACGCCGTAAGGTCTGGTTGGCATGCGAAGAGCACAGGGAATGGCTGGAGGAATACCTGAAGACACGGGAACTCTGGAAAGAAACCCAGCCTTTTAAGGTTGTTGGTGCACCATCGAACGAGGCCGGCTGAATGTACCGTTTCCTTTTCTCCAGCAAGTGGCTGGGGTACTTCGTCTTGGCTGCCGTCTTCGCCACGGGATGCGTGCTGCTTGGCCGGTGGCAGATGGACCGCCGCGCAGAAACCCTCGCCGAGATAAACCGCGTGGTGACCAATTACTCAGCCGCTCCAGTCCCCTTTTCCCAGGTAAAGAACCAATTCGCGTCCTTGGATCCGGAGCGGGAATGGACGCAGGTCGAGCTAAGAGGCAGCTATGATCTGGCCGGTGAACGTGTGGTTCGAAACCGTCCCCTCAACGGGCAACCTGGCTATGAGGTTGTTGTGCCTTTCCGCTTGACCACCGGAGATGCTGTGGTGATTGATCGTGGCTGGTTACCCATCGGCAACAAGACCCCGGGCCACCCCGACACCATCCCCGCGCCACCAAGTGGACAAGTGACAGTGGTCGCCCGCCTCAAGGCTTCGGAACCCAATTTGGACCGAGGATCCGTGGAAGGCCAGCTCGCGTCCATCGACCTCCCCACTTACGCCAGTGAACTCCAGTACCCCATAGCGACGGGAGCTTACGGACAACTGGCAAGCGAGACCCCCAGCGTGCATGACATGCCCGCGCCGTTCCCCAAGCCCGAAACCGACGAAGGGACCCACCTCTCCTATTCGTTGCAGTGGTTTGCGTTCGGCGTCCTGATGTTCATCGGTTTCGGATACGCCGCGCGCCAACAGGCCCGTAATGCGGCGATTGACGCGGAAGAAGATGAAGAGGACGAGTTCATCGCTGCGGGCGGACTGCCCAAGCGGAGGGCCCCGGCTCCTCGAAAGAATAAGCGGCCGACCGCCGAAGACGAGGAAGATGCGATCCTTGATGCCCAAGGTTACTGATCCTGTAGGAAACGTCAGGCTGGCACTCAAGGCAGCCGGCGCGCCGGACACTGTCAGGATCTTCGAGCATAGCGTTCCGACGGCGGCAGCGGCGGCTGCCGTTCTCGGCTGCGACGTTGCAGCCATCGCAAACAGTCTTGTGTTCGAGCTCTCCGGCCGTCCCCTGCTGATCCTCGCCAGCGGCGCCGCCAAGGTCGATACCGCTCTTGTGGCCGATCAGTTGGGGCTCGGCCGGATCCGCCGGGCCAGTCCGGATTTCGTCCTGGAACATACGGGCCAGGAAGTTGGCGGAGTTGCCCCGGTGGGCCACCCTGGCCCCATCCGCACTGTTCTTGACGCCTCGCTTGAGCAGTACCCGCTGCTGTGGGCCGGAGCCGGTGACCACAACGCCATGTTCTCCATCAGCTATGAGGAACTCGCACGGATCACCGAAGCCGAACCACTGAGGGTCCGCTGAAGTAAGAGGCCGCTGAACTAGGAGCCCGCAGCGGCGGCGCTAGGCCAACGTGATGAGGTCGAGGTAGTCCTCGTTCCAGTGGTCCTCCACCCCGTCGGGAAGCAATACCACACGCTCGGGGTTCAGGGCTGAGACCGCGCCTTCGTCGTGGCTGACCATCACGACGGCGCCGCTGTAGTTTTTGAGCGCCCCCAGAATTTCCGCGCGGCTGGCGGGGTCCAGGTTGTTGGTGGGTTCGTCCAGCAGCAAGACGTTGGCACTGGACGCCACGATGGTGGCAAGTGCAAGTCGTGTCTTTTCACCACCGGACAATACGCCCGCCGGCTTCTCGACGTCGTCTCCCGAGAAGAGGAATGAGCCCAGGATGCCCCGAACCTCCGCATCCTTCATGTCCGGGGCGGAGGAGCGCATGTTCTCAAGAACGGTGCGGTCGACGTCGAGCGTTTCGTGCTCCTGGGCGTAGTAACCGACCTTCAGTCCGTGCCCGGGGATGATTTCGCCGGTGTCCGGTTTGTCGACTCCGGCAAGCATGCGCAGAAGAGTGGTCTTGCCGGCACCGTTGAGGCCAAGAATGACCACCTTCGACCCGCGATCGATCGCCAAATCGACGTCGGTGAAAATTTCAAGGGAGCCGTAGGACTTGCTGAGGCCTTCGGCGGTCAGCGGTGTCTTGCCACACGGCGATGGATCGGGGAAGCGCAACGCTGCCACCCGGTCATTCTCACGCACTGCCTCGAGGCCGCTCAAAAGGCGCTCAGCTCGCTTGGCCATGTTTTGCGCAGCCACGGCCTTCGTAGCCTTGGCACGCATCTTGTTGGCTTGGTCAATAAGTACTTGGGCCTTCTTTTCGGCGTTTGCACGCTCGCGCTTGCGCGCACGCTCGTCCGTCTCGCGCTGAAGCAGGTAGCGCTTCCAGTCCATGTTGTAGTAGTCGATCTGCGCGCGGTTGGCGTCAAGCAGGAAGACCTTGTTCACCGTGGCTTCCAGGAGATCCGTGTCGTGGCTGATCACGATCAAGCCGCCTTGGTGGTTCTTGAGGAAGTCGCGCAACCAAGTAATGGAATCGGCGTCGAGGTGGTTGGTGGGCTCGTCAAGAAGGAGCGTCTCAGCGTCCGAATACAAGATCCGCGCCAACTCCACGCGGCGGCGCTGGCCACCTGAGAGCGTCTTCAGCGGCTGGTTGAGGAGCCGATCGGGCAACGCAAGGTTGGAGGAGATGGCGGCAGCTTCGGCCTCTGCCGCGTAACCGCCACCGGCCAGGAATTCCGTTTCCAAACGGTCATAGCGGTTCATGGCCTTACGCTGGACCGCGGCGTCCTCGCTCGCCATGTCCTCGTGGGCCTTCTTCAGTTTCCCGACCACCACATCCAAGCCCCGCGCGGAGAGAATCCGGTCGCGGGCAAGCTGCTCCATGTCCGGAGTCCGGGGATCCTGCGGCAAGTACCCGATCTCGCCGCTACGTGTCACTTTTCCGCTGGCGGGGAGGCCCTCACCTGCAAGGACTCGGGTAAGGGTTGTTTTGCCGGCTCCATTGCGGCCAACCAGCCCGATTTTGTCCCCCCTGTCCACCCTGAAGTTCACCTGGTCCATGAGCAGGCGTGCGCCGGCGCGGAGTTCAAGATCCTGGACGGTAATCAATTCGGGTGATGCCTTTCAATGGGGAACGCCTGCGGAACCGGTGGGCCGGGTGAGTGAGGCGGGTACGGCCGTAAGAACAGCCTTACCAAGTCTACCGGCACCCCGGACGCGCGCATGCATCCGTCGAAACGGGGCCGAGTGCGGGCCATGCGCGCCGGCAAGGTTCGGCAATCTGTGCCAAGGGCTAAACAATTCCGGTTCCGTATTGTGGAGAGGCTCCAAAAAACCCCACCCCCATGCTCCCTATCCTCGATATCAGGGGGAACCCGCCCACATCACCCGCATCATCCCGATAGGACCATCATGAACACCACTGACTCTCCGACAGCTTCCACCCCGTCACTCCAGCGGGGCGCCCCTTCGAGGAAGCGTTGGACCGCAACCGACATCGGGCTGATTGCCGTCTTCGCGGCCCTCGTTGCTGCATCGGCGGTTGTTCCCGGAATTCCCGTGGGCGCGCTTGGGGTGCCCATCACCTTGGTGACCCTGACCGTCATGCTCAGTGGCCTGGTCCTGGGCCCGGGCCGTGGGTTCGCCGCCGTCGGGCTGTATGTCCTGTTGGGACTAGCGGGCTTGCCGATCTTCAGCGGTGGCCGCAGCGGCCTTGGTATCTTGGCTACGCCGTCGGCCGGATACATCATCGCGTTCCCGCTGGCTGCCGCCGCAACCGGATACCTCGCCGCCTTCGTCATTCGGCGGACGTCCAAGGCTCGCGCGCCGTGGCTGTTCGTGGCAACGATGATCAGCAGCGTCGTGATCGTTCACGCCCTGGGAGTGCTGGGCATGATGGTCAACGCGAAGCTGGACCTCAGCAAGGCTTTCTTGGCCGACCTTCCCTTCTACCCGGGTGACATCTTGAAGAACGTCCTGGCAGTGGTCATAGCCGTGGCCATCCACAAAGCGTTCCCGGACGTCTTGGTGCGCCGGGTCAAGTAGAGCTGGAACAATTACCCCATGGACGCCATCTGCATGGACCGGGTCTCGGTACGGGTCACGGTCGAGGGCAGCGACGCAGCTAAAACCCTGCTCCACGACCTAACACTGAACTTGACCGAACAGCGGATAGGCGTCATCGGCGCCAACGGTTCCGGGAAGTCCACTTTGCTCCGGCTTTTGAACGGCTTGGTTGAACCGAGCGAGGGAACCGTAGTGGTTCACGGTCAGGACACTGTTTCGGCGGGGAGCCGGGTCCGTGGGAACGTCGGATTCGTGTTCACCGACCCCTTGTCCCAACTGGTGATGCCGACAGGGCGCGAGGACGTCGAGCTTTCCCTGCGCCGGACAGTGAAGAACCGCAAGGAAAGGACAGCCCGTGCTGAGGCTGTCTTGGACCGCTTCGGGTTGCTTCGCCTCGCGGACCAGAGTATCTACGAATTGTCCGGCGGCGAACGTCAGCTGCTGGCCCTGGCTGTAGTCCTGGCTGTGGATCCTGCCGTGCTGGTCCTCGACGAGCCGTCCACCCTGCTCGACCTCAGGAACCGGGAACTGCTGCGGACCACGATTGCTGGTTTGGAACAACAGGTGGTCATGTCCACCCACGACCTCGACCTGGTGTTGGACATGGATCGGGTGCTGGTGGTGGATTCGGGGCAGATCATGTTCGACGGCGAGGCCGCCGAGGCCGTTGCGTACTACCGGCACGCGTGTGCCACCGCGCTGAACGCCGACCAGCTCGGGGGCACCCGTCGATGAGGGGCCACGGCTACCTGGTGGGCAATTACGTGCCTGGCCATTCCGTGGTCCACCGCGCTCCCCTATGGCTGAAATTCCTCGTGGTGGCCGCCTGCGGAACTGCATCATTCCTGATCGTGGACTGGCGCGTGTCCCTGCTGGTCTTCGTGGTGATGTGCGCCGTGTTCCTCAGCACCAGAATCGGAATGCGGCGGCTTCTGCGTACCATCCGAACAGTGGCCCCTATCCTTCTGGTCATTGGACTTTTCCAGTGGTGGCAGCTGGGCGGACCGACGTCGGCCCGAATCGTGTTAAACGTGTTGATCTGCGTTGTAGCCGCTTCCGTGCTGACGGCGACCACCCCCATGCAAGACCTTTTGGATGGCGTGGCCTCCTTGGCGAAGCCCTTCCGCAGGTTGGGTGCCGACCCCGAACGCTTCGCCCTGACTATCGCTGTGATGCTGCGTAGCATCCCCTATATTGCTGGCGCCTTCGCCGACGTGCGGGATTCGGCGCGCGCCCGTGGACTTGAACGGAACCCAAGGGCCCTCATTTTGCCGGTGTTCATCACTACCGTGGCGTACGCCCGCCAGACCGGGGACGCCCTGACCGCCCGGGGTCTGGGCGAACCCGAGGAACCCAGCGAGCAGTCCTAAACCCCGCTGCTTAGAGGCGCGCGTACTGCAGCAGGGCGGCCGTACCCATGCCGCCAGCGCTGCTGATCATGGCCAGTCCCAGCGCCAATTCCCCTGTGTCTTTGTAGCGGGCCCGGGCCTGGGCCAGCAACCTGGTCGCCAGCACCGCTCCGGACGCGCCATAGCCGTGGCCCAAGGCTAAAGCGCCGCCTTCCACGTTGGCGCGCGCCGGATCAATGCCGAGGTGTTGCAGGCAGGCAATCGTCTGGGAGGCGAACGCTTCGTTGAATTCCCACAGCCCCACATCCCCGGCAGAAACTTTACGGGTAGCCAGCAGCCGCTCGGCAGCATGCGCTGCGCCTATTCCCAGCAGTTTCGGGTCCACGCCCTTGGTATCGCAACCGAGCACCATCATTCCCTCCGCCGCCCCAAGCTCGCGCGCCCGCTTGAGGGAGGTGATGACGACGGCGGCCGCGGCGTCCGCGTCGAAGCATGAGTTCCCTGCGGTGACCGTTCCGCCGCTGACAAACGACGGCGGAAACCGCACCATAAGTGCCGAACTCAGCGACGGCCTGGGGCCGTCGTCGGCATCCACCCAACGGCCCGGTACAGGCGATGGCAGGGGTACGATTTCCCCCACAAACCGGCCCGCGGACGAGGCGTCAATCGCCCGTCGGTGGCTCCGAAGCGCGAACTCGTCCTGACGTTCCCGGGTGATGTTGAATTCCTCGGCAACGTTCTCAGCCGCAACGCCCATGTCCGGATCCCCGAAGGTTTGGGGAACGAAAGTGGCCCTGGCGTAGAAGTCGAGGCTCCCGTCCGGATTTCGGTGGGCGCGCGCTGGAGCTGTGCTGATACTTTCAACTCCGCCGGCCAGGAACAGCGGATCGCCGCCACCGGCAACCAAGCGGGCAGCCAGAGCAATAGCATCCAGCCCGGAACCGCACTGGCGGTCGACGGTGACGCCGGGGACGGTGACCGGCAGGCCTGCTTCGAGCGCCGCAAATCGTGCAAGGTTTCCGCCACCGCCCACCGCGTTGCCAATAATCACGTCGTCTACCTGGGCAGGGTCCGCCCCCGTGGCATCAACCAACGCCCGCAGGACGGGAGCCAGGAGTTCCGGTGCCCGGAGGTGCTTCAGTTGGCCATTCGCGCGGCAGATGGGCGTCCGTAGGGCAGCGATGACGACCGGTTGCCGCGACGGGTCGTCCGCGATATCGGAAGACGGCATGCTAGCCAAGTGGGACAGCCCTGGGGTCATGGTTCTTGATCCAGTCCAAGAGGACATTGCGGCTGATCTTGCCCCGGTCTGTCATGGGCAACTCGGAAAGGACGTAGTACTGGACCGGCCGCTTGTCCCTGGCCAGCAGGCCGTCCAACCCCGTCCGCAGTTGTGTGGCCGTAACCGCACCATACGCAGGGACGACGCCGGCAACTACCTTTTGCCCACGGATGTCATCAGGCGCACCTGCAGCAATAGCGGTGTCGATGCCCGGAACCGAGGCAAGGGCCAGTTCCACTTCATGGGGATAGACGTTCTTTCCGGCGGTGATGATCATGTCCGACTGGCGCCCCAGCATATTGAGGATGCCGTTTTTCACAAATCCCTGGTCCCCCACTGTGTACCAGCCATCGAGGCAACGAAGGGCGTGCCCGTCGTCTCCCCACAGGTACCCGTTGCTGACCATACCGCTCCGGACGCAGATGTTTCCGTGTTCACCGTCCGGAAGTGGCTGGCCGGCGTCGTCGAGAATCTTCAACTCAACACCGGGGAACGGTGAACCGATACCGGTTCCTCCGGCGTCGAGGGGCTGGTCCGCCGGGAGTTCGGTTCCGGAAACGAAACTGAGTTCGGAGGCGCCGTAATACTCGAAGATGGCGGCGTTCGGCGCCCAGCGGCGTGCTGCTTCCAAGGTCCGCGCGTCCAGCTTGGAACCAGCACATATGATGCTTCGGACTCCCGAGGCATCCACTCCCCCAGCCAGCCCCCGCTCACTGAGCAACCTGAGCATGGTGGGCACCAACACCAAGCGGGTGATGCCATCGTGGCTGATGGCGGCGTGCGCATCTCCGACGTCGAAGGACTCCAACGTATGGAACGCCGCCCCGGCATAGAGACACTCCGACAACGCGTAGAGGTTCAGGCTCGCGGACAGGGGGCCGGGGGCTAATGTGCGGTCCTGACGGGTCAGCCCGAAGAACGCGATCGATGCATCGAAGGAGACTTGCCAGGAGCGGCGTGACCGTGTGAAGGCTTTGGGCATCGCCGTGGTTCCGGATGTCAGGCCCACCAGAAAAGTAGTGGATGGGTCGCCGTCCACCAAGGTGCCTGCCGGCACACCGGTGGGCTCTGCGCCGCCCGGCTTTTTCCGGCCAGTGGCCGGGGCATCCACCAAACGAAGGCTGACTTCGTCAATTAGTGCCTCGGGCCATTCAGGGTCCAGGACAGCGCACCGCCGTTCACCCGAAACGGCGGCGACGTAACGTTCAACGAAGTCCACGGAGTTCCGCTCGGCCAGGATGGTGGTGGCCTTGGCATCGCGGGCAAGCACAGAGGCGGCATCGCGCAGGTCAGCCCAAGTGCGCCGGGCGTTCCCCACAACGACAGCGGTGTCGTAGGGGTGCTCGTCGGCCCAGAGTTGGAGTTTGTTCAAGAATGGCATCGTGTCGATTTTACGGTAGCCTCGGGCATTCAACACTGAAAGTGACGTCTATTGTGGCTGTATGAGCTTCAATGACGGTGCACAACTTGACCCCTCCCAAGTGGAAGACCGACGTGGCGGCGGAATGGGCCGCGGAACCAAGATCGGTGGTGGGATAGGCGGCGGGATTGTCGTCATCATTCTTGCCTTACTGGGCTTCAACACGAACATCCTCGGAGACCTGTCAGGGACGGGAAGCCAGCCACCGGCCATCGACGCCGGTAGCTCCGGTACGGCACTGCAACAGTGTAAAACCGGGGCGGATGCCGATAAGAGGCTGGACTGTAGGATCACGGGAACCGTGAACAGCCTGAACGCCTTCTGGCCCGCCTACCTGGCTGACTACAACGTGAAGTATCCGCGGCCGAAGGCTGTCATCTTTAGCCAGGCAACCACCACGGGCTGCGGGCAGGCCACCACGGATGTCGGTCCGTTTTACTGCCCGGCCGACTCAACCGCGTATTTCGATCCTGGTTTCTTCGATGAACTGGTCACGCGATTCGGCTCCTCGGGCGGACCGCTCGCCCAAGAGTACGTTGTTGCCCACGAGTTTGGGCACCACGTTCAAAGCCTCATCGGCACTTTGGACAAGGCTCAGCAAGACCCGCAAGGACCGGCGTCAGGCAGCGTCCGCGTGGAACTCCAAGCCGATTGCTTCGCCGGGATTTGGGTTGAGCATGCCGCAACCCAGAAGGATCCGGCAACCGGGAAGCCTTTCTTGGATCCGGTGACCCAACAAGACGTGAAGGACGCACTGTCCGCCGCGTCCGCCGTGGGCGATGACCGTATCCAAAAGGCCGCAACCGGCAGGGTCTCCCCCGAGTCCTGGACCCACGGCTCCAGTGCACAACGGCAGAAGTGGTTCTATCAGGGCTACACCACCGGTGACATCAATAAATGCGACACCTTCGGTGTGGCAACGCCGTAGCCTACCGGGAGGCACAAAAATGGTTCCAGGCATCATGCCTGGAACCATTTTTTGTGAAGTAATCAGATGTTGAAGCCGAGGGCCCGCATCTGGTCCTTGCCGTCGTCGGTAATCCGCTCGGGACCCCAAGGCGGCATCCACACCCAATTCAGTCGCCACTCATCGACCACACCGTCCAACGATTTGCCCACTTGCTCTTCAAGCACATCGGTAAGGGGGCAAGCCGCCGTCGTCAGCGTCATGTCGATCAGGAGGGCACCATCCTCCTCGGAGTATTTCAGCCCGTAAAGAAGGCCCAAGTCCACAACATTGACCCCTAATTCAGGGTCAATCACGTCCTTGAGCGCTTCCTCGACATCCTCGAGGCTGGTGCGCGCGGCTTTGATTTCGGTCATAAGGGGATCCTAACTAGGCCTGCACAGCAGGGGCAACAGCTACGCCCGCACCCGGGGCGTAACGGTCGTAGCCCTCTTCTTCAAGGCGGTCCGCAAGCTCGGGGCCGCCCTCTTCAACAACCTTGCCGTCAACGAAAACGTGGACGAATTCCGGCTTGATGTAGCGCAAGATCCGGGTGTAGTGGGTGATGAGCAGAGTGCCCATGTTGCCCTCTGCATGTGCTCGGTTGACGCCTTCGGAAACGACCTTGAGCGCGTCGACGTCGAGGCCGGAGTCGGTCTCATCGAGGATGGCGAACTTGGGCTTGAAGAGCTCGAGCTGAAGGATCTCAACACGCTTCTTCTCGCCACCGGAGAAGCCTTCGTTGACGTTGCGCTGGGCAAAGTCGGCGTCAATGCGAAGCTGCTGCATGGCAGCTTTGACATCCTTGGTCCAGGTACGCAGTGCCGGCGCTTCGCCGTCGATGGCGGTCTTGGCGGTGCGCAGGAAGTTGGTCATGGTGACGCCGGGAACTTCCACCGGGTACTGCATGGCCAGGAAAACGCCTGCGCGGGCGCGCTGGTCGACGCTCATCGCGAGGACGTCTTCGCCGTCCAACGTGATGGTTCCGCTGGTGACGTTGTAACGGGGGTGTCCGGCGATGGTGGAGGCCAAGGTGGACTTGCCGGAGCCGTTGGGCCCCATGATGGCGTGGGTCTCGCCGGTCCTGATGGTCAGGCTGACGCCCTTCAGGATTTCCTTGGTGCCCTGCTCCGTCTCGATGCTGACGTGCAGATCCTTGATTTCAAGAGTAGACATGCTCTTCTTTCTTCCGTTCGTAAGTCTGGCGATACTGGGCGCTCAGTAGTGATCTACCGAAGCGCCGTTCACAACGTTGGTGACATCCACATAGACGTCGTCGCCATCAAGAGTGACGGCAAATACGGCGACGGGGTCATAGGCAGGGAGCTGGAGGGGTTGTCCGCTGCGCAGATCGAACTGTGAACCATGTCCCCAGCATTCGATGGCGCAGCCTTCAACTTCACCTTCGGACAGTGAGATGTCCGCGTGCGAGCAAGTATCGGCGATCGCATGGATTTCACCCATGGAGTCCTTCACGATAGCTACGGGGTAGTCATCGATGAGAACTCGCAGCGCCTGCTTGACCTGGATGTCATTGGCGTTGCATACCAGCTCGCCCTTGGATTCTTCGCTCATTGTCCTTGTACCTGACTGTTTCAGTTGTCCGTCGCGGCGAGCTCGCGCTCTACGGCTGCGGTGAGGCGATCTTCGATGGCCGGAACCTTGATCTGCTGGATGATTTCGTTGAGGAAGCCACGGACCACCAAACGACGGGCAACCTTTTCGGGAATGCCGCGGGCCATCAGGTAGAACAGGTGCTCGTCGTCGAACCGGCCGGTGGCACTGGCATGGCCGGCGCCTTCGATCAGGCCGGTTTCGATTTCGAGGTTGGGCACCGAGTCAGCGCGCGCGCCATCGGTCAGCACCAGGTTCCGGTTGGCCTCGTACGTGTCTGTGCCTTCGGCTTCCTTACGGATCAGGACGTCGCCTACCCACACAGTGTGCGCGTTGCGGCCTTGAAGGGCACCCTTGTAGAGAACGCGTGACTTGCAGTTGGCCACCGCATGGTCAACGAAGAGCCGCTGCTCCAGGTGCTGCCCTGCATCAGCGAAGTACAGGCCAAACATTTCGACGTCGGCGCCGGGCGCAGTAAAGCGGGTGGACGGCGTGATGCGGACAAGGTCTCCACCCAAGCTCACCACGATGTGCTTGAGCTTGGCATCGCGGCCGATCTTGGCTTGCTGGGCCGATGCATGGACGGCGTTGTCAGCCCATTCCTGCAACGAAACTACCGTGAGTTCGGCACCGTCTTCGACGAGGATTTCAACGTTCTGCGAAAGTACAGCCGTGCCCTGGTGGTCCAGGACAACGACGGCCTTGGAGAAGCGCTCCGCCACGATCACAATGTGCTGGGCCGCCGGCGACTCGAGGGTACCGGTCACCAAGACAGTGACCTCGCCCTCAGCCTGCAACTCCGCGGGAATGGTGACCACGGTGGCTTCTGCGAAGTTTTCCCACGCGTTAGCGGAAACGCGGTCCTCCGGGATCGCTGCCTGCCCGATCCGCTTGTCATCCCGGCCAACGGTTTCAACCACGACGCCGGCCGGTGCCGTGACGCTGACGGCCGGAGCTACGCCGTTGAGGACCTCGGTGTGGAGGCCCCGCAAGCGCTTCAGGGGTGTGAAGCGCCAGTCTTCCTCGAGGCCGTTCAGTGGCTTGAAGTCAGCCACTTTGTAGGAGGTGAGACGGCCGGCACGGGAGCTGTCCGGCACGCCGACTCCGCCACCGTGCGAATGGCTCTTGGCGGAAGCGCCAGCGAGCGGACCAGCGGAAGGCTGCTCCGACGTCGTGCTGGTGTTGGTTCCGGTGTTTACGGGCGAAAGGTTCTCGCCTTCCTCGGTGAAGCCGTTGATGAACGGCTGGGCCGAGGGAGCGCCGATGCGCGCTTTTTCAGTAGTGATATCAGTCATTATTAACCGACGGACCCTTCCATCTGCAGTTCGATCAAGCGGTTCAACTCAAGGGCGTATTCCATGGGAAGCTCACGGGCGATCGGCTCGATGAAGCCGCGCACGATCATGGCCATGGCCTCGTCCTCAGGCATGCCGCGGGACATCAGATAGAAGAGCTGCTCTTCACTGACGCGGGAAACAGTCGCCTCGTGACCCATGACGACGTCATCCTCGCGGATATCGATGTAGGGATATGTGTCCGACCGGGAGATGGTGTCCACCAGGAGGGCGTCACAGCGCACGGTGTTGGCCGAGTGCTTGGCGCCTTCGCGGACCTGGACCAAACCACGGTAGGCCGCGCGGCCACCGCCGCGGGCCACAGATTTGGAAATGATGGAGCTCTTGGTGTTCGGCGCGATGTGCACCATCTTTGAACCCGTGTCCTGGTGCTGGCCCTCACCGGCGAAAGCGATGGACAAGGTCTCACCCTTGGCGTGTTCTCCCACCAGGTAGACGGCCGGGTACTTCATGGTCACCTTGGAACCGATGTTTCCATCGATCCACTCCATGGTGGCGCCCTCTTCGCAGATGGCGCGCTTGGTCACCAGGTTGTACACGTTGGTGGACCAGTTCTGGATGGTGGTGTAGCGGACGCGGGCGCCCTTCTTCACAATGATTTCCACAACGGCCGAGTGCAAGGAGTCGGAGGTGTAGATCGGAGCCGTGCAGCCCTCGATGTAGTGAACGTAGGAATCTTCATCGGCGATGATCAGCGTACGTTCGAACTGGCCCATGTTCTCGGTGTTGATACGGAAGTAGGCCTGCAGCGGGATGTCCACGTGTACACCCTTGGGCACGTACACGAACGAGCCGCCGGACCAAACTGCCGTGTTCAAGGACGCGAACTTGTTGTCACCAACCGGAATGATGGTGCCGAAGTACTCCTGGAAGATCTCCGGGTGTTCCCTCAACGCGGTGTCGGTGTCCAGGAAGATGACGCCCTGGGCTTCGAGGTCCTCGCGGATCTGGTGGTAGACGACCTCCGATTCGTACTGCGCTGCGACACCCGAGACCAAGCGGCTGCGCTCAGCTTCCGGAATGCCAAGCTTCTCGTACGTGTTTCGGATGTCCTCCGGCAGGTCTTCCCACGTTGCTGCCTGCTTCTCGGTGGAACGCACGAAGTACTTGATGTTGTCGAAATCAATGCCGGAAAGGTCCGCGCCCCACGTGGGCATGGGCTTCCGGTCAAAGTACTTCAGGCCCTTAAGGCGCAAATCGAGCATCCACTCGGGCTCGCTCTTCTTCGAGGAGATGTCACGGACGACGTCCTCGTTGAGGCCACGCCGGGCATTTGCCCCGACGTCGTTCTTGTCCGCCCAACCGTACTCGTAGTTTCCGATACCGTGCAGCTCGGGATTCTTCTCCAGAATCTCCGAGATCACGGTGCCGTCAGCAATCGCTTGCGCTGCTGTTCCTTCAGCTATTTGACCCGTCATTACGGCCTTTCTTGCTGGTTGTTGGATTCCTGGTACGGGTTGCTGGGCTGCACGGCGGTGCCGAGGGGCACCCTGGCAGCCAAGCGCCCGGTAGGTATGTGGGTGGTGCACACGTGGCCGCCTTGGGCGAGCGTGGAGAGCCGGCGGACGTCTACTCCGACCAGCCGGGAAAACGCCTTGGTCTCAGCGTCACAGAACACCGGGAACTCAGCGGCCAGCTGCTGGATGGGACAGTGGCCCTGGCATAACTGGACGCTGGACAATGCTGCGGGCAGCGGGGCTTTGGCCTCTATGGAGTGGGCGGAGGCGACGTAGCCATCCCGGCTGAGCGCTTGGGACAACGCGTTGGCGCGGGATGTGATGTCCTCCCCTGCAGCCTCCACCTCCGGCGCGTAGCGCTGTTCCAGCTCCGCAAACCGCTCCTCGGCGTATTCCCGGACGGCTTCCGTACCGGCAATGTCCTGCAGCCGCCTGAGGGCCGAGCTGGCAATGTTCAGGTAGTCGTCACCGAGTTTGGACTGTCCCCGGGAACTGAGGACGTATCGCCTGGCCGGCCGACCGGCGCCCGAACCCGCCCGGGCCACCCGCTTGACCTCGATGACACCGCTGCGTTCAAGGTGATCGAGGTGGCGGCGGACAGCGGCCGGTGTAAATCCGAGAAGATCTCCGAGTTCAGCGGCGCTCACGGGGCCATTTTCAAGCACGGCACTCAGGACGCGGTCTTTGGTGCGTTCTTCCGCGTCCGGCAGCACGGGCGAAGACACAGCTGCCTCCGGTGCTGCAGCATGCCGCTTGGAGGGCATGGATAGTGGACTGCTCATGGAATACACAACATAATCATGTCGTAATTTGTTTCCGAGCTCCAGTAAGGCAAGACTGACCTTGCTCTGCGGGGAGCCTGTCCGCACAATGTGACCCTACTACTTCGCGTAGAATACTTTGGTGCGATCCCCCGAATCCCCTGTCCTCACCATTGACGGACTCATTAAGGATGTTGGACCCCTGGCCTCCCTTGACGGCAAAATGCTGCGGGTGGTCAGTGGGCTGTCCTTGGTGGCCGAGCGCGGCCAGGTGACAGCGCTTTTGGGAGCCAACGGCGCTGGCAAAACCACCACGCTTGAATGCGCCCAAGGCGTCCAAAAACGGACCGGTGGTTCCATTTCCCTTCTTGGTGCCGATCCTGACAGTGCTGGAGCTGAGCTCCGGTCCCGCGTTGGGGTCATGCTCCAGGACGGCGGCCTCCCGCCGTCGGCCCGTCCCATTCCCCTGCTGCGCCACGTGGCGGGAATGTACCAACGCCCAATGGACGTCGACGCCCTGGTTGACCGGCTCGGCATCTCCCAATTCAGCAAAACCAGCGTCCGCCGGCTCTCCGGTGGACAGAAGCAGCGGTTGGCCCTGGCCGCGGCCCTGGTAGGAAATCCCGAGATCCTGTTTCTCGACGAACCCAGCGCCGGTTTGGACCCGCAGTCGCGGCAGATGGTGTTTGACCTGATCGCCGAGCTTCGCGACGCAGGCATGGGCATCGTCCTCACCACCCATTTGATGGACGACGCCGAACGCCTCGCCGATTATGTCTACATCATCGACGGTGGACACAACGTTGCCGAGGGAACGGTGGCCGAGCTCCTGCAGCACGACCACTCCGCAGACACGGGCGTCACCGATCGCACGCTGTATTTCGACGCCGTAGCCGGTTTGGACTTCTCCACAGTGCTCAGGGCCGGCCTTGAGGTGGCCGAGTCCCGCCCGGGAAGCTACTCGCTGAAGGGCGTCCTGACGCCAACTGACTTGGCGACATTGATGGCATCGCTGGCCGAACGGAACATCATGCCCGCATCACTGCGCCTTGAGGCCCGCAGCCTTGAAGACGTGTTCCTGGACATTTCCGGAAGGGACCTCCGATGAGCAAGCTACTTTCTCCAAACGCCGGGCCCGCTTCGCTCCTGCGAAGAATTCTCCAGCAAGGCCGATACGAAACCGTCACCATGCTGCGCAATGGCGAGCAGTTGATCCTGGCCATTGTCCTGCCCCTGATGGCGCTGGTAGGCCTTGCGGTGACGCCGCTGCTGGACGGACTGGGTGCCTCACGGGTTGACATCGCCACCCCCGGAATACTCGCGCTTTGCGCAATGTCCACAGCTTTCACGGGACAAGGCATCGCCACCGGATTTGATCGGCGCTATGGCGTCCTCCGTTTCCTGTCCACCACTCCGCTCGGCAGGGGCGGCCTCATTGCGGGCAAGATTCTTGCGGTCCTCGCGGTGCTCTTCCTGCAGGTTGTGATCGTGGGAAGCGTTGCAGGCATGCTGGGCTGGCACCCCCGCCTGGACGGCTGGCTTCCAGGTATGTGCGTGTTGGTGCTCGGCGCGGCCGCGTTCACCGCGCTGGGGTTGCTCGTTGCCGGAACTGTAAGACCCGAGGCAACACTCGCAATTACCAACCTTCTATGGATCCTTTTGGGGGCACTGGGCGGCATCGTGGTGCCGGCCGAACGGCTTCCACCCCTGACCCAGGACATTGTCCACTTCCTGCCGTCCGGGGCGTTGGGCCTGGCTCTCCGGGATTCCTTCCTCTCCGGCGCAGCACCCCTCTCCGCCGTACTCACCCTGCTGCTGTGGACGGTGCTTGCCGGCGCCGCAGCCATCCGCTGGTTCAAGTGGAACTAACGATTTCAGAATTGAGAAAACTGTGACCACGGCATCGCGATTCCCCAGAACCGTTCAGCGGCTAGCGTCCAAATTGCCCACGGAAGTCAATTCTGCCGTCCGGCGCCTGGCCCTGCTGTCACTGATCGGACAAACCGTGCTTGTGGTGACAGGAGGGGCAGTGCGCCTCACGTCCTCAGGCTTGGGCTGCCCTACCTGGCCCCGTTGCACCAACAATTCCCTGGTCAACACACCTGAGATGGGTATCCACGGCTTCATCGAATTCGGCAACAGGCTACTGACCTTCGCGCTGGCCGCCGTCGCCGTCTTCCTGTTGGTGTACTTGTGGAAGCTCCGCAAGGAGCGCAGGGACCTTTTCCTCCTCGCCCTTGGGCTCTTGGCCAGCATCCCTGCCCAAGCGATCATCGGCGGGATTACGGTGTTGTCCAACCTCAACCCCTGGGTGGTGGGCCTGCACTTCCTGGTGTCGATGGCCCTGGTGGTCATCTCTACGCTCCTGGTCAATCGGGCCTATGGACGGACGGGGCGGTTCAAAAACCGTTTGCTCGTTGATTTGCCCGGTGTGGCGCGGCCGGTCATGGTGGCCGTGGCTGTTTGTTCCGCCATCGCCGTGATGCTCGGCGTCATCGTGACTGGCGCCGGGCCGCATGCCGGGGACGCCAATGCGCCCCGCAATGACCTCGATTGGGACCTCGTGTCGCATCTGCATGCGATTCCCGCATACCTCATTACCGCAGGAAGCCTTTTCGCGCTGTACCTCGTGCTTCGGCGCAAGATCACCGGCCCGTTCCGCACCGCGACATACCTGTTGCTCGCTGTCACGGTCCTGCAGGCCGTCATTGGCTTCACCCAGTACTACAACGGGATTCCGGCCCTGCTCGTGGGCACCCACATGCTGGGCGCTGCGCTCTTGATGATTGCGTCTACGAACGCTGCTGACCTCGCGACGCATAGCCCGCGCCGCTAGCCGCGGATCAACTGGGCGGGATCGGCCCGGGACGCCGCCACTGCGGGATAGGCCGCCGACAGCGTGCCGCTCAACAGGCCTGCGCCGATGCCCAGGAGGGTTGCGTACCCGGGAATCACCGGCGACCAACCTTCAGCCGCCGCGGATCATCGTTGATTTTGCGGCTGAGTACTCTGCGGGCTTCGAAATGGGTGTTGTCGGAGTCCGACTAGGGGGTGGTGGCTTTAGCGGTTCGCGGCTGAGACGGGCGGCTTCGTTGTCAGTGAACGAAAAAGGCTCGACGCCGGAACTCACTTGAGTACCGGCGTCGAGCCTTTATCTGGAAAGCTCTTGGAGTGCCTAGCCGCCGATGATAGGGAAGCCGATGAACGGGTCCACTGCCAAGGCGATGAACAGAAGTGTCAGGTAGCTGATGGAGCCGTGGAAGACCTTCATGGCGCCCTTGTTGGACATGTCGCCGCCCTGGGCCCTCTTGTACAGGGCGTGGCTTTCGTACAGGAACCATGCACCGGCCAAGACGGCCACGACGCTGTACACCCAGCCCGCGCCACCCACCGGGATCAACAACAGCGAGCAGGCAACCATGGCCCAGGCATACAGGACCACCTGAACCGAGACCACTTTGGCGCCGGCAATCGCGCCAAGCATAGGCACGTTGGCGTTGCGGTAGTCCTCGCCGTAGCGCATGGACAAGGGCCAGTAATGCGGGGGCGTCCACAGGAAGATGACCATGAACAGAACGAAAGCCGGCCACTGAACGGTGTTGGTCACCGCGGCCCACGCAATCAGAACCGGGAAGCAACCTGCGGCCCCGCCCCACACGATGTTCTGGGCAGTGCGGCGCTTGAGGATCATCGTGTAGATGACCACGTAGAAAACAATCGCAGCGAGCCCAAGCCATGCGGACAGCGGATTGGCGCCGAACCACAAGATGGCGATCGATGCGGCCCCCAAGATCCAGGCGAACACGAGCGCTTCGCGGGGGGTGACCTCACCCGTGACGAGCGGGCGCTTCTCCGTGCGGTGCATCAGTTTGTCGATGTCGCGGTCAATGTAGCAGTTGAAAACACCGGCACTTCCAGCGGCGAAAGCACCACCGACCAGTGTCGCGAGGATCAGGCCGATGGAAGGGAACCCGCGCTGGGCGAAAATCATGGTGGGGAGGGTGCTGACCAGGAGCAGCTCAATGACGCGCGGTTTCGTGAGAGCCAGATACGCCTTGAACTTGCGGGACATTCCCATGCCTCCCCGGGCCGGGGACGCGTTAAGGGGCGTATCGGTTGTGCTCACAGCGGCAGTCACTCTGTTCTATGCTCTGGGGTTCTCACAGCGGCAGTCCCTGAAATGCGGGCGCATGAACCGCTGGCGGCCTTCAGATATCATACCGTGGCTGCAGGTGCACCGGTGTCCGCGAAAAACCGTGAATGTTTCCGAAACTTCACTTCCTGCGAGCGAGCCTTGTGATTCATATAAGGCAAATTTCTGTCCAGTACGTGGGATTCCAGACTGCCGTGGCCTATTTAGGGCTAAGCTGTGAGCAGATCAGCACACACGTCGACTGTCCGGGAAACCGTATTCTCAGATGTCCGTGCGTCTGGATGAGAGATCAACGTTTCAATGGTGAACGGCTGGTAGAAACATTGCAGCGGGCGCCATCCTGAGCTTCCTGCGCGCCGTGTCCTCAACTTGCCGTCAGCACAGAAAGGGGCTCGGTTTTCGTGCCACATTTGGAAGAGCAACAACTGTCATGGACGGATCTGGACCAGAAGGCAGTTGACACCATTCGCGTGTTGGCCGCCGATGCCGTGGAGAAGGTCGGTAACGGCCACCCCGGAACGGCAATGAGTTTGGCTCCGGCAGCATACCTGCTGTTCCAGAAGCTGATGCGTCATGACCCGAAGAACCCGGACTGGCTGGGGCGGGACCGTTTTGTCCTGTCCCCCGGCCACACCTCCCTCACGCTTTACATCCAGCTGTTCCTCTCCGGTTACGGTTTGGAACTGAAGGACCTTGAAGCTCTCCGCACGTGGGGCTCGCTGACCCCGGGCCATCCCGAGTACAAGCACACTGCCGGTGTGGAAATCACCACCGGCCCGTTGGGCCAGGGCCTGGCCACGGCTGTTGGCTTCGCCTACTCCCAGCGCCGCCAGCGTGGCCTGTTCGACGCCGACGCTCCCGCCGGCGAGTCGCCGTTCGACCACACCATCTGGGTCATCGCCTCCGACGGGGACATGCAAGAGGGCATCACCTCCGAGGCTTCCTCGCTGGCCGGGCACCAGGAGCTGGGCAACCTCGTGGTGGTTTACGACGAGAACCACATCTCCATCGAGGACGACACCGATATCGCGTTCACCGAGGACGTCCTCAAGCGCTACGAAGCCTATGGCTGGCACACCCAGCGCGTGGACTGGACCAAGACCGGCAATTACGTCGAAGACGTCCAGGAGCTCTACTCCGCTTTGCAGGCGGCCAAGGCAGAGACCACCAAGCCCTCCATCATTTCCTTGCGGACCATCATTGGCTACCCGGCTCCCAAAAAGCAGAACACGGGCAAGATCCATGGCTCCGCCCTTGGCGCCGAGGAAGTCGCAGCACTGAAGACCGCCCTCGGCTTCGACCCGGAGAAGTCCTTCGATGTGGACCCCGAAGTCCTTTCCCACACGCGTAAGGTCTTGGACCGCGGCGCCGAGGCCCGCGCGGCCTGGCAGGAGTCATTCGAAGCATGGCAGTCCTCCAACCCGGACGGTGCCTCGTTGCTCGAGCGTGTGGAGGCCAAGAAGCTTCCGGTCGGTATCGACGCAGCACTGCCCGTCTTCGAAGCCGGCAAGGAGGTCTCCACGCGTGTAGCCTCCGGCAAGGTGCTCAACGCCATTGCACCGTTGCTGCCCGAGCTCTGGGGCGGTTCGGCTGACCTTGCCGAGTCCAACAACACCACTATCGAGGGCTCGCCGTCGTTCATCCCCGACTCGCGCTCCACCGCAGCCTGGAAGGGAAACCCCTACGGCCGCGTACTGCACTTCGGTATTCGCGAGCACGCGGCTGCGGCAATCGTGAACGGCATCTCCCTCCACGGCCGCACCCGGGCTTTCTCCGGTACGTTCCTGATCTTCTCCGATTACCAGCGGCCGGCGATCCGCCTCGGCGCGCTGATGGGTGTACCGTCCTTGTACGTCTGGACACACGACTCCATCGGTTTGGGCGAAGACGGACCCACCCACCAGCCAGTGGAGCAGCTTGCATCGCTGCGCGCCGTTCCTGGCCTGGACGTGGTCCGTCCTGGAGACGCGAATGAGGTCTCAGCAGCGTGGAAGGTCATGCTCGAGAACCATGAGAACCCTGCCGGCATCGTGCTCACGCGCCAGAACATCCCCACCTACGCCCGTGGCGAGGGCGTTGCCGACGGCGACAGCTTCGGCACCGCGGCAGGCGTTGCGAAGGGCGGCTACGTCCTTGCTGAAGCCTCGAAAGACGGCGCAACTGTCCAGGCTGAGGTCATCCTGATCGGTACCGGCTCGGAAGTGCAGCTTGCTGTCCAGGCCCGGGAGGCACTCCAAGCTGAAGGCATCCCAACCCGCGTTGTGTCCATGCCCTGTGTCGAATGGTTCAAGAGGCAGGATGACGCCTACCGCGAGTCGGTGCTCCCGGCAGCTGTGAAGGCCAGGGTTTCGGTGGAAGCCGGCCTGGCACTGGGCTGGAGGGAATTCGTTGGAGATTCGGGCCGTTCCATTTCATTGGAGCACTTCGGTGCATCGGCTGACTACAAGCGGCTTTTCCAGGAATTCGGCATTACCGCCGACGCCGTTGCTGCCGCTGCCAAAGACTCCCTCTCCGGCTTGACGGCCTGAGACCCCCAAAAAGGAGAAACACATGACTACCACTCCCACACAGAAGCTCTCCGACGCCGGCGTTTCGATCTGGCTTGACGATCTCTCCCGTGGTCGCCTCGACACCGGCACACTCCAGAAACTCATCGATGAGAAGAACGTGGTGGGTGTAACCACCAACCCGTCCATCTTCCACGCAGCCATCACCACTGGCACCGACTACGACGACACCATCGCCAAGAAGGCTGCGGCCGGTGCCAGCGTTGAGGACACGATCTTTGAGATCACCACCACGGACGTTGCTGACGCCTGCGATCTTTTCGCCCCGGTCGCGGCTGCCACGAACGGCGTCGATGGACGCGTGTCCATTGAGGTGGACCCCCGCCTGGCGTGGGACACGGCCGGAACCATCACCGAGGCCAAGAAGCTGCACGCACGGGTTAACAAGGACAACGTCCACATCAAGATCCCTGCCACCCTTGAGGGCCTTGAAGCAATCACCGCCACCCTGGCCGAGGGCATCAGCGTGAACGTGACCCTGATCTTCTCCCTGGAGCGCTACCGCGCGGTTATCAACGCTTTCCAGACCGGTCTCGAGAAGGCCAAGGAAAACGGCCACGACCTCGCCAAGATCCACTCCGTGGCTTCTTTCTTTGTCTCCCGGGTCGACACCGAAATCGACAAGCGGCTGGACGCTATCGGCACTGATGAAGCCAAGGCTTTGAAGGGCAAAGCCGGCGTTGCGAACGCGCGCCTGGCCTACCAGGTCTACGAGGAACTCTTCTCCACGGAGCGGTGGGCGGTACTGGCCGAGGCCGGCGCCCTCCCCCAGCGCCCGCTGTGGGCCTCCACCGGTGTGAAAGACCCCGCCTACCCGGACACTCTCTACGTGACGCAGCTTGTGGCTGCCGGCGTTGTCAACACCATGCCTGAGAAGACCTTGGACGCGACGTTCGATCACGGCGAAGTCACTGGTGACACGATTACCGGCACCTATGATGAGGCCAACGAGACACTCAATGCCCTCGAAACGCTCGGCGTCTCCTACAACGACGTCGTCAAGCTGCTCGAGACCGAGGGCCTCGATAAGTTCGTCGGCGCATGGAAGGAACTCCTCGCCGACGTCGAAGGTGCACTGGTCAACGCACGGAAGGCTTCCTAACCCACTATGAGCACAATCAGCTACGACGCCAGCGGTGCCGCCCAGCAGGCCATCGCGCAGCACATCGACGGCCTGGTCGAAGACAGGATTGCTACCCGGATTTTTGCCAAGGACCACACCCTGTGGGGTCCTGACGCGGAATCCGAGTCAGCAATTCGACTCGGCTGGGTGGAAGCTCCCACCGTGTCCCAGTCTTTGGTTGACGGAATCGTGGAACTTCGTGATGCCCTCCGCGCCGAGGGAGTCTCCCGCATTGTCCTGTGCGGCATGGGAGGCTCTTCACTGGCTCCGGAGGTCATTGCCGGTACCGCCGGCGTCGAGCTGACTGTCCTGGACAGCACGGATCCTGAACAGGTCAGTGCTGCTGTGGCGGACCGATTGGCGGAAACGGCCATTGTCGTTTCGTCCAAGTCCGGCTCCACGGTTGAAACCGACTCCCAGCGGCGGGTCTTCGAGAAAGCGTTCAACGACGCCGGGATCGATGCCAAGAGCCGGATCGTCATTGTCACCGATCCAGGGTCTCCCTTGGACAAAGCCTCCCGCGAGGCAGGCTACCGTGCGGTGTTCAACGCTGACCCTCATGTCGGCGGCCGCTTCTCGGCACTCACCGCATTCGGCCTCGTGCCCTGCGGACTGGCCGGTGTGGATATTCAGGCGTTCCTGGACGAGGCTGAGGAAGCTGCGGAGATCCTCAATGAGGATTCGGCAGACAACATCGGTCTCGCCTTGGGCAGTGCACTCGGCGGGACCACGCCGCTGCGCAACAAGATCGTCATCGCCGAGGACGGCTCCGGAATCGTTGGATTCGCTGATTGGGCAGAACAGCTTATAGCTGAGTCCACGGGCAAGCTCGGCACCGGCCTGCTCCCGGTAGTCGCCGGTCCGGACTCGCCTGAAGCCCTCGGCGGCGCCTCGGATGTCTTGGTGGTGCGACTCGTGGGCGCGGAAGCCGACGTCGAACTTCGCGAGAATGAAGTAGCGATCGCTGGTGGACTGGCGTCGCAGATGTTCCTCTGGGAATTCGCAACTGCGGTTGCCGGTCGCCTTCTGGCCATCAATCCGTTCGATCAGCCCGACGTCGAGGCTGCGAAGGTAGCCGCCCGCGGCTTGCTGGACGCACGCCCCGAGCCGACTCCGGCTGCCTTCACCGATGGTGCCGTGGAAGTTCGCGGAGGTGACTGGCTCGGTTCCGCATCGACGGTGTCCGGGGCGGTGCAGGCGCTCCTTGGACAACTGGGTTCCGACGGCTATCTCAGTGTTCAGGCCTACCTTGACCGTATTTCCCACGCGCCGCTTGCCGGGATCCGCGATGAGCTCGCGGCTGTGACGGGACGTCCGGTGACGTTTGGTTGGGGCCCCAGGTTCCTCCACTCCACTGGGCAGTTCCACAAGGGGGGGCCCGCCATCGGCGTCTTCCTGCAGGTCACCGCGGCCTCGTCCAAGGATCTCGAGATCCCGGAGCGTCCGTTTACCTTCGGGCAGCTCATTGCGGCCCAGGCCTCCGGTGATGCCCAAGTCCTGGAGGGTCATGGCCGCCCCGTCCTGCGGCTGCACCTCACTGAGCGTGCCGCTGGCGTGGCCCAACTCCAGGAAGTCGTCGCTGCTCTGGCCGGCCAGGCCAGCGAAATCGGAAGCTAAGGCTTAGAACCAAACATGCCAGAATCTGAAAACGGCCGGAAGAACACTCCCCCACGCAATCCTCTCCGGGACCCGCGGGACCGGCGCCTGAACCGCATTGCGGGGCCTTCGTCCTTGGTGTTCTTTGGAGTCACCGGGGACCTTGCCCGTAAAAAACTGATGCCCGCGGTGTATGACCTCGCCAACCGTGGCCTCCTGCCGCCAAGCTTCGCTTTGGTGGGGTTTGGCAGGCGCGATTGGGACAACGCTGATTTCGCCGCCGAGGTTAAAGAGAACGTCAAGGCCAACGCCAGGACAAAGTTCGACGACGGCGTCTGGGAGCAGCTTGCTTCCGGTATCCGCTTCGTCCAAGGCGAGTTCGACGACGACGACGCTTTCGAGCGCTTGGGCGACGTTCTGGACGAGCTGGACGAGACGCGCGGAACCCGGGGCAACCATGGCTTCTACCTGTCCATCCCGCCCAAGGCGTTCGAGCAAGTCTGCCGTCAGCTCTCCAAACACGGGCTGGCCGAAGGCAAGCCCGGGCAGTGGCGCCGCGTGGTGATTGAGAAGCCGTTCGGGCACGACCTCGAGTCCGCCCGGCAGCTGAACGACATCGTCGAATCGGTGTTCCCGGCCGATGCCGTGTTCCGGATCGATCACTACCTGGGCAAGGAAACAGTCCAGAACATCCTGGCCCTGCGCTTCGCGAACCAGTTGTTCGAACCACTGTGGAATGCCAACTACGTGGACCACGTCCAGATCACCATGGCCGAGGACATTGGCACCGGTGGCCGGGCGGGTTATTACGACGGCGTCGGCGCGGCACGTGACGTGATCCAGAACCACTTGCTGCAGTTGCTGGCCTTGACGGCGATGGAAGAGCCCATCTCTTTCAACGCCAGTGACCTGAGGGCTGAGAAGGAAAAGGTTCTTGCAGCTGTGAAGCTCCCTGATGATCTGTCCACGCACTCAGCACGTGGTCAGTTCACTGGTGGCTGGCAGGGCGGTGAGGAAGTCCTCGGCTACTTGGACGAGGACGGAATCCCGGCCGACTCCAAGACGGAGACCTACGCGGCCATCCGCGTGGACATCAACACCCGCCGCTGGAACGGCGTCCCGTTCTACCTTCGTGCCGGCAAGCGACTGGGCCGCCGCGTCACGGAAATCGCCGTGGTGTTCAAACGGGCACCTAACCTCTTGTTCCGTGACCACGGGGAAGACGACTTCGGTCAGAACGCAGTGGTCATCCGTGTGCAGCCGGATGAGGGCGCCACCATCCGCTTCGGTTCCAAGGTCCCGGGTACGCAGATGGAGGTCCGTGACGTGACCATGGACTTCGGTTACGGCCATTCCTTCACCGAATCCAGCCCGGAAGCCTACGAACGGCTCATCCTTGATGTTCTCCTGGGAGAACCACCGCTGTTTCCACGGCATCAGGAAGTGGAACTGTCCTGGAAGATCCTCGATCCGTTCGAGGAATACTGGGCGGGCCTGGATGAACAACCACAACCCTACGCACCCGGCAGTTGGGGTCCGGCCTCGGCCGATGCCCTGCTGGCCCGCGACGGACGAACCTGGAGAAGGCCATGATCGTAGATCTACCGGACACCACCACTTCCAAGATCTCCAAGAAGATCCAGTCCTTGCGTGAACAGGGCGGTGTGATAGCCCTCGGCCGTGTCCTGACACTGGTGGTGGTCACCAAGTCCGGGCTGGAAGAGGAAGCCATCGAGGCCGCCAACGAGGCCAGCCGTGAGCACCCCTGCCGGATCATCGTGCTCGCCGACGCCGGTACCGAAGGTCCGGATCGCCTCGATGCACAAATCCGGGTAGGCGGAGACGCGGGCGCCTCGGAAGTCATCGTCTTGCGAGGCCACGGACATATGGCACACGAAAGTGAATCACTCGTCTCTGCCTTGCTGCTGCCCGACGCGCCGATCGTTGCTTGGTGGCCTCACGGCGCCCCGGAAAACGCCTGCGAAACGTCCATTGGACGCATCGCACACCGCCGGATCACCGACTCCGCGAACGAACCCGACCCACGCCTGGCGTTGGAGAACATCCGGGCCACCTACAAGGCAGGAGACACCGACCTCGCGTGGACCCGCCTGACCAACTGGCGAATGCAACTCGCGGCCGTCTTCGACCAGTTCGACGGCGATCCCGTCTCCGCCGTCGCCGTGGAGGGCGCCTCCGACTCTCCCAGCACGCTTCTGCTCGCAGCGTGGCTTAGCTTGGCGCTACAAGCCCCCGTGACCATCGTGGCCGACCCAGCCGGCACCGGCATCCGCAGGGTGCGCCTGACCCGTGCCAGCGGCGACGTGCAACTCTTCCGCCCCGGCCTGTCCGTAGCGGAACTGACCCAGCCCGGACAGCCCGCGCAACGGATTACCCTTCCACGCCGCAGCCTCAAAGACTGCCTCGCAGAAGAACTCCGCAGGCTCGACCCCGACGAAGTCTTCGGCGAAGTGATTACCATGGGACTGCCACTTACCAGCCAGAGGAGAGTCCAGACCAGTGCACGCTGAGCCAAGAGTAAGCATCCACCCAGACTCCAAGGTCCTCATGGCCGCCATCGCCGCGCGGCTGATCACCAAGCTGGTGGACGTCCAAGACAAGCATGGGGAGGCGACCGTCGTCCTCACCGGTGGAACCGTCGGGATCGGCACGCTCAAAGCCGTAGCAGACTCTCCGGCAGCACCCGCGGTGGATTGGTCCAAGGTTAATTTCTGGTGGGGGGATGAACGATTTGTCGCCGCTGACAGTGAAGACAGGAACACCTACCAGGCCCATCAGGCGCTGCTGGCGCACCTGCCGGTAGACCCGGACCGCGTGCACCAGCCCGGTTCAACAGATGATTTCGGGACTTCCGAGCAAGCCGCTGCTGCGTATGCTGCCGACTTGAAAGCCTCAGCGGAAGCAGAGCATGCTGCAGACATGTCCGATGATCGGCCGGACGCCCCGAGCGAACTCCCTCGCTTCGATGTGCTGCTCCTCGGTGTAGGCCCGGACGCGCACGTTGCCTCGCTCTTCCCGGAGCAGGCAGGCATCCGGGAGAAGAATCGGATGGTTGTCGGGGTGGAGAACTCACCCAAGCCGCCGCCGTCGCGCATTTCACTGACGCTCCCCGCCATCAACACCGCGCAGGAAATCTGGATGGTCGTTGCCGGCGAGGACAAGGCGGGCGCTGTTGGCTTGGCGCTGGCTGGCGCCAACCCCGTCCAGGTTCCGGCAGCAGGTCCCGTGGGTCGCACAAGGACCCTGTGGCTCATCGACGAGAACGCAGCGTCCCGCGTCCCCCAGCAGTTGGTCCGCAAGGATCCGGCAGGCGCCTAAGCAAAACGCGACGCTCCAGCCACGACGCCCTGGCGTCGGGCTGGAGCGTCGTTGTTTAAACAATTTGCGGCATGAAAAAAGGGAGGCTCCCGAAGGAACCTCCCCTGACCCGAGTGGTTAGGAGGTACCGCCCGAGGAGAAGCGCATGATCAAACCAAGTCCGATGATCACAACACCCCATGTGATACCAAGGATGATGGTGAAGCGATTCAGGTTTCGCTCGGCCACACCGGACGAACTCAACCCCGAACTCATGCCGCCACCGAACATGTCGGACAAACCGCCGCCACGCCCCTTGTGCAGGAGGATGAGCAGCGTCAGCAGAAGGCTGGTGATACCCAGCAGGATCTGCAGAATGACTTGAAGAACGTCCACGACGGCCTTTCGAAGAAGCGGAAAACGGGAGCCGGACTAGTCCGTGACGAGGTGGCTCTCGAACCTGACAATGTTAGCAAACTCAGCGGCGTCAAGGCTGGCGCCACCCACAAGCAATCCGTCCACGTCACTTTCCGCCATGATTGCGGCCGCGTTGTTTGCCTTGACGGAACCGCCGTACAGCAAGCGGGTCTTGGCAGCGACGCTCTCATCGAAAAGCTTGGCGAGCTCGGCACGGAGGGCGTTGCACATCTCCTGTGCATCCTCAGGACCGGCGACTTCCCCGGTTCCGATGGCCCACACTGGCTCGTAGGCAACCACCAGCTCCGACGCCTGCTCGGCTGTGAGGCCATCCACGCCGGCACGCAACTGGGCCAAGGTGTGCTCTACGTGTGTACCCGCCTGGCGGACTTCCAGCCCCTCCCCAACACACAGGACCGGGACGACGTCGTGGCGGAACGCGGCTTTGACCTTGGCGTTCAGGACCTCGTCGGTCTCATTGTGGATGGTGCGGCGCTCACTGTGGCCCACGAGGACGTAAGAGCAACCCAGCTTGCCAAGGAACTGCCCCGAGATGTCTCCGGTATAGGCTCCCGAGTCGAACTGGGAAAGGTCCTGGCCTCCGTAAACAACGTCCAGCTCATCGCCCTGCACCAGGGTCTGCACCCCTCGGAGATCGGTGAAGGGAGGGAATACGGCGACTTCAACGCGGTTGTAGTCATGCTTGGCGTCTGACAACGTCCAAGCGAGCTTTTGCAGCAACGTGATGCCTTGGACGTGGTCCATGTTCATCTTCCAGTTGCCGGCGATGAACGGCTTACGGACAAATGCGCCGTTGGCAGAGGTAGTCACATGAGCTCCAATGAATGCGTTTTGAGGGGTGTGCACAGCCGGCAGGACGCGAAGGCATCCTGCCGGCCAATAAATTGCTAGCGGTCCAGGACGCTGAGCCCGGGAAGTTCCTTGCCTTCAAGGTATTCCAAGCTGGCGCCACCGCCTGTTGAGATGTGGCCGAACTGGGAGTCTTCGAAGCCGAGGGTCCTCACGGCAGCGGCGGAGTCGCCACCGCCGACAACGGTGAAGGCTTCCGTCTCGGTCAAGGCCTGTGCAATGGCACGCGTACCGTTTGCGAAGGCCTCGAACTCGAACACGCCCATGGGCCCGTTCCAGAACACAGTCTTGGCCCCGGCGATCTGTGCCGCGAATGCGGACGCGGATTCGGGACCAATGTCCAGGCCAATGCCCGAGGCGCCGAAGGCGCTGTCCTCGATAGCATCGGCCTTGACGACCTCGTGATCCGCGCTGGCGGAAAAGGCGCTGGCGACTACCACATCCGTCGGGATCACGAAAGACGTTCCGGCTGCAGAGGCGCGTTCGAGGTAGTCCTGGACCACCGGGATCTGGTCTTGTTCCAAGAGGCTGCCTGCTACCTTGTGGCCTGCTGCGGCCAAGAAGGTGAACAGCATGCCGCCACCCACCAAAATGGTGTCTGCCTTGCCAAGGAGGTTGTCGATAACGGCCAGCTTGTCGGAGACCTTGGAACCGCCAAGAACCACAACGTAGGGACGCTGGGTGTCGGTGGTGAGCTTCCTGAGGACTTCCACTTCGGTGTGCACGAGATCGCCCTGGTAGGACGGCAACCGGGTCGCGACGTCGTAGACACTGGCGTGCTTGCGGTGAACGGCACCGAATGCGTCGTCCACGAATGCACCGTTGTCTCCGGTGAGGGCCACGAGTTCGTCCGCGAAGGCGCCCCGCTCGGCGTCGTCCTTGCTAGTTTCCCGGGGGTCGAAGCGCACGTTCTCAAGGACGAGCACCTCCCCATCCTGCAGGAGGGCGGCGTGCTCCTTGGCGGATTCTCCGACCGTATCCGCGGCGAGGTGCACCGTGAAGTCGGCGAGTTCAGCGAGGCGGGTCACAGCGGGCTTCAGCGAGTACTTGTCCTCAGGGGAGCCCTTGGGGCGTCCGAGGTGGGCGGTTACGAGCACACGGGCACCGGCGTCCGAGAGCTTCTTAAGGACCGGGAGGGACGCCTTGATGCGGCCGTCATCGGTCACTGTAGAGCCGTCGAGCGGCACGTTCAGGTCACTTCTGACCAGAACGTACCGCCCGCGGACACCTTCAGCGATGAGTTCGTTGAGGGTGTGAGATGTCATGTGTCTACCCTAGCCCAGCTTGGCTGCGACGAGCTCCGTGAGGTCTACGAGGCGGTTGGAGTAACCCCACTCGTTGTCGTACCAGGAGACGACCTTGACCTGGTTGCCGATGACCTTGGTCAGGCCCGAGTCGAAGATGGAGGAAGCGGGGTCACCAACGATATCGGACGACACGATCGGTGCATCCGTGTAGCTCAGGATGCCGGCGAACTGCTCCGACTCCGAGGCTGCCTTGAGGGCAGCGTTCACTTCCTCAACGGAAACTTCGCGGGACACCGTGACCGTGAGGTCGGTGGCCGAACCGGTCGGGACCGGCACCCGGATGGCGTAACCGTCCAACTTGCCCTTGAGCTCCGGGAGAACCAGGCCGATGGCCTTGGCGGCACCGGTGGAGGTGGGAACCATGTTGATTGCTGCGGCGCGGGCGCGGCGGAGGTCGCCGTGCGGACCGTCCTGCAGGTTCTGGTCAGCGGTGTAAGCGTGAATGGTGGTCATCAAGCCACGCTCGATGCCAAAGGCGTCGTTGACTACCTTGGCCAGCGGGCCCAGGCAGTTGGTGGTGCAGGACGCGTTGGAAATGATGTGGTGGGCTGCGGGGTCGTAGAGCTCGTGGTTCACGCCCATGACGATGGTGATGTCCTCACCACTGGCGGGGGCGGAGATCAGGACCTTTTTGGCGCCGGCGTCGATGTGCTTCTGCGCAGCAGCGGCCTTGGTGAAGAAGCCGGTGGACTCGATAACGATGTCCACACCCAGCTCGCCCCAAGGAAGGTTTGCGGGATCGCGCTCAGCGAGAACCTTGATGGACTTGCCGTCTACAACCAGGTTTCCGTCCGTAACTTCCACCGTCTGGGCCAAGCGGCCACCGACGGAGTCGTACTTGAGGAGGTGGGCGAGGGTCTCGGGGCTGGTGAGGTCGTTGACGGCGACGATCTCAAGGTCTGCGCCCTGGGCCAGCGCTGCGCGGAAGTAGTTACGGCCGATGCGGCCGAAGCCGTTGATACCAATTCGGGTGGTCACTATGTGTCAATCTCCTTGGTGCTCTTGCAAGCACGCCTAGTGAGTCGGATAAACATTTCCAACTAACAGACCCCGCACGTCTTTGGGCAGAGGTGATTATCAGATCGGAGGGCGACCAGCCACATTGCTGAAGGCTAACCGCCTTCCGTGATCCATCTTACGTTTAACCAAGCCTGCCCCCGCAACTGCGGGGGCAGGCTTTTCAGCATTCGGTCCAAATTCGCGCAAATAGTGACTTTTGTTACATCTGCGTGAATGCGGCCTCACCAGCTACAGAACGATGAGGCCCGTGGCGTTGGTGCGGGCAGCCTCGAAACGCTTGGCGACGTCGGCCCAGTTGGCGATGTTCCAGAAAGCCTTGACGTAATCTGCCTTGACGTTGACGTAGTCCAGGTAGAAGGCGTGCTCCCACATGTCGAGCATGAGCAACGGAGTGGTGCCCACTGCAACATTGCCCTGCTGATCGTAAAGCTGTTCGATGACCAGGTTGCCGCCAATGGGTTCGTATGCCAGGAAGGCCCAGCCGGACCCCTGCAGCGCCAGCGCCGCAGCGCTGAACTGTGCACGGAAAGCGTCGAAGGAGCCAAAGGCGTCATCGATCGCAGCTGCGAGCTCGCCTTCCGGCTTGTCCCCGCCGTCCGGGGAGATGTTGTTCCAGAAGACCGTGTGGTTGATGTGTCCACCGGTGTGGAACGCAAGGTCCTTGGACAGACGGTTGATGTTCGCGAAGTCACCCTTGTCGCGGGCTTCTGCGAGCTGGGCAAGTGCATTGTTGGCGCCTGCAACGTAGGCAGCGTGGTGCTTGCTGTGGTGCAGCTCCATGATCCTTGCCGAGATGTTCGGCTCAAGTGCTGCGTAATCGTAGCCAAGTTCCGGCAGAACGTACTCTGTCACGAAATCCTCCAATGTTGTGGACCGAAGTCCGGGTTGGTAACTCTCGTTGTGTTCATCCAACCGGCGAACCGGCAGGAAACCCTGGGGAAGAAACCTTCTCCGCCGCCAACGGGGACAACCGACCGCGGCGTCGCAGTATTTCCTCCGCACCTCTCCGATTCTATGGGTGGGGTCTACTCGTCCATCATTTCCGGAGTCACATTTGCCTCCGTACCCGGGATGCCAAGATCAATTGCTCTCTTGTCTGCCATGGCCAACAGCCTCCGGATCCGGCCGGCGATGGCGTCCTTGGTCATCGGCGGATCGGCGAGCCGTCCCAATTCGTCCAAGCTCGCCTGCTTGTGGGCCACCCGCAATTCTCCGGCGTACTTGAGGTGGTCCGGAACGTCGTCGCCCAAAATCTCAAGGGCCCGGTCCACCCTGGCGCCCGCTGCAACAGCCGCTTGGGCAGAGCGGCGCAAGTTGGCGTCGTCGAAATTGGCAAGGCGGTTGGCAGTGGCCCGGACTTCCTTACGCATCCGACGCTCTTCCCAAACCATCAGCGCGTCATGGGCGCCCATCCGTGTCAGGAGGGTTGCGATCGTGTCACCGTCACGGATCACAACGCGGTCCACGCCGCGCACTTCCCGTGCCTTGGCCTGGATGCCGAGCCGCCGCGCAGCCCCTACCAAAGCAAGAGCCGATTCAGGACCAGGACACGTGACTTCCAAGGAGGAGGAACGTCCCGGTTCCGTGAGGGAGCCGTGGGCCAGGAACGCACCGCGCCAAACGGCCTCTGCATCGGCCGCCGAACCGTTAACCACCACGGACGGCAGCCCGCGTACCGGGCGCCCGCGTCCATCCAGGAGCCCTGTCTGGCGTGCCAACGCCTCGCCATCACGCACCACCCGGACCACGTAGCGGCTACCCCGCCGCAGTCCGCCTCCTGAGACAACAATGATTTCGCTCTGGTGGCCGTAAACCTCGGCGATGGCCGCCCGGAGGCGGCGGGCGGTGGAAGCCAGGTCGACTTCGGCCTCGATCACGATGCGCCCCGAAATGATATGCAATCCGCCCGCAAACCGCAGCATTGCCGAAACCTCAGCCTTTCGGACCGAGGATTTTTTGATGTCCAGCCGGGACAGTTCGTCCTTGACCGACGCAGTAAGTGCCATCGCGTGTTCCTAACTGTTCCCAAAAATATCGTGGTACGCCGCTGCCAACAGCAGTGGATCATGGACGGGGCGGCGCCTCGACGCCCCTACTCTACCCAACACCACCTCGGCACCGATCATCCCGGCGGCCTTCTCGAAAGCCTTGAGATCCTGGATTGCGGCAGGATCAGCCAGGACGACGTCGACGCTGAACTCCGGTGCATACCGGCGTAAAACGTCCAAATGATCCGCCGCAGTCATGCCGGATGTCTCTTTGGTTTCGACGTCGAGGTTCATGGTCAAGCACCGCTTGGCCGCGGTGTCACCGAGTGCCTGCCGGAGTTCGGGCAGGAGGAGGTGCGGAAGCACCGACGTATACCACGAACCCGGTCCCAGGATCACCCAGTCCGCCAATTCGATGGCCGTCAAAGCCTCCGTGCAGGCAGGCGCGTCCTCTGGAAGCAGCCGCACGTCCTCCAGCTTTCCGGCGACCGCGCACTTGGCCTGGCCGCGGACCAGCTGAAGCTCGTGCCGCCCGTCGCCCAAGTCCACCCGGGCGTGCCCCTCAATAGTCAGGGGCACGCTGGACATCGGAAGAACCTGACCGCGCGCACCCAACAGGGCACCCGCCCACTTGAGGCCCGCAACTGCATCGCCCAAGAGCTCCCAGAGCGTAACAATGAGCAAGTTGCCCATCGCGTGGTGATCCAACGATCCGCCCTTGGCAGAGCCTGTGTCGAACCGGTGCTGCATCACGTCCCGCCACGTTCGGCCCCAGTCGGTGTCGTCACAGAGCGCACTCAGCGCCATCCGCAGGTCCCCCGGCGGCAGGACGCCGTACTCGTCCCGCAAGCGGCCGGAAGAGCCGCCGTCGTCCGCTACTGTGACGATGGCCGTCAATTCGGAAGTCAACAACCGGAGGGCAGACAAGGAGGCGGCCAGTCCGTGGCCGCCGCCCAAGGCGACCACCGAGGGACTCTTCTTCTGCTGGCTGCCGGGCACGCCCTTCGGAGGGATAAGCGGCAGCGGCCCGGTCAGGACACCCACTACTCGCGTCCCAGGTCGCGGTGCGCGGTGGTCACCGTCACGCGCGGAAATTGGGCGAGCCGTTTGGACAGTTCGACGGCGACCGCCACGGAACGGTGTTTGCCGCCGGTACAACCGACAGCCAAGGTGGCGTAATGCTTGTTTTCCTGGCGGTAGCCGTCAAGGACGGGCTCCAGCGCCTGCACGTAGCGGTCCACGAATTCCTGGACACCATCAGCACCCAGAACGTACGCGCTGACATCGGCATCCAGTCCTGTGTGCGGACGAAGCTGCGGAACCCAGTGCGGATTCGGGATAAAACGTGCGTCCGCCACAAAGTTCGCATCCACCGGCAAGCCGTACTTAAAGCCGAAGCTCATGACGTTCAACCGCAGCGTCACCGGCCCCGTGTCGCTGAAGAGCTCCGTGATGGCCGTGGCAAGTCCATGGACGTTGAAGTCCGACGTGTCCAAGACGACGTCCGCATGCTCGCGCAGTTCGCGGAGGACTTCGCGCTCCACTCCGATGCCATCGAGAATCCGGCCTCCACCCTGCAGCGGGTGCGGCCGCCGGCCCTGTTCGAACCGGCGCACCAGGACTTCGTCGTTGGCGTCGAGGAACAGGACACGGAAGGAGACTCCGCTGGCGCTCAAGGCGCCCAACGCGGTTTGGATATCGGTGAAGAGATCCTTGCTCCGGACGTCGACCACGACGGCGAGCTTGGGAATCGACTTTGGCGCATGGGAAACGATCTCTGCCAACGTCCCCAGCATCTGCGGGGGCAGGTTGTCCACCACGTACCAGCCATGGTCCTCCAGGGCGTCAGAGGCGGTGCTTCGTCCTGCCCCGGACATCCCGGTCACCACCAAAAGCTGTGCCTCCGGCGGCTTCACTGGTGTGAGGTCCTCCTGCTCGGCACCGAATCCGGCCGTTGCCTCATCCATCAGTTGTCCCCGTTTCATCGGAAGTGATCGTTTGCAGCTTGTACCGCCTTCTGACATGGCATGACGCCCTGGCCTGTGGTCTCCACTGGCCAGGTTCTTACCCTAGCTAAGATTTCTTACCCTAGCTAAGATTCGAGGATTTCGCCGGTGGTCATGTTGACCGCTGGAACGACATCGTCGGCTTCATCACTGGATCCAAGGTGCTCGAGGACTGCCGCGGCCAAGGTAGGCCCGATGCCTTTCGCGGAGGTGAGCTCGGCAACGGACGCTGCTTTGATCTTTTTGAGGGACCCAAATTGGGCAATCAACGCCTTGCGTTTCGCTTCGCCGAGCCCCGGCACACCGTCCAAAGCCGACACCGTCATGGCCTTGCCACGCTTTTGCCGGTGGAACGTGATGGCGAAGCGGTGGGCCTCATCCCGGATGCGCTGGAGCAAGTACAGTCCCTGGGACGTCCGCGGCAAAATGACGGGGAAATCGCTGTTGGGCAGCCAGACCTCTTCGAGCCGTTTGGCGAGGCCCACCAGGTACACGTCGTCGATCCCCAGCTCGGCAAGGGCACGGGCCGCGGCGTTTACCTGGGGTTGGCCACCGTCAACCACCACCAGGTTGGGCGGATAGGCAAACTTGGCCTTCGGCGCGGGCATGGAGGGGTCCGACGTCGAAACTTCCGTAGCGCTCTGGGCGCCTGCCCGCGTGGGGTTCACGATCTCGCCGGACACGACCGGAACTTGTGCTGCCTTGTCAGTCAAGTAGTGCCTGAACCGACGCGTCAGTACGTCGTGCATGGCCGCGGTGTCATCTGAAGCCGCTGGGCCTGTGATGGAAAACTTCCGGTAATCCGACTTTTTGGGCAGCCCGTCCTCCACCACCACCATGGACGCCACCACATTGGTTCCTTGGACGTGGGAGATGTCGTAGCACTCGATCCTCAACAACGGAACAGGCAGCTCCAGGGCTTCCTGCAGTTCCTGCAGAGCCACCGAACGCACGGTGATGTCACCGGCGCGGCGCGTCTTGTGCAATTTCAATGCCTGCTCGGCGTTGTCTCTCACGGTTGACATCAAAGCGGCCTTATCCCCGCGTTGGGGCACCCGAATGTCCACTTTGGCACCCCGCAACCCGCTAAGCCACTCCATCAATTCCTCATGGTTGCTCGGGTTTTCAGGCACCAGCACTTCCCGGGGGAGACGGCCTTGGACTTCGCTGTCTTCCCCATATACCTGCTGCAGCAAGTGCTCGATGAGTTCCGGCGTCGTGACATCCTCCACCTTCTCCACCACCCAGCCCCGTTGGCCACGGACCCGTCCGCCTCGGACATGGAAAACCTGGACAGAGGCTTCAAGTTCGTCTTCATGCAAAGCGAAGATGTCGGCGTCCGTATCCTCGGCAAGAACCACGGCGTTCCGTTCGAAGACCTTTCGCAGGGCGATGATGTCATCCCGGAGGCCGGCGGCGCGTTCGTAGTCGAGCTCCGCTACCGCTGCGGCCATGTCCTTCTCCAGCCGGCTGATGAAGCGCTTGGCCTCACCGCCCATGAAGGAGCAAAAGTCCTCCGCAAGATCGCGGTGCTCTTCGGGAGTTACCCGGCCAACGCAAGGAGCAGAGCATTTGTCGATATACCCCAGCAAGCACGGGCGTCCACTGGCGTTCGCCCGCTTGAAAACCCCTGCGCTGCAGCTGCGGACGGGGAATACCCGTAGCAGCGTGTCCATGGTTTCGCGGATGGCTCCGGCGGTATAGGGACCGAAATACTTGGTGCCCTTCTTCCGCTCACCGCGCATGACCTGTACCCGAGGGAACTTCTCCCCCATGGTGACGGCGAGGTACGGATACGTCTTGTCATCCCGGAAAACCACGTTGAAGCGGGGCTTGAACTCTTTGATCCAGGTGTATTCCAGCTGGAGTGATTCGAGCTCACTGCCTACCACCGTCCACTCAACACTGCTGGCAGCGTGGACCATGGCGTGGGTCTTAGGCAGAAGACCGGCGGGGTTGGCGAAGTATGAGTTCAGCCGTGACCGAAGGTTCTTGGCCTTTCCCACATAGATGACCCGACCGTGGGGATCGCGGAACCTGTAGACGCCTGGAGTGGTGGGAATTTCCCCCGTTTGGGGTCGGTAACTTGCTGGATCTGCCACGGTTCCAGTCTAGTAGTCCCCGGCGAGGGGCATTAGTCGACCGTTTTGCTCTGGTTGTAGCTCGTGGACCTATCCTGTCCGCTGAGCGAGGCGATGGCGTCCATGATCTTGTCCGTCACTTCGCGCCTGGCCGGCAACGAGTGGTCCGGACCGGTCTTCTCGAAGTACAGCGGTTCGCCAACTTTCATGGTGAAGTGCTGCGGGCGGACGGCGTTCTTCCCCGCAGGCTGGAGCTTCTCGGTGCCGATAAGGCCTACCGGAATGACGGGCGCTCCCGTGGTCAGGGCGAGCCAACCGACGCCGGTGCGCCCGCGGTAAAGGATTCCGTCGCGAGACCGGGTGCCCTCGGGGTAGATACCGATCCCTTTCCCGGACTCCAGAATATCCAGGAGCGTCTTCAACGCCTGCACGCTCGCGGCCTGCTCACCACGTTCAACGGGAATGGACCCGACCGCCTCGAAGAAGGACTTCATGACGGCGCCCTTAATGCCCTTGGTGGTGAAGTACTCGGCCTTGGCAAAGAAGGCAACAGGGCGCGGCATGAGAGCCTGCACGATCACACTGTCCAAAAACGACAGGTGGTTGGGTGCGACGATGAACGGACCTTCTTGGGGGACGTTCTCCAGTCCGATGACAGTGGGGCGGCAGGTGGAGGAGACCAATCCGCGGGTGGTCCACCGAATCGCATCAAAGACTGCCATCGTTGTGCACCTCGCTCAAGGCCGCCACTCGGACAGCGTCCAATTCTTCGATGGCTCGCCGCAGTTCCAGCGCCGTGTCGACGACGGCGACCGCTCCGGCTTCCACAAGTTCACCATCGGGGGCGAACCCCCAGCTCACACCGATGCAATCCAAGCCGTTCGCCATCGCTCCTGCGACGTCCTGGTGCCGGTCCCCCACCATCACAGCTGTTTGGGGGTTGAGGCCCGCCAATGCTGCGGCAACTATCTCGACCTTGCCTGGCGCCGAATTGGCGGCCACGGACTCGTCATCCGCGGCGCCTTGGATTGTCACGAAGAAGCGGGCAATTCCGTGGTGCTCCAGGACGAGCCGGGCCAGTGCTTGTGGCTTTTGGGTGGCTACGGCCACCGGACGTCCAGCGCGTGCAAAGGACTCAAGGAGGTCGTATACCCCGGGGTACAGCGTGCTCTGGGGTATTCCGTACTGCCTGTAGTGGACCCGATAGCGCGCGATGATCTCATCCACTAATTCGACGGGCACATTGGCCAGATGGAGCAAGGAATCGCTCAGTTTCGGTCCCACCATGGAATTCAAAACGGATTGCTGCGGAACCGGTAGGCCCAGCTCTTCGAGGGCCGCCGCTATTCCTCCCGTAATACCGCCGGCTGGATCGACGAGGGTGCCGTCCAGATCGAATATTACGGGCACCATTGTTTGAGTCACCGGCTTAGTTTCTCACGAGTAGCGGCATGCTTGAAACTCGCATGCCGCTACCGGAATACTTCGGTCTCCGCAGATATTCCTTTGGCGAAAAACAGGGGCAGCGTTTTGTTCTTATCCCAGAATTTCGGCCAAGAACGCAGCCGTGTGGCTATCTGCTGACTTTGCTACTTGTTCCGGGGTGCCGGTTGCGACAATTTTGCCACCGCCCGAACCGCCGTTAGGTCCCAGATCCACGATCCAGTCGGCGGACTTGATCACGTCCAGGTTGTGTTCAATGGTGATGACCGTGTTGCCCTTGTCCACCAAGCCTTGGAGAACCATCAGCAACTTCCGGATGTCCTCAAAGTGCAGGCCGGTTGTGGGCTCATCCAAAACGTAGATGCTGCGACCATTGGAGCGCTTCTGAAGTTCCGCAGCGAGCTTGACGCGCTGCGCCTCGCCGCCGGAGAGGGTGGTAGCGGGCTGCCCAAGCCGGACGTAACCCAGGCCCACGTCCACCAACGTCTTCAAGTGCCGGGCAATCGGAGTGAACGCTGCAAAGAACTCAGCGCCTTCTTCGATGGGCATGTTGAGGACGTCCGCAATGGTCTTCCCCTTGTAATGAACCTCAAGGGTCTCCCGGTTGTACCGGGCCCCGTGGCACACTTCACAGGGGACGTAGACATCGGGGAGGAAGTTCATCTCGATCTTCAGCGTGCCGTCGCCCGAACAGGCCTCACAGCGTCCGCCCTTGACGTTGAAGGAGAAGCGACCGGGCAAGTATCCCCGGACCTTCGCCTCTGTGGTCTCAGCAAACAGTTTGCGGATGTTGTCAAAGACTCCCGTGTACGTGGCCGGGTTGGACCGTGGGGTACGTCCAATGGGGCTTTGGTCGACGTGCACTACTTTGTCCAGGTGTTCGAGGCCGGCAACGCTCCGGTGGCGGCCCGCTACCTGCTTGGCACCGTTGAGCTTATTGGCGAGAACCTTGTACAGGATTTCATTGACCAACGTGGACTTACCGGAGCCACTGACTCCTGTCACGGCGGTGAAGAGCCCCAGCGGGAACGTGGCATCAACGTTGTCGAGGTTGTTCTCCTTGGCCCCGATCACCTTCAACTCACGCTTTTTGTCGTATTTGCGACGCTTGGCGGGAATCTCGATTCGACGCCGGCCGGACAGGTAGTCACCCGTCAAGGACTCCGTGTTGGCCAGGAGGTCCTTGTAGGTGCCTGAGTGCACTACTTGACCACCGTGCTCACCGGCGCCGGGGCCGATGTCAACGATCCAGTCCGCCTCGTGGATGGTGTCTTCATCGTGCTCGACAACAATCAGCGTATTGCCGAGGTCCCGGAGCCTGGTCAAGGTTTCGATCAACCGACGGTTGTCGCGCTGATGCAACCCGATGGACGGTTCGTCCAGGACGTAGAGGACACCCACAAGTCCAGACCCGATCTGGGTAGCCAACCGGATGCGCTGTGCCTCACCGCCGGATAAGGTTCCCGATGACCGTTCAAGGTTCAGGTACTCCAAACCGACGTCGAGAAGGAAGGTAAGCCGCGCTTGAATTTCCTTCAGGACTTGGTTGGCAATCTGGGCCTCTCTGTCCGTAAGTGTCAAGCCGCCCAGGAAAGCCGCACAATCCCGCATAGGCAATGCTGCGACCTCAGCGATGGACTTGCCGTTGATGAGCACTGACAACGACGCCGGGTTGAGGCGCGCGCCGTTGCATGCGGGGCACGGTACCTGCCGCATGTATTCTTCGTAGCGGTCCCGGGCCCAGTCCGAATCGGTTTCGCCGTGCTTCCTGTGCACGTACTGGATGGCGCCTTCGAATCCGGTGCTGTATTTACGTTCGCGGCCAAAACGGTTCTTGTACTGGACAACAACCTTGTGGTCCTTGCCGTGAAGAACCGTGTTCCGCACATCCTTGGAGAGCTTCTCCCACGGGGTCTTCATGGAAAAGCCGAGCTCGTGGGACAGCCCTTCCAGGAGCCTGGTCCAGTATTCGGTGGTGGCTGTTCCGAGCGCCCATGGCGCAATGGCGCCCCTCCCGAGTGAAAGCTCAGGGTTGGGGATAATCAGTTCCTCGTCCACTTCCAGCTTGGTCCCGATGCCACTGCACGCCGAACAAGCGCCGAAGGGATTGTTGAATGAGAAGGAGCGGGGCTCGATTTCGTCAATGGCCAACGGGTGTTCGTTAGGGCACGCCAGGTTTTCCGAGAAGGCCCTGATACGGGCGGGGTCATCGGCGTCGACATCAACGAATTCAACCAGGACGCGGCCTTCTGCCAGGCCCAGTGCTGTTTCCACGGAATCCGTGAGCCGCTGGCTGATTCCCTCCTTGACCACCAAGCGGTCCACCACAACCTCGATGGTGTGCTTGAACTGCTTTCCGAGCTTGGGAGCATCATTGAGTTGGATAAGCTCCCCATCCACGCGGGCGCGGGAGTACCCCTTGGCCGTCAGCTCCTTGAAGAGCTCAACGAATTCGCCCTTGCGCCCACGAACCACCGGCGCCAGCACCTGGAAACGCGTGCCCGTCTCCAGTTCCAGGAGTTGGTCGACGATCTGCTGCGGAGTTTGCTTGCTGATGGGCTCGCCACACACGGGGCAGTGCGGGCGGCCGACGCGGGCCCAGAGCAACCGCATGTAGTCGTAGATCTCCGTGATTGTCCCCACCGTGGAGCGGGGGTTCTTGCTCGTTGACTTCTGGTCGATCGACACAGCGGGCGACAGGCCTTCGATGAAATCGACGTCCGGTTTGTCTACCTGGCCCAGGAACTGGCGCGCGTAGGCGGACAGGGACTCGACGTACCGGCGCTGCCCTTCAGCAAAGATCGTGTCGAACGCCAAGGAAGATTTACCTGAACCGGAGAGGCCCGTAAACACGATCATGGCGTCCCGGGGCAGATCCAGATCCACATTGCGCAGGTTGTGTTCCCGAGCACCCTTGACCACCAAGCGGGACAGGTCCGGCCGGGAGGGCTTGGTTTCGGCAACAACGGAAACGCTGGTGAGGGATTCGAGGGCTGTATCGTCAGCTAAGGCTTTGGGCACCTACCAATGCTAATCGAAAACTTCTTCGAATTTCCATGTCGTTCCTCACACGCTACTGGCGGGTACGGGTCCGCATCGGCCGGGATCAGTCCGCATCGTAGGCGGCTGCCAGGAGTTGGACTGCTTCGGCAAAGGAGGCACCTTGGGCTTTGGACGCCGCAGCGTATTCAGCGGCAACACTTGCCAGCGCGCCCCAACGGTCATCCCTCGGGCACACGATGGTTCCATTGCGGCCCCGGGTAGCGACGACGCCGGCAGCCTCCAATTCCTTGTAGGCGCGGGCAACCGTATGCGGCGCCACGTCCAACGCGCCGGCGAGGTTCCGCACCGGAGGCAGTTTGGCGCCGACGGCAAGCACCCCGGAGTCGACCAGCTCGATAATGCGAAGCCTCAGTTGGTCAAAGAGGGCGACCGCACTGCTGGAGTTTGGGCGCCATGTGCCCGGGAAATCGTCCGCCGGGCTCATCGCGGGCCCCGGCCCGGCCTTGACGCGGACCCGCCCTGCGGCGGCACGAAACTACCTTCATCCATGCCAAGAATTAGACCAGCGACGGCGGCCCGGGACAAGACGGCGGTCTGGAACAAGGGTCTACCACCCGACATGCTCATGAGCCCTTACGGGCCACTGCGAAGATGCGCCGGAACGGGAACACCGTTCCGTGCGCTGTGGCCGGGTACGCATCCCGGAGCAGCTCTGAGTATTCCTGTTCGAACTCTGCGGCTTCCTCCCCCGTCAAGGCAGCGAGGACAGGCCGCAGCCCAGTCCCCCGCACCCATTCAAGGACGGGGTTCTCCCCGGGCAACAGTTGCTGGTAGGTGGTTTCCCAAGCGTCAGCCTCGCATCCGGCGTCGAGCATGATGCCAAGGTAATCGGACGGGGCGGCAACAGCGCCATCGTGCCTCAGCACCCCACCCAAGCGTGTTCGCCATCGGGCGGACTCGGCGAGCCGCCGCATCAAGACATGCGATGGGGAGGTGAAATTGCCCGGCACCTGAAGGGCGAACCAAGCGCCTGGCTTCAGCGCCTGCAACCAGTCCGCCAGCATCTTTTCGTGTCCCGGTACCCACTGGAGCGCGGCGTTGGTCACCACCACGTCGGTCTCTGCATCGGGCTCCCACTCCGAGATATCACCCAGTTGAAATTCCACGTAGCGGGTCACGGCCGCATCGGCCCGGGCCTTGGAAAGCATCTCCTCCGAGGAATCCACCCCGACAATCCGGGCATCCGGCCAGCGGGCAGCCAAAGTGGCAGTCAGGTGGCCGGTACCGCATCCGAGGTCCACCACCGTGTGCGGCCGGTCCGCCCCTACCCGGGCAAGGAGGTCATGGAACGGCCGGTCCCGATGATCGCCGAACTGCCTGTAAACGGCCGGATCCCATTTCACGAAAAGCCCCCTCGCTCACCCATCACTCTTGGGCTGAGCCTAAACCGTGCGGGCACTAAGCTGGAAACCAATGAAACTTCTTGAGCAGCTTCCCGGTTCCGCCGATGCCGATTCCCTTGGGCCCGACGAGATATACACGCGTTTTGTGGAATGGACCGAAAGCCGGGGGCTGCAGCTTTACCCAGCCCAGGACGAGGCCATCATGGAGCTTGCCTCAGGTGCCAACGTCATCCTCGCCACCCCCACCGGCTCGGGTAAATCCCTGGTAGCTATAGCCGCCCACTTCGAAGCAATGTCCCGCGGCCGTCGCAGCTACTACACCGCACCGATCAAGGCATTGGTATCGGAAAAGTTCTTTGCCCTCTGCGAGATTTTTGGGGCGGAAAACGTTGGCATGATTACGGGAGACTCAGGGGTTAACCAAGACGCGCCCATCATCTGTTGCACGGCCGAGATCCTGGCCAATATTGCCTTGCGCGAGGGCGCTGCAGCGGAACTGGGCGTTGTGATCATGGACGAATTCCATTTCTACTCTGATCCGCAGCGCGGCTGGGCGTGGCAAGTACCGCTGCTGGAACTGCCACAGGCCCAATTCCTGTTAATGTCCGCCACCCTCGGGGACGTATCCCGGTTCGAAGCAGGACTGTCCGAGCTCACGGGGCGCGCAACAACTACTGTCAGCTCAGCTGAACGACCCATTCCGCTCCATTACTACTACCACCTGACCCCGGTCCACGAGACGTTGGAAGAACTTCTCGCCACCAAGCAGGTGCCGGTCTATGTGGTGCATTTCAGTCAGGCCGAAGCGATCGAGCGCGCCCAGAACCTGATGAGCATCAATATGTGCAGCCGGGACGAAAAGGACCGGATCGCCGAGCTCATCGCGGGTTTCCGCTTCGCCGCCGGGTTCGGCAAGACCCTCAACAGGCTGGTCCGGCACGGCATAGGCGTGCATCACGCCGGCATGCTGCCGAAGTACCGGCGCTTGGTGGAACAGCTTGCACAGGCCGGCCTCCTGAAAGTGATTTGCGGTACCGACACTTTGGGTGTGGGCATCAACGTCCCCATCCGAACCGTGCTGCTCACGGCATTGAGCAAGTACGACGGCGTACGCACCCGGGTGCTCAACTCCCGTGAGTTCCACCAAATTGCCGGCCGTGCCGGCAGGGCGGGTTACGACACCGCGGGCACGGTGGTGGTGCAGGCGCCGGAGCACGTGGTGGAAAACACCAAAGCCATAGCCAAGGCCACTGCCAAGTTCGGCGATGACCAGAAGAAGCTCCGGCAAGTGGTCAAGAAGAAGCCGCCAGAGGGCTTTGTGTCCTGGGGCGAACCTACGTTTAAGAGACTGGTGGAGTCCGTCCCGGATCCCCTCACCTCCAGCTTCTCCGTTTCCCACGCCATGCTGCTGAACCTCACGGAACGGCCCGGAGACCCCTTCCACGCAGCGCGCCGCTTGCTCACTGAAAACCATGAAAGCCGTCCGGCCCAGTTGAAGCTGATGAAGAAGGCACTCGGAATCTACCGGGAACTCCTGGCCGCGGGGGTTGTGGAACGCATCCCGGACGATGAGCGCGACGCCGAGGGCCGGTCTGTGCGGCTGACAGTGCACCTGCAAGCAAACTTCGCCCTCAACCAGCCCCTTTCGCCTTTCGCTTTGGCCGCGCTCGAGCTCTTGGACCCGGAGTCGCCGTCGTATGCCCTTGACGTTGTTTCGGTCATCGAATCCACACTGGAAAAGCCACGTCAGATACTCTCGGCCCAACAGAAGAAAGCACGCGGCGAGGCCGTGGCGGCAATGAAGGCCGAGGGTATGGAGTACGACCAACGCATGGCCCTGCTGGACGAGGTCACCTACCCCATGCCCTTGGCGGAGATACTCGGCGAGGCGTTCGAGGTCTACCGGAAAGCCGCGCCTTGGGTGGGAGACTTCGAGCTGGCACCGAAATCGATCATCCGGGATATGTACGAGCGCGCCATGAACTTCGGCGAGTTTGTCCAGTTTTACGGCCTGGCCCGCTCCGAGGGCATCGTGTTGCGATACCTCGCTGACGGCTACCGCGCCCTCAGGCAGACCGTCCCCCAAGACTTGCTCCGCGAGGACCTTGAGGACCTTATTGCATGGCTGGGTGAACTGGTGCGCCAAGTGGACTCCAGCCTGTTGGACGAATGGGAAGAGCTCACTTCCGGCCTCACCCCCACTCCGCACGATGCTCCGCCGCCGCTGCCGCCGTCCCTGACGTCCAATGCCCGGGCATTCCGGGTGATGGTCAGGAACGAAATGTTCCGCAGGGTGGAGCTCTTCGCGGACGAGGATTCGGCCGCCTTGGGTGAACTGGATGCCGAGGCCGGCTGGGACGCCGAGCGTTGGGAAGAAGTCCTGGACGACTATTTCGACGAACACGACGACATTGGCACCGGTCCCGATGCCCGGGGGCCCGGGCTCCTGATCATCACCGAAGAACCCGGCATCTGGAAGGTCCGCCAAATCTTCGACGACCCAGCCCACAACCATGACTGGGGAATCTCCGCGGAAATCGACCTGGCTGCCTCCGATGAAACCGGAACGGCAGCAGTCCGCGTCACGGACGTGAACAGGCTCTAGGACCAGAGCTGTGGCTTCAGTTCCGGACCTCACCGCCAGTCTCCGCCAGTTGGCTGCCCTTGATGGGCAGCCACCGGCGCCGGTTGCAGGTCCGCGACGCTGGTGGGATGGACCGCTCGACGTCGAAGGTCTTGCCTTGGGTGCCGTGCAGGCCACCGCAACCGCACTGGACGCCCTGACCGGCGCGGCGGAAAGGTACACGGTCTCGTCCTCTGCGGCCTCGGCTGCCTTCAATTCGCTGGCACACCTGCGAGTTGACGGGCGAGAGCCACAGAGCTTTGGACCCATGTCAGGATTCCGGCAAACCTTAGACGGCTGGATCCGGCTCCATGCCAATTACCCGCACCACGCCGCCGCCTTGATGGCCGCAGTTGGTGCCTCGGACCCTGAAGGTGTGGTGCGCGCCCTGCTGTCCCAGGCAGCGGTGGATGCAGAGCACGCCATTGTGGCGGCCGGTGGTGTAGCCGCTGCTGTACGGACACGCAGGGAATGGCTCATGAGCCCGATGTACCAAGCGGCACGCTCCGGGCCCTGGATCAGTTTCATCCCTCCACCGAAATCCGGGGAGCATCGCCCGTCGTCGTGGCTTCCGTCAACAGACCCCATGACACCGCTGGCGCACCTCAAAGTCTTGGACTTGACCCGGGTCATCGCCGGCCCCACGGCTACCCGCGTCCTTGCTGCATTGGGCGCAGACGTCCTCCGCATCGATCCCCCCTCCATCCCTGAACTGCCTGATGCGTTCATTGATTCAGGATTCAACAAGCGCAGCACGGTGGCTGACTTCCGCGACGATCGCGTTGTGGAACGGGTGCAGGCACTTGTGGCCTCTGCCGACGTCGTGGTGAGCGGATATCGCGATGGCGCATTGCAGCGTTTCGGATTGGACCCGGACTCCCTGATGTCCCGGAACCACGGAACCGTGGTTGCGACATTGAGCGCCTGGGGCCGTGGTGGCCCATGGGACGGACGCCGTGGTTTTGACAGCCTGGTGCAGGCGGCCTGCGGAATCGCGGCCCAGTACGGAACGGAAGCTAAAAACGGCTGGAGGCCCGGAGCGCTGCCCGTCCAAGCCCTTGACCACGCCACGGGCTACGGCTTGGCCGCTGCGGTGCTGGCTCTGTTGGCGGAAAGGCTCGTCACTGGGGTGGGGGGCGCTGCTCGACTGTCGTTGGCGCGCACAGCCGAGGAACTCTATCGCCTGACACCGGCCAATTGTTCCGTCCCGGCTGAAAGTATGCCTGAGCCGGAGTACCACTTCCTGGATAGCCACTACGGCCGTCTACGCTTCGTCGGGCCTCCCCTTCTTGTCGACGGCGTCCAGCTCGCCTTCACTAAACCGCCGGTCAGCTACGGTTCGTCCGCGCTTGCTTGGTGGTGAGTTGCGCCGGCTTGCCCTTCGGCTTGCCCTAGTAAGCTCGGTGCATGAGTGTAATCCGTCCTGCAACCGTTGAAGACATCCCCGCGATCCTGCGCATGATCCATGATCTGGCGATCTATGAAAAGGAACCGGACGCGGTAAAAAACACCCCTGCCATGCTCACGGACGCACTTTTCGGTGAGAACCCCCGGGTGTATGCCACCATGGCCGAGAACTCGGCCGGGACCGTTCAGGGCTTCGCCCTGTGGTTCCTGAATTACTCCACCTGGGAGGGAGTTCACGGCATCTACCTCGAGGACCTCTATGTGGAGCCGGATGCGCGAGGGGAAGGACACGGCAAGGCCCTGCTCCAGCACTTGGCCGCCACCGCCGTCGAACGCGGTTATGCACGCGTCGAGTGGAGCGTACTTAAGTGGAACGAGCCTTCCATCAACTTCTACAAGAACCTCGGCGCGTACTCCATGGATGAGTGGTCCACTTTCCGGCTGACCGGTGAAGCGCTGGCATCCTACGGCGCGTCCGCGGCCCAGACCTCCGCGGCCCTCGCTCGTGGCTGAAGGCCAACTGACCGAAGAGCAGGTGGTTGAAGGTCACCTGATCCGGGGCCGCCACGAATTCCGTGGTCTCCGCACGGTCGAGCACTACTTCACGGTGCCGTTGGTACACGCACCTGCCAGCAATGGCCGGCCGGACAACGACGGCGAGACCATCACCGTGTTCGCGCGCGAATATTCATCCACGCAGCACACTCCGGAAGAGGCCGAAAACCTGCCGTGGTTGTTGTTTCTCCAAGGAGGCCCGGGCGGACGCGGGAACAGGGTTACTTCCCTGTCCGGCTGGATGAAAGCCGCGGCCAAAGAGTTCCGTATCCTGATGCTGGACCAGCGTGGAACTGGCCTGTCCACTCCGGTGGAGTACCAGTCGCTAAGACTGCGCGGGAACGCCGCGGCCCAAGCGGAATACCTGACGCATTTTCGTGCTGACTCGATCGTGGCGGACGCCGAGCACATAAGGCGCACGCTGGGCTCGGCGCCTTGGTCGGTGTTGGGGCAGAGCTTCGGCGGATTTTGCGCCCTAACGTATCTGTCTTTCGCACCCGGTGGTTTACGGGAAGTTCTCATCACCGGCGGCCTTGCTCCCCTGCACGGCGCTGCTGATCGTGTGTACCAAGCAACCTTTCGCAGGGTAGCGGCCAGGAATTCCGAGTACTTTTCCTGGTACCCCGAGGACCGTGACGAGGTCAACCGCATCATGCGCCATCTTCGGGACGTCCCGGAATACCTGGCCAGCGGCGAGCGGTTGACCCCCGAGCGATTCCAAATGGTGGGCTCATTCCTGGGCGGCAACGCCCGGGTTGATGCATTGCATTACCTGCTGGAAGACGCTTTCATCACCACACCGGAAGGGCCTCGGCTGTCCGAGGCATTTCTGGAACAAGTCCGGGGGCTGGTCAGCCGAGCGGCAAATCCGCTCTACGCCGTTATGCACGAGTCTATTTATGGGCAAGGCCAGGCCACTAGCTGGGCGGCCTGGCGGGTGCTGGAGGAGTTCGGGGAATTCCAGCCCGATGCGGAGTCACCACTACTAACCGGCGAGATGGTGTATCCGTGGTACTTCGAGCAGGATCCGGCCTTGGTTCCCTTCCGCGAGGTTGCTGCATTGCTGGCCGAAAAGGACGACTGGGGCCCGCTGTACGACCGTCGTCAACTGGCCGCGAACACCGTCCCGGTTGCGGCGGCAGTCTATAAAGACGACATCTATGTGGATCATGCGCTTTCAATGGAAACAGCAGCGGCCGTCCATGGACTGGAACGCTGGGTGACCGGCGACTTCCACCACGACGGCATCGGCGAAGACGGTGAAGGTATTTTCGGGCGTCTCTTGGCCCTGGTCCGGTCAGCCTCCTAAGCCAGGACCGACCAGCAGCGGCCGTGCACACATTGGTGCGCGGCCGCTGCTGCGTACCGGCTGATGCGGGCTAATCCGCTTGGCTGTGACTCTTCTTCGCGTCCTCCTCCAGGCGCGCGTCCAGCTTCGCCTGGCGGGCTGCTGGACTCATCAAACTGGCGATGACGGCCACGACGATGGTGCCCATGATGACCGCCAAGGAGACATACGTCGGAATCTCAGGTGCCCACGCGATGTGATGGCCTCCGTTGATGAACGGAAGCTCGTTGACGTGCATCGCGTGGAGGACCAGCTTGACGCCGATGAAGGCCAAGATCACTGACAAGGCGTGCTTGAGGTAAACCAGACGCGTCATCAGCCCACCGAGTAGGAAATACAGCTGACGTAGGCCCATCAGGGCGAAAATGTTGGCCGTAAACACGATGAAAGCGCTTTGAGTGAGGCCAAAGATCGCCGGGATGGAGTCGACGGCGAACAGCAGGTCAGTGAGGCCGATGGTCACAAAAACGATCAGCATGGGCGTGAAAACCTTCTTGCCCCCAACCACGGTCCGGAGCTTGCCGCCGTCGAACTTTTCGGACATCGGCAACACGCGGCGTAGACGGGCAATCAGCGGGTTTTCGGCGCCCTCCTCCTCGTCTTCACCAGTGTCGCGCGCCTGCTTCCAGGCCGTCCACAAAAGGAAGGCTCCGAAGATGTAGAAGATCCAGCTGAACTGCTCAATAACCACAGCGCCCAAGGCTATGAAGATTCCGCGAAGTACCAGCGCGATGATGATGCCTACCATCAACACTTCCTGCTGATACTTCCGGGGCACCGAGAAGCGCGCCATGATAATGATGAAGACGAACAGGTTATCGATACTCAGGCTGTACTCAGTAACCCAGCCGGCGATGAACTGGCCGCCGTATTCCGGGCCGGTGAAGTAGAACATTGCAGCGGCGAAGATCATCGCCAAGGCAACGTAGAAACCGACCCACAGTCCGGCTTCCTTCATTGAAGGTGCGTGGGGGCGCTTGAGCACCAGGAGAAGGTCAATCAGCAAAATGATTCCGAGGACGACGAATGAGCCGATCTCGAACCAGAAGGGGAGCTCCATTACAGGGCCTTTCGCAGGGTACGGGAAAGCGGTGTAAGTCTCTCCGGCCTGCTGGATGCATTGACTGCACCGCTGGCGACCCACTAAGTCCGGCGAGGCATCCATGCCTTGCGTGCTGACGGACGTAGCGCTTGGGATACTCCCCTACGTAGGCTCCAGCTTACCTTAGGCGTGACCGGCGGCCTGCATTTGCCGTAGCTCTCGCTTGAGGTCTCCGACCTCGTCCCGGATCCTCGCGGCAACCTCGAATTGCAGTTCCGCTGCTGCGCCGTGCATTTGCTCGGTCAGCTGTTCGATCAGTCCCACCAGGTCTTCGGCAGGCGCAGCGGCAAGCCCGTCCTTGCGAACAGTGGCTGCACCCTTGGCTGCTGACTTGCCGCGCTTGGCACCCTTGGCGAGACGGTTGTTGTTCAACAATTCCTGGGTGTCGGCGTCTTCCTTGGCCAGCTGATCCGTGATGTCGGCAATCTTCTTCCGCAACGGCTGCGGGTCGATGCCGTGGTCTGCGTTGTATTTGACCTGGATGGCACGACGACGGTTGGTCTCCTCGATGGCGTGGGCCATCGAGTCGGTAATCCGGTCGGCATACATATGGACCTGGCCGGACACGTTGCGGGCCGCGCGGCCGATGGTCTGGATCAAGGACGTGGACGATCGAAGGAAGCCCTCCTTGTCAGCGTCGAGGATGCTCACCAAGGAAACCTCGGGCAAGTCCAAGCCTTCCCGGAGCAGGTTGATGCCAACCAACACGTCGAAGACGCCCATGCGCAACTCGCGAAGCAACTCAACGCGGCGCAAGGTATCCACATCCGAGTGCAGGTACTCCACTTTCACGCCATGCCCCACCAGGTAGTCGGTGAGGTCCTCGGCCATTCTCTTGGTTAGCGTGGTGACCAACACCCGCTCATTCTTTTCCGTGCGGGTGCGGATCTCGCCCAGGAGGTCGTCGATTTGGCCCTTGGTGGGCTTGACCACCACCTCGGGATCAATCAAGCCCGTGGGCCGGATAATCTGCTGGACGTAGCCGTCCGCCTTTCCGAGCTCGTACTTTCCTGGAGTCGCCGAGAGGTAGACGGTCTGACCGATCCGTTCAAGGAATTCATCCCATTTCAGGGGGCGGTTGTCCATGGCCGACGGGAGCCGGAAACCGAAGTCCACCAAGTTGCGCTTACGTGACATATCGCCCTCGTACATGGCCCCGATCTGCGGGATGGTCACGTGCGACTCGTCAACCACCAAGAGGAAGTCCTCAGGGAAATAATCAAGAAGGCAGTGCGGGGCGGTCCCCGGGCCACGGCCATCAATATGCGAAGAATAGTTCTCGATGCCGTTGCAGAAACCCATCTGCTGCATCATCTCGAGGTCATAGGTGGTGCGCATCCGCAAGCGTTGAGCCTCCACGAGTTTGTTCTGGCTCTCGAGGACCTTCAATCGGTCCGCCAGCTCGTCCTCGATCCGTTTGATGGCCCGGGCCATCCGCTCGGGGCCGGCAACATAGTGCGAGGCCGGGAAAACATACATCTCTTCCTCATCGCGGAGCACTTCGCCCGTCAAGGGATGGAGGGTTTGGATGTTCTCGATCTCGTCCCCGAAGAACTCAATGCGGATGGCAAGTTCCTCATACATTGGGATGATCTCCACGGTGTCACCGCGGACCCGGAACGTGCCGCGGTGGAAGTCCATGTCATTGCGGGCGTACTGCATCGAGACGAACTTCCGCAGGAGCACGTCCCGGTTCATCTCCGCACCCTTGCGCAGGGTAACCATCCCGGCGATGTACTCTTCCGGTGTTCCCAAACCGTAGATGCAGGACACGGTGGCCACCACAATGACGTCGCGACGCGTCAACAGGGCATTGGTTGCGGAGTGGCGGAGGCGTTCCACTTCCTCGTTGATGGAGGAGTCCTTCTCGATGAACGTGTCCGTTTGCGCGACGTAAGCTTCGGGCTGGTAGTAGTCGTAGTAGGACACGAAGTATTCCACCGCGTTATTGGGCAGCAATTCGCGGAATTCGTTGGCCAGCTGAGCCGCCAGGGTCTTGTTTTGAACCATGACCAAGGTGGGTCGCTGCACCTGTTCAATGAGCCAGGCCGTGGTGGCACTCTTACCCGTACCGGTGGCTCCCAGGAGGACGACGTCCTTCTCTCCGTTGTTGATCCGCTCGGTCAGTTCGGCAATCGCGGCAGGCTGATCGCCGGCGGGCTTGTACTCACTGACAACTTCAAAGGGCGCGACAACACGGTTGATTTCCTGGGCGAGGCTCATGAATCCAATCTACTCCTGCCCACCGACAGCTATTGGCCCCGTTTGCGCTCAGCGGAAGTGGAGTACTACGGCGGTTCCCACCCCGTGCGTTCGGCCCACTCATCCATGAGCGGCGACGCCACCTCCGTAAACCACGGCTCCTTGGCATCAGCGTAAGGAACGGTAGAGGAATCGCCGGCATGCTTGTCCGCGAGGTCCCTTTTATGCGCCTCATACGCTGAGACGGCGTAGGGCTCCGCCAGCAGCCAATCGCGGAACAACAACGCGTATCGCCAACCAGGCGTCCCGGCCGCCCGAACATGCAGATTGGCGGCCCTGCCGGGGTCAGCATTGGCGTGGAAGCGCTTCTGCCACTGTTCCGGGTCCGGTGCCGAAGGCTTCGGGGCATCGCGATCCGCCGCTGGCACCCTCGGGAATCCGGCCGTCGCCAGGAGCGGAGCGATCCGATCCGCCGTCGCCATGTCTGTGACTGTTGCTTGCAGGTCGATGACGTCCTTCGCAGCCAAGCCCGGGACCGCCGTCGAGCCGATGTGGTCCACGGCCAGGATGTCTCCCGGCGCAGCGGCCAATATCCGTCCTGCCAACCTTCGGGCGGCACGGGGCCAGCCCTCCTCCGATTCGACGATCACCGGGCCCTCCTGCCTGCTGGCCCTGGTGCCGCGGCTGATGTTCTCGGCAAAGGCCACGAGCCGATCCGTCCACAGCGCGTCCACCGCGGCCAGCAGATCGTTCCGGTCGCCCGCGTTGTCCAGCACGACGTCGGCAGCTTCATTGCGCGCTTGGCGCGTAGCCTGGGCGGCAATACGTGAATGTGCTTCTTCCGGAGTCATCCCCCTCAACTCCACCATCCGTTGAACCCGGATATCCTCAGACGCGTCCACCACCACCACCAAGTGGAAGTTGCTGCCCTGCCCGGTTTCCACGAGCAGCGGGATGTCCTGAACCACGATGTCACCATCGGTTGCCTGTGCCATGGTTGCGGCAGCGCTCTGGCGAACGAGGGGATGGATGATGCCGTTGAGCACCTCACGCTGTGATGGATCACGGAAGACGATGGCACCCAGTTTGGGCCTGTCGAGCTCGCCGTCCTCAGTGAGGATGCTTGGGCCGAATGCCTCCACCACACGCTCCAGCCCGGGAGTCCCGCGCTCCACCACCCGGCGGGCAATGAGGTCGGCGTCGATAAGGAGCGCGCCAAGTTCCTGCAACCTGGAAGCCACCAACGATTTTCCTGAGGCGATACCGCCCGTAAGCCCGATCTTCAGCACTCCTCAACACTAGACTGAAGCGGTGGAAAGTGAGGAGGAGAGCCGGGCAACCAGCTACACGACTCTTGCTCCCGGCGCGGATTTCCGCCACGAACTGGATATCCGTCGCTCCAGGTTCATCACTGTCCTCCGGCGCTCCCCCACCGAAGAAAGCGCCCGCTCCCTGGTGGCCGAGCTGCGCCGCGAATTCCATGACGCCCGGCATCACTGCTCGGCATTTGTCATAGGCCCTGACCGGATGATCCAACGCTCAAGCGACGACGGGGAACCCTCCGGCACGGCGGGCGTGCCCATGTTGGAGGCACTCATACGCCGTGAGACCGCCGTCCGTGGGACCCAGGAAGCCAACGACGGCGGCCACCTCAGTGACGTTGCCGCCGTCGTGGTGCGCTATTTCGGCGGCATCCTGTTGGGCGCAGGAGGCCTTGTTCGCGCGTACTCCGAGTCCGTTTCCAGCGCCTTGGATCTCGCGCCCCTGGTGAGGCGCCGCCGGTTGCGGCTCTGTGCCATGGAAGTCCGCCATTCTGATGCCGGCCGCTTGGAAAATGAACTGCGGGCCGCCGGTTTGGTGATGGCACCAACGGAGTACCTGGCCAGCCATGCGGTCCTTCGTCTGGCCCTTCCCGACGACGCCCGGGACCTTGCTGACGCACACGCCCGTGTCTCGTCCCTGACCGCTGGCACAGTCGAACTCCAGCCCGAAGGAGCGGAGTGGGTCGATGTTGACTTTGAGTGACGTGGATCGCGCGGCCCTAGTTTGCCATAGGGGACGGACGGCCTGCCTCAAAGCTGACTCGGGTTAAAGCAGAGGACCCCCGCCCGAAGGCGAGGGTCCTCTGTCGGCTATCAGCACATCCCGTGAGGGAGGGCGGAATTAGTTGCCGGTCAGCTTCTCACGCAGCGCGGCAAGCGCCTCGTCAGATGCCAGGGTGCCGCCGCCGGTGTTGGACTCAGCAGCAGCCGGCTCCGAGGAGTAGCTGGTGGTGCCGGAATCGGACTCACCGGATGTGGCAGCAGCAGCGTCGTCAGCAGCGTGCTGGGCAACCTGCTTCTTGTGGGCTTCCCAGCGGGTCTGGGCGTCAGCGTACTGCTGCTCCCAAGCTGCGCGCTGGTTCTCGTACCCTTCGAGCCATTCGTTCGACTCGGGGTCGAAGCCCTCGGGGTACTTGTAGTTGCCCTCTTCGTCGTACTCAGCGGCCATGCCGTAGAGAGCGGGATCGAACTCGGTGCTGTCAGCGTCAACGCCCTCGTTAGCCTGCTTGAGGGAGAGGGAGATGCGGCGACGCTCGAGGTCGATGTCGATGACCTTGACGAACAGTTCGTCGCCAACGGAGACAACCTGCTCGGCGAGCTCAACGTGGCGGACTGCCAGCTCGGAGATGTGCACGAGGCCTTCGATGCCGTCTTCGACGCGAACGAACGCACCGAACGGAACCAGCTTGGTGACCTTACCCGGAACAACCTGGCCCAGGGCGTGGGTGCGGGCGAAGGTCTGCCACGGATCTTCCTGCGTAGCCTTGAGCGACAGGGAGACACGTTCGCGGTCCAGATCCACTTCGAGGACCTCGACGGTGACTTCCTGGCCAACCTCGACAACCTCGGACGGGTGGTCGATGTGCTTCCAGGACAGCTCGGAAACGTGAACGAGGCCATCCACGCCACCCAGGTCCACGAAGGCACCGAAGTTGACGATGGAGGACACGACGCCGGGACGAACCTGGCCCTTTTCCAGCTTGTTGAGGAACGTGGAGCGGACCTCGGACTGGGTCTGCTCGAGCCATGCACGGCGGGACAGCACAACGTTGTTGCGGTTCTTGTCCAGCTCGATGATCTTGGCTTCGATCTGCTGACCGATGTACGGAGCCAGGTCGCGGACACGACGCATCTCGACGAGGGATGCGGGCAGGAAGCCGCGCAGGCCGATGTCCAGGATGAGGCCACCCTTGACAACCTCGATGACGGTACCGGTAACGACACCGTCTTCTTCCTTGACCTTCTCGATGTCGCCCCAGGCACGCTCGTACTGAGCACGCTTCTTGGAGAGGATCAGACGGCCTTCTTTGTCTTCCTTGGTGAGAACCAAAGCTTCGACCTGATCGCCAACGGCGACAACGTCACCGGGGTCAACATCGTGCTTGATGGAAAGCTCGCGGGAAGGGATGACACCTTCGGTCTTGTAACCGATGTCGAGCAGAACTTCGTCGCGGTCGACCTTGACGACGGTACCTTCGACGAGGTCACCGTCGTTGAAGTACTTGATGGTCGCGTCGACAGCTGCGAGGAAGTCCTCAGCGGTACCGATGTCGTTAATGGCGACTACGGGGGTACCGGGCTTCTCGGTGGAGGTGATGGTCATGTAGTAGGGGCTCCGTTGTGGATAGTAAGTCGGTCAGGCAAACCGCTGCCGCCCGGGTCCGGACGGCAGAACACGGCAAAGCGCCGGGTCATCCTGATTTGTGGATTAATACAAATGGATGCATGCACGTAGTACACGCCCGTTTATTCTAGTCGCATTGGCAAAGCCGGGTCAAAAGCAGTGCGAACGGAAACGGGACTGCTAGAAGTGCGTGACGCACCGTGACGGTCGCTCCACGGCAAACAGCTGCTGGGCCCGGAAAACCGAGCCTGCACTGTGTTCTTGGATCCGCCCGGCGGCCGCCAAGGTAACCGGCGACACCGCACCCACGTAGATGGATGCAAGATCGGCTACGTCCATTGTCAGTTCCGGAGACTGACCCGATGCTTCCTCCACGACGGCGGGAGCACCGGCGTCGGACTCAACTACCCACGTGCCGTTGGCAAGACCCAAAGCGTCTGTCACCTCCACCACCAGTTTTCCCGATGCAGAAAGTGTCCGGGCCTCCAGGGCGGCCTTGACATCAAGAACCCTCAGCCACAGCATGTCGCGCACGTCGGAGGAGGCGACACAGCGTGGATCCTCCAGCGCCCACGTTAACGGGTCATCCACGGGCGCTTCGGTCCACGTCACTTGGTCTATGAGGTCAAGGCTTCCGAGGAAGCGCCAAATGTCCAAGTACGCGGCGTCGGTGGCGGCAATGAGGTCCACGATTTCCATGGTGAACGGCTTGGTCTCCCATCCCTTGAAGCGGTAGGAAACGTAGCCGTCCACGGCTCCCGCAGCGTCATAATGCAGGGCGGTGCGAATACCGGCGTCGGGCTTTCCGTCGCGGCCGAGCTGGCCGGAAGCAATAAGCCGGTAATACTCCTGCCGGTCCACCGACCCGGGGGTCACTCGGTGGAGGCGTCGGAAAACCTCAGGTGCCACCTCCAACAGCGCAGCGGGATCGGAGACTTCCATTCGACCCGTCGGTTCTCCCCTGAGCCGGAAACGCGGGCCGGTATCCACCGCTACTGAGCGTTCGAACGTGGCGACGCCGAACCCGAACCTGCCATAAATGGACCCCTCGGAGGCAGTCAACGCGGCAATGGCCAAGCCCTCATCTTTGGCACCCTCAAGGTCCGCCGTGATCAGTCCGCGGAGAATCCCTTTGCGGCGATGCGTCCCCCGCACCGTCACAGCAGTTACCAAGTGGGCTTTCACGAGTCGGCCGAAGCCAACGTTGAGGCTCTTGCGCATGGTGGCGTACGTGGCAACCGGCACCTCGGCGCCAAGGGCGTGTTGAGGCATGTTGCCGCTGACGTAGACGCCAGTAAATTCGCGGCCGTCCACCTTGTAGCTGGCTAAAGCCTTGGCCACATGGTCATCGGTGCGCCGCTGCTCGTGGAATCCGTGGGAGACCGCGTGCATCCAGTCCACGCAACGTCGGTACCCGGGGTCATCCGGGCCGGCGGCCCCAAATTGCCGCACGGTGTATTCGGCCTGGACGGACTGGACCGGAATTTCTGCAGGGAGGTTATCCGGCGCTACGTGCGAGATGAGTTCTACCTTGGGATCAGCCACCTCCCGAGCCTAACCAGAAGCAGCAAGGCGCGCCACCATGCGGCGGCGCGCCTCTAGCCCCTACTGTCGCGTGGAGGCCGACCGGCGGAAAACGGTCATGGGATTCTAGTGGCCAGCTTCATACCAGCTTGAACCGACGCCGATCTGGACATCGAGCGGGACCGAAAGTTGGGCAGCGGCACCCATCTGCTCCACCACAAGCTTCTCCACTGTTTCGCGCTCTCCAGGAGCCACCTCGAGAACGAGTTCATCATGGACCTGCAGCAACATCCGCGACTTCAATCCTCGCCCTGCCAGTTCGGCCGCAACTCCTAGCATGGCCCGCTTGATGATGTCCGCCGCGGAGCCCTGGATCGGTGAGTTCAATGCGATGCGCTCGGCGGCCTCACGCGCCTGGCGGTTGGTGCTGGTCAAGTCAGGCAGGTAACGACGGCGGCCCTCGATGGTGGCCGTGAACCCGTCCACGCGCGCCTGGTCCACCACACCGCGGAGATAATCCCGGACGCCGCCGAAGCGGTCGAAGTAGTCCTTCATGAGCGTCCGGGCCTCGTCCACCGAGATCTCCAACTGCTTGGACAGGCCGAAGGACGTCAATCCGTACGCCAATCCGTAGGACATGGCTTTGACCTTGGAACGCATGGCACTGGTTACCTCGGCCGGAGTCACGTTGAAAATGCGTGAGCCCACAAAACGGTGCAGGTCCTCACCGTCGCGGTAGGCCTGGATCAGGGCCTCATCGCCGGAGAGGTGGGCCATGATGCGCATTTCAATCTGTGAATAATCCGCTGACAGCAAGCACTCATAACCCTCGCTGACCATGAAGATGCCGCGGACCCTGCGTCCTTCCTCGCTACGGACGGGGATGTTCTGCAGGTTGGGATTGTTCGAAGAAATACGACCCGTGGCAGCGATATTTTGGGCGTACGTGGTGTGGATCCGGGCATCATCGGCCACGGACTTCTTGAGTGTTTCCACCATTTGCGCCAACTTGGAGGACTCACGGTGGGCCATCAACTGGACCAGGAATTCGTGTCCGGTCTTCTCCAGCAGGGTCTTCAGGGACGCTGCGTCCGTGGTGTAACCGGACTTGATTTTCTTGGTCTTGGGCAGCCCCAATTCCTCGAAGAGGACAGTTTGCAGCTGCTTGGGTGAACCGAGGTTGACCTCATGCCCGATGGCCGCGAATGCCTGTTCCTGGGCATTCTCGATCACCTTGGTCAGGTCCGCGAGCTGCTCGTTCATGCGCTCCTGGGACACGTAGATGCCTGTGAGCTCCATGAGGGCCAGGACGCGCGCCACCGGCAGCTCGAGCGTGGTCAGGAGGGCATCGGCCTTGATGTCGGCCACTTCTTTCTCGAAGTGCTTGCTGAGTGCGTGGACGACGGCGGCCTGCTGGACGAGCGCGGTGGCGGCAGCAAGGTCAGAGCCGCCGGAGAGATCGAGTTCCAGTTGCCCCGACTGGGCCGAGGCCGAAGCCACACTGATTTTCAAGTGAACCTGGGCGAGTTCGGCCAGATCGTAGCTCCTGCGGTCCGGCTGGATGAGGTAGCCGGAGATCGACGTGTCATCCACGACGCCTTCCAACCCAAATCCGCGGTTATGCAGGGCTTTGAGCGCAGACTTGAATTCGTGGAGGACTTTTGCTTCCTCCGGGTCCTGCAGCCATCGCGCCAAGACCGACTCAGCGGCGGCGTCCAGGCCTGCTAGGTCGATGTAGCCCGCCCCGTTCGCGCGAACGACGGCCAGCGCGGTGGCGTCGTCACCGATCCGGCCGGGAAGCAGCTGTACCGCCAGTGCCGAGCGGACACCCGCACCGGCCGTGAAGAATTCCGCCAAGGCGTCGGCGTCCGAAAGCGTGGAGAACTCCGGAACAGCGATGGTGTCAGGTGCTTCACCGGCTGTGTCATCACCGTAGAGGTCGAAGAGCCGCGCGCGGAGGGTACGGAATTCGAGTTCTTCGAAAAGCTCCTCAATCGCTCGCCGGTCCGGGCGTGGCTGGTAAAGATCTTCCAGGGTCACTGGCAGTTCAAGGTCTGTGAGTAGTCGGTTGAGCCTGCGGTTCCGCTTGACGTTTTCCAGGTTCTCCTTCAGGGCTCCCCCTACCTTGCCGCCGATGGCGTCCAGGTTTTCCAGGATTCCCTCCAAACCCCCATAGAGATTGATCCACTTTGCCGCCGTCTTGGGCCCCACGCCCGGAACCCCGGGCAAGTTGTCAGCCGATTCACCCACCAGGGCTGCGAGGTCCGAGTACAAAGAAGGCTTCACGAAGTACTTCTCTTCAATGGCCGCAGCATCCAGCTTGGGAATGTTGCTCACGCCTTGTTTGGGATACAAAACGAACACGTTCTCATTGATGAGCTGGAACGAGTCCCTGTCGCCGGAAACCAGCAATACCTCGAAACCGGCAGCATCCCCTTGTGCGGCCAACGTGGCCAAGACGTCATCAGCTTCATAGCCGGGCAGGGCAATGGTCTTAATGCCCCAAGCGTCCATGACCCTGGCAATGAGGGAGATCTGGCCTGCGAACTCGGCCGGGGTTGCATTGCGGCCACCCTTATATTCGCTGTATTCAGCCTTGCGGAAGGTGGTGTCATCGGAAACGTCGAAAGCCACGGCGACGTGCGTGGGCTTCTGATCCTTGATCAAGTTGATGAGCATTGACGTGAAACCGTGGACCGCGTTGGTGTACTGCCCCCTGGCCGTGGAAAAGTTCTCCGCCGGAAGTGCGTAGAAAGCCCTGAACGCCATGGAATGGCCGTCCAGCACCAGCAACCGGGGCCTGCCCTCGCCGAGAGATTCCGTGGGGGCGGAGGCCGAGGGGTTGGCTGTAGCAATGGCAGCAGCGGGGGCTGCGGGAACGTGGTCCGGTTTGGTTGTTTCACTCACAGGTGCCAGCCTAGTTGGCATGATGGACAATTTCACGCCCGAGCACATCGCTGAGGAACTCTACCTCGCCGGGGTGCCCGAAGAATTTCACGGTTGGCTTTCCGCCCACGGGGTGGGTGCGTTAGTGGTGAAGATGGGGATCAAGTTTGTTGAAATGAGCCCCGAACGCACCGTGGCAACCATGCCGGTGGAAGGAAATACCCAGGTGGCCGGAATCCTGCATGGCGGGGCCCATGTGGTCCTCGCCGAAACCTTGGGATCCTTCGCGGCTTCCCTGCATGCAGGCGAAGGGCGTCACGTGGTGGGCATTGAAGTGGGCGCCACCCACCACCGCTCTGTTGCGGGAGGAACAGTGACAGGGACCTGCACGGCCATCCATTTGGGCGGAACGCTGACCACCCACGAGGTTGTCATGACCGACGACCAAGGCCGCCGGTTGTCCACGGCCCGAATCACCAACATGATCCGGGACAATCGGGATTGAGGTTGTTCCGCAGGCTCTGACCGTTCAGGACCACGTGAGCGTTCGGGACAACCTGACCATTCAGGACAAGCGGTAGCGCAATTCGGCGGCCACTCCGCCAAGGATCCTGGACGAGACCAACTCCATGGGCGGCGTGGGGCCATCCAGGGGCAGCAGGGGCTTACCGGCGCCGAGGACCACGGGCACCACCGTGACGATCAGCTCATGCAGGAGTTTCGCCTTCGCGAACTGGGCTGCAAGGTCGCCGCCGCCCACGAGCCATACGTTCTTCTCCCCGGCGTCGGACAGGAGCCGAGGCGCGATGTCCGCAACATCGCCCTGCACAAAGGTCACGTCCGCCCCTGCGGGCGGCTCATGCTTTTGGCGTGTGAAAACCCAACACGGGTGATCCGGGTACGGCCAGGGGTCCGGTTGGTGCGCCATCAGCCACCGGTATGTACTACCGCCCATGACGATGCATCCCACACCGTCCATGAACGTCTCTATTCCGGCATCAAGACCGTCGACGCCGTCGAACTGCAGCAGCCAGCCAAGGTCGTCGTCCGGCGAGGCAATGAAGCCGTCGATAGTGGAGGCAACGTAGTACTGGAAGATGGCCATAGGCCCATGCTAGCTACTTCCCGAAGTACGGGACGATCAGGTAGATGCCATAAAGCACGGCCACTGCGCAGGCGGCAAAGCAGGCGTAGGCAAGGGAACGGGCCATCACCGTGGACTTTTGCCGCGTGTCCGCGGCGATCGCCGTCAGCCGGACACCCAGCGAGTAGAGGACCACCAACGTCACGGCGGCCACCAAGGTAACCCCTGCTACCTGCAGCACTTCCATCCATTTCATCGCTGCACACCTTCGCTCCGGTTGTTCTTGCCCGGTTTCTTCTTTTTCCGGAACCGCACGGCGCGGCCGGCCTCATCGACCTCGACGGCGTTATGGTGGCCGACCTGCGATTTCCGCGAGGCGATGAACATGTACGCGACAGCGGCCGTGCCAACCACTGCAGCGATAACAACACCTACGACGCCGATGTTCACAAGCAACGCCGTCAGGGCGCCGACGATGGCTGAGGCGGGCAAGGTAAAGAGCCACCCCAAGGCAATCTTTCCCGCGGTTCCCCAGCGGACGGAGGTTCCCTTGCGGCCGAGGCCCGATCCGATGACGGACCCGGAAGCGACCTGGGTTGTGGAAAGGGCGAAGCCAAGGTGCGAGGACGCGAGGATCGCCGTCGCCGTGCTGGTCTCTGCGGAAAAGCCTTGGGCAGGCTTGACTTCGGTCAGGCCGGATCCCATGGTCCGGATGATGCGCCACCCGCCCGCATAGGTGCCCACCGCGATGGCTAGTGCACATGCAGTGATGACCCAGAGCTGGGGTCCGGAACCCGGCGATTGGGTGCCGGCGGAGATCAATACAAGAGTGATGATGCCCATCGTTTTCTGGGCGTCGTTGGTTCCGTGTGCAAGGGCCACCAGGCTTGAAGTGAAGATCTGGCCCGTACGGAATCCACCGCGCTTCTGCGTCAGTTTGTCTCCGGTCTCCGGATCGTGCCGCGAGGTCAGCGCGTAAGCCAACCGGGTGCAGATATAGGCCACGCCGCCGGCGATCAGGGGGGCGAAGAGCGCAGGAAGGATGACCTTGATCAATACCGTGTCGAAATTGATGGAGTGGATTCCGATGCCGACGATGGCAGCGCCGATCAGGCCGCCAAAGAGTGCATGCGAGGAACTTGACGGCAAGCCTTTGAGCCAAGTGATCATGTTCCAGAGAACGGCGCCCATAAGTCCGGCAAAAATAATGTCAGGAGTGATGTGGATGCCGTCAGTTCCTTCACGGATCAAGCCTCCGGAAATTGTCTTGGCCACCTCTGTGGACAAGAAGGCACCCACGAGGTTAAGCACCGCCGCCAGCGCCACGGCCGTCTTGGGCTTGATGGCGCCCGTAGCGATAGGCGTGGCCATCGCATTAGCTGTGTCGTGAAAGCCGTTGGTGAAGTCAAAAAATAGGGCCAGCGCTATAACCAGCGCGACCATGAAGGTGATTGCCACCTGTTGCCCAATCTGCAGAGTCGACGTTCAGCAGTTTCTCTTCCCCATACCTGCCCTCCACAGCATAGTTCAGCGATCGTTCAACTGACGCGGCTTGCGGATTTCAGTGGCGCAGGCGTGAAACCTTAAGAATCCTACGTGGCATTGACGGGGCGGACAAAGCCGCGCGGACAAACGTGCCCGGCACCGGGAATGACGGGACGATCCGCTCAGCCCATCCGCTCCAAGTAATCCCGCAAAGCCTCGATGTCCTTGCGCGTCAGGCCCTTGCGGGGATCCGGCGAGATGCAGAGGGCAAGATCACCCTGATCCTCTGCCCAGGAGCGAGCTTGGGGCTCCTGGTCGAGCTGGTCATCAACCCAGATGAAGCGTCCGCTCCCGGACTCCGACAGGTCCTTTTGCAGTGCCACGAGCTTCCACCAGTCCGAGGATCCGTCCCAGCCGTCACTGGAGAGGACGGGCCAGTCCTGTCCGTTGAGGCCGATGGCCGGGCACAGCATACCCGGCGCAAGCTGCTCCCACGTTGTCAACCAAACAAAGCGGGCAGCGGGGTGGCGGGCGAGCTCGTTAAGTTCGGCGACGACTTCGGGCGCATAAGCGACGTCAACGACGCCGGCGTCGACTTTCCGCCATTCACCACCCCAGTCAGTGGCGCCGGTGGGACTAAACGGATTCACGACGCCGTCGACGTCCAGATAAATCGACACTCGGGGTGCCTTGGAACCGGGTGCCGCTGGTTCTATGTCAAAGTTCATGCCTGCATCCATGTCCACCGCCCCTCCCCCACAGGCTCCCACCAGACTACGTGAGAATCGGCAGGAAAATCGGTACACCATCAAGGGGAGCAATCAATCTTTTGACGTTCGTCATGGAAGTGATATTCTTGAACCATGGAAAAGCCCGCAGACCAGTCACAGCAGAATGTCCGTCCCATCGAGGACACCGTGCGCACTGATTTCAGGCACGCGATGTCCTACGGCGGATATCTGGACCTCGACCGGCTGCTCAGCTCCCAGCACCCACTCAGCGAGCCGGAACACCACGATGAACTGCTGTTCATCATTCAGCACCAAACCAGTGAGCTGTGGCTCAAGCTGGTCCTGCATGAACTCCTGGAAGCAAGGAGGCTTTTCGACGTCGACAACCTCGGTAAGGCACTGAAGTGCATCGCGCGCGTCAAAGCCATCCAGCGCACCATGACCGAACAGTGGTCTGTCCTGGGAACCCTGACGCCTCGCGAATACTCGCAGTTCCGCGGTTTCCTCGGCAGCTCATCGGGCTTTCAGTCCTACCAGTACCGCGGTGTGGAGTTCCTGCTCGGCAACAAGAACAGGGCAATGCTGCGTGTCTTCGAAAGCGATCCCCAAGCACATGCCCTTTTGAGCTCCCTGCTGGATGAACCCACGCTTTATGATGCGTTCCTCGCTGTACTTGCCCGGGCCGGCTTCGAGATTCCCCAGGACATCCTGGAGCGGGACACCACCGAACCCTGGACTTTTCGCGAGGACCTCGTGCCGGTATTCCGGAAAATCTACGAATCGGACGAAACCCCCTGGGGACTGTACGAAGCCTGCGAAGACCTCGTGGACATCGAAGACAACTTCCAGGCCTGGCGTTTCCGCCACCTCCGCACGGTCCAAAGAACCATTGGCTTCAAGGTGGGAACGGGCGGCTCCTCGGGCGTCGACTTCCTCAAACGCGCCCTCGACCTGACCTTTTTCCCAGAGCTCTACGCCGTACGCACGCTCATCGGAAGCTGACTTTCGCTCATCACCCAAGGCCCCGGACCAACAACCGCAGCAGGAGACACCATGACCACCGCTCCCCAGACCCAATGGCCGACGTCGGCCGAACTGGACGCCGCCGATCCCCTCGCCGCGCAGAGGGACGCCTTTTACGCGCCCGACGCCGGACAGCTCACGTCGTACCTCGACGGAAATTCACTCGGCAGGCCGCTTAAAGTCACGGCCGAAAACCTCACCTCCTTTGTCCACGACGCCTGGGGCAGCCGGCTCATCCGCGGGTGGGACGAACAATGGATGGACGAGCCCACCGCCGTTGGCGACCGCATCGGTGAAGTGACGCTGGGAGCCGCCGCGGGCCAAGTCACGGTGGGTGACTCCACCTCCGTGATGCTCTACAAGATGATCCGCGCCGCGGTAGATTCCCAACCGGGCCGGGACGAGATCATCATTGACCGCGATAACTTCCCCACGGACCGGTTCATCATCGAGGGAATTGCCAAGGAACGCGGGGCGAGCATCAAATGGATCGCCGCGAACCCTGCCAGCGGTGTCCGCCCGGCCGACCTTGACGGGCTGCTGGGCGAGCGTACCGCCGTCGTGGTCCTCAGCCATGTCGCGTACCGTTCAGGGTTCCTCGCCGATGCGCCGGCAATCACCGCCAAGGTGCACCAGGCCGGTGCGTTGATGCTGTGGGACCTCTGCCACTCCGTTGGTTCGGTGCCGCTGGAGCTCGACGCATGGGGCGTCGACCTGGCAGTAGGTTGCACCTACAAGTACCTCAACGGCGGTCCCGGTTCCCCGGCCTTCGCCTACGTCAACGCATCCCGCCAGGAACAGCTCCAGCAGCCCATTTGGGGCTGGATGGGAGCTGATAATCCGTTCGGAATGACCGAGGCGTACCGGCCTGCGCAGGGCATCCGCCGCTTCATCACAGGCACTCCCCCGGTCTTGGCCATGCAGCCCATCAAGGACATGGTGGAACTCATCGCCTCCGTGGGCATGGAGGCTGTCCGGGAGAAGTCCATCAAGCTGACCGAATACGCAATCGCGCTCGCCGAGGAACAACTGGTTCCCCTGGGTGCCGAAATCGTGAGCCCCCGGGATGCCGCCGAGCGTGGCTCCCACATCACCGTGGACCACCCGCTCTTTGCCGACGTCACAGCCGCGCTGTGGGAGAAGGGCGTCATTCCCGACTTCCGTCCTCCACATGGACTGCGCATCGGCCTTTCACCCTTGAGCACCAGTTACGCAGAGGTGGAAGTGGGGGTGGCAGCAATCCGCAGTGCCCTCTCCGAGCTTCTGTGAGCCAGCTGTGAGTGCAGTCCTCGATGACATGGATTCCCGGCCCGGGAGTACCACGTCACTTCTACGCACGATCATCGGGCTGTACCTGCGCGACGCCGGTGGATGGATGGCCGCCAAGGACATCGTTGCGCTCATGGAAGCACTAGGGACCTCCGGAACAGTGACTAGGACCGCGCTTGGCCGCTTGCGCAAGAAGGACGTGGTGGTCCAGGAGGTGCGTGACGGAATTCCCGGATTCATGCTCACCGACGGCGCCGCGGCAATGCTCTCCCGGGGCGATCGCCGGATTTTCAACCCGCGGAGCATGGCCCCCTCCGATCCGTGGTGCCTCATCTCGTTTTCCATCCCCGAGACTGAGCGGGAAAAGCGCCATCAGTTGCGGCGCAGGTTCCACTGGATAGGCTGCGGAACGGTGGCAGCAGGGCTGTGGATCTGCCCGGATTCCCTTCGCGTCGAGGTCGAAGAGATCCTTGAGGACCTGCAGCTGCGGCAGATGGCAACTATCTTCGTCACGGAAACTCCGCTGGCGGGCGGCAGCTTGAAGGAGGCCGTGTCCTCGTGGTGGGATTTGGACGCCGTGGCTGGGCTGCACAAGGACTTCATCCGGGAACTCGACGCTGCGGGGCGGGCAGCCCGGAGCGGCCACGTGGAACCCTCGGCCGAAGCTTTTGCTGTCTACGTGCAGTGCATTGACCGCTGGCGGGTCATTCCGTACCTGGACCCAGGGCTCCCGCTGGCGTTCCTACCGGACGACTGGCCCGGGGCCCAAGGCGTCGAGCTCTTCACACGCATCGTGGAGGCCTATTCGGAGCCAAGTGGGCAGTTCCTGCGCGCCACGTTGGGGGTCTCAGGCTGACGTCCACGGAACCGCGCCGATCACCGCGGCATCCGCCGGAGTGCAGCGGCGGGCCGCCTTCGTGGACCCCTGAGGCGGCCCCCTTTTGCTAGTCAAGCCGTTTTGGTAGACAAGGCACGGGCTCTGTGCCAGTCTTGTGCTGCCCGGCAGCTGCCGCCCCAATGCGCAGCGTTCCGGCGTGGAGCCCGTCAGGCCCTACAGACCATCCGCAGTGAAGGGACGCCTCTTGGGGGAAACACAGCAGCACCGGGAAACAGCTGGGCAGCAAAAAGTTCTCGGTTTGCATATCGGCGGTTCCAAGACACACGCGGTTCTGGCCGAGGCAGGATCAACTGATGGTGGAACAGGCGGAGCCAGCAGCGACGTCGAAATCACCGAGAGCAGCGCCAACCTCTCCTCAGTAGGGCACCAAGGCGTTGACGCTGTGCTCCGGCGCATCGCAGCAAGCGTTGGCGACGGCGTCCAAGCCGTGTGCGCCGGAGCCGCCGGAGCCGATACACCCGCAAGCAGGGCGGTCCTTTCTGCCTTGCTGACAGAACATTTCCCCGGTGCAGCGATCGACGTCGTCCACGACACGCGCATAGTGCTCGCCGCTGCCGGACTGGAAGCCGGTGTGGTTCTCGTGGCGGGGACCGGCTCCGTCGCGTGGGGCCGGAATCGCCAAGGGCGAGAAGCCCGCAGCGGCGGCTATGGCTACTTGCTCGGCGATGAGGGCGGCGGCTACTCGGTGGTGCGCGACGCCGTTCGCGAGGCATTGCGCGAGTACTACGCCGGATTGGAACCTGGCACCCTGGTCCGCGCTTTGATGGCAGCCACAGGAAGCGTGGACGCCCTCCAGCTCATGGATTCTTTCTATACCAAACGCGAACCGGACTATTGGGCCGGGCTGGCTCCCCTGGTCCTCGAACTTGCTTCCGAGGGCGAGCCGGCCGCGTTGCGCATCCAAGCGGAGGCCGCCCATTCGCTCGCGGCCCTGGCCCGTCAGGTGTTGGGCGAGCTTGGCCTCGACTTGCCGTTGGTCATGGCCGGACGCGTCTTGGTCAACCATCACGAGTTGGCAGCAGCAGTGTCCCGGAAGGTTTCCTTGGACGACCCGTCATCGGTCCGCATCCTGGACCAGCTACCCGTCCGTGGAGCCGTTGAGCTCGCGCGCCGGCTCCTGCCAGCCTGATCCGGTTCCTGCTGTTCATCCCGCGTTCGCAGGGTTCAACGGGAGTATTCTGGTGACATGGCGTTCCTGCAGGAAGATCTGTAGCAATGGGACCGGCTAGGCGGCGGTGGCTCACGGCCCTTCTGATACCGCTTGCCTTGATGCTCGCTGTCATGACTGCTTCAGTCCGGGCGGGAGCCACTGTCTCCCTGCCGCCCAAGACACCGGACGAGCTTGTGTCCATGATGACCCACACTCCGGTACGTGCTTTATCCGGGACAGTGCAGCAAACGGCAGGGCTCGGGTTACCTGCGGTTCCGACGCTGGGCCCCGGCACCGTTCCGGGGGCGGCCCCAGCCCTGGAGTTCTTGACCGGGACGCACACCGCCCGTGTCTATGTGGACGGTCCGGCCAAAGCCCGGATACAAATCATGGACGCGCTCGCCGAACGGGATCTGGTGGTCAACCAGCATCAAGTGTGGTTCTACAACTCAGCGGACAACAGCGCTACCCACGTGAGTGGCGGTACGGAGCCGGCTACACCGCAGGAGGCGACTCCGGCGCCAGTCCCGGTTCCCACGCCGGGAACCATGGCCAACCACTTCCTGACAGCGATCAAGGCGGACACCCGCATGACTGTTGGGCCGTCTTCCACAATCGCCGGTCGCACCGCATACCGCCTGGACTTGGCGCCTGGCGGTGCGGACACCTTGGTTGACTCGGTGGGCATCGACGTCGATTCCGAGACAGGGCTGCCACTGGCAGTGGAGGTCAAGGCCAAGGGGCAAACTGATCCGGCCTACACGTTGGCCTACACAGACTTGTCTCTCTCCGCGCCCGACGCGGGATTGTTCGATTTCACTCCCCCGCAAGGAGCATCGATCACCGAGAAGGCTTTGCCGGCGAAACCCACGCCTGCTTCAAGCGCTGTCCCACCGAGCCCTACAGGTAAACTCTCCCATCCCAATCTCACAGTAACGGGCCAAGGCTGGAGCGCAATCGTTGCGCTGCCCGCGGGATCAGTCCCTTCCTCGATCACCGCCAATCCGACGTACGCCCAAGTGATGCAACCGGTTCCGGGTGGGCATGCGCTGACCACATCCTTGGTCAACGTGTTGGTCCTTGACGACGGCCGCGTCTTCGCAGGCATGGTGCCGTTGGACCGACTCCAGTCCGCGGCTGCCGCCCAGTGAGCGGAACCTGGCGCGACAGGTCCCAGCAAAGCGGGCAATCTCCGCACCAGGACAGCGTTGACCTGCCCGACCGGTGGGCCATCGAAACCCAGGGCTTGACCAAGCGCTTCGGTGGACGAATTGCCGTCAACGGCATCGACCTAGCCGTACCCGCTGGTTCCGTATTCGGCTTCCTGGGCCCGAACGGTTCCGGAAAGACAACCACCATCCGTCTCCTGCTGGGGCTTGCATCGGCCAACAGCGGCGATGTTCGGGTGCTCGGGAAGAAGATGCCAGCGGCGCTGGCTTCGGTGCTGTCCGACGTCGGGGCGCTGGTTGAGGGACCGGGCTTCTATCCCTTTTTGACGGGCGCCGACAACCTGCGGCGGCTTGACTCGGCGGACCCGCTTGCCCCATCCGAAACCCGAAAGCAGCGGATTCACGAGGCCTTGGACCAGGTGGGCCTCAGCCACGCGGCGAAAAAGAAGGTTCGGGCATACTCCTTGGGCATGAAGCAGCGCCTGGGCTTGGCCAATGCGCTACTGCGGCCGCGCCGGTTGTTGGTGTTGGACGAACCGACCAACGGACTTGATCCGCAAGGCACTCGGGAGGTCCGAGGGTTGATCCGTTCGTTGGCCGCCGGCGGAACCACCGTATTCGTTTCCAGCCATCTGCTCGCCGAGGTCGAGCAGATGTGCACCCACGTGGGAGTCATGAGCGTTGGCCGCCTGGTGGCGCAGGGGCCGTTGGAAGAGCTCCGATCTGCTGGCCAGTCCGGGGTCCGGGTTCTCACGCCCGACGTCGACCGCGCCAAAAACGTACTGACCCGTCTGGGCTTGGTCCCCCAGCCCTGGGATGGTCCTTCCCTTGCCGCCGATGCAGTGCTTGCCACCGGCTTGGACGGACGTGAACCAGAAACAGTGGTTGCAGCCCTCGTTGCTGATGGGGTTCGAGTCAGGGGCTTTTCAGTGGAAAGCGCGAGCTTGGAAGACCGTTTCCTGTCCCTGACCGGGGAGGGTTTTGATGTCGCGGGTTGAGCGAGGCCGCACCAAGGGAAGCGGCGATACGGCAGGCAGTCCTGAGGCAGGCCCCAACTCCGGACGGGCATCGGTGGCTTGGCCCCTCCTTGCCTCGGAGTTATCGGTACTTTTCCGCAGGGTGCGGACGTGGGCAATGTTGGCGGCGCTGGCGGCTGTTCCCGTCCTGATTGCCGTCGCCGTCAAGCTCTCGTCGCGGCCTACAGCGCCAGGAAGGGGCCCACTGTTCCTGGACCGGATCAGCCAGAATGGACTCTTCGTCGCAGTTACAGCGCTGGTGGTATGCGTGCCCCTGTTCCTGCCGTTGACCGTTGGCGTGGTGGCCGGTGACACCCTTGCCGGGGAAGCCAGCATAGGAACACTGCGCTACCTGCTGCTGGCGCCGACCGGAAGGACCCGGCTGCTCCTGGTCAAATACGCCGGCGCGGTCGCCTTCTGCTGTGCGGCGACGGCGACTGTTGCGGCGGCAGGTGCCTTGGCCGGCGTCGTCTTCTTTCCTGTGGGACCGGTGACCCTGTTGTCCGGTGAAACTGTCAGCGTGGGCGAGGCAGCCGTGAGATCGTTGCTGATAGCCGCGTACGCCACGGTATCCCTGATAGGACTGTCCGCAATCGGCTTACTGATTTCCACCATGACGGACGTCCCCGTGGGTGCGATGGCGGCCACGATCGTACTCGCAGTGGTCTCGCAGGTCCTGGATACGCTGCCGCAAATGGACTGGCTCCATCCCTGGTTGTTCAGCCACCACTGGGTGGGTTTCGCCGATCTTTTACGTCAGCCCATATCGTGGGCGTCGTTCGGAGATAACCTCCTGCTGCAGGGCGGCTACATCGCAGTGTGCGGCGCTTTGGCTTACGCGAATTTCTCTAATAAAGACGTGTTGTCTTAGCTTTGCCGTACGCTTTTTCCATGGCCAGATTCTTTGATGTGCATCCTGAAGATCCGCAACCGCGAGCCATCGGCCAGGTGGTGAAGATGCTGCAGGACGGCGGATTGATCGCGTATCCCACGGACTCCTGCTACGCATTGGGAGCACAGATCGGGAACCGGGAGGCACTTGACCGCATCAGGACCATCCGGAACTTGGACGACAAGCACCACTTCACCCTTGTCTGCAAGGATTTCGCCCAGATGGGCCAATTTGTCATGCTGGACAATGACGTTTTCAGGAGCATCAAGGCCGTTACTCCGGGAAGCTACACCTTCATCCTCCCGGCAACGCGTGAAGTGCCTAAGCGGCTCCTTCACCCCAAAAAGAAGACCGTGGGCGTCAGAATTCCCGACCACAAGGTGGTCCAAGCACTCTTGGCCGAACTCGGTGAACCGTTGCTCTCCAGCACCTTGCTGCTTCCAGACCAAGAGGAACCCCTCACCCAAGGATGGGAGATCAAGGAACGGTTGGACAATGAGGTGGATGCAGTGATCGATTCCGGGGACACCGGATCCGAGCCCACCACCGTGATCGACTTTTCAAGCGGTGTTGCAGAGGTTGTTCGTCGCGGTACCGGGGACCCCTCCCGGTTCGAATGAGTCCTACTCCGGCTTACGGGCCCGGCTCGGTTGGACCCGCATTGGCTCTCCGGGCATCTTGGGGAATTCGGGCGGGAAAGGCATCTCGCCTTGGCCGTTAGCGACGTCGCGCTCCCACCACTGAAGCAACACGTCTATCTTGCCAGGGTGATCATGCATGGCTGCCCAAGGGTCTCCCACCGTCTTCAAGCGTTCAGGAACAGTCCTGATGGTGTATTTGGCCGGATCGGCGCTGCCTAGTTCCTCCCACGTTAGGGGGCAGGACACTTGGGCTTGGGGCACAGCCCGGGGACTATAGGCACCGGCGATGGTCCGGTCGCGGTTGGCTTGGTTGAAATCGACGAAGATTCGTGAGCCGCGCTCCTCTTTCCACCAGGCAGTGGTCACCTGCTCGGGCATTCTTCGCTCCAGCTCCCGTCCGGCCGCTATCACCGCGTGCCGCACATCCAGGAACTCGAAGACAGGATCGATGGGCGCATAGACGTGAAGCCCACGGTTGCCCGAAGTCTTGATGAACGCGGTCAGTCCGGCGTCGGCCAAGACTTTACGGAGTTCAAGGGCAGCCGGAATGGCGTCGGCAAAGTCTGTTCCCGGTTGGGGATCCAGATCTATCCGCAACTGGTCGGGGTTGTCCGAATTGTCCGCACGCGACGCCCACGGGTGGAAGACCACGGTATTCATTTGCGCCGCCCACACCGCTGCCGCTGGTTCGTCGATGACGAGTTGCGGGTGGGACCGGGCGCTGGGGTAGGTCACCGGCACCGAGCGCACGTACTCCGGCGCGCCCTTGGGCGGATTTTTGGAGAAGAACATCTCACCGTCGATGCTGCCTGAGTACCGCTGAAGGCTCACGGGCCGGTTCCCGTTGGCCGTGACGAAAGCCTCACCGACGTCGATCAGGTAATTCGCGAGGTCCAGCTTGGTCAGTCCTGCCTCGGGCCACATCACCCTGCTGGGGCTTGAAATCCGCACCTCCCGGGGACCGTGGGGACCTGGGACGGTGACAGTGGTTGCTTCGCTTGCCATGGCCACAAACTACCCCGCCAGACCCTGTTGCGTCTTGATCCCCGCCGCCAGTGCGTCGCATATTTGATTTGGCCTTACCGGCTTCCCTGTTATTCGCCGCTTCAGCGTCCCCGATTGCAGCATGATTGAGACATGCCGACCACGGAAACATCCTTGAAGATTGCCGTAGGCGAGAGAGCCGTCTCCGCCATCCACCTCCGCCCGGAGCAGCCTTTCGCCACCTTGGTGCTGGCACACGGCGCTGGCGCCGGGATGGATCACCCATTCCTTGACGGCTTCTCGCAAGCGGTCGCCGGTTTAGGGGTGGCGACGGTGCGATTCAACTTTCCCTACCGGGAGGCCGGGCGTCGCTTCCCGGATCGGCCCCCGGTTGCCGTCGCCGCGTGGCGGGCGGTGATGGAGCACGTTGCAGCGATAGTACCCGACCAGCCCCTGTGGGCCGGTGGGAAATCCTTTGGGGGCAGGATGGCCTCCATGGCCGTCGCGGAAGGCATGAATGCCAAGGGTTTGGTATACCTCGGCTACCCGTTGCATCCACCCGGCAAGCCGGAGAAGTTGCGGGATGAACACCTGTACGGGCTCACCGCGCCTATGCTTTTCCTCCAAGGCACCAGGGACACGTTCGCCACAACGGAGCTCCTTGAACGGGTGGTTGCCGCTATAGGCCCGACGGCGGCCCTCCAATGGGTTGAGGGCGGGGACCATTCCTTTGCCATCAAAGGCGTGAAGCGCACCGCCGCGGAGGCAGGCGCCTCGCTCGCGCCTGCAGTGGCCGCGTTCCTGCGGTAGGCGACCTGATGTGCCGGCTCTGGGCGCCAATGTCACTGCGTCAGGCGGAACATTTCCCACAGAAGCCAGGCACTCAGTGACACGGCTCCAACTATTACTGTCGTGAAACCCGTCAGCCATAGGAGCGAGGGCGCACCGGTGGTGCGGGCAAGGATGTACGCATCTGAGGACGCCAATTGGTGGCGACGCCGTGTGTGGACGCCGACGAGTTTGACGAGGTCGCGGACTCCCCCCACTGTCAGGGCAATTCCGAGCCCCAGAACTACATAATTGACGGCAGTGGGAGAGGCGAAAAGAACAAGGGCTTGGGCAATAGCTGCACTGCAGAGGGCCACGGCGATCCCCGTGATGTTCCGCAGGAAGATCAGTGAGACCAGGAGGAGCACCGCCCCTACGGACATGGCCGCGCCTGCCCGCCCCGCCGTGAATGACGCTATCAGCCCCAGACCCACGACAGCCGGTGCGGGGTAGCCCCAAAACCCGGACCAGGCCGCGCCGAAGGCACTGCGCCCACTGCTGACCAGGCGGCCGGAGTGGTCCAGTCCAATGCGGAGCCCGTGGACGTACCGCCCGGTCATGAGCGCGGCATAAGCATGGCCAAGCTCGTGGACGAACGTCACATAGAGCCCAAACCACCGCCACGTTGCAGCCGGAACGCTGAGAACGATTGCGGCCGCCACTATCCCCACCAACACAGGCATCGGAACCGCAGTGGTTTGTGATTCCGTGAAACCACGAACGACGGCGGCCCACCACGTAGTGGCGAAGCTCACCGGACCGTCGCTTTGAGTCGGCTGCGGAGGCCCGCCATCAGGATCTCCAGGCCGAAATCGAAAGCGGCTCCTCCACGGTCCTCAGGCGAAGCTCCTTGGGCCAAGGCGCCGGTCAGGGCGGGATATCCGTCCGCCGGAGGCGCCCATACGACGTCGGGCGCTGCGAGGTCAAGGGCGAAGCCGAGCGCGAAACTGTCCACGGTGGAGATCGCAGAAACCACGTCCCTGCCGTGAAATCCTGCCTGCTCCAGGACCTTCGCGAGGTCCTCGTACAGTGCCAGGACCTGGCTGTCCTGAACTGTTTGCAGGACCATCAACGGCGCCAAACGGGGATGCCTGGCGAACGCATCACGGTAGCTGCGTACGATCGAGCCCAACGCAGCCTCCCAGCCATCCGCGGCGTCGAGGTCGTACGGGCTTTCCGAAATGATCCGGCCCCGCATCAGTTCCAGGATTTCCTCGCGGCCACTGACATGGTTGTAGATCGAGGATTGGCTCACCCCGATCCGCTTGGCCAGCTTGGGCAGGCTGAAGTCCCCTGATTCATCCACCAACTCCAGGGCGGCGGTAACTAAGGCATCTACGGAAATCAACGGGACGCGGGGGCGTGCCATTTCGGTTCTCCTATCAACGGCGTAGTTACGACTCTAGCCAGAAGTCACCGGTGGGGCCTTGTGCAGTGCATCACAAAGCCTTACGATAAACGAAAGCCTTTCGCTTACGCTTGGCTTCCCTCCCCCTTCCTGACCCCGAGGACCACCATGTCAGATCTCGAAACCCGGCCGCCCACGGCCGAAGCGGCCACTGGGCTGAAACGGAATGCCATTGGAACAGGTGGCATTGCCTTCCTGGTGATTTCCGCAGCTGCACCGCTGACGGTGATGGCGGGCGTTGCCCCTGTCGCCATCGGCATCGGGGGCATTGGCGCCCCTATGGGCTACGTCATAGCCGGTGTGGTGCTTTTGATTTTCGCTATTTCCTTCATGGCCATCACCAAGCACGTCAAAGCGGCCGGTGGCTTCTATACCTACATCGCGTTGGCGATGGGGAAGACGGTGGGCTTGGCCTCTGCCATCGTTGCCATCGTCTCCTATAACTGCCTCCAGATCGGCGTCTACGGACTGTTCGCAGTCCAGACGCAGGCCATGCTCCATACTTTGTTTGGCTTGGACGTGCCGTGGCCGGTGGTGGCCTTGGTTGCCATCGCCGCAGTGTGGTTCCTTGGCTACCGTGGCATTGACGTCGGCGCCAAAGTCTTGGGCGTCTTGCTGGTCGCCGAGACAGCGATCCTGGCAGTCATGGGTGTGGGCATTCTCGCCAAAGGCGGCGCTTCCGGCATCAGTTTTGCCTCGTTCTCCCCTGAGCACGCCTTCACTCCCGGCGTCCTGGCCATCCTGGCCATCTGTTTCGCCGCGTTCATGGGATTTGAATCCACCGTCCTCTACCGTCGCGAAGCAAGGAATCCGGACCGGTCCGTTCCGCGCGCCACCTACATCGCCGTCGGTTTCATGTCGGTCTTCTACGCCTTCATCGTATGGACCGTGGTTCAGGCTTACGGTGACGGCGATGTGGTCGCCGCAGCTGGAGAGCTCTCCGACGGAATGTTCTTCGCCACCATCAACCACTATGTGGGTCCTTGGGCAGAGGTGGTGATGTATGTCCTGATCGTCACCAGCGTTTACGCTTCGCAGTTGGCCTTCCACAACGCCATCAACCGGTACGTGTACATGTTGGCCAAAGACGGTGTGCTGCCCGCCTTCTTGGCAAAGACCCACCCCAAGTACAAATCCCCGCACCGTGCCGGGCAGATCCAGACCATCCTGGCCGCCGTCGTCATCCTCATCTGCGCAGTAGTTGGCGCGGATCCGTACAAGCAGCTGCTCATCTGGGTCAATACGCCGGGCATCTTCGGCATCGTTGGCCTGCAGGGCCTGGTGTCGGTAGCAGCCTTCCTGTACCTGCGGCGCAATCCCGCGGCTGTCACCAACCGCCTCCTGATTCCGCTCAGCGTGGCCTCGGCGGTCCTGCTCTTCGGTGTGGCGGTCTTGATCGCCGTCAACATCGAACTCCTGACTTTCGCCGATGACGTCACCAACATCATCCTCTTGCTGGTTGCACCTGTCGTGTTCCTTGCCGGGTTGCTCATTGCCCGCAAACTGCGTACCACCCGACCAGCCATATACGCACGAATTGGAAGCTTTGAAACCCATGAATCCTGACCTCATCATTCTTGCCGGCACCGTTCACACGCTGGACGACGACAACGCCGGAGATCCGCAGGCTCCGGTGCAGGCTGTCGCGATAACCAACGGCGTTATCGCTGCGGTGGGGAGCCGCCATGAAGCCAACCAGTGGGCCGGTCCACGCTCCCGCGTTATTAACCTTGGGGATGCGACCCTCACGCCCGGGCTGGTGGATTGCCACATCCATCCGGTCTTCGGCCTTGACCTCACCATGGGTGCGGACCTGTCCGGTGCCACCACGCTGGAGGAGGTGCGGGCGCTGCTGCGCCAGGAACCAGCGGGCGACGGCGGCTGGATACGTGCGTGGGGCCTGAACCCGAACGCATTCGGCACAGTCCCTTTGCACCGGGACACCCTCGATGACATCACCGGTGATCGGCCGGCACTGATCCGCTTGTTCGATGCCCATTCGGCCTTGACCAACAGCAAGGCCTTGGAGATCGCCGGAATCCGGGGCCGCCATGAGTTCGGGCAGGCGGCGGAAGTGGTGTGCGACGCAGACGGGGTTCCTACAGGTTTCCTCCTGGAAGCCGCCGCAATGGAGCTTGTCAAGCGGCATATGCCGCAGGAATCCTTTGCCCGGCGGAAGGCACGGCTTGGGGCGCTGTTGCAGGACTTGGCACGCTCGGGCTTGACCAGTGTCCACGTCATGGACCACAGCGAGGAATCCGCAGCACTGTTCCGGGCCTTGGAAGCTGAAGCCGAGTTGCCCCTCCGGATTCGGAGTGCACCATGGTGCATGCCAGGCACGGGCGAAGCCGAATGGGAGGATTTGGCCCGTGCAACAGGCACGGGTGGACGACGTTGGTCCGTTGAAGCCATCAAGTTGTTCGTTGACGGAACCGTGGACAACGGAACCGCCTGGCTCTACGAGCCGGACCTCTACGGACAATCAACGGCGCCATTCTGGCCACGCCCGGAGGATTACCGCGCTGCAGTGCACTACTTTGCAACACGCGGCATTCCGACGGCGACCCACGCCATTGGCGACGCGGGCGTTGCCCACGTTCTGGCGGCATTGGAGACGCTACCGGCGGAGGCCCTACCAGCTGGTCAGCGCCGATCCGTGCACAGGATTGAACACATCGAGACTATTCCCGACGAATTCATCGCCCGGTTCAAAGAGCAAGGCATTGTTGCAAGCATGCAGCCAACACACTGCACGCACTACTCGCTGGCTGACCACAGCGACAACTGGTCCACGCGGCTGGGGCCCGAACGCGCCAACCGGGCCTGGCGTTGCCGGGATCTCAGGGAGGCGGGGGTTACCGTCGCCATGGGCTCGGACTGGCCTGTTGCACCGTTCGCGCCGCTTCCAATTATGGCCGACGCCCGGCTCCGGAGAAGGTCTGGGCATCCTGAACAGGAACCGATCGCTCCGCACCAAGCACTCACGGCACTCCAAGCGCTGGAAGGCTACACCTCACATGCAGCCAAGGCCGCGGGTTTATGGGAGGTGTCCGGCTCCATCACGGTGGGCAAACGGGCCGACTTGACCGCGTTCGAACTCGATCCCCTGACCACGGACCCGGATGAGCTTGCCGCCAGCGGAGTTCTAGGCACCTTCGTGGACGGGGAGGTCCAGTTCATGCTTGAGCGGCTGCAGTAGCTGCAGCCATGCCCACCGCTACATCCGTTTCTTGGTCCGGGCAGTAGGTGGAACCGACCACGGATCCTCGGGCCAGGGATGCTTGGGGTAACGCCCACGCATCTCGGCCCGGACCTGCGCGTACGGCCCTGACCAGAAGGATTCGAGATCGTCCGTGACAGCCAGGGGCCGTCCGGCCGGGGATAATAAATGGAACAGCACAGGAACCCGGCCGTCCACCAAGCGTGGCGTGCGGTCCCAGCCGAAGCATTCCTGCAGCTTGACCGCCAGGACCGGGCGTCCGTCGTCGTCCACGTCCGGATACTGGACCCGCACCAGGGAGCCGCTCGGCACCTCAAGCCGCTCGGGCGCCAACTCCCCAAGACGTGCCGCTTCAGGCCACGGAAGCAATCTCCCGAGCGGCTCGTGAAGATCCACGGCGCGGACAGGGCTCCCCGTGGCCATGGCCTCCATCTCGGGCGCCAGCCACAGGTCCAAGCAGGCAAGAAGTGCCGCGTCAGTGACATCGGGCCACGGCGTCCCGAGCACACGGTGCAGGAGTGCAAGGCGCCGACGCAAGGAGTCAGCTGCGCTTGACCAGCCGATCAGGGATAAACCCGCCCCCAGCAAGGCGTCCGCGACCGCCTTCCGTCCGGCTTCCGCGCTGGGGCGGACCGGAGTGGACGATAGTACGATAGCGCCCAGGCTGCGCTCCGCCCTTGCCGTCACGCGACCGTCCGCGAACGTCGCCCGCGTATTCTCGGTCATCAAAGCGGACGCCGCAGCCTCAGCCAACGCCGGAGACAACGGAGCGGCCGCCCTGATCACCGCACCCGTGCCGGCAGCTGCCCGGCCGTGGGCGCGCGACACCTCAGCAACGGCGAGCCATTCGTGGCCGGACAACGGACTTCCCATCGGCAATCCGGCACGCGTGCCCGATGACATGAGGTACGTCCCGGAGTCCTTCCCCGGGACGCGCTGGGCCACCCGGTCCGGAAAGGCCAGGGCGACGACGAATCCCAGCGCCTGCTGCGTACTGACGCTCACGTCGGGCAGGGAACCCGCGACGACGGCCGCCTCCCTGCGGGCAATTGATTCCAGCCGCTGGACATCCTCCCGAAATCGCCGCGAGGCCGGTTCGGAACCGGAATGCAGCGCGGCAAGTAATTGCGTTAAGTCCGCCGAAGGTGCCCGCATGTCACCTGCCACCAGGGCCACGGCTTCTGCGGCTGCCCGATGGCCGACGATCGCGGACCCGCCCAGCAATGCGCGCGCGAGACGGGGGTCGGCGGGAACGCGAGCCAAGACTTTGCCAAGGGAAGTGGCTCCTCCCTCCCCCGTCACCGCGCCCAGCTCGCGCAGCACTGTCATGGCTTCCTCCATGGCCGGGTGGGGCGCCGGGTCGGGGAGGTCCAGGCCACGCCCCTCCGGGGCACCCCAACATGCCAGCACCAGGGCGGCACCCGTCAGGTCGGCAACCGTGATTTCCGGTGTTGTATGCGCCGGTGCAGCTGCGAACGCCTGGGGATCGTAGCAACGAATGACCGTACCTGGTCCTTGTCGCGCAGCACGGCCGGCGCGTTGCTCGGCCGAAGCCCGGGAGCAGGACACAGTCACAAGGCCCGACATGCCGCGCCCACGGTCCCGGCGTGGCTCCCTGGACAGCCCGGAGTCGATAACCAACCGCACCCCGGGAACCGTGAGGGATGACTCCGCCAAAGCGGTGGAGACGATGATCCGTGGCGGGCCCCCGGGCTCCCTCCCGGACACGGCACGGTCCTGTGCTTCAGGGCCGATCTGGCCGTGTAACTCCAGAACCTCAACGGTCCCGGCCAGGCGGCCGCGCAGCCGGGACGCGACGTCGGACACCTCTCGAGCGCCAGGAAGGAAGACCAAAGCGTCGACGTCGGGCTGCATCGCGAGAACCTCTGCATGAGCGCTGGCGGCAGTATCGGCAACGTGGTGGAGGAAGGCAGCGGAAACCCCGCGCTCGTTTAGCCGGTGTTCCCTCGCGGGCGCCCACCGGACCTCCAAGGAGTGCAGGGCCGAACGGCAGTCAACAACAGGAGCCTGCCCCAACAGCGCCGCAAACCGCTGGGCTTCCAGGGTTGCCGACATGGCCACGAGGATGAGGTCTTCCCGCAATGCCCGGACTTCGCCGAGCATGCCGACGAGGAGATCAGAGTCCAGGCTGCGCTCATGGACCTCGTCCAGCACCACCGCATGGATGCCCTCCAGGCCCGGATCCGTGAGCAGGCGCTGGATCAGGATGCCGGGCGTCACGAACTCCACCAGGGTGTTGGTGCTGGTTTTGCTCTCAGCGCGGACCGTGTAACCCACCCGATCGCCCAGGCGAGTACCGTCCAGCGAGGCTAATCGCCGGGCCGCCGAGCGAACCGCAACGCGCCGGGGTTGGGTAACGACGACACGGGGCCGGCCGCTCTTGCCGGCCCACATGAGGTTTGTCAGCAGCGGGGGCACCAGCGTTGTCTTCCCGGTGCCGGGCGGAGCCTGGACCACCGCCGCACCGCCGTCGCCCTGTTCCGCCAGTGCGGCAGCGAGCCGGTCCAGGGACTCCGCGAAAGCCAATCCCGCGCTCATCTCGGCCAGTTGGAATGTCACCGGTCCATCCTCTCAAACAGCGACGCCCCTTCCACCACGTGGAAGGGGCGTCGCGAATGTTGATCTGGTGTGATGAGACGATCAGCCGATCGTCGCAGTGTCGATCACGAAGCGGTACCTGACGTCGGATGCCAGGACACGCTCATAGGCTTCATTGATCTTGCTGGCGGGGATGACCTCGATTTCGGCCCCGAGGCCATGCTCGGCACAGAAGTTCAACATCTCCTGCGTTTCGGGGATCCCCCCAATCATGGATCCTGCAAACCGGCGACGCCCGCCGATGAGGGCAAAGGCTTGGACGGGCAGCGGTTCAGCCGGCGCCCCGACATTGACAAGGGTGCCGTTGAGGGTCAGCAACTGAAGGTAGGCGCTGATGTCAATGGAGGCACTGACGGTGTTGACGATGAGATCGAAGGTGCCTGCAAGCTCCTCGAACGTAGCTGGATCGCTGGTGGCGTAGTAGTGGTCGGCGCCCAGCTTGAGGCCGTCTTCCATCTTCTTGAGTGACTGCGAAAGGACAGTCACCTCGGCACCCATGGCGTGGGCGATCTTGACGCCCATATGGCCCAGGCCGCCAAGGCCCACGATGGCGACCTTCTTGCCCGGACCCGCACCCCAGTGATGCAGCGGGGAGAAGGTGGTGATGCCCGCGCAGAGCAGGGGCGCTGCGACGTCGAGCTCCAGCGCATCCGGGATGGAGACGACGAAGTCCTCATTCACCACGACATCGGTGGAATATCCGCCTTGGGTAATGGTGCCGTCCCGGTCAACCGCACCGTAGGTGCCCACGTTGCCGTTCAAGCAGTATTGCTCCTCGCCGGCAAGGCAGTTCTTGCACTCCTTGCACGAGTTGACCATGCAGCCGACGCCGACGCGATCGCCGACTTTGTGCTTGGTGACCTCCGAGCCAATCTCGGTCACGATGCCCGCTATCTCGTGTCCAGGCACCAGCGGGTACTGCTGGGGACCCCAGTCACCGCGAACGGTGTGGATGTCCGAGTGGCAAATACCGGCAAACTTGATGTCGATGTGGACATCGTGGGATCCTACGTCCCGGCGCTCGATGGTGGTCAGCGTCAGGTCGCCCGTGGCCGAGGGTGAAGCGTAAGCGGAAGCGGTAGACATGTTTCTCCTACGTATCTGGCGTAAGTGGACGTTTCCATCTAACACTCATTCCCTGAGTGTAGGCAGGTACTGGCAGGACACGTACTGTTAGGGCCCCCTTCGATGCGTTGGCTCCTGCCCGGTACATTCATCACCTACATCTCATCACCGGGCGTCAAAAGCCTCGAGCAATCGCTTCACGGACCCGCCCAAATTCCATTCCGACGCTAGCCTCTCAAGCTCACTCCGAGCTTCCCCCGTGACGGGAACGAGCTCGGCGCGGACCTCTTCAAGAGAGGGAACCGGCAGGTCCCGCACCACATTCACGACGACGGGCGCCACCTTGAGGTACTCGGACCCGGCCGCCAATTTCGCGCGAACAGGTGCTGACACCCCACCGTCAGGGTCCTGGGCAGCTTCGAGCAAGCCATCCAGGGATCCGTAGCGTCCAAGCAAGGACGCCGCCGTTTTCTCACCGATCCCGGCGACTCCGGGCAGGCCATCGGACGCATCCCCGCGCAGCGTTGCGAAGTCAGCGTATTGCTGCGGCAAAACGCGGTATTTGCCCACCACCACCACGTCCGTGACCACTTCAAGGTTCTTCATGCCGCGTGCAGTGTAGATGATCCTGACGTTGCGTTCGTCGTCCACCAGCTGGAAGAGATCCCGGTCACCGGTGACAACGTCTGTGGGCATGGTGGCGTGGGTGGCATAGGTTCCTGCGACGTCGTCGGCTTCGTGCCCGTCCACTCCCACCACGGCAATACCTGCCAGCTGAAGGACTTTTCGGATCAGAGGAATCTGCGCCTCAAGGGGATCCGGTACCACTTCACGGTCCGGGCCATGGTCAACGACCTCGGCCACGCGATGGGATTTGTAGCTCGGGATCAGGTCCACGCGCCATTGGGGCCGCCAGTCGTTGTCCCAGCACGCCACCAGATGGGTGGCGCCGTAGTCGGTGGTGAGGCGGGCAATCATGTCCAGGAGTCCGCGTACGGCGTTGACCGGCGTCCCGTCGGAGCGGCGAATGGTGTCGGGGACGCCGTAGAAGGCGCGGAAGTACAGGGAGGCGGTGTCCAAGAGCATCAGGCGGGCCATACCTGATCCTGACATGGAAGTTACCGCTGGCGGATACAGCGCGCAGGAACTGGACACCGGCAAAAGAATTTGCCCATCTTTGTGACCGAGGTTACCATTGAACGAGCAATAATCGAACACTGAGTTCAATTATCGAACAGCCTAAGGCCGCTCGACACACAAAGAAGTGAGGAAAGCCCGTGCAGTTCCACCATCACGGTTACGTTTCAGGTGACCCGCGCGTTGAGCCGGCGGCCGGCGTCGGAATCAATCGCCCCGCTGAGCTACCCGACCAAGTGGACGTCCTGATAGTTGGCACTGGTCCGGCGGGCATGTTGACCGCGGCGCAGTTGTCCCAATTTCCGGACGTCACCACCCGCATCATCGAGCGCCGCCCTGGGCGGTTGGCCATCGGACAGGCAGATGGCATCCAAGCCCGGAGCATGGAGACATTCCAAGCGTTCGGCTTCGCGGAGCGCATCATTGCCGAGGCCTACCGGATCACGGAGATGGCCTTTTGGAAGCCGGACCCTGCCGACCATTCACGGATCGTCCGTGCTGCCCGGGCAGTGGATGACCCGGCCGGCATCAGCGAGTTTCCGCACCTGATTGTTAACCAGGCGCGGGTTCTGGATTACTTCGCTGAGGTCATGGCCAACTCCCCCACACGGATGACCCCGGACTATGGATACGAATTCCACAGCCTTGAGGCAACCGGCAAGGGTGACTACCCCGTCACGGTGACCTTGGGACACACGTCGGGTCCCAATGAGGGGACCGAGCGCATCATCAAGGCCAAGTATGTGGTGGGTGCCGATGGAGCGCGCAGCAAGGTTCGCAGCGCCATCGGCTGCACGCTGGCCGGAGACCAAGCAAACCACGCGTGGGGAGTCATGGACGTCCTGGCAACCACCGATTTCCCCGACATCCGATTGAAGTGCGCCATCCAGTCCGGTGCTGGCGGAAGCATCCTCCTGATTCCCCGCGAAGGCGGTCACCTGTTCCGCATGTACGTGGACTTGGGCGAGGTCAATCCCAACGACAACGGTGCGGTACGCAAGACCACCATCGAGCACATTATCGAAAAAGCCAACGACATCATCCACCCGTACACCTTGGAGGTCCGCAACGTTGCGTGGCACAGCGTGTATGAGGTCGGCCACCGCCTCACGGACAGGTTCGACGACGTACTGCCGGAGGAACGCGGGCACCGTACACCACGGGTGTTCATCACCGGCGACGCCTGCCACACTCACAGCGCGAAGGCCGGCCAAGGCATGAACGTCTCCATGCAGGACGGGTTCAACATCGGCTGGAAGCTCGGGCACGTGCTGGAGGGCCGCAGCCCCGAGAGCTTGCTGGACACCTACTCGGCAGAGCGGCAGGTGGTTGCCAAGAACCTCATCGACTTCGACAAGCAGTGGTCAAGCCTCATGGCGAAAAAACCTGAAGAGTTCGAAGATCCCACGGAGTTGGAGAACTTCTACACCCGCACCGCAGAGTTCCCCGCCGGGTTCATGACGCAGTATGCCCCCTCGATGCTTATTGCCGAGCCCAAGTACCAGGAACTCGCGGCAGGATTCCCGTTGGGCAAGCGATTCAAGTCAGCACCTGTGCTGCGTGTCTGCGACACCAACCCCCTGCAGCTCGGCCACCATGCCAAGGCCGATGGGCGCTGGCGCATCTACGTGTTCGCTGACGCGGCCCCTGCCGGAGCCCCCGGACCGGTTGCAGACTTCGCCGAGTGGATCGCGAACTCGCCGGACTCGCCGGTGGTTGGAACGCCGTCGGACCTGGACAGCGATGCGTGGTTCGATGTGAAGGTGATTTACCAGCAGGACCACACGGCTGTTGACATCAACGCCGTCCCTGCCGCCTTCAAGCCCACCGTCGGACCGTTCAAGCTCACCTACTTGGAAAAGGTTTTCGGCACCGACCCCACCAACGACATTTTCGACCAGCGCGGCCTGAGCCGTGACGGCGTAGTGGTGGTAGTGCGGCCGGACCAGTACGTCGCGAACATCCTGCCGCTGAACGCAACCGCAGAATTGGGCGAGTTTTTCGCCGCCGTGCATTCCGGACAGAAGGAACCGGCGCGAATGGCTCCGTAGGCGTACAGTGTCACGGGCGCCCGGAGGCGTGCGCCACACAAAAAGGTGTCCACGGCCGGGCTTCCAGGCGACCCTCGGGAATAGCAGCGCCGCATACGCTGCACACTCCGTAGGTCCCTTGGGAGATCCGGCCCAACGCCGCCTCGATCTGCGCCAGGCTGGCCCGGCTTTGTTTCAGGAGTGCGGTCGCTTGGGACAGCTCGAAAGCGATGGTGCTCCCTTCAGGATCGTGTTCGTCGTCCACGTTGGAGTCTTGACGGGCTGCGTTGACCGAGGTTATGTCCCGGATGCTGCGGGTATGGCTACGTTCCAGCCAGTCAGCGGGATCAAACGGCAGCGCCGCGAGTTCCTCGCGGCGGGTCGGCGAGATTTCCTCCACCGAGTCATAGAAGGCGGGAAACGCTATGCGGCCTTTCTCGTCGTGCAGCTCCGTTAGCATCCTGCTGATCTCAAGCGCTGGATTGGGAGCCGGTCCGGACACTGCACCACTATGGATATCGGTGAGTGGACCGAGGACTTCCAAGTGCACAGGGACCATGCCGCGAACGGTGGTGCAGAGGGCAGGGTGTTCGGCCTTCCAGAGCAAGGTGTCGCTGAAGATCACGGCATCGGCACCAAGCTCTGCCCGGTGTTCGTCGAGGATGGCTGACAACCCCGGCGATCCAGCCTCTTCCTCGCCCTCAACAAGCCACTTAAGGTTCACGGCCGGCGTCGTCCGACCCGTGGCGGCAAGGTGCGCCGCGAGGCCCCAGATGTGCGCCAGCACTTGGCCCTTTGCATCAGAACTGCCTCGGCCATACAGGCGCCCGTCCCGGAGCACCGGCTCAAAGGGAGCCGTTTGGTCCCAGTTTTCGTCTTTGACGGCGCGAACGTCGTGATGGCTGTAGATCAGGATCGTCGGCGCGCCTGGGGCTGCCTTCCATTCGGCAAAGACGGCAGGGCCTTGGACACCCTCCCAGATCTCGGTCGATGGAAAGCCTGCGTCGCGAAGCTCACCCGCGAGCCAGTTCGCGGACCGGGTGAGGTGCCTCTGGCGCTCGGGGACGCCCGCCACCGACGGGATCCGGATCCATTCGGCGAGCTTGTCAAGGTACTGCGGTGTGGTGTGGTCCAAGTAGTTCCGGACGGCGTCGTCGTGGTTCATGGCCTGCCCCTAGTTCGCTTCTGCCAGTTCCGATTCGGCGAGATGAAGGCGCCGATCGCGGCCGTGGGCCCGCTCCCGGGTTCCCGTCCCGTGGGTTCGGACGACGGCGTCCCGGACCACAGCGCCCATGTCACCGCTGCTTGGGAGTGCGTCCCGCTGACGTTGCGACCCGGTGCCCACCGTCATGATGTCCGCCATCGCCGCGAGGACAGCGGCCTCGTCTCCGCTGCGGACAAGCATCGGCCGGACGTGGGCCAGGAGAACCTCTAATGCCTCGGACGCCGGGCAGGGAGTGTTGAGCAGTGGGTGCAACAGATCTCCTTCCATGCCGGACTCACTGGCCTTCCAGCTTGCCAGCCGGAGTTGTTCGCAGGATATCCGGGCCGGGCGCACACCAGCCCTCCACTGGCTGGATGCTGTTTCCACCAAGGCCCGCACCAGCGCAGCGATGGCCGCCGCGTGCGTAGCCTCCATGCAGACGTCGGCGATGCGTATCTCCACCGTGGGGTGGTTCCGCGAGAGCCGGGCATCGAAGTACACCATGCCTTCATCAACAAGCACCCCTGATGCCAAAAGCGAGTCGACGTAACGCCGGTACTCGGGCTCGGATCCGAACCTTTCGCAAGGTCCCGCCGTCGGCCATCGACTCCATGCTTGGTAGCGGTAGCTTGAATACCCGCTGTCAGAACCTTGCCAGTACGGAGAGTTGGCGCTGAGCGCCAAGAGCAACGGTAACCACACCCGGATCCGATCCAGGACAGCTACGCCTTCCTCCCCCGAAGTGACGCCAACGTGGACATGGAAGCCGCACGTCAATTGTTCACGGAGCGTGATCCCGAACCGGGACGCCATATCGACATATCGGGGACGCTCAACCAGGGTCGGCGTGCCCGCAACGGGGCTGGTGGCCAAGGCCACTGCGCGCGCTCCAACTCTACGGGCAGCGGTGTCAGCAAGGTGGCGCCCTCGCCGGATAACGTCCACCAATTCGTCCAACGTGGAGCATACAGGGCTGACAGCCTCGATCTGCTCTTGCTTGACTTCCAATGTAAGCGTGGGACCCGCGCTGCCTTGCCGTGCGGTTCGCCGGGTCCGCGTCATCATCAGGGCCTGCTCGGCCTTGGGTACCGGTTTTCCAGTGAGGGGCTCGACGAGGAGGAACTCCTCCTCAATGCCGAAGGTTCTGAGGCCACCCCGGGCGGGCTGCGGGTCTCGGGATGAGATGGGAGAAGTTTTCATAGCTACCCCTAGCGGTGGCGGCAAGCGCGACGCGGCGCTTGCCATACGAACAAAAAGACCCTCCTGCACGAGTCACCAATGGGTACCTTCAAAAGTAATCAGGGTACTTATTATTCAAGATACCTGCATTAGTCCGCCACCGGAAGAGCAAGCCCCGCGAGGAAGAGGCTCTCGGCCACGATTGCCTTGGCAAAGTCGCCTATGTGGATGGACTCATTGGCGCCGTGTGCCCGGGAATCCGGATCCTCGACGCCGGTGACCAGTACCTCAGCATCCGGAAAACGCTCCTTGAGCATGCTCACCGCGGGTATCGACCCACCCACGCCCATCCGGACCGCATCAACGCCCCACGCCTCATACATCGCGCCGGCCATCGACCGCGCTGCCAGGGAGGCACCGTCCCCCGCGTAACCCTCCGTGCGGCCACCCGGGGTAACCCGAACCTCCGCGCCGAATGGCGCGTAGCGCTGGAGATGGCGCACGACGGCGTCCATTGCCTCCGCTGTGTCGGTCGCCGGAGCGAGGCTCAGGCTGAACTTGGCAGCCGCCGTCGGCTGCAAGGTGTCCGAAGACACCGCCACCGATGGAGCGTCGATACCGATGATGGCCAGGGCAGGCTTGGTCCATAACCGTGATGTCAGGCTGCCCGACCCCGTGAGGCGGACACTCGGCCGGACCCCCGAGTCCCTCCGGAACTCGGCCTCGGAAAGAGCAGGGCCCGGCTCTTCCATGCCAGGCAGCCCGGCAATGGCGACATTGCCGTCGTCGTCGTGCAGGGTGGCAATCAGCCGCGACAGAACCGTAATGGCATCAACCAACGGTCCGCCGTAGGTGCCGGCGTGCAGTGCGTGATCAAGAACCCGGACCTCAATGGTGCCGAGGATAAGACCCCGGAGGCTGGTTGTGAGGGCCGGAGTTCCAACCTTCCATTGGCCGGAGTCGGCGATGATCATCACGTCAGGCTTCAGCGGTTGGTCGTGTGGCAGCGATAGCTCGTGGTCCAGGAGCTCCGGCAAGCTGGGCGAGCCGGCTTCCTCTTCACCATCAATGAGCACGATGAGGCCGAGTCCCGAATCAGGACCAAGCTCGTGCAGAACTGCGCGAACAGCCGCCACGTGCAGCATGATGCCGCCTTTGTTGTCGGCAACCCCGCGGCCGAACAACCTGCCGTCCCGGGCGACGCTGTCGAAGGGTGGGCTTAACCAGTCTGCCAGGCGGCCCGGGGGCTGGACGTCGTAGTGGGCATAGAGGAGGACGGTCGTCTGCCCCGGAGCTGGTTGCCTCCGCGCCATGACCGCGGGCGCTCCGTGCGAGCCGTCAGGGCGGTCCGCGCGTAGGATCCGCACGTCGTCGAAACCCGTTCCCCGGAAGAGCCCGGCAACCGCTTCCGCCGCCCGGTCCAGCTCCGCAGGATCGAACGCGGCCCAGGCCATGGCCGGGATGCGGGCCAAGGCGGACAACTCAGTCAGAACCGCAGGAAGGCCAGAGTCTACGTACCGGCGAATCCGGCCCGCCGTTGCCTCTTCCACCGCCGGTTAACCTACCCCGTGTCGCTGCAACCACATCTCCAGAACTGCCAATTGCCACAGCACGTTGCTGTTTCCGCGGGTCCGACGCCGATTTGGCTCTGCCAGAAGGCCCTGGATGTAGTCGGGCCGGAATAGTCTCCGCTGCTTGGCCTCGGGTGCATGGAGGGCGTCCTCCACCATGGAAAGGAACGGTTCTTCAAGGTGCTGGAGCGCGGGGACGGGGAAGTATCCCTTGGGTCGGTCCACCACTTCGTTAGGAAGTAGCTTCCGGCCCAGGTCCTTCAGGATGGCCTTCCCACCTTGGGCCGCCTTGAGATGGGGCGGGCAGGCCGCTGCCAGTTGCACCAGGTCTTGGTCCAAGAAAGGAACCCGGGCTTCCAGCCCCCATGCCATGGACATGTTGTCCAGTCGCTTGACCGGGTCATCCACCATCAGGAGGTGGGTGTCCAGGCGCAGGATTGCATCCAGGGCCGTGTCCGCTCCGGGTTCGGCCATGTTGGAGGCCAACACGTCCTCGCTGACATCCCGCTCGCAGTACCACTCCGGTTCCAGGCAATCCACGATCTGGGCGTGGCTACGGTCCACGAAGGCCGATCTAAAGGACGCCAAGGCGTGGTCCCGGCCAACGTCGGCAGCGGGCTGATGATAGGCGTATCCGGCAAAGACTTCATCCGCTCCTTGGCCGCATTGCACTACTTTCACGTGGTCAGCGACTGCCCTTGAAAGCAGATGGAAAGCCGTCACATCATGGCTCGCCATGGGTTCGGACATCGCGGCTACGGCTGCATCCACTGCCGGAGCGAAGTCCGCGGTGCTGATGTGGAGTTGCTCGTGGCGGGTCCCAAACGTCCGTGCAACCACATCCGAGTACTGAAACTCGTCCCCTTCGGCCCCGCCGACGTCGTCGAAACCGATGCTGAAGGTGGACAAGCCGTGTTGACCTTCCTCGGCCAATAGCGCCACCAACAGGCTGGAGTCCAACCCGCCCGAAAGGAGGACGCCAACGGGAACGTCGGCCACCGTCCTGCGTTTCACGGCCACGCGCAGGGAGTCGTGAATGGCGTCCTGCCAGTCGGCGTCCGTCCACTTCGCGAACCGGTCCTGCCGGGAATACTCGGGCTGCCAGTACCGGCGGTCCGTTGAGCTTCCGTCCCGCCTGATGACGCGAATGGTTGCCGCCGGCAGTTTTTTCACTCCTCGAAGAATCGTCCTCGGAGCCGGGATGATCGAATGCCAGCTGAGGTAGTGATGCAGCGCCACCTCATCAATACCCGTATCGATGCCACCACCCTGAATCAATGCGGGGAGGCTCGAGGCAAACCGGACACGGTCTGAAGTGCTTGAGTCCGGGGTGCTTGAAACATATAGCGGCTTGATGCCCAGGCGGTCACGCACCAGCACTACCTTGCCTTGCCTGCCGTCCACGACTGCGATGGCAAACATCCCGACGAGGTGATGGACGAAGTCTTCGCCCCATTTTTGGTACGCCCTGAGGATGGCCTCCGTATCGCTGGTGGAGTGGAACGTGTACTCCGCTTCCAGCTGCGTACGGAGCTCTTTGTAGTTGTAAATACAGCCGTTGAACGTTAGGGCGAGGTCATGTTCTTCGTCCAGCATCGGTTGAGCCCCGGCATCTGAAAGATCGATGATGCTCAGGCGACGGTGACCTAACGCCGCCCACCCTCCGTCCCAGGTTCCCGAACCATCCGGCCCTCGGTCCACCATTGCGGCAACCATGGCAGTCACCGCTGAGCTGTCTGCGCTTTTCCCCCTGAACGCAATTTCACCTGCTATTCCACACATTGCGCTTCACCTTGCCGGTTATTCGGGTTTCTTCTCTTCCTTGCGGACCACCCGTACGGTCTCCAAGGATGGATCAGCGGGGTCGGGCAGGACCATGCCCGCCTTGACTCCGCTCCTGAGGTAATCGATTGCGGCTTTATTGATCAGTTCACCTGGTAGCAAAAGGGGAATTCCCGGCGGGTACGGAGTTGCCATTTCGGCCGCTATCCGTCCGGGGGCTTCATCCGCGGGCACCACTTCCACGGGTCCGAAAAAGGCGTCCCGGGGCAACATAACTGTTTCCAGGTATAGTTCGCTTTCGTCTGGGATCAGGACCTTGGGACGTCGCGGAAGTGAAGGCGCGGCCTCGATGAGCTTTCCCAGCCCCTCCATCAACCAGCCTGCCGTCTCGGCGTCGTCGGACACTGAGATCACTGCCTCGATGCGTCGGTGATCGGTGGTAGCCACGTCCAGTAGGCAGTTCTCCCGCAACCATTCGGTGGCCTGGAAGCCGGAGATCCCCAACTCGGATACGTCGATCATGATGTGCAGGATGTCAAGGTCATGGGATGCCTCTTTCCGCACCAATTCATCTTCGAGCACGTGCAGGCCAGGCAGGGCTTCGATGTCACGCCGCAGGCGTTTGGCCAGGGTGAGCGCGTCCTGGATCATGGCCCTCCCGGACTGGACCATCTGGCGCCTCCAGCCGTCGATGGCCGCGGACAGCATCACGTTGGCGCTGGTGGTTGTGAGAACGTCCGCGCACTGTTGCAGCCGAACGGGATCCACCAGGTCACCCTGAAGATGGAAGACTGAACCCTGCTCGAAGCCCAAACCCATCTTGTGGACGCTGACAACGCAGATGTCCGCTCCCGCTGACATGGCCCACGTGGGGGTGTCCTCGTTGAAGGGGAGGTGGGCACCCCACGCCTCATCCACGATCAAGGGTTTGCCACGGTCATGGCAGATCCGGACGATGGCCTCAAGGTCCGCGCACGTCCCGTACGGTGTTGGACTCACGATCAGCGCCGCGGACGCATCCGGATAGCGGTTCCACATCTCCTCAACCGTCCGGGGCGACGGCGGATGGGCCAGTTTCAGGTCGTTGTACCACTGGGGCTTGAGCCACCGCGGCTGGAGGCCGGACAAGACCAGGCCCGAAGTGACCGACTTGTGCGCGTCCCGGCCAATCAACAGCTCGCCGTCACCGCGCGTCACGGCGAGGATGGCCGCCTTGACGGCTAACGAACTTCCACACGTGGAAAAGAAGGCCTGCCGCGCTCCCACGGCGTCCGCCATGAGCGCTTCTGCGTCCGATAAATGGCCGTTTGAATTGGAACGGTCATCAAGCCCGGAACTCGCTACTACGTCTGAGCGGAAGCTTTGCTCGCCCAGCACTTCCAAGACCCGGGGGTCCACGCCGCGTCCTTGCCGATGGGCCGGCGGCGTATATCCGTACCGACCCAACTTCTGGTGCTCCGCCAGCGCGTCAAGCACCGGCGTTCTGTCCTGGTCCATGCATCCTCCTGCCGCCCCCCACATAGTAAGCATGCTTATTATGTGGGGGCAAGGCTCAGCTGCAGGAAATGCTGCGTCCGCCAAACGCTGGCTGCACGGACGGCAACGACGTACGCGCAGCACCGCAGTCCTGGCCAGACTGTGCAACGCTGGTCAGATGGACCTGGAGATTTCCCCGACGCTGACAATTCCGGCGTCGGAGCTCATGTGGCGCTTTTCGCGATCCTCCGGCCCTGGAGGGCAGCACGTCAACACGTCGGACAGCCGCGTGGAGCTCCTCTGGAACGTCGCGGATTCGGCAGCGTTGACGGACTACCAACGGCAAGTCCTGCTCCAGCGCCTCCGCTCACGGCTTATCGGCGGCACGATTGCCGTTACATCATCAGAGCAACGATCGCAGTTACGCAATCGTGAGAGCGCCCTGGATAAGCTGGCCCAACTCATTGCTGCAGGACTTGCACCTGAGTCAGTGCGGCGCGCCTCCAAACCCACTCGCGGCTCGGCGCGCCGACACCGTGCAGCCAAGGAGCAACGCTCCGCCACGAAACAGCAACGACGACGCCCTGCCGCCGAGTGACGTGGTCACGATAAAAGACTCGCCGCCGCGGAAAATCGCCGGATTGGGCGGAAACTAGTCTCCGTGCGGGAAGGCAACGCCCTCGCCCACCACGCGAAGGCACAGTTCGGTGCCGGGACGGGTGATGGAAGCATTCCAATGCCGGATAGTGATGATCTCCCCGCCGCCTGGGTACCGGTGGCTGGAGCCAGGTTCCGCTGTGGCTGCGGCGTTCTCGCCAAGTTTGATCCGGACCGTTGTTTCGGGGCCGAAATAGTCTGTATCCACTACCACGCCCCTGATGGGTCCATCGGGTGCGATGCGGATCTGTTCCGGGCGGAGCATGAGCTGGACTTTCCCTTGGGCCGGGGGCCTGCGAACGGGAATGCCGCCCAACGAGCACGTGGCCAGTGAGCCTTCCATCCAGGCTTCCAAAATCACGGCATCGCCGAGGAATTCGGCGGTGGCCCGGTCTGCCGGGCGCGTGTAGACCACGAAAGGGTTGCCGATCTGGGCGAGCTTACCGCCTCGCATGATCGCAACCTGATCGGCAAACGACAAGGCTTCCGCCTGGTCATGGGTCACCAAGATGGTGGTCACGCCTGCCGCGTTCAACACCTTGGCCACAGCCCTGCGCGTAGCCACCCGTAGGCCGGCATCGAGGGCGGAAAACGGCTCGTCCAGGAGCATCAGTTCAGGTTCGCGGGCCAGCGCCCGCGCCAGTGCCACGCGTTGCTGTTGCCCGCCGGATAGTTGATGAGGGCGCCGCTTGGCCATGGCACCGTCCAAGGACACCATCTCGAGCAACTCCTCGACGCGGGCAGCGACAGCCCGCCGTCCGCCGTCGAGCTTGGCCGGGCTCAAGCCGAAAGCCACGTTCTGCCCCACAGTGAGATGCGGGAAAAGTGCTCCGTCCTGGGCGACGTACCCCACGTGCCTCTTATGGGCAGGAACCCAGATACCGTCTCCCGCAACAGGCGAGCCGCCGAGGCTGATGGAACCCGTCCCGGGGTGTTCAAAACCGGCTATGAGCCTCAACAAGGTGGTCTTCCCAGAGCCGGAAGGACCCACTATTGCTGTGGTTCCTCCCCTGGCCACGGACAGGTTAACACCCTTCAACACGGCTTGGGACCCGAAGTCCTTGGTGACCTCGGAGATGTCCAAGTGAGCGTTGGTAGTGGGGGCCACCGACGGCGAAACACGGGGGGTCGGAAGCCGGGAGGGGGTTTGTTCGGTCACTGTCCGGCCACTTTCTTGGACTGTTGGAAGAGCAGGTAGGTCATGGGGGCTGAAAGGAGGATCATCAGCAGGGCGTAAGGGGCAGCACCTGTGTAGTCGATCTCGCTGCTTTTGCTCCAGAACTGGGTGGCAAGCGTGCGCGTACCGTTTGGCGAAAGGAGCAAGGTGGCGGTCAGTTCGTTGACGATGGCGAGGAACACCAGTGCCGCGCCCCCTGCTGCCGCCGGTGCCGTGAGTCGTAACGTGACCCGGAAAAACGAGACGAGCGGGGGCCTGCCAAGGGATTGCGCGGCCTCATCAAGCTCCTTGGGCGCCTGGGCCAGTCCGGAACGGATATTCACCAGGGCCCGCGGCAAGAACAGCAGCACGTAAGCGGCGATCAAAACACCTGCGGTCTGGTACAAACCGGGAACCACCCGGATACTGACGGTGACAAATGCCAGCCCGACGACGATGCCCGGCAGTGAGCTGGTCACATAGTTGGACAACTCGAGCATCTTGCTGAACCAGCTCGGGTGCCGCACAGCCAAATAGGCCATGGGGAATGCCACCACGGTGGTGACGGCAGCGCCGAATGCGCCATACAGCAGGGTCTGTAGCAAGGCCGGAAGGAATTCCTCTGCCGCCCACACATCGGGTCCTCCCATGATGACCCAGCGCACAACGAAGAAGACCGGGAGGCCGAACGCCAGAGCCGTCAGGGCCAGCAGTCCAAGCTGCGCCGGGATCTGGTAGCCCCTCAAGGACAAGCGCAACGCCTTTGCTTGGGCGCCGGAGCCGATACGCGCGTACCGGGCATTACCGCGGCTCTTCACCTCGCCAAGGAGCAATAGCAAACAAAGCAGTACAAGGACGCTGGCCAACATGTTGCCGGCGGCACCGTTGAACGTGGACTGGAACTGAACCATGATCGCCGTCGTGAAGGTATCAAAGCGGATCATGGCGAACGCGCCGTACTCCGCCAGGAGGTGCAGGCCCACCAGCAGGGCTCCACCGGACATGGCGATGCGCAGCTGTGGGAGGACCACCTTGAAGAAGACCGCCCAGGGACCCAAGCCCAAGGACGCCGCTGACTGTTCGATGGCCGGGTCGAGGCGGCCAAGTGTGGCCGCGGCGGGAATGTAGACCAGCGGGAAGTACGACAGCGTGGCGATGAGCACGCCGGACCACAGCCCTTCCAGGGAAGGAACGGCGGAGACCCATGCATAGCTGTTAACGAACGCGGGTATTGCCAGTGGAGCGGCCAGCGCCACCGCCCACCATCGATGACCCTTCAAATGTGTCCGCTCCACCAACCACGCGCCGCCCACACCAAGCACCAGGCAAAGCGGCACGGTCACAACGGTTAGGAGCACCGTATTGGCCAAGAGTTCGCCCACCCGCGGCCGGACAATGAGTCCGACGGCGGTGTCCCAACCCGTGGCGACGGTCATGTAAACCACGTAGCCAAGGGGAAGGAGGGAGAAGAGGGCAATCAGGACTGCCAACAGGGAGATGGTGGAAACACCGAGCGGCAGGCGAGGGCGGGTGCCCTTGCCTGCCGTGGTGCTTGCCGGGCCCGTACGGCCGGCAACGACGTGCTTGGTGGTCACTGAACTACAGCAGTCCTGCCTTGGTCATAAGGTCCGTGACCTTGGTGGAATCCAGTTTCGCAGGGTCAACGACGGGTGCCTGAAGGTCCTTGATCGGAACCAGTTTGGCGTTGGAATCCACCTGCGAAGCGATCGCATACTCGAAGGATGTTCCCGTCCTGAGGATGTCCTGGCCCTTCTTACCGGTGATGAATTTCAGGAAAGCCTGGGCTGCGGTGGCGTTCTTGGCGGACTTCAGCACCCCACCACCGGACAGGGACAGGAAGGCTCCCGGATCCTGGTTCTTGAAGAAGTATGGCGTGACCTTGTTGGAGTTCTCTCCGGTCTGGGCCTGGTCGCCGTAGTAGTAATAGTGGTAGATCAGGGCGGAGTCCACCTCGCCCGCATTTACGGCCTTCATGGCCGTGCTGTTGCCCTTGTAGATTTTGGCGTTGTCCTTCATTCCCTTGAGCCAGGCCTGTGTGGCGTCCTGGCCCTTCAGCTGGAGCAAAGCGGCGACGATTGCCTGGAAGTCAGCTCCCGACGGGGATGCGGCCCAGCGACCCTTCCACTCCGGGTTGGCGAGGTCCAGCATGGACTTTGGCAACTTGTCGGCACTGATCTTGTTCTTGTCGTACACCAAAACCGTGGATCGGGCTGCGATGCCGGTCCATTTGCCGGTGGACGGCCGGAACTCAGCAGGAACCTGGTCCAAGGTGCTCTTGTCGACGTCTGCGAAGAGGCCCGCATTTTCCACCTGCGCCATTGCAGGAGAGTTTTCCGTCAGGAAGACATCGGCCGGGGAAGCTGCGCCTTCCTGGACAATCTGGTTGGACATCTCGGTGTCAGAGCCTTGGCGGACAGTGACTTTGACGCCGGTCTCTTTGGTGAACTCGTCAACCCATTCTTTGGCCAGCGTGTCGTGCTGGGCGTTGTACACGGTAATCGCACCGGAGACGGACCCTGCCGAGCCTGAGGCAGCGGGCGTGGAGGCCGAGCCACAGGCAGCGAGGCCAAGCGCGGTGGTGGCGACGACGGCGATGCCTGCCAACGCGTTTTTGCGGATCTTCATTCGGGGCTACTTTCTGCGAGCACGTCCAGGGCAAGGGAAAACCCTTCCATCGAAGCGTAGGTTAGCCAACCCTAAGAAGCCAACTCGGAAGCCCGTCATGTGACGGCTCTCACGAACGTGTTTGACTTGCGTGCGGCCTGACGCCGTGGAACGAAGCATCAGTGGGAGCGTCCCTTGCCCGGACTGCCGATAGAGTCGTTCAAATGGACAGTGAACTGATGGTTTCCGGACAGCCCGCTCCGCTCCACCCCACGCCGTTCGACCCCGCGGGACATGCCAACCCTGCAGAAGACGGCTACGTCAGAGTCCGGGGTGCCCGCGAAAACAACCTGCGCAATGTTGACGTGGCCGTGCCCCGGAATGCCATCGTCGCGTTCACAGGCGTTTCCGGGTCGGGAAAGTCGTCGTTGGCCTTTGGCACCATCTTCGCGGAGGCTCAGCGCCGCTACCTGGAATCAGTGGCGCCCTACGCCCGACGACTCATCCAACAGGGCCACAACCCCAAGGTGGAGCAGATCACCGGCCTGCCTCCCGCCGTCGCGCTTCAACAGCGCCGCAGCACAGCGACGTCCCGCTCCAGCGTCGGGACTCTAACAACGCTCTCCAACTCTCTCCGGATGCTTTACTCCCGTGCGGGCAGCTACCCGCCAGGCGTAAGCCAGTTGGACTCCGATGCGTTTTCGCCCAACACTGCCGCAGGCGCCTGTCCCGAATGCCACGGCCTGGGCACAGCCCACACAGTCAGCGAAAACTCCCTCGTCCCGGACCCGAGCCTCAGCATCCGGGACGGTGCCATTGCCGCCTGGCCGGGAGCCTGGCAAGGCAAGAACCTCCGCGACATCCTCACCCACCTTGGATACGACGTCGACACCCCGTGGCGGAAACTCCCCAAGAAGGACCGGGACTGGATCCTCTTCACCGAAGAACAGCCCGTGGTGGAGGTGACGCCCCAGCGGGACCGGGTTGCCAAACCCTACAAAGGCCGCTTCTGGAGCGCCAGAAGCTATGTGCTCCATACTTTGGCCGATTCGAAGAGCCCGGGCATGCGTGAAAGGGTGATGCGTTTCATGGAGTCCGGCCCCTGCCCCCGATGCGGTGGCAGTGGCCTCCGGCCTGACGCACTCGCGGTGACCTTCGCGGGCAAGACCATCGCAGAGCTCAATGCACTGCCCATGACCGAGCTGGCCGACGCCATCCGCCCCACCACTGAACTCACGGTCACCAACACAGCTTCGCGGACCCAGACGTCCGGGGAGGACAATGAGGTAGCCGTCGCGATCACCCGCGACCTGCTGGGCCGGCTCACGGTTTTGATGGACCTTGGGCTCGGCTACCTTGCGCTCGGACGGCCGACCCCCACCCTCTCCCCCGGCGAAATGCAGCGCCTGCGGATCGCCACCCAACTGCGCTCAGGGCTTTTCGGCGTGATTTATGTCCTCGACGAACCCTCCGCAGGCCTTCACCCCGCCGACGCCGAGCCACTCTTGGACGTTCTGGCGCAACTTAAGGCCTCAGGCAACTCCGTGTTCGTTGTGGAGCACAACATGGACTTTGTCCGGGCAGCGGACTGGATTGTCGACGTCGGGCCCCGCGCCGGAGAGGCGGGCGGCCACGTCCTTTACAGCGGCCCCGTTCAGGGCCTCAACGACGTACCGGAGTCGATCACGCGGCCGTTCCTCTTCCACGACGGCGGCCCTGTCACCGCTGCAAGGGCGGACGGGTCGGCTGCTCCGCGGGAAGCGCAAGAGTGGTTGAAGCTCCGTGGGATCACCCGGCACAACCTCCGCGGCCTCGAGGCTGAGTTCCCGTTGGGCGTGCTCAGCGCCGTTACGGGGGTTTCCGGCTCAGGAAAGTCGACCTTGGTAAGCCAGGTGCTGGCCGAGGTGGTGGGCGCCGCGCTACACCCGGCCGGGCAAGATGAATCGGGACAGGATGCGGCGGGCCAGGATGGATTGAAACCCACGGCCGGGAGCCTGGCGTCCGGCCTGCGCGGGCTGGACAGGTTGGTCACGGTGGACCAAAAGCCCATCGGCCGCACGCCGCGATCAAACCTGGCCACCTACACCGGGCTTTTCGACGGGGTCCGGAAAGAGTTCGCGGCCACAGACGGGGCACGTTCCCGCGGCTTTGGTGCCGGCCGGTTCTCCTTCAACGTGGCCGGAGGGCGCTGCGAGACCTGCCTTGGTGAAGGCTTCGTTGCGGTGGAACTGCTGTTCCTGCCCGGGAGCTATGGCCCTTGCCCCGAATGCCACGGGTCCCGGTTCAATCCCGAAACCCTGGAAGTCACCTACAGGGGCCGCACCATCGCCGACGTTCTGGGCATGACGGTGGACGTGGCCTCGGACTTCCTTACTGACCTGCCCGCAGTGTCCCGCAGCCTGCAGACACTCCGGGACGTGGGGCTCGGCTACCTCCGGCTCGGGCAGCCGGCGACTGAACTCTCAGGCGGTGAAGCGCAGCGCATCAAGCTCGCCACCGAGTTGCAGCGCCTCCAACGGGGCCACACACTCTACCTCTTGGACGAGCCGACCACGGGCCTGCACCCCGCTGATGTCCAGCTCCTGATGTCCCAACTGCACAAGCTCGTGGATGCAGGTAACACCGTAGTGGTGGTGGAGCACGAAATGGACGTCGTATCGTCGGCCGACTGGGTCATCGACCTCGGGCCAGGCGGAGGCGACGCCGGTGGCACGATTGTCGCCGCCGGGCCGCCAGCCGTCGTCGCCCGTTCCACCACCAGCCGCACGGCACCGTATCTCGCTGCCGCGTTGGCCGTGGAGGAACGCAAACGCTAGCGCCGGGGAATGTTCCGCAAGTTGCTGCGCGCCATGCTGACCGCTTCACCGGCGCCGCGGTTCAGCACCACCTTGGACATGGCCGTGGCGAACCCGATCACTTGGGAACCCGAGATTTTGGGCGGAATGGACAACGCATTCGGATCAGTAATGAGCTCCACCAATGACGGGCCGGGGTAGGCGAACGCCTCGCGGTAAGCTGCCTCGATCTTGGCTGGATCGGTGACCCGCACGGCGTGGAAGCCCAGTGCTTTGGCAACAGCGGCGTAGTTTGCATCCGGAACGTCCACGCCGAAGTCCGGAAGTCCGTCCACCAGCATCTCGAGCTTAACCATGCCCAAAGTGGAGTTGTTGAACACCACGACGTTGACGGGGAGTTTGTGAGCCGCAACAGTCACCAGCTCGCCAAGCAGCATCGAAAGGCCGCCGTCGCCGGAGACAGAGACCACCTGCCGGTCCGGATAGGCCACCTGCGCGCCGATCGCATGGGGCAGTGCGTTGGCCATGGAGCCGTGCAGGAACGAACCAATCAGGCGGCGCGTGCCCAGCGGGTTGATGTAACGGGCAGTCCAGACGTTGCACATGCCGGTGTCAGCCGTGAAGATGGCATCCTCGGAGGCCACCTGGTCCAGCAGCGACGCCGCGTACTCGGGATGGATGGGCTGCTTCTTTTCCACCTTCCGTGTGTAGGCGCCTACAGCTTTGTTCATGAGGCGATCGTGCTTTTTGAGCATCTGGTCCAGGAATCGGCTGCTCTTTTTCGGCGTCACCAGCGGCAGTAACGCGCGCAGGGTCGGCAGGACATCGCCGTGGACTGCAATGTCGACGTCGGTCCGCCGTCCGAGTCGCTGCGGCGCCCGATCAACCTGCGCAGTGCGCGTATCCGGCAGGAACTGGTCGTAGGGAAAGTCGGTCCCCAGGAGAATGAGCAGGTCGGCATCGTCGATGCCCTCCGCGGCCGCGCCGTAGCCGAGCAAACCCGTCATGCCGATGTCGAACGGATTGTCGTACTGGACAAAGTCCTTTCCGCGCAGGGAATGACCTATGGGTGCCTTGGCCAGCTCGGCAAGGGCAATGAGCTCGTCATGGGCGCCCTCGACGCCGGCCCCGGCGAAAATGGCGACCTTGCCGGCGTCGTTAATGGCATCCGCCAACTCCTGGACGCTAGCCGCGTCCGGCACCAAGCTGGCAGGCCGGAAGGTCGCGGGCAGCGGGGTGGGCGCGGTTGCCTCCAGTCCGGCAATGTCACCGGGAAGGGTCACGACGGCGACTCCCCCCAGGCCGATCGCGTTTTGAATGGCGCTGTGCATGACTCGTGGTGCTTGATCCGTGGTGCTGATCATCTCCGAGTACACGGAACACTCATTGAACAGGCGGTCGGGGTGGGTTTCCTGGAAGAAGCCGCTGCCGATCTGCTTGCTTGGAATGTGCGAGGCGATGGCGAGCACCGGGGCGCCGGTGCGGTTGGCGTCATACAGTCCGTTGATCAAGTGCAGGTTGCCGGGCCCGCACGAACCGGCACAGACAGCCAGCTTGCCGGTCAGCTGCGCTTCCGCGGCCGCTGCGAAGGCCGCCGCTTCCTCGTGCCGGACATGGATCCAGTCGATCCCGCCCTTGGTTGAGCCGCCGGTCTGCCGCACTGCGTTCACGATCGGGTTGAGGCTGTCCCCCACGATCCCGTAGATCCGCTGCACACCGGCAGCCTGAAGTTGTTCAATGAGTTGGGTGGCAAGTTCCTTGGCCATGATGTGCAGGCTCCCGCGATTGTGGTGGTGGGCTGACATGGCCAATATAGTCGGCCTCCTTATGGTCTGGCTGTGACCGGGGATCGTTGCTAGCGTGGCGACATGAGTCCGTCCAAGGCCCCAGCCGAGATCCTTGACATTGCCGGCAAAGAGGTCCGCGTCTCGAGTCCGGACAAGATGGTGTTCCCAGAAGCCGGGGTCACCAAGCTGGACCTGGTTCGGTACTACCTCTCAATAGCCGACGGCGCGTTGCGCGGTGCCGGGGGCAGGCCGATGGTTTTGAAGCGCTTCACCAAAGGCATCAGTGCCGAACCGTTCTTCCAAAAGCGTGTGCCCGAGAACCATCCGGAGTTCATCGACACCGCAACGCTGCACTACGCGTCCGGGACATCCGCGGAGGAAGCCGTTATTCGGGATGCCGCCGGTTTGGCGTGGGTAATCAATCTGGGCTGCCTCGATCTCAACCCGCACCCGGTGCGCGCCGAAGACCTGGACCACCCTGATGAGCTGCGGGTGGACCTTGATCCGATGCCCGGGGTTGATTGGTCCCAGATCGTGGATGTCGCCTATGTGGTGCGGGAGGTGCTGGACGACGTCGGGCTTATCGGATGGCCCAAAACGAGCGGCTCGCGCGGACTCCATATCTTGGCGCGCATAGCGCCGCAGTGGTCGTTCCGGGACGTGCGGCTGGCAGCTGAGACCCTGGCTCGCGAGGTGGAGAACCGGGCCCCTGGCCTGGCCACGGCGCGGTGGTGGAAAGAGGAGCGCGGCGAAAGCGTGTTCGTCGATTTCAATCAAAACGCCAAGGACCGGACCGTAGCGTCGGCATATTCGGTCAGGGCCCTGCCGGATGGCCGGGTCTCGACGCCGATGAGCTGGGACGAGGTCCGAAGCGCCCGACCCGAACAGTTCACCGTTCTCACCGTGCCTGCCCGTTTCGCCGAGATAGGCGATCCCCACCAGGCCATCGATGACGTGGCGGGATCCCTCGACGGACTCCTCGCCATGGCCGCGGACATGGGCCCCGCCGAGAAAGCACCACGTGCTGGCGACGGCACCGGCAGGCGGCAATCCACCATGCCGCTGATCGAGGTAGCACGAACCAAAACCAAGCCTGAAGCGCTGGCAGCGCTCGATGAGTGGAAAGCACTTCATTCCAGCGTTGTTCCGGTGCTCCACCCGGCCGACGTACTGGTCGATGGCATGCGTGGCTCCAGTTCCCTCTGGTACCGGGTGCGAGTGAATCTGCAGCACGTTCCTGAAGCGGATCGCCCCGCCCAAGGAGAACTCATTGCGGACTACGATCCCTGGGCGGGCAAGGAGTGGACCGAACGCCAAGTGTCCGGTCCGGCCTGACGGCGATGTTGCTCCGGGTTAGTTCCGCTCGGGGCTCCCGCTCGTTACCGGCTGGCGGCGCTTGGACCTGATCAGTTCGGCAATCATTGGCACCACGGACACCAGGACTATGGCAACAAAGATCAGGTCGATGTTTTTGCCGATCCAGTCGAATTGGCCCAGCCCGTAGCCGAGCAATGTCATGCCCATCCCCCACACGAACGCACCCATCGCGTTGAAAAGGATGAATGTGCGGTAGCTCATGTTGGCAGCTCCCGCTACCACCGGGGTGAAGGTGCGGATGATCGGAACAAAGCGGGCAAGTATTACCGCACGGCCGCCGTACCTGTCAAAGAATGCGTGCGCCTTAGCCAGGCGCTCCTGCTTGAACAACCGGGCGTCTGGTCGCCTGAAGAGAGCGGGACCGGTCTTCCTGCCAATAAGGTAGCCCGTCTGGTCCCCCACAAATGCGCAGACAAAAACAAGGGCACCCAAGAGGAAGATGTTGATGTTGAGTGCTCCCGTCGCCACCAGCAGCCCAGCGGTGAAGAGGAGCGAGTCTCCGGGAAGGAAGAAACCCACCAACAGCCCCGACTCGGCGAAGACGAACCCGCCGATAATGAGCAGGAGCCAGGGAGCCAAGGCTGGTTGATGAAGAACGACGGCGGGGTCAGCCCAGTCCGGGAGCAAGCCGGCACCGACCCTGCCCGTGCCGAGTGCACTGATGAATCGCGGAGAAAAGTCCATGGTTCAACGGTATGTGGGCCCTCCTGAGAAAGGCCTGTGGAAGGTTCGGACTACCGCGGGGCGCGCTGCATTCGAGTGCTGTCCCATCGGCGTGCCAGTGGCGGCGCGAGCAGGTTGTTCCAGATGGGCAGCCAGGCCAGGATCGCAGCACCACTGATCAGCAACGAACCTGACACGTCCGAAATGTAGTGGGCGCCGAGGTACAACCGGGAGAACGCAACGAGTGCCACGAAAACGAGTCCTGCCACGCCTGCCAACAGGCGCTTGGCCCGATTCCGCGCCACAACCAACACCACCGCCAAAGCCAAAGACACAGCAACTGCGGTGTGTCCGGAGGGAAAACTATCGAGTTGCGTTTCCCGGACAAGGGCAGAAACTGCGTCCGCTGGGGGCCGGGGTCGGCTGACTACTTGTTTTGCCACAGTGGAGCTGAGCCAACCAACGGCCGCCACCGAGGTGAAGGCGAGAGCCTGCAGTGGACGGCGCCTACGCCAGGCCATCCAACAAAATATCAGCACGAGGAGGACGATTGTCCCCGCTGGTGCCAGGACATAATTGATGACTTCGCTGAACCCTGTCAGAACAGCGCTCCGTCCGTGGCTTAATTCGACATCAACGCCCAGTTCCGGTGTGGTCCGTCCCATCGACTTCGCCAGCAAACCTAGGCCGAGGCCTGCGAGGTACAGAACAGCAGCCGGCATTATCCATAGCCATGATCGCAGAGGCAGTATCCCCACGGATGGTTTTTGCGCGTCGTGCGCGGGTGTGGCAGTCTCCACAGGAATAGTCCTTATCGTCGGGACGGGTAAATGGCCTCGTTACACCATGGGGTCCGCGTACTGAGAAGATGCTGAGAGGCGAAAGGGCCAGACCATGAGGATCCTGCTCGTTGAGGATGAGAAGACGCTCGCTGATACGCTGCGTCGCGGCTTGGCAAACGAAGGATTCGTGGTGGACGTCACCCACGACGGCGTGAGCGGTCTGTGGGCGGCGACGGAAAACCCCTACGACGTCGTTTTGCTCGATCTCATGCTTCCGTTAAAGAACGGCTATGACGTCCTCCGGGAGATGCGGAGCCGCAGCATCTGGACCCCTGTCATGATGCTGACAGCCAAGGATGGCGAGTACGACCAAACTGACGCCTTTGATCTCGGTGCCGACGACTATCTCACCAAACCCTTCAGCTTCCTGGTTCTCGTGGCCCGGATCCGGGCCTTGATCCGCCGCGGGGCCCCTGAACGTCCGGTGATTCTGTCCTTGGGCAGCCTTTCACTGGACCCGGTCTCCCGGACTGTCCGTCGCGGCGCCGAACCCATCACCCTGACGCCCCGGGAGTACGGGCTACTGCAATACCTGATGCGCCGGCACGATCAAGTGGTGTCAAAGGCCGAGATACTCGACAACGTATGGGACCCTGACTTCGACGGCCGCGACAACGTCGTCGAGGTTTACATTGGCTACTTGAGGCGCAAGATCGATTCGCCATTCGGCGTGCAGACGTTGTCGACGGTTCGGGGAATGGGCTATCGGCTGACTGCGGACTAGCTGCCCACCAAAGGCAGCACCATCCGGAAGCGACTGGTGCCAGCGGCCGTTTCACCCGCCTCAACCGTCCCATGATGCGCCGCCACAATCCCGGCCACGATCGCAAGCCCCAAGCCACTGCCACCGCTTTCCCGGGACCGGCTTTCATCCAGTCGGACAAACCGTTCAAAAACCCTCTGTCGTTCTTCCAGGGGAATCGGAGGCCCGTCATTCTCTATCGTCAGGACAGCGTTTCCGTCGTGGCTCAGTAGGTCAATGTCAATCCGCGAGGTGGCATGGCGGTCCGCGTTGTCCAAGATATTGCGGACGGCTTGGCCAAGCTGCCGTGCGTCCCCCAGAACGCGCGCAGGGCCCAAATGCGCGTTGATCGCATTCCGGCCCGTGGACTTAAGCCTTCTGAGTTCGGCGTCGACAACATCGTCCAGATCCACGTCGATGGCGTCGACTTCAAGTCTTTCGTCATTGGTTTTGGCCAGGGTCAGCAGGTCCTCCACAAGATACCGCATACGGTCAGTCTCCTCGCCCAGCACCCCTTTCATGTCCCGCCACGTCTCGCCTGTGGGGTCAGCAGAGGCTATCTCGACTCCCGCGCTAAGGGTTGCCAGCGGACTGCGCAGCTCGTGAGATGCGTCTGCAACGAAACGGCGTTGTTCCCGGTCCGAAGACTCCAGCCTCTCCAGCATGTCGTTCATGGTCAATGCCAGCGCTTGGATCTCATCCGCTGTTGAGGGTACTTCCACCCGTTCGTCCAATCGACGGGCGTTGATGGCTGCCACTTGGGCGCGAATTCTTTCCACCTGTCGCAATGACCGTCCCACCAACGCCCAGACGGATACTCCCACCACCATCAGGAGCACGGGAGTTGCCCCTAGGATGAACCATCCCACCGTGATGATTGTTTGCTTCTGAATGGCCTCCGCCGCGGCCACCACCACAGTGAAGGTTTTATTGTTTGAGCGGGCCCCGGTAGCAACCACCAAGAACTCGTCGTCGTTTCCGATGATCGAAAGGTCAGACACATCCTGGGTCAATGTTTGGCCGTCGGCCGGCCGCAGTTGAGTCAGGGGCGTCTTTGCCGCGGCCGGGACTGACGCGGCAACCACTGCACCTGCGGAATTGATGATTTGAACGATTTGGTCCGGACGCGACGTAGAAGACACATACCTGGCAGCCTCAGTGTCGTCCGGATCGCCGAGTTGGGCGGCCACATCCTGAGCCTTCTGCCGCGCGGTCCCTTCAGCGTCCGCGGCGAGCGAGGTCTGAAGGAGGACAAGCAGGACGATCGCCCCCACCAGCAGGGCAGCCGCAACGACACCCACCGCGGTGGCTGTGGCACGTTTTCGGATCCCCCAGCGCGTTCTTCGCATGCTCCAAGAATGGATCACGCGAGCAGATCCCAACAACTTTGCCTCCGGCCAAAGGTTCTGGCCGTTAGCTGAGCAACTTCGGGCGAACCCGGACGGGAGCCAGCGCCGCAATCACCGCCGTCGCCGTGACCGTGCCGGCGGCCATGATGCCGGCAAGGACCACAATCTGGAACCTGCCCGCTTCCAGAGGAGAGATGCCACCGAAAATTGCGCCGACAAATGCTCCCGGCAACGTCACGAGGCCTGTGGTCTTGGTCTGGTCAATGGAGGGAATGATCGCGGCATAGACACTGGTCCTGGCCAAGTCTTGGGTGGACCGCCTGGGCGTTGCTCCGAGCGCCAGCCAGCCCTCGACTTCTTCCCAGCGGGCATCCACTGCTTCCGTGAAGCGACGGCCGGCCAAGGTGGCCGTAGTCATCGTGTTTCCGATGATGATCCCCCCGATAGCCAACGCGTACCGTGGCGTCAACGGAATTGCCCCGGAGGCAAACACGATCAGCAGCGTGACAGTCACTCCCGCCGCCATTGAGCCGGCGACCATTGCGAGGCCCTGCCGCGACCACGCGATGCGGCGCGTGGCAGTCAGCACGGCGACACTGAACATCACCAGCAAAGCCAATGCCACGAAAGCAGGATTGGTGATGATCCCGCTGAGGATCACGCTGATAATCGCGAGTTGGACGGCTCCGCGCAAGACCGCGACGGCAAGAGTCATCCGGGGACGGACTCCAAAAAGCCCCAATACCCCGATCGACACCACCACAAAGAGCACCACGCAGAACAGGGTGGGACTCAGGGTTTCAATGGTAGTCACAACGGCCAGCCTATCCGGCGACGCGGGGAGAGACGCCGCCCCAAGGGGACGGCGCCCCAATCACCTCATTTCACTCGTGGCTGTGCCCGCGCCGTTAGGGATCAGAGCCGCTAGGAACCAGGGCCGCTAGGAACCAGAGGGGGCCGGCGTCGTGGACTGCGTGCTTCCACTGGAACCGCCGGCATCATCCGCGTCCCCGTCGTTGCCTCCCCTGCCGTGGCCGCCCGCGCCGGGACCGGCCTCGGTTCCGGTGACCTTGAAGTTGGCGTCGAGCTTCACCGTTGCGTGGGTGCCATCGGACTTGGTGATGTGCGCCTCATAAGTGGCACCATCGGCGTCGGTCTCCATGCGGTCGATGGTGGCGGTTGGCTGCGCCGCCTTGACGGCCGCCTGTACCTTGGCCGCGGTGTCGCCGGTGAGGACTGACTCCGTGATGCCGTTGGCTTGGTGCGGTCCCTGGGCAGCTTGGGTTTCCGTACCGTAGCCGTTGGTGGCCGCCGTCGAACTGGATGACGTGCCTCCAGTGTCAGCCATTGCCGGCAACGTTGAAACTCCAACGGCGCCGCCTCCGATCACAGCAGCGAGCATGATGCCGGCGGTGGTCGTATTGATCTTTGCCATGTGCATTCCTCCTGAGTTGGACCCGGCGCGTCGGGTTACCCGGCACGCCGGCAGGCCGCAGGAGCGGCCATGTACTCAGCTTCGAGTTGTGCGTTGTGCCTGCCCTGTCGTCAGGCTGTACGGGCGCTGTGAAGACACAGGTGGAGGTGTCGCCGTAGTTTGGGCCGTTGACGGCGGGTGCTCTGGTTGTCGAAATCCTAGTTGTCGAAAGTAGCGGACACTTCCGTTTTACCGGAATGCCCACTGACCATGGCAAGCGCGACGTCGTGCAGCTTCTGGTTTCGATTTTGGGAGGCCTTCAAGAGGAAGTCAAAGGCTTCTTCCTGTGTGCACTTGTTCTGCGCCATGATCATGCCGCTGGCCAGGTCGATGGCGGTCCTTCGCGCCATGGCCGCCTTCAGGTCTTCCGCAAGCAAGTCAGCGGCTGCGATCCGAAGGGAAAGCCGCAACGCTTGGGCCGCGATATCGGCGAAGACGGACGCCTCCTGAGTAGCTTCTTCAGTGAAAAGGCCGATGTCACCAGCAAAGAAGTTCAGGGCCGCCGCTGCGTCCTCGCCCAAGGACAACGGAACACCAAGGACGCTCCGAACACCGGACAGGGATAGATCTTTGCAGTACTTGGGCCACCGTTGGTCCGTGCCAACATCAGCGAGCAGCACGGGCGTTGAACTTTCCAACGCCAGTTGGGCGGGGCCGTCACCATTGGACTGCTCAATCCCGTCCAGCAGAATTGCGTCGTCACTGCTTCCCGCGATGGTCACCGCTCTTTTCCGGCGCCACAACGTCACCGCGCACTCGACCTGTGCGCCCGTTGCCCGGCTCATGGTGGTGGCTGCGAACCTGGTCATGCCATCCAGGAATCCTTTGACATCCCCGCTGCCTGTGATGAGCCGGTGAAGCCGTTGAAAGTCATCGTGCTGTTCTTCAGTTGCCATGGTGGCCGCCCAGAAGAGCATCGTTGAAGTCGTGCAAAGCGTTATCCTCCGGGCGTAAGCCAATGAATCGCCGGACTTCTTCAGCGCAAAAACTTCATCTCAACTATGCATGAAATTCTTGTTTGCTTCAAAGTTGGACAGAAGACGATTGCCGACGGCAGATTTCCCCCGCTACCCCAGCGCATCACCCGATTCGCTTAACGGGTAGGCGCGTTCGATCTCGGCAACTTTCGGATCATGCTCATCCGCACCGTAGTCCGACTCCCGGGTGATGTCCCTGCCATCTGCCATCTTCATCGCCCGGAAGACCAGCGTGAGGATGACCGCCACCAGAATATTGATCACGAAAGCCACGATGGCGATGTACACCTGGATGTCGGTGCCCGGAATGGCTGCGACAGAGCCGCCGAAGTGCGCTTTCGTCGCCGGGTTAACCACGTTGTAGGCGGCGATAGTGCCGTACAAGATGCCGGCGGCCCATCCGGCAAACAAAGCCCACCGGTGGAACCAGCGGGTGTAGAGGCCGGCGACGATGGCCGGGAAGGTCTGCAAGATCCAAATCCCGCCCAAGAGCTGCATGTTGATCGCAGCCGATTGATCCATCCCGATAACGAACACAAGGGCACCAAACTTGACTACCAGGGACGCGATCTTGGAGACCTTGGCCTCCTGCCGCGGGTCTGCGGTGGGCCGAATGAGGTCCCGGTAGATGTTTCGCGTGAACAGGTTTGCCGCGGCAATCGACATGATGGCCGCTGGAACCAAGGCCCCAATGGCGATGGCGGCCAGTGCGATCCCCGCGAACCAGGCCGGGAAGTGGTCGAGGAAGAGCTGTGGAACCACCAGCTGGGGGTTGACTGTGCCGTTTAGGTCAATGGGTTTGGTACCCGCTGAGATGGCGACGTAACCCAGAAGGGCCAGGAAGCCCAGCATCAATGAATACAGCGGCAGGACGGCGGCGTTCTTACGGATGGTATTCCGGCTCTTCGTTGCCAAGACTCCGGTGATTGAGTGCGGGTACATGAACAACGCCAATGCCGAACCCAGTGCCAGTGTCCAGTAAGCGGAGTAACTGCTTGCTCCCGGAATGAAGACGCCAGCAGGTTTCCCGGTCGCCGGACTCACTGCAGTGAGTTTTTGCTGTGCCGCGCCGAAAATGCTGTCCCAGCCGCCGAATTTGATCGGCAGGTAAATGACGGCGACGATGACCGCGAGATAGATCAGCAGGTCCTTGACGACGGCGATAAGCGCCGGAGCACGCAGTCCCGAGGTGTAGGTGTAAGCAGCCAAGACGACGAAGGCGACGATCAGTGGCAGGTCCGTCAGAAGCGCGTTCTCGGCGCTGCCTAGGCCCAGTACGGTCAGGACAGCCTTGATGCCGACCAACTGGAGCGCAATGTAGGGCATCGTCGCGACAATGCCCGTGACTGCTACCGCGACGGTAAGCACCCGGCTTCCATAGCGTCCGCCGACGAAATCGGCCGGTGTAACGAACCCGTGGCGGTGGGAGACGGACCATAGCCGGCTCATGAGCACGAAGACAATCGGGTAGAGCACGATGGTGTAGGGAACGGCGAAGAATCCGCTGACCGCCCCGGTGGCCCACATGGCGGCCGGGACTGCCACGAAAGTGTAAGCCGTGTAAAGGTCCCCGCCCAGAAGGAACCAAGTGACCCATGTGCCGAATCCACGGCCACCGAGTCCCCATTCGTCGAGGCTATGAAGGCCACTTTTCTCCCCGGCGCGCCAGCGGGCGGCGAGGAAGCCAACGACGGCCACCACCAGGAAAAGTACGATGACGACGGTGAATGCCACGCCGTTCACCGGCCGGTCAGGCGTAGCCACCGGCACGCTCATGGCGTTCATCGGACCTCCCCCTGCCCGACCCCACCGCGTATGGCGTCCCGACGTCGTCGATCCTCCCTGACCACCACCTGATACGAGATGCCAACCAGGCCTGCGGTGATGGGCACCCACAGCATCTGGTACCAGTAGAAGAACGGGATGCCGGCCAAGCGCGGGCTATCGCTCGAGTAGCTGGGCACAAACAAGGGCACAACGATTGCGATGGCCAGGAGGATACCGGCGATCACATACGGGGCCGGCTTGGCCGGGCTCCTGGTTGGCATATCGTGGTCGGTCGGCACATCAGGACGGGCCGGCCCTTCGGGACTGGTCGGCATATCGGCACTGGACATGGACGCCTCCTTATGAAGACGGCTCCCGCATCAGGAAGGGTTCCCGGAACGTACGGGTGGCCTGCCGGACCGGCACCACTCCGGTCCACGTTCAGAATAGACAGTTTGCTTACAGTCTGGAACCCCGAATCTTGACCATTTCTACCATCCTGCTAACATCATCTTGAAAGTATGTCCTATCAAGAGAACAAATGGCGACATATCCGCAACGTTGCGGGTGGGCCTCAAACGTGGGGAATGTCCAATGGCAAATCAACTGGGTCTCAACATCGACCGCTCCTCTCCGGTGCCCTTGTACCATCAGGTCGTCCAGGGCATCGAAGCGGCTATCCATAGCGGCCTTTTGGAACCCGGCAGCCGGCTGGAGAACGAGATCGACCTTGCCGCCCAGCTCAATCTGTCCCGCCCCACAATGCGGAAAGCTATGGACGAACTGGTCCGTTCCGGTCTCTTGGTCAGGAAACGGGGAGTCGGGACCCAAGTGGTATCCAGCCAAGTGCGGCGCCCCTTGGAACTTTCGAGCCTGTTCGATGACCTCACCAACGACGGCAAGAAGCCAACCACACAGGTTCTGACCTTCTCCCACGTCGAGGCAGATGCACCGACCCTCGCCACGCTTCAGCTTCCGGCGGGCTCCATGGTTTACCACTTCACCCGCCTTCGTAAAGTCGGCGGCAAGCCGCTGGCGCTGATGGAGAACTGGGTCCGGGACGACATTGCGGCGATGGATGAAGAGATGCTCGCCTCCGAAGGCCTTTACTCCATTCTTCGACGTGGCGGTGTGAATTTCCGATTGGCAACCCAACGGATTGGGGCCATGATCGCTAATGACTACCAAGCGCCCCTCCTCGAAACAGACGTCAACTCCGCCCTGGTAACCATGGAGCGCACGGCCGTGGACGACACCGGCCGCAACGTCGAGACTGGCCACCACGTGTATCGGGCCGATTCCTACAGTTTTGAAATGACCCTCGTACAGCGCTAACGCAAGGACACCTACTATGACCAATTGGGTCTACCCTCTGGGAACTGCTTCCGACGGTAATTGGGATATCTCCCTTGGAACATCGGATTCCACTACTGCGGTAGCTGGCTGGAAACATACCGGGTTGAAAGTTGCCACCCTCCCAGCCGGGAATGCGGTTGACCTTCCGGCTGTTGATGAGGAACGCATCGTCATACCCCTGAGCGGATCATTCAGCGTTACGGTTGACGACGTCGACTACGCCCTCGCCGGGCGACCCTCGGTGTTCCATGGCCCAAGCGACGTCCTGTATTCAGGCATCGGGCGGGCGATCACCATCAAGGCCAGCGACGGCGGACGCGTAGCCGTAGCGACCGCGCCTGCACAGTCGTCTTACCCCACGCGGCTGATCACCGCCGCGGAAACCCCCGTGGAACTTCGCGGTGGCGGCAACTGCTCCCGGCAGGTCCACAATTTCGGGACCCCTGCGGCTTTGGAAGCAGATCGTTTCATCGTTTGCGAAGTCATTACCCCAGCCGGTAACTGGTCGTCCTACCCTCCGCACAAGCATGATGAAGAAAAGGAGGGCGAGACACATCTCGAGGAGATCTACTACTTCGAAACGCAGGTGGCTGCAGGTATGGGGGCCCCGAGCGACGCTGATGCGATCGGTTACCAGCGCGTGTATGCCTCTGACGAACGGCCTATCGATGTCTCCGCTGAGGTGCGGACGGGCGACGTGGTCCTGGTTCCTTACGGCTGGCATGGCCCAGCGATGGCGGCCCCGGGTTACGACCTGTACTACCTCAACGTCATGGCTGGCCCCGGACCGGTACGCGAATGGTTGATCAGCGATGATCCGCACCACGGCTGGGTCAGGCAAAGCTGGGACGGCATGGAGATCGACCCGCGGCTACCGTTCGGGGCCTGACCAAAAGTACTCCTCCCGGCTGCCGCCGGTACAACTCCCCGCAAACAAAACAGTGCTCCTTCCGGAAATACGTTCCGGAAGGAGCACGCTGTTTATTCTCCAGGGGTTTCAGGCTGCACCTAGTCAGCTGAGAACACTGACTCCCACCTGTACTGGCGCTCCGGTAGCGAGGGACTCCTGGGCAGCATCAGCTACCACGGAAGCCGCCACGGCGTCCTCCGGCGTGCAGGGATTGCTCCGCTCTCCCAAAATCAACTCGACGAAAGCGGCCATCTCGGACCGGTAGGCCTGGTCGAAGCGTTCAGCGAAGGTCTGGTGCGGGCGGCCGCCGGGAAAGGAGACACCGCTTTCAGCCGATACCAATGCCGTCTTATCGTCCAGCCCAACGAGGACCGAGTTGTCCGAACCCTGGATCTCCAGCCGGACGTCATGTCCGGCCCCGTTGTAGCGGCTCGCCGAAACCGTGCCTACGGTGCCGTCGTCGAGCGTTATCAGGGCCAAGGCGGTGTCCACGTCTCCCACTCCCCCGATAGCCGGGTGGCCGCGGTTGGATCCTTTCGCGTAGACCTCAACGATCTCCCGCCCGGTTAACCACCGGACAATATCAAAATCATGCACCGAACAGTCCCGGAAGAGGCCGCCGGAGGTGGCCAGGAATTCCACCGGCGGCGGCGCCATGTCGCAGGTGACCGCGCGCAGTGAATGGATCCAGCCAAGCTCACCGGCCAGGAAAGCACGCCTGGCCTCAAGGTACCCAACGTCGAACCGACGCTGGTGGCCAATCTGGACCACCCCGCGGTTATCCCTGATGAAGTCCAACACTGGTAGGGATTCTGCGACGTTCATGGCCACCGGTTTCTCGCAAAAGACCGGGATGCCGGCTGTAACGCCCGCACGAATAAGCTCCGGGTGCGTCGCAGTTCCCGTGGCGATGATCAATCCGTCCAGCCCCGAAGCAAGCATCGCTGCCGCTGAAGGGAAGAACTCCGCACCGAGCCCGGCAGCGATAGTGCGTGCATGGTCCGCTGCGACGTCAGTGAGCCTCAGCTGCAGGTCCACTCCACGCCGATGAAGCACATCGCGTAGGCCTGCGATGTTGTTCGCATGCATTACGCCTATGCGTCCCACTCCGACTAATCCGAGAACTACGATTTTCATCTGGGTCATTCCTTCGTCGATTCCGGGAAAGCTATCCCTAACTGGCGGCGTATCTCATCTGCGACTTCCAAGGTGCGGACGGAAGCGCAGAGTGTGCGCGGCTCGGCTTCCTTGCGGCCTTCAGCGATTGCCCGCGCAACAGCAGTAGCTTCGTGATGCAGCCCCTCGACATGGCCTCCCTTGGCTTCCTCATAGCGCAACCGGGTTCCGTCGGGAAAGCGCACGTCGAAGCCGCCGGGCATATTGAAGGGGCCGTCGATTGTCAATGTGGCATGGGAGCCGACGATCGTGGCTGACGTGGGGGTGAAGTTGTGCAGGTGCGTATTCACCACCGCTTGGGCACCGCCGTCGAACGTCATGATGGCCGAAAGCTGCGCATTGACCCCGGACGGGTGGGGCTGGCCGACGGCGAACACCTGAAGGGGGTCGCCAAGGACCTCGGTGACCAGTGCCAACGGGTACATTCCCAAGTCCAACAGAGGTCCACCTGCAAGCCCTGGATTGAAGATCCGGTGGCTTGGATCGAAATGCTCCCCGTATTCGGCCACGACGGTGGTTATCCCGCCAAGCATCCCGGCTTCGAGGACCTGACGGATAACGTCGAACTTCGGGAGGAAGAACGTCCACATGGCTTCAGCGGCGAATACACCGGCCTGTTCGGCCCGGGCCGCGATATCGCGCGCTTGAGCAGCGTCGAGTCCGATCGGCTTCTCGATTAGAACGTGCTTGCCCGCCTCTATCGCGAGAACAGCGGCTGCGTGGTGGCCCGTGTGCGGCGTGCAGATGTAGACGATGTCGATGTCCGGCGCAGCAGCCAATTCCTCGTAGCTGCCGTACGCTGCCGGAATGTTGTACGCTTCGGCGAATGCCTTTGAACGCTTGAGGGAGCGGGAGCCGACGGCGGCGATGACCTGTCCGGTGTGGGCTTGAACCGACTCGGTGAAACGTTCCGCTATCCATCCGGGACCCATGACGCCCCAGCGGAGGATAGGTGCATCGCGGGAATCCGGCACCCGTGAGGCCGGCAGGCCGGAATGCGTCATGAGTAGCTGACTTTCGTGAAGGCGCCGTTGCTGCGAAGCGACAGGGTCAATGCCTGAGCCACCAGGGAGGCGTTGAGCCCATCCCGGGCAGTGGCCAGTGGCGGCCGCTCACCCGCAGCGAGCGCAGTGATCCAGGCCTGCAGCTGAAGCCGGTAGGCGTCAGCGAAGCGGGGGCGCCAATCCGGGGGAACCAGGACGTGTTTGGCGCCCTGTTCCTCAACGTCCAGCACGGCAGGTTCCCGGAGCGCGGTGGTCCCGCGCTCGCTCACCACCTCGCAGCGTGTCACGTAGCCGTACTGTGCGTTGAGGAAAAGCTCCAGCGTGGTGAGAGTGCCGTCTTCGCAGCGGAAGGTCATGAGCGCGGGATCCTGCAAACCCGGGCCCGCGGCGCCGGAACTGCGGCCACCCTGCCATGAAACTTCGATGATCGGGGACCCCAACAACCAAGGGACGATGTCCAATTCGTGGATTGCCGAGTTAGTGATGGCCGATTCCGAGGTGGTTCCAGGCCCGGCCGAGATACCGCGACTAACGCAGTGCAGCATCAATGGCTCCCCCTGGACACGCTGCTGTATCCCCTCCCGGAGTGCCACGTAGCCTGGGTCGAAGCGGCGCATGAACCCCAAGGACAACAGGGAGGTGCCGGTAGCTGCCACCATGTCCGCATCGGCAGCAACCACTTCGAGGCTTTCCAAGACAGTTGGCGCCAACGGCTTCTCGCACAGCACCGGCGTCATCGCTTCGAAGCACTCAAGGACCAACCCTGCGTGCGTGGAATCGTGTGAGGCAACCAGGACGGCCTCCACCTCACTGGAGTTGATCAGCTCGGTGGGGTCTGTGGTCAGGCGGGCCGACGACGGCGCGGCGCTGGCAGCGCGGTCAATGTCCAGATCGGCCACAAACGTCACCTCCGCCCCCTTGACGGCGGTAGATAGGTTCCTGATGTGGTCTGCGCCCATGATTCCGGCGCCGATAACGCCTACCCGGATGGACATGATGCTCCTCTTTTCAGGTTAAGTAATTGTCAGCGGTGTGGTGGTGGAAGCAGGCAGCATCGTGGGGTGCTTCGACACCAGCCAAAGCACCCCACCGAATGCGCGCCTATGCGGGCTACTGACCTTCCGGACGTGTGCTGACGACGTCGGCAACCTCCGCTTTGACTTCCTTGAGGAGATCGTTGTGTCCGCCGAGTTGCTCCAACTCGTGTGCAAGTTCAGCCAACTCGGCCCCGCCGGCCATCTGCGCGGTCAACTCGTCCAGGCTGATGTCCTTCTTGTCGTAGTACCCAATGGACTTGCCGCGCTTGAGCAGCAGGAAGCGGTCGCCCACAGGGAACGCGTGGTGTGGATTGTGGGTGATGAAAATGACCCCGAGCCCACGGTCACGGGCCTGCAGGATATAACGCAGGACGACGCCGGACTGCTTCACGCCGAGTGCTGCGGTCGGTTCGTCCAGGATCAGGACCTTTGCACCAAAGTAGACGGCCCGGGCGATTGCCACGCACTGCCGTTCACCGCCGGAGAGTTGGCCGATGGGCTGTTCGACATCGCGCAGGTCGATGCCCATTGCGGCGAGTTCTTTCTTGGTGATGTCCTTCATTTGCTGGACATCCATACTCTTGAAAGGCCCAAAACCACTGGTTAGTTCCGAACCGAGGAAGAAGTTCCGCCAGATCGGCATCAGTGGCACCACGGCGAGGTCTTGGTAGACGGTCGCGATTCCGGCATCCAAGGCGTCACGGGGTGAACCGAACTTCCGTTCCTCTCCCATGATTTTGAGCTGACCGGCGTCGTGCTGGTGCAGCCCCGCGATAATTTTGATCAGCGTGGACTTACCCGCTCCGTTGTCACCGAGCACACACGTGACGCGGCCATTATCAACTGCCATTGTCACGTCCTTGAGCGCCACGATATTGCCGTAGTGCTTGCCGACGTCGTCAAGCGACAGCAGGTGCACCGGCGTGTGCGTGAGGGGATCGCTTTCATTCTTCAGCAATGTTTGCTGCTTAATCTCCTGGCCATTCATGTTCCTGGGTCCCTTACTTCAGTTCCGCGCGGCGTTTGACGATGAGGTTGACAATCGTGGCCAGCAACAGCATCAGGCCGAGGAAGAACTTGAACCAGTCCGGGTTCCACTGCGCGTAAACGATGCCCTTGTTGGCCATACCGAAGATAAATGCACCGATGGCGCCGCCAACGGCTGAGCCGTAACCACCAGTGAGAAGGCAACCGCCGATCACTGCGGCGATGATGTAGAGGAACTCGTTGCCCACGCCTTCACCGGACTGCACGGCATCGAAGGCGAAGAGGTTGTGCATGCCGAGTATCCAGCCGCAGAAGCCAACTCCCATGAAGAGCCCGATCTTCGTTGCCTTGACCGGGACGCCCACTGCGCGCGCCGCGTTCGCGTCTCCGCCCACGGCGAAGATCCAGTTGCCAACACGCGTACGCATCAGCACCCACGTGGCTATCAGGACCAAGGCGATCCAGATGAATACTGTGATCCGGACGTCCACGCCGCCAATGTTCACGGAGGAAGCGAACACCGCTTGTGCGGACTGGAAGCCATCCATGTTGGAGATCGACGGCGAGGAGACTCCCCCGCCGATCATGCGGGTCAATCCGAGGTTGATGCCTGTCAGCATCAGGAACGTTGCCAGCGTGACGATGAAGCTGGGCAGCTTCGTCTTCATCAGAATCCAGCCATTGATGAATCCGATGGAAAGGGAAACCACCAATGCCAGGACAACGCCAACCCAGACGTTGGTGCTGAAGTACCAACTGAACATTGATGCCGTGAGCGCCGAACTGATCACGGCAACACCGGTTGAAAGGTCGAATTCGCCCCCGATCATGAGCAGGGAAACACCAACCGCCATGATGCCGATGGTGGAACTGCCGTAAAGCACAGTTGCAAAGGAAGCGGGCTGCACAAAGGTTGACGAAACCGACGCGAAGAAGATGAAGAGGACGATCGCGCCGACAAGGGCGCCGACCTCCGGGCGGCTCAGCAACTTCTGCAACGGGTTGCGCGTGCCGATTCGCTCATCAGCCACGGAAAGTGTGGGCTTGGATATGGTCTGAGTCATGATATTTCTCCTGCTATGCAGGTTCAGGGCCACAGGGACCCTGAACCCGGCTCAGCGCATCCTTAGCGGATGCCTTCCTTGGCGAACTTGAGCACGTCAGAAGCTGTGGTCTTATCGATGATGGAAGGCCCGGTCAGAACGGGCAGTCCGCCACCTACGTGGATTCCTCCGCGCTTGGCCTGCCACAAGGCGTCCACCGACCCGTAACCCTGGAGCCAAGGCTGCTGGTCCACGGTGAAAGCGACCTTCCCATCAATGATGGCTTGGGCCAGCTCACCGTTCATGTCAAAGGAAGCCACCTTGACCTTGCTCTGCAGGTTCAAAGATTCCACCGCCTTGTCAATGGTCAGCGTGAAAGGAGCTCCGAGCCCGATGATGGCGTCGGCATCGGGAGTTGCTTGGAGCTTCGCGGTAACGGTGGAGGAAACCTGTGTCATGTCCGTGCCTTGGACGAACAGGTTCTCAGTGGCAGGAATCTTGGACTTCACGCCGGCACAACGCGAGTCCAAGGCGACATTGCCCTGTTCCATGATGACGCAGATCGGGTGCTTGGCTCCCAAGGTGGTGAGCTTGTCGCCCACTGCTGCGCCCGCCAGGTTTTCGTCGGATCCGAAGTGCGTGAACGCGCCAACACTCTTCCAGACGTCGGCTCCGGAGTTCAGGCTGACCACGGGAATGCCGGCTGCTGTTGCCTTCTTCAAGACGTCCTTCAGAGCATCAGGCTTCGCCAACGTCACAGCGATCCCGTCCACTTTTTGATCGATCGCCTGCTGGATCAGCTGTGCCTGCCTGCCGCCTTCGGGATCGGATGTGTAAAGCAGCTCCACATTGTCTTTCGCAGCTGCTTCTTCGGCGCCTTTGCGGAGGATGTCCCAGAACGTGTCTCCGGGAGCGGCATGGGTGATCAGTGCGATCTTGATGCGAGGGGTGCTGGCCACTTGCCCGGCACCGGCTGCTGCGCCGGAATCGGCTGGCTTGCCGCCTTGGCTCGAACAAGCGCTCAGCGCCACCAAGGGAACCACTGCCGCGACGATCGCCGCCTTGCGCCATGAGAATTTTGCCACCATTATCTCCTTTGATTTCAGGTCAGCCGTCCGGAGGCTCGTATCCGGATCATCTGCTATGTAGATCATCGTGACTGGCCTCACACTTTGTCAATAGTTTGTCCTGACATTAGTATGTATGAACGTAACAAAGCGGCGAAGTCCGTGCACCCGCACTCGTGGTTTCGCGAATTTAACGCGAAAATGGCCGGCGCCGCATGCAGCGGTGCCGGCCATTCGTTCACGCATTCAGGGTGTGTGGCGCTCCCCGGCCGCACTCTTGAAATAGTGCTCCAAGTCTTCCAGGCTCTTGTCCTTGGTCTCAGGAACAAATTTGGACGCAAAGAGAATCGCCCCAATTCCCAGGACGGCAAATGTGAAGAAGGTACTGGACAGTCCTATGGCTGCAAGGAGCTGCGGGAACCCAAAACCGACGAGGAAGTTGATGATCCAGAGCACGAAGGCCGAGGCTCCCATGCCCAGCCCACGGATCCGCAAGGGGAAAATCTCCGACAACATCAACCACGTCACCGGAGAGATAGCTCCTTGTTGGAACGCCAGGAAGGTGATGGTCAGGGCGAGGATAACGAAGCCGCGCCCGGTACCTTCAGGCAGGACCAGGGAAAAGGTTCCGATCAGCAAGAGCGCACTGGTAGTGCCGATCTGGCCCGTGATGAGCATCCTTCGGCGACCGACTTTACCCAGCAACCAAATCCCCACGAACGTCGCAAGGACGGAAATGACGCCGTTGGCGATGTTGGCGGTCAACGCAGCCTCGCGGCCGAAACCGGACTGGGCGAGAATCTGGGTCCCGTAGTACATGATCGAGTTGACACCGGTAATTTGCTGTATGACTGCCAGCCCGAGGCCCACAACGAAGATCCGGCGGAGCCAAGGGACGCCGAGGTCCTGCCAGCTGCCCATCTTGGACTTATAGTCCTCCACGGCCATCGACTTGACGTCCTCGAACTCGGTCCGGGCGTCTTCCTGTGACCTGATCCGCCGCAAAACGCTAAGGGTTTCGCCGAAGTTGCCCATGGAAGCCAGCCACCGCGGGCTTTCCGGCATGAAGTTCATGCCTATCCACAAAGCAATGGCAGGCAGCGTTGCAATGACCAGCATCCACCGCCAAATACCCCCCGCCTCCCCGTAAGCATTCCCGAGGTAGGCGTTGAAGATGAAAGCCAGAAGCTGGCCGCTGACAATCATCAACTCGTTTTGGGTGACGATGCGTCCGCGCCGGGCACTTGGTGAAACCTCCGCGAGGTACACGGGGACCGTGACGGAAGCTCCGCCCACGGCCAGGCCCAGCACGAACCGGGCCACGATCATGACTTCCGTGTTCGGGGCGAAGGTGCAGGCCAGCGTTCCCAGCAAGAAGATCATGGCCAGGACCATGATCATTTTCCGGCGGCCGTTGCGGTCGGCCAGCCGTCCGCCGAAAAGGGCCCCAAAGGCTGCGCCGAACAACAAGGAGGATGTGACCATCCCCTCCGTGAGCGGTGTCAGTCCCAAGTCCGCCTGCATGTACGGCAGGGCACCATTAATGACCCCCGTGTCGTAGCCGAACAGTAGACCACCGAACGTTGAAACCAACGTGACTGTCCGCAGCGCCCGCTTATGGTTGACTGTGCGCGTCCTGGTTTCGGCAGGTACCGGCGCACTCATGCATTGACCTTCTGGATATGCTGCTTCATCGTCTCCAGCTGGTAGATGGACACGTCCTCGGCATTGTCATCCTCGGCAAAGACACTGGACACCATCACGGTGTTGTCCTTATCCAGGAATCCGATCTCATGGAGCGCGCCAAAGAACTCGTCCCAGTTCACGTCACCATCGCCGATCTTCAGGTGTTGGTGGACCCGGACGGCGTTGCCCGGCGGGTTGGTGATGTAGCGAAGACCGTGGGAGGCATGGTGGTCCATGGTGTCCGATACATGGACCAGCCTCAGCTTGTCTCCCGCCGCGCGCATGATCTCCAACGGGCTATTGCCCATATGGAACGTGTGGGAAGCCACGTAGACCATGCCGATGTTCGGCGAGTTCACCCCGCGAATGACGCGGATGGCGGCCAACCCGTCCTCAACGAAGTCGTCCGGGTGCGGATCGATCAAGACGTCCATGCCCTCACGCTCGATAATCGGCAGGAGTTCTTCCATGGAACGGTAGAACGCACGTTCGGATTCTTCGGCCTTTTCCGGCCGACCGCTGAATTCAGTGTTCATGGTGCTGACACCGAGGTCGACGGCGATCTGAATGGCGCGCTTCCAGTACCGCACCGCAGCTTCGCGGGCGTCCTCGTCCGGACCCGACCAGCGCAGGACCGGCAGGACGGAGGCGATTTCGACGTCGGCGTCCCTGCACGCCGTCTTCAGCTGCGCCACAAGTTCATCATCGGCTTTGGGGTGGTTGTAAAACGGGATCATGTCTGCGTGCGGAGTTAGCTGCAGGTACTTGTATCCGAGGTCAGCTGCAACCCGGGGGAACTCAAGCAAGCTGTGGCTGTGATGGAACGGGGTAGGGTCAAGGGCGATTTTCATGCTGTGTCCTCTAGCCGTACAGCTCGGGCTTGGAGTTCAACTGAACCTTGACCTTTTCGCCGGACTTCTGGGCCTCCACGCCGGCTTCGCAGCAAGCCGCCGTCGCATAGCCGTCCCAAGCAGTCGGTCCGCCGATTTCGCCACGGAGGGCGGCGTCCACCCAAGCCTGCACCTCGACGTCGTACGCTGCTCCGAAACGGTCCTCGAAACCCGGGGGGACGCTACCGCCCCACTTGCCTGCCGACTGGACGTAGGGACCGCTGTCACCGCCGATGCTCACAATGCCGTCCTCCAAAGAAGCCTGCGTGGCAACCTGGTAACCGAACTTGGCGTTGACATAAATTTCGACGTCGGCCAGCACGCCGGACTCGGTTTCAAGCAACACCTGCTGGGGATCGTGCTGGCCCTGCGGAGCGTTGCTGGTCGGCTTGCCCATTCGAACCTGGACGGAAGTGATTTCTTCACCGGTGAAGTAGCGGACGGCGTCAAACTCGTGGACCACCGAGTCGTTGATCAGCATCTCATTGGTAAAGCCCTCAGGAGTGCTCGGGTTGCGGTGCTGGTGGTGCAACATCAACAGCTCCCCCAATTCCCTGTTGCGGATGATCGCACCAAGCGCAGAGTACTCAGCGTCGAACCGGCGCATGAACCCCACCTGTATGCGCTTGTGTCCCAGTGCCTGCTCGGCCTGGACCACCTTCCATGCGCTTTCAGCGTCCGGAGTCAGCGGCTTCTCGCACAGAATCGGGAAGTCCTTCTCCAGTGCCTTATAAAGGATTTCCTCGTGCAGGAATCCCGGGGTGGCAATCAGTACGGCGTTGACATCGCCGTTATTCAGCGCCTCGTCAGCGCTGGCCAGCGCTACTGCGCCGTCGATCCCCTCAATGGCAGCTTGCGCCCTGGAAAGGTCGACGTCGACGACGGCGGCCACTTCGGCGCCGTGGATGCGTGTACTGAGGCGCTTGATGTGGTCCGCACCCATGCGGCCTGCACCGATGACGGCAACGCGGAGAGTCTTGGTCACTGTTTCTATCCTTCGTGAGGTTCTTGAATTGCTGTTGCTGGGCAGGCGTTACTTAACGCGGGTGCGGGAGCCGCAGGAGAGCAGGTAGTTTCGGGTCCGCTTGGCAATGGGCATCGGCACATCGAACGCTACCGGGTACATGTCTTGTTCGACGATGCCGAAGATGGGACGGTTGAGCGCTTCCACCGCTTCGATGACCGCGCGCAGGTCCGGGAGGCCGTTCGGGGGCTCGGTCATGACGCCTGCGATGTTGGCTGCGGCCCAGGTCATGTTCTTTTCGTTGACTTCGGCCAGGACCTCGGGGTTGATCTGCTTGAGGTGCAGGTAGCCGATGCGTTCGGGGTAATTCTTGATAAGTTCCAGGCTGGAAGCGCCACAGTATTCGGCGTGGCCGGTGTCCAAGCAGAGGTTCAGGTACTGCGGGTCCGTGGCATCAAGCAAGGTTTCGATGTCTTGCTGGGCACCAACATGTGAGTCGGCGTGGGAGTGGAATTGCTGCCTGAGGCCGAAGTCTTCCAGCAGCACCTTGCCCATGCGGTTGTGCCCGGAAAAGAGATCTGCCCACTGCTCCTGTGAGAGTTCACCGTTTTCTACAGCCTCGCCCGTCACATCGTCACGCCACATAGCAGGAATGACCACGATGTGTTCCCCGCCCATGGCCGCCGTCAACTCGGCAACCGCGCGGGCCGGTGCCCAGGCTTCCTCGTACTGTGCGGCGCCGCGGTGGAAAGCCGTAAAGACCGTCCCGGCAGTGACTTTGAGGTCACGCTGCTTGAGTTCCTCGGCCAAGCGTGTGGGATCGTTCGGCAAGTAGCCGTAGGGGCCCAGTTCGATCCACTTGTAGCCGGACTCAGCCACTTCGTCCAAGAACCGTTCCCACGGGGTCTGTTGGGGGTCGTCCGGGAACCAGACACCCCAGGAATCGGGTGCGGTGCCGATGATCAGTTTGTTCTCGACATCAGTCATGACAGCGTTGTCTTTCTTTTATTGCGCGACGGCGGTGAGCTTAGTTGGAGGGGAAGTTGTAGGAGGCGCCGGAGGCGTGGGTGGGCTCGGGCCAGCGGGAGGTGATCACTTTGCCGCGGGTGTAGAAGGACACGCCTTCGGGGCCGTAGATGTGCTTGTCACCGAAAAGGGAGTTCTTCCAACCTCCGAAGGAGTGGTACGCCACCGGGACGGGGAGGGGAACGTTGACGCCGACCATGCCCACGGTCACAGAGCGCTGGAACTTCCGGGCGTTCGCGCCGGAGGAAGTGAAGATCGCGGTGCCGTTACCGTAGGGGTTGGAATTGATGAGTTTGATGCCCTCGTCCAGGTCCGCGACCCGCACGACCACTAGGACAGGCCCGAAGATTTCCTCGGTGTAAGCGGTCATCTCGGTGGTGACCTGGTCAATGACGGTGGGCCCTACCCAGAAGCCCTCTTCGTGGCCGGGCACCACGAGGTCGCGGCCGTCAACGACCATGGCTGCTCCGGCGGTCTCGGCTTCGGTGACGATCTTGACGATGCGTTCCTTCGAGGCCGGGGTGATGACCGGGCCCATCTCGGCGTCGGGTTCGGTGCCGTTGTTCACCTTCACGGCCAGTGCACGTTCCTGAACCTTCTCCACGATCAAGTCGGCCGCGTCCCCCACCGCGACAGCCACGGAGATGGCCATGCAACGCTCGCCGGCGGATCCGAAAGCAGCGGCAGCAAGGTGGTCTGCAGCGTTATCGAGATCCGCGTCCGGCATGACGATCGCGTGGTTCTTGGCCCCGCCCAGTGCTTGGACGCGCTTACCGTGCTTGGTGGCGGTCTCGTGGACGTACTGCGCGATCGGGGTGGAGCCAACAAAGCTGATGCCGTCCACGTCGGGGTGGGTCAGCAGCCCATCCACGGTTTCCTTGCCACCGTGCAGGACCTGGAACACGCCATCGGGAAGGCCGGCTTGCTTCCAGAGCTTAGCCAGGAGCATGGACGCTGAGGGGTCACGCTCGGAGGGCTTGAGGATAAACGCGTTGCCCGTCGCGATCGCCATAGGAGCCATCCACAATGGCACCATCACGGGGAAGTTGAACGGGGTGATGCCCGCGACCACGCCGAGGGGTTCACGGAAAGAGAAGACATCGATCCCGGTGGAGACCTGGTCCGAGTAGTCGCCCTTGAGCAGGGTGGGGATACCGCAGGCGTACTCGATGACTTCCAGGCCGCGTCCGATCTCGCCCTTGGCGTCGGAGAGGACCTTGCCGTGCTCGGCGGTGATCAGTTCGGCGAGGTCGTCCACGTGGGAGGCGACGAGCTCGCGGAACTTGAACAACACGGCGGTGCGCTTGGCAAGGGAGAAATCACCCCAGGACTCGGCCGCTTTCTTCGCGGCTGCAACCGTGGTGTTCAGATCGGATTCGTTGGCCAAACGCAGTTCAGCGGTGACCTGCCCTGTGGCCGGGTTGTACACCGGCTGCGTGCGGTCACCTTCGCCGGTGGTCTCAGCGCCATCGATGAAGTGGTGAATGGTGGTCAGTGTGGTCGTCGTCGACATATGCGGACTTCCTTGAGTAGTGAAAAGTGAAGTGTTCAGCCGAGCAGCTTGCGCTGGCGGTTCTTGTGGTCTGTGTAGGTCTTGTAGGCCTGTTGGGTGGATTCCAGGTCTGAGACCTGTGAGACGGGCACGTCCCACCACGACTCGGAGGACGGGGCGTCCAGGAGGGGATCGGACTCAACGTGGATCACGATCGGTCCCGTCTCCGGAGCTGCCTTTGCTTCCTTGATCGCGGCTCCGAGGGCCTCAATGACGTTCTCACCCGGTTCAATACGGATAACCTTCGCGCCAAGGGATTCGGCGTTGGTGGCCAAATCGATGGGCAAGTTTTCGCCGGCGTCGAAGCTGTGCTGTTCCTTGTCCAGAACCCGGTACTGGGTACCGAACCGCTGGGAACCCAAGGATTCGGACAGCGAACCGATGGAGGCGTAACCGTGGTTCTGGATCAGCACAACGATCAGTTTGATGCGTTCGGCGACGGCGGTGACCAGTTCGGTGTGCATCATCAGGTAGGAGCCGTCCCCCACCATCACCACCACATCACGATCGGCACCGCCAGCGGCTGCTTCCGCCAGAGCCGCACGCTTCACACCCAACCCGCCGGGAATCTCATAGCCCATGCACGAGTACGCGTATTCGACGTGGTACCCGAACGGGTCACGGACACGCCACATCTTGTGCAGATCACCGGGCAAGGAACCGGCGGCGCAGATAACGACGTCCTGGTCGTCCATGGCCTTGTTGGTAGCACCGATGATCTCGTTCTGGGCCGGCAAGGGGGTGTAGCGAGTTTCGAAGGCCTCATCCACGATAGCGTTCCAGCGCTGTTTCTCGGCTGCGACCTTCTGTTCCAAGTCACCGCCAACGCGATAGCCGCCCAAAGCCTGGTTCAACTTGACCAACGCCTTGCGGGCATCAGCCACCACCGGTATAGCCGTGCCGTGCTTGTACGCATCGATCGGCGCAACGTTAATGTTCACGAACTTCACATCCGGGTTCTGGAACGCGGTACGGGAGGCCGTGGTGAAGTCTTCATAGCGGGTGCCGATCCCTATGATGAGGTCCGCTTCGGCCGCGATGGCATTCGCCGCCGTCGTGCCGGTTGAACCGATGGCCCCAAGGGACTGCTTGTGGTCCCAAGGCAGCACCCCGACGCCAGCCTGCGTGTTGCCAACCGGGATCCCAGTCAGCTCAGCAAACTTGGTAAGTTCGTCGTTGGCAAACGCGTAGAGCACACCGCCGCCAGCAATGATCAGCGGGCGTTTTGCGGCGCGGATGGCTTCCGCCGCGCGGCGGATGTCCTCGTCTTCGGCCTCAGGACGGCGGATCCGCCATTCGCGCTCGGACAGGAACTCCTCCGGAACCTCGAGGGCCTCGGCTTGGACATCCTGCGGCAAGGAGATTGTGACAGCACCGGTCTCAGCCGGATCCGTCAATACACGCAGGCCGTGATGGAAGGCTGAAAACAACTGCTCCGGGCGGGAAACGCGGTCGAAGAACTTGGACAACGGACGGAAGGCGTCATTGACGGTGATGTCGTATGCGTAGGGCTGCTCGAGCTGCTGCAGCACGGGGTCCGCTGCTCGGGTTGCGAACGTATCGCTCGGAAGGAGCAGGACGGGCAGGCGGTTGGTGGTGGCCAACGCAGCACCTGTCAGCAGGTTGGAAGAACCGGGGCCAATGGAGGTGCTGATAGCAAACGTCTGCCGGCGGCGGGTGTGCCTGGCGTAACCCACAGCCTGGTGGACCTGCGCCTGCTCGTTGCGGCCCTGATAATACGGCATGATGGTCGGATCAGCAGCTTGATACTGCTTCAACGCCTGCCCCACACCGGCAACGTTCCCGTGCCCGAAGATACCGAAAGTGCCTGGAATCAGCCGCTCCCGATATTCCACACCACCGACCAAATCCACGGTGTATTGCTTTGAAAGAAACTCGACCACAGCCTGCGCCACGGTCATCCGACGGGAAGACATCTGTTCTTACTCCGATACTTTCACTGGAACGCGGGCATCAGCGCCATTCTGTGCCGCGACTGGGGGCAAAGGGGCAGTGTCATTCAACAGCGAGGCGGCCGTAGCTACGGCACCAGCCACATCGCCGTCGTGCGGGTAAAGCAGCGTACGTCCGACCGTCAGGCCTTGTACACCAGGCAGGGCCAGGGCCGCCTGCCACGAAGCGAAGACTTCGTCCGGGCTGCCATCCGGATCGCCGCCCAACAAGACTGTTGGCAGGGTGGTCGAAGCCATGACGCGCTCCATGTCCTTCACCACCGGAAGCTTCATCCAGGTATAGGCACTCGTGGATCCGAGGCCCTCGGCGATGCCGACAGACTTGATCACGGCATCGGCACGGAGGTCATTGCGGACCTTGCCGTGAGCATCACGAACGGAAAGGAACGGCTCAACCATGGCGATGAGCTTGCGCTCCGCGAGGGAGTCAATGGCTTTGGCGGTGGCCTCCAGCGTGGCAACCGTGTCCGGATCCCCCAGGCAGATTCGCGTGAGCATCTTCCCACCGTCAGCCCCCAAAGCTTCCAGTGCCGCGGCCGTATGACCGGTAAAACGGTCGTCAAGTTCATTCACCAGGCCCGACAGTCCGCCACGGTTCATGGAACCGAAGACCAGCTTGCCCTCTAACGCCCCCAGCAGCAGGAGATCGTCCATGATGTCCGGCGAAGCGAGGATGCCATCAACTGCAGGGTTGGCCAGGGCCACTTGCAAACGGTCCAGCAGGTCGCGGCGATCGGCCATTGCCATTGGCTCCGAACCGACGGAGAGCGCGCCCCGGGCAGGGTGGTCAGCGGCTACGATGAAGCTCTGCTGCCCGTACTTCAGGCCTGGATGCCGACGCCGGGTCGCGGCTGCGCGTGCCACGGCTTCCGGATCCTCCAACCGGATCCGGCTCAAGTGCTCGTAGCGGCGGGGGTCATCGTTGCGGCTCAACGGATCGCTCCTTCAGTGATAGTGACGCCGGGTACGGGCCGGCCGCGTTCAGCGAGCAGCGACGTAACCTCATCCGGCGTCGGCATTGCGTCTGCGCAGGACAGGCGGGAAGCCACGATGGCGCCAGCGGCGTTAGCGAAATCAAGCACTTGTGCAAGTGGCCAGCCGGACAGCAGGCCATGGCAGAACGCCCCTCCGAAGGAGTCACCTGCTCCGAGGCCATTGAGGGTCTGCACCGGGACGGGGGCGGAAACAACGCGCTCGGTGCGGGTCTTGGCCATCACGCCCTCGGGGCCGAGTTTGACCACGGCAATCTCGACTCCGGCATCCAACAGGCGGTCGGCCTGTTCATCGGGCGTTCCCTCCCCCACTGCTACCGCGCATTCCTTGTCATTGCCGATTGCAACGGTGACGTGCGGGAGGATCTTGGCAACCTCGGCGCGGGCCTCATCCTCGGAGGCCCAGAACATCGGCCGGTAATCCAAGTCCAGAATGGTGAATTGGCCTTCCTTCAGTCCAATTCGGGGACGTGCCTCATGAGCGGCGAGGTGCGCCGTACGTGACGGTTCCTGACACAGGCCGGTGACGGTTGACCAGAAAATCCCGGCCTCCCGGATGGCCTCAAGGTGCAGCTCCTCCGCTTGGATCTGCAGGTCCGGAGCCGTAGGCGTCCGGCCATAGAAGTAAAGCGGGAACTCGTCGGTGGCCGGTTTGATGGCGCAGAATGTCACGGCCGTGGGATATGCCTTGACCGGTAAAACGAATGAATCGTCGACGTTGAATTTATGCAGTTCACGGTGCAGGTATCTGCCGAAAGCGTCGTCTCCCGTGCGGGTGATGACGCCCGCGCGGCGCCCGTGCCGAGCAGCAGCAACAGCGACGTTCGACGGCGAGCCACCGAGGTACTTACCGAAGGATTGCACATCCTCCAAGTCCACGCCGATGTCATTCGGGTAGATATCAACGCTGATGCGCCCGATGGTGAGAAGTTCGTGGGTCACGGTGATCGCGGGCCTTTCTATTTCTGAACTCTTGCAGGACTGTTTGAGTGCAAGTGCTGGCGGGGCCACGTGAGCGGGACCACAAGAACTACTTTGCACCAACGTTCATGTCCTGTCAAAAGTTTGTGCTGACATGCTTACAAGATGACTATGTATGCCCGGGGACGACACAAGAGCGTCAAACCGGAATTGAGGCTCATTTCGCTGGGACGGCCAGCTCGCCAGTCGCATACTGCGCTCGGCCAAATCCGAACGACCAGTCACTTGGACCGTTCTCCACGTAGCCAATGAATACGTCCGCCCCCGAGACTCCGATTTCTACAAGACCTGCAGCGATGGCCGCAAACAGTGACTGCCTGGCCGCCTCGCTCCGGCCGGCTTGGGTGAAGATCTGTATCATCACCACACCCGTGGACCGCTCGAAGCCGAGCCCTGCATCCTGGGCAACGATCTGTCCGACGGCATGCTCGGTGATGATGTGGAAATAATCGCGTTCCGGGATGCCGTATTCGGCCAGGATGGCATCATGGATCGTTCGGCTCACGTGGCCCAACTCCTCCTGGGTGCGGCCTGCATTGACGTCAATACGAACTAGCGGCATGCTTCTCTCCTTCATGTTTGTCCTGACATACTAACAAAGTTGATTAGCGCCGTTCAAGGGCGCCCCAGAGAAAGCCGTCCGGCGGAAACAACTAGAACCGCCTCTTTCGAGGGGGTTCTTGTGCCCGCCGATGGTCGATGCTGATTGAACTCCTCAGATAGTGAACGCCGTTCGGAATGCCGCGAGGGCATGATCGCTTGATTCGATCCCGGGCCCCCCTGCTGCCGCGGCCTCAAGACCGACGACGCCTTCATAACCAATGCCGGCCAATACCTTGGCGACAGCGGGGTACCGGATTTCCCCCGTCCCGGGTTCGAATCGGCCCGGGACGTCGGCAACTTGAATTTCTCCAACCCACTGTTGGGCCTTGATAATCAATTCGATGAGGTTTCCCTCACCGATCTGGGCGTGATACAGATCCAGCATCATTGTGATGTTCGGATGACCTACAGCCGCGACCAGGGCCATAGTGTCCTTGGCGCGCGCAAGCGGTATGCCGGGGTGGTCCACGATCGTGTTCAGGTTCTCGAGTGCGAACGTCACGCCATGTGCTGCCCCGAGGACCGCGAGCCGTTCGAGGGTGCGAAGTCCGGTCAGCCACATTTCACCGGTTGGCCGGTGGATCGGACGGACCGCGCGTCCGGCTTCGCCAAGTTCTGCCGGGTGGACCACCATTCGCTCGACGCCCAGTTCCAAGGCAGTGGGAATCAGCTTCTCGGCCGAAGCAACCACCTCGTCTGCGCCGTCAGGGTCGATGAGGCTGCCACCGTAGTAGCCACTCATTGAGGAGAATCGGGCGCCCGTGGCCGCCAGCGCTGCCACGTCCCGCGGGCGGGTATCCCAGAGTTCGACCTCGAAACCCAGGTCATGGATCCTTCCCACCCGTTCGATGATGGGCAGATCGTTATAGACCATCTCGGCACACACGGCCAAGCGAAAACTCATGCGTTGCCGCCCGCTCGCAGGACGGCAGGCTCGGCCGGGCGCAACTCGGCAATAGAGGCCACATCGATGGGCTGGCCGGTTTCGGCCGAGCGGATGGAGGCCAAGGCCACGGCCAGCGCGTTCCGCGCGTCCGCTCCCCCGGGACCGTGAACGCCCGGGGCTTCGAGGTTGTCCCTGCGTGACCGGACAGCCTGGACGAAATGGCTGAGTTCGGCCGTGTAGGCGTCGTGGAAAAGGTCGACGTTCAACCGCGTGGTGGCTGAGGTTATGCCGGCAGAGGTATAGCTCTTGGTATTGGTTGCCTGAGATCCGCCAGCCTCGACCATGCCAGCCGATCCAAAAACTTCGCCCCGCACGTCGTAGCCGTACAGCGCGTTGAAGTTGGCTTCTGCCACCGCGATGGCCCCATTGCTGTAGGTGATGGTCACGACCGCGGTATCGAGGAGGCCGCCCGCCTTGGCTTCCGGCGCAACCAGCGCATCTGCGACCGCGTGGACACGCACTGGAACAGCTCCTGGGTTCAACCAGTTCAGCGTGTCGAAATCGTGGATGAGGGTTTCAAGAAAGATGGTTCCCGGCGCAATCCTTTCCGGATTGGCAATTCCGGACGCGGTGCCAGGGTCGCGGGTCAGGGACCGAAGAAGCTGCGGGGTGCCCACAGCGCCGTCGTCGATAAGTTTGCGTGCGGCCGCGAAATCGGCGCTAAAGCGCCGGTTGAAGCCAAATTGGAGCACAATTCCGGCAGCCTCGGATGTTGCCAGGGCTTCGTCCAGTTCCTCCATGGTGCGGCCACCAGGCTTCTCACAGAAGACGTGTTTCCCAGCCCTCGCCGCCTCGGCAATCAACGCGGAATGGAACCGAGCCGGCGCGGCGATCAAAATCGCGTCGACGTGTGGATCGTTAAGCACATCTGCTGCATCCGTGGTGATCTTTGTGATGCCCAGGCGACTCGCGAGGGCTTCGACGGCGGAAAGGGCGGGATCTGCGATGGCCTCGAGTTGAGCGCCCGGGACGCGTCGCACCAGGGATTCGGCATGAAAATTTCCAATCCACCCGGCACCAATCAGGCCGACCCGGACGGGCAGCTCTTCAGCGACACGATGCTCTATGTAAGTCATATCAACTCCTGCTGTTCAATTGCTAGATCGTTCTAGATTGCTCCATGCTCACATGTCATCCAGCCTCGCGTCTAGATCGTTCTATATAATTGTTTGATGGAGCCGAAAGCATGACCCAAGAACAGCGACGTCCGACCCTCGTTGATGTAGCCCACGCGGCCGGCGTGTCACGGGCCCTCGTGTCCATTGTCATGCGAGGAGCGCCAGGGGCATCAGAATCCACCCGGCAGAGAGTGCTGGAAGCTGCCGGTGAACTTGGCTACCGGCCCGATGCCCGGGCGCGGCTGCTCCGCAGCAACCGGACCCGCCTCCTCGGCCTCACATTTTCCACTTCCCAGCCGTTCCACAGTGAAATCGTGGACGCCGTTTACGCCCAAGCATCCGCGAAGGGATACGACGTCGCCCTGAGCGCCGTCGGGCGTGGGCGTGCCGAAGAGCGTGCTGTCGAGTCACTCCTCGATGCTGGTTCCGAAGCGCTCATCCTTATCGCATCCACTTTGAACGAGAACGATCTGGGCAGATACGCACATCAAGTGCCGGTGGTCAGCCTTCTACGCAACGACGTGGGCGACCATGTCGATTCAGTCAGCTGTGACGACGCGGCTGGGATCCGGCTTGCTATTGAACACCTCACGAGCTTGGGTCACCGGCGCATCATCCACGTCGACGGCGGTACCGCCGTGTCCGCGGACCAGCGCCGGGCAGCCTTTAGGGCAGAGATGATCGGCCACGGGCTGGAGCCTTTGACCCTTTCCGGAGGTCCCAGTGAAGAAGACGGGTTGGCGGCCGGCCAACGTCTGCTAGCGCTCAACCCGTCCGCGGTTATAGCCTTCAATGACCGAACAGCCCTTGGCGTCATGGAGAGCCTCCGTTCGGCTGGAAGGAACGTGCCCACGGATGTCTCAGTGGTTGGCTACGATGACAGCCAATTTGCGCGCCTGAGCTACATACAGCTGACGTCCATCAGCCAAGATGCGCAGCTGCTTGCCGCCGCCGCCGTTAACCGAGCTGTGGACCGCATCGAGAACAGGCAGCCGCTGGGCCACGACGTGAGCACCCCACACCTGGTCCGTCGCGCAACGACTGCGGCAGCCCCCGTGAGCCGAGCCTGAGGCTAACACCCGGTACCGCTGGACTACGGAACCGCGGCCCGCTGGCCGCCGTCACTGGCGCGGCTGGCACGATTGTTCGGGACCATAGCGCAGCCACGCTGGCAAAGCGGCCTTGAAAGCGTCCCGCACAGCAGCCGTGTTCGTGACCGTCCAATCCACGCGGCCTTTGACTTCGACCTCGTTCTTGTCCCACTCGAACCAATTGATCATTTTCAGTCGGGGGAACTTCTGCCGGATTGAAGGATCCAAAAGCTCCGTCCACCAAGCTTCCTTGATGGCGAGCTCGGCTGCGCCACCGGCCCCGGGCGCAAAGAGAGCAGCCGTTTCGGGGATCGCGACCGGCTTGCCATGTTGGTCACCGTAGACGCCGTAGAAGTCCGGAAGCAGACTGTCATCACCGTTCGTACCTACATAGTTGCCGCTGAGCTGATCGGCGAACTTATTGGGCTCAGGGAGCTCGTTCTCACCCCACGGATATTTGTTCCCCCAGTGGTACAGGGACATGCCAACCCAGTCCACGGCCTCGTCGCCCGGGTAGTAAGGGGCATAGGCGTCATCACTCATGGTCAACACGCCGTCCTTGTTCGTGTCCAAAGCGGCGAATTCGGGCGTGCCGGGTTTGGCTTCGTACTTTCCCCCGGCGAAGGGATACCCTCCCCCGTAGTTTGGTGCCCACATCATGGCCGAACCGGGGGCCAAGGTGTGCACAGCCTTCGCCAAAGTCTGAAAGGCGGCCACGTACTTCTGAGGCTGCTGCGACCACGCATACCAGGAACCGTTCATTTCGTGCGCGAAACGCACGATCACGGGGACGCCGTCGTCATTGAACATGGCGAGGTCTTTCGCAAAGGCCGTGGCCGTCTGGTCTGTCACAGTGGCCAGGCCACCGTCCGGTTCCAGGGTCAGAAGCATCATGTGGCCATCGGCGCGGATCTGGTCAACTGCCCGTCGAAGATCGTCTTCATCTTTGGCGGTCAGTGGAAAGCCCGTAAAGGAAACGTTGACGGCCGGCTTGTGGCCCAGGTCCTTCGCGAACGTGGACAACGACTTGGTGTGCCAATCCAGATTCACGCCGAAGAGCGTCCCGTCAGCCGGAACTAGTTGATCACGAGTCATTACCTGGCAAGGCGCCAAAGATGCTGCCGACTGGCTTTGCTTCTCCTTCTCGGCGAGTCCGTTGGCAAAGTTCACCCCGGCGATGCCAAGCAACGCCAAGCCAATCACCACGGGCAGGGCAAAGGCCCTCCACAACTCGGCCCGGTTTTGCTTCGGGGATTCACGGCTCTCTTCGGGCAGTTCCCCCACTACAGACACCAAACCCTTTCTGAGCTGCGGCTTTGTCCCATCATACGGAAGGCCCGGTAGACTCTCATCTCATCCTTCTCCTTCCACGGGGAACGGGCGAACCAGCGAAGGCAGATTGATGGATATCCCCACACCACCGGCTCCGCCGCGGAGACCACCCGAGCCCCGGACGCCACAGGACGCCGTGCCGCAACGGTTAACGCGTCCTGTTGGGGAACCCCCTCAAGAGCAGGTGCTGCCCGGTTCAGCCGGGCAACCTGGCCGACGTCCCAAGCGAAAGTGGCGCTTGAAGCTGTTGCTGGTTTTGATCATGCCCCTGGTTCTGGTGCAAGTCGTTGCATTCATGTTCAGCATGGGCGTGACACCGCCGCGCACTGCATACATGCTCGAGGCTGGTGAGCCGAACGTTTATCAGTTCGTTTCGATCGACCACATGAGCCGCCGCCTGCTGGCGGCGACCATCGCCCACGAGGACGAGCAGCTCGGCACCCGCAGCGGAGCTTTCGACGTCGGAGACTTCCAGGCCAGGGCCCAGGCATATTTTCAGGGAAAGCCTGACCCCAGTGGCTCCACCATCCCGCAGCAGCTGGTAAAAAACATCTTCCTGTGGGACGACCAGAGTGCTCTCCGAAAAGGGATTGAGGCTGTTTTAGCCACCCAATTCAGCTACACGTTGAGTCACCAACGAACCCTGGAACTCTATCTGAACTATGCCCAATTCGGGCCCCACCTGTATGGCGTGTGCGCCGCCAGCTGGTATTACTTTGGGGCACCGCCTTGGAGTTTGACGGACTACCAGTCGGCGCAGCTGATGGGTGTCCTGCCGCTGCCGGACCTGGTCCGGCGGGATCCGAATGGAGGGATCTACCTCGGGTCCGGCGTCCATCCTGCAGTATGGAACCTCGTGAATGGGGCTGCCAATGTTTGGGTTCCCAAGCAGCTGGTCGGCCTGGGTGGGTGGCAGGCAGCCGTAGCCACCGTAGGAATCAATGACACGGCGGCCGACCATGCCGATCGGCGCGGTGACGGCGATGCATGCTCCACCATGCCGCAGAGCATCCACGACCGCATTCAGGCCGAAGCCCGCTGATTCCAAGCAGCTACCGCGCGCGCAAACCCAGTGCGGGCCGGCGGACTCAGCTGATTCTTGGAATCGTGCGAGAGAATCGCCGGATGACAGATTCCCAACCGCAGGACACTGCACTCGACTCTGCCCAGTCAGGCCTTCCTGCACGCCACGTTCCTGCACTCATTACTCCTGCACGGGGCGGCACACCAGGCCGCTTGGCCGGAGTCAAGGTCCCGGAAATTACGGCTGGGTTCTGGGTGGCGAAGGTTCTCACAACTGGGATGGGTGAAACGACGTCGGACTATTTGGTCCATAGCATGAACCCGGCATTAGCATTGGCTCTGGGCGGGGTTGGGCTGGTTGGCTCACTTTTACTGCAGTTCCTCGTCCGCCGCTACGTCCCCTGGATCTACTGGCTAGCTGTGGTCATGGTCAGTGTTTTCGGAACGATGGCGGCCGATGCGGTGCATGTGGTTTTGGGTGTCCCTTATGTGCTGTCCGTGGCGTTCTTCGTCGTCGTGCTGTCCGCCGTTTTTGTTCTCTGGTACCGGTCTGAAGGCACCTTGTCGATCCACAGCGTGGACACTGTGCGCCGCGAAGCGTTCTATTGGGCAACGGTGCTGTCCACGTTCGCCCTTGGTACCGCCTTCGGGGACATGACCGCGTACAGCCTGAACCTTGGCTACTTCTCGTCAGGTGTCCTGTTCGCACTGGCGATCGCTGGGGTCGGCGTCGTCTACTGGCGGAGCTGGTTGTCGGCCATTCCCGCCTTCTGGTGTGCCTATATCCTGACGCGGCCACTCGGGGCGTCCTTCGCTGACTGGACAGCTGTTTCCCCGGAACGTGGCGGCCTGGCCTGGGGAACCGGCCCTGTCAGTATGGGTTTGCTCGTGTGCATCGCGGCACTGGTCGCTGTCCTCTCAAGAAGGGCCAGGGCTGGATCAACACCCGGCGTCTAACTCCGGCTTGTTTCCCATCGACAGCTTACGCAATGCAGGAATACCGTTAATTCGTCACAACACCACCAGTCAATGATGATGAAGGAAAGGTGTCCCGTCATGGGAAACGCAGAAAATGTTGAAATCGTCCGCCGGGGGTTCGAGGCCTTTAACTCCGGGGACATGGCTGCCCTCGGAGAACTGTTTACCGACGACGCGGTGTGGCACGTTGGCGGAAACAATGTGTTGTCCGGAACGAAGCAGGGCCGGGACGCGATATTTGCGTACTTCGGTGAATTAGGGTCGCGAACCCAAGGCCGCTTCCATGCCGAAGTCCAGGACATCGTGGGCGGGGATAGCCACACGGTCTCGATCGTTCGGACCCAGGCTACTAACGGCGACAAGTCCGTGGACGTGCCCACGGTCATCACGTTTGTGCTGCGGGACGGGAAAGTTACGGAAGGGCATGAGTATTCGGATGACACGGGCAAGTTGGACGACTTCTGGTCGTAGGAACCCGCCCACCCCCATCCGTGCATCCATGACGTTCCAGGCCCGTCCCGGAGGACGATGAGGCTCACGCTACGTGGGGTTCACGTCGGCGCCGCAAAGGCGCACCCTAGTTCCATGAGAATCGCGTCCGGACAATTCAGCGCTGGCAAGGACCCGCAATCCAACCTGACCGCCATCCTGGACATGATGACAATTGCGGCCCGCGGCGGCGCAGACCTGCTGGTGCTTCCCGAGTCCAGCCTCTACGCCAGCAATGAGCCCCCTGCCGTCCTCGCCAAAGTGGCCGAACCGCTGGACGGCCCGTTCATTGGCAGTATCGCAGCCGCGGCCTTGGACCTCCACCTGCCTGTGGTGGTGGGACTTGCGGAGTCGAACCCGGACGGGCTCCCCTACAACACCCTTGTGGCCCTCGACGCGTCGGGTGCCGTCACCGCCGTGTACCGGAAGGTCCACTTATACGACGCTTTCGGTTACCAGGAGAGCTCCGGCACCGAGCCCGGCACCGTCACGCAGCCGCAGCTGTTGACCATGGGCGGTCTGTCTTTGGGCATGATGACCTGCTACGACTTGCGATTTCCGGAGAGCGCACGCCACTTGATCGACGCCGGTGCTAACGTTCTGCTGCTTCCGGCCATGTGGATTGTTGGTCCGGGAAAGGAAGACCATTGGACAACGTTGGTCCGCGCCCGTGCCATCGAGAACACGTCCTACGTGGTCACCGCCAACCAGTCCGGGCCCCTCGCTACAGGCCACACCATGGTGGTGGACCCGTTCGGAGTCGTCATAGCCAACGCTGGAGAGGCCCCCGGCATGATTTTTTCCGAACTCTCATTGCACCGGATCGAAGAAGTCCGGGCGAAGGTACCGTCGCTGGCTAACCGCCGCTTCGCCGTCGTGCCGTTGAAGGGTTAGCGGCACGCCACGAGTGTGATCGTACTGACATGCGAAATTGACCTGGACGAAACATTGCGTGGCTCGCGGAGCCTTAGAATTATTGCGAAATGCCCAGGAAGGAACCCGTGGAAACCACCGACGCAGCCATGCAACCCGTGATTGGCCTGACTACTTACCTCGAACAGGCCGCAACGGACGGTTGTGGCACCGTAAATGCAGCTTTCCTCCCTGAAACCTACCTCACCCCCATCACGGAAGCCGGCGGTATTCCCGTCCTCCTGCCACCGCAACCGGTGGTTCCGGGAGTGATTGAGCTTCTCGTGAGTCGGCTGGACGGCTTGGTGGTCCCCGGTGGATGGGATGTGGATCCTTCCCTCTACGGCCAAGAACCTCACGAGCAGACCGATCGGCCTCATCCCGAAAGGGATGCCTGGGAGAGGGCGCTGATCGACGAAGCGATCCGCCAAGACCTTCCCTTGTTGTGCATTTGCCGAGGCGAACAACTGCTGAACGTCGCCCGTGGCGGTACCCTCCATCAGCACCTCCCCGACATTGTCGACGGCGGAAAATACCAGCTGGGCGGCTACAACTTCAACCGAATCCCTGTCCATGTGCGGCCCACGTCGGTTCTGGCCCGACTCATCGGCCCGGGCTTGAAAGCTGTTCCGGTGGCCCATCACCAAGCTGTAGCCGAGCTCGGGGACGGACTCGTGGCGACGGCATGGAGTGATGACCATGTTGTGGAGGCCATCGAATACCCGGCTAACACCTTCACCGTCGGCGTGCAGTGGCACCCCGAGGAACTTCCCGAGGAATTCGGGCTTTTCCGTGGGTTCATCGAAGCCGCACGGGGGAAATACCTCTCCCGGCTGGTTCCGATTGCGGATGGGAACGACCTTTTGGACCCTCGCCTGTCGCTCGCCTCGGAAGACCTGCCCTCCCTGTAGCAGGCCGCGCTCCAGCCTGTGTTTCGGCAACTTCGGGGCGCGCAACTCCGGTTGGGCAACTTCGGGTTGGGCAACAGCAAATACAAAGCTCCCGCATAGCTCTCCTGGTTACCATCACCAGTTATGGAAGAGCCTTGGTCCGTGCATTCGCGTGAGAGTCCCGCCGGTCGTCATGTCTCGGGGCTGCGATCGCGTGCATTTCGCCGCCGTCGAGCGTTGATTATGGCGACGTGCGCCGCCCTCCTAGCCGTCGCGGTGCCTGTTGGTGTCCACTCGGCTGCGCAGGCCCGTTCGACGTCGGCCGCCCGGTCGAGCGCGACGAAGAAGCAAGCGTCCGCCCGGCCCGCTGCTCCACCGAGCATTGGTGCAGCAGCGGCGGCGGGAGACGGCGTCGGTCCGGATCTGGACGCCAAGATCAACGGCATCATCGACGCCAACGACCAGTACCAGGTCGGGGTGGCTCTCCTTGAGATCTCCGGGGATGCCGCCACGGGCCAAACGGTTCATCAATACGGGATCCATGAGCCGTTCGAGGCCGCGAGCACCGCCAAGGTCTTGGCTGCCGAAGCCTACTATCACCTCGTTGAGACCGGTGCAGCGTCCCTTGATGACCAATTGGGGGCCTATTCCGCGGCATTCCAGCTGCAGGCAATGATCCAGCAAAGCGACAACGACTCGTGGTCGCTGATCGAACATGCTGTGGGTTATCAGGGGCTGACGGATTACGCGGCCTCGCTGGGGGTGAACTACAACCCGAATGACAACACGCTCACCACGGCAGATATGGCCCGCATCCTGGCTGGCCTTTATTCCGGAAGGCTGCTGAATTCGGCAGATACCGCGCAGTTGCTGTCAACCATGCAGGACACCAATGATGAGACGCTCATCCCTGCTGCCTTGCCGGCCGGCGTCACGGTCTATCACAAGTACGGAGAGCTCGGCGGGGAACTTCACGACGCCGCCATCCTCACCAAGGACGGCCACACCTACGCCTTGGTCATTTACACCAAGGCAGAGGACTTGGGCAGCGTAGAAGAGCGCACCGACGTCATCCATCAACTGACGGCCGCCGTAACTGATGCGGTGTTCTAGGGGACCCGTCCTTGCGCGGGAAAGCATTGATATCAGGCGCGCGTTAGCCGTTCGCTTCGGCCGGGTGCGGGATAACGACGTCGTCCGCGGGAGGTGCCGCTACGGGAAACAGTGCGAGCAGCAGGCCGAGGCCGAGGGCTGCGCCGAGGATCTGGGCGAGGATGAAACCTGGGACTGAGCCAGGGGCGATACCGGCGAAAGTGTCACTGAAGATCCGCCCGACGGTCACCGCCGGGTTCGCGAACGAGGTCGAGGATGTGAACCAGTAAGCGGCGCCGATGTAGGCCCCAACGGCCGGTGCTGCGAGTAACCCGCGATGGGTACGGGCGAGGGAGAAGATGAGCAGGACCAGCCCGGCGGTGGCGACGATCTCACCGGCCAGGTGCCCGGCAGTCATCCGGTCTTTGCCCGAGATGGAGGTCCCGACGTCGAACATCACGTTCGCCAGGACGCTGCCGCCGATCGCACCCACTGTCTGGGTCACCACGTACGCGCCCAGTTCCTGCAACGACAATCCGGTTCCTTGCCGGCGGCCCAAGGCCCAGTCGGCGGCCGACACGACGGGATTAAAATGAGCACCGCTGACGGGTCCGAAAACCAAGATCAGCACCGCAAGGCCCAGAACCGTCGCGGTGCTGTTCTCCAGCAGCTGCAGCCCGGTGTCGCCTGGAGACAGATGCTGCGCGGCGATCCCAGAGCCAACCACAATGGCAACAAGCAGGCAGGTGCCAAGCATCTCGGCCAAGGCCCGGCGCCACAATGGCGGATGGTGTGAAGTCATGTCATCAGCTTGACCCACAAAATTAACTCAGTCAAAATTGAACCAATGAAAACTGAGCTGAAGAATGATGACTTCCAGCAGCGGCTGGTGAAGCACGCCGCATTGGCCGACCCTGCCCGCCTGCGGATCATTGACATGCTCACGCTCGGCGACTACTCCCCCAGCGAGCTGCAGTCTGAACTCAGCATCCCTTCGAACCTGCTCTCGCACCATCTGCGCACCCTCGAGAGCGCCGGACTGATCGGGCGGCACCGCTCCGAAGCGGACCGGCGCCGCAGCTACATCAGCCTCACCCCCGGCTCGCTGGCCGGACTGACCCCTGGAGCCCGGCACGCGGCGGGCCGGGTCCTGTTTGTCTGCACACACAACAGCGCCCGCTCCCAGCTGGCATCCGCCCTCTGGCGCGAGGCCAGCGACATCCCGGCTGCCTCTGCGGGCACCCACCCGGCTGAGCAGGTTGCATCCGGCGCCATCGACGTAGCGAGCCGGCATGGCCTGGACCTGAGGAGCCTCTCCCCACGCCACCTGGACGAAGTGGCCACAGGTCAGGACTTCATCGTCACAGTCTGCGACAACGCCCATGAGGAACTCTCCTCGCTCCAAGGGGTTCACTGGTCCGTCCCGGACCCCCTACGGGCCAACACGCCAACTGCATTCGAGTGCGCATTCAAGGACATTGCCCGGCGGGTCACCGATCTTGCCCCACGCCTCCACGCAGCTTAGAAGGCACCGCAGCCTTGGGGCGCCTCTCATCATCCGCATATTGATCATTAGCAACCGGACCCATCCGCACCAGAGCCAGGAGAAACACCATGAGCACCGAAGCCGCCAAGAAGCCCTCAGTCCTCTTTGTATGTGTCCACAACGCGGGCCGTTCGCAAATGGCGGCAGCGTTCCTGACCAACCTCGCAGGCGGCGCGATCGAGGTCCGTTCCGCCGGTTCGCAACCGGCGGAGCAGGTCAATCCCGCCGCCGTCAAGGCGATGGCAGAGCTTGGCATCGACATGTCCGCCGAGATCCCCAAGGTCCTCACCACCGAGGCTGTGCGGGAGTCCGACGTCGTTATTACGATGGGCTGCGGGGATGAGTGCCCATACTTCCCGGGCAAACGCTACGAGGACTGGGTGCTCGAAGACCCGGCAGGGCAGGGTGTTGACGCAGTCCGTCCAATCCGCGATGAAATCAAGTCCCGCGTTGAGGGCCTTATCGCTTCGCTAAGCCCGCTCACAGGGCGGACCCGCCCCTAATTAGTACCAGTTGTTGGACACCTCATGGCCCCAAGCCCCGCACGGTGATCCATAGCGACCCGCAATGTACCCGAGGCCCCAGTTAATCTGGGTGCGGTAGTTCGTTAGCCAGTCCGGACCAGTAGAGGCGTACTTCTCTGCGGGCAATGCCTGCGCAATGCCGTAGGCCCCGCTGGAGGGGTTTGTAGCGTTGGTCATCCAACTGGATTCCTGGTTCCACAACTTGAGCAGGCAGCTCATTTGGTCACCGCCCCAGCCGTGCGCACCCAGTTGCGACGCGGCATAGGCCTGCGCCCCGCCCGGATCGTTGACGGCCCCTTGAGGGATGTTGGGCAGCAATACCACCGGACTAAGGTCCGACGACGGCGGCGCAGCGACAACAGGCGCGGGCGCAGGAGCGGCGGGAGCTGCAGCCCGGGCGGCCGCAGCGGCCTGCGCGGCAGCTGCCGCCTGCGCTTGTGCCTGCGCGGCTGCCGCTGCTGCGGCGGCGCGGCGGGCTTCCTGCTGTGCTTCGTAGGCCGCCTCGGCTTGGACCCCTGCACGATAATTCTGTTCGACGGCTGCGCTGGTGTTATTCAGGCTCGCCAGTTGATCCACCAGCGTACCGCTGTATTTGGTCTCCTCCGCCACCTTCTGTTCGGCGGCCGACTGGGCCGCCTGTGCCGCCGTAAGTTTCGACTGGGCGTCGCTGGCCAGCCGCTCATTCTCTGCCTGGACGACTGCCTGCTGCTGATCCAGTGACGACGCGACAGCCTCTGCAGCCTGTGCTTGGTTGTACAGATCGGAAGTGCGCTGCGCGACGATCTGCATGACGCCCAGTTGCTGCATCCCATCGCGGCTCTGCAGGGCGTTCAGTTCCACCAACGGACCCAAACTCGCTCCGCTGTTCATGTAGTCCTGAGCGGCCAGGGCGCCTGTTTGCCGCCTTAACTTCGTTGCCACAGCGTGGGCCTTGTCAGTCTGATCCTTCAGCGCACTCAGCTTTGCTGTTGACGCATCAAGGTTATTGCGCGCCAGCGCGTAGGTCAGGCCCGCTTTGACCGCAGCAGCCCCAAGTGAGGATGCCTGCTGCTGCAAGCCGTCCAGAAGCGCATTGATCTTCTGGACCTCGGCGCTCTTGGCAGCGGCATTGTCTTTTGCGGCCTGGACATCTGCCCACGAGGGATACCCTGACGGCGGAGTGTCGTCAGCGCTTGCCATTGGCACAGCAGCAGCAACCATCAGGGCGGCGAGGGTCCAGGCGGTGCAGACCTTGCCCGTGGGCACATTCAACCGGAACTTGAACCTGAGCATATTCATAAACTGTACTGGGTGCTCCGAGCAGCATCCTGCAATGAACCCGGGCGTGGTGCCTCCGAGGACTGGATCCCTGTGCGTACCCGGAAACTGGAGTTCCAGTGCCTTTGATGACCGGTGCCCGACTTTCGGCTTCGCCAACGGGTGGCACAACGGTCTAGCCGCTTAGTTGTTGCTCCGGGACGTTACTGGCAGCTCGACATAGAACGGCTTACCCGGATTCAGGTGCTGGTGGAGCCATTCCGGCCGGTAGATGTGGCCGCGGGGGTCCTGCACCCGCAGCCCTTCATGGTGGCGCAGCTCGCTCATACGCCGGTCAACCTCTGCCATTGTCGGGGCCATCTCAGTTACCCCTGCAGCGGTGATTCGCCACGAAGCACCCGGTTCCCGGATTCCTTGCTCCAGCGCCAGAACTTCAAGCAATTCCGCAAGCATGGCGTCCGGATCCGTGGGCAGGAGGCGGCGGACTCGGTGCTCCTGTGAGTGCGTCCTCAGCGCCGTAAACCAGGCCTGCTTGAGCCAGCTTCCGTCGACCTTGCCCAGCCCGGGACTCAGTCGAAGCCGACGCGCCGAGTCAAGGCTGAGGCGGTACTGGGTGCCCGCCGGGTCGATGATACACGCGGCCTCACTCACATATTCGAAACTTGCGAGCATTGCTTCTTCCGACTGGTGATAGGCGAAGTCACCTTCGTCGTCAATCGAGAGGAAAGCCCGAATTTCCGTGACGTCGGGGGCTTGGTTCGATGCTGTTCCCATGCTGGATCTTCCATTTCCGTAGGGATGAGCACATTGTCTGCCGCTCTCTTCCATGGGAGCACGGGCAGGGCCGTACCGACCCCGGCCTTAACGAATTCCAAACGCCCGGCTTTGGTGGTGCCCGAGTACAACTGACACTGCGAACCCGGCCCCGAGGAGGAGGACACAACCGAACCATCCGAGCATCAAATAGACCATGACCATGGTGTCCGTGGCCTCGTAGGGGGCGAGCGATTGCCCGGCAACTACAACCTTTCCCTCTGCCGACCGGGCAACAACCGCCAGCCGCAGCCCGGGTTCAGGCTGCCATGTCACGGCATCCGCGCCCGACCTTCGTGCCGTGTCGAGAACTCCCGCCGGAACGGTTGGAAGTACGCCGTGAAGAGTTGCCGTTCCCGCTTCGGGTCTGTCGTCGCTGCCGTACACAAGCACAAAAACCCCGCTCTCCGGGGTCAATTCGAGACGCGGGACGGACGGGACAGACGTGGCGAGCATCTGTACCGCGGACGCGGCCGCCGCTGCGGGTGCAATATCAGCGGACCTCCGGCCAGATTGTTGGAAGGCAATGTACACACTGCAGAAGACGACGGTCACGACCGCAGCCGCCGCGATCCATCCGATTATTCTGCTCATACCCCACATCATGAAACATGGATTCATAACGCGGAAGTGGGCTCCTCCCTTTCAGCCACGTACTTCTGCAGCAGCTCGCTTCTGGGCCGCTACGAAGCACAGGAGGGCTTCCGAGGACGTGCCTCGCGAAGCCTGTCGATCCGCGCCGCGCCATTTACCTCGGGTGTTCGTCATCGGCGTCGAACATGATGACCTGCCGGACCGCCTTTCCGTCCGCCAGCTGATCCATGGCCTGGTTGATATCGGCCAGGGCGATGCGGGTGGTGATCAGTTCTTCAACGGGGAGCTTCCCCTCGCGCCAGAGCTGGGCGTATTTAGGGATGTCACGTGCCGGTACTGCTGACCCCAGGTAGCTGCCGATGATTGTGCGGGCTTCGCCGGTGATGGTCATGGGAGAAATCTGAGCGCGCGCATCGGGTGAGGGAAGCCCGGCGGTGATGGTGGTCCCACCCACAGCGGTGGCAGCGAAGGCAGTTTCGAAGGCCTTGGGGTTTCCTGCGCATTCGATAACGAATTTGGCCTTTATCCCCTGCTCGAGCAACTGCTGCGGCGTGTAGGTTTCGTGGGCACCGAGCCTACGGGCATGCTCGAGCTTGTCGTCAAGGGTATCCACGGCGACGATGCGTGAGACGCCTTGTGAGACAGCAGTGATCAGCGCGGCCATCCCCACGCCACCAAGCCCGACGATCATGATGCTGTCTTCAGGCTTCGGGCGGGCCGCGTTCAGCACGGTCCCGCCGCCGGTAAGGACAGCACATCCAAGGACAGCAGCGATCTCCGGTGGAACGTCGTCGCCGACAGGTACTGCGGAGGCCCTGTCGACCACGGCATGGGTGGCGAAGCCCGAAACGCCAAGGTGATGGAAGATCGTCTCCCCATCGCGGGTGAGATGCGCGGATCCGTGCAGCAGGACTCCCTGGGCGTTTGTTTTTGATCCTGCAGTGCAGGGTAGCCGGCCGTCCTCTGCACAGTTCGCGCATTTTTCGCATCGGGGAAGAAAAGACATGACCACCCGCTGGCCCGGCTGCAGATCGTTGACTTCGGAGCCGACCTCTACAACACGTCCGGCCGCTTCATGTCCGAGCAACATTGGTACGGGACGGACCCGGTTTCCGTCGACGACGCTCAAGTCCGAGTGGCAAATCCCGGCGGCCTCGAGCCGGACGAGGATTTCGGTGGGGCCAGGGCCTGCCAACTCAAGCTCCGAAATGGTGATGGGCCGTGACTCAGCGAAGGGACGAGAACGGCCGATTTCTTCAAGAACTGCGCCGGTGATCTTCATTTGTCTGTTCCTTTCCGAGGTTGCTCGAGTTTCCCCGCCCGATTCCGTGCCATATGTGGGGCATTGCTTACTTTGCGCTCCAGCTATGGCCCGTCCCGTCCACAATAATTGGACTCACCTTCCACGCCACCTTAATGGGCGGCGTGGGCGCGTGCGCGGCGGTCCTCGCCCGCGACGTGCTGGGAGGCGTGGCCGATTCAGTCAGCCGCCGGGGCCTCGGCTGGAATACCACTCCGAGAACAAATGCAGGTATTCAGGCAGGTTCCAGGAAGCGTTGCACTGTTTCGCTGCGTAAGATCCCGCCCATCTGGTCACTCCAGCCAGCGCCACCACCGCGAGCGCGCCGGTTCCGCCGTCGGCTCCGGCTCCGGCACTTCACCCAAGGCGAGCGCAGCCTCCACTATGTCCTCGGCAGTGAGCGTCATGACGGCGTCGCGATCGAGCGCGTCGAGACTTTGTTCCTCGTCGAGCGATAGCCGTAGGGCCTGCCGGTTGAGGGCCTGCTCGAACAAGGTGCGGGCGAACCGCGCGTTGCCGGAGTCCTCCCCCGCATGGAGCCCGGTGAGGACACGGCGCAGCATCTCCTCCGCCCCCGCTTCCAAGGTGTACTCGTGCTGGGCCAGCATCTGCTGGAAGATCGTCTGGAGTTCGTCAACGGAGTAGTCAGGGAACGTGATCTCGCGGGCGAACCGGGAGCGCAGTCCGGGGTTGGAGAGCAGGAAGGATTCCATCAGGCGCGGATACCCGGCCACGATCACGACAAGCCGATGGCGGTGGTCCTCCATCCGCTTGAGCAGGACCTCGATCGCTTCGGGGCCGAAGTCCATCCGGCCGTCTTCGGGGGCCAGTGCGTAGGCCTCGTCAATGAACAGCACGCCGTCCAGCGCACGCCGAATGACCCGGTCCGTCTTGATCGCCGTCGCCCCGACGTATTGCCCCACCAGGCCCGAACGGTCGACCTCGACCAGGTGGCCTTTCTGCAGCAGACCGACCGCGCGGTACATTTCCGCCAGTAGCCGCGCCACGGTCGTCTTGCCCGTGCCCGGATTTCCGAGGAACACCAGGTGCTGTGATGTGGCCACCTCCGGCAGGCCGTAGGCCTTACGCCGCGCTTGGACCTGGAGCAATGCGACGAGGGCCCGCACCTGTTCCTTCACGGTCTCCAGCCCCACCAATGCGTCGAGCTCGGCCTGAACCTCTGACAGCGGCCGGGCAGGGCCGGGCCTGGCACCGATGAGATCGCCCATCAGGTCATCGACCCGCTCGGCACCGGGCAGCTTGAGCTGGTTGGCCAGGTGGCCAATGGTTTCACGCAGGTCATCAAGCGGATTGCGGCTGGCAGCCATAGGTCAACTGTAGTACTCGATACCCGCCCGGGGGTTGGTCGGCGGCAGCAGTTTCTCACGGTGGGCTGTCTCCGACGTTCAGGTCTGTTTGAGCTGCTGCTCGTAGAGCGCTTGGGTCTTGGGTCCTCGGGTCCTGGGGCCAGGCGAATGCCCGAATGGTTAGGCTGGGGGGATGGCGACACTTATTCTCGTGCGGCACGGCCGCACCACAGCCAACGCGAGTGGACTGCTGGCCGGTCGGGCGGACGGCGTCAGCCTGGACCAGGTCGGACGCGAGCAGGCGGCTTTGACCGGAGACAGGCTCGCGTCCGTGCCCGTAGCCGGGGTGGTTTCGAGCCCCCTGGAACGCTGTCAGGAGACCGCGCAACTCATCCTCGAGCGTCAGACCGGCACGCCGCACGCGCCGGTGGATCCCGATCTCACGGAATGCGATTACGGCCAGTGGCAGGGCCGTAAACTCCGCGATCTCGCGACCGAGGAATTGTGGCCGATGGTGCAGACTCAGCCGTCCGCCGTCGTGTTTCCGGGTGGTGAATCCATGGCCGGGATGCAGGCACGCTCCGTGGCTGCCATTCGGCGTCACGATGCCGCTTTCGAAGCCGCCAACGGGCGAGGGGCCGTGTGGGTGGCCGTGAGTCACGGTGACGTCATCAAGTCAATCCTCGCCGACGCGCTCGGGATGCACTTGGATTTGTTCCAGCGAATCAACGTGAGCCCGGCCTCCGTATCAATCGTTCACTACGGCGCCAGCCGGCCGAGCGTCTACGCGATCAACACCGAAGCGGGTGATTTGTCGTGGTTGTCGAATGGCATGAGTTCTGGCGATGCGGCCGTGGGCGGCGGTGCAGGGCAGAAGACGCCATGAATTCCATGTGCCTAAAATACTGACATGCCTACACGCGTTCACGAGTTTGCCTGGCCTGATCGGATTGTCATCGGCACTATTGGCCTTCCCGGGGCGCGGACGTTCTACCTGCAGGTGCGCGCAGGGTCGCAGATCGTGAGTATTGCCCTCGAAAAGCAGCAGTCTGCCTTACTCGCGGAGAAGATTGACGAAATTCTCGACCAGCTCATCACCATTGACGGCAACCCTTTCAGCATTCCTACGGGAACTCCTGTTGAACTCGTCGACAATGACCCGCTCGAGGCTCCTCACGAGCAGTTTCGCACCGGCGCCATAACCTTGGACTGGGACCCAACCACTGCGCAGGTCGTCGTCGAGGCGTACCCCCTCACCGACGTCGATACTGATGACGACGTCGAGCCGCTGAGCGAGATCGTCGCTGAAGTGCCCGAGATGTTGCTGGTGCGCATGCCGGTCGGCACTGCCCGCGCGTTCGCCAAGCGCACCCGTGAGATCGTCGACGCCGGGCGTCCCATGTGCCCGCTCTGCGGTTATCCCATCGACGCCGATGGGCACACCTGCACCCTTCCTGAGGTCTAATGCCGGCGCTGGACCTGGTGACCGCCGAGCTGACGCTTACCGGCCGCATTACGACGGCCTCAAACGCCACTTTCCTCGGCACCATCGGCGACGTGCCGGTGGTCTATAAGCCGATTGCAGGCGAAAGTCCGCTGTGGGATTTTCCCGACGGCACCCTCGCCCATCGGGAGGTAGCCGCCTACTTGGTTTCGGAGGTCTTCGGCTGGGACGTCGTGCCGCACACCTGGCTGCGCGGTGGTCCCTTGGGCGAAGGAATGGTGCAGCTCTGGCAGGAGCAAGACCCCAGCCAAAACGCAGTGGACCTTGTTGCCGCCGAGGACGCACCGGAGACAGGCTGGAAACACGTTCTTGAGGGACAGGATGAGAACGGACGGATGGTCGCCCTCATCCACGAAGACTCGCCGGCGCTGAGACGCATGGCGGTGTTCGACCTGGTGGTCAACAACGCTGACCGCAAAGGCAACCACATCCTTGCCATGACGGACGGGCACCGGCACGGCGTGGACCATGGGCTCACCTTTCACAGTGACCACAAGCTACGTACTGTGCTGTGGGGCTGGGTGGGAGACGCTCTGACCTCCGAGGAATGCGACGGCATCGATCGTGTCACTGAAGAACTAAATGGCGAGTTGGGCCGAAAGCTGGCTGGCTTGCTCAGCGCTGGAGAAATCGCAGCCCTCCATGCGCGCTGCGACCGGTTGCGTCTGACGGGGCGGTTTCCTGCCCCGAGCGGTGAAATGCCAGCTGTGCCCTGGCCGTTGTTCTAGGGAATTCCCGGGGTGGCTCCGATAGTGTAAACGCATGCTTATTGACATTCCCGCCCCCGGCGGCACCGCAGAAGCCTTAGTCGTCCGCCCCTCCACCGGGACAGGTGACTTTCCCGGCGTCGTTCTCTATATGGACGCGTTTGGTCTGCGCCCCCGCATCGAAGAAATGGCCCAGCGCATTGCGGACTGGGGCTATGTGGTCATGGCGCCGAACGTGTTCTACCGTGAAGGTTCCATCAAAGACCTCGCCCCAACCTTGGATATGTCCACCAAGGAGGGCAGGGAAGCCGCCGGCAAGGCTGCGTTCCCCCGGGTAGGTCGCCTGACGCCGGACAAAGCGCTGCCGGACATTCAGGCATGGGTTTCCGCCATCACAGAACTCGACGGCGTGCGCCCCGGCCCCATTGGCACCACCGGATACTGCATGGGCGCCAGGCTCGCCGTCCGTACCGCCACCGCTCACCCCGAGCTGGTAGCCGCATGCGGTGGTTTCCATGGTGGGGGCCTGGCAACCGACGCGTCTGACAGTCCACACTTGGGCCTGCGCGATGCACGGGCACAATTCGTGTTCGGGCACGCCGACCATGATCCCAGCATGGATCCGGCCGCAGTGTCGCGTCTGGGCCAGGCCCTCGATGAAGCCCGGCTCACCGCCTCCAACACAATCTATGAGGGCGCCTCTCACGGCTACACCATGGCCGACACCTCCGCCTACCACCACGAAGCCACCGAACGGCATTTCCGGGAGCTGCAGGCGCTGCTGGACGGCACGCTCAAGGGCGATTCCATTCGATGAGGCTAGGGCTTCACCGCGCTACGCTGTCCCCTGGCGTGGGAGAGCGCCAGTGCAGCTGATCGTTCCGGGCGACGTCGTAAACCTGGCTGACCGCCTCCGCGGCCGGTCCGTCGCGGGAAAGCGTCAGATCATCGGGATTACCGGCTCTCCGGGTTCGGGCAAGTCCACGCTCGCCGAACTTCTGCGTCAGGAGCTTGGCGAGGAGAGCGCCGTCGTGCCCATGGACGGTTTCCACCTCGCCAACGCCATCATTAGCGGCACGCCGCTCAGCGCCCGGAAGGGAGCCATCGACACGTTCGACGTCGGTGGCTACCTTTCCATACTGGAACGTCTCAGGAACACCGATGAAGAGCTCGTCTACGCGCCTGCTTACCGCCGCGGCCTCGAAGAGCCCATCGCAGCGTCCATAGCAATTCCCACGTCAACGGCATACGTCCTCACCGAGGGCAACTACCTCCTCAGCAATCAGAGGCCTTGGGACAAAGTTCGCAATTACTTGGATGAGGTCTGGTTCGTTGAGACGGAACGGGAAAAACGCATGTCACGCCTCATTCAGCGGCACATCGACGCCGGAATGGAGCCGGCCGCCGCGGAAGCATGGGCACATGGGTCCGATGAAAACAACGCGCGGTATATCGAGACGACGAAGGAGCGGGCGGACCTCGTGGTCAGGTGGGACTAGAAACAACTGCTGAGCGACTAACCAATGCTCTCGAAAACCATCGTTGCCTGGATGCGGTCACCGCCGCCCAGCCCCTTACTACCGCTGCTCGCTGTAGTGATGGTGTGGAGACGGTAGCCTTTCGCGACTTGGTCGTTGATCGTTTTTTCAAGGGCGGTCAGGTTGCCCGAACCAGTTCCCAATAGTTTCTCTTTAAGGATCACCTGCAGGACGACATAGTGCATGAAACGACTTCCTTGTCTCGTTGGTCAATTGGCAGCAATGCTAATGGACAGTGCAAGCTCCGCCCGGGTGGGAGTCACGGCGCGTCGAGGGTAATGCTGCAAGCCAGTTCCGGCCCGGAGAACCTGTCATCTTCAACGGGTGGCGGGCTCCAGGCACAGTGGGCACGGCCTGTTGGCTCCTACTTGAGGAGTCGCACGATTGTTGTCTCAGTCTGGGCTGGATCCGGCGTTGGATCTCCGTAGATCTCCCATGAGTGCCCGGCAGGCTCCCGACGATTCCCCGCCATCCACTCGTCGATCGCGTTGTACGTCTCGTTCAGCCGGTCGTACGGCCCGCGGTGGATGGCCACGGCAGCCTCACCACTTGGCGTTTCGGTCGCGTAGACCTCGCCCGCCGTTTCGAAGGTACGCGTGACTTCAACGCCGAACTCGCACAGGATGGTCGCGCCCGGCTCATTCGAATGGTGGTACACGAAGATGTTATGGCCGTTCGACCAGAGGCCCGGCTGGCTGCGGATGAAATTCCAGACCTGTCCCACCGCTGGCCCCCATGCCGAGCCAACCTCACCGGGGGCGACCACGCGCCGGACCGCGGCCAGCTTGCGGGGGAAAACAACGTGCACGTCGATAGGGACCGTCATGACTGGAGTGTAGACCGAGGGGATCTGCCAGCAACTAGGCCTGCCGGGTTACCCCGGCACGTCAACGAGTTTTAGCGGAATATCGGTGTTTTCGTTCGTGTAGTAGCTTGCACATACCCGGTGGTAGCCGTCAGCCACCTGCGCCGGGATACCCCGGGCCAGGTCGCCCCTGACCATGAGAATAGGCGACAGCTTCTTGCCATCCTTTATCTTCTGCAAGTCAGCCGCCACGTGGGCGTTGTCCTCAGGAAGCAGTACCAGCCGCGCCGCCCTGAGAATGTCCTTTGCTTTGCGGTGCTGTATCGGCGCGCCCTTGAGCGCCAGGACCACGGAGGCCACCACTTCATCGGACGCCAAAAGGGACAAGTAGTCAGTGGCACCCGGATAATCCTGCTCCTCAGGTTCCGACCGCCAGCGGACTTCGATTTTGTCGTCGTCAGACATGATGGATCACATCCTCTATCAGTAGTGCCTGGCTTGCAAGCATCGCCTGGCTCCACCCGGGCGTCATCCCCCATCCCCGCCAAGGATCATTGCGGCGGTCAACCAAACGGCGCGCATTCCAGAATGATGGGTCGGTTGTCGAGGGTCGTGGGTCGTGGGTTTGGGTCTCAAGTGCACGGCCTCAAAGGATCGGCACGGGTCCCGTGCTACCGCTGGACCTACGTCGCGGGGCCAGCTTGTGCTGCCCGGGAGTGACTGGATGGTGCGCCGACGGAACGGGCGGCGACTTCGGCCAGCCCCAGAACGGCGAATGCGACGATGCCGTGCAGGATCCCCAGACCGGGAACGGCGAAGGATGCATAAGCTAGGGCGACCTGAATCACGACGACCAGTAGCAGCCACGCCGACCACTTGACACCGAGCTTGCCGATCAAAGCAATGAGCAACAGCACGAGGGCCAACGGTGGGATGACGAACTGGCCCACAACCTGATGGACGTCGAAACCCGCGAAGTCCGTACTGTCAGTGATGGGCTTGCCGTCTTGTACATATTGGCCCATAGTGAACGTCGCCCAGGCAATGGCGGCAGCCTGAATGACGACACAAGCGGCGATGATGTGACAGATAATCCGATACGCCTGTTGCATGACCAATTCCCCGTCTCTGTAAGCCACGCGTGCAGTGATCCATTCGCGCCAGCTTGGCGCCGAGGTTACCCCCAAGCTCGTGGAACGTCAACGCGCCGCATTGGCTCGTGGAAGAGGTCCGCGGGGTGGCATAGGTCACCTGATTGAAATTGGTCCGGTCAGGTCCTTGGCGGACGGTTGGAACTAGGAACGAGCCCAGAGCTAGGGCGCGGCGAGAACTTCAATGCTCGCGAGGTTCCACTGGTCCGATGTTGGGAAGGTGTCGTTGATCGTCACAGGCGTGCCGGTCGTCGGAGTGGTGGAGTTCTGTCGTTGGACCCAGTACGTGTCTCCCGCTGGCGCCAGATACTGGTCGACCAGGGTCTGATTCGACCCCGGCGCGTGGGATATCGGATTGGACCAGTCGGTGCCCACGCCCCAGATCCAGGACCCGGCTCTGGTGGTGGTGAGGGTGGCCGTCGGCGCGCCCGAGGAGGCGTTCGAACCAAGTATTGCTCCGGTTGCGGTGTCTGCCCCGCGGAAGGCGACAACCGTCATGGCTGCCTGCCAACTGCCCGAGGCCTGAGTGGCGGTGATGGTCGCACTCGAAAGCGGGCCGGGGGCAACGGCTTGCCAGATCTCAGCGGTGCCTGGTTGCGTGTTGGTTCTTTGTCGGAGTGTCCAGGTGAGCCCCGCGCCGGCAACGCCGGCGATGCGGGCTGAATTCGCGGAATTCGGTCCGTCCGAACTTATGAAGGCAAGGATGAGTTCGTTGGAGCCGGTGGTTGTCACGCCCGGTGTGCTGATCGTCGTCGTGCTGGTTCCTTGGTGGGCGGAAACGATCTTATCGATCGTGATTCCATTGGGACGGCTTGCGCCGTGGCGGTGTTCGACGGCGGGCTGACATTGCCTGCCGCGTCGAGAGCGGTGACCGTGTAGGTGTAGGTCGTACCGGCGACCACGGAACTGTCGGTGTAGTTGGTCGACGGCGAGGTCCCAATCGCGGTTCCGTCGCGAGAGACCCGGTACGAGGTGACTCCCACGTTGTCCGTGCTGGCCGTCCACGTCAAGGCGATCTGTCCTGCAGATGCTGAGGCCGCCAGACCCACCGGCGCCGTTGGCGGGGTTGTGTCCTGGCTGGGCGCCGACAACCGGATCATGCCGGCTGTGGACGGAACACCATTGGCATCAACGATCGAGAGCAGGTAATACCCCGGAGGGGCGTAGTTGCCGTTGACGGGCATCTGTACGTTGAGACCACCGGAGGCTTGCGAGAAACTCAGGCTCATGGCCCGCGCGTTCTGGTCGAAGGCGTGGGTCACGGATCCCGTCTTGATCAGGGATACGGATTGGATCCGGGTCGCGTCAGGTGTTCCTATGAACGCCGTCGAACCGTACTGGGCGCTGCCCGGTACGTTGGAGATACTCGGCCGCGGGCCTTTGAAGAGGTACGGCGGGGAGTAGATCTGATAGCTTTTCTGGTCCGCAACCCCGGCGTCCCCGCCGCTGCCGGATACGAAGACCCGACCGTCCGGAAGCAAGACGGCCACCGAGTGGTACAGGCGGGGAGCTGACATCGACGCCACAGTGCTCCACGCTCCCGTGGCCGGTTGCCAGACCTCGGCCTGCATCACAGCTTTGGTGACATCCTGACCCGATTTGTCGGTTCCGCCTCCCGTCGCAAGGACTGTGCCATCCGGAAGGTTCGTCAAGTTCACGAAGCTCCGGGGAAACGCCATGGGGGCTGCCGCCTGCCATGCCGGGTTTAGCCCGTTCATGTCCAAGGTGTAGGCGGTATTAGTGGACTGCCCCGTGAATCCCCCATCCGAGGCGGATCCGGCTTTGATGAATTTGCCCGGCGCGTAGTTCGCGATCGAGGCACCGTCCAGGACGCGGGAGTCCACGGTGGCCCATTGCTGCGTGGACACATTGAGGTCCAGGCTCGAGGTGGCTTGTTCGGACGCTCCCGCCTGGAGGATACTGCCGTCGCCCAGTTGATACATAAAGGGGTAATACGGGATACTCCGGCTCGCGCCAGTCAGGTCGGTCCACGAGTTCATTGTGGGTGAATAGACTTCCGGGACGGGCACGATGTCTGTCGAGCTGGTGTTGGAACCCGAGGTCACCAGGACGCGTCCGTCGGCCAACGTCGTCGCTGTCGGGTACCACCGTGGGTGATTCATGGGCGCCAGGGTCTGCCAGGTTTCCGTGGCCGGGTCGAAGGCAGTTACATCGCGGATACCCAGTCCACCTTGTGTCGCCGTCCCTCCTACGACGAGGATGCGGCCGTCCGACAGGACCGCTTGCCCTGCGCAGAAGAGATCGGCGGCTGCGCTCGGTACTTGGGTGTAGCTGCCTGTCACGGGATCGAGCAGGTACTGCTGGCCGCCTTGGGAAAAGTCGCCCTGCCAGGTGAGAACCTTGCCGGTAGGTGTCAGTGCCGCGTGAATGGACACCTCCGGCCATGGAACGACAGGGCCCCACGAGCCGACCACTGACGGGTCCGTGCTGGACCCGTTCGCTGTGGTAAACGTCGCGTCGCCCGAGACGGCAAGATTGCCTGCCACGTCGGCCGATTTCACCCTGTAGTGGTACAGCGTGCCGGCCGAAAGCCCTGACAGTGCCTGCGAGTGCGTGGTCTGTAGCGTGGAATTCTGAACCGTGCTCTGGCCATATGCCGTGGTTGTGCCGTATTCCACTTGCGAGCTGGAAGCTTCGTCGGTGGTCCAGGTGATGGTTGCCCCGCTGGAACTGGGCGTGCCGGCAGAGACGGCAGAGATCTGTGGCGCTGTCGTGTCACCTGTTGCGGGCGAGGCCGGAAGAATTTCTATGAGGGAGAGGTTCCACTGGTCGGTTGTGGGTGCTGTGTCATTGATCGCCACGGCGGCAGGAGGTGCCGCCGTCGTCGTTGTGCTTTGGCGCTGGACCCAGTATGTATCGCCTTGGCTTGAGAGGTACTCATCGACCTTTGTCTGTCCGACGCCGACTGTCCGGGCGATCGCTTTGTCCCAGTCGTTTCCCGCTCCCCAGACCCATGAGCCCGCCCGGGTAGTGGTCAGGGAAGCGCTGGGCGCCCCCGTAACGGCACTCCCTGTTCCGACGGCGCCGTCGGTGGCCAAATCCGCGCCGACGAATGTGACAACAGTCATCGACGACTGGTACGAGCCCGCGTAAGTGGCCGTGACCGTGACGTTCGTCAGTACGTCGGCGCGACGGCCTGCCAAATCTCCGCAGTGCCAGGCCGGGCGTTGGTCCGCTCGCGCAACCGCCAAGAGAGGCCGCCACCCACGACCGATGAGACAGACTCGCCCGTGGAACGAGGGCCGTCCGACATGACGAAGGCGATAAGGAGCTCGTTCGCCTGGCTCGTAGTGAAGGCGGGCGAGACGATTTTTGTCGAAGGCGTGCTCTGGTGCGTGCTGACAATCCGGTCCGTGGCCAGAGGTGCTGCTGCTGCGGCGGCCGGGGCTTCCACGGGCAGGCTCAGGACGGATCCTGCGACTGCAAGGGATAAGCTCGCCAGTAGCGCGAGGGGCCGTGAGGAAAAGATGCGTTGCATGATTGGTCCTTTGATGCGACTGGCCGTGACAGGTCAGGATCCGTAAGGGAAAACCAAGGCGTCAGATTCGACGCAACGAACGTGGCTTCATTACTGAGCGTGAATATATTGACAGGAACTCAGTAGCTTCCCGTTGACCTCTCAGGATGGGAAACGCCTGCGGGAAGGATCGAGAACCGCACCGGCCCTCTGACGCGTGCAGTCAGGTGCCGCAGGCGTTGGGAACGGCTTCAAACGCCTGAACAAGGACTCTTACGAACACGGTGATCTCCTCACGATTCTGCAGAGAAACGCATCGCCCATAGGGCGGAGACCATGCGTTCGGTAAGCGGCACGGGTGACCCCTGACGGCGGCAATCATGCCGCGCAAAACGCCGGGCTGGGTACGTCGGCGGGTGGGAAAGAACTAACTTGCCACGGTCGATTCCACACTCGAAGAATAGCTGTCCGTAAGCGGTCCCAGCAATGGAAGTTTGCGTGGAGCCAGGTACGGGTGGCCAGGCGTAAGAGCTGCCGCTGTCTCCGGCTGAGGCGGGGGAAAGCCGTAGCGCAACAGGGCATGACCAGCTGAATACCCTTTGGATTGACATATTTCGACATGTAAACAAGACCCCCTGAACGGCCGGGCGTAATGTTGGTAGCAACCGCGACATATTCTTCCGAAATTCGCTGCAAAGGACTATAGGACCTTGTCACTCGAATCACTGCCCGTTCTGGACTACTCCCGCTTGAGCGCAGGGCCAGAGGAAGCCTCCCGGTTCCGGGACGATCTCCGCGATGCCATGCACAATGTGGGCTTCCTCTACCTCGCCGGGCACGGCGTCCCCCAAGAACTCACCGACTCCATGCTCGATATCTCCCGCCGGTTCTTCAACCTGCCCGAGGAACAAAAGCTTGAGGTCGAGAACATCCACAGCCCTCAATTCCGCGGGTACACCCGCATGGGCGCTGAGATCACCGACCGCGCCGTGGACTGGCGCGAGCAGATCGACATCGGCGTCGAACGCGACGCTGTGAAACCGGGGCCAGGTGTTCCCCGCTACAGTCTCTTGGAAGGACCCAACCTTTGGCCGACGGCGCTTCCCGAGATGCAGGACATCGTCTCCGAGTGGACCGAGCGGCTCGCTGCCATCTCCATGAACCTCCTACGGGCGCTTGCCGTGTCCCTCGGAGCACCTGAGGACAGCTTCGACGCAGCGTTCGGGGACAAGGCCTTTCCGATGCTCAAAATCGTCCGATACCCAGGAGAATCCGGCGATGAACCGAAACAGGGGGTGGGGTCCCATCGCGACGGCGGCGTGCTGACACTACTCCTCGTTGAACCGGGCAAAGGCGGCCTCCAGGTCGAATACCAGGGGCAGTGGATCGACGCACCACAAGTACCTGGAACGTTCGTCGTCAACATCGGTGAAATGCTGGAACTCGCCACCAACGGCTACCTCAAAGCAACCCTTCACCGCGTCATCTCCCCCGCGCGCGGCACCGACAGAATCTCCCTGCCCTTCTTCTACAACCCCGCACTGGACGCGCGCATGCCCCAACTCGCCATGAACCCGGAATTCCACACCAAGGCCCGCGGCCTGTCCGTTGACCCGACCAACAGCCCCATCCTTGAAACCTACGGGGACAACGCCCTCCGCTACCGACTTAGGGCGCACCCGAACGTGGCAGCACACCAACACCCGGACCTTGCCACAGCCTGAGAGCACAAGATCCGCAGTTAGCAGGCTGCGCCGCTTGCCTGAGGGACACGATTTCGAAATGTATGGTTTTCCCACCTCGGCTTTGGGTCGACGTTATTGCGCACCGGCGTAGCACGTCTGTTTTCAGCCCCATCGCTGCAACGTGAAGTGCGCGACTCCCCCGGGGCCATGGTGCTTACACTGTTCTCCATTTTCAGACGAGGAAACGGACTACAAATGGCAGCCGAGGATTTTATCGTTGACACCCTTGCCAGCGCGACGATTCCGGAGGATACCCTCACCATGTGGCGGCCGATCATCAAGGATGACCTGCCATGCATCCAGATCGACCAGTCCGACGGAATGACGGCGCGGTGAAGTACCGCACCGTCGACGCCGTCGCGCTCGCCACCGCCATCCTGGAAGCGGCCGGGCTTGATCCGCAGACAGCGTTCACGCCCTAACGTCGGGATGACAGGATTCGAACGGAGACAGGCCTGCTTGATCGGGTGACTGGTCGGACACTCGGCTGCAGCCTTCTATCGGAGATTCGAGCGGCAGTCCAAAGCCTCCGGTGGAAGCCCTCTGGCCGCCGGCCAGGTGGGCTAAAGCTGCACACGTCCCCGAGCGGGCACGGTGATCCGCAGAGGATACTGCTAGAGGCGCCAGGTGAGGCCTTTGCCGAGACGGATAGTGATCCGTCCGCGGCTGTTGACGGTAAGCGGTCCCGCCTTGCGGGATGCGGAGACGCCCGATTTGGAAACGTTCAGGCGGGTCTTCTTGCCGAGCTTGATGGTTTTACGGAAAATTAGGCCCATGGGCTCCCCCTCTGCTTATTGGTACTGCCTATTGAACCTGATGAGCGCGGCGGGTCCTAGGATCTCAGGTGATCGATGACACCGGGTCGGTTTCCTGCTGCCGCACGGCCTCCGCGTTCTGGGCACTATTGATGCTATCCAGCGTGAACTGACGGACGACGGGTAATTCGAGGATGCCCGAAACAGTGCGCATTCCGATGCCTTCAGGTGCTCCGCGCCCATACGTGCCTCAGTCCGCTGCATGGACGACGCGGTCTCGGCCTTGGGATTTAGCACGGTAAAGGGCGGCGTCCGCGGCCTCTATCATCGCCTCAAGCCGGGCAGTGCCTGTTCCGGCGGAGGCTATCCCGTAGCTGACCGTCGGGTGCCGGGAGTCTGTATCTGTTGCCTGAAGGGTGCGGCTTATCCGTGTTGCGATGGTTTTGGCGGTGTCGATACCAGTTCCTGGCAGGAGGATAATAAATTCCTCACCACCGAACCGCCCGACGAGATCACCAGAGCGGACTTCGGCGTTACAGGCCGCGGCAAACGCCTGAAGGACCAGGTCCCCGGCCGGATGCCCATACGTGTCGTTGACTGTTTTGAAGTGGTCAAGATCTGCCAGGATGAGTGAGGCCGGGCGTCCCAACCGGTTGGTCCGCTGTATTTGCCCGGCCGCCAGATCGAGGAACCCGGCTCTGTTGAGGAGCCCCGTCAGTGGATCCCTGTTGGCCCGGATCCGCAGGTCTTTTGCCACCTCTTCGTTGTTGAGCGCGGCCATGCTGAAGGAAGCGACGACAAGGAGCAACATGGTGATGAACGTCGTTGGCTGGGAACCGAAAAACTGGACGAACACCGCGCCGTGGGGCCCCTCTGCCAGGAACGCGGCCCAGCGGCCCAAATAGTAGGCGGCCAAGAACCCTGCCGCAATCGCCAAGGGCACTTGGATGTGTGCGTACTCTGCCGGCGGTGAGCGCACCTCACGATACGCAAGAGCGAACAACACGCACATCAGGCCAAGGAATACCGGTCCCCCGGCCCAGTCGTTTGAGGCCGGATGATCCAACGCGGATGCCACCGCTGTGACGGCCGGGCCAGGCAGGATCAGCCACCGTTTGGGTGAGGCCTTGCTGAGGGAACGTGCCGCTGCCCAGACACTGGCTGCGCCTGCGACCAAAAGTGAGTTCGCCGCAGGGTTCGCCCAAACCTGTTGGGTGGTACCGTCCAAGAGGTATCCGGCCGCGCCAAAGGGGAACAGGAGCAGCGCCAAGGACCACCACCCACTGTAGGGAGCGCGGGTCCGGCGGTATATGACTCCATAAAAAAGCAGAAACAGCGTCAATGCGATCGCTCCGAAGGCGACGCGCAGCGTTGCAGTGTCCAAAATTGCTCCCAAAACCCAGATCCGGGTGGCCCGGAAAACCAGTATGCACACACCCAACGCCCGGAATCCAGAGGCGCAGGACTGAAAACCGCCTAGTCAAATGCCGGCACTTCAGGAAAGCCGGCAGCACCTTCTGCTTCATCCGTCGGCTGCTTCGTTGGCACGCCAAGGCCGTCCCTTCAGGGCCGGTTTTTCGCGCCAGCTGGTCCAGTCCTCGGGCCTGACGGTGGGTCGACCCAGCAGGAACCCTTGGCCTGCACTCATGCCCAGATCCGCGGCAGCCTCTAACTCCTGGAAGGTTTCGATGCCTTCGGCGACCAGCACGGCACCGATCTGGGTGGCGAATCCGACCATCGCCGCTCCGAGTGCCCGCTGGCCAAGGTCCGAGTCGATGCCAGCGATAATATTTCGGTCTAGTTTGATCACGTCAGGCTTGAGCTGCAGGATATGGCGCATGGACGCGAACCCGGCACCGGCATCATCCACCGCTATGCGTATCCCGTCCCGACGCAGTCCGGACAGAGCTGCGGCGAGCGGCCCGTAGTCCAACACGGGATGGCGCTCAGTCACCTCCAGCACGATTCGCCGCGCAGGGACCCCGGCACCTGAGAGTAACTGCACCAGTCTCGGGTCAAGGCAAAGACCGGGTGAGACATTGAACGCCACATACACGAACGGGGGAACACCCCGGGCCGCGGACAGTGCCGTTTCCAAGGCAGCTATTTCAAGTTCCAGTCCCAGCCCGACGGACTCAGCCTCTGCAAACCACGCTTCCGGAGAATTTCCCGGTGAGCTAAGAAAACGGCTGAGCGCCTCGGCACCGATAACGGATCCGGAATCCAACGACCTGATGGGCTGGAATGCAGTCAGCAGTGCATGATCCGCGATCATAGCTTCGACCCGCCCCCGGACCTTCGTCGCTGCCACGACATGAGGTGACACGGCCCTGGCCGATCCTTCGAATCCAACAGCGTTCCCCGCGCTGTCGCGCAACGGGCTGCCGGAAACCTCTACAACAACGGTGGTGCCATTCTTCCGCCGGCAAACTGATTCAAGGCCGGACCATGAGCCGTCCTCAGACTCACTGGCAACCCTATCTCGCACCGCCGCGGCCAAATCATCACCAGCAATCACCAGGCTGAAGTGCCGGCCCACCAGCTCGGCAGAATCATACCCAGTCCAATCCCGGCACGCCGGACTGCAAAAGATAAACCGCCCGTCTGGCCCGGTAGCCCACAACCATTCCCGGCTCGCGGTCGACATCGTATCGATCAGCCGTGCCATTCGGAATGCTTCACCCCGCTCCCGCTGCTGCTGGCGCACGAGAGCCGAGGCCGCCCAGAGGACGACGGGAATGAGTGCCAGCGCCAGAAGGTACAGAACCCACGAGGAATCGTCAAAAACCATCCACGGTTCATCCCCAAAGAGATGAGGAACACTGATCGACACGGCCACCCCGGCTTCGAGTCCGATCAAAACCAGCAGCCACCGTCCCAGCCGCCCCGGCAAAACACCCTGATGGCGCCGAAAGCCAAGCCGCTCCTCAGGCATCCAAACCACCCCGAAGTGGCCGCGTTGCTGACGTGCTCGTGTCGCTATCCTGGCTGTCCTGCCCCATGGATCCCCAACATCCCCCAAATGAATGATCAGTCTCCTGACAATCGCTATCGTGCCATTCCAGCAAGCGAACACATAGCTTTTCAGTGAAACGCTTTTCAAGACTTCTTGCGGAGTGGCGGGCGATCGGTTCTTCAGGGTGCCATTTCCATATCGGGAGGCCGCTTCATGCCCCAAGAACTCCAAACGTCGGACGCCCGGCCAGGCCCGCGGGAAGGCAGGATACTCATCAGCACGCCCGACCGAAGGCCGCAGGCGAAACGGTGCTGAGCCGCTGAACAGTTCCAGCCCTGAGATCGAGGAGATTTGCCCCATCCAGGCCGGTTTCTTCCCAAAGTTCCTCCAGTGCCCGACGCTCCGGGTTCAAGGCGGGTGTGGCTGCGGTCCTTCAGGCTTGGTTTTGTTCGTCGAGGCCCACAGTCCGGCGCAGTTCCCTTTTGAGCACTTTGTGGCTGGGGCCCAAGGGAAACTCGCCGACGAACCGGATGTGGCGGGGGTATTTGTATTTGGCAAGGTGCTCTTGGCTCCAGTCGATGATGTCCTGCGCGCTGGGTGCGTTGTCCGCGTGGGCAGGATCCAGGACAACGACCGCGCACACTTCCTCGCCCCGCAACTCGTCCGGGATGCCGATGACGGCGACCTGGGCGATCGCGGGGTGACGGGAGAGGACCTCTTCGACCTCCCGCGGGTAGACGTTGTAGCCCGAGCGGATGATGACGTCCTTGGTCCGGTCGACTACATAGATGAACCCGTCCTCGTCCATGGTTCCGAGGTCCCCGGTACGGAACCAGCCCTCCACCATTGCTTGCTGCGTGGCTTGCGGGTTGTTGAGGTAGCCGGCGAAGACGTTGTGGCCGCGGACCAAGATCTCTCCGAGCTCACCGGTTGGCACGGGAACCACTCGTTCGGGTACCCGGTGATCGCCGATCTGGACCTCCACACCCCAGATGGCCTGTCCGACGCTTCCAGGCCGGACGCCTGAGTGCGGGGTATTGGTGCTGACCACCGGGGATGTTTCGGACAGTCCGTAGCCTTCATAGATGGTGGCGTTGAACGTGGAATTGAACTTCTCCATAACGGCCAGGGGCAGCGCTGCGCCCCCAGAGACGCACAGCCGCAGTGACGGCAGTTCAGGTCTGCCTTCGGCGGCGCTAAGCAGCTGCATGTACATGGTGGGGACGCCGTGGAAGACGTTCACATCGTGGGCGGCCATCAGTTCCAGCGCTGCCTCGCCGCTGAACCGTGGCAACAGAACGAGAGTGCCGCCGAGCCGGAACAGTGCGTTCATGCTGGCTGTTTGTCCGAAGACGTGGAACAGCGGAAGGCAACCGAGTGCGATGTCGCTGGTACGCACGTCGTTGGCGTCCACGGCCGATACAGTCGCGTTCATGACCATGTTCAGGTGCGTCAGGACGGCGCCTTTGGGCCGGCCCGTTGTGCCGGAGGTGTAGAAGATGACAGCCGGATCCTCCGCCTCCCGGGTAACGTAGCTGCCCAATTCGCGGTCGCCATCGGAGCGGAGGCGGGACACGTTGTCTTCTCCCTCGGGCACGGGGCCCACGAGCAGCACCGGGATTCCGGTCTCCTCGGCCGCCTGCCGCCCGATTGCGAGGAACGCGGCGTGGCAGACGAGGATTTTGGCGCCGCTGTCGCGGAGCACATGGATGACTTCCTCGACGGTCAGCAGCAGGTGTACGGGGACCACGACTCCGCCGGCAGCCTGCACGCCATAGTAGGCGGTGGGGAACTCTACGACGTTCGGGGACATGAGCGCCACGACGTCGCCCGGTCCGATTCCGGCTTGCCGGAGCTGCCCGGCGTAGCTGCGGGCGTGCTGCCACAGCCTCGAATAGGTGTACGACTGGCCGCCGCTTATGACGGCGGTCTTGTCCGGGTATTTGCGGGCCGATTCGGCGAGAATGGAGGCGAGCGATAAAGCGGTCATGGGTTCTGCTTTCTCGTGTTGTCGGGCCCGATTGTCGGACCATCGAGCAATGCGGTCAACGTGTTTTCGACGACAGCCCGTGCCTGTTCCACGGACTGCCCCAGGGAGTCCCTCAGCAGCTTCCAGGTCGCCCAGTCCGCGGCCGCGCAGATCGACAGGACCATGCGCGTTCGGCGTGCCGGGTCCAGCCCGGCCAGTTCAACTTCGAACAACCGTTCGACGTCGTTCCTGATCCGCTTAAGGTTCTCCTGCAAGTTCTGTTGCAACGCCGCGGAGAACGGACGCTGCAGATCGGCGGCACGGGCAAGCGGTGCGATGGCCTCCAGGACCGCAGCGCGCTGCAAGCTGTATGCCGCGACACGTTCCGCGAGAGGCAGCCCCGCTGGCACCGGCTTGAAAGCGTCGTCCTGTTCGGTGAGTTGGCGGGCGGCCGTGTTGGCCATGAGGGCTTCCATGTCCTTGTAGTGGTCCCACAGCGCCCGGACAGAGACCCCTGCACGGGCCGCGATCTGCTTGGCGGACGGTTTGAGTTCCCCGTCGTTGATCAGCCCGATATGGGCGTCACTGATAATCCTGAGGGTCCGCCGGGCGCGGGCGGTTCGTCCATCCACAGCTGTCGTCATCCCCGCAGGCCCGCGGCCGAACCCACATCGTGGGCGGCTTCGGCCAAGAACCCGGCGGGCAGCAACGTTACATCCGCGGTCTGCTCCGCGTAGAATCTCAGGCGTTCCGCGACGTAGCCGGTACCGACGTGGCCGGCGTACCACATGGGCCCGCCCCGGTATGCGGGCCAGTTGTAGCCTTTGGCCCAGATGACGTCGATGTCACCAGCCCGCTCCGCGATTCCCTCATCGAGGATGCGTGCGCCTTCGTTGATCATTGGAAAGAGCAACCGTTCGAGGATTTCGCGGTCTGAAATTTCCCGGCGGGATATGCCAAGGTTCCGTGAGATGTCCAGGATGAGCTGCTCAACCTCGGGATCATCACGCCTTTCCCGGCCCGCGTACGCGTAGTAGCCCGCACCGGTCTTCTGCCCGAACCGCCCGGCCTCACACAGCGCGTCCGCGGTCAGTGCGGTCCGACCCTCGGCCTTGCGGCTCCGCCAACCGATATCCAGACCCGCCATGTCACCCATCTCAAACGACCCCATCCGGAAGCCGAAGCCTTTCAGGACTCTGTCCACCTGGCCCGGCAGGGCACCCTCGAGCAGCAGCTGCTCGGCCTGCAACGAACGCACCTCAAGCATCCGGTTCCCGACGAAACCATGGCAGACGCGAACGACCACCGGTGTCTTCCCCATCCGGCGGGCGGTGGCGAAACCTGTGGCGAGCGTCGCAGTGTCGGTCGCTGCTCCGCGGACCACCTCAACCAGCGGCATCACGTTCGCCGGGCTGAAAAAGTGCAGGCCCAGCACCCGGCCGGGAAGGCGCGTTTCTGCTGCAATCCCGTCGATGCTCAGGTAGGAGGTGTTGGAGGCGAGGACGCAGTCGGGGCGCACGTGACGGTCCAGGGTTGCGAAGATTTCCTGCTTGACCTGCAGGTCCTCGAAGGCTGCCTCAATGACAAGGTCGGCGTCGGCGAGGTCCGCGTAGTCCAGGCTGCCCGTGATCAGCGACTTCAGGCGTGCTGCGTCGTCTTGGGTCCGGCTGCCGCGGGAGACCGAGATGGCAAGGTTCTTCTCGATCTGTGCCAGGCCGCGGTCCAGTGCGGATCGTTCCGCCTCCACAACGGTGACGGGGATGGCCGCCCCTGCCAAGGCCATGGCGATCCCGCCGCCCATGGTCCCGGCACCGATGACGCCTGCACGCCGGACGGTCCTCGCCGCGTCCGGACTGAGATCAGCGGGTTTGCGCGCTGCCCGCTCAGCGGTAAAGAGGTGGCGCTGGGCTGCCGATTCAGGGCTCTTGAGTCGTTCCTCGAACTTCGTCCGCTCAACGTCCGCTCCGCGGTCAAACGACTGTTCGATACTGGTCGCCATAGCCTCAATCGCGGCCTGGGCAGCATAAGGGTCCTTGGCCTTGCGCAGCGCGTCCGCAGACAGGCGCCTCACGGTCCCGGGTGTGGCCGCGGCCTCAGCAATTCTGCCGGCCCGGTCACGGGTCCGCTCCGCTGTGCGCGTGGCCACGAAATCGGCAGCCCAGCGCACGGTCTTCGGCGAGCCTGGATCGTCGATCAGCGCATCGACCAAGCCGTCCCGGAGCGCTTCGGAGGCGGATACTTGTTTGCCGGTGAGGATCATTTCCAGGGCACGTTCCGGTCCAACCAGGCGGGGCAGGCGCCCCGTTCCGCCGGCTCCGGGCAGCAATCCAAGGGTGATCTCCGGCAGGCCGAGGCGCGCCGTCGGCGCGGCGATCCGGGCGTGGGCGGCCATCGCCAGCTCCAGGCCCCCGCCCAAGGCTACGCCGGTGATTCCTGCGATGACAGGTTTCGGGAACTCTTCGACCAACGCCACCAGCTCCCCGAGATCCGGTTCGGCGGGCCGGCTGTAGCGTCCAGGGGTGCCAAATTCGGGGCTGTTGAATTCGGTGATGTCCGCCCCGGCCGAGAATGCTTGGGGCTGGCCGAGCAAAAGGACAGCAGTGACCGCTGGATCCCCGGCGAGCCTTTCGAGGGCATCGCCCAGTGCCCCGCGCAACTCCCGGCCTAATGCGTTTACCCGGCCGTGGTTCATGGTGATTCGTGCGACGCCGTCAACGATGTCGACGGCGACGATCCGGTGTGCTGGTTCGGTCATGATGTCCCTGACCCCTCTGTAGGTACTTATTTGAATGCGGAGATGCCGGTGATGTCCCGGCCGACCAGCAGGGATTGAATGGAGTCAGTTCCCTCGTAGGTGCTGACGACATCCATGTCCGTCATGTGCCGGGCCACATGCCGTTCGAGCAGGATGCCGTTGCCGGCCAGTACGTCGCGGGCCTCGGCGCATATCCACTTGGCTTTCTGCGCCGTGGACATCTTCACCATGGAAGCCATCGGGCTGGTCAACCGGCCGGTTTCGGCAAGCTCGGCCATCCGGTGGCACATCAACTGCATGGCTGTCAGCTCGCTGAGCATGTTGGCGAGCTTGTTCTGCACCAACTGGAACGAACCGATCGGCCGGCCGAACTGCTCCCGCTCCAGGGCATAACGGGCGGCAATCTGGTAGGCGGCCATGCCGTGGCCCATCGCCTCCCACGCGGCCCCGCCCCGAGTCGCGGTGAGAACCCGCGTGACATCCTTGAATGAGTCACAGTTCTCCAGCCGGTTTTCGGCCGGGACCCTCACGCCGTCGAGGACAATGTCAGCCTGCTGTATTGCACGCTTGCCGATCTTGCCCGTGATCACGGTGGGCCTGTAACCGGCCGGGTGCTCGCCGTCGTCGCCCCTTTCCAGCACGAACGCCTTCACCTTGGCGTCGGCATCATCGCGGGCGAACACGATGACGACGTCAGCCATGTATCCGTTGCCGATCCACCGCTTGTGCCCGTTGAGGACATAGCTGTCACCCTCCCGGCGGGCGCTGGTTTCCAGGGCCACCGAATCCGAGCCATGCAGCGGTTCGGTGAGCGCGAACGCGCCGATTTTCGACAGGATTGCCATGGAGGGCAGCCAGCGCTGGCGCTGGGCCTCATTGCCGAGCATATTGATCGCGCCCATGGCCAAGGACGAATGAACGCCGATGAAAGTATTGATGGAACCGTCCCCGCGCGCTATCTCGCGGGCAACGATTCCGGCCGCCCTGCGGCTCAAGCCCGGGCAGCCGTATCCCTCGATCGTGCCGCCGATAATCCGGAGTCGGACCAACCCCGGTAACACCTCGGTAGGGAATTCCGCGCGTTCCCAGTAGTCATTGATGACCGGAAGGATGTCCGATTCCACGTAGGAACGGACCGTGTCCCGCAGCTCCCGCTCCTTGGGAGTCAGTTCATCATCAAGCAGGAAATAGTCGCTGTTCACATCCGCTCGCATCAACGCGTGGCCCCTTCGCCTCGGGTTACCTAAGTGAGGCCTAGATCACACTCACCTAACAATATGCATACTAACTGCAAATTGTTCGGACCCCAAGGGCAAAGTGGAAGACAGCTCTCCCAGCCCGCGCCGACACCGGCGCTAGGCGCCGATGCGGGTTCGGTTACTGGCCCAACTGGGGATCGCTCGTTAGCGGACTCCCGTTTTCCAGCCGGCCCGCCAGGACCCGGAAAAGCTTCGGGTCAGCGGCGGAGGTGACGGTCAGGTCATACCAACCGCCTTGGGTCGGGATAACGACCAACTTGTCCTCGCCCCGTGTGAGCGAGACCGTTTGGGAACCAGCGCCGTAAGCGTCCGTCACAGTCAGGGTTACCCCTGTGGCGCCGTCGTTCTCAATCCGGAACTGTGCGTGGGGCGATTTGCCATTGGCGGTGACCGTTACGCGGATGTCCGCGGCATTCGTTGTGCCCGCGAGGCGCCGGCCTGAAAAGCGTCAGGAGTAAGTTGGCCCAATCAGTTCTGGACACCCTCAGCACGGGAGTCTAATTCCGTGCTGGGCGCAACTAGACTCGGGCAGGTCGGGGCTGCACAGCCGCCGTTGCCGGCGTGGCGTGGCCGGCGTGTCCGTTGGCTTCAGTGTTCGTGATCCGCGTGGTCGCAGTGTTGGAAGGTACGGTGACCCTGCTAGCCACAATGTCGCGCGAAATGGGGAGGACGCATGGGCAGACCCGGGGAGTCTCTAAAGGTGCTCGTCGTCGACGATGATCCCGGGTCCTTGCTGGTCGCCCAAGCTGCCGTGGAACAGTCCGGGCATGAATGCTTCACGGCCGCCGATGGCGATACCGCGTGGGACCTGTACCAGACGCGCCGCCCGCACGTGGTAGTAACGGACCTGCAGATGCCAGGGATGGATGGACTAAGTCTGTGCCGCGCTATCCGTTCCGCCGACGGAGACGCCTATACATACGTGGTGCTCGTGACCTCCCATGGTTCCCGGGAGGATGTCCTCCTCGGCATGGAGGCTGGAGCCGATGATTATGTCACCAAACCCTTGGATCCCTTCCTCCTGCATACTCGCCTCCTCGCCGCTCACCGCGTGACAGCCCTGCACGCCGACCTCGCTGACGCCTTGGGTGCCGCAACAGCGAGTAACGAGAGGCTGGCCGCCTTCACCGGAAGGGTCAGCCACGACCTCCGTACCCCCCTAACGACGATCCTTGGATACGTGGAACTGGCGTCCACGGACCCCGCCCCTCCTCCGAACGAGACCTCGGCGTACCTGGAAATAGTAGGTTCGAGTGGTCGCAGAATGCTGTCCATGGTTGAGGAACTTCTCTCATTCGCCTCCATCGGTGGCTCTCTGGAGAGGAAGCAGCTTTCGCTGGCAAAGTTGGTGGAGGAGGTCACCGCTGACTTAAGCCTCGGGTTAGGTGAAGCGGGTGCGGTGATCGAATGTGAGGACTTTGCCTTCGATGCTGACGAGGCACAAATGCGCACCGCGCTGCAAAATCTCATTCAAAACGCGGTCGCCTATGCCCGTTCCGGAGTTCGTCCGGTGATTCGAGTCCAAGGCCAGCCAACCAGTACCGGCGCCGTAGTGCAGGTGATGGACAACGGGAAGGGAATCACCCCAGGGGACCGGAGCCGCGTAGTGGAGCCGCTGGTCCGGCTACGCCGGGATGGGGATCCGCCCGGGTCTGGGTTGGGGTTGGCGACGTGTGCCCGCATCGCAGCAGCCCACAAGGGGCGCCTGCAAATTTCAGGTAACCCTGGTGAAGGGACCACCGTGAGCCTTTTTCTCGGTCAGCCAGACTAACGATAGGAACCCGTATCGCACCTGCCATGCACTACGCTCGGCCTCGGCTGAATCGCCGATTAGCCGGCACATGAAGCACTTGGCGTGGCCTTGAGAGCTATATTTTGAGTGTGCGTCTCCGCCCGGCTCTTCGGGCGGCCCGGGTCTCAGGTTCGTGCGGGTGAGACATGCTCTATTGGGAGGGCTCCACGTGTCTCAGAACGATCTCCTCAGACCGCGACGGCGGATCGGCGGACGCATGGCCCGGGTCGTTGGGCTCGTTGTATTTACTGCCATGCTCCTTGGGGTGCTGGCGTTATATTTCGTTTGGAACAACGGAACGGCGCAGGCCAAGGTAACAGGTGACTTTTGCATCCTTGCTGCCGCCCTGACAGCCGGTCTCAGCTGCAGCGTGGCCGCCCGGAGGGGTGAGAATGCCCGGGCGTGGTCCCTTCTGGCTGTGGCCGCCTTTACGTGGGCTGGGGGCCAAGCGATCTGGACGGTCTTCGGTCTCACCAACAACAACACGTACCCGTTTCCCTCGATCGCCGACGTCCTGTTCCTCGCGTACTCCATACCTGCCGCCGCCGCACTGTTCAGCTTCAAGCGGCCAGCCGGGACCACCAGGGTGGGCTGGGTCAGGGCAGCTCTTGATGCCTCGGTGATCGCGGGCTCGGTCCTGGCGGTCAGCTGGTACACGGCACTCGGGCCGGCACTAAGCTCCGAAGGTGACTTCCTGACGGTGCTCGTCAGTTCGGCCTACCCCGTGGTGGATGTGGTCATGACATCCCTGGTGCTGGTGCTCGCCATGCGCCGGCAGCCAGGAGAACGCCTCCCCTGGCTATGCTTCGGCGGCGGATTGCTCGCGCTCACCATCACCGACAGCACCTACATCAGGCTCACGTTCGACGGCGTCACTGGAGTAACAGGTTCCCCCCTGGCACTGGGGTGGATCGGTGCTTTCCTCCTGATTGCGCTTGCACCACTGGTCCCCTACGCGCAAAAGCCGCAGCCCGAGCGCAAGGCATTCGCTCTGGCCTTGGAACTGCTCCCCTACGTCCCCATCATGGTGGCGCTGGTGGTCGTTGCCGGGCCGCATGTTCAGGAACTCGGTCCGTTCCTGCTGGTGGTGGCCAGGGCAACGGTCGTCCTCATCCTGATCCGCCAGGTGCTGATTGTCGTTCAGAACATCACTCTGACTACGGGGCTGGAACGGGAAGTAGCCTCACGGACTGCGGAGCTTGAGGGCTTGGGCGCGATTGTGAATTCCTCCACGGATGCCATCATGAGCACCTCCCCGCAAGGAGCCATCATTAGCTGGAATCCCGGTGCGGAGCGGCAGTATGGCTACCCTGCCGAGGAGGCCATCGGCCGCGACATACGCATGCTCCTGCCCGGGGGAAGCGCGGACGGCACGGAGGAGATGTTCGGTCGGCTCCGGGAGAGCCGCGACGCGATGAACTTTGAAACCGAACACGTAGGCAAGGACGGGTCTGTCATTCCGGTGTCCATGACGGTCTCGCCGATCCAAAAAGATGGAGACCTGCGAGGGATCGCCATCATCGCCAGGGACATCACCCGGCGCCGGGCCGCCGAAAACGAGCTGAAAGCGGCAAGGTCCGCCGCGCTGGAAGCAAGCAGGCTCAAGTCCGAATTCCTGGCCACCATGAGCCACGAAATCCGGACTCCGATGAATGGTGTTGTTGGACTGACTGCCCTCTTGCTCGACACCGCTTTGGATGAGACACAGAAGCAGTATGCGGAAGGAGTCAAAGGCGCCGGCGAGGCGCTGCTGGCCTTGATCAATGACATCCTTGATTTTTCCAAACTCGAGGCGGGCAAGGTTGAACTGGACCCGCGCCCCTTCGATCCCCGGCTCCTGGTGGAAGAGGTCGCAGGGCTGCTGGCCGAGCCGGCGCAGGCCAAGCGGTTGGAGCTCATCGCCTATTGCGAGCCCGACCTTCCCGGCAGGCTGATCGGAGACTCGGGCCGGATCCGCCAGATCCTATTGAACCTGGCTTCCAACGCCGTGAAGTTCACGGCCGCAGGAGAAGTGGCCATCCGGATTAGGACCGAAACACGTGACGCCCGGCCCGAATCGATTGCCATGGTGTACTTCGAAGTCCGGGATACAGGAATCGGCATCGAGCCCACGCAGCATGCACGGTTGTTCGAATCATTTTCCCAGGCTGATGCCTCGACCACCCGCCGGTATGGCGGAACCGGCTTGGGGCTCGCAATTTGCAGCCGCCTGACCACAGCCATGAACGGTGAGATCGGAATGGACAGCGTGCCTGGTGAAGGCAGTGTCTTCTGGTTCCGTATCCCGTTACCGGTGGCACCACCGTCCGCCGACCCCTTGTCGGCCGCGGGCTTCCTCACCGGTATGCGTGCACTGGTGGTGGACGACAACGCCACGAACCGCCTGGTGCTGGAGTCTCAGCTGCGCGGCTGGCGGCTGCAACCTCACGCCGTGCCCGACGCAAAGACAGCCGTAGCCCTGGCCCGGGATGCGGCACAGCGGGGAGAACCTTACGACCTTGCGGTCCTGGACATGTGCATGCCTGAAACCAACGGCCTGGAACTGGCCCGGGCCTTCAAAGCTGATCCGGCCCTGGCCAGCATCGAGCTGATCATGCTCACCTCGACCATGCAGATCGACGGCTCCGCAATCGCCAACGCCGGGGTCCGGGAATGGCTGATGAAACCAGTCCGCAGCTCTGAGTTCTACAACCGGTTGATCCGCTTGATGTCCACCAGCGAACAACGGCCGCCGACCAAGAGGCTTACCAAGGCGGCCATGAGCGAGCCTTCCGCAACCGGTCCCTCCTACCGGGGACCCGTCCGCGGCCGCCTTCTCGTCGTCGAAGACAACGAAGTCAACCAGCTCGTGGCCCGCTCCACAGTGGCGAAGCTGGGCTACGACGTCGATGTCGTCCCCAACGGGGCCGACGCCGTTGCCGCCGTCGGAAAGGTTCGGTATGACGCTGTCCTGATGGACTGCCATATGCCGGTGATGGACGGATTCGAGGCTACCGGGATCATCCGGAGCCGCGAGAACGGAAACAGCAGGCTTCCCATCATCGCCATGACTGCCGGTGCCCTCGACGGCGACCGGGAACGCTGCCTCGCGGCGGGCATGGACGATTATCTCGCCAAACCGGTCGACGCCGCTGAACTTGAAGCAGCGCTGGCCCGGTGGGTCCCGTATCAACGCACGCGCGCCGTGCCCGAGCGACCCCTGGCCGTGACCGGTGGTCATTCGGCTGTGGCCACCGAACCCGCGAGGCTGGGGCTCGACGAAAGCCGGCTGGCCATACTTCGCGACCTCGGACCTTCAGACGGAATGGGCCTGCTGCCCGCGGCGGCAGAAGCATTCCGGAAGGACATCCCGTCCCGGATTGCCTCCCTGCACCAAGCAATTACCGACAATGACGGCCCGGCGATGACCCGGACCGCCCACGCACTCAGGGGCGCCGCCGCCAACATCGGGGCCACCACCGCTGCAGCCCTATGCGGCGAGATCGAAGCAATCGCGCACAGCGGAAAATTCGACGACGTCCCTCAGCTCCTCAGCCGATTGGAAGCGGAGCTTGCAAACGTGAATATCGAACTCGAGCAGGCCCTGGATGGTGCGCGGTGAGGGTCCTCGTTGCAGATGACGACCCGGGATCGCTCCTGGTAGCGAAGGCCGCCGTCGACCGCTCCGGACACAGCTGTCTCACGGCGACAAACGGCGACGAGGCGTGGGCCCTGTTCCTGGAGCACCAGCCGGACGTAGTGGTTACGGACTGGATGATGCCCGGCCTGGACGGTCTGGCCCTGTGCCGGGCCATTCGCGCCCGGGACTCAGACCTGTACACCTACCTGGTGCTGCTGACCTCGCAAGGCTCCCGGGACGACATCCTCGCCGGGCTTCAAGCCGGCGCAGACGACTACGTCACCAAGCCATTGGACCCTTTTGTCCTGCACACCCGGCTGCTGGTGGCAAACCGGGTGACCACATTGCACGCCGACCTGGCCCATTACCGGAAGATGCTCGCACAGCAAGCACGAACCGATCCCCTGACGGGCCTGAACAACAGGCTCAAACTCAGCGAAGACCTCACACAACTGCACGCGCGCAGCCAACGGTACGAGGAGGATTACTGCCTGGCCATGTGCGACGTCGACAATTTCAAAAGCTACAACGACATCTACGGACACCAGGCAGGTGACCAGGCGCTACGGGCCATCGGGGCAGCTCTCGCCAGCGTGGTTCGCAGCAGCGACGGTGTCTACCGGTACGGCGGCGAGGAATTCCTCCTCGTGCTGCCCAATCAGTCAAGACAGAGAGCCAATGACATGCTGGAACGGGCACTTCACGCCGTTGAGGCCCTGAACATCATCCATTCCGGGGACCCGACGGGCCACCTAACGATAAGCGCAGGAATATCGGCCTTCACCGCGGGGCATCACGGCGACGCCGACGCTGTACTTGGTGAGGCCGACACAGCCCTGTACACCGCCAAAGCAGAAGGCCGAAACCGGGTCGAGCTGGCACCGTAAAGCCGGGTACGCCGTCGTTAGCCGGTCGCGAACGGGACGCAATGCAGCAACGTGCCAGCGCCCAAATCGAAGCTGACCGCCGCGGCCACCACCTATAGGAGACAGCCTGGTGCTGGAAGTAAACGACAGTGACCTGCCCGCAACCCTAGTCTTCGAAGCGCAGGGGTCCGTCGGCTGCGCCGCCTAGGTTGGTGATGATGTCGGTGGCGACCTTGGAGACTTTTTCGTTCCGGTGGCTTGATGCTTTGGTGATGAACTTGAAGGCTTCTTCCTGGGTGCAGCGGCTCTGGGCCATGATGGCCCCGCAGGCAAGGTCGATGACAGTTCTGGTGGCCATCGCCGTTTTCAGGTCGGTATTGAGTTGTTCCACAGTTTCTATCCGGATCGCCAGGCGCAAGGCGCTGCCGGCCACGTGCGCGAACGCCGCGGCTTCATCGACGACTTCAGGGGTGAAGAGACCGGGCTTGGACGCGAAGAAGTTCAGGACCGCTTCGGAGGACTCGCCCAGGTCCATAGGAACACCCAAAGCACTCCTGCATCCCTCGGCGGCCAGCGCTCGACTGTACTCAGGCCATGACACATCGGTTTCGACGTCGTCCAGCAACAGCGGCCTGCCCTGATCCAGGGCATCCAAGCACGGTCCCTGACCGAGGTTTTGTTCGATGTGGTCCAGGAGGACTGCCTTGTCGCTGCTGCCCGCAACCGTCGCCGTGCGTTTACGTCGGCGCAGGGTCAGTGCGCAGTCGATGTGATCCCCCGCGGCCCGGCTCATCGCGGTGGACGCGAAGCCTGTCACTCCTTGCAGGATGGCTTTGATGTCGGCTGTTCCGGTGACCAGTTCGTGGAGACTCAGGATCTGGTCTGTGTGTACGGGGGTTTCCATGAGCCCATGGTAGGTCCATTCTTCCCCCCGGCCCCGTTGTTCCGGAAAGCTGCTCCATGTAACGTAATTACTAAGCAAGCTGATTATTCAGTCTGCGCAGGAGGCCCCGCCGATAGTACTGGGATATCAGGAGATGAACGACCCGAGGCAAAAAGCACGAGACCTGCTCGAACAAGAGAACCTCACGCTTGAACGGTTATGGATCAAATACTGGGCCGAAGGCGGAAACGCCGGTCGGCTGGAACTGGACGCCTACGTGCACGAAGCATTGAAGCCGCACCCCTTCGAACTCACCCTTCTGGCCTGGGCCATGGAGGACCTTCACCCCTGACGGGCCACCGGGCATCAACCCCAGCCCAAGCCCCGCCCGCGGCGCAGTTGTGCGACCTGATTGGCCGGCATACGTCCCGTCAAACCGCCTTCACCTGACCGCCAGTACAAAGCATCGGCAGCATCACCGAAGGGTCAACACTGGTTCGCGGAGGACTAGTCTGAGACATGAGCGATCAGCAACAGACCTGGCACGACAGGCATAAGTCATCCCTCACCAAAGGCCAGCGAGCCGCTGACATCATGCGCAACGGGATGGGAAGCTGGCCTTTCGTTGGAAGCTTCATCGGCTTCATGATCATCTGGGCCGCAATCAACACCTGGGCACTGGCGGCGAAGGCATGGGATCCATACCCCTACATCCTTTTGAACCTCCTGCTCTCCATGCTGGCTGGGCTCCAGGGTGCCATCCTTCTCATTGCCGCCAAACGCCAGGACGCCATTGCTGCCGCCATGGCCCAGCACGACTACGACACGAATCTGAGGGCGAAGGAGGAGATCGAACTGCTGATAGCCGTCAACCGCGAACAACTGGAAATCCTCCACGAACTCAAGAAGACGGTTGCCATTAGAAGCACTTCAACATCGTGAACCGTCCTCGCCCACCGGGACTTTGAGGTCAGCAGCAAGATGCCGGGCGGATTCAGAATCAACTTCCCTTTATGTTCCGGTCATGACGGCGAACAGGTCGATTACTGTTTCCTCAGGAGGGGCTGTAAACCCTCCTTCGATGCCCGCCTGCATGCGCGGGAGAAGGATTTCATCCCTGAATTTTTCCCAGCTCTCTTTCGATTCATGCACTGCCATGATCGTCCATCCGCCGGCGGAGGCACCTCCCGCATGGAAGGTCTGCCCCTCCGGGAGCTGACCCTCGCCGGGGTGGACAGCAGCAATCGAGGCAAGGTACTGCTCTTGGGTGCCACCTGGAAAGAAGTGAACAATTCCGTACGATGTAGTAGCCATCACTGCTCCTAGGTCGGACCGCCGTGGTCCATGCCGCCAGTCCTAGTCCCAGCCCCTAGCGATGTCAATAGTTCCCGAAGGCAGGCGTTCCGCATTGTTGCGGCCCTCTTCATTGCCGACGCATCCAAGTGACCGCTGCCCCGTCCAGCATTGGCATAATGCTTCCTTCGCTAATGAATTGCGCAGACCTGGGTTCCGCTTCCGATGCCCACCAGCCACTCACGGGGCAGTGCTCCCCGGTGCGCCGGAGCCCGGGCATGCCGAAAGCCGTGCTGCGTCTTGTCTTCACGAGAATTCTGTTCTTCACCAGATACTCCAGTTTTCGAGTTGCACGATATGAAACAACGATGAATAACAGTAAACCGCTCCCGGGTTACATCATCATCTCGCGAAGGTTTCAGCCTTGTAACTTGGAAGGGGCCAGACAATCGAGGAACAAATCGACGGACGGGTGACGGCTGGTTCCTTGCGCAGCATAGAGGGCTGTTTGGGGTCGTCCAGCGATGGGGCGGGTAATGACGCCGGGCATCTGAAAGCGGCTTACGGATTCGGGAAGGATGGAGATGCCGAGGCCAGCGGATACCAGTCCAAGAACCGTTTCCTGGTGGACGACTTGCTGGACAATCTGGGGAGATGTTTCCAGGCCCTCGAACAAGCGAAGTACTCGGGCTACGAATCCGGGCATGAGGCGGTAAGGGAAGAGGATCATCGGTTCACCCTCCAGGTCCTGAGGTTGGATTTCCGCGCGTGACGCCAGGGTGTGCGTCTCTGGCAACACGGCGGTGAGGTCTTCGGTACTGACCAAGTCCATGCGCAGTCCGGGTATCTCACCTGGGTCACGAACCAGTCCGAGGTCCAAGTCGCCGTCGAGCAGCTGCTCGATCTGCTCGCCGCTGGTGAGAGGACTCAGCGCAAGCTCAACCCTGGGCCGCTGCTCGCGGAACCTCCGGATGGCCTCGGGGACGGTGGTGTAACTGGCCGAACTCACAAAGCCCAGCCGGATCCGACCGCTCATGCCGGCAGCCACGCTGGCAACGTCGTCGGCAGCTTCATCGAGTTCATGGACAGCTCCGTGGACGCGATGCCTGAACGCCTCACCAGCGGGGGTCAACGTCACCCTGCGCGTGGTGCGGTCAAACAGCTGAACGCCAAGTTCCCGCTCCAGCCGCCGGATGGCGACCGTCAGGGGCGGCTGCGTGAGGTGGAGACGTTCAGCCGCACGGCCGAAGTGGAGTTCCTCGGCAACTACAAGGAAGTACCGGAGCTGTCGTAGTTCCACATTGATTCTTTCGTTCGAAAGCAATAATCCTTACAAAAATGATATTGGACGCAGCACTTTTGTGAATGCGTAACTGGATGAAGCGATGTTACGAGCCAGCTACGCACCATGAAAGAGCACATATGGAAACGATCGAATACGCCGTTGTCGGAGCAGGGTTGTCCGGCGCTGCCGCAGCGTGGCATCTCGCCGCGCGCGGCCACGAGGTGGCCCTGCTTGAACGTACGACACCGGCCAATGACGCCGGCAGCTCCCACGGCTCCGCACGGATCTTCCGTTACGCCTACCCGGACACCTTCTACACCGGCCTTGTCCTCGAAGCGAAGCGCGGCTGGGACGAGCTTGCCCGTGTTAGTGGAAAGCGCCTGATCTCGGCAACGGGGGCGGTGGACTACGGAGCAATCCGTCAACCAGAACGCCTCGCCGCAGCGTTGGCTGTCCATGGCATCAATCACGAGTTGCTCACCGCCGAAGACGCCCGGACCCGCTGGCCCCAGATAGCCTTCGACACTCAAGTGTTGTGGCACCCCGACGCCGGCGTGATCGACGCGCACGAAGCCGTGACCGCCATGGTGGATCAGGCCGTTGCCTACGGTGCCGCAGTTCATACCAAGTGGGCCGTGGAAGCCGTTACCGGCTCGACTGGCAATTACACCCTAACGTCCAAGGATGGCCGCTCGATCAAGGCAGGGAACGTCATCGTCGCCGCAGGGGGCTGGCTCCCGCAACTGCTCGGCTCACTATCCCTGCCCCCGTCGTTCCGGGCCACCATGCCGACTCTGGAAGTACGCCAGGAACAGGCCTTCCACTTCCCCTACGCCGAGCCGACCACAGGCGACGCGCCATGGCCGACTTTCATTCACAAACGTGAAGGCTGGCAGGCATACGGCCTGCCGGGCGGCAGGGACGCGGGTTTCCGCGGACAGAAGGTCGCCGAGTACAACGGCGGGAAAATCCTGCCGTCGGCCGCAGCCCAGGACGGTATCATCGACCCCGCCAACCGCCGCGGCGTCATCGAATACGTCGAACAGTACCTTCCGGGACTGATCCCGGAACCGTACGCCGAGACCACCTGCCTCTTCACCAATACGCCCACGGAAGACTTCATTCTGGACCGTGCGGACGGAATCACCATCCTCTCTCCCTGCTCGGGGCACGGTGCCAAATTCGCACCACTGATCGGTCAATTTGCAGCCGACCTTGCCACCGGCGTCGGGACGGTCCCGGAACAGTTCCGTCTCGCCGCTCACGCTACAACTGCTGGAGCTCACTAATGGAAAGCGCCACCACCCCCCACTCCAGCGCCACCACAGCGACTGTGACGGGTCTTCTGTCCGACATCTCCGGCACGGGTACCGATCCTCTGCGCGGCGGCTACACCCGCCCGGTCTACTCCACGGCCGAACTGGACCTGCGGACGTGGTTCGTCGAACAGGCGAGCAAGCGCGGCCTAAGCATTGAAACCGACCGTAACGGCGCAATTTGGGCGTGGTGGGACATCCCTGGAGGGAACCGCGGCAACAGCATCGTCACCGGCAGCCACTTGGACTCAGTCCCCGGCGGCGGCCCGTTCGACGGTCCCCTGGGCGTTGCCTCAGCCCTCGTCGCCGTCGACATCCTCAAGGCCCGGATGAGCACCCCTGCTCGGCCTCTCGCCGTCGTGGTTTTTCCCGAGGAAGAAGGCTCCCGTTTTGGCGTCGCTTGCCTCGGCTCCCGACTGATGACCGGGGCCATCGATCCGGATAAGGCACGAAACCTCAGGGACCCGGACGGCAATACATTCGCCGACATTGCCAAGGCAAACGGCCTGGACCCGCGCCATGTCGGGCGTGACCAGCGACTTCTGGGGCAGATCGGGTCATTCGTTGAACTGCACGTCGAGCAGGGCCGGGGGCTGGTTGATTTCAAGCAACCCATCGCCATTGCTTCTTCCATCCTGGGCCATGGCCGATGGCGCATGACCATCCGCGGGCAGGGAAACCATGCCGGCACGACGCTGATGGTGGACCGGCGCGACCCCATGGTTGCGGCTTCCCGAATCGTGGTAGCCATCCGCGACGCTGCACGGAAGCAGCCCCACGCCCGGGCCACCGTCGGCAGGCTCCAGCCCGTCCCCGGAGGAACAAACGTCATCGCTTCCCGTGTGGACTTCTGGCTCGATGTCCGCCACCCGGACGACACCGTCACCGCTGCCCTCGTCGAAAACATCCATGCTCAGGCGCAACTGGCTGCCAATGAAGAAGGCTGCAGCGTCGAGTTGGCCGAGGAATCACTCAGCCCCACCGTCCATTTCGACCCCGGACTGCTGCAACAACTCCACGCTGCCTTGCCCGACGCCCCGATCCTGGACACCGGCGCCGGACACGATGCAGGAGTACTCTCACCGTTCGTGCCAACGGCAATGGTGTTTGTCCGCAATCCCAGCGGCGTCTCCCACTCCCCCGAAGAACACGTACTGGACGAGGACGCCGAAACCGGGGCGCAGGCACTGGCGGATGCACTCGCCGGCCTCATGAAGTAGTCCTCGGATAGCGGCATTCTCACTGCAGCGGTCGTCAGTTGAGAACGATGCCGCGAGAAGTTACACGCCGGAAACTTTGGAGTGACGGATCGGAAATCTGCCATCGGTTTACTGGTGGTTATCAACGTTTCATACCAAGAATCGCAATACCTAGGAGTTCATGTGTCCACTCAGATCAACTTCCGCTACTTGAGCGAACCCGACATGATCGAGGCCGGTGTCGGCGACCTGGTCCGGTGCACGGACGTGATGGAGGAAGCCCTGGTTCTCCTCCGCAAGGGGGACTACCGAATGGCCGGCGAGAACGGCAACTCCCACGGTGCCATGATCACCTTCCCGGAGAACCCTGAATTCGATGGTATGCCCAAGGACGGTCCGGACCGCCGGTTCATGGCCATGCCTGCCTACCTCGGTGGACGCTTCGGCACATCGGGCGTGAAGTGGTACGGCTCCAACACCGAAAACCGACAGAAAGGGCTCCCCCGTTCGATCCACGTGTTCGTCTTGAACGACAGCGACACAGGCGCGCCCCTTGCCATCATGAGCGCAAACCTCTTGAGCGCCTACCGCACCGGCGCCGTTCCCGGCGTCGGGGTCAAGCACCTCGCTAAAGCCGACGCCAAAGTCGCTGCAGTTGTTGGCCCGGGTGTCATCGCCCGCTCAGTCCTATCCACCACCCTGGCGCTGCGACCTTCCATCGACACTCTGTATGTCAAGGGCCGCAGCGAAGGAAGCACCAAAACCTTCGTTGACTGGGCAAAAGCGACCTTCCCGCAGCTCACCAGCGTCGCAGCAGCCGAGACCATCGAAGACGCAATCTCCGACGCCGACGTCGTCATGGCCACCACGTCCACCGACGCCGCCGGCAGCGACGCCTTCCCGTACTTCCCGAAACACGCCATCAAGCCCGGCGCACTGCTGCTCCTGCCGGCAGCAGCCCACTTCGACGACGACTTCCTCCAAGGAGACGCCCGCCTGGTCATCGACGCTGAAGGCCTCTACCAGGCCTGGCTCGAGGAATACGGACCCACCGCCTACCAGATTCTTGGCATCCCCGGATCGCACTGGTTCGGGCTGCTGGAGGACGGAAAAATCCCGGCCTCGAAAATCGAAGAGATCGCCGACATCGCCACCGGCAAACTCCCCGCCCGCCGGGACGACGAAGAAATCATCCTCTACTCCGTCGGTGGCATGCCCATCGAAGACGTCGCATGGGCAACCGACCTCTACCACGCTGCCGAAGAGAAGAACATCGGCACTGTCCTGAACCTTTGGGACACGCCAGCCCTGGCCTAACCCCAAGACCCGTGTGGGGGCAGTGGTCACCTGCCCCCACACGTACCACCACCGATCAACACGGACGAAGTGCTTTTGGAAAGGGGTTTCCCATGGATTCGGGAAATGTCGCCTGGCTGCTGGTCAGCTCGGCTTTGGTTTGCTTGATGATCCCGGCGTTGGCCCTCTTCTACGGCGGAATGGTGGGCTCCCGCCGCATCCTGAACATGATGATGATGTGCTTCGGCGGCGTCAGCATCGTCGCCGTACTGTGGGCCGCCTTCGGCTACTCCGCAGTCTTCGGCAATTCCATCGGAGGTCTCGGACTGATCGGGGACATCACGCAGTACCTGGGACTGGACCAACTACTCACCGATGACCCCAACGCTTCAATCCCACCGGCACTCTTTGCCGCATTCCAGCTCTTCTTCGCCGGCAGCACCACCGCCATCATCGCCGGCGCGGCAGCAGGACGCATGAAGTTCGGCGCGTGGATGCTCTTCGCGGCACTCTGGGCAACGGTGGTCTACCTGCCCATCGCCCACTGGGTCTTCGCCCTGAACTCCCCTGACGGCAGCACCACCGGAGGCTGGATACTGAACCGTCTCAAAGCAATCGACTTCGCCGGCGGCACTGCCGTCCACATCAACGCCGGAGTCGCCGCACTCGCACTCTCCCTTGTCCTCGGCCGCAGCGCCGGTTGGCCCAAAAGCGAACACGTACGCCCGCATAGCCGCCCACTCGTCCTCGTGGGCGCAGGACTCCTTTGGGTCGGCTGGTACGGATTCAACGCCGGCTCTGCCCTCGCCGCCGGAAACGCCGCGGCCGTCGTATTCCTGACCACCTCAGTGGCAGGCGCCGCCGCCCTCCTTGGCTGGATCGCCGTCGAACGCCTCCGCCGCGGCCGCGCCAGCAGCATCGGCGCCGCCTCCGGACTCGTGGCCGGCCTCGTTGCCATCACCCCCGCCTGCGGCGCTGTCAGCCCTCTGGGAGCCATCGCGATCGGGGCAATCGCCGGCGCTGTCTGCTCACTGGCCATCGAATGGAAGTACCGCCTGGGCTATGACGACTCCCTCGATGTGGTCGGCGTTCACCTGGTAGGCGGCATCATCGGCACACTGCTCATCGGCATCTTCGCCACCGAAGCCGCCCCCAACAAGACCGCAGGACTTCTCTACGGCGGCGGCTTTGGCCTGCTGTGGACACAAACCATAGCCACCGGCGCAGTGCTCCTGTACTCCTTCGCCGCAACCTGGATCGTGGCGAAGTTCGTCCAGATCACGGTGGGCCTCCGCATCAAACCCGAAGACGAACTACGCGGCATCGACCTCACGGCCCACGCCGAGGAAGCCTATCTCCTCGACGAAGAACCGGAGATGCTCGGCTCCCCCTCACGCTCCTGATGAAACTCATCCGATGTGCCGACATCGCCGAGTCTCCCTGGATCAACGGAGGTGGCAGCGTCAAAGTGATCGCCTCCGGAGTCATGGGCAAAGATGGCGCCGTCAATTGTGGGGCCGACAACTACTGGGCCTGGCGACTTTCCATAGCCGACGTTGGGCAGCCGGGGGACTTCTCCCGGCTGCCCGGCGTCAAGCGCATACTCACAGTTGTCAAAGGTGGTCCGCTTCGTCTCACCATTAACGGCAAGCCCCGTTTGGCTTCAGCCCTCCAGCCCCTGGCGTTCGACGGCAGCGCACCCACGACGGCGGCCCTGCCGCGCGGTCCGGTGAAGAACCTGAACCTCATGTGTCGGACCGGCCATGTTGGAGGCAGCGTGTCCATCATTCCGCTGCGGGAACACTTGCTGCTTCCACATCAGGCGGCTGTTCTACTGGAAGGCGAGGCCCGAGCGGATGATCAGGATCTACTCGGCCTGGACGCAGTGTTCGGTTCGAAAACAGAACCAACCTTGATCCGCGGCCAAGGGACGCTGGCGCTGATTGGGCTCTATCGGGCCGTCAGCCGTTGAAGCCGTTAGGGCACGTGTTTCTGACGCTGGGGGGTCAGGGGGCCGTCACCGCAAGGAAGCGGATGGGCAATTCCACCAGCCGTAGCGGCCCATGCGGACCTTCACCTTCAAAAACCAGTGAGTCTCCTGGCCGAAGTTCGTATTCGTAGGACCCGTGGCCGTAGACCATTCTGCCTTCAAGCATGTAGATGAACTCGGTGCCTACATGTTGGAACTGGGGAAACACATCCGAAGCACTCGTCAGAGTTACCAGGCTCGGCTCTATGGCTCGGTCACGTCGCTTCAGGGAGCCCAACGAACGGTACTCGTGCCCGTGGCGGGTCCCGCTCCGGACCGTGACGCTGCCCTCTCCCGCACGGGTGAGCGTGGCCTCACGTTCAGTGTCCGCGCCTTGGAACAGTGCAGTCACAGGGATATTCAAGCCTTGCGCCAGCCGCTGGAGAGTAGTAAGCGAGGAGGAGGTGCTTGCCGACTCGATCTTGGAAATCATCGCTTTCGACAGGCCTGCCCGGGTGGCCAGCTCAGCGGCCGACATCTCAGCGTCGAGCCTGTGCCGCTTTACCTGCGCGGCAATAACACCCTCCAACGGACCAAGAGCATCAAGCGCTTCCGGGCCGGTTTCGGGGACTTCTGCCTTCTCCGCCCGGCCAATAGTCATGAGTCGAGTATAAACAGGTGCCCCGCGTGCCGAGGGTGGAGGCTTATTTTGCGGCCACGGTTGCGGTTATTCGGACGAGGTAAGCGAAGCGCCGCGCCAACGCTTCGGTGTGTTCCCTCACGATTCGGTCTTGATTCTCGAAGGCCTTCATTCCGCGGTCTGCTCGTTCCTTAGTGACCACGTCAGTTTGGTTGATCAGAGTCAACCATTGCCGGTATACCGCTGGCGACAGCTCAGGGTGAAACTGAACGCCCCACGACATCTCCCCTACTCGGAAAGCCTGGTACGGATATTGCGCTGTCATCCCGAGCCAGACGGCCGAAGCCGGAAGTTGGCTGATCATGTCCCGATGCATGGCCCCCGCGAAGAAAGGGTCTGGCAAACCGGCCATCAGTTGATCCTGCGCGGCTTCGGCCCGCCAGGATATCTGTGCGACTCCTGCCTCCAGGCCCCGGTCGCCTTTGGTCACGGTTCCGCCGAACGTCTGTGCCATCAGCTGCGCTCCGAGACAAATCCCGAGCGTGGGCTTTCTCCTGCTGGCGGCGTCTGCCACGACGCGACGGATGTCGGAAAGCCAAGGATAGACATGGTCGTCCAAGGAACTCATGTCTCCGCCCAGAACCACCAGCGCATCCTGCTGGATGAAATCCGGGATCACCTCGCCTTTAAAAGGCTGAATAGTTCGGGTGGTTATCCCCTCGTCGTGCAACCACGGACCGAGACGGTCTATTGGGCAGTAGGGATCTGGCTGTATGACGAGGGCCTGCAGGCCCTCGGTGTCTGGGGACAGATCTGGTTCGTAGGTCATGCTCCAACTCCTAATCGGGAGGTCGCGATTTCCAACACCCTAAACGTAGCGAACAGCATCGCGGTTACCGCGTTCGCCTTCCCTCAGCGAAAGTCCCCGGTGTTCTGACCTGTGCTTTAGGTCAGAACACCGGGGGCTTCATTTAGCAGCGATTTAGCGTGCTGTTGTAGCGGGTTGTTCCTGGAAGGCCGGTACCACGTGTTCGATGAAGAGTTCGAGGGAGCGTTTCTTTTCCTCGTGGGTGAGGCTGTTGTCCGACCAGACGCTGAATTCGGTCACGCCGAGCGCTTCGTAGTGACGCAGCCGTTCGATGATTTCCTCAGGGGTGCCAATCATGGCTGTCTTGTGGAGGGCCTCGGCCGTGAACTCGGGGCGGTCCGCGAACTTTTCTTCGGGGCTGGGCTCGAGGAAGCCGTTCGTCGGGGTGGTCTTGTTGCCGAACCAGGCATCGAATGTCCGGTAGAACTTGTTGATGCCTTCTGCGGGGCGGCGCCAGCCTACCGGGTCCTCGGGTGAGTGGACGTGGGTGTGGCGGAGGACCATAAGGTCCGGGCGCGGGATCCCAGGGTTCTTCTCGACGGCGGAGTCGAACTTGCGCGCCAGGTCTTCGACTTCCTCGTCGCCCTTCATGAGGGGCGTCACCATGACGTTGCAGCCGTTTTCGACGGCGAACTCGTGCGAGGAAATGTCGCGGGCAGCAATCCACATGGGCGGCGTCGGCTTCTGGACGGGCTTGGGGACGCTGGTGGAGGTGGGGAACTGCCACACCTCTCCGTTGTGTTCGTAGTCGCCTTCCCACAGCTTCCGCACGGCGGGGACGAGTTCGCGGAGGTGCTTGCCGCCGTCGACTGCTGACATGCCGCCCATCAGGCGGTCGAACTCGAACTGGTAGGCGCCTCGGGCCAGCCCCACCTCCATGCGGCCGTTGCTGATGACGTCAAGCAGTGCGCACTCCCCCGCAACCCGGAGGGGGTTCCAGAACGGTGCGATGATGGTGCCGGCGCCGAGACGGATCTTGGAGGTCTTTGCTGCCAGGTAGGCGAGCTGGGGCATCGGGCTGGGCGAGATGGTGTACTCCATGGAGTGGTGCTCGCCGATCCACACAGTGCTGAAGCCACCGGCTTCGGCCATGAGGGTGAGCTCGGTCAGGTTCTCGAAGCATTCCTGGTGCGAGACGGACTCGTCCCAGCGTTCCATGTGGACGAAGAGGGAAAAGCGCATGAGTAATTCCTTCGTTCTGCGGCGGTTTACGCCTGGGCGTGATTGGTGGCAGTTGCCGGTTGGGTGGCTGCCTGGTTGCGTTCGGCGATGGTCTGGTTGCCGCGGGACCAGTGTTCGTGCTCGATTTCGCGAATGATGACGGTGGTGTTTTCCGGTACAGCGCCGACGGCTTTTTCGGCCGCAAGGTGCAGCTCGTTAATCAGGGAGCGGAGCTGCTCCGGGCTGCGGCCCCGTGCGATGGATACTTCGATGAGTGGCATTGGAAATTCCTTTAGCTGCGCATGATGAACGGGTCGGAGACAGGGCCTTCGTCGGTGTTGATCCAGACGCTCTTTAGCCGGGTGTATTCGTGCATGGACTCGAGTCCGTGTTCGACGCCGACACCGGAGTTCTTGAACCCCTGCCGCGGAGACATCGGGGACATGGCGCGGTACGTGTTGACCCAGACGGTGCCGGCTTCCAGCCGGCGTGCCATCCGGTGCGCCCGTGCCAGGTTCTGTGTCCAGATTCCGGCGGCGAGCCCGTATTCGGTGTCGTTGGCAAGGCCCACAACCTCGTCTTCGGAGTCGAAGGGCATGATCGCGGCGACCGGGCCGAAAATCTCTTCCCGAACAACGCGCATGGAGTTGTTGACGTCGGTCAGGACTGTGGGTGAGAAGAAGTAGCCGGGGAGGTCGGTGTCAGGGCGTTTGCCTCCGGTCCGTACGGTGGCGCCTTCGGAGACGCCCAGGTCCACGTACGAGCTGACCTTCTCCAGCTGCGCGCCGAAAGCGAGCGGACCGAGTTCGGTGGTGGCGAGCCGCGGGTCACCGATGATGATGGATGCCGCGCGTTCGGCGACGCGTTCAACAAGTTCGTCGTAGACGCTGCGGTGGGCGAAGACCCGGCTGCCGGCGATGCAGGTCTGTCCTGCAGCCGCGAAGATCCCGGCAATGACGCCCATGGCGGCGTTGGATACGTCCGCGTCCTCGAAGACGATGTTGGGGCTCTTGCCACCAAGCTCAAGGGTGGAGCCGATGAAGCGGGATGCGGTCTCCGCGGCGATTCGCGCCCCGGTCTGGGTCGATCCAGTAAAAGAAATCTTTGCGACGTCGCGGTGGCTGACCAAGGCGGCGCCGGCTTCCTGCCCGAAGCCCGTGACCACGTTGACCACACCGTCCGGGAACCCGGCCTGGGAGGCAAGTTCGGCGACGCGGAGGATCGTCCGGGACGTGTATTCGCTGGGCTTGATGACCACGGTGTTGCCGGCGGCCAGGGCTGGAGCAAGCTTGGAGGTGGTCAGCGTCAGCGGTGAATTCCAAGGCGTGATGGCTCCGACGACGCCGAGGGGTTCTCGCTGCGTGTAGTTCAGCATCGTGATGGAGTTGGTGGGGATTTGGCTGCCCTGAACTTTGTCGGCAAGCCCGGCGTAGTAGTACAGGTACTCGGGCAGGGAGGCGAGCTGGCCTCGCATTTCCCGCAGGAGCTTGCCGTTGTCGAGGGTTTCCATCTCGGCGAGCTCATCGGCGTGCTCACCGATCAGGTCGCCGAGGCGGCGGAGGAGGTGGCCGCGCTTGGTGGCCGTGAGGTCACGCCACAAGGGGGATTCAAACGCGTCCTTGGCTGCTGCCACGGCACGGCGGACGTCTTCCTCGGTTCCCCTTGCTGCCTGATACAGCACTTCGAGTGTGGCGGGGTTGGTGCTGGGGAAGTATTCCCCGCCAGCGGGAGCAGTCCAGGTGCCCCCGATGAAGTGGTCGTAGCGGAGTTCAACGGACATCGGAATGCTCCTTGATAAAGGCGGTCAGCGTGTGGGCGAGCTCCTGGGGTCGCTCGACCGGCATCATGTGACGTGCGCCGGGGATGATGGAGTAGGTGCAGCCGGGGATGGCCGCGGCAAGCCGTGCGCTCATCTCCGGGGTCGAGCCCGGGTCCAGTTCGCCTGTCACGGCGTGGGCGGGTACAGAAATGTGAGGTAGTTCGGGTGCGATGTCAGCGTCGCCGGTGGCAAATACCCGGTAGCAGGCCAGGAAGGACTTAGGGTCGTTCTTCTGCAATACCGCACGTGTTGTTTCGACCAGTTCTGCCGGAACGTTGGATCCCTCGGGATACCAGCGTTGGATGGATGCCTCGATCGTTGCCGGGAAATCCGATTGCGCGGAGGCCAACCTGACCATGACGGCGGCGTGCTCCTGGGGCGTACGGGTACACACGGATGCCACTGACACGAGGCTGGCGACCAAATCAGGGCGGAACCGGGCGAGGTGCTGCGCCACGAGGGCGCCGAGCGAGAAGCCCACCAGATGGGTATTCGGTTCGAGCTGTTCGGCGATGTCCGCCGCGAGCCGGGCAAGTGTGATTCCTTCGGGTGCCGGCGGACGGTGGCCGTGTCCAAGGAGTTCAAGGACCTGGACGTCGTATTCCGGTTCCAGGAATTCACGAAGGGGATTCCACATCGATCCGTCCAGTCCCACCCCGTGGATCAGTGTGACACGCTCGCGGCTCACGGCGGTTGACACCTCAGTTCTTTTCGGTGGAGAAGGCTGCCAGGCGTTGCTGGGGCCGGCCCTGGGCAGCGGCGGCGAGGGCGATCACGATTTCATCAGCATGTGGCGCATCATTGATGCGGATTTCGATGCTCTGGTGGTGGGAGCGGATGGTCGCGTCGGTGATGTGCTTGAGCGGGATGTCGAAGATAACACCGGCGGGGCCGCGCTTTTCGACGGCTGGCAGAAGCGTGGTGGCGTTCGCGGCGTCCCGGAAGTGGTTGCCGAACGCGAGGGTGTGAATAAGCCCGGATCCGTGCTCTATTTCGCCGTTGAGCCCGACGATGGCTGCTTTGCCGTACGCTTCGGCGGGCGCGCCGAGGGCTTCCAGTACTCGGGGGGCGAGCAGGGCGCCGAGGTCGGAGGCGTGTGCGTCGATGCCTTCGGAGAGGTCTTCAACGAAGCCCTGGCCGGCCCAGGGGTTCTTGACGATGGCTGCGACCACCGCGACGCGGGCGGCGGGACTGACTTCCCGGCCCCCTTCGGTGAGGATGTCTTCGGTGACGGTGACGATTTTTCGGATGCTCATGGAACAAGTTCTCCTAGCGTTTCTGCTTTGACGATTGGATCGGTGAGACGGTCACCGATGCGGGAGTGGGGCCGGGGGCCTGTTGAGGCCCCGACAACGACGACGATCTCGTCCGGGCGGGGTGCGTCACTGACGCGGGTGGTAATGGTTTGGTAGTGGGTCCGTGTTGCTGCCGCGTTCTTGTGCCACAGCGGAACGACGAGCGAGGATCCGGCATCGGCGCGGTCATCGGCGAAGCAGATGATCGACTCGCCTTCGAAAAATTCACGCACCAGGTTGCCGAAGAAAGGGGTGTGAATGAGCGCCGCGCCATGTTCGATTTCGCCGTCGGTCCCGACGATCGCCGCTTTGCCGAACGCCTGGATCGCTTCCACGCCGCCGAGGTTGGCGGCAAGCACATCGGTGAGCTTGCGTGCCAAGACGGGGGCGAGCCGGACTACTTCGGCGCCGAGGTCATCGGTAGGCTTTCCACCCAGCCAAGGGTTGGTGACCACTGCCGCTGCCGTGGCGCGGACTGCCGGCTTGGCCGGGGAGAGACCGTTCTCGCTCAGGATTTCTTCGCTGTAGTAGACGATTTTGCGGATGCCGAATCTTTGGTCGTTCATCATTCGGTCTCATCATTCATGGAGAAGCGCATGGCTTCCTTTCGTGGTGGGTTTAACGCCGGGGGTCCGTTGCCGGGTCGCTCAGCGCCTCTCTCGAAGAGGCATGAACGTGGTTCCTCATGGCAGATTCGGCTCCGAAGGGGTCTTTGTGTTCGATCATTTCCAGGACTGCGCGGTGTTCCCGCGTGGAAGCTTCGAGCCGGCCGGGATGTTCAACCGTGCGCAGGACCAGCCGCTGGTAGGCGAGTTGGTTCATGAGCCGCTCGTAATGCTCCACGAGCTTGGTGTTGTCCGAACCCCGGACGATGGTCCAGTGGAACTCGTGGACGAGCCGCGCGTACGCGTCGGTGTCATGCGTAAGCGAGGCCATTTCCGATTCTTCAAGATTCCGCCGCAAAACAGCCAGTTCCGCGACCTCCCCTCGGCGGGCCAGCAGGGATGCCGCGAGCCCCTCCATGGATTCCTTGAGCTGGAAGAGCTCGATGATCTCCCTGCGCGTGGGCTCCCGTACAAAGGTGCCAACCTTCGGGCGGATCTCCACTAGACCTTCGTGCTGAAGCTGCTTCAACGCTTCCCGGATCGGCGTCCGGCTTACATCGAACTCCTGAGCCAGGAAAGCTTCCGGCAGGACCGCCCCGGGAGGGAAGTCGCCTCCCAGAACAAGCCGGCGGATCCGATACAGGAGGCCGTCCTGTTCGGCCGCCTCCCCTACTGTTACGAGATCATCTTGCATACATGAAAGCATATGTTGCATACATGAAGAGCGTCAACACTTCTTCTGAATCCGTTGGAAAACTGCCTAAAACCGGGAGTTTCCGCGAATTAGTTCGATCCTCTTGACCTTCTCTTGTGAGCTGCATTACCGTAATTGGTATGCAACAGACCTTGGAACCACTTATTACATCGGCGTGGCTGGCAGCCTGGGACAAGGGTGACTTAGAAGCCCTGGACAGCTTGGTAGCCCCCGGTTACACGCGTACCAGCAAGGCAACGGGCGCAACCGTTGACCTTACCGGCCTTAAGTCAGAGATCTCGGCGGTCCGGGAAGCTTTTCCCGACCTGCGCACTACGGTCGATGACGTCGTCGAAGGAGATGGCACCGTTGCCGTTTTCTGGACCTCCACCGGCACCCACACCAACGAATACCTCGGAGTACCCCCGACGGGACTTACCGTCCAGACCCGCGGCTCGAACATCCTCACGCTGGAAAACGGGAAGATCCTTACGGAGTCGGTGACCTGGGACGGCAGCGAACTGCTTGCCGGCTTGGGCATCAGGCCCTTGCGCGGCATCGCCGCACCGGCGGCCTCCGACGGCGGGGACTTCCCCGAACTGGACCCGGATCTGATGAAGTCCTTCAACCGGCAGTTCATCACCGGGGTCACGGTGGTCACCACGAAGGAAGGGGAGACGCCCAAGGGGCTGGCCGCGAACTCTTACTGCTCCGTTTCGCTCGAACCACCGCTGGTGCTCGTCTGCGTCCAGAAGACCTCGAGCACTTATTCCGCCCTCTTCTCCTCAAGCCACCTGGGCATCAACATCCTTGGCACTGAACAGCTGGACACAGTCAAGGTTTTCGCCTCCAAAGCACCCAACAAGTTCGCCGAACTCGACTGGCACCAAGGACCCAACGGGAGCCCTCTGCTGGACGGCTCCGCAGCTTCCCTGGAAGCAGAAATCCAGGAACGCTTCCAGGCCAAGACCCACACCGTTTTTATCTGCCGGGTCCGCCACGCCGAAACCAGCGACACCACCCCGATGGTTTACAAGGCCGGACGGTTTTTCGACGGCGCTGAACTCGCCGAACTCTAAAAAGGCCGGCGGGGCTGGCCACCATCCGACAGGCACCAGCCGCGCCGACCCAATCTGCTCGTAAGCAGCGCACCAAAGGTGCGCCTTCCACATTAGGACATAAGATGAGCCCTGACACCATGCGTGCCGGTGAAGACAGCGTCGCCGAAGACCGCGGCTACCGCAACAGCCTCACCAAAATCGAGCCCTACGGCATCGAACACATCCCCGACGTCGAACGCCACGGGAAACCCCGCTCCCAGTTCTTCCTCTGGTTCGCCGCAGGGATGAACTTCCCCATCGTCGTCCTGGGCTTCAGCGCCACCTACTTTGGGCTGCCCTTCTGGGCCGCGGCGTTGGCCATCATCCTTGCCGGGGTGACCTCCTCAGCAGGAATGGGGTACCTGTCACAGATGGGAGTCCGGCTCGGAGTCCCGCAGCAAATGCAAGGCCGCGGACCACTTGGCTTCATCGGCAACCTCTTCCCGGTCGCCTACGTGAATGTCTTCGCCGGCATCGGCTGGGCTGCCGTCACCGTCATTCTGGGCGGCAAGGCTATCTCCCTGCTCACCGACATTCCTTTCTGGCTTTCCTCGCTGGCCCTCATGGGAATCCAGCTTGGCGTTGCCGTGATCGGCTATAACCTGATCCATTTCCTGCAGCGGATCCTCTCCTTTGTCCTGGTAATCGGATTCGTCTTCATCACCGTGGTTGCCGCCGCCAACGGACGAGTCGAAACAGACTTCAACGTCGCCGCCAAGGGCTTTGATGGTGTCGGTGGGTGGATCATCTTCTTCGGCTGGTTCTTCTCCTTCATCGTCGCCTGGATGCCCTTCGCCTCCGACTACTCCCGCTACCTCCCCAACACCGCAGGGAACCGGCGCGGCGCCGGCTGGGCCACCATGCTCGGCAACTTCGTCACCCTCGTCTGGATGGGCATCCTCGGGACCCTCCTGGGCACCACGACCACAGCGTCCGACAGCATCGGCGCCCTCAAAGAGCTCATGGGGCCCTGGGCCGCCGTCGGCCTCGGCGTCGTCGCACTATCTTCCTTTACCCAGAACTTCCTCAACGTCTACGGCGGCGCCATCTCCATCCAAACGATGGGCGTACCGGTCAAGCGGCACACCGCAGTTATCTTCATCTGCATCGCCTCCTACCTGGTGGCCCAGTGGGGCCAGACAGGATTCAACGAAGGCTTCACCGCCTTCCTGAACCTGACCGCCTACTGCATCGCCCCCTACGTCGCCGTCCTGGTCTGCGACTACCTGTTCGGCGGCCGACGCACCGACCGCGGCCTGCGGGAACTGTTCGACAAGTCCCGCAAATTCGAGTGGGGCTTCGTGGCCTGGGCCGCCGGCGTCGTCCTTTCCTCCCCCTTCTGGATGTCCTCCATCTATACCGGCCCCATCGCCGCAGCCTTCCCGGGGATCGGTGACCTTTCCTACTACGTCGGAGCCGCCGTCGCGGTCGGTGTTTACTTCGCCACCCACCGGCGTCAGCGCCTCTCCGGCCACGAGATGCTGGACCGCACCCCCGCCGGACAAACGCTGTGACCGGCGCCCCTCGCCCCGGCATGGCCAGGCTCGTCGTCATCGACATGCAGCGGGTCTTCCAGGACGAGGGGCAATGGCAGGTTCCCCGCTACGACGAGATCGTGCCGGTTATCGAACGGCTCCAGCGCGAATGCGGATCCAGCGCCGTGTTCACCCGCTTCGTCCGGGACGAGGCCGAACACGGCGCTTGGGCCGCTTACTACCAGCGCTGGAACGAGATGCGATACCCAGCCGATTCCAACGCCTGGGACATCACCTTGGATGTCCCAGGCGGGGCAACGGTAGTTGACGCGTCGACGTTCTCCAAGTGGGGGCCACAGCTGGCAGCCCTCGTCCCGGAAGGGACGGAAATGATCCTGACCGGAGTAGCCACTGACTGCTGCGTCCTGTCCACTGCGCTTGGCGCCATTGACGCCGGACGTTTCGTCACCGTCATTTCCGATGCCTGCGCCGCCGTCACCGATCAAGCCCAGCAACAAACGCTGGCCCTCCTTGACCTCCTCTCACCGATGTGTGAAGTGATGACCAGCGACCAGTTCCTCACCCGTACAGTACGCAACACCCACTACTCCCACCTGTGAAAACCTGCAACATCCGGAGCACCACATGAGCGCCCTGACACTGCCAACGACGGTCCGCGAGGACCCCAATCCCACCAACAGACTCCCCCGAGAAGTTATCGCGGCCGTCGTTCAGTGGCGCGGGCGGATCGCTCTCTTCAAGCGCAGCCAGTCCGTGGGACACGAACGCGGTCTCTGGCACTGCATCACCGGGTACCTCGAGCCGGACGTGAGCCCGGAACAACAAGCACTGACCGAGATCGAGGAAGAAGCAGGACTCACGCGAGATGACCTCGCCGATTTTCAACGCGGAGAACAACTCCTGATCCCCGACCACGAGGGAAACCCCTGGCTGGTGCACACCTTCACCGCGACAACCACCCGCCGCAGACTGACCATCAACGACGAACACGACACCTACCGCTGGAGCATCCCCTCCAAAATCAGCCGTTTCTCCAACCGAGTCCCCTGGCTGGACGCCGTCATCGAGGCAGCACCACACCGGACAGGAGAACCATGACCTCCAAGAGGTTCCCGCGTGGTCCATCTCCACTTCCAGCCATCCCCGCCATGAACCCAGCCGGTTGAACTCTCAGACACCCGAGCTACGCATAGTAAGGAGCCCCACGTGGCCGAAAACGTGACTTTGACGATTGACCGCGAAACCGAACTGCTCGCGTCTGTTCCCACTGGCCTGCTGATCAACGGCGAATGGGTGGAGGCGTCCGACGGCGGCACGTTCGATGTGCACGATCCCGCCACCGGGCAGGTGCTCGCCACCCTCGCTTCCGCCACCAGCGAAGACGCGGTCGCGGCGCTGGACGCAGCGGACGCCGCCCAGGCCTCCTGGGCACGCACCGCGCCCCGCGTGCGGGCCGAGATCCTGCGCCGCGCCTTCGACCTGGTCACCGAACGCGCCGAGGACTTCGCGCTGCTGATGACCTTGGAAATGGGCAAACCCCTTGCCGAGGCCCGCGGCGAGGTCACCTACGGGGCCGAGTTCCTGCGCTGGTTCTCCGAGGAAACAGTCCGCGACTACGGCCGCTACCTCACCACCCCCGAAGGCAAGAACAAGATCCTGG
>NZ_JARVRJ010000004.1 GCF_030209745.1 Arthrobacter sp. fls2-241-R2A-200
ACGTCAACGGGCTCCTCAAAGGCATCTACCACCTCGCCGACGCCCCCCAAGGCGAAACCAACCGGCCCACCGCGCAGATCCTCGCCTCCGGCGTGTCCGTGCCCTGGGCCCTCGAAGCCGCCCGCATCCTCCACCAAGACTGGAACGTGGCCGCGGACGTCTGGTCAGTAACCTCCTGGAACGAACTCCGACGCGACGGACTCGCCGCCGAAGAACACGCCTTCCTCAACCCCGGCCAACCCGCACCCACCCCCTTCATCACCGAACAACTCACCGGCAAAACCGGCCCCGTCATCGCCGTGACCGACTACATGAAAGCCATCCCCGACCAAATCCGCCAATTCATCCCCAACGACTTCGCCTCCCTCGGAGCAGACGGCTTCGGCTTCTCCGACACCCGCCAAGCCGCACGCCGCTACTTCAAAAACGACACCCACTCCATCGTCACCAAAACACTCCAACTCCTCGCCGCCAAGGGAGAAGTTGACGCAAGTGCACCGGAGCTGGCCATCGAGAAGTACCGCTTGCTGGACGTCAACGCCGGCACCACCGGCGGAGCAGGCGGAGACGCCTAACAAAGTCGGCTGGACCGACCACAGCTGCACAAGCACTACCGCGACGGCGGCCGGCACCGAAAGGTGACGGCCGCCGTCGGGCTTTAACGCGGTATCCGGAGGCCTCCGCGGGGTGACCAGCAACAACGTCTCTTGTAGCCTTCTCACAAATGGAGCTTCAGAGAGCTGGGCCGTATGCTCTTTCCATGGCAGAGCCCAGCAAAACCACGTCTAAGCGCAAAGCAGCAGCACCGGCCTTAACGCCGGAAAAGGCTGAGACCCTGCGTCAGCTTCGCGCCAACGTGGGGCAGTTGTCCACCAGCACCATGCGGCAACTCGAAAAGTCCCTGCCGTGGTACAGCCGGCTCAGCTCGGACGAACGTTCAGCCTTGGGCCTCGTGGCCCAGAATGGAATCGCCGCGTTTGTCACGTGGTACGAGAGGCCGAGTTCGCCGTCGTGGATCCTCACCGACGTGTTCGGCAACGCCCCCACTGAACTGACCCGTTCCATCAGCTTGCAAAAAGCGCTGCAGTTGATTCGCATCGTGGTGGAAGTCGTTGAGGACCAAGTCCCGGTGATCGCGCCGGAATCGGACCAGCCGTCCCTGCGCGAAGCCGTCCTGCGCTACTCCCGGGAAGTTGCGTTTGCCGCCGCAGACGTCTATGCACGCGCCGCCGAGTCCCGCGGCTCGTGGGATACACGGCTCGAAGCCCTCATCGTGGACGCCATCCTGCGCGGCGAGAATACGGATGCCTTGCGGTCAAGGATCGCGGCGCTGGGGTGGAAAGCCCAAGAGCGCTTCACGGTGATGGTGGGCAATTCGCCGTCGGAACCGAGTGCAAGTTACGTGAGCGAGCTGCGACGCATGGCCGGACGATTCGCCGAGGATGCCTTGGTGGGGATCCAGGGAGACCGGCTCATCCTGATTCTGGGCGGCGTCCACGATCGGGACACGGCGTACGTCAAACTCAGCGAACTATTTGCCCCCGGTGCAGTGGTCTACGGGCCGGAAGCCGGTTCACTTTTGGAAGCGAGCAGTTCCGCTCAAGCGGCATTCGCCGGACTCACGGCGGCGCGGGCGTGGCCTTCCGCTCCCCGCCCCGTCGCCGCAGACGACCTGCTGCCTGAAAGGGTGGTGTCCGGTGATGACGCAGCACGCCGGTCACTAATCAAAAACATTTACCGGCCCCTTCTCGCAGCCTCAAACGGCTTGGTGGAGACGCTCGGCACCTATCTCGAATTGGGTCATTCGCTGGAGGCAACGGCCCGCGAACTGTTCGTCCATGCCAACACCGTGCGCTACCGTTTGAAGCGTGTCTGCGACGTGACAGGCTGGGATCCGCTGCTTCCGCGGGAAGCGTTTGTGCTGCAAACAGCGCTGGTCGTGGGACGGCTTTCGGCCCAACCGAAGGCCGCTCCCGACCGTCATGCGTCACGTTCCCAGCACTGAACCGTTGTAGACTTCCTACAAACTGACCCAGTGAGCTTGGTGTACGCAAACACCAGTGGATCACGTGGCAATTTGGAAAGCTGGATACGTGCTTGCAATCGTCTGCCCTGGACAGGGCTCCCAGACCCCCGGATTTCTGGCCCCTTGGCTGGAGCTCCCCTCCGTTGAGGGCCATTTGGCCGCATTAAGCGAGATCGCAGGCATTGACCTCAAGGCCCATGGGACCACGTCCGATGAAGAGACCATCAAGGACACCGCAGTAGCGCAGCCGCTGATTGTCGCGGCTGGCTTGATTGCGGCCAAGTCATTGTTCGACGTCGAACTCAGCACCCTTCCCGTCATCCTGGCCGGGCACTCGGTGGGCGAGATCACGGCCTCGGCCCTCGCAGGTGTCCTCACTGAAGCCGAGGCCATGACCTTCGTCCGGGAACGGGCCAACAGCATGGCAGCGGCAGCAGCAGTCACTCCCACCGGCATGAGCGCGGTTTTGGGCGGAGACCCTGCCGAAGTCCTGGCAGCCATCGAGGCTTCCGGCGCAACGCCCGCCAACGTCAACGGTGCAGGCCAGACAGTGGCCGCGGGCACCTTTGACCAGTTGAAAGCCTTGTCTGAGAACCCGCCTGCGAAAGCACGCGTCATTCCGCTGAAGGTCGCGGGTGCCTTCCACACATCGCACATGGCCCCCGCGGTCAGCGCACTCGAAGCCCTGAAGCCCTCGCTCTCACCGCAGAGCCCATCGGTTCCGCTGCTGTCCAACTACAACGGCCAGGAAGTCACGGCAGGTCCTGCCGCCGTCGACAGCTTGATTGCCCAGGTATCCCGCCCCGTTCGTTGGGACCAGTGCATGGAAACCCTCGTGCAGCGTGGGGTTACCGGCGTTATCGAGTTGGCCCCTGCAGGAACACTCGCGGGCCTCGCCAAACGGGGAATGCCCGGGGTGAAGACCGTCGCCGTCAAAACACCGGAGGACCTGTCCGCGGCCCTCGCACTCTTCGCCGAACTGGAGGGACAGGCATGAGCACTCCCGTACTGAAGCAAGCCCCGGTCAACGCGAACGCCCGCATTCTGGGGATTGGCGCGTACCGCCCCGACGTGATTGTCACCAACGAGGACGTCTGCCAATGGATCGATTCCTCCGATGAGTGGATTCGCCAGCGCACCGGCATCATCACCCGTCACCGCGCCGCTGCCGATGTCAGCGTCATCGACATGGCCGAAGGCGCAGCCCGGGAGGCGATCCAGCAAGCTGGAATTGACCCTTCGCAGTTGGGCGCCGTCATCGTCTCCACCGTCACCCACCCCTACGCCACACCGTCGGCTGCCGCTGCGCTGACCGAGCGTTTGGGTGCGACGCCGGCCCCGGCCTATGACATCTCGGCCGCCTGCGCGGGGTATTGCTATGGTGTGGCCCAAGCGGACGCCCTTGTCCGATCCGGTGCCGCGACTTACGTTCTTGTTGTCGGCGCCGAGAAACTGTCGGATGTCATCGACAACCACGAACGGACTATCTCGTTCCTCCTTGGTGACGGCGCGGGTGCCGTTGTGGTGGGGCCATCGGAGACTCCCGGCATCGGCCCCTCGGTGTGGGGTTCGGATGGGAGCAAGTGGGATGCGATCGGAATGACGCATTCCCTTGAAGACGTCCGCGCACTGGGTGAGTCAGCCCGGCACTCGGACGAAACCGATGACCTCGCGCTCATCTCCGCCACGCAGGATGTGTGGCCGACACTGCGCCAGGACGGTCAAACCGTTTTCCGGTGGGCAGTCTGGGAAATGGCCAAGATGGCGCAGCAAGCCCTCGACGTCGCCGGAATCGAAGCCAGCGACCTCGCAGCGTTCGTCCCCCACCAAGCGAACATGCGGATCATTGATGAGATGGTGAAGAAGCTTAAGCTTCCGGAGACTGTCGTCGTCGCCAGGGATATCGCCGAGGCGGGCAATACATCTGCGGCCTCCATCCCTTTGGCCACCCACCGCCTGCTCAAGGAAAACCCGGAGCTTAGCGGCGGGCTGGCCCTACAGATCGGCTTCGGCGCCGGACTGGTGTTTGGTGCGCAGGTAGTGGTCCTGCCGTAAAACGACCTACAAACCCAAACCGTAACCGCGGTTTGCCCCCTTTCCGGCGTCAGCCGGTACAAACAAGAAAAGGAGCCAACAATGGCTAGCAACGAAGAAATCCTGGCCGGCCTGGCTGAAATCGTTAACGAAGAGACCGGCCTTGCACCCGAAGCCGTGGAGCTGGACAAGTCCTTCACCGAGGACCTGGACATCGACTCCATCTCCATGATGACCATCGTGGTCAACGCTGAGGAGAAGTTCGGCGTTCGCATCCCGGACGAGGAAGTCAAGAACCTCAAGACGGTCGGCGACGCCGTCAGCTTCATCGCCAACGCACAGGCCTAGTCCTGACACCAGCTGTGCCGGGCCCGGAGCTTTATCCCTGGGCCCGGCACAGTCGCAGTAACACCCAACGATTTTTTGCCCCCGCTGCGAACCCGCGAGCGGAACGGCTGATCCGACAGAGAGTGATCGCATGGCACGCAAAGTAGTCATAACCGGTCTGGGGGCCACCACTCCCATCGGCGGCGACGTACCCACAATGTGGCAGAACGCGCTGAAAGGGGTCTCCGGTGCCCACACGCTCGGTGACGAGTGGGTGGCCAAGTACGACCTCCCCGTCCACTTTGCGGCCCGATGCTCCGTACCTGCGCTTGATGTTTTGAGCCGTGTGGAGGCCAAGCGCATGGATCCTTCAACCCAGTTCGGCGTTATCGCTGCCCGGGAAGCATGGGCTGACTCAGGTATCGACGAAATAGACCACGACCGGTTGGCTGTTGCCTTCGCTACCGGCATCGGCGGCGTCTGGACACTTTTGGATGCCTGGGACACCCTCCGGGAGAAGGGCCCCCGCCGGGTCCTGCCCATGACGGTCCCCATGCTGATGCCTAACGGCGTAGCTGCCGCGGTAAGCCTGGATCTGGGGGCCCGCGCCGGTGCCCACACTCCGGTTTCCGCGTGCGCCTCCGGTACCGAAGCCATGCACCTTGGCTTGGAGCTCATCCGATCCGGCAAGGCAGACGTGGTGGTGTGCGGCGGCGCCGAAGCTGCCATCCACCCCATGCCCATGGCTGCTTTCTCGTCCATGCAAGCGCTGTCCCGTCGCAACGACGATCCCGAACGTGCGTCCCGACCGTACGACGTCGACCGCGATGGCTTCGTTATGGGTGAAGGCGCTGGCGCCTTGGTGCTGGAGGCCGAGGAACACGCACTCGCCCGCGGCGCGCGTATCTACGCCGAGCTGGCCGGAACATCGGTGACAGCTGACGCATATCACATCACGGCGCCGGATCCCCAAGGCTTGGGCGCCACGCGTGCCCTCAAGGCTGCGATGTTCGACGGTCGCATCCAGGCAGAGGACGTTGTCCACGTCAACGCCCACGCTACATCGACGCCCGTCGGTGACAAGCCTGAGTACACGGCCCTACGAGCGGCCCTGGGGAGCCACGTGGACAACGTGGCCGTCTCCGCTACCAAGTCCCAGATGGGTCACCTTCTGGGCGCTTCCGGAGCCGTTGAGGCGGTGTTGACGGTCCTGGCAGTTTACGAACGCAAGGCACCGGTCACCATCAACCTCGAGAACCAGGATCCGGAGATCCCCTTGGATGTTGTGACCTCCGTTCGGGACCTGCCATCCGGAGACATCGTCGCACTGAGCAACTCCTTCGGCTTTGGCGGACACAACGCCGTCATCGCCGTACGCAACGTCTGAACGAGCAGCCTTCCATAGCTGGATATGGCAATGGCCCCGCCGCTCGGTGGGGCCATTGCCATTGCTATGGGATGTTTCGTTGGTGATGTGTTCTCTTATAACGCCAGTTAGCCAACTTGGTGCAGCCAGCGCACCGGGGCTCCTTCGGCGGCGTGCCGGAACGGCTCCAGCTCTTCGTCCCAAGCTTCACCCAAGGCCAGTGACAGCTCGTGGTAGACCGCAGAGGGGTCACCTGCGCCCGACTCGTAGGCGTACCGGATGCGGTCTTCGCTGACCATGATGTTGCCGTGAACGTCCGTAACGGCGTGGAAGATCCCCAGTTCAGGGGTGTGTGACCATCTGGCCCCGTCTACGCCCTGGCTCGGTTCCTCGGTGACTTCATAGCGCAAATGCGCCCAGCCGCGAAGAGCCGACGCCAATAGCGCCCCGGTACCGGGCGAGCCGGTCCAAGACAACTCTGCCCGGAACATTCCAGGCGCAGCAGGCTGTGGGGTCCACTCAAGATCGGTCCGCTTATCCACGACCGATCCGATGGCCCACTCAACATGCGGGCATAGGGCAGTAGGCGCCGAGTGCACAAACAGGACACCGCGGGTTGTTGCAACAGACATTCCATCCTCCATAGCTGTAGGTACGTCTTCCCCAACGTCCTCTGCCTGGATGGATTGCAGCTGCTGCGAGGTGCCATGGAACGCTTGCCTGCAGCTATTTACTTTTTCTTGTAACCAGCCCGATCGTATCCCACGTCGGACCGCAATTGACGCAGAGCTAACCTTCATCCATAAATTGAAGGTTCCCCCTTGTTGCTTTCATTTTGCCGTACGGTGCTGGATTCCGCCAGTGCGACGGCGGCGGCGTCATGTTTCAGGCCCGTGGGTGGGCTTGCTGGTAGCTTTTCCGAAGCCTGTCGACGGAGACGTGCGTGTAGATCTGGGTAGTCGCAAGGCTGCTGTGCCCAAGAATCTCTTGCACGGCCCGTAAATCGGCTCCCCCATCCAGCAGATGGGTCGCCGCGCTGTGCCTGAATGCGTGTGGTCCCGTGGCTGAGGTATCTCCCAACGCTTGGAGCAGCCCGTTCACCACAGCTCGGACCTGCCGCGCATCCACCCGGTGACCCCTCACTCCCAGAAACAGCGCCGCGCCGCTGCTCGGTTTAACGAGCGCGGGTCGGCCACGCCGGAGCCAGTCGTCCAAGGCCAAGGAGGCCGGAATCCCGAATGGAACGGTCCGTTCTTTGTTTCCCTTGCCCACTACGCGCAATGTGCGCCGGTCAAAGTCGAGGTCGTCTACATCCAAGCCGACAAGCTCACCCACACGGATGCCCGTCGCGTACAGCAGCTCCACCATGGCCCGGTTTCGGACGGGCATCGCCGCCCCGTCTTGAGCTGCGGACTTCAAGTCATTGGCGATCCGGGTGACCTGTTGCTGTTGGAGAACACCCGGCAATGTCTTTTCCCGCTTGGGTGCGCGCAGCCGCACGGATGGATCTGTTGCAATGAGTTCTTCACGGAGGGCCCAGCCCATGAAAGATCGAGCAGTCGCAGCACGGCGGGCAAGGGTCGCTCTGGACATTCCGGACTCACTCTGCGCACCCAGCCACCGGCGCAGGCAACCAAGTTCGAGGTCTTCGAGTTCTTGGATGCCCTCGTGCGCCGCGAACCCCAGGAGGCTTTCAACGTCTGCCAGGTAGGCACGGACAGTATGCGGCGATCTCGCGCGTTCGCCTTGCAAGTACCGTCCAAAAGCCTTGACAGCACCCTTGAGACTGCCAGGCAATGATTCTTCGTTCACCCTCCCAACTGTGCCAGCAGCGGTCCCCGAGATCACGTCTGACATGCCTTTTGCCGGCGTCGCCTAATTCTTCTTGGTCCGGCTCCACGCTCCCCTCTCCGAAACGGCGAGACCCAAGAGGCCAAGGCGTCCAAGTCCCGCACGCACCGACTCGGGGCTGAGGCCCGCCACGACCGTCAACTTCTCCACAGAACTTGCGGACCGGAGGGGAAGGGCATCCAGCAGGATCAAATCCTCCAGCGACAAACCGTCGTGGATCGCGGGAGGCGCCTCCTTCTCATCTGGAGCTCCTTCTCCGATCCTTCCGGCCAGTTCCGCGATCTCCCCTACGTCTGTTACGCATATGGCGCCACCGTCCCTGAGTAACCGATGGCAGCCTGCCGAGTTGGCACTGTGGATGGACCCGGGAACAGTGGCCACCACTCGACCGAGGGTCTCGGCATGGTGGGCGGTATTGAGGGCACCTGAACGCCACCGGGCCTCAACCACCACAGTCACCGCCGCCAAGGCCGCTATCAATCGGTTCCTTTGCAGGAACCGGTATCGAGTGGGGGCAGAACCGGGCGGAACTTCTGAAATGACTGCCCCTTGATGCGAGACCGCGCGGAGCAGGTCCTCGTTGCCGGAGGGGTAGAAGCGGTCCACTCCCCCTGCCATGACGGCGACGGTTGGTATGCGGGCAACCCCGCCGCTGAGGGCCCCTCGATGGGCGTGTGCGTCGATCCCGTATGCACCACCAGAGACCACTGTGTAGCCTCTTTGGGCAAGACCATAAGCGAAGTCGCCCGTCACTGATGCACCGTAGCTCGTGCTGTCCCTGGATCCCACAAGGGCCACAGTCTGCCGGGCGGGAGGAAGGGGTTCCTCGTGTCCACGCCACCAAAGGCACAGCGGTTCCTGAAGGCCGAGGTCCTCCAATTGCTCGGGCCATAGATCATCTCCCGGGACAATCAACCGCCCACCCAGCCGGCGCATCGTCTCGATGTCCCGCTCCGGCGCGAGATCGGCGATACGGGGTGCCCAGCGCCGCAAGCTCGCCGGTAAGCCCGCCCAGGTTGATGTTCCCGCCTCTTCGGCGAGTAAGGAGGAGATTTCCTGCTCCAGCGCCGCCCCTGTGGCCACCTCTCCTGTAGCAATCCCCACTGCCTCCACGGCACCGGCTGCGCGGACGAGTGCGAGCCCCACAGTGTCCTGCGGCTCCATGAGCCGGGATAATGCCGCCCGGGCAATCCGTTCCTTCTCCAAAGCATTCATGCGGCGGCTGCCTGACGCAGGCCCAGTGCCTGGCCAATGTGGTCAGCGTCCGGAGCCTCGCTGTGTTCCAGGTCCGCCAACGTCCACGCCAACCGCAGCACGCGGTCGTAGCCCCTTGCGGTGAGGATGCCTCGTTCCAGTGCCGTATCGAGAATGTGCGTCGTGCGGGGATGCAGCTTCAACTCGCCTCGGAGAATACGGCCTGGTACTTGGGAGTTTGCGTCCAGCCCCAAGTACCCCAACCTGTCATATTGCCGACGCCGAGCGGCCTGCACCCGCGCGGCGACTGCACCGGTGTCTTCTTCCATCTGTGCCTGACCGAAGTCGGCAAGTGACACGCGTTGGACTTGGAGTTGGATATCCACCCGGTCCAGCAAAGGGCCTGACATGCGGGCAAAATAGCGACGGCGCATCAGGGGCGTACAGGTGCACTCCACGCCCTTGCCTGACGCCTTTCCGCAAGGACAGGGATTGGCAGCGAGAACGAGCTGGAATCGGGCCGGGTACGCTGCTGTTCCGGCGGACCGGTGTATCACCAGTTCCCCACTCTCCAGCGGCTGGCGAAGGGCATCCAGGACTCGTCGCTCATATTCGGGCGCCTCGTCAAGGAACAGCACGCCGCGGTGCGCGCGTGAGGCGGCACCAGGCCTCGGCAAGCCGGAACCACCACCGATAATTGCCGCCGCGGTGGCACTATGGTGGGGATTTTCGAATGGCGGCCTGCGTATCAGAGTGGTCAAGGATGACCGCACCGCCGCCAGGGAATGGATCGCCGTGACTTCCATTGCCGCCTTGTCTCCAAGGTCTGGAAGCAATCCCGGCAACCGCTCGGCAAGCATGGTCTTCCCAGCCCCTGGAGGAGTGCACACTTAAGCGTGCATGCGCCCTGACCTGCGGTTATGTCCCAAAACGGGCATCCCGTCGAGGGGACCCAGCTTACTTCTTGTGGGGCCCGTCGCTGTCCCCGAACCTGAGCGCCGCATCTCGACAGCCCTTCAGGACTTCGAGATTGTGCCGCTCGACCTCGGGGTCGTAGTCGAATGCCACCCGCAGCCGCGACATCTGTTCGAGCACCTCCTCATCGTTCAGCTGAGCCAGCCACCTGGCGATCTGCGGTTCGCTCGGGGAGCCATCTATCATGCTGATCATCTCGGCTAGATCGCCACGCGCCGATGCTGCAACCAAGGCCTTTTTGTGGCGTTCCCCGGCCGATGTCGTCGACCCCGCCGACATCGCCTGGCGCTCGTCCTCATGTCCGACGGAGATCTCGTAGCGCGTCGGAAGCCCAGGCTCGGGTGGCTCGGTCCCTGTGATCAGGCGCGGAACGGCTTGCGTGCGTACCCAGTGGGCGATCTCCTCCAGCTCCTCGATTAGCACCGGCCACCGGTCAGTACCCGGCCGATTGATCCCGACTGTCGGGAACAGGGTGACGGGGACCTTCGTGCCGATGGGTGTCTGGGCGATGACCTCGCCGACACGCAGCGGTTCCTCGGGCCGAGGCGCAAGATCACGGATTGAACGGGGCATCCGGTCGTCCTCGTACATGGCAGCCAGGCGGACCGCGGTGATCGCCGGCATCCTGTGCTTCGCATGATTGGTGTGCAGCACAAGCCGGGCAAGAGGATGGGACTGCGGCTCCATCCGACGGTGGAACGGCTGCAGGGCCTCCAGCCGTCGGGCGAGCTCTCCCCGCCCTCGCAGCGACGGAGGCCCATTGCGGGCCCGCTTTTTCTTCCAGTCCTCAAATTTCTCCCAGGTGTCCGAGGCAGGCACTTCGACCAGTTTGGCCGCCTTCGCGTCGAGGGGCGCACCGTCCAGGAACTCGGCCTCTGCGAAAAGGGTGTGTTCGAGCGCAGCCCGAAGCGTCACGAGCGCGTCGGCTACGAGGAGCGGCACTTTCCGTGGGATCGGAGCCACGCGCCCAACGACTGTGCAGCTGAACGCGGCGGTCGTGGGCACTTCGACCAGCCCGAAGATGCCCTCGGGCTGCGTCTGGTAGGCGAACAGCAGTGCGGAAACCTGTCCGATCAGCTCCTCTGCATGTGCCAGTGTGGCGGCAACGCCGAGGTGGCGGTCCGGGAGCCAGTCATGCCTCACGTCGGTCTGCGCTCAGCTCTCGTCGAACGGCAGGCGGACGACCTCATCGCCCGGGTCTTCCGGACCTGCTGGCGGAGCCGCGCTCGGGTGGTCCTGGTACAACTCGTCCGAGGCGCTCTGGTCGTAGGTATCGGAGAGGCCTGCACCATTGGTCCCGAGGACCTGCTCCCAGTTGAATCCCATACACACGACTTTATCGGCCGGTGTCGAACTCGCGAAGGATCGCCTCGACGCGCGCGGTCAGTTCATCGGCGCGCTTGAGGATCTGCTCTTCCTCCTCGCGCGACATCTGCCGCCTGGGGCTGGCCGGCATCGCAGCTGCAGCAGGCACCGGCGCAGGTGCGGGCTCCGGACTGTCGAGCAGCAGGGCTGCGGCACTGATGACCGCCGACAGCGAGGATGGGTGCATGGAGCGGTAGGCATCGATCCATCCCCAGCGGTCCACGGCTGGCAGCATGCCGACGCAGAGGTGCCAGTCCGGATTGGGGTCCGGCCGCAGGTGCCGGTGCGCGGGGCCGTCTTCGTCGCGGCGGTTCCCCAGGGCGCGGACGGAGCCGTGCGACCACCCGCTGTTGGTGCCGATCACATCGAGCCACGACCAGGTGGCGCATGCCGGACAGGCATCCGGTTCCGGGGCGACACCGATCTGCCCGCGCACCCGGTGCATTCCGTCCGGCCGCAGTCCCAGCGCAGCTGACCTGTCCAGTCCGAGGCCTCCGTGGGTGCGACGTGCCAGCAGCACCGCCGCGAACAGCATCCGCCGCAGCCGCAGCCGGAAAACCCAGTGGGTGTCCGGGTGCTGGATGATCGCCGTTGCGCGCCGGATCAACCGCTGCAGGGAATCAGGGTCGTCCCGGTGCCCGCGCGGCCAGGCCGGGGCGACGGGATCTATGGGAGCCAGCCGCCGGCGCAGAGCCGCGAGCACAGCCTGGGACGGCTGCGCCTGCTGCGAGAAACACGAGAGCGATACCTCGTCGATCTTATGGGTGGGCACGCCCGTGACGGAGCACCAGTCGGTCCAGAGATCGGGAAGCGCCGTCGTCATCCTCACGATTCTCCCATCGTGGCTTGGTTCGACACGAGCGTCGCCTCAGGCGAGGGTTAGGCCTGCTACTCGCGACCGCTCTTGTCCGCATAACTCTCGATGGGCCATCCGCCGATGCTCAGCCATCAAGCCCGAAAGCAGCGGTCACGTGCTCGATCGTGAACTGGTTTCGCAGCCTTGTAGCCGTATTCTGGTTGGCGAAAAGACCCGTTTTCCGCACGGCCTGCGCTTGTGGAACGGCCCGTATCCATTCGACCGGAACAACCCATTCAGCATTGTCGTCGTTCTCATCGCCCTCGTGGCGATAATTCCCGGAGAGGTCGAGTTCATGCAGCTGTCGATCGGCCCCGTTCACGAGAAGCGTGCTTTGGTCGTATCGCTGGGCTTCGCCGGCGACGGTACCAACTCCTACATACCCAATCTTGGGAATGTAGGCGAAGACTCTGGCACCAATCGGCAGATTCTTGAGCGTCTGAGAGTATCTCTTGCCGCCGCCGCCCGAGACGAAACCGTACTTCATGCCGTCGACCCATTGCCGGCCTGTTGGCTCTTCACCAAATGAGACGTACCAGTCAGACCCGTTCCAAGGCTCACGTGTCTTATTCTTCCGCGAGATCGCGGAAATGGACGACTTGGCTTGTTCGCTCTGATCGACCAGCCAGCTGCGGGCAAGGTACGAAGATCCGTTGTCCTGAAAATGTCTGAAGAAGACGACGTTGATCGGAACATCGAAGTCTTCATTGAGGAACCGCACGATGCGCTCGGTAGCGTTGTCAACGCTGGCGGCAACGATTGTAAATTCTTGTGCAGTGTTGACCTCTTCCGGAAGAGTGTCGCCGAAACGATCGGCAAACGCTTCTTCAAGAGCAAGGCCTGGACGGTAGGTGGCGAAGATATTGTCGATATCGCTTCGGCCAAGGGTTGCTGCCCACGAGCCATAATCGAGGGTTTGAGCGGCAACATCGCGTGGAGTTTTGTCGCGTTTGAGTTCGATTACGTGCAGCGACGCCGTTTCGTCCAGCGCGAGCAGATCTACGAATCCCCCATGTGCCGTCGGAACCTGCCGGCCAATGACGAGAAGCGGCTCGCCAAGCACTGACGGGTCAGACTCGATGTAGCCCTCCAACTGGGATTCCAAGCCGATTGATACCGGCACGATCCGGCTGAGTTGGCCGCCCTCTGCCCGCCACAAGCCCATCTCAACCGCCATTGGTCATTCCCTTTTGTCGTTCGACGAGTTCCTTGAGCTGGGCGTCGTAGACATAGTCGGTGATCTCGCCGGACATAATCATCGCAACGGCCTTGTTAATGATCTCCAGCGGCACCACGAACCACTCCGAGGGGTCGTAATCGCGTCCCTTCCGGTCGACCTGCGTCAGATCCAGACGCACCTCGGCAAACACTCGGTGCAAGAGATGCTCCAGCCACGATGCACGCACGTTGAAGAGCTGGTAGTCCGCCAGCACCTTCACGGGTGCCATCAGGTAGGTTGGCGAATGCGCCGCGTTCTTGATGCGGGTTTCGACCTTGGTGGTGGAGAAACCGATCTTGTGAAGGTCCTTCATTCCCGCGATCTGGGGGTCGTCGCTGAGCGACTGCAGCACGTAGATATGACCACTCTCCACGTCCGCGTCGAGGACCTCGTCCGCATCGTGGCCGGTCCGCGCCAGGACCTGGCCCTGCGCCTCGTACATACGGGTCATGAGGCTCTGCCTGTACATCGCCGACTCCGTGCCGTTCTCGAAGACGACGCGCAGGCGCTGCTTCTGCCTCGGCCTACCACCAACGATCAGGTCGACGTCCTCGCCGACCTCTGCAACAAAACACATGACGCCGCTCAGCACGAAGAACACACCCTCGCGGATGAGATCCATGCCAGTGAAGGGCATCAGCTTGTACGTGCCCTGGGCCAGCTCGGCGTGCTTCGTTTTGAACAGCGGCTCGAACAGGTCGAAGTCCTCGGACTTCACCCGCTGGGCAACCGAGTCCGGAGCCTCGGGACGCTTGATCACGGGCAGATCCGACACGTCGAGGATGCCGGAGTCGTCGCCGAGCAGATCGTCCAGGTCATCACTCTCAAAAAGATCGTCCAGCGACTCAGGAGCTGCCTCTATTGCCAGCAGCTCGAACTCCGTGTCGAGGTGTTTGAGCGCTGCGATCTTCTCGTCGTTGGCGAGGATACCTTCGAGCCGGGCCCCAAGCTTCCGCTCGGCGACCTCTCGGGTCGCCGAGCTAGGCAGACGCCCGTGCGTCCGGCGGAACTCCACAATTTCCAGAAACGCCCGCTCGAGCCGGTCGGACGAGGTGATCTTCTTGGGTTTCTCGGGCGCGTCGAGGAGCCCGTCGAGGTCGTTGTCGATGAGGTCCTGCAGGGAGGACGGTGCTGCTTCGAGGACGTCGTCGTAATCGCTCATTCGCTCTCCACCATCTCAGTCGCGCGCTTCTGTGCTTCAAGCTTCTGCTTGGCCCGCTGGAGCCACAGCAGTGCGTCTGCATACCGCTTCTCAGTCGGGTCCTCGGCCCTCGGGTCCGGTTTCCGATCGTTGACCTTAATCCAGTTCTTGATCCGGGGAACGAGGGCCAGCGCCTCTTCCTCGGTGAACTCGACTCGGGTGGCAGTGATCTGGTCCTGGATGATCCGCAGCACCGAAGTCGTCACCGACCTCGAGATGACCTCGAACGCTCGCTGGAACGGGTTAACCGAATCGATGAGGTTGATGTTTAGCTCGTCGATGTTGACGAACTTCTCCGCCATCTTGATGAACCGCTTGTCCCCTACAGTGCGCACTTCGCCGTTCTTGATCACCGAGTCCACGACGACCTGTTGCCGCACCTCTTCCACCTGCGCCTCTGTGAGGTCCGGGTACTTCTCGCGGATGATTTTCGGAATCAGCACCTTGTTGGTCGTCTCCGCGTCCACTGAGCCGGCGGCGGCCCGCGCGAAGGTGTCGTCCTGGAGGATCGTCGCCTTCAGGTCGTTCAGATCAGTCTCCACGATCTGCTTCACGCGCGCGCTCGATGGCTCCTTGAAGCCCTTGATCTTCAGCTGCCCCGGCACCGCGGAATCGTCGCCGTCGAACTTCTTCGTCTTGAAGGTGAAGTTCTGCGCGAGGACCTGCTCCATGAGGAGCGATGCTGTGATGGCCTTGAGCATGTTGTTGACCGAGACCTTCACTTCGCCCTGTGAGGCGTCGGGCTCGGCGATGAGGTTCGTGAACTGGGCGTGGGATTTGCCTGGGCTGTCGCGGGTGACCCGGCCGATGATCTGGATGACCTCGGTCAGAGAGGCCCGGTACCCGACGGTGAGGGCGTGCTCGGCAAACGGCCAGTCAAAGCCTTCTTTGGCCATGCCCAGCGCAATGATGATGTCGACCGCGTCGCGGTTTTTGGAGGCTGTATGAGCCAGGTAGTGGAGGGTGTCGCCGCGTTTCTTTTGGTCAGTGTCGTCGACGAGGTCCGCGACGCGGACAATGATTCCAGTGTCCTGCCGGCGCACGCTGATGATGCCGGTGTCAGGGTCGGTCTCCTCGACGTGCCCGATGACATCGATAATGCGACCGATCTCTTCGAGCTTGTCCTTCGTAGATTCACCCGAGTTGACATTCGGGATGTGCACGATGGTTTTCTTGTCGAGGTCGAGCACTTCGCCGATCGCGTCGGTGTAGCGGCCCTGGTAGAAGTGGTGGCCGATGCCGAGCGAGTGCAGGTGCTCGTATCCGTTGAGCTGGTCGTAGTAGTTGAAGGTGACCGGCGTGAACTTGGCCTCGTCCTCCGGCGAGAGCACCGGGACGGAGTCCCCGCGGAAGTAGGAGCCCGTCATCGCGACGATGTGGACGTCACTCCCGTTCATCACGTCGCGCAGGAGCGCGCCGAGGCGGCTCGACTCGATGTCCGCAGAGACGTGGTGGAACTCGTCGATCGCGAGAACCGTGCCGTTGAACGACTCCGGTGCCAGCCTCTCGAACGCGAAGCGGAGTGTCGCGTGGGTGCACACGAGCGTTGCATCGGGCCCTTCGAGGAAGCTGATGAACGCGTCGACCTTGCCCGCTGAAGAGCCGGCATCACAGAGGTTGTGCTCCGGCTTGATCTCCCAGTCTGCGAAGAAGCCGAATTTGGACAGTTCCGTCGAGGCGAAGGACGCGCCAATTGAGCGCTCCGGGACGGCCACGATGACCTTCTTACGTCCCTGGTTGTACAGCTTGTCGAGGGCAACGAACATCAGCGCACGGGATTTCCCGGACGCTGGCGGGGCCTTGACGAGGAGGTGTTGTGCGTCACGCTTCGCGAAGACCCGCTGCTGCATGTCGCGCATACCCAGCACGTCCGTGTTCACCGAAGCTTTCGTTTGTGCATAGGTGACGTCAACGATGTTTATGGGCTTCTTGATCGCGTTCACTTCGCGGTCCTCCGGGTCTTCTTCACTGGGGCCCTTGCGGCCTCGGCGTTTGTCATCTCCTCATACATAGCAAAGAGGTCAGACAGTCTTTGCTCATCGGTCTCGTATCCGCGCTTGGAGTAGATCGAATCGACCAGCGAGTCCACCTCGGCGTGAGCTTGTCGCAGGTCACCCGGCATTTTGTCAGGGTCGTAGAGCTCCGCGAGAGTCTGCTCACAGTGGTACTCCCTCACGTCGAGCACCCGGAGTGCAGCGGCGGTGAGTTTCTCCGTTGTCGCATCTGACAGTGGCGGTATGGGGAAGTTGTTATAGACGATGGTGTTTGAATACCGATAGTCAGTCTTCATGCGGCCCCCGACAGCCCGGGTCCACGACATGTGCATTGCCGATGTCAAGAGTGAAAACAGCCATGGTTCAGCGTCGTAAACTGCGAACGCAAGATTTGAAACGACTGTGTCTTTGTCTAGGTAGCCTATGGGAACATACGCTCGACGCACGGATGAAACACTCGGCACGACAATAGAATCGGTGAGCTTGTATGCGCGTTGAAGAAAACGGTGCGGCTGTGCTGCAAACTTCTTGGAGATACTGCTAGCCTTCTCTGCCTCCCGTGCCTTTTGCACGAGTGCCATACGTTCGTGAATATATTGAATGTTATGCGCTTCTTGGACTTCATCGTCGCGGATCCAGAGGCAGTAACGCTCGTCACCGTTGATGAATTCCGAAGCGCCTATGTACTTCTTAACAAAAGTTGCAGCTTCGGGGGCCATCGAGAGCAACCTGCCACGGTCTGCCTGGTTCAAGATGAGGTGGCCGCCGTCGGTTGGTTTCGACCCAAACACCATCGGCGGAAGAGATCCTGAAATCGGCTTCGTTCGACGTCCGACGATGACGCTTGGCGCGTCAGCTAGGTAGCCGTTGATGTTTTTGGCTGAGATCTGGAGATCGTCTGCAAATATGTACTTCTGAGCTGATGTCTCGTTTCGCAAGCTGATCACTGCGACGGTCACACCGGCGTTCCGTTTGGCATTGTTCTCCCATTTGAACGAGGTGTATGCGAAGCCTATCTCAATCCCCATATTGAAGATCGTAGGAAATAAAAGGCTGACGTGTTCGCCCTGCGCGACTGAGTTCGTTGTGACGAATGCAAGTTGAGCACGAGTTTTGTTGATGTAGTCGGAGCCTTTCATGAACCAGAGAGATATGTAGTCAAGGTTTTTCGAGAATGGTCGACTTCCAAAAACGTATGAAAAATCTGCCTTTTGTTCAGGCGATTGCATACTTGAGCCAACATATGGTGGGTTGCCGATCAGGTAGATCTCACCGTCGTCGTTCGGGCAGATCGCGTTCCAGTCGACGCGCGTCGCATTGCCCTGCTTGATCTGGCCGGTTTCCTTGAGTGGGATCAGCGGGATCGAGACGTTGAACTTCTCCTTGAACTCCGTGTTCATCTGGTGCTTGGCGATCCACAGGGAAAGAATGGCGACCTCAACCGCGAAGTCGTCGATCTCGATCCCGTAGAAGTTCTCGATGTTGATTCTGGACTCGGCGAATAGCACTTGGTGCTTGTCGTCCAGCTCGGCAAGGCGTTCGAGGACAGCGTGCTCGAGCTTTCGCAGCTCTTTATAGGCGATGATCAGGAAGTTGCCGGAGCCACACGCGGGATCGAAGACTTTGATGGCGCTGATCCGGTCGAGCAGCGCTTCAAGCTTCTTGACGGAGTCGAAGCTCTCGTCGAGATCGTCTTTCAACGCGTTCAGAAAGAGCGGCTCGATCGTCTTGAGGATGTTCGGAACCGAGGTGTAGTGCTGACCGAGGTCGCTGCGTTTGCCCGGTGTGACGATCGCCTGGAACATCGAGCCGAAGATGTCCGGGTTGATCTCGCGCCAGATGAGCTTGCCGGCATTGATGAGCTCTTCTCGCGCCTGTTTGGTGAACATGGGCACCACGTGGTGCTCAGACATCGTGAACAGCCGGCCGTTGACGTAGGGGAACGCCGCGAGGTGTTTGGGCCTGCCGGACGCCTCTGCGGTGTCGAGCGCCGTGAACAGGTCTGTGAGGAAGTCCGCGGTGTCCGAGCCGTCGTCCAGCGTGTGAGACCCTACGGCGTTGGTGAACTGGTTCTCGGCAAAGATCCCGGTGTCCTCGGCGAAGTAGCAGAACAGCAGACGAGTGAAGAACAGGTTAAGCGCGTGGCGTCCACGTGGTTGCTTAAGAAGATCAGGGTTCGCGCGGAGCAGTTCATCAAACAGCTTGCCCATGCGCTCGGCAGCCTTGACGTCTGCATGCGTTTCGGCGACGTACTGCGCCTTCTCCATTCCGGCCCAGGGCAGGAAGAAGGTGAAGTGCTGATCGATGTCCCTGATCGGGAATCCGATCGTCTCGCCGGTCTGGGTGTCCGTGGCGACGAGCTCGACGTAGTCGGTGACGATCACGAAGCGCGTGCTGTAGCGCACGACGTCCGGGGACGTCTTCAGTTCTTCCAGCACTTCCAGCGTGTCGCCAGATGTCTCCTTGAAGTAGACAACCTTCTTCTGCGCGACCTCACCCCCTTGGTCAGCTGCGACGTTCAGATCGCCGTTGCGCAGGCGAGTGACGCTGCTCTGAGGCTTTCCGTAGGCGAGCAGGAGATCGAAGATGAACTCGCGGTCGTACGTCTCACGGCCGGCGAGTGGTGCGACGCGCTCTTCGATGGCTTTCAGATTTAGCTTCGCCACGTACGAATTCCTTGTGCGCATGCAATACCGTCAATGGTCGCTGGGCGCTTGGTACTCATGCGCCTGTCCTCGACTCCGACTGAATTACCGTCTGCGTAAGACCATGGTTCACGCACGTTGCTACTCCTTACATGGCAGGGCGGGACACACTGCCCCTCGTGATCTTATCCGGGACCTGGCCGCTGCTGATTTCCCCTCACCGCGTCACGCGAAGGCAGTCCTTCTCCATGCCCCGATAAGCGCACTTACCAGAGACCCGGTTCGAAGCCGCCCCGTCGATCGCGGGTATGGGGAATCGCCACTGACAGACCATTGCGACTTGGATTCTCCGGCCAGTGAGTCGAGACTGGAGTCATGGCAGTACAGGTGAGGCTCGCAGCGCTCAGCGCTCCCACCGTCCCACCTGAACCGGAGGTGGACGACGAGCTGCGCGAGCTCGAAGAAATTTCGCGGTCTTTGGAAGGACACACGCTGTCTGCTGCCACCCGGCGCGCCTATGCCACGGCGTGGCGTGCCTTTGATGACTTCTGTACCGGCCACGGGCTGGAGGCGCTGCCTGCGCATCCGGAGACCGTGCGCTGGTACGTCGCCTGGATGTCCACGCAGCTCGATGACGACGGGCTCCCCCGGTTCTCCGTCGCGACGATCCGCCAGCGCCTGGCCGGTATCGGCGAGAGGCACCTCCGCGGCGGGCTTCTGGATCCCACGGCCCACCGCGGCGTGGTGGATCTCGTGCGCGGGCTGGCCAAGCTGCGGGCCACCAGGCCCCGGCGCAAGCGCCCTCTGCTTCTGGACGACGTGGTCCGGATCATCGCGGTGATGGAGCACGACACATATCCGGCAGGCGTGTCAGCCACCAGGGACGCCCTGGCGGTGTGGCTCGGGTTCGCAGGGGCCCTGCGCAGGAGCGAGGCGGCGGCCCTGACGCTGAACCGGCTCGAGCTGCACCCGGTCGATGGTGTCCACGTTCATGTGGGGGCCTCGAAGGCCGACCCGGAGAACGCGCTGCCGGACGTGGTCGTGCTGCCGTTCGGGAGCTCGCCGGCATCCTGTCCCCCGTGTGCGGTGCACCGTTGGGTCGTGCTGCTCGGGCTCGCCCGGCAGGACGACGCGCGCACACGGCGTCGCGGGATCATGCAGCAGCTGTTCTCGTACGGTCTCGAGGAGCACGTCTGCGGAGCCGCCGGCTCGACGGCGCTCATCAGCAGCGCCGACCTGGCCTCGGGCGCGCCCCTGCTCCGGGCAACGTACCGCAACAGGAAGGACGCCCGGATCCATGCACGGGCGGTGAGCGGCGACGCGCTGCACACGATGCTGCTCTCGCGCATGGTCGAGGCGGGGATGAACCCTGCTGCCTACGGCTTCCACTCGCTGCGGGCCGGGCACGTCACCCAGGCGCGGCGCAACGGTGCGAGCACGGAGGAGATCATGCGCGCCGGCCGGTGGAGCCGGGCAGCGACGGTAGACGTTTACGACCGCGAGTTCAATCCTGCGGCACGCAACAGCGTCATGCGTCTGGGGTTGTAGACCCCTCGATGCCGGGGGCAACCCGGTGCCCGTGCTGGTCGTCCTCCTCGACCGGGACGCGGGCGTCGATGCTTTCCATGAGGCGGAAGTCGACGACACCTTTGAGTTGAGCGCCGCCGCCGAGCACTTGAATGGCCTTGGAGAGCCGCAGCACCTCCAGCCTGTTCTTCTCCCACTCGCGCTGGGCCGCTGCCAGGTCGGCGAGGTACTGCTGCAGCTGGGCCTCGCTCTCTGCCTCCGGATCCTCGGCGACCAGGATCGCCAGGGGGACGTCCAGGGCCTTGGAGGCGGCGACCGCCTCGTCCAGGCGGACGGCGCGGATTTGCTGCTCTATCCGGGTCACCGCCGAAGGGTCGACGTTCGTTCCAAGGATCTCGGCAATCCTGCGGGCCAGCTCAGCCTGGCTGATGCCCAGGCGTTCCCTCTCCTGTCGCAGTCGGCGGGCGAAGAGGTCTCCGGGCAAGGCGTTCATCTGGTTTGGGCTCCTGGTCGGGTACATGGGCGCGAAGGGCTCAGCAAGAAGCGTATGCCGAGCCGTGCCGGAGCCGCACACCGCGCGCCCCGTCATGTGAAATCTACACGTTTTTGAGCAGAACGTCAGTCCTCCCGCCGACACCTCGTTTGCGCTGGTCTTCGAGCACATTCTGGACTCGTATCCGACTCGTCACTGATACGACTATGACTGATGACTCGAATGATGTAGATTGGTCACTGAAGATGTGCACGTATACGAGTCCCTAGAGAGGGGTCGGCCGCATGATTGCAGGCATGTCGTCCCGCTCAACGGGGAGTCACGTCGCATCGGGAGAGACCATTGATAGGGCGCTGTGCTCTATCTAGGCGAATCGGTTGTGCCAGTCGCCTCGTGACACATGTCATGCAAGCGACCATTCGATAGGCGAGAGGAAAGAACCATGACGAAGATTTACGAGGCGGCACTCGAGCGGGTCGCCCTGCCCACCGCGGCCTGGGACCTGACGAGCTTCCTGGAGAACGCGAAGTCCCAGATCCAGCTCTGGGGCGGGCTGCTGCTCATGCTCCTGGGTGCGGTCGGACTGGTCTGGGGCGGCGTGCTCCTGATCAAGAAGCTGATGGCCACCCCGCAGTCCGCGGGCCAGCAGCAGGGCTGGGGCACCATCGCCCTGCTCATCCTGGTCGGCGGCGCGCTCGGCACCGGTGGGTGGTCGCTGATCAACACCATCGGCTCCGGCGGCCAGAAGACCCTCGAGGACCTCGGCGGCGGCTCTGTCCTCGTGCAGACGGTCAGCCACGTACTGACCAGCGGCGTCCTGGGCTAAGCCCGGCGCGGCAGGAATCAACGGCCGGGCACACAAAGCGTCGACGGACCGCACCGGGTCGGTTGAGGTCACCAGGCCTCAACCGGCCCGGTGCGTCGTTTCCGGGGTCGGACGACGGGCGCTGACGACGAGCAGGACAGGCAGAGCAAGGAACAGGACGAACGGGAACGGACATGGGGATCAAGGACAAGGCGCTGGCCTTCGGCAAGCGGTTCAAGCTCGACTCGCACCACGCAATCGAGCGCTTCGGGGTGTTCTTCGGCATCTTCGCTGTGATGGGGCTGGTCGTGGTGGCCGGCTCGGGTGCCGCCGCCTTCAAGGCGGGCAGCGACGCGGTGTCGCACACCGCGCTCTACAACACCGAGTTCACCTCCTCGAAGACCCAGCTCAAGGGCACGGTCGACGGGGTCTACACCAATCACACCGGCAACAGGGCACTGGTCATGATGCACTTCCCCGCCAGCGCGGCGATCTCGTACAACGCGGCGGACTACCAGGCCTTCCTGCTGGGCACCAACGACAAGCTGCAGACCGAGAAGGTCAGTACCAGCGGAATCAGGGGCACCTTCCACGTTTTCGGCTCGACCGGTTACGTCGGGGTCCTCCTGGACGCGGACCGGCCCTTCGACCGGCAGGTGCTCAACCTGACCGTCCGCGCGAACGCCGAGCTGACCTACGACGAGCGGCAGCAGAGCAGGGATGACCAGGTCGTGGGCGACTCGAGCTTCAAGAAGTACGACCAGTGGCGCGTGATCATCAACCCGGGTGCGTCGGGCACCACCGACATCCCGGCCCTGGACGCGGCCAGCTTCGACCCGGCCCGGGCCTATTACGACGTCGTGCTGAAGACCCAGGAGCAGCAGACGCGGGACAAGCTCGACCAGAAGCTGCTCGCGATGCGCACGAGCCTGAAGCAGGTCGAGTCGTACACCTCCGACCTGGCGACCACCAAGGTCGATGGGCTCTTCCTCCGTCCGCCGGCCGTTCCGACCTCCATCGCAGGTGATCAGGTGGCTGGTGTCTCGGCGGCCGAGGCCAAGGACGGGAAAGCGACGCTGGAGCTGAAGACGGGCCATGTCGTGCCCGGCGGATTCGACTTCAACTGGCGCGCGGGCAACGTCTATGCCGGCTACCTCGACACGCTCGTGCCCGCCGGTAAGGGCTATGTGCAGTTCCTCGCCGACAAGCGCGCCGAGGGCAGCGACAGCACGAGCCAGCAGGTCTCGGACATGAAGTGGGTCCTCTCCGACGGCACCGACCTGAAGAAGGACTACCGGTCCTCCGATGTGACGATGCGCCCGCTCACGAACGTGATGAACAACCTCTCTCAGGCCTACCAGGACTACGGCAAGGCCAAGTCGGAGTACCAGTCCGGGCTTCTGCTCGAGCTGCTCGGCCTGGACGTGAAGCTGCGCGATGTGCAGTCCAACAGCACTGCGAACTCGGCCGGGGACTTCCTGACCGTCTATCACTGAGCGCGCTCCACGGAGCGGGCAGTCACCACCCAGGCATCGAGCCGGAAAGGACAAGCTTATGGCCATCGACCAGCCGACGCGGCGGGATGACCCGGCCCGGCGCGCTGCATCGCCCCGCGGGGACCGCAGGTCCGCCGACGGGGGTGCGAAGGAGGAGTCGCAGCCACCTCGTCGTGAGGGGTCCGGCGTACGCCGCGCCGGGCCCCGTACCGGAGCGGCCTCCGCTCCTTCCCCGTCCGGGGATGCAGCCAAGGGTCTGCCGAAAACCCCGGGGGCCTCCCCCGCGCCGCAGCCCGTGGACCCGACGCCTGCGGGCCGCGGGTCGAAGCACCTGGGAGCCGCACCGGCCCCGGACGCAGCGGCTGCCGCTGGCAAGGCCACAGGTGCGGCCGACACAGCCAGCAAGACCAGCAAGGCCGCCAAGGCTGCCAAGAGCCTCGACGGTGTCGCCGCCGGGGCGGCCGGGGGAGCTGCCCGCAAGGCGGTCGAGGGTGACGGCAGCAGCGCGGTCCGCCGCGGTGCCGGCCGGTACGCGGGAGCGGCTGCCTCGGGAGCTGTCGCCGGGGCGCAGGCCGGAGCCGCCGCCGGTGGTGTCGGCGCGCTGCCCGGGGCAGCGGTCGGCGCTGCCAAGAATGTGGGCCTGGAGACCGGCAAGGATGTTGTCGACGGTGCGTCCAAGGTCACCGGCGGAGGTCCGGACGCCGAGCCTGCCGACAAGCGGCTCGGTGCCGGGGGCACCGGCTACGAGCGGACCTCGCAGAAGGAGAAGGACGGCCAGCTGCTGTCCAAGACCGCCAGGGGTGTCGCCGTCGGCGGCACCGCGGCGGCCGCTCCCCCGGCTGCGGGGCTTCTCATGGTCATGGCCTTCCTGAAGTGGCTCAAGACCATGTTCTTCGCGATGCTCGCGATGGCCGCCAACGCGGCCAGCATGATCTGGGGTTTCATCCTTGGGATCGCCAAGGCGGTCGGGCACACGATCGCCGCACCGTTCATCGCACTGGGCGGGCTGGTCGGCAAGGCGGCAGGAGCCGTGTTCGGGGTCACCGTGACGGCCACCGTCGCCCCGGTGGCCACGGCCGCATCCGGGGTGGCTGCGACCGTTGCCGCGGTGGCTGTGCTCAGCACGGTCCTCACGGGTGTGCTCGACCAGGCCGGCCTCGATGGCGGCCGCGGCTCGACCATGACCAACTGCATCGTCAATGTCAGCCGCAACGGCCCCGGCGCTGACGTCCCGGCGAACACCGAGGCGAACGCCCGGGCGGTCTACTCCGTGCTGAAGACCTGGGGTATGCCCGAGGAGAACATCGCGGGCATCCTGGGCAACTGGTCGCAGGAGTCGGGCGTGGACCCCACCAGCGTGGAGGGCATCTACAACGAGCCCTACCAGATCGGCCCGCGCAAGCAGACCGCCTGGGACGGGAACTTCACCCACATCCCCGGCCAGTCGCACGGCGGCATCGGTCTGGGCCAGTGGTCGAACGGGCGCACCACGATGCTCCTGGATTATGCCAAGTCCAAGAACCTGGACTGGTACACCATCAAGGCCCAGCTGGCATTCATGGCGGAGGGCGACAGCCCGGGGGACGTGGCCGTGTTCAAGGACATGATCAAGACCTCGCAGGGCTCTCCCTCTGCTGCTGCACTGCACTTCCACGACAAGTGGGAGCGCTCGGCCGACAACGCTTCACAGCTGCAGCAGCGTAAGGCCGACGCCGAGATGTGGTTCGGCAAGATGAGCGGCTGGACCGTCGACACCTCGGTCGTGGGCGGGGTTCAGGACATCGTGGGCGGCATTGTCGACACGGTCGGCAGCGGGATCCGCTCCGTCTTCGGCAACTGCGACAGCGACACCAAGGTGCGCCCGGGCAGCCTCGTCGACGGCGGCATGAACGAGGAGCAGGCCCGGCAGCTGATCGACCTGTACAACCAGGAGGGCGACAAGTTCCTGGACGACAAGTACGGCGCTAGCGGACCGGGCTCCTGCGGCGACAACCACGCCATGAACTGCGTGTCGTTCTCGGTCTACTTCATGAACAAGTACACCTCGTTCCAGCAGTACCCGCCGGGCGACGGCATCCAGACAGCCCACGCGATCGCGTCCATGACGGGCAAGCAGGTCTCGAGTACGCCGACGGCGTACTCGGTCGGTTCCGGGCCGGGTACGGGGTCCGCGGGCCACACCCTCGTGGTGCTGGGCGTGCAGGGCGACAAGGTCATCCTCGGTGAGGCCGGCTACTGCGCGTTCATGGGCCGCGTTCGCGTTGACAGTGCGGAGCGGATGAAGTCCGAGGGGTGGGTGTTCGTCGACGTCACGGACCTCATCACCACGGGCGGCAACCTGCCGGCGTAGCCGGCGGAAGCAGGGCCGGTGTCCGGACGATCCGGGCACCGGCCCTTTCTGCGTCCCGATCCGTGCGCAGTGACCTGTCGAATGGGGCAGACTCGTTATTGAATGACCATTACAGATAGACTTGGAGTCATATATGAGGACAACGCGAGAAAGGGCGGGCATCGTGACGAGTGCGGACGATGATGCGCGTGGCAGGGCCGGGGACACGGTCAAGGACGAGGACGGCGCGCCGAAGAAGCTGAAGGCCCCCGCCACCCGCAGGCGGGTCAGCGGGGTCGAACTCGAGGCCCGCTTCGAGGGCTGGCGCTCCGAGCGGCGCGGAGAGCGGCAGGCACGCACTCCGGAGGAGTCGGCGCGGCGGACGCGCCTGGTTTTGAGCGCCGCAATGGGCGTGGCGATCCTCGGGCTCGCGGCGGCCGCGGGAGTGAGCGGCAAGGGATTCGAGGTGGAGCACGCGGCAAACGCCGACCGGATCTCCGCGCTCCAGGTCCAGATCGAGGATGCCAGGAGCACTCCGGTCGCCCCGGATCTGCCCGGAAAGATGACGCGGCTGATGGAGGCAGCCGCAAAGGACGCCCAGAAGGTCGCGGAGGCCCAGCAGCGCTTCGCTCAGCTGCACCACGAGGCGGCGACACAGCCCAATGCGGGCAACGGTACGCCGAACGCGGCGACACTGCAGATCGCCGAGCACCGCCGGACGCTGGCACCCCTGTTCAGCCCGCGCTCGTTCCTGGCCGACGAGAAGGGGGCCTACTCCCGGACCTCTGTGACGCCGTTCGACCCGAGCACGCAGATCGACCCGCGGTTCCCCTGGTACGTGCGCTACGAGGGTTTGAAGGCTTCCTCGCCTGGAGCGTACGCCTGGTCGGTCGAGTCGGTAATGCCGGACCTCGCCACCCAGGACGCCACGGGCACCACGCGCACGGCGCGGGTGATCTGGCTGTGCCGGGACACCGCGGGTGGACAGGTGCTGGCGTGGGCGAACGCGGCCTACTCCTACGACGGGAAGGCCGGGACTTTCGCGGATCTCAAGGTCGTGGTGACCGCCGCCGGCGCGGAGCACCAGCAGGGCGCATCGACGACGGGTAACGGAAGCGGAGAGGGCTGATGATGCAGGAGCAGCAGATTGACGGCACGGACGAAACGGCAGCGCCGGAACCGGGCTTCATGCGGCGCAACGCCCTGGTGGTCGGGGTCGCGGTACTGCTGGTTACCGCCGTGACGGTGACCGGCCTGACATGGGGGTCCCAGCGCAGTGCACTGGATCAGCAGCAGCAGACGATCACGGGCCTTCAGGGCCAGCTTGCCTCGGTCGGGACCGCGAAGTCCGAGCAGGTCGAGCAGGATGTCATGCAGTCGCTCGGCGTGAGCCAGAGCCGGATCCACGACGACACGCAGATCGTGGACCGCCTGGTGAAGACGGCATTCACCTGGGACTCCGGCCAGGCCTACGAGGCCGCTCGCCGGGACCTGAAAGAGCGCTACCACCTGTCCGAGGACGAGCAGTTCCTGAAGCAGTTCATGCCGCCGGCGCGCTTCAACGAAGACGCCGCGGGCAAGCGCTACTACTACATCGACACCCAAGGGCTGAACTCGGCGGTCAATGCCGACGCGGACCTCGAGGTCGTGAAGGTCACCGCGGACGAGTACACGTATGCCGTGCAGATCGAGGTGGCGGCTACCTCCGATGCGGTGTCCCAGAACAAGGTGGCACCGGACCGGGTCAAGTCGTACCGGACCGTGCTGGTGTACCTCACCGTCGACGCGCAAGGGAAGGTCTCTGGCCTGTCCGCCATTCCCGCTGGCGGTTCGACTCGTCATTCCAGATGATCCGACTCCCTTTCGACTCATCTTCTTGATAGAGTTGTACTGGTACTCGAGACGAAGAGCGAGTTGAGGGGCAATGGCATCGACAAAGATCGGCGAGTCGGGTGTGCAGGCTGACAAGCCTGTCCGCAAGACCCGCTTCGTGGCCGCGCCGGACGCCGGTGCGGCACCGGGCGACGCCGACCCCACTGGGGACGGAAATGTCCCGGGTGCGCTGATGAGCCGCCGGGCGGCCATCGGCGGGGTGTGCACGGGGGCAGCTGCGCTGCTCTGCTTCCTGGTCGGCGCAGGTCTCTCTGGTGGCGAGGCCACCGTCAGCCAAGACAAGGCTCAGCAAATCGTCTCCCTGCGCGAGCAGATCCGCACCGCCGCGGTGCGCACCGACGCCCTCCCGGAGGCCAAGGACGCTGACCGCGCCCTGGTCACGGCACAGGGAGCTGCGGAACAGATCGCCCGGTTGCAGAACGAGTACCGCTACCTGACACCCTCGGTGGCGGACTCGGGCGGGACGCTGGACCAGGCTGCCGCCGAGCCGACGCGCCGGAACCTCACCCCGTACTTCGCCCCCGACGTCGGGCAGGCCACTCTCCAACCCTGGTACCTGCTGGCCTCCGACAAGGACGTCGCCGCGGGCAACGAGATTCCGATGAGCTTCGACTCCGGCTTCAAGTGGGTCGCCCAGCGCCCTTACTCGGTCGAGGTGGACGGCACGATCCGGGTCACCTGGTTGGCGGTGCAGACCCGCCCGGCGGCCGGGCAGGCCCCGGCGGTACTGGCCTGGGCCCGGGCTGACTACGACATGACCCGCAAGAGCTTCTCCGGGGTCCAGACCGGAACGACGACCACGGGCGAGGCCCTGCGGCAGGAGGTGAAGGCACCGTGATCGAGGACGTGAAGGACTGGGTGCGCGCGAGGGCCGGGAAGGTCCTGGTCTGCAGCACCGGAACGCTGCTGGCGCTGTCGCTGCTCTCTCTGGCCCCGGCGCTGCTGGCCGACGGTTCGGCGGACGCCGACGCCAAGGCCGACCAGCTCATCGTCCAGCTCCAGGGCAAGCAGGAGGACGCGCAGGCGGCACTTGAGACCAAGCATGCCCGGTTGCTGGCTGCCCTGCCGGGGATGGATGCCGAGCGGGCCGACCGGGACCGGGCCGCAGCGCGCTCGGTGCTGCTGAGCCTGACGGATTCTTCGGCCGCCTCGCGGACCGTCAAGGAGACGCAGGCCGCCCTCGACGCCCGGTACGGGTTTCTCGGGACCTCGTCCCGGACCCTCACCGAGTTCATCCCGGAGTGGATGGCAGCGACCGGTGCCGGAAAGGGCGCGGGGACGGCGTACCAGCTGGCCGACTTCGACGTCGACGTTGCCGCGGTGAAGGGCCTGGACTACTCCTACATCGGAGTGGCGCGCCTGGACCCGGTGTCCGCCGACGGCAAGTCCACGGCCAAAAGTGAGTACGTGCTCTTCACCTTCGCCACCGGACAGGACGGCACGGTCGCCTCGTTCGAAGCGTACCGGGCCTCGGGCCGGACGCGGGACCAGCTTGCCGCGCAGAGGCCACCTGCCTCTGCTTCACCGGCCGATACCGCCAGCCCCGGACCCAGCCACAGCGGCTGACCGGCGGGACACCCGCACAGACACGACACGACAACCACGAAGGACGAGACGAATGACGATCCAGACTCTGGACAAGACCGGCAGCGCGACCGAGCACGAAGCCCGCGTGGAGGCTGCCACTGCAGTCCCCGTCGAGAAGGCCCCGGTCAAGCCGAAGGCCGGGCGTGGCCCTTCGAAGCTGGCCGGCGCGCTGCGCCGCCTGGCCCCCGGGAAGGGCTCCGGCGGATCGCCGGTGCTGATCTGGGCGGTGTTCTTCCGCTCGGTCGTGCTCATCGCCGACTACGTGCTGGCCTCGATGACTGCGATGGTCGTGATCCCGATGCTCGGCGCGTGGCTGCACCGGCAGTCGGGCGCAGCAAGCGGCGACCTGACCATGGCCGGGACCGTCGCGATGTGGATCGCCCCGCTGCTGTTTGTGGTCCTGTTGCTGGCCGCCGCGGAGATCGCTGCGATGCGCGGGATGTGGCGCTGGTCCACCTGCCGGATCCAGGCTGTGCGCGACGCCCGCACCCCGGCGCTGGCCCCGGCCACCGCCGCCCCCAGGACCACCCGCCCGAGCAAGAAGACCAACCGGAAGAGGAGCAACTGATGCGCACTGCTGGACTGATGATGAACGACGTGTGGGCCGACCGGGCCCTGCGGGAGCGTGGCGTGCAGGCGCACCGCTACGACGGCCTCGATGCCCAGATCGGGGTGCTGGTCGACTCTGTCGAGCTCAAGCACCGCGGCAAGGAGGAGAACTACCGGCCCTACCTGCACGTCGTGGGCGAGCTGCGCTCGATCACTCCCGCCGAGCCGCTGCCGTACGGGATCACCCAGGTGACCTACTCGCACGGCCAGGGCGAGAAGGTCGACGCCTTCTACGAGTTCGACGACGAGCAGCTGGTCGCACTGGCGGCCAAGGGCTACTTCAGCCCTTCGTTCACCGTGCCCGACCAGCTCACGGGGATCGAGTGGGAGCTGCCCGCCAGGGTGGATGCCCTCGTGCTCACCCCGTCTGGGGACCAGGCCGATGCCCCCGTGGTCTTCATGAACGTGCACCGCATCGCCGATCTCGAGATCGACCTGGCCTCCACCGAGTACGACCTGGCGGCCTACTTCGCTGATCGCTCCAAGGATGGTCATGGTCCGGTTGAGTCCGTCGTCGACCAGCGGGGCCTGCGGGCCCGCTCCGACGCGATCAACTCGCTGTTCAGCGAGGACGAGCTCGACTTGGTCGCGCAGGCGGAGAACCTCCAGCGGCCGGAGGCGCAGCAGCCGGCTGCCGAGGGCGTCACCGCGCAGTTGCTGGCGGTCGAGGCCGAGATCACCGCGGAGCGCGAGCAGTATCAGGCTGAGCTGGAGCGCACTGAGGGCACGCCCGAGCACCTGTACCACCAGCGTGTGGCCCCGGCCCTGCACCTGGACGGACCGGAGGATACTGCCGCCCCTGCGGACGCGGAGCCGGATGCCGGCGCGACCCACGATCTGGACTTTGGTCTGGATGAGGAGGCCACCGGGCAGGAGGTGCCCGCGCCGACGCTCGAGGAGCGCAAGCGCGAGGCCTCCCGCCGCGCCGCCGACCTCGACTTCGGCGAGGAAGACGGGCACGGTCTGGGCCACTGAGGCCGAGGCGGGCAGAGCAGTCAGGACGGGCCCCGGTCGCTGGAGGACAGCGGCCGGGGTTCTGTGCATTCACACGACGGAGGTATGAGGCGGGATGGGCCTGAAGCAGTCAGTGGTCATCGTCAACGAGTTCAGTGTGCCGCTGCCCGGCGGCAAGGGGTCCCGGGGCGGCACCCCCGGCGACTACGTCACCCGGTACATGGCGCGCGAGCAGGCGACTGAGTCGCTCGCGCCGATCCAGCGGCTGCGCACGGACGACTTCATCCTGCGCTATATGGCCCGCGAGAGCGCGGTCGAGCGCGCAGGGACGAGCAGGGTCGAGGCCAAGACGACAATGCGCCAGGCCCAGGGCGATGGCGGCGTGGCCTTCGGCTACGGCTCAGTGTCGCTCTCCGACGAGCAGCTGCGGGCTGCGTCCCGGGACATCCAGAAACACTTCGAGAGCGGCAAGACGGTGCTGAAGACCGTGCTCTCCTTCGATGAGGAATACCTGAAACGGCACCGCATCGTCGGCGAGGACTTTCACTGCGAAGGCCGCGGGGACTACCGCGGCCACATCGACCAGATGAAGCTGCGGATGGCGATCATGCACGGGCTGGAGCGGATGAGCTCGGGCACGAGCGGTTTCGACGACCTGCGCTACGTCGGCGTGATCCAGGTCGACACCGAGCACGTCCACTGCCACCTGGCGATGGTCGACGCCGGACACGGCCGCCTGGCCAAGGACGGCACCCAGCGGGGCAAGCTTCTGGATCGGCACAAGTCCCGGTTGCGGCGCGGCGTGGACGCCTGGCTGGACGAGAAGCAGGTCGTCGCGCACCTGTCCAGCGCCGTCGGATACGAGCGCAGGAACGTGACGACCTTCATCAAGCGCTGGGCACACGAGCGCATGCGCTCAGAGGCCCTCCCCCAGTTCCTGCTGGCCTGCCTGCCCGCAGACCGCTCGCTGTGGCGCGCCGGAACCAACGATCTGCGGATGCGCAAAGCCAACCGTCTGGTCTCCGAGCTGGTGGCCGAGCAGCTGGAGCGGCCGGGCTCTCCGCTGCCGGCGGCAATGGAGAGGGTCGTGGAGTACGCCAATCAGCGCCGCGAGGCCGAGGGCCTGCCCACCGACGCGTGGCAGCGCCTGGTCGACGCGGGCCGCAACCAGATCACCGAGCGGGCGGTCAACGGGGTCTACCAGATGCTGCGCGCCCTGCCCGAGGAGGAGCTGCGGGTGCGTACGCCGATGCTTGAGGTGATGGGTATGGACTACGCCGAGATGGCCGCCCTGGCCGCAGAGCGCCAGCAGCAGCACGGCAGCTCGGAGGACGATGTCGTCTCCTTCGGCTTCCGGCTGCGCAGCTATGCCTCCCGCCTGCAGCATCACAAGTCCAAGGCCAGCGCCTACCGCGACCTGGCCCGGCAATGGGAGCGTGCCGAGAAGGCCGAAGTGGCCGTAGAGGACTCCCGGCCGCTCTACGACTTCTACCGCTACGAAGAGGACTGGCACCGGCGGGTGATGAGCAAGTACCAGCACTTCCTACCGTTTGTCGGCGACGCCAGCCAGTGGTACGCCCAGCAGCAGGAGGTCGCCGCGTACGGCCAGCGCCTGCTCTCGCTGATGGCGCTGCGCCAGGACGCCTCGCTGCAGCGGATGAAGGACGCCGACCAGGCCGAGGAGATGGGCCGCGAGATCTACGGCCAGCCCGGCGGACGGCACCTGACCGCGGGCAAGGCCGGACGGGCGGTCCTGGACGCGCGCATCGAGACGATGAAGCAGGTCTACGACGAACGGCTCCAGGAGCTGCGCACCGACCTGGCCGACTCGGGGCTGGTGCTCGTCGCCGGTCCTGCTGACCAGCGCCGCGCCGTCGCCGGCGGGGATCCGGAGGTCTCCACCCAGCTGTCGATCGAGACCGGGACGGTGCACCCCTTCGACGAGGTCAAGGCACTGGACCTGCATCACCTGGGCTACGACTTCGTGGCCGATGTCGAGATCGGCGAGCGGGCCCGGCGGGAGTTCACCGCAGCCGCGGCCGAACGCCGCCGGCTGCTGCTGGCGGCCATGGAGTACCTCGACCAGTCAGGCCAGTCCGAGGCGATCGCCGACCTCCCTGTCGACGACATCGCCGCGATGACCCGGGTCTCGCGGGAACTGGTTCCGGTGGAGGACGGCTCCACGCGGCCGGTTCTGCGTTCGAGGATCGCGGCGCTGCGCGAAGAGCAGGAACAGGCGGCCCGGATGCGCCGTTCGAAGGCCTCCTCGCTCGACGCCGGCCTGGTGGTGCGTGTCCAGCAGCGGGTCGACGCCGCGGTGGCTGGTGCCGGGGTCCTCCCCGGCCCCGAGCAGGAGCCGGCAGGCCGGTCCGACGGCATCCAGCACGAGTAGGGACACGAGTCGAAAGATCATTCGAATGGTTGCGGAATGCTCTATAGGAGTATTAGTGTATAGAGCAGTTCGGCACTGCACTTCGGGGCTTTGCTCGGACGACGTGAATGATCAAGGCCGTTCTGCCGAGTGGCGGACGGAACGACGAAAGGACGAGATCATGGCACTTCTCAAGGGCAAGGGCGCAATGACCGGGGTCAACCTCATCGCCAAGGTCTATGACAACGGCGCGACCAAGGACGGCAAGTCGCACTACGCCGACATCCAGGTCGACGCCCGCGACTCGCGCGGACCGGAGCAGAGCAACCTGCACCTGAAGTCCGAGCGCGTGAAGGGCCCGGACGGCAAGGAGCGCTTCGCCAACACCGCCCCCTACTCGGTGGGCCAGCTGGAGGAGATCGTCAAGGCCGCGGGCCCGAATACGGAGCCGCTGCTCAACAAGGACGGCGAGAAGGTCGGCACCGTCTACGGCTTCAAGGGCAACGTGATGCCGGCCTCGCGCGGCACCGGTCTGGTGGTCAACACCAAGTCCGTGGAGGCCAGCGACTTCAAGGTCGACGCCAAGACCCTGGACAACCAGTTCGCCTCCATGAAGGCGGCCAAGGAGGCCCAGGCGGCTGCCAAGCAGAGCCAGGCCGGTCCGGAGCAGACCGCCCAGGCCGAGCAGGTCGTCGAGGCCGAGGCCCCCGCGGTCGGCTGACACCGATCCACGGCTCAGCAGAACTCATTGAAAGGCCCCCGGAGAGACCTCTCCGGGGGCCTTTCGCATAGAGAGGAACGAATCATCATGGCAGATCTCAGTAAAAGTTCCCAGGGCCGACCGGAGCACGGCCAGCGCCCGACGTCGTACACGCCCGAGCAGCTGGCGGCGATCCGCGGGGCCACCCCCGATACCGGAGAGCAGCGGGGCCCGAGCTCGCAGGCGGGCCTCGGCGCGGTGCGGGGTCCCCGATACAGCGTGCCCTCCTCCCCCGCTCCCGGCCAGCCGGGCTCGAGGTTCAACCCCAACGTGGTCGAGCGGCGGCCGCGCCCGCAGGCTGAGCCGGCACCGGGGATGATCACTTCAGCGGATGTGCCGAAGCCGGAATCGTCCCGGCAGGAGCAGCCCCAGGCGAAGCAGGCCCATGCCGGCGGCACGGTTCAGGGTCCGGTGAAGGTCCCGCTCACCCAGCGGGCCGCCGGGTCGAAGGTCGGACAGGCCGTGCAGTCCGCGGGCCTCCGCGAGGGAGCCAGGCGGCTCGGCACCGAGGCCATGCAGGATGCCGCGGCCCACGCCCAACGTGCCCAGCAGTCTGGTGCATCGACCAGGGGCGTCGCCGCCAGCGCCGCCAGGGGAGCTGCCTTGGGTGCAGCCCGCGGGCTGCACACGGAGCTGGCCGGACATGGCGGACAGAAGGCCCCCCAGGGCTCCGCTGCCGGGGCGGACCTGGTCGGGCGGATGGGCTCGGTTGTCGGCCGTGGTGCTCAGGAGCAGCTGCCGGGCACCTCGCCGCAGGGACGGAAGCCGGTCAGCGAGAGGTACGACTATCAGTTCGAGGGCCAGGGCGGGCCCGAGGGCACCGAGCAGCAGCGCGGGGCCTGAGACAGGCGCGGAGGAGGAGAAGGCTATGGCGACGAACGATCCCAGCCCACTGAGCGGCACGAGCCTGCTGGAGCTGGGCCTGGACGAGATCACGGCCCCGGACGAGGGCAAGGACATGTGGGCGGAGGCCGGGCGCGCACTGGTCGACCGCGTGGGTGCCTCGATGCGTCAGCAGCGGGAGGCGAACGAGCGGGCACGGCGCGACCGGGAGTCCAGCAGGCCGCTGAGCGAGCGGTACGACTACCAGTTCGAGCAGGATGGGGCTTCGTCCCAGGAGGACCGCCAGCAGGGGCTGTGACAGCACCCCTACGGAGTGAATGGCCAGGAGGCCCCCGGATATGAGTCCGGGGGCCTTTCGCTGTCCTATCGCAGTCGAGCCGAATAGTGCCATGATAGACTTTCGACTGATCTATCAGATGAATTCAAGTCTTGGCGAGAGGTCTTCCACGGCATGTTCCATGAAGTGCACCTGAATGAGGGCTATCCGCTCCTGTCGAAGCTGTCGGACCCGCTCAAGAGGGCCGAGCGCGAGATCGTCGGCCGCGAGCACGAGAAGCTCCAGCTGCTGGCCTCGATGAGCAGGCCGGAGCTGTGCAACGCCCTGCTCCTGGCCGAGGCAGGTACGGGTAAGACCGCTCTCGTCCAGGCCACGATGGCCGCTGACGCCGAGCGGCTCTATCTCGAGGTCGATCCGTCCCGGATGATCTCCGAGGCCGGCGACTCGGACCGCATGGCCGCCATGCTCAAGGGCTTCTTCGACGAGGCCGAGCACTTCGTGGCGGACGAGAAGCAGGAGCTGGTCCTGTTCATCGACGAGTTCCACCAGATCATCCAGCTTTCCGATGCTGCGGTTGAGGCGATCAAGCCGGTGCTGGCGGCCTCCGGGGCACGCGGCATCCGAATCATCGCCGCGACGACCTATGACGAGTTCCACAGGCACATTGCGCCGAATCAGCCGCTGGTTGAACGGCTGCAGCGCATCAACTTGACGCCGCCGGACCAGGAGACGACGATCCGGATTCTGCAGGGCATGGCCGAGCACTACGACGTCGCCGACCAGTTCTACGACGATCACATCTACCGGCAGATCTATGAGTACACCGAGCGCTACATGCCGGCGAGCTCGCAGCCGCGCAAGTCGATCCTGGTGCTGGACAGCATGGTTGGCTGGCACCGCCTCACCAAGCGGGCGCTGAACCGCGATCTGCTCTCGGACGTGCTCCAGGAGTCCCTGGGCGTCAACGTTGCCTTCAAGGTCGACGGCGCGAAGATCAAGGAGCAGCTGGACTCGAAGGTGTTCAGCCAGGACCTGGCCACGCGTGCGGTCGCGCGGCGGCTGCAGCTGTCGGTCGCGGACCTGAACGACAAGGGCCGGCCGGAGGCCTCGCTGCTGTTCACGGGGTCGACCGGCGTGGGTAAGACCGAGCTTGCCAAGCAGCTGGCACGGCTGCTCTTTGGTGACGACCAGCGCCACCTGATCCGCTTCGACATGTCCGAGTACGCCCAGGACTCCTCGATGGACCTGTTCCGCTCCGAGCTGACGAAGCGGGTCTGGGACCTCTCGCACGCCGTACTGCTGTTCGACGAGGTCGAAAAGGCCTCGGCGATGGTCACCCGCCTGCTGCTGCAGGTGCTCGACGACGGCCGGCTCTCCGACGACAACAACCGCGAGGTCAGCTTCCTGAACACCTACATCGTCATGACGACGAACGCAGGCTCGGAGATTTACAAGACCATCGCGCAGTACGCGGCCGACGACACGGGCTCGGGCGAGCAGCTGCTGAAGTACGACAAGCTCATCCGCCGCTCGATCACCGAGACCTCGGCGGATAACCGCTTTCCGCCCGAGCTGTTGGGCCGTATCGACGCCATCGTCCCGTTCCAGCCGCTCTCTGAGGACACGCAGCGCAAGATTGTGCGCAACAAGCTGCGCCACATGGTGCAGGAGGTCCTCATCAAGCACAACGTGCGGGTGGACATCGACCAGAGGGTCCTGCAGTACCTCATCGACGACAAGGGCGACACCGACTCCAATGCCGGCGGTGCCCGTGGCGCGGTGGCGAAGATGACCGACGAGGTCACCACCGGAGTGGCGACGTTCATCAACGAGCATCCCTCTGAGCGGCGGATCCGGATCGACGTCGTCGGCGAGTTGGCGAGCGACCACAAGGACATGCTCACCTCCGAAGCGTGCATCGAGGTGAGCGCCGTGCGCTGATCTGCGCCAGCGGCCATTGCGGGCCATTCGGCGTCGTGTCGGATTGCCTATCATTGCACCTATCGACTTATAAGCGATAGGATACTCATAAACCAGGCGAACTGCGTTTCATCATCGAAGGGATCGACACCAATGGGCATTCTGGGCACGGCTGCGGGAAGCCGGAACAAGGATCGGAAGAAGAAGCCTGACGAGCTGCTGTCGTCCGTGGTCAGGGAGACGGCGATCCCCGCAGCAGTCGAACTGCTGCGGTCGAACGCGAAGTTCGTCTTCCCCAGCGGCACGGCGTGGGTCATGCTCGTGCTGGCCGCCGAGTCCATCGGAGGGCTGAGCAAGCGGCACGGCCGCGACGAGGCGAAGGGCTCGCTCATCGAGCTCATTGACTCCGACCAGATCAAGACCGTCGCCACGGCAGAGATGCTGGGCGAAGAGGTCTTCGGCATCATCCCCAACACGGAGACGCTTGCGCGCATGGAGGAGTACTCGCTCCTGGCTGGCGCGGAGTACTCCTGGGCCGTCGTCTGGCAGAAGCCCAGCGGCGAGCTGTTGGTGGACCTGGTAGCCGAGGCCACGTTCAAGCAGGCCCAGGAGGTCGCTTCCGGCACGCTGAGCCTCGAGGAGGCTGTCGGAGCGCAGGCCTGGCGCGAGCACAGCGGCGTCACCACCGACGAGCCCGGGACCCTTCCCGCGTCGGACGCGGACGCTGTTGCTGCCGTGGATACCGCCGACGAGGGTGACCCGATCTTCGACTCGATCCCCGGCGGGGACGAGGGTGCCGGTGACGAGCCGGTCTTCGACGCTGCGGGCGATGAGCCCGTGTTCGACGACGAAGCCGTCGACTTCGGAGACGAGGACGCGGCCCCGGTTGCGGTGGAGCCGGAGCCCGGCTTCGACGGCACGGCCGGCTTCGAGGAGTTCGATGAGGAGTCCGGTCCCGTGACCGCCGACGATACGGCGTACGCCCCGGCTGAGGAGGAAGCCGTCCTGCTGGAGAACCAGGAGCAGGTGCGCGAGGTCATCGCCCGCCGCTTCCTCTCCGAGGACCTGGACCTCGACGTGCGCCTGGACGAGTTCAATGCGACCTTCGCCATCGGCGCGCCGGTCGTGCAGATCGAGGTGCCGCAGGGTGCGACCGAATGGCTCGGCGACCAGGTCGCCCAGCTCAACCGGCAGGCCAACGCCGATCTTGCCCAGCTGCGGTGGGCGCACGAGGACGAACTGCGCACGCTGTACGTGAACCTCATGTCGGCCCACGTCGAGCAGGTCATCCGTGACGTGGCCACCGACCGCGAGGGCTCGCGCTACAAGGCACTCAAGGACGGCACCGAGGCGGCGCACCGCGAGCGGGAGTCCGAGAAGGAACAGCGGATCCGCACCCGCAAGGCCGAGATCGTCCAGGACTACGAGGCCCAGGCGAAGAAGCTCGCCGAGCAGGCCGCCCTCCAGGCGGAGATCCAGTACAAGGAGCGCAACCGCTCCCGCATGGAGCGCGAGCAGGCCGACGCTGTCGCCGAGATCGAGCGGATGCTCGAGAACTCCTACTCGCACGACCGCCAGGAGATCCTGCGCGTGCGCCGCTCCGACGCCGCCCTGAAGATGCAGGTCGGCACTACGCGGATCTTCGAGGTCCTGGCCGAGAAGCAGAAGGCCTACCTCGAGGCCGAGGAGCAGCGTCTGGGGCAGTGGAAGGCCGAGATCCAGCGGATCGTCGACGACAACCGCAAGGCGGACATCGCCCAGGCCGAGGCTCTGGCAGAGCACCAGCGCACTACCGACGAGATCGGCGTCCTGCGCCGCGAGCAGGAGGCGCTGCTGGAGTCGATCCGCAACGAGCACGCCGACCGCATCCGCCGGATGGAGGACGAGCTTGACCGCAACCGCAAGGACGCGATCACCCAGATGCAGGCCCGCGAGACGGAATGGCAGCACAGCCTGTCCCTCGAGAAGGAGAAGACCGACTCGGCCACGCAGCGCAACACGGACCTGCTGCAGCAGATGGAGGTTGTCGAGGACTCGGTCAAGCGCCGTTACGAGGCGCGGCTGGAGGAGATGGCTGCGGACAAGGAGTCCTACGCCAGCGAGCTGGCAAGGGCTTCGGAGATCCAGAGCCGCTACAACAAGATGCTCATCGCCCTGATCGTCGCGCTGCCCGTGCTCGGCGGCCTCGCCGGCTTCATCGGCGGGGCAGCCATGGGCGGCTGATCCGACTCGGAGATCGACGGGGTCTGACGGCGCATGGGGCTCGCACCCCGTGCGCCGTCGGCGTCTTCCGCAATCACAACAGGCGCAGGACACACAGACACACGCGGAAACAGGCAGGGAGAACCATGGCAGGCAGCAAGCGCAGGGCGGCACGGCCCAAGGCCAGCGGCTGGGAGAAGATCTCGGCGCGTCGGCCGGAGGAGACGCTGACGAACCGGGACGTCTATGAAGACCAGCAGCTGGACCGCGGCGAGCGGCTGAGCAAGAAGTCGAACACGTCGGGCCTCGTGCTCGCCGGCGTCGCGGGCCTGCTGGTCGCGATCGTGGCGTGGGTGCTGTACTCGGTCATTGCTACGGCAGTGCTCACGCTCGGGGCGACGATGGGCGGTGGCCTGGGCGGAAACAGCGGCGGAAAGCCGGACTCGTACTACGTGGAGGACACCACGACAGGCCAGGGCGGGGCCCCGATGACGTGTTACCGCGCCGTCAACGAGAAGGGTAACCCCGAGATCGGCTCGAAGTGCTACCCGGATCTCAAGGACGTCCCGGTGCCAGCGTGGTGGACCCACGCAGGCAGCGCCGCCCAGGACGCCCCGAAGGCTGACCAGGGGGCCACGCCCACGGCGACGAACGTCGGCGGGCAGCTGGGGTCCGTCACCGGGTTCAAGCTCTTCCTGACGCTGGGATCGGGCGCGCTGGTCATGATCGTGATCTCCACCTGGACCGGACGCCAGGTCGCCAAGCACAACGCGACGGTCGACCACACGGACATCAACGACCACCGCAACGACCAGCACATCGCGCTGCCGGAGGAGGTCCAGCAGAACTATGACTGGTTCCCGGACGCCGGTGCGCACTCGGGGGTGCAGGTCAGCTCGATGATCAGTCACATGATGCTCAGCAAGAAGGGGCTGGGCACGGTCAAGGTCTCCCGGCGCGCAGAGTCCGACGTGATTGACCAGGACGGCAACATCGTCTACTACAAGGGTGAGGTCATGGACGGCGACGACGGCGAGCCGCTGGTCGAGACCCTGCCGCTGATCGACGAGGAGTTCGGCGAGGCGCTCTTTGACGCCTCGGGCCTGCCCCGGGACAAGCGGCTGCGCCGGAAGTATGACGCAACGGTGATCCCGTACAACCCGCCGACCGAGGAGAGCCGGCGCAAGGCCAAAGAGGCGAAGGACCCTGGGAAGCTCCAGGGCGCGAACCGTGACAAGCTCGGGCCCTACCGTACGGTGTCGGACCTGATCACCGATGACTGGGAGTTCCCGGCGTACGAAGTCCAGCGCCCTGCCGGTGCCTACATCGTCGACACTGCTCCCGTGAACACGATGGTGCTGGCCATCACCAGGGCGGGCAAGGGTCAGACCTACATCGAGCCGATGATCGACATGTGGTCGCGGGAGAAGAAGCCCTCGAACATGGTCATCAACGACCCCAAGGGCGAGCTGCTCGTCAAGAATTACATCCCGCTGGTCACGCGCGGCTTCGAGCCGGTGCAGTTCAACCTGATCAACGCGATGAAGACCGACATCTACAACCCGCTGGGCATGGCCGCCGACGCCGCCCGCGAGGGCGACTCGACCAAGTGCGCGCTCTACATCGAGAACATCGGCGAGGTTTTCTTCCCGCTGGACGGCGGTGAGGACCCGGTCTGGCCGAACGCGGCGAACAACGCCTTCAAACGGGCCGCCTACGGTCTCATCGACTACTACCTCGAGGAGGAGCGTGAGCTGCGCGAGTACGCAGCAGCCACCGGCATGGACCCGGGCACGCTGGAGCAGCGGCTGGACGACATGTGGGGAAAGGTCACGCTGTACAACTGCTACCAGCTCTTCGTGCAGCTGACCTCGAAGAAGTGGAAGAACCCCGCTGCCGAGCTGGAGAAGCGCATCAAGAACGGCGAGTTCGAAGAGGACGAGGACGCCCTGGCCGAGGAGCAGGCCAAGGTCGCCGAGAAGGACTTCCTATGGGAGGGCAAGGCCGAGCAGGACCTGCTCACGCTCTACTTCAACGCCACCCAGGCCCTGCCGCGCAACTCGATGCGCACGCTCGTCGGCAACGCCCACAACGCCCTGGTCGCCATGGCCGGTGCGGAGAAGATGATGTCCTCGGTCTACGGCATCGCGATCACGGGCATGAGCTTCTTCACCGACCCGACGATCTCGACCCTGACCTCGGGCAAGCCGAGCCAGAACACTGACCTGGCGGGCCTGTCCTTCCCGCGGCGGCTGGGCGTGCGGTTCTCGCCGAACTTCATGAAGCGCGACCACCTGCTCGGGCAGATGGCGAGCTGGTCGGCGTACGCGGACCCGATGTTCACCCAGAACCTTGGCAAGGACTTCGAGCACTCGGAGATCGTCGGCCGCGTGGGCTGGGCGCGCTACAACTTCAAGGGAATCTTCCCCGGCGACGAGGCTTGGCTGAAGCTGGAGCTGAAGAACCCGCAGAGCGGCATGCTCGTGCGCACTTTCTACTTCCACTTCCGCAAGAGCTGCCAGCTCTCCCTCAACGGCCGGCACTTCGTGGTCGAGCCGGTCACCGGCAAGAAGATCGTGAAGAACGGCGTGCTGCGCGAGCTGCGACCGGTGCGGGAGGGTGGCACCCGCGACGGGAAGATCCTCTCGTTCCAGCCCGGCGACACGACCTTTCCGAGCCGCAAGCTGGACTTCTCCGGCGGAGGGCACCCTGAGGAGGTCGAGGTCCGGGCGCGCGCGATCACGCAGACGATGGCGCGGTACTCGGAGTCGCCCAAGGCGGTCTTTCTCGTCACTCCCCCGCACCTGATGAAGTACGCCAAGCTGATCCTGATCCTGGTCAAGCAGCTGGTGGACGTCTCGTTTGACCAGTCGTACATGACCAAGTCGAACCAGAAGCCGCTCTACCGCACCCGGTTCATGCTCGACGAGCTCGGCAACCTGCAGTCCGACGGTAATGGCATCGCCGGCTTCGAGACCATGCTCTCCATCGGCCTCGGCCAGGAGCAGCAGTTCACGCTTATCCTGCAGACGCTGCAGCAGCTGCGCGACGTCTACGGCGAGTCGGTCGACAAGATTGTGCAGGGAAACACGAGCAACATCGTCTTCCTCAAGTCGACCGACGACTCGATGATTGAGACGCTGGAGAAGATGAGCGGCAAGACTCACCGTACCCACGCCAGCTCGAAGCAGATCACGCAGAACCTGGACAAGGTGGTCGGCGGGAAGACGGACGGAGCGATTTCGCGCACCTGGTCGACGGAGGAGGAGCCGCTGATCAAGTACAACGATTTCGCCTTCCTCTCGCCGCGCAACTCGATCGTGCTGCGCGCCGGCGACGCGCCGGTCTGGAACCGCAACGAGACGATCCTGCCGATGTCATTCAAGCTGCTCGGCAACACGATCACCCACCCGGGGCACGAGTACTCGCTGCAGACGATCCCCACGCTCAGCTCCGCGATGGAGTTCGACGTGCGCATGAACCAGCCGGACTTCGTCAAGATGCTCGACAAGCGCATGGCCCAGGCGGTCAGGGCGGCCGACGCCAAGACGCTCTACCAGGAGACGTACGACTACAAGGACATCGACATCGAGCGCCTCGACCCGGACGTCTACTCGGACGAGGTCATGGAGGTCATCACGCGGATGGTTTTCACCGACGAGAGTGGCGATCCCAATGCCCCGGTGGTCGTGGACCCGGACGACTACGAGGCCATGATGCTGGGCAACGACGAGGAGTTCCTGGAGGACGTGGAGGTGGCCGCGACCGTGGCTGCCCACCAGGCGACGCAGAAGGACCACAAGCGCCTGGTCTACGCCGAGGGCACGGTCAGCAAGGAGATGCTGATCAATCTCGACGGCTCGGCGAAGGTCAAGGCCCTGGACCTTGAGATTGGTGAGGCGTACAAGACCGCGCTGGTGGAGATGCAGCGGGACCGCGAGCACTTCTCAGTCGGCGGGGACGGCGAGCTGCGCAGCGCCGACGGGTCAAAGACCTACATCAGCCAGGTCCGTTCCGATGCCTACACCGACGCCGCCCGCAGGATCAACGGCCAGATCAGCGACGAGGGCTCGCGCGTGTTCGCCGAGCAGGACGTGACCGAGGAGGATCTGCGGTCGCTGGCCACGGTCAAGGTGCACGCCGCCTTTTACACGTACCTGGCCTCGCTGCCCAGCTGGGAGGTCCTGGCCGACGGGGCTTTCGACCGGGCCATGGCCGTAGAGATGAAGTCCCGGGGGTAGTGCCGGCGGGTCTATTCGCTCCGTGCCGGGACAGTCGATGCAATTCGACTGTCCCGGCATTCGTCTTTTGGCTCGTTTCTGACTCGTCTATCGCCTCCATTCGAATCATAAGGGTATGATCTATACATAGTTATGTCCCCGAGCGTCCACAGGAGGCTGAGTAGCAATGAAGAAGGCACACGGACTGAGGCGGTACTTCTACGAGTACGTCTTCTACAAGGCAGTCGAGCAGGCCCGGGAGCAGAGCGGGGAGATCATTCCGATCTCCCAGGCGAAGGCCATCCGTGCACGGGTCGACCAGATCCTCAGCCAGCGCGGAACCGCCCTGGCTGATCCCGGACTCGGCGTCACCGCGTGTCTGACTGCGATCGACACGGCCTTCTCCGAGCGCGTCCCGGACTACGAGGCGCAGTTCGGCGACCACTCCCCCGCCAACGAGCGCTACCAGACGCTGCAGCGCGAGTTCACCCGTGCCACGGGCGTCGGAGCGGAGATCGACCCGCGTTCGGCGCGGCTGCCGATCAGCCCTTACGACCCGGCCTGGTCCGAGCGCGCGACGGTGAAGCGCGCAGGTACCGAGCTGCTCTACATTCCCGACGAGACGATCGTGAAGAACGCCGGCGGCGAGGTGGAGTCCTTGTCTGAGCCGCGCCGCGGGAACATGACGCTCTGGCGGCTCGACGAGGACGGTAAGCCGTACGAGGCCGGCCGTGCCATGACCAACGACGACGCCGCAGGCCTCACGGCGCTCATGGACAAGATGAGCCGCCAGGAGTACGACCAGGTCCGCGAGTGGGTCATCGACGGCGGACGCGACCCGCAGACCGGCCGCGTTGACCGCAACCGTTTCATGTCCCAGCGGGCGGTGGCGCGCTCGGCGGCGCTGCTCGAGGAGCTGAAGTCCCAGGGCGTGGCCTACGAGGTCCTGCGCGACCGTGAGCCCGGGCAGATCAAGGCCCGGATCTCCGGGACCGGCATGGAGATCCGTCTCACTGACACGCGCCAGGAGGAGTACGCCGGGGCGCGCATCTACGACAACGGAACGGTGCTGCGCTACAGCACCAATCACCGGGTGCCCGGCGGCATGGCCGTGCCCGCCCCGACTTCCGAGGACGCCGTGCGGCTGTTGCGTTTCGCCCAAGGCCTGCCCATCGAACGCCAGGATCTTCCCGGCACGGTGGTCGGCGTCGTCGGCTCCAGCCACCCCGAGCATGGCCGCGGCCGCTCCCTCATCGACGTGCCGGACAGCTATCACGTCGACCGCGAGAGCATGTTCGTCGTCGCGGACTATGTCGTCCCCGGTGAGAGCGCCCCGCGCCCCGGGTCCAAGGTCATGCTGCGCCGGGATGCCAAGAACCACTCCCTGCCGACCTTCTTCGTGGATGCAGAGCCGGCCGAGGCCTACGGTCGCGAGGCCGTGGACACCGCGCGGGAGAACCTGCGCGCCGCCCTGGGCGTCGAGGAGCTGATTCTGCGCGCGGAGTCTGAGCTGCAGCGCACCGGGGGCGCGCTCGACGAGATCGAGCCCCCGGAGTATGCCTCTGACCCCGAGGTCGCGGCGATCCAGCGCTCTTACTGGGACGTACTCACCGGAGCGCGCAGCGAGCTGCTGCGTCCGGGCGCGACCGAGGAGATGTACCAGGAGCGCCTGGAGGAGATCGGCGAGCTGCAGGCCGGTGAGCTTCCGGACCTGGGCAACCTCGTCTATGGTGGCACGGCCGCCGACAAGGTCCGTGCGCACGCTGATGACGTTCCGTTCGAGCTGGTCGGCACCTGGGATGCGGAGCCGCACCTGATCGACGGCGAGTGGCTCGACCAGCGCTTCGACCCCGCCCGCGTCGCCAAGTACATGACCAGCCCGACCGGCCAGTGGTCGAACCTGGACAACCTCGCCTCGGCGCTGCGCCGCTGCGGGGTGCCTCCCACCGAGCTCATGGGTACCAGCTTCCAGGCGACCCGCTTCAAGGACCGGATCGTCTCCTTCCACACGGCCACCGCCGCCCCCATCGCCGAGCATCCCTCGGAGTTCATGCGTCGGATCGGTCAGACCGTCCGGGAGAGCATCGAGCGCAACGCCGCGACGCCGGGTGAGATCCTGGTCGACGCGCAGGGCGTCATCAGCTGGACCGCCGAAAAGCTGCGTCGTGACGGCAAGGCCACGCCGGTCTCCGGTGAGATCGGCCAAGTCTTCGATGTCGGCAGCCATGGGGAGATTGTCACGCGCTTCGCCAGTGGCGAGAACGCGCTGATCGTCCCCGGCTACGAGGCGCGGATCAAGGCCCAGACCCCGGGCGAGGCCCCCAAGTCGGTCGAGGAGCGCACGGTGCTGCGCGGCTACGAACAGCTGATGCACGAGCGCATCCAGTACCAGCTTGCCGGTGACCTCGTCTCCGGCCGCAGCCGGACCGGCGAGCCGGCCTCGCTGAACGCGGTGTACTCGCAGCTCTACGGCACCAAGCACCCGGTTGACTTCATCGAACGGGCCACGACGTATGAGGTCGACCCCGCCACCGGCAAGGCCACCGCACGACTGGACGAGTGGACGGCCTCGATCCTCGAGACCGAGGCCAAGCGCGTGCGCTACTCCAACGAGATCAAGCAGGGCTCGACGATCTACGCCGAGTACCGCGCCGAACGCGATCGCACCGACCCGGCCGACGACAACGTCTTCGACGCCTGGCGGCTCACCGGTGGACGGAACATGACGGTGCTCACGGGAACCGACCGTAACCATGTGACGGCTCCCGGCGGCTTCTTCGATCCGGTGATGACCGGCGGCGCGACCAACCAGGGCATCGTGCGCTACCTCACCGAGGACGCCGCCGTGCGCCCCGACGGCACGATTGAGCCGGGTGACCCGGAGACCGTGACCGGCTCCCGCGCCCCGCTGATGAGCCGGCCGGAGCTGGAGACGCTGCGCTATGACCCGTTCGACCGCCAGCAGATGACGGCCTCGACGATCATGCAGTCTTCCGAGGTGACGAAGCCGACCGGCACCGCTCTGATGACCTTCGGCGGCTGGACGGCCGACGACCCGATCGTGGTGTCGACGGAGTTCTCCGAGCGGCATCGCATCCGCGGGGCCGGTGGCCAGCTGCGCGACCTCGTCGTGGGCGACAAGATCAGCGATCTGCACGGCAACAAGGGTGTCGTCTCTCTGGTGGTCGACCGCCACATGGACCCGGACGAGGCGCGTGCCCAGGGCCTGGAGCAGGAGGTGGCCTGGTTCAGGGAGAACCCGGGCATCGACGTGGTGATGAGCCCGTTCTCGCTGATCTCCCGCCGCAACGCCGGATCGGCGCGCGAGCTGATGGGTGGTGCCGTGGGCGACATCCGCCGCCCGGCCGTCCAGGGCCCCGATGCCGGGCCGGTCGACGGAGGGTTGGGCGAGATGCGGTTCGTGGTCACCCACATGGCTGTCGACGAGAAGACCAAGATCTACGACGACGAACAGGTGCGCGCCGGCAAGGGGCGCAAGGCCTCCTCGCAGCTGGCCTGGGCGCTGCAGTCCCAGGACTGCCCGGCGATCATGCGCGAGTTCTACGGCCACAACTCCGGTGCCGAGTCGAACCTGCGCGAGTATCTGCTGGTGGCGGGACTGGACATGGAGGCCGACGGCACCCTGCGTGTCGTGGGCCAGGCCGAGAGTGTCGACGAGCGGCCCGAGCGCCGTCTGATCCCGATGCCGGAGCTGATGCGCACGCAGCCGCGCAGCGAAGGCGCGACGCCGGGGCTGAACACCACGGCCATGCGCAAGTCCTTCGGCGACCTGATCGGCGATCGTGGCGGCGACATGGAAATCCCCTTTCCGCTGACCTACCCGACGAGTCAGCTGACCGAGACGGTCAGCGCGACTTCGTGGAAGCTGCCGGTGCTCTCTTCGCACCTGCGCAGCGGCCAGGAGTTCGACGACGGCACGTCCGTCACGCATGACTACACGCGCAGCTATCAGGACGTCTTCGTCGAAGCCTGCCGCTACCGGTACATGGCCGAGCAGCTGGACGACCACGGCCTGTCGCCGGACAAGCGCGCCGAGGTGCGCCGGGGCATGAGCGAGTCTGTCTCGCGGGCCCAGCGTGCCTTCGAGGCGATCACCACGGACGTGCAGAACCGCGTGCTGACCGGCAAGAACAACATCTTCAAGACCGGGCTGATGAGCTCGCGCCTGTCGGACTCGGCCACGATGGTCTGGACCGCCGACCCTCGGCTGGACATCGATCAGATCGCTCTGAGCTCGGTCAAGGCCGAGCAGCTGGGCCTGGCCGAAGGCGATCACGCGCTGGTCTGGCGCGACCCGGTCCTGCGCGACGCCGGCGTGCGCTACATGCGCGTGGCGATCGACGACCGGCTCACCGGCGCGGCGATCAACCCGGTGATGGACCAGTGCTTCGACGGCGACTTCGACGGTGACGCGGTCGCCGTCGTGAGGCTGCACAGCGAGGCCGCCAAGGCCGAGGCGATGGCCAGGCTCTCGGTCGGAGCGAACCTCCTGGACACCGGCGTGGTGAAGGCCGACGGCTCGCACCCGCTGGCCATGCAGGTCTCGCTGGACACCCAGGTGGCGCTGTCCAAGAGCCCGGAGCTGGCGGAGAGCCTTGAGAGTGTCGTCAAGGAGGCGAACCGCCTGCGGTTCGTCAGCGATCCGCACGAGGTTGCCGCCGGCCACGAGGTCCTCGTCGAGGAGCTCAGCGATCTCTATCGCTCGGCACAGCGCGGCGAGTTCGGCTCGGCGCTGACCTTCAGCAGCCGCGAGGCGCACTTGCAGAGCGTGCGCGAAGTCTGCGTCGAGACCGGGGCCAAGGGTAGCGAGAAGAAGCTCGGGGACTACGCCCGCAACCTCGGCGACGAGCAGGGCACGCCGGGCATCACGCAGGAGGACCAGGAGGCCTCGATGTTCGCCACGGCGATCAAGGCCCACGGCACGGGACTGGGTGGCTCGTTCTCCCAGCGTGCGGTGCGCGCCCTGCGTGGCGCTGACCTGAAGGCGGTGCTTGAGGTGACCTATCCGGTGACCCAGTCGATCCTGCAGGCCAAGCACGACGCTGCGGAGGCACGGCACAAGTACGAGATGCTGCAGGGTCCCGGGCGCGATCTGTGGCGCGGCCGCAAGCTCGAGCACACCGGCCCCGGCCAGTGGCGTCCCGAGTTCGCCGACGGCGAGGCTGTCCAGGCCACGGCCGAGGAGTGGGAGGCCCAGTTCGTCGAGTTCTACGAGGCCAAGGACGGGTTCAACGTTTCGGTCAACCCGGACTGCGTCGCCCGTGTCGCCCGCGCGCTGGAGGACCCGAAGTCGGGCCTGGTGCGCAACCTCGAGGAGGACCCGTCCCTGGCGGGCACGGTGATGGACCGTATGGCCTACGGCGGCGACTTCGAGGCGCTGGTGCAGGCTGCGAAGAATCGCGAGAGCGTCTTCGACGGCGAGAAGAACGAGCAGTTCGCCTCAGCGGGCACCCGCCGTGCCCGGGCCGCGGCGGCGCGCGAGCTCGACGCGTTCGCGGCGCACGGCCTCGACGGGCTGGACGGCCTGGAGTCCGCGGAGGCCGCGGTGGATGCCGCGGTCCTCAAGCGTGACGTGCTCGCGCAGACCGGGGACGGGGCCGCCAGGGCGCGCGGTGCCAGCCGGCGCTCGGCACACGCCGTCGGCGTGGGCGGCCGTCGCCCGGCCTGGACGCCGAGCTACGAGACCGGGCAGCAGCAGAGTGACGACGACTATGGACTGGGAGGCTGACATGACACAGGACACGGAGCAGGAAATGGGTCCGGGCGGCAGGGGCCGGGGGCGCAAGGCACTGCCTGTCGACCCGTTGGGCGACGTCCATGCCGTGTACGGGATGGACGGCGGGGAGGAGGACATCATCGACGCGGAGATTGTCGACGAGCCGGAGACGCAGGCCGGACACGACACCTCACGCGGGCAGCGCGAGCGGCTGCGCGACCGTGCCCGCGGCTTCTTCGGGGCCACGACGCGGGAGCGGACCGAGGAGCGGGAGCGCCAGCGTGCACGCGACCAGAAGCGCGCTGCGGCCGACGATGACGGCCTCGACGACCGGGAGCGGCTGCTGAAGCTTCGGGCGGAGACGCGGCTGGCGGGCGAGGCGTACATGCAGACGCTGCGCGATTCGAAGCTGCTCGTGCCCGGCTTCAACGACGGGGAGCGCACGAAGGAGTTCGACGCGATGCACGCGGTCTACATGCAGATGATGATGCAGGGCTGCCTGCGTCCGCTCACCCGCGGCGTGAACCCGAACTCGGTCATCCAGGCCGCCGGCATGATGATGGCAATGCGGATGCTCGCTCCTGACTTCAGGAAGGAGATGGACTCCTACCTGCAGCCGTTCAAGGACAAGGTCCAGGACCGGATCGACGCGAAGACCCGGCACATCGGCGAGAGGGCCGAGCGCCAGGCGGCCCTGGTCGGAGATCTGTTCGGGGGCGCGCCGGAGGCGCAGGAGGCCGCCGGCGACGACGGCGGGAAGCAGTCCGGGAAGTCGGGCGGGCGGTGGGGCACCAGCAGGGACGACTTCCTTTCCCGACGCTGGCGTACCCGCCTGGAGGACCTGGAGCGCCGCGAGCGGGGCAACCGTGAGTTGTTTACTCCCGAGTCGGCGGCCATGACCGAGGTCGCACTCATGGAGAACGCCTTCTGGAAGATGCGTGACCTCGAGCAGGACGCGAAGCAGATCAACGCCAGCTACAAGGCCCTGCGCAAGCGCCTGCGCCAGCAGATGGAGGACGACGGGCTCGACCGTGCCGAGGTGGTCAAGCGCGCCCGGACGATCATCGGCGAGCGGATGGAGTCCGAGCCGGAGCTGCGCCTGATGTTCAACGGCGTCGCGCACGGCCGCATCGTCAAGGCCCCGCCGCACGAGGCCCGCCTCGCGGGCACCGACAGGGTACGAGAGGTCTGGACCGGGGAGTTCGACGACCACCTGGGCCGGCGGATCCCCGACGAGGGCATGTTCACGCTGCGCCTGCCGATGGAGCCGGACGAGCACCAGGTGCAGCTGGCGGAAACCATGAAGGCGGCGATGCTGGACGGCGTCCAGCGTGGCGACGGACAGGCCCTCGGCGGCAGTGTCATGGGCTACATGATCGGTTTCGCGGCCAAGAAGCAGGGCCTGGACACCCGCGGGCTGCCCGAGGACCTCCAGCAGCGCCTCGACCAGTCCGAGAGCATGCTCGCAAGCATGGAGATCGATGGCCTCTCGGACGAGGAGCAGCAGCGTGTCTACTCGAACGCCTACGTGGACGCCATCGAGGAGCTGAACAAGGAGGACCCGGATTTTGAGCACGAGCTCAAGCTGGCCCTCGGCGAGGACTGGCAGGACACGATGCGGGCCGCGGTCGACGATCCCGCTACTTTCCTGGCGGCGCAGCGCACGCGGCCCCAGCCCTTCCGACAGGGGCCCGGCCCCTCGGCCCGGCCGGGGCCGGAGGGCCAGTGGAGCCGCGACCGCGGAGCCGAGGACTACCAGCCGGCATAGTCCGGAAACGAACGAGAAGGAGACAGGACCATGAGCGACGACCAGCAGGTAGAGCAGCAGGAGCGGTACGGTTCCCGGCTCGCCCAGATGTTCGGGTACGTCACGCCCGAGGACCGCGGTCGCTGGGAGCAGCAGCGTGCGCAGAACAAGAAGAACGTCAACGCAACCAAGCAGGGTGCGAAGTCCTCCGTGAGCTCGATGATGGAGTTCGGCGACAAGAACATCAACGCCAAGCTCAACGCGGCCCACCGGATCGCCGACCAGCAGCGGTTCGACGAGTCCCACGACAAGATCGTCAGCACACGGCGCGATCCGAAGACTCGGTCGATTATTGAGTCAGTTGACTACGAGTACAAGGACGACCGCCAGTCCATTGATCCGGATTTCGAGCTTTAGTTTGAATGGATACCGACAGGTCTGTGGATCGCTTTTCGACAGGCCTGTCGGATAAACTGGTTTTCAAGCAGTAAGCGGACGACGAGGGATGATAGGACAAAGGTGTGGGCATGAAGACGACGGTTCATCCGCGGATCAGCAAGCGTGGATTCATCTCGAAGGTGGCCGGCCGCAGCGGACAGCCGATAAGGGTGGTGAGTGAGGTGTACGAGTCGCTCATCGCGGAGCTCACCGACGCCGTGCGCCGTGGAGACACCGTCGTGCTCACCGGCTTTGGCCGCTTCGCCCGGCAGACGCACAAAGGCCACAAGGTCCGGTTCGGCAAGAAGGACGTGGATGACTACTCGGTGCTGAAGTTCTCCGCGTCACGCAGCATCAATCGACGGCTCGATCCGGACGCTGACCTGGGTGGCCCGGAGACCTTGCGGCTGATCGACGAGTTTGACGAGGCTGAGGAGGTCCTTGCCCGGGTGGCGGGATAGACGACGGACAGCTGCTGACAGAAAAAAAGAAGAACCCCGGCGATGCGGAAGCATCACCGGGGTTCTTGTGTCCGTAAGGGGCTGCAGGTGCCAGGACCGGTCCCTGTGCACGGCGCATCGTCAGGGGTCGCTTATGATCGCTCGGTGATCTCGTCTGAATTCCTTACCTGTACCTCCCATGTGCCATTGCTCCAGTCAGTGGTGCAATGCGATCCATTTGGCGTGATTGTCAGGTCGGCGGAACAGGACTGGGACCCGAGCACTTTGTTGTCCGCCCTCAGCCAGGCGTCGGCCGTTCTGGTCGCCATCATTGGAGGTTTCCTTGTCAGCAGGCTTGTTGCGATCTCCAGCGAACGCGAGGGCATCAGGAGGCTGGTGGAGGCAGCAGCTGGACGCATTGGGCACATTGAGGCGGACCTGAAAGAGGCCCATCGGACCCGATTGGACAGGGCGGAACGCTACTTCTACGAAGTGGCAGTGGAAAAACTGCTTGAAAATCCGTCCTTGGACTTGGATGCCCTGATTCAAGAGCGTGTCGCACGGGGAACGGCAGAAGAAGAGCTCAAACCGTACGCGGTTGCACTCCGGCAACGGGTGCAAAATGCAGTGCAGGCCATCAATTTGAAGCTCAGAAAAGGCGATACCAGGAATCTTGACCTTGAAGATCTCGTCGAGCGCGGTCTGGAAATCCCGGACGCCCACCAGGATCTTTATGAACAGGCATTCAAGCGCCGGCGCGCCTTCCTGCCAAAACCTCCCGCACTATCGATTCTTGGATCCACAGATCTCTTCGACTACTCAAATCTGGCAGCGGCGTTGAGACCGGACTGGGCGATCGCAGCGGACGTGCGACGACAGGATGAGGAAATCCGCGCTGAGGCTGATCTGAAGACGCAGCTGCGGGCTGCTGTTGCCGAGCGGGACCGCTTGAATGAAGAGCTGGCCCGCGTCGGCAAGCCAGAGGGAGTGGCTGCGGCCATGTGGATGCTGGGCCTCCTCTCGCTGGGAATCCTCGTACCTTTGGTCATGATGGCCTTTGAGCCCAAGGGCCTGGACGTCGTGTCCAAGATTCTGCTGCTTGTCAGCTTTGTCATCGGACTGGTGGCGATTCTTTGGTATGTGGGTTGGTTCTGGCTGAAGATCGGCAGTGACAAAACACAAGCTACGCCAGGAAGGTCCTCGGAAGCCCCGCCCCGGTAAAGGCCAGTAGTCACGCAATCTTGATGGCCGCCTTTTGCCGACGTTTTGCCGTTGCATTGCGAACCTCGGCGGCAATGCTCCAGGCAGCCGTTTCCGCAGTTCCGTTGGCCGGATGCACGAGAACACCGTGTGGGCCCGTGAGGCTTTCACCTGTACGGGTGCTGGCGTGCACGCAGTACCTGCGCTGGTTGTGCACGGTGTAGGTGACTTCCAACTCCAGTTCGACATCCCAGATGTGCTGCTGGTCCCGCAGAGCTTTCCTTGTCGCCGCCAGGAACATCAGGGCCGCGGCATCTTCAATCTGCTGTGAGGTGGGTTCCTTGTAGCGCCGGCCACCGGCAGTCCCGGCAGACCCAGCGGGGTTTGTAACAGCTTCAGTGGACATGACGACTCCTGTTTCGAATGTGGTTGGTTTCCCTGATCGAAGAAGGACCCGGTCACAGCTTTGCTGTGACGCTTCCCGGTGCTTGGTGCTGTATCCAGCCGGGAGGAAGCCTTGTTTCCACCCCTGCTTCGCTGGGCTTACGCTGTGCCCACGATGTTCGAAGGTTTGCCGGCCGCCCTGCATCCTCCTGTTGCCCTTGCTTTGGCCAAGGCCGTGGAGTCGATACCACGCGGTGACGCACTGTCCGGCGGCTCAGTCTTTGAGATGAAGTTCGACGGTTTCCGGGCAGTGTGTCTGGTCGGTTCGGATGGGGCGTGGCTCTACAGCAGACAGGGCAAGGATCTGAGCAGGTACTTTCCGGACGTGTTGGCTTCCGTGCGTGAGCAGATCCCTCCGGGCTGTGTTGTCGATGGCGAAGTTGTGGTGTGGTCCGAAGGGCGGCTGGATTTCGATGCGCTGCAGATGCGCCTGGTGAGCTCAAAGGCGGCTCTTGCGGAGCTCGTGATGAAAAGCCCTGCCTCGCTGATCGCCTTCGACGTCCTGGCAGTGGCGGGGCAGGATACCCGCGGGCTTCAATTCCGGGACCGCCGGGCTCTGCTCGAGGAGCTGGCGCGCGGGTGGGTTCCGCCACTGCATCTGTCACCGGCGACCAGCGACCGGGCCCTGGCGGCCACGTGGTTCAGTGACATGACCGCCACGGGCGTGGAAGGAATTGTGATCAAGGGTGAAGGGCAGACGTACGAGCCCCGGCGAATTTGGCTGAAGGTCAAGAGCAGAAGCGCCCTTGATGTGGTTCTTGCGGCGGTCATAGGTCCCATGGCGCACCCGCGGGCAGCGGTGGTGGGTTTGCCGGTACACGGACGGCTGCGGATTGTCGGCCGGTCCACGTCCTTGACGGCTCGTGCGGGAAGGGATCTGGCCATATATCTTCATCCTCCCCGGGGAAGGCATCCATGGCCGGAGGAAATCAGCGAACGGGTGCTGGACCGCTTCACCAAGGAGGGCGGCACCACTCGCTTGACTTTGGTGGAGCCGTTGGTGGTTGAAGTCTCGGCCGACATAGCCTGGTCGGGTCAGGCATTCCGGCATTCAGTCCGCCTCATACGGGTCAGGCCTGAGTTGTCGCCGACGGAAGTATCCCTCCCGGAAGGCTTCCAGCGTGCCTGGCGATAAAGAATGTAGCCATGTGAAGAATGGAGTCATGCGACGAGAAGATGAACCTGAAGAGTTCGAGATTGCCGACTCGTATTTTCAGGAGCTGAGGACCTGGCTGGGCTTCCGGGATTCCCACGAGGCGTGGATCCCGGAAGCCGGAAGCCGTCTGGCGCAGGACGATGGGCTCATCAAACCCCACCAGGCGTCGCACAACATCGCCAATGCGGTAGTCAGCGCGATCGATCATTTGCACGCGCTGGACAGCATCATGCTTGGTGCCGGAGCATCACATACTCTTGCCCCGTTCTCGCTGGTCAGGGCAGCCATTGAGTGCGCCGCACAGGCCGCCTGGATTTCAGCGCCAGAAGAACAGGCGACCAGGATAGTTCGTTCGCTGTCTCTGTCGCTGAAGGTAGCCAAAGACCGCGAGACTGCGTACAGCGAACTGGCACGTCGCCATCCGAATCTTCAGGGAACGCTTCCGGACTTCGACAGCGACAAGGCGCAACTGCAGGCTATTCTCGATGCCTCCGGGGCCGCTGGAAAGTTGATTCTCCCCAGCAGCACGCACATACTCACGCAGGTCCGCGACCTGGTGCCCAGGACGTCCGCCTTGTCCGTATGGCAGCTGTGCTCGGGTTTTGCCCACGGCAGGCGCTGGGCCGCGGATGCCGTGCTGAAGCCGGCGCAGTCAACTTCTCTGCCGGATGATGTCATCGCCAAGGAAAACCGGCCGACCATGAGGCTGCTTGTCTGGGCCCTTACCCCGGCTATGGATTTGATCCGGTACAGCCTCGAGCGGCATTCCGAGCTATCGCGGGCCTAAGCACCCAATTTGTGCCCGCTGAAGCAAGAATCGGCAGCCGGAGCGGGTTCCGCGAAAGATGCCGCGCGACTCAGTTATCCGCGATGGCGAAGATCACGATAATGATGATGATCGGGATGAGCAGCACGCCCGCGCCGGCGGTGAGGTGCTCCCAGCTGAACGGCGAGTTGAGGAAGGCGATGAAGCCATCCCACAGGCTACGGACGGAGCCTACGGCCCAGGCGAAGAAGCCGGTAGCCCAGCCGATGACGGCGGTGACCGAGACTCCACTTAGTGCGCACAGCCCCACGATCGTTCTGGTGTTCTTGAGCATGGCCAGTCCCCTCATTTCCGGTCCTCGAACAGCAGGTAGTAGAGCCCAATGTGCGGGGTGACGAGCACGGCGAAGGCCAGCCAGGCCCGCTTCGGGTCCTCGATCACCCATGTGATCCCGTCTTTGACGGGTTCGGCGTAAGCGATCACCGGCGCAAGAACATCGGTGCGGAAGACCACATGGAAGATGCCGTAGGCCATTCCCAGGGCGATCGCCAGGGCAAGGCTCCGGCGGATTGTCAGCTGCGCCCGCGGGCTCATCCCCCGGCGTGGTTCCTCGACGGCCGGAGCCCAGGCCTGGTGGTCCGTGTCGCAGTCGTGCATCACTTAATCCCGTTTCCATCGAATCATCATTCATGCCCATTCTATGAGAAAGGCTGAATGACGAACAGAAACGAGGCGCAATGGTCAGTCGAACTCGAGGTCTGCACCGACGGGTGCGGGTATGTCGAGCCCCCTGCCCGCCTGCGGGGCAGGGTTCTTCGCCGCGGATGCGCGGCGCTGGGCGGCGAGCTGGTCGAGGGTGACCCCGACGGGCCGCCCGAGGCGCTGGCCGGCTGTCCGGTAGACCTCACTGTCGCGGCGTGCGCCGATGGCGACGATCTCGCGCCGGGTGATGCCGCCGGGCGGCTCGGGCCTGATGTCGCGTGAGACGATGCGCAGCGGCGGCTTCTCATGGGGATCCGCACCGACGTAGGTTGTGTCGCAGTCGGAGAGGTCGGCAAAGCGGGAGTCGTAGTCCAGCGGCTTAGTCGGGTGGCGGCGGCCGTTGAGCCGGTGGAGCATGACGATGGTGGCCTCAAGGAGCGCCTCATCCCGGCTGTGCGGATTCTTCAGGGCGCGCTGGTTGAACCGTTCGATGTCCTGGCGGGCCCCGGGGCTGAGATGGACCTTGATCCGCAGCCCCTCAGTCATCGTCGAGCACCTTGCGGATCATTGACCGGGCCGGCTCGCCCAGCTCATCGCCGAGCTCATCGAGGGTCAGGCCGGGCTCCTCGGAGGCGTCGGAGGCACGGATGCGGCGGGAGAGCTCGGCCTGGAACGCAGCCTCGTCGGCGTGGACCCGCCGGAGCAGGTCGACGAAGTCGGCGAACGGGATTACGGCGGCCTCGGGGACGTTCCCGTCACCGAAGATCAGGGGTTCGGCATCCCCGGCGCGGAAGCGCTCGAGCAGGGTGCCCAGGTCGGCGGCGGTAATCTTCTGGGTCGGGGCGACGTTCACGGAGAACTTCGGCAGGGAGCCCTCGCGCGGGGCCTGGGGGGTCTTGTCGTCAGTCATGGTTCCAGTCTATTCGTGGTCGAATGGGATGCCAGTGCCTCATATCCCACCATTCCTGATGGACACTGAGTCGCTGGGGAATGGCGTAGCGGGGCAGTTGAAGAGAAGCAGGCCCGCGCCCTGCGGCCCACTGCGGGTCGAGGGCGCGGGCCATGCGTCAGAACTCGCCCGAGCCGGGCTGGACGTCGAACACCGGCACGCCGAGGGCCTGCCAGGCGCGGATCACCCTGGGCCGGTCATCCAGCGCGAGCCGGACGTCCCACCGCCCGCGGATGAAGGCCTCGTAGATCTCGGGCTTGACGATGTCGTCCGGCCGGCGGTCGCCCTGTCCGCGCATGAACAGAGGGCAGCTGGCAGTCCACTCCCCCACATGTTCGATGAGCCAGGCGTAGGTCGCGCGGCCGACGTCCCAGCCGTTGTCGTCCATGACCGGCCTGCCGGAGCAGAACACGATCTCAAGTCCGGCAGCGTGCAGGGCGCGCACGGTTTCGATCACTGGCGGGTTGGGCAGGTCCCAGGGGACGAGCCGGTACTCGTGGTGTCCCCTGATGAAGCGTCCGTCGGGAAGGGTGTGCGTTGCGACCGTCCCGTCGATGTCGACGATCACGGCCGGCGAGATGACCGCGGCCGTGGCAGTGCTGATTTCTGTCATGGTGGGTCCCTCCTTCCGGGCGGTGAGGCTATTCAGTAAACGGACGCTCGGCCTCGACGTCGAGCGGGACGATCGTCCCGAAAAGTCCTGCAGCATGCTGTGACCCGTGCGGGACTGCCAGCAGGTCGGGACCATCGGGCATGACGCCGGACTCTCCGCATGTGGGACACGTCCATGTCCAGGTGACGGGCGCGTGCACAACGCGCCTGTCGATGATCACCCAGTCGAAGCGGTCAACCCAGTCCTCGCGGCCGAGAGGCTGACAGAGATCGGCGTCGAAGAGCGCATCGGGCACTGGTGTCCGGCTGCTCATCGCACTCCTTCTTCGGCCGGTGCGGGACCGGGCTGGGGCCACCCAGTACTCCCCGAGGGGCTGGATGGTCCCGTTCTCATGGCCATGGCAGGTCAGTTCGAGAGAGCCCGCCCATTCGTGGGGACCCTGGGTGATCGCGGTGCCAGCCGGCACCTGCAGCGGAGCGTGGTCGTGGCCGTGGTAGTCGCGGCAAGCCGACTCGTCGTCGTTCACGAGCTTGAGGGCGCAGCACGCGCAGAGGATGAAAACACCGCTGGCCAAGGTCAGTCCCCGCCTTCCTGGTTGTCGTACTGGCTGACATAGCCGATGAGAAAGTTGTCGTCGACCGGATCGAAGCCGTGCCGCTCCGTGAACTCCGTGTGGTACTCGGCAGGGTCCCGGTCTCCCGGGTGCGGCCGGACGGAGCCGATCGCGTTGGCGATCCACTCCAGTTCGTCGGCACCGGACCACTCCGGCTTGGTGCCGAGGCCGAGGGCAATGGCGTCGACGATGTCGGTGTCGGTCACAGGTCCGGGGTTGCCGTTGGTCCGGGACAGCGGCCTGCGGCAGTCGGGGATGAATCCCATGGCAAGCAGGACGGTCACCGGCAGGTGGTGGGCGTGCCAGATCGCGTCGGCGGCGTCAGTGGGGGAATCGCCCGAGGAGAGTCCGCCGGAGAGGTGCAGCCGGTAGCCGGCGACCTCGATGGTGTCCGTCTCGCTGGAGTTCAGCGCCTCTTCGAGCTCGTCGATGACCCTGCGGCCGACGCGTTTGATGACCTCCGGGCTCGGCTCGCCCTCGGCGTCCAGGTGCATGTCGGGGTCGAAGTCCTCGACCAGCTCCTCGAGCTGGGACTCGGGGTCGTCGAACCGGAACGATTCAGGGTCCGCGGTCTCCTCGACCATCAGGCGGCCGCGTTCGAAGTCGATCGGCTTGGTGCGGTCGGCCGGGACGGCGATGGCCGCGGTGAGCATATCGGCGCTCATGGGTTCTCCTTGGGTCGGGATGTGGGTGGGGTCGGCTCAGGCGGCGGATTGCTGTGTCTTCGCGGCGGCGTGCTCGCGGTAGAGGCGCACAGCCAGGTCGACGCAGTAGCAGGTGAACAGGAAGTGGATGTCCCAGTCGCGCAGGTCCCACTCCCAGGTGTCGGAGCCGACGGTGTCCTCGTGCTCAGCCAGCCATTTGTGGGCCTCCGACTCGCTGTCGGCGTGCCAGCGGGCGTCTTCGATGATTTCCATGCGCCGCTCGGCAGGGGAATGTCGTGGGACCTCGATGTCGGCGAGCTCCATCCAGTTGTGTTCCTCTGTGAGCCGGTCGAACTTCTCGTCGGGGATGCCGTCGGTGCTCCAGAGGGCAGCGCGCGCGGCAGCGGCCGCGTTCCGGCGCTCGTGGTTCAGCACGGTGCCGGTGGCCGCGAGGTGCTCCTGGGCGTTCCAGTGGGCCTCGAAGAGCGCCAACTGTGCGTCCCCGTCAAGGCCGCGCAGTTCGTGCAGGCGCGCCAGCAGCGCCAACTGCTGATGGTGGACCTCCTGGGCCTCGGTGCCGAGTCCCTCGCTTTCTTCGAGGTGCTCCCGCACCAGCTGGATGAAGAGATCCGAGTCGTACTGCTTTACTTCGCGGGAGCGGCCGCCGCAGAGCTTCTCGGCCCAGTAGCGGAAGTCGATGCTTGGCGCACCGTCGGAGTAGTAGCCCTCGCTCTTGCCGGCCGACGCGAAGAAACCGATCATGTCGGGTTCTCGGGTGAACATGTAGCCGTCGGCGATGTCGCCGCTGGTGGCCAGGTGGCCGGGCCAGGTGGTGACGTCCCAGGACCACATGCGGGTCCCTGGGGCCTGGATCCTGAAGTGGCGGTAGAGATCCTCGTCGTGCAGAACGACGAGGACGTGCTCCCGGGTCTGGGCGAGAAAGTCGGCGTACGTACGGGCGTACGGGTTCTCGGGCTTGACGGTGTCAGGTGCGGACATGGCGGGTCCCTTCCGGGTCTGCTGGTCAGGGTTGTGGTCGGGGCCGTCCGCTCGGGCGGTGCTCAGAGGATCGGCAGTGGCCGGCCGGAGGGCTTGTAGTGGCCGTCGGCCTCGTCGAGCACGGCCTCGGTGAGGAGCACGGTGGCGGGCATGAGGAACGCACCCACGAGCGCGGCGAGGCGCTGCTCGTCGGCCAGCACCCGCTCGGGGATGCTGCCGCGGGAGCTGAAGAACATGTCGGCACGCTCGATGAGGCTGGCCCGGCGGGCCTCTCTGGAGGTGAAGTGCTCGGCGATAGTCTGTCCGGGGCCGTACTCGGTGATCACCGAATAGAGCGCGGCGGGAACCTCGGTCTTCTTGCGGGTTGTGCTCACGTAGACCTGGACGCCCCATCGGCGGCAGAGCTTGGCGATGGCGTTGACCACGCTGTCCGGGGCGCTCTCCCACTGCCCGGAGCTGGACTGGTACAGCTCGTGCACTTCGTTCGCGGCGGAGGCGTCGATTGCGCCCAGGACGACGTCCGAGGCGGTCAGCAGCTGCGCGCACATGCGCAGCCGGAATGCTGGCGAGGGGTAGTGGTCGTGGAAGACGATCCGGTCGTCGTGGCAGATGACCAGGTCGTAGGCACTGTCGGGGCCCGGCACGAGCTCCTCTGAGCCGGTCTGGATTCCAGTGGCGGTCATGGCGTGCTCCTTCGAAGCTGCATTGGCTGTGTTTATGGGATGGGAAGCAGGAGGCGCGGGCGCTCCGACCTCTCGTGGAGGTGGAGCGCCCGCGCCGGTGCCGTCGGTCAGACGGCTTCTGCGATCTGCTGCTGGTCGCCGGCGGTACCGGCGTCCTCGTCGTCGACCAGAAGGGTCGGGTCGATGCCCGCAGCGCGCTGCGCGTTCTTCTCGTCACGCTCGGTGAGGGCGTTGACGATCTGTTCGTAGCTGCTCTGGATCGGCGGGTTCTTCGCCGTGCCGTAGGAGAGCACGTACTGGCTCTTCATGGCGCGCGTGAACGCGACGTAGAACATCCGCTTGGTGTCCTGGGTCATCTTCGCGTCCTCCTTGTAGAGGACGACGACGTTGTCGAACTCGAGGCCCTTGGCACCGTGGATCGTCGAGACGACGAGATCGGCCTTGGACTCGAGGTTCTTCCGCTTGCGCTCCTGGTTCTTCTGCTTGTTCACGTTCAGCTTCTGCTGGTTGCGCGTGATCTCGAAGGACAGGAGGTTGTCGCGGAGCCGGTCGAAGAACACGTTCGCAGGCAGGCTGCCCTGGTTGCACAGGGCCACCCAGCCGTTGATCGCGGCGCTGTTCTCGACCCACCACTCGGAGATGGTGCGCAGGATTGCCTTCTCGACGTTGACGTTTCCGGCATTCTTCGTCAGCTTGCCCATGTTGTCCTTGATCCCCTGCGAGACCACGAACGAGGCGTTGGCCGGCTGCACCTGCAGGACGTCGTTCCAGAAGAACTTGATGTACTTCGAGAAGATGTCCGTGGCGTAGACGCGGTCGCTGACGAGCGAGGCCACGTGCTTGTTCGGGTAGGCCTTCTCGAGCACTTCCTGGATCAGCGCCACCTCACGGCGGGCGTAGGCCAGGAAGGCCACCTGCTCGCCGCGGTCCAGGCAGGCCTGAACGTACTCCGGGATCACCGTGTTGCGCACGAGCGGCTGCAGGTCGTTGGCGATGAAGCCGGTCAGGCGGGCCACCTCGTGGTAGTTGAGGGTGACCTTCTCCTGGAAGGAGTCGGCCGTGGGCACCGCCAGCGAGTTGGCCTGCAGCTGGATGTTGGCGAACTGGTTGGTCTCCAGACCGCCAAGCACGACGTTCGCGAAGTCGAGAATCTCCTGGTTGCTCCGGTAATTCGTCGTGAGCCGGAAGGTTGCGAAGACCCCCGAGCCCTCCAGCGTGTTGAGCGCCCTCGGGTTGGCCGATCGGAACTCGTACAGCGTCTGGCTGGCGTCCCCGACGATGAACAGCGACTGGGCGTGCTTGGTGATGTACTTCAGCACGTAGATGAACTCGAAGACCGAGTTGTCCTGGACCTCGTCGATGATCAGGTACTTGCTCTGCACGTGGGCAGGCTCGGACATGTCATCGATCTTCTGGTAGCAGATGATGATCTGCAGCTCCAGCGAGGTTTGCTCGATGCGGTCGAGCAGCGCGATCACCTCGTCGAAGTGGTTCTCGACGAAGGTGTTCAGGGCCGTGAACGCGCCGGTCTTGTTCTGGTCGACCTCCAGCAGGCGGTGTCGGAACGTCGCCGCGAACTGGCTGTTCGGGTAGAAGATGTCGATCGAGTTGATGATCGTGTCGATGGCCGAGACCTTGTGGGTCGGGTGGTTCATCGAATAGATGTCGATGATCATCTTGGCGATCGTCATCGAGCCGACGTTCGGGTTCTTCTCCGTGATGTTGTCGGCGGCGGCGTTGGTGAACGACAGGACGGTGATGTCGCTGGCGGGCACCCCGCAGGTCTCGAGGTACTTGATGCGCTCAAGGATCACGGTCGACTTGCCTGTGCCCGCGCCGGCCTGCGTCATCACGAGCGGCTCGTGCGTGCTGAGCGCGTCGAGCTGCTGCTTGGACAGGTGCGGCGGGAAGACCGGGGCCGTGGCCGGCTGGGGCGGCGTGAGGAGCTGGCCCTTCATGCGCTCCAGGTGGTCGAGGGTGTGGTTCATCAGCAGGCTGAGGTTCTGCTTGGACAGCTTCGCCGCGATCGGCGCGGAGAACGTGGTGTCCAGCTGCTGGTGGATCCGGCGGTAGGCCTCCAGCGGGACGTTGTAGTTCTCCAGGTAGCGCAGCTGCACCGCGAGCATGTTCAGCTGCTCCTCGGTGGGGCTGGCCGGCATGTCCTGCACGTACTGGCAGACGGTGTCCGAGATGGCCTCGGAGTCCCAGATCTGGGCCAGGCGCGTGATGCGCTCGTAGATCGGGTACTCGTCCATCCAGTCGGCGAGCTTGTCGAGGTTGGTGGCACTCAACCCTGCGGCCGAGAGCACATCCTCGATGACGTCGCGGGCATTCTCTGCGGGGCTGGTGTCCCACTGCAGGAACACCGCCGCGTCGTGGTTGCCGTAGCCGATGGAGCGGGACACCGATACGGCGCGCTCGGGCTCGGCCAAGCCCTGCTTGAGGAAGTAGAGCTCCAGGCGGTACTGGATCACCAGGTCACGGCGGATCTTGTCGCCGGACTTATCCTCGTACACGGTCAGGGCCTGGGGGGTCATGTCGAAGTGCACGTCCCAGGAGTTGGTCGGCGTGGCGATGTCGAGCTCGAAGCGGTCATCGACATGCGGTACCGGCAGCGTGAACGACCCGCCCGAGAGCAGGGAGCGGCGCGTGATCGGGGCCAGCGGCACCAGCGCGGTGGTGATGTCGTGGTGGGTCGAGCTCTGCTTGACCTCGATGTCGCGGTCAACCGCGTAGGCGGTGTTGGTCGCGGTGTTGATCGGCCGCAGGCTCTCATTGAGCAGGCCGGTCTTCTTGCCGGACCCGGTCAGGCGCGAGGAGAAGAACTTCGGGTCGACGGTCTTCTGGGCAGCGACGGCGGCTGCGGAAAGGTCGATGTCGTCAAGCAGAATAGGCATGGTGTCGTCTTTCTTCGAACGAATCAGTAGGCGGGTCGAGAGGGTTTGTCGAATGGAAGCCGCATAGACCATTCTCACAGGAGACGAATGGTCAGTCGAATGCTCGTAGACGAGCGCTTGGGTCACGGGCGCGGGCATGAGAGCGGGAGGGCTCGCCTCTGGCGACGAGCCCTCCCGCGCTCCTCTCAACCCACCCGTCAGGGGCCGTGAGGCCCCTGAATCCGGGCGCGGCGGCGTCAGCCCCGCGGACCCGGACACCGCGCGCTACCCATGCGCGCGGCGGTCAATCGCAGGCTCACCTCTTGGGTAGGCCCGGCGGGAAGCACCTTCAGTCGGCGTTCCAGGGATTGGCCTTGGTGACGGACCCGGAGGGGTCCACCTCGACAAGGCCGAGCATGAGTGCGAGATCACGGCAGTCGGCCGCGTCCGCCGAGTGGGCGGAGACCAGCAGCAGTGCGTCGTCGCAGATCTGCTCGCTCCTGTCTTCGGGCTGTGCCGCACGGACTGTGCCGACGGCGGTGGTGGTCGTGGTGGTCATGGCAGTGACGTCCTTCTTCCTGTGTTCGAACGCGGTACGCGCACGCACGAGCGCCCCCACCCCGGGTATCCGGGACAGGGGCGCTCGAACGCAGTGTGGTGCCGGGATCAATCGACGGCCAGCGCCTCCGGCTCGTCGGAGACGGCGGCAGCGGGTGGGATGAACGCAGTCGACGCAGCCGACGCAGCCTGGGCAGCGAGCAGCCGGTCCTCGATCCACACGCGCACGGCCTTGCCGGCCGGACGCGCACCCTGGGAGTCGACGTAGGTTTCCTCGGCGACGGCACGCAGCTCGTCGTCGGGGATCGACGCGGGCAGTGTCTGGCCCAGGCGGGGCCTGGCGTCCAGGATCCGTTCGCGCTGGCGGCTGTACTCCGCCGCGAGGATCTCCCGGTAGGCCTGCTCGTCGACCGGGTTGAAACCCACGACGAGTGAGAACCGCCCGAGCAGCTCTGCGTCGAAGAACTGAGCCAGCTCCTTGGTCAGGGACCGGTGGGAGACCGCCGGCGGGGCCGAGCCGAAGCCGACCGGCTTGCGGTTCAGGGCTTCCCGCGCGGCGTTGGTCGTGCAGATCACCAGCGCCTTGGAGAAGTCCAGCACCTTGCCGTGGGCGTTGCGGATGTAGCCCTCGTCGAAGGCCGAGAGGAACAGCCGCTGCACGGCTTTGTCCGCCTTCTCGAACTCGTCGAGCAGGATCACCCGGTGGGGGTTGGACTCGAGCGTGTCGAATGGCAGCTCGCGGTTGGAGTCCGAGCCCACGTAGCCGGGAGGTGCCCCGACGATCTTCGCGGTGTCCGAGGGAGTGTGGAACTCCGTCATGTTCAGGATGATCGGCTCGGTGCCGGTCATCTGCTCCGCAATGATCTTCGCGGTCTCGGTCTTGCCCACGCCCGAGGCTCCGGCGAGCATCCAGGTTGTCGGGGTCGACGTCGGGAACAGGTCCAGCTCCTCGCGGGCCAGGCGGTCCACGAGCTTCTCGAGCACGTCGTCCTGTCCGCGCAGGCGGCCCAGCAGGGTCGCCCGGAGGGTTGCGACGTCGAACTCCGGGCGCTGGGCGTTTCCGGTCATCAGACGCTTGGCCACGTCCAGGACGCGCTTGGTAGTCAGCGGCACCTGCGGGATCGACCGCAAGGTGTTCACGAGTGCCGTGTCTCCGGCTGCCTCGGCCTGGACGATGAGCTTCTTCTGCTCCAGCACACGGTCGGCCATCGCCCGGTCCAGCAGCGTGATGGCGCTGTCGGGGCGGTGCTGCCCGGCACGGGAATTCTCCTCCGCGATCCGGACCGTCTCCGCCAGGACATCGTCGGAGACCGCGATCTGGTGGCGGTAGTGCGCCACCAGGCCCGGCCGGACGCTGCCGAGCACCGTGAGGGTTTGCTCGACGGTCAGTTCGTCGACGATGAGCGGGGTGAAGCGCCGCGCGAAGGCAGGGTCGTCGTCGAAGGCCCGGGACTCGGTGGAGGTGGTGGCACCGATGACGCGCATGTCGCCGCGGGCCAGGGCAGGCTTGAGCACCTGCGAGACCTTTCGCAGCACTGAGTCGGTGTGGGAGGTGGATCCACCGGTGATCTGGTGGATCTCGTCCATGAACAGGATGACCTTGTTCTTGGGGTCTGAGGCGAAGTCGATGACGGTCTGGACCTTCTCCTCCAGCTGCCCGACGATGCCGGAGCCGGCGACGAGGTTGGTGATGGGCAGCTCGTAGACGGTGAAGCCCTTGAGCTGGTCCGGGATGAGGGTGTCGCCCAGGGCGATCCGGCGGGCGATGTCCTCGACGATCCGGGTCTTACCAACGCCGGCGGAGCCCTTCAGGAGCACGTTCGGCTTGTTCCGGCTGATCAGGACGGAGAGGACCTGCTCGATGAGCGCGTCGCGGAACATCGTCGGGTCGGCGTTCTTGAACTTCTCGTTGTAGTCGACGAGGAGCTCCTTGACGGCGTCGTCGGACTGGCCGCTCTGGCTGGGGATGCCGCCCATGCGCGGGAAGCTCGGAGGCGTGCCGCCGCTGTTCGTGTCGTCGTCGGAGCCCGACGTGAAGTTGTTGAGGCCCATCGCGGGTCCCTCCTTCGGTGGGGTTCGCCGGGCGGCGCGCTGGGTGGGCGCGCCGGGATGCCCGGCAGGGTTACGGGTAGGTCTGAGGGAGGAGGAGACGCCGGCCGGTTCGGCCGGTCGGCGTCTCCCCTGTGGCCGGGAGCAGGATCAGAGGACCATGCCCAGCAGCTTCTGCCGGATGCTCGGGTCGATGTGCTGCATGCCGTTCGCGTACGCCTCGGCGGAACGGACCATGTACTTCCAGTCCATGGCCGAGCACGGGGCGTAGTAGAGGTTCGGCGGGTGCTCCTCGCGTCTCGAGGGCGGAGACCACTCGAAGTCGGTGATCATCAGCGACAGCCGGCGCTTGCGCACCGGGGAGGCGTTGATGTAGTCCCACACCTGCTTGAACTCGGTGCCGCCGGTGACCTTGGGCACCTTCCGGAACTCCTGCCAGATCTGCCGCGTCGACTTGTTCTCGACCTTCAGCAGCGTCTCCTGGGAGAGCATGTGGCTGAAGGAGTTGAAGTACAGGTTGACGTTGAGCTTCTTGGCGATCCGGATGAGCATCAGCACCGCCTCCTGGTAGTTCTCCTCGGAGATCGACCCGGAGGTGTCGATGAAGACGTGCAGGTCGGGCATGTACTGCACCGAGGTGATCCGGCCCGGCTTGTTGAAGTCGTCCGGGTTGCGGCGGTTGGCCTTGAGGAAGGTCGTCTTCGTCGTCCGGTAGACGTTCTGGGACTTGTTGACCTTGCCCATGCGCTTGAGCACCCGGGTGATGTCCTTGAACAGGTCCAGCTTCGTGGGCGGGGCCTTGCGGAACTTCACCTGGGCCGAGCGCGAGCCCGGCTGTCCCGGCTGCTGCCGTGCGCCCATGGCAGCGGCCCTGGCAGCTGCTCGCGGGAGCGAGGTCAGCTTGGACAGCGCGGCGTTGGAGACGACTTTCACGGGTGAGGCGAGGGACTGGTTGATGAGGTTCCACTCCCCCGTTACCTTCGCGGCGGTGGCGCGGGCGTGGGCCTCGACATTGACCAGGACCAGCGACCGCGGGCAGAACAGCTCCCCGACGGTAAACGGCATGATGCCGGTGTCGAGGGCGGCCGCGCCTGTTGAGGCGGCCTTGCGCTGCTGGTCGACGTAAGTCATCAGCATGCGGATGACCAGCCGGGCGAAAGAGAACTCGTCGTTGCCGTCGGAGTCGTCCTTGCGCAGCAGCAGCGATTCGGTCAGCCCCTTGAGCGAGAGGTTCGCAAAGTCGTTCAGCAGCCGGAGGGTGTCCGCCGGCATCGCGTTCGCGCCGGCCATCGTCTGCACCTGCTGGTTCAGCCAGATCTTGAAGCCGTCGAACGCGGCAGAGGACTGGAACCAGTACCCGAGGGTATTCGGGTGGTAGGTGTAGGCGACGGAGGCGAAGAAGGCGCTCTCGTCGGCGGAGCCTGCGAGCAGGCCCTTGGCCGCGGGGATGACATCGTTCTGGGCTGAGTACAGGACCCGGGCTGACGGCGCGGGCCACTTGTTCTGCTGCCCGGCCTGGACAGCGAACAGTTCGCCCACCGGCAGGGGCGTGCCCTGGTCATAGCTGACCATGGTCTGCCCGAGCAGCGCCTTGGCGTTCTTCTCGGCGGCCGGGTCCATCGTCTCGCCGAGGCAGCGCATGACGATGTCCAGGACGTCGCCGGTGATGCCGTGGCCCGAGCCGTCGACGATGCTCGCCGGAGCGCTGGGGTTCAGCGGCTCCAGCAGCGGGTCGACCAGGACCTTCTGGATGGCCGGTATGGGGTCGTAGTCGCCCGTGCACGAGATCGTGTGCAGGGCGTCGAGCACCGCCGGCTTCTGGTTCGTGACGGTGATCGTCATCGTGGTCTCCTAATGCGGTCTGAGGTGACTGGTGTCGTGGGATGGCGGGGGACGCTCCGGAACGGAGCCGGTGGCGTCCCCCGCCGCCCGGTGCCGGGTCGGCTCAGAGGAAGGCCGACAGGGACGGCTTGACCGCGGCCACGATCGGCGAGTCGACCTCGAGGAAGGCCTCCAGGTTCTGCCGGTCGAACTGCCCGGTCGTCACCAGCTCGAACAGGGTGCGCGTGTGCTCCGGCTCAATCTGGATGGCGGCCTGCGCCAGCTGCTCGATGAGGCGCGAGTTGTCCTCCTTCTCCTTCATCGCGTAGAGCAGCGAGCCGGAGACCTCGTTCTGGGTCAGGCCCGAGATCTGCGCGGCAAGGTCGGTGACCGTGCCCGCGGACTTGAGGGTCGTGTAGCAGTTCGGCTTGGGCACATTGACGCGGTTGTGTGCGGGGCCGCCCGAGTTCGATGCGAGGTCTTCGGCGATAACCGCCACGAGCTGGGTGGTGAACATGGTGTCGCCGGTGAAGGCCTCGATCGCCTCGTTGAGCAGCGAGGTGTCGCGGCCGCCGATCTGGACCGGGGTCGCCAGGTGGCTTGCCAGCTCCTGGCGGTCGACGCGGTTCAGCCACCGGGAGAGGTGGTCGATGGTGCGCGGCGTGGTGAGCTGGTTCATCTCCTCGCCGCCGTCGAACAGCTCGGCCATGGTGACGTTGCCGTCGTCATCGTCGTCATCGCGGCCGTCGGCCACGATGGAGTTCGGCGTCGACTTCTGGAAGATGAGTCCGGGGTGCTGGGTGAGGACTTTCTTCACCCAGGGGTTGAGCGCGTCTCCGAGGACGGACATGAGGGTTGTCGCATCGGGCTCGACGTGGAAGATCGCGAAGCGCGACAGCGAGGCCTCGTCGAGAGTCGTGACGTTGCCCTTGTCGTTGCCCGCCACGATGAGGCGCACGTTCTCCGGCAGTTCGATGTGGCCCATGCGCCGCAGGGTCACCAGGGTGAGCGCGCCGGAGGTCACGTCGGAGGTCGTGCGGTTGATCTCGTCGAGGAAGAGGATCGGCCACTCGCGCGGGTTCTCCAGCGCGTAGTCGATGCACTCCTGAATGACCTGGTGCGGGTAAAAGACCTGCTTGTAGGACTGTGTCCCGTCGGTCTTCTCGTAGGGCACCAGGCGCGCGCCGGTGAGGTCGGCCTTGTCGGCGAGCTGGTTGCAGGGCAGGACGAAGGCTTTGGTGCCCATCGAGTAGGCGAGGGCCTCGACGAAGGAGGACTTGCCGATGCCGGGCTCGCCCATGAGCGCGGGCGTGGCCCCGACCTCGAGGGACTGCTGGATCAGAGTCGTCAGGGTGTCGTTGAACTTCATGGGAATGTCTTTCTGGTCGTGGGTGAGCTGTGAGCAGGTGAGACGGGAGACGGACCCACGGCAGGGCTGAGCGCCGTACGGGACATGTCGGAAGCAGGGCCACAAGGCCCGGTGACGGGGGCGGTCGGGCTCAGAAGCCCACCGCCTCCCCATCCCCGATCGGGCTCCGCCCGATCCAGTCCTTGTTCCACCGCCAAACCGATGGGCAACCCCCGAAGGTTCACCCCGCCTCGGCGGAGGCTTCCCGTGCCGCCACCAAGGCAGCGGCACGGTCCAGCAGGAACGGCCTGCCGTTGCGCATCTGGGCGTGCTTGGGCCGAGGCTCGATCACCGCCAGCGAGGTCTTGTACAGCAGCCAGGCCTCGTCACCGGAGGAGAACTGCGCGCCGAAGGACCGGTAGGTGCGCAACGGCAGCTGCATGCCGGTGTAGAGGACACCCAGGACGGAGAACTCCCAGCGGGAGCGGTCGTTGTCGAAGTCCTCGGGCGTCTTCAGCCGGTCGCGGGAGCCGGCGAGTGTCTGCTCGACGATGGCCTCGGCGTACGGGATGTCGGGCATTTCGCCGTCGGTGCCGACGGCGGTCGAGGGGATGCTGATGCTTGGCTTGGCCTTGGCGGCGAGGTCTGCATACAGGTCCGCCACCGAAGAGAACCGGTCGGAGGCTGGTCGCGCCGCAACGTGTTCGACGATCCGCTGCGGCACCGGGTTGCGGGTGAACGTGCACCAATGGTCCAGGAGGATCTCGTACCAGCCGTGCTCCTCGCGCAGGACGCGCTTGTCAGCGGCGATCGGGAAGTCGTGGAGGTTGGCAGGCAGCGGGGCGACCAGGTGGAAGCCCCGGCCCGACATCGACAGCTCCGAGTACAGGATTCCGGGCAGGCGCAGGATGTCTGCGGCCACGTCCGGCGGGCAACCGGGCTCGACGTCGATCACGATCAGACCGTCGGAGGGGGCCTGCAGGTAGAAGGCAGCGTTCGCCGCGTTCGGCAGTGTGTCGGCCAGCTGGTCGAGGGTGAGCAGGCAGGTCGCGTCCAGGGCGAAAGCTCCGCGCAGGGGGCCTGCGTGGCGGCAGCCCGGATTGCAGCCGTCGAGCAGGTGCCGCACATCGATCGGTGCCTTGCGGCCGGAGTCCTCGTCGTCGAGCTCGCCGAGCCGGCCGGAGATGGTCCAGCGGCAGGCGGTCGCCAGGGCGCGAATCGCGGGGTTGTCATAGAAGCTGGGGAAGATCGCGCGGGGATCGACGGCGGTCACATCAATGCCTTCTTGTCGGGAGCGGATGAAAACAGGGCCGGGTTGCACTCTGGCCCTGAAAGACGAGACCCCCGTACGGCATGGATGCCTGCACGGGGGTCTCGTCTGGGGGTTCGGTCGGTCGGATCGGCCTTGGATCAGCCCTGGTAGGTGATTCCGGCCTGCTGGGCATCGCCGGAGCCGCCCCACGGGCCCTGGCCGGCGGGAGCACCCACGGCCGAACCCGCGTTCTTCAACTCGGCGTTCTCACGCTCGAGGCGGGCGAGCTTCTGCTCGGGCGTCTCCTGCTGCGGCTGCACCGCGGGGACCGGGGCGGCAACCGGAGCCACGGCAGGGGCCGCCTGCGGAGTCACCGCGACCGGTTCGGTCAGGACCTGCGCGTGGGCCTGGGCGGGGACCGGACCCGCGACTGAAGCCGCGACGGCGGGCTGCGGGGCCGGGAAGGACAAGCCGTCCTCGACCTCGGTGGCGACCGGCTCCTCGCCGTTGCCGACGGCGGAGCCCGAGCCCGGCTGGGCCTGGACCGCGCGGGGCGGGGCGTTGAAGACGATGCCGCGGGCCGCGAGCTCCCCGCTGGCGACGCCGCCGGCGTTGTAGTAGCGCGGGGTCTCGTGCACAATCACCTGGTCGAGCGACAGGCCGCGGTTGGCGAAGTTCTTCGGCTTGTAGACGCGGAGCACGAGCGTCACGTCCAGTCCCTGTGCCAGCTCCTGGCCGGAGGTGTCCTGGTCATAGGTGCCATCACCCTTCTCGGACGGGATCGCGATGATCGGCAGGTTCGTGCCCTTGGAGTCGATCGAGTAGTTCGCGCCCGAGGCTGGGTTCTTCTTCGAGGTGTAGCGGCGCTCGGAGACGAACTGCTCCTCGACCGTGGGGTTCGCCGGGTCGGCGAACTGCACCTCGGCCTCGGTGATCGTCGCCGTGGTGTGCGGCTTGCCCACGGGGCTCATGCCGTTCTGGACCTTGCGCTGGTCGCTGGCGGCGAGGGCGGCACCCTCGATGAGGCTGGTCAGCCGGGCGAAGGCGAGCTTGCCGCGGATGAAGACGCTGGTGCCCTCGGTGAGCTGGTTGGCGGAGATGGAGTAGTTGGCCATGGTGGTGGGTTCCTTCTGTTGAGTGATTCGGTGGTTCTTGGCGGCCCGTCGGACTGGTCTATGACTCGTCTATCCCTTCTCCTATTCTATCAAGATGCACTGGACTACGAGTAGAATGTGCATAAGGACTCGAATGGTCGCAAATGGTGAGCTGGATAGAGAGGGACAGGGATGACGGATACGATGCACAGGCCCGAGGAGAAGGCCGCTGATGCGGCTCCCTGGGCCCGGGTGACGGCGCAGCGGCGGGACCGGCTTGGGCCCCTGGGCTATGGCGGTGGACCGGTGCTGGCGGCCGGGATCATGGCCGGTGGCGCGCTGCTGTTCGCCGGCTGGGGCGCGACGCAGCTCCTCACTGCTGACCGGAGCCCGGCGAGCGATGCGGCGGCAGCTTCCCAGCACGAGGAGGGCACCGTGACGGTGACCTTGCCGGACCGGGACCGCAACGGGGTCCCGGACGCCTTCGAGGCCAAGGCCGGTAACGGCAGCTCTGCGGACGGCCAGGGTTCGGGCACCTCGGCGTCGGGCAAGGGCGACGAGGACAAGCCGGCGCAGGTCCCCGAGCCGAAGCCACAGCCGCGGGTGTACGTGATCCAGTGGGGTGACACCCTCACGGAGATCTCGGCGGAGACCGGAGTGCCGATCGGGGCCCTGGTCGAGAAGAACCGGATCCAGGATCCGAATCTCATCTACGCCGGGGCCTCGCTGCTCATCCCGCCCACGGCGTGAGAGCAGGCCTGGGGCCCGGACTGCGCCGACCTTCAGCGCAGTCCGGGCCTCTTGCTGTGTCCGGAAACGGTCAGTCGGCGGGTCCTGCAAGCATCTGCTGCAGCGATCGCAGCCGCGCCAGCTCGGCCTGCATGGGGGCGACGTCGTCCGGCGCGTAGTCCTGGGGGTAGTCGAGCTTGTACTCGGCGAGCAGCTCGATCTTGGCGGCGAGGAGATCCAGCACGCCCAGTTCGTCGATCAGGGCCCGGGCGAAGGCCCGGAAAGCGTCCTCGTGGGTGATCGCCGCGCCCTGGGCCCAGCCGAGGGCTGCGAGGGCGGATTCTCCGTTCTCATGGGTGAGACCGCGGGAGGTGACGACAGCGGCTGCGGCCTTCTCGGTGAGGTTCGCCATCGTCCCGGTCGGGTCAGGCATCGGCATCGCCGCCTTGCCCTGCGGCGCTGTCGCCGGCCGGGGGCGTCGGGGTCTGGATGTCCAGCCAGATCTGCATGGCATCCAGTGCGTTCGAGACCCCGTCGCCTTCGTCTAGCGTGATCAGCTCCGTCCACCCCGACTGCGTGAGCGTCGAGACGGCGAACTCTTCCCTGGCCGCAGTCACCTGGTAGAGCCCGGAGCCGGCGACTTCGTAGATGGTCCGGCCGTGCCGGGCGGAGCCTTCGGCCCGTTCGTACTTGACGGGCAGCTGGGCTGCGCGGAGAGGGACGGTCATGGGCTACTCCTGTGGGTCGTGGCTCTCAAGAACAGACGATTCGGTAACGGTGGCCGCGCCGCGCACCGCGCGGCTGCGACCACCACGGAACGACCCCCGGGACCGGCGTGAGCCGGTCCACGGTCTTTCCACCGGTTCCCCAGGGACGCAAAAGACCCCGCCTCGGCCGAAGCCGGGCGGGGTCGACCGAGCGCCGGAAGAAGTGCTGCGCCGCGCTCAGGCGGCGTCGGTGTCGGCCTCACCGGGATCCTCGGCAGCGTCGTGCTTGTCAAACAGGAAACCCCGGGCCTGGCCGCTGGCCATCATGTCTCCGAGGTGCGCCAGGAGCACCGCGCGCTGCGTGGTCCGGCGGTCCTCCAGCGGGTCGTAGTCGCGCAGGGCATCCAGGTTGACCACCCAGCCGTTCTCGCGTTCGACTGCTTCCTCAAGTTCGGAGCCGGCGGCGACGGCCATACCGGTGAAGTCGTGGTCGAACTCGGGTGTGACGTCGAGCCGCTGTGTCGGGTCGTCGATGTAAAGCGTGTCGCCGAACAGCAGCCCGCCGGAGCGGTCGAAGGCGGTGAGAAAGGCGCGGTCGGCGCGGGAGGTGTTCTCGACATGCACGGCGGCCACGGCGTCGTTGGCGAGAAAGTCCGTCTGGCTCAGACGGGCATAGGTGCGTGAGCGGGCCTCGTAGCACCACATGATCGACCGGGCCTCGTCGAATCCGCGGAACTCGTCGGAGGGGGGCTGCATATCGACCATCTGATGCTCCTTCACGGGCGTGATCACCTCAGTCCGGCGGGACATCACGATGTACGGAATCGCCGGGCTGTGGTTCCCATCCTGCCACAGGAGTGGAAAAGATTCCACTCAAATACCAAACGCCGGCACGAGGAAGACGTCCCCAGGGTGGTGGGACCCCGCGGCGGGATCAGTCTCGAGTGGAGTCAGGGCTCTTGGGCGGGTCGTCGAGCTGCTCGCTCTTGCGCGCCAGCTCCACAATGGCCCGGATGCTGGCCAGTGCGCCGTCGCTGAGCCCGTGCACACGCAGGGCGATGGTTCGCTCCTGCGGGGTCAGCTCCTGCTCGGTGGCGCTATCTGGCTCGTTCTCCTCCAGGAAGTAGGACAGGGGGACGTCGAAGGCGTCGGCCAGGGCTCGGAGGTGCTGCAGGCGGGGATTGTGGGCCTCCCCCTTGCGCAGTTGCTGCAGGTAGCTGAGCGACATCGAGGAGATGCCGCGCTGCTCCATTCTCTGGACGATTTCCTGCAGGGTGACGGGGCGACCGTGTGGTCCTGCCGTCTCCGCGAACAAGCGTTCTAGTCGCTGGGCGATGGTCACGGAGCTGGATCCTCCTCGTGATTTCAGACATGAAGTCATCGAGGCGAACGGTGCACGCGACGACACCTTCATACTAGTGGAAGATCTTCCAATGCGGTGGCATCGGCACATTTCCGGTTGCGCCGGAGCAGCGGGCAGTCCTAGCCGGCCGTGGGCATGTACGCACTGGCTCCGAGCATCACGGCGGCCGCCAGGCCGGATCCGAGTGTGAGCTCGAGGCGTGTGTGGTGCTTTAGCTTCAGCCGGGCGAAGGCGACCACGGGCAGCAGGGTTGGGAGGGCGAGCAGCCACCAGGGCGAGAGCAGCATCGCCGCGAGGACGACGAGGGAGGTGAAGCAGAACGCGTGCATGGAGACTTTCGGTCCCAGGAGGGTCACTCCCCCGGCAAGGACGAGCCCGGCAACCATCGTCGGCAGGATCCACAGCAGCGGGCGCGGTGCGTCCAGCAGCACCGCCGTTGCCATGCCTCCAAGCACAGACGCCACGCAGACCAGGAAGACCCGCCAGCGCTGATCGCGCCGGGTGACGTGTCGATCGGTGAGCTGCTCGCGCCGCACGGCGACATGGATGGTTGCTGTCGGGATCACTGCGCAGAAAGAGCCGATCAGGATGCCCCATCCGAGACCAACCCATGTATGCGGGTGGCCTGTGACGCCGCAGAGGACGCAGATGAGGAACACGGACACAGCGGGCGCGAACACGTCACTGAGGATCCGGGCGGCCCGGGCCGCAGGATCGCCGGTCTCGGGGATGCGTATTTTCGTTCCGTTCCCGGTCATCGCCCGTCCGTCCCATTCATGGCACTCATCGCTACTCGGATCTCGTAGAGGCTCTGCACAGAGGCGGCCAAGGTTTCGTCGTCTTTCAGCTTGAGCGTGCGGAGCCGGCTCAGGGCGAGTGTGAACCACCCGAGGCTGGGAACGGCGTTCTCGCCGCTGAGATGGCGCACCAGCCCCGCCGACAGGTGCGGATCCTCGGGGTGCTGCCTGTGCAGGGGTTCCAGTGCGGGGTCGTGGTCCTCGCGGATGAGTCTGAGCGCGTCGTGGGTTTCGATGGTGAGCCTTGAGAGCGTCATCAGCTGATCGAACCCCTGCCTGTCTTCGGGCGGAAGCTTTACGTCGGGGTGAAGAGTGGTGGTCGTTCGCCACAAAGGTACGACGACCTCGTGCGCGAGGCGGAGCGCGAGCCTCACCTGCGTTTCTATGCTGATGCGGCGGATGACCCCTGTTGCGAGTCCCAGGAAGAAGAAGCTGACAACGGTGACGAGGAGTTGTGTCCTCAGTTCAGTTCCGCCGACGACCGGACTGCCAAAGAGGTCCAGGAGTGATGAGCCGATGAACAGGGCAGATCCGATGGCCCCCGTAAAGACGAATGCAACCGGAAGGCGGGCGGAGAAGGGTTGGTTCTTCTGCGTCATGGTCCGCCAACAGCCGACGGCAACTACGGCAGTTGCCGCGGCGAATGCAGAGAGGTACAGGAAGTTGTAGGAGATCAGTGCCCAAGCCTGGCCGCGGGCAAGGGCGGCGTCGATGTCGACCCGGTCGTAGATGGTGCCGTCGGCATGGACGGGGATGAACCACACCAGCACGGCCTCGCCCAGGGCGATGATCCCGGCGAAGAGGTAGATGAACCGGGTTGCACGTCGTGAAAGCGGAGTCGCGCGGAACGTGAGGATGAGCAGCGCCACGGATACCTGGGCGGTCAGGATGGCAAGGCGCTTGAGGAGGTCGACGGCAGGTCCGTCTAAGGGCGGCTCCACGCCACGGCAGACCGTGGCCACGAAGAGGGCGGCACAGGTGACCCTGAGAAGGTTAACCCGGCGTCGGCGTCCTTGATACAGGGCAGAGACGATGATGATCAGGCCCATGGTGATACCGACAATGATGATCTCAGTCATCAGATCTCACCGTCCTCGTTTGATCCGGACAGGAAGGCGAGGACCTCGCTGCGTTCTTCCGATGCCCGCCGCTTCCGGTGCAGAGCATCCATCAGCCGCATGCCGGTGGTCTCGGCGCGCTTCTCCACCGGATCGTCGAACATGCTGCGCAGATGGGTGCAGTCGGTGTCGGCCCGGACGTCGCCGTGCAGGATATGGGCGAACTCGTGGAGGATTGTCTGCTCAATGTTGAGGGGCGGGAGCTCAGGGTCGTAGAAGACGTGGGCCACTCGTCCGATCACAGTGGTGAGGCCGCTGACCTCATAATGGCGCATCTCATCCGGGATGGGCCGTATCACGATCTCGAGGCCGCAAGCTGAGGCGATGGCTTTCCCGAGTGCTTCGAGGCTCAACTCGTTCGGCCAGTCGAAGAGGTCGAGCTGAGCGGGCTTCGGGGTGCAGCTGGTGGCACCGACCTTGGCAGCGCCTTTGCGCATCAGTCGGGCGAACAGGGGGTGACGGGGCTGGCCGTTCCGAGGCGTATCGGCGGTCGCAGCGGATGGAATAAAGGCAGGCATCAGCGTTCCTCTAAATAGCGAGAAGAGCGGACACCGCCTGTCGTTTGTCAACGAAGGGGTACAAGTCCAGTAAAGTTCCGTGTCACAACTTTACAACCTGGGAGGGTAAGAAAAAAATGAGCGACATGGGGAGAACTGCCCTGGTGATCGGTGCAACCCGTGGGATCGGGGCGGCCACGGCTCGAGCCCTGCTCTCCGCCGGCTACCGGACGGCGGGTACGCATCGTACCGGGGGGACCGTGCCCGAGGGGGTGCTCCCCCTCGAGATGGATGTGCGTGACAGTAATTCGATCGCAGCTGGCGTCAAGGCGGCTGCCGCCGACCTGGGTGGTCTGGATGTGCTCGTCGTCGCAGCAGGGATCACCCGCGACAAGCTGCTCATGCGGATGAGCGAGGAGGACCTGATCGAGGTCATGCAGGTCAATGCGATCGGGCCGATGCTGGCCTGCAAGGCGGCCCTGGGGCCGATGCTGCGGCAGCGCGGCGGATCGATCGTGCTGGTTTCATCCATGTCCGTGAAGTACGGCGTTGTCGGCCAGTGCAATTACACTGCATCCAAGGGGGCATTGGAAGCGTTTGCACGATCGATGGCCAGGGAGTACGCAGCCCGGAACATCCGGGTGAACGTTGTTGCTCCCGGCGCAACTGATACGGACATGATGGCTGATGTTGCTGAGGAGGCACGGATGGCAATGCTGGAAGGAATCCCGCTGGGTCGGTTCGGGACGGCAGATGAAGTCGCTTCGGCGATCATTCACACCGCGGAGAATACCTACATGTCGGGGGCCACTGTGCAGGTCTCAGGCGGTATTTGATCATGCAGGTCCAGCTGGATGTAGGTTCCTGGGGCCTTTTCTGCGGAAGCGACGGCAAGCAGCTGGTTCTGGTGGACGATAAGCCCTGTGGTCCGGTCTCCGCTCGGAAGCCCACGCGTGCAATTCCCAGGCGTCTTCTACTTGATGAGAACCGCATCGCCCAGGTGATGCGCAGTGGCAATGTAATTTCCGAGACAGTCCCCCATGCGGACGAGCAGTGGGCAGTTGAGGTACGGCCCGTCTTCTCTCCACGTACCTCCACGGTGATCGGTGTCCTCGCCGGCGTGGCCAAAGCGGCTGATCCGCTTCCGGAACCACCGCTGGTCGGTGGCTGGGAATGGGAGATCGAGCGTGACGCCGACGGTCAACCAACACTGCGCCGGCGCACGTACTGGGACCGGAACCTGTTTCGTATCTATGACGTCGACACAAGCGTCGCCCAGCAGCGCAGTGGCTATTGGGAAGCCGGGGAATGGGCGAGCGAGCTCATCGACCAGTCCGACCGGATGCGCGTGAACAGCCTCATCCGCGACGGCATCCAGGACGGGCTGATGGGCGTAACGGGCAAGGTCCGGTGCCTGACCTACAACATCGTCACAGGTTACGGCACGGCTTCACAGGACCGTCGGCACATGCGCCTGGTCGGCGTGATTCCGCCGATCGAGCCCGATCACGACAAGATCTATCTGCAGGGCTTCAGTTACGAGGCCCCGGAGACTTTTCACGATATGGCCTTCGAGCAAGACGCCAATGCGGGGCGCGTGGACGACGTGCTTCGCGGAGTCATGGCCCTGGCCAAGGAACCGATGGCCGTCGTCGACTCTGCAACGCTGGATGTTCTTATGACGTCGCCATCGTGGCGTCGGGAAGACTTCGGGTATGTCGGCGGCCTTGGTGAATTTGCCATTGACGCTTCAGGTGAGTTGCACAGGTTCATCGCGGCTGCGGCGAGGGATACCGCTCGTTCTCAATCGATGGGTCTGGCGCTTCGCCGGGTCGACGGTTCCGTGCAGAATGTGCGCATCACCGCCACCGGAGTCAGGTCTGGGGCTGAAGGGCGGGATGCAGTCATCAGGCTCGACTTTTAGTCGAGTCCACCTGCCCCGCCGTTTCGCAACGGGTTTCGTGCACTGAACACCGCCACGGTACCGATGACGTCGACCTTCACTTGGTCGAAGCTTCGCCGCAGTACAGCCTCAAGTCCTGCGGCGTCGTCTTCGCGGTTGTGAAAGATGCCCAGGCGGTTGTACAGGGCCATGAAGCCGCGGCCGATGAGGTTGTGGCTCACGCCACTGCCCAGGATGGTACTGCCGAACAGCACACCGTCAGCAGCGAGCCGCTCCCCTAGGTGTTTGAAAGCTACGCCCTTGTCCGCCCAGGAGCCGGGAACGCAGTGGAAGACGTAGTTCGCCGCGATGGAATCGAATTGGCCGAGAGCCTCGGGGATCGGTTCGAGGACGTTCGCGGTCACACCTCTGGTGCTTACGTGGGTGTGGGCGAGTCTGGACGCTGCGTGCTCCACGCTGTTTTCGTTGAGGTCCATGAGTGTGATCTCAGCAGATTCGGGGAGGTCGGCATTGGCGAGGTACCAACCAGTGCCGGGACCGACATCGAGATGGCGGGTGCCGATGCAACGGTTGTACTGGTCTAGCATGAGCTGGCTGGGGCATCGCCAGGCCAGCGAATTGGAGAACTTCACGACGAGCAGGTCGTAGAAGCCCAGCACCGGCTTGCTGTAGATACCTGCGCCGCGGCGCACTTCCTGGTCGTTCATGTGATCGGAGCCTATCGGTCGAGGTCGGTGAAGTGAGGGTCAGCAGGGTGGTTTCACGAAGGAGCAAGGACGGCTGTGCTGGGGTCCGTGTCCACTGGGTAGCTCTGAGATTGCATCCTAGTGGAAGTAGTTCCACTGGTGAAGTCGAGCCGGTGCGGCGTCAGCCGAAGACCAGCTCGCCGTAGCAAGCGGTCTGAAGGATGATGTCAAGGTCTTGGACGCAGCCGAATCCGAGCTGTTCGGACTCGATGGCGGCAGAGCAGCAGAGGTGGTACCCCTTCTGCTTGGCCTTTCGAAAGGCTTCCTTGATTTGGGCGGCCGACAGCTCGTAGTCCTTGGTCTTGGACTCGTCATCAGACTCTGGATCGTCAAGTGTGATGCTCACGTGCAAGCCGTCCTCTGTCAGCTTGCTCCCGTGGTACCAGGGAAGCGCGCCACCGAAGTAGAACTCTTCGACGTCCTGCAGGACTGAAGCTGCTGATTGGGTGAAGATACCGGTGTTGGTCATGTTTCCATTCCTTCGCGATTCCGTGCGATCAGGGCAAAATGACTTCGCGGGAGGCGAGGTCGGAGAGAACGGCCGGATCCGGGACCCGTGCATCGACGCTGTCCTCCTCACAGAGGGCATCGATCAAAGGGTGGCCTTCCAGCGCGCTGCGGGCTTCTGTGGGAGATGCGAAGACGACAGCTGTGCGGGGATGGAACTCCCGGTCGATGAGCACGTAGCCTAGTTCGCCGGGCTCGCGGCGCTGCATGCGCAGCAGGTCGAGATGCAACCGTGCCTGCGCTTCGACGGCGGCGACGTCGATACCAAGATCTGCTGAGAGTCGGTCGTCCACAGTCCTGGGCTTGTCGGACTCCGGGGTCTGCCTCGCGCGTTCAGTGTTGTCGTTGATCATGCTCATCCCCTCTCGTAGGTCTTGTGGAAGCCGACGACTTTGCTGGTGATTTTCCATGCAGCGACGATCCAGGATGATGCGGCCACGGTTCTACCTCTGGTCCGCGATCTAGTCGAGGGGGTTCCTGTCCTCCACGGTCATCTGATCGATCGCAGCCAACCGTCTGGCGATTGTTTGTTCGAAGCCATTGCCGGTAGGACGGTAATACTGTGTGCCGCGGACGGCATCGGGTAGGTATTGCTGCAAGACAACTCCGTGTTCGAAGTCGTGAGGGTAGAAGTAGCCTTCTCCGTGCCCGAGGCCCTTCGCGCCCGGGTAGTGCGCGTCGCGCAGGTGCACTGGCACGCTCCCGGTCCGGCCGCGCCGGACGTCTTCCAGCGCTTGGTCGATGCCGCGGATGACGGCCGGCGACTTGGGGGCCGTGGCGATTGCGACCGTTGCCTGAGCGAGGTTGAGCCGCGCCTCGGGCATACCGATCAGCTGGACTGCCTGGGCGGCGGCCACTGCGATGCCCAGCACCGAGGGGTCGGCCATGCCGACGTCCTCGGAGGCGTGCACCACCAAGCGCCGTGCGATGAACCTCGGGTCCTCCCCCGCCTCGATCATCCGGGCCAGCCAGTGCAGGGCCGCATCCGGGTCGCTGCCTCTCATGCTCTTGATGAATGCGCTGACGACGTCGTAGTGCTGGTCGCCATCGCGGTCGTAACGCTGCAGCGCAGCGCCGGTGACCTGCTCCAGCACCTCGCGGTCGACGACGCTCTTGCCTGCGGCCTGCGCAGTTGCGACAGCGGTCTCCAGCCGGTTCAGCGCCTGGCGGACGTCGCCGCTGGACAGCCCTGCAATGATCTGCAGCGCGGGGTCGGCGAACCCGATCCCGGTGGCTGAGAGGACCGGGTCCTCCTCTAGGGCACGCGAGAGCAGGTTCACGACCTCGCCGTCCTCCACAGGGCGTAGGACCAGCAGGATTGAGCGCGAGACCAGTGCCGAGTTGACCGAGAAGCTCGGGTTCTCGGTGGTCGCGCCGATGAGCGAGATGACCCCGGCCTCCACGGCGGGCAGGAGGACGTCCTGCTGCGCCTTGGAGAAGCGGTGGATCTCGTCAATGAACACGAGCGTCTGGAGGTCGTCGTCGAGGGCCTTCTGGGCTCCGGCGAGCGTTTTGCGGACATCGGCTACGCCGGCGCTGGTCGCAGAGAGCTCGACGAAGCGGCGGCTGGTCTGGCGGGCGATCACCGAGGCGATGGTGGTCTTGCCGACGCCGGGCGGACCCCAGAGCAGGACCGAGGTCGCACCCTCGCCCTGGGCGAGCAGCTCGAGCGGCGAGCCGGGAAAGACCAGGTGCTCCTGGCCCACGATCTGGTCGAGGGAGGTGGGCCGCATGCGGGCGGCCAGGGGTTGGATGGCACTCATGGTCTACTCCTTGTTTGGTTCGAGGCGGGCGATCTCGGCCTCGACCCGGGCTTCTTCGCTCTGTGCCGCGGCGGTGCGCGCCCTGGCCTCGGCGAGCCGGGCACGCGCCTCGCGCAGCGCCTGCGCGTCCGACATGGCCTCGACGGCGTGGATCGCTTCGAGCACCGGTGCGGCTGCGTACGAGGGCACCCGGACGCCGATCTGCAAGTAGAAGTCGTCACCGTCAGATGCGTGACCGACGCTGGGCGGCCGGCCGAACGCTGTCGTGCACTCCTCGTTCTTGCGCGTGTGGATCCGGCCGGCGAAGACCTGGGCGGCGGTCACGCTGCAGTCCGCGACGGCGGCGTGGATGGCCCGGAGCACCGGCTCGACGAGCTGGGTGTCGGTGCGCTGCTGTGGATTGACGGTCGGCAGGAGTCCGGGGTCGAGGTGGCTGTCTTCGATGCGGGGGTGCATGGTTGCTCCTTTTGCGGCGGGGGTGGCCATCAGCTCTCGATGCGCGTGAACGGGCCGGAGTTGTGGACGAACAAGGCGATGATCGGCGCGTACCGGGCGTCGCGGTGTACGCCGCCGGCGTCGGTCCAGCCGCCTTGGGCGTCGAGCGTCCAGCGGTCGCCCGTTGCGTCGAGGTACTCTCCCGGCTCGGCCGGGAGCCGATGCTGTTTCACCATCCGGCGGAGCTTGCGGTCAATGGCGGCGCGTTTCCTGGCCGGCATGGGCGCGCCTGTAGTCCGTTCAGGGGGATAGGCGTCCCCGGGCAGCAGGTTCTGCTGCCTGAAGCGGCGCGGGAACAGTGGCATGGCGGTCCTTTCAATTGACGGTGCTGCGCTCAGGCGGAGACGGCGTCCCCCCGCTCCTTGTGCCGGGCGAGCACCCGGTAGACGGTGCGGTCGGTGACCTCGGCCATGTCGGCGATGGTCCGGGGGTCGATCCCTCTGCCGGCCATCGCGACGATGAGGGTGTCGCGTTCCTGCTTTTGCGCCTGGGCGGCGCTACGGTGTGCCACCGGTGAAGTCTTGATAAGGCGGTCGCGTTCGGCGGTGCTGAGTCCGCCCCAGATGCCGAAGCGCTCGTCGGCGCTCAACGCGTAATCCAGGCACTGTGCGCGCACCCCGCACTGGGCACAGACCTTCTTGGCGTCGGTGGTGTTGCCGCCCTTCTCCGGGAAGAACGCGTCGGGGTCTGTTTCTGCGCACAGGGCATCCCTGCGCCACTTCTCGTCGGGGTCCTCACCGCTCATGACGGTGCGGCCGGGAGGCGGGTGTTCTGCTGTGCGAGCACCGTGGCTCCTCCTAGAAGTTGTCGTGCGTGTGTCGGTACTTCGTTCTCGGGGTGTGCGGGCACAGAGCCCCGGAGGATCCCATTCCTCCGGGGCTCTGTGCGCGAGGCTTCCGTCCTGTACTCCGGGGCGGCTGCGCCGCGCGCTGCTCCCGCTGTTCCTTTTAGTCACTGAAAAGGTGCGCGAAGTGTTCGTCGCTGAGGTCAATCTCGACACGCTGGCCCTCACGAGAGACCGTGAAGACGCAGCCCTCGTCAGCACTGGGCTGCCATGGTCCGCGCTGGAAGACCTCCCGCCAGACCTTGCTGGCGGCCTCAGCGGGCGATGCAGCATCCTGGTCGATCGTCCATCCGACGAGGTACTCCTCGCTGCCGGTGCCCTCAAACGGGTCGAGCTGATCCCGGGGGAAGACCTGGTCGAGCGCACGCTCGAAGTCTTCCCGGGTGGTGTCGCCGCCGGACACAGCTCCGCGGACGAGGTCGGCAAGGCTGTCGATGTGCAGGCTCATGGGGTTGCTCCCTGGGTTTTGGTTCGGGTGGGGTCTGCTGCGACCAGCGCGGCGATGAGCTCGAGGTCGTCTCCGGTGTCGGGGTCGATGAGGGTCCCGGCGGATCCGATGTCGGCCAGCGGCTGCTCGTGCGTCTTGCCTGCCGTGTCCCGGTAGACGAGCGTCACGCCGGACAGGTCCACGGCCGTGGTGCTTACCGGGGAGGACTCGGAGGCCTCGAACGCCGGCCGGATCGCCTCGATGAGCGCGATGAGGTGCTGTACCTCTGCTTTCCGTTCGAGCAGCGCCTTGCGCTGGAGTGCGCGCTGCTCGAACCGGGCCAGGTGCGCGTCGCAGCAGGTGTCGGTCTTGTCGGGTTCGTCCTTGGGATAGGACAGCAGGTAGTGGTCCGTCTCGACGGATTTGTCGACGAGCGTATCGAGCAGGATGTCGGCCTGCCGGGCGGTGATGCTGAGGCCGAGGCGCTGCTGCGCCGCTGCCATCAGGACGCCGCCTTCCGGTCCTCCGGGACGATGCCCTTGGTGCACAGCCGGACGAGGGCGGTGAGCATGTCCTGGCGGTGCCCGCCCCAGTGGACGGTGCGGCCGGAGGCCAGCTTGACGACGATCACGGGTGCCTGGGCATATCCGAGGTCTTCGGTGATGTGGCGGTGGTTTTCATCGCCCTGCTCGATGTCGATTTTGGTGTACTGCATCGCGGGCTGCTGCCGATCGAACAGGCTCTTGGCCTTGTCGCAGTTGGGGCACTCCGCCGGCCCGTAGATGGTGATTTTCGGCGCGGTGTGGGCGGTCCGGGGCAGGTCGCCGATCGTGGTGGGGGTCATGGGACTTGGTTTCCTTCTCTCCCCTGCTGGGGGTCGTTGTGGTGTGGAGGCCCTGGCTCTCAGACGTCGGGCTCCAGGTCGAACAGCCCGGGCTGGGCCACACGCTCGCGCAGCTGCCGGGCGGGTTCCTCGCCGAGGCGCTCGACGGCCTTGTCCAGGTCGCGGTAGGCCTCGGACTCGCCGAGTCCACCCATGGCCTCGATCTGGAAGTACAGCTCGGCGAGCTCCCGCTCGCTCAGGCGGTGGCCGAGCACCTCGGGGGCAGCGAGGTCGGTGTACGAGGCGCTGTAGCCCAGCTCCCAGTCGGACTCGGTCTGCTGCTCGGCCGTAAAGGCCACGAGGATGCCGTGGTCGGGCACGAGCGCGCCGACGAGCAGGTCCGCCAGCTGGTCCGGTGTCGGGCTCCACGGCTGCGCCTGCTGGAGGACTGCGCGGACCTTGGTCCGCAGCACTGAGTCGGCGTACAGCCCGGGCTTCCCGCACGGGCAGGTGCCCGCGAGGGGGCCGCGATCGATGGGCACCCAGAGCCCGTGGTCGTGCTCGAGGTGTTGGTCGGCGTCGTGCCGGGCGATGGCTGCTGGTGTCGACATGACCGTGCTGTGCTGCCAGCTGCACCCGATGCACGCCATGCCGTCTGCGCGCTGCTGGCCGTAGACGTAGACCTCGTGCTTGCCGGGGTGCTTGGCGCACTTGCCGTCCGGCGTCGCGTCGACCCACCAGTCGGGCAGGGGCGCGTTCACGGCTTCACGTCCTTGGCTGTGCTGTGCATCTCGGCGAGATGGGCGATGGTGCGCCGGCGGAGCCCGTCGTAAAGCGCCCAGAAGGCGTCGTCGCGCGCGGCGAGCTCGTGTATCCAGCTGTTGATCTGTCCGTCCGGGAGCGCTGCGATCTCCGCCGCCTGCTCCGGATCGAGGCCGTGGGCCTCCGGGGCCTCCCGCAGCTCGGCGCGCAGTGACTCTGCGTCGAGCGCGATTCCGGTTGCGGGCCCTCGGTTGTTGTCGGTCATGGGTGGTCTCCTCGGTGTCGCTGCTGGTCGCGGATCGCCTGTCGCTCCCGCTCGCGGCGGGTGCCCTTGCGGGGCTTGGGGGTGTGCCGCTGCGTCGCACTGGACTTGCGGAGTTCCCGCATCCAGTGCGCCTGTTCGGGATTCGCCGACGGCCGGAAGCCCTCGGTGGAGTAGTGCTGCCTGCGCTTTCGGCTCATGGGTTCTTCTCCTCCGCCACGCGGGCGATGTGGCGGGCGCAGCCAGCCGCCCACGTGCGGGCATCGGCGGTCTGCGCGGCGGCCACCGCCTTCGCGGCGCGGTCGGCGTCGATGGGCAGCCGATGCCGGATGAGCAGCGCCAGGGTGACGTCGAGCATCACGGTGCGCTCGTGGTCGCTCAGCTCCGTCTGCTCGGAGTGCTCGTGCACCCCACGGCGTTCGTGCAGGGCACGGTCCGCCCGCGAATCGAGCAGGGTCTGCTCGATCTCAGGGACGAGCTCTTCTGCGGTGGTCGTGGTGGTCTGGGGCGTCATGCGGTTCTTTCCGCCGGGCCGCTTGGCCCGGGATCGAGGAGCCCCGTCGCGCCGCCGTCCCACAGGGACCCGGCCGCGGCGAGGCTGCGGTCGTGTGGTCTGGGTCAGTCCTTCGAGCCGTCGCGGAACTGGAGGTACTCCCGCAGGGTCGGCGCGTCCGCGCCGGGGAGCGAGATCCGGTCGAGGGCTCCGTACAGGTCCTCGTCTCCGATCAGCTCGCCCTCGTGGGCGACGACGGCTTGCGCCAGGCGGACCAGCAGGACCTTCATCTCCTCGGCGCGCTCCTCGTCGGCGGTCCGCAGGCGCTTGATGTCGATGAGGCGCTTCTCGCAGAGGCTCTTGAGGTAGAGCGCGCCCTTGCGCCACTCGAGGAACTCGATCAGCTGTGTGCTGTGATCCAGCGGGGACAGCCGCCAGATCTCGGCGTCGTCCTGGCGGAATGAGAGCTGCTGGTCGATGCTTGAGGCGGTGGTCTTCAGCCAGTGCTCGGTTTGGTTGAGGCCGGCCGGCGTGGTGGTGACCTCGGCCCAGACTGCGTCATCGCGCAGGCAGCTGCGCATCACGGCGTCGAGCGGGTCCTGCAGGCGTGGAGGTGCGGGGCGGGCGGTGGTCGTCATGGTCATGGCGGATGTCCTCGTCGGTCGTGTCGTTGATGGTCTGCGGAGCGTCGGCCCCGACAGCGCGCCCGTGGCGCTGGTTGTGGAATTAGGTCTCAGTTCCTGGTGCCGAAGCGCAGGTCGGGCCAGATGGGCTCGACCGAGACGCCCAGCAGCTGGATACGGGGGTCGCGGTCCTTGGCGCGTTTCCAGGCGCGGCGAACGGCTGCGGCCTTGTTCCGGGCCTTCTTCTGGTCGTCGAACGGCCCAATCAGGCGCGAGTAGGTCTGGGGGCTGGCGGACTTCAGGCTCTCGGCCTGCATCATCACCACGACGCCGTAGCCGTTGGCCTCCTCGGCCACCAGGTCCTCCCAGGAATCGTAGGTGCGTTCGGTCTGCGTGCTGTACGCCTTCATGGCGAGACCTCCTGGTCGTCGTGACGGATGTCGATGGGCCGCTCCCAGAGCGGCATCCCGTCCTCGCCGGTCTCGGCCGAGAACTCGAGGCGGACCTCCGGCTGGTCTATGTGTGCGCCGAAGTCCGACCAGCCCGCAGGCGGGAGCCGGTAGATGGGCTGCTCAGCCATGGGACTCGCTCCTTCTCGTTGTGGTGTCGTGGCAATGAGGGGGGACCGGGCCGGGACCCGACCCCCGACATCACTGCCCCGGCACCCGGGTCGGCCCTGCCGACCCCGACGCTGTGCCCTCCGGTGACCAGCACCCGCAGGGTGCCGGTCACCGGTCGGTCATGAACCAGCTGCGATGCGTTCCGTCCCGGTCATCCTGGTCTCAGCCATGGGGCTGTTCTCCTGCGTTTCCGGGTTGGGTCTGCCGACGTTCGGCGGCCCAGGGGAGGCGGGAGTCCTGGTCAGCGGAGCACCAGAGCCCGCCAAGCGAGGCGCTGCGGTGGGTGTGGGGCAGGTGGTCCTCCCGGTCTCCGCACAGCCCGACGGGCAGACCGGCCGGGTCTCCAGTCAGCTCGGCGAAGCGCAGGCGGTACTCGAGCTCGGCAGCATCCGGGCTCCAGGCCTGGATCTCGATCCCGAAGGGCTGACCTGGAACCTCCCAGTCCCCCGCCGGCTCGCCCAGCAGCGCCGCGCGCTCGTCGAGCAGGATCCGCGAGTCGGCGTGCTTCACCTCGGCGGGCATGGCGGGGTCGATACTGAACTTCTGGGCGATGGCGACCATGACGCCGTCCTCGACGGCCCAGTACTCCGGCATGTGAAGCTTCAGCGGGCGGACCATGTCGCCCACGTATGCCTCTGTCGCGTCGTGCAGCAACGCCCAGAGCGCATGCTCCGGGGCGACGAGTCGCGAGAGGAGTACGCAGTGCTCGGCGACGGACATGAACCGGCGGACGTGGCCGTTGTAGCGGCACTGCATGGACAGCGCGTGTGCGATGTCGGCGATGTCCACGTCCTCGGGCCGCGGGTCCAGCGGGTAGAACCGGCGACCCGTGTAGGTCTGCATCCAGTTGCCGCGCGGAACTACGGTCGTGGCGGGCCGGGCTCCGGCTGTGGCCATCCCTGCTCCGTGATGGCGAGTGACGCTCCTTGTCCCCCGGGCGGGGTCGAAGCTGGCCGGCAGCTCGCGGTCGAAGAGCTCCTCGAGCAGCGCGACGTCGGGGTCGACGGGTTCGTGCTCTGCGCTCTGGAGCCAGAGCACGCCGTAGCGTTCCCCGGTCTCGCGCAGCACGACGTCGTGCAGGCCGTCGTCGGTGTTGTCGATCGTGTAGTCCGTGTTCGGCCCGAGGGCCGGTGCGCGCAGCGGCTTCGTTCCGGGCCGCGCCTGCATGGCTTCCCTGGCCTCGGCGGTGAAGCGCACGCGCGCTCCGTCGGGCCAGGCCTGGTGCTTCGGGTCATTCATGGATCAGTCCTCCTCGGGCCGGGTGGCACTGGGGTCGGGGTGGTGCGCCGCGGAGCGCCGGCGTGTGGCTGGCGCTCCGCGGCGTCGGAATGGGTTGGTCAGACCCGTTCGGAGACCCACAGGTCGTTGAGGTCGTCCTGGATCTCCTCCTCGAGGGCGACGAGGATCGCCTCCTCGCCGGACACAGCCGAGATGAGGTCGTCCTGGACCTGCTGCTTCTCTGCCAGGACTCCGGGCATCCGCTCGTCCTGAGTGCCCTTGGTGATAATCCGGTGGATCACCACGGGCTTGGTCTGCCCCGTGCGGTAGAGACGGCCGTTGGTCTGCAGGTAGTGCTCGAGCGAGAACGGCAGCGTGTACCAGATCATCGTCGAGCCGCCGTCCTGCAGGTTCAGGCCGTGGCCGGCCGCCGCGGGGTGCAGCAGCATCACCTGGATCTGCTTGGCGTTCCACCGGCGGACCATCTCCCGCGAGCCGTCAAAGACCTGCGCGTCGATGCCCGCCTTCTTGAAGCGCGCCATCAGCTGCTCCAGGTCAGAGCGGAAGTGGTACGCGACCAGCACGGGGTCTCCCCCGCTGTTGCGCACCAGGTACTCGGCCATTTCGAGCTTCTTGTCGTGGATAACCTCGTACTGGCCCTTGGTCGCCGGGTCCTCCGGGTCGGCCGTGTAGAGCGTCCCCGAGGCGAACTGCATCAGTTTGCTGGTGAGGACCGCCTGGTTCTCGGCGACGATCGACTCAACGCTCTGGGTGAGCTTGCCGTCCTCGTCCTGGTAGGTCTTCACGACGTCGAGCACGAGGTCGCGCCTGAACTCCTTGTAGGCCTGCATGAGGTCCGGCGGGAGGGTGACGTTGGCGTCCTGGATCGTCAGGCCCGACAGGTTGAGGTTGGTGTTCTGCGCGCTCATCACCAGGTGCCTGATGGCCTCATGGATCTCGGCCTCGGCGTTCGGGGTCGGGATCCACTTCGCCGGGGTGGTGGTGCCAGGCACCATCTTCGGGATGAACCACCGGTTGCGGAACTCCGTGATGGTCGGGCCCAGGGCCTCGCCCTGGTCGAGCAGGTAGATCTGGCTCCACAGGTCGTGCAGCCCGTTCGGGCTCGGCGTGCCGGTCAGCTCGATGAGCCGCGTGATGGCCGGGCGGACCGCTTTCAAGGCCTTGAACCGGGCGCTGCTGTGGGACTTGAAGCCCTGCGACTCGTCGATGATTACCGTCTGAAACGGCCAGATGAGGGTGTCCTGTCCGTTGATGGACTGGATCGGCATCTGGTCGACCAGGCCGTAGCGGCACTGCGCGCAGCCGTCGCCGCCGCAGCTGCGACAGTCGTGGCTCTCGCGCTCCAGCGCACCGCGGGTGACGAGCTCGCTGATCGCCTCCTTGACAGCGGTCTTGGTGGGGGCTTTGGTTCCGGACTGCCCGGCAGCCAGCTGCAGGAAGTGTCCGATCAGCTGCTCCTGGGCCATTGGTCCGATCGTCTCGATGAGCCCGCGCAGCCGCACGGCCTCCGGTGAGATCCCGGCGGCGATGGCATCGCCGGTGGGCTCGCCGGTCAGCTGGAGCAGACGCGCACCCTGGGAGGGCTGGGTCAGCAACTCCTGGTTGACGAAGTACATCGTCGGCGGGTCGGAGAAGACTTCCCGAAAGCGTTCCAGGCGCTTCTCCTTGGGCAGCTTCCGGTCGTTCTCGTTGACGATGAGCGACTTGGTTCGGATCGGGAATCCCCATTTGTCGATCTCGTCGAGCCAGGTCGAGCGTGCGATCGCGATCGGTGCGACGACGAGGATGTGGCCCATCGGCCGGACTGTCTGCAGGACGCTGAGGGTCGAAAGCGTCTTCCCGGCTCCGACACCAAGCCAGGCTCCGGCGAAGGGGCGGCTGACGAGGAAGTCGTGGATCTGCTGCTGGTAGGGCTTGAGCACGATGGGCGCGGGTGACGGCTGCGGTGGTGCGATGGTCGTGGTCATGGTGTGCGGCCTCCTCTCGTGGGTTGTCGGTAGTCGGGATCAGGCATGGAATGCCTCGCGGATAAGGCCCATGCGGACCTCGGCGTCATCGGCCCGGCGTGTCTGGGCGGCGAGCTCTGCCTCCAGCCCGACGATCCTGCGCTGCAGGGCGGTGACACGCGGGTCTTCACCCAGTGCGGTGCGTACGCGCTCAAGCACCGCTTCGGCAGAGGCATCCCCGACGGCCGAATCGGGTATGCGTGTCGCAAGCGGCAGATCTTCCTTGGCCTCGGCGGTCATGTCGTCCTCTGCTTCCTGCCCGGGCTCGGGCGCGATCATCAGGTGTCCCCGGCGGCGGGTGGGCCGGGCCGTCGCGGGCCCCGGCTGGTCTTGTTCCGGTGCATCGGGCTGTGCGGGCGCGTCGACGGGCACGGCCTGGAAGGCCGGCTCCCCGGCCCCGTCGAACGAGACCTCGATGAGCTGGTCCGCAGGCAGGCCCTCGGGCTGGGCGTCGAACCAGCGGGAGAAGGCGGCTGGGTGCTCAACGAAGGCCACCGCGACGGTCATCTGCCGTTTCCCGCGTGGCCTGCGGTCTGCGGCGGATACTGCATGGTCGGCCCGGTGCCCGCCGAGCAGCCGTTTCATGTCGGCACGGGCGTTCTGCGCCGTGCGGTTGGGTGAGGTCATGTTGCGCGGCACCGAGACGGATCCGCCGGCGTTGTTGCGCAGAATGGCGTGGCCCCGGGACGAGACACGCCCAACGCAGCCGGCCCGCATCGCTTCGAGCACGAGCTCCGTGGCCTCGCGATCGAAGGTGCCCAGGTCGGCCCGGGTGAGCTGGCGGAAGGCCGAGGTTGCCTGGCCGTTGCCCTTGGTGACGCGGCCGCTCATCGGGCGGCCTCCGGGGTTCCGGCGTCACCGCGGGCGATCACCGTCCGGGTGCTTTCCGCGGCCAGGAGGTTGAACACCACGGCAGCCGCGTGGTCCTCATCGTCTTCGCGGCACATCCACTGCATGAAGTGGCGGAAGGCGCTGGCGCGGAACTCCTCCATCTCTGCGGCAGTGCTGGCCTGCTCCCAGTCGCGCGAGTCGTACTTGCGCGCTCCACGCTCCACGAGCGCGGCCGTCCTTGTGAGCAGCTGGTCCTGGTAGGGCACCTGAAGGGGTACGAGCAGGTCGAAGCGGGGCTGGCCTGTCTTCACCTCGCGCTGCATGCCGGAGGCGGTGACCCTGCGTGATCCCGAGTCTTTCGTTTCGTAGTCGCGGGCGGTTGTCTCCGGGCCCGCGGCCGTGGCTGTTGCGGTCATGATGCTGCTTTCTGCTGGCTCTCGATCCGGCGGTAACCGAGCACGTGGGTGATGAAGGCGTCGACGGCCTGCTCGTCATCCACGACGTGGATCTCGGCACCGAAACGGCGCATCTTGGCGTGCATGACGTGCTGGCGCTTCTCGAGGTCTCCGCCGGGTCGCTTGACCTCGACGAAGACCGTGCCGGTGGGCGTGAGGACGATTCGGTCGGGGACGCCCCCGCGGGCCGGGGACACAAACTTCAGGCAGAACAGACCGTGCCGGCGGCACTGCGTGAGCAGGTACTGCTCGACGGCCTTCTCCCGCTGGTTCTTCTTCCTCGGCATGGGGGCTCAGTCCTCGTCGGTCCCGGCAGCGTCGGAGGCGTCGCCGTCAAGGAAGTGCCCGAAGCCGACGATGTCCTCGTCGTCGATGTAGGCAGCGATGGCGTCCGGGTCGTAGACGAAGCTCGGGTCGTCAGGGTCGACCACGACCCAGCGCTTGGCCGCATTGCCGTAGTTGGAGAAGCCGTCGATGTCGGCGACGGTCACCAGGCCCTGGTGGGCGAGCTCCTTGAGCCGGGTGCGGATGCCGGAGTCCGAGGAGCGCGGCACCTCGCCGAGGCTGGTGACGACGCGGTCGTGGTAAGCGGCGATGAGCTCGTCGTGGGTGAGCGGGCCCTTCTCGCGGACGATGTCGAGCACGATGGGACGGACGCGGGATGCGCCGAGCGCGGCCTTCACGGCGGCGGCGTAGGAGGTCTCCGGGTCAGTGGAGCGGACAGGGAGTGTTGACTGGGACATGATGGCCTCTCGTGGTCGTGTCGCGTCGAGTCCGAATTGCCTTTCTTACTCAATTATGACTCGAAGTGAATGATCTGTGCGGAACCATTCGCAATGGTGCGCAGAGTTGAACAAGGGGGCCGCGGCGTGCGCGGCCCCCTTGTGCGGGTTGTGGTGGATCGGCTCAGACGGCCTCGTTCATCCAGTTCTTGGTGAACGTCTCCTCGAGCATCCGGACGTAGGTGTCCAGGTCCAGCGAGGCGATGAGCCGCTCGATCCGGTCGGCCGGCAGCTGGTGCAGGTCGTCGTTGACGACGACCATCGACCAGGTTGGGTCGATGGCGTTAATACGCCGCACCACGACGTCCTGGTCGTCTGGGAGCACGGCGAGCCCGTCCGACATGCTGGCCTCGGCGCGGGAGCGGGCCCAGCCGTGATGGCGCAGCACCTCCAGCGCGACCGGGTCGCGCTTGGTCCGGCCGATGTCCTCCTCGCGGCGCTTGGCCTGGCTGGCCGCGGTGACCTTCCAGGCACCGGCGTTGAGCAGGCTCCGGGCGTTCTCGGTGCCCTCGCGGACGATGAACACCCGGTTGACCATCTGCAGCACCTGTGGGTCGCGGACGTTGGTCACGTGACCCTGCTCGCTGAACTTCACACCCACGGCGGGGTCGATGGGCGCAGCCGAGAAGGGGTAGGTGATCGAGCCGCGGGAGGCCGCGATGACGTTCTGGAACAACAGGAGCGACCGGATCGGGTCGTCCTCCAGGACCGCCTCCTCGATCACCTTCCGGCCCAGCATCAGGTCGAAGGGCTCCGCGATCGCCGACTCCCCCCTGCTCGCCACCGTCTGCAGGTAGCGGGCCAGGGCGAAGTCGATCACGGCCGGGTGGGCCAGCGACTTCGTCGGAGTCGGGCCCGCGTGGCAGGCCAGCGTGCCGCCACCGGCGGCGATGATCGGACTGTCTGCCACGGACCGCCCCGGTTCCGGGGCCTCCAGCTCCAGGCGGTTGTTCGAGTCCTTGCTGATGAGGAACATCAGCTCAGGTTCGATGTCGACGCCGATGGCCTCCTGCTGCTCGGCGAGCACCCGGTTGTTGGTCGCTTCGTCGAATCCGTTCTCGCCGCCGACGACCGAGTAGAGGCCGTCGGTGTTGGTGGAGATGATCCGCGCCCCGGCCAGCGTCTGGGCCTGTCCGATCCGCCAGCTGAACAGCTGGCCAAGGATGCGCATCGAGATGATGCGGTTGTTCATCCGGATCGGCGTCCGGTGACTTGCGTCGCCTGCGCCCGAGGCCGAGTTGAGGATCAGCTTCGTGCCGTTGCGCAGCACGCCGAGCCCGGCGATCTGAGCCTTCATCCGCGCAGCTTCAGGGCTGTCGCCCGGAAGCTGCGCCAGCTGCTTCTTCAGCCCCTTGATCTCCTTGCCGTAGCGCTCTTTGTCGAAGAAGATCTTCGCGTAGCGGTCCTCACCCAGCTCGGGGTTCCAGAACGCCCGCATGTTGCGCAGCAGGTTCGGGTAGTAGCTGGTGAAGTCCTCGTGGATCACCAGGCCAGCCGAGGTACGTGCGAACTTCGGGTGCAACTTGTCGGAGCCGTCTTCCTTGGCGATGAACAGCTCCGGCTTCTTCTTGGCCGGCTCATCGCGGTAGGCGGCATTGGTGGCCGTGCTGTTGGCGAGTACCACCTTGCCTTCCAGGACACCGCCGTCGGGCAGGACGACGTTCAGCGCCTCCGCCTCGGGCCGCTGGGTGGTCAACAGGTCCGCCGGGTCAGGCACCTGGGCCTGGGCGCGGGCGAGCTGCCCGGCCTGGTCAGGGTCGTCCTTCTTCGGCTTGCGGTACTTGACCTTCTCCGGGTCCGAACCCAGCAGGACCAGCCGCTTGTCGACGAAGGTGCCGTCGGGCAGGCGGAGCATGGCGTGCTGACGCTTGGCCTCGGCCACGAAGTCCTTTGCGTCCGGGAAGGCCTGCGCTGCCCGGATGAGCATCATGGTCTGATCGTTGTGCTCGACCTTCTCGGCGTTGAACACCGACAGGTCGGCTTCGGCCCCATGGATGCCGCCGGTGGAGAACGTGGCGAAGCAGGACGACGGCGAGGCGTCCGCCCGGAAATACGGCACGTTGTTCGGGGTCTTGGGCACATCGCGCAGAGACCGGGCCGGAAGGCTGAACTTGTCGCGGTACTCCTCGGAGTCGTTGAAGTTCTGCCCCTCGATCGAGCGGTAGTACGCCACGACTTGCAGGAACTGCCGGTGGGCCTCGCGCTGGGCTGCAGTCACTTCGGAGTGGGTGGCCGGGTCGGGCGCGACGTTCTCCTCGAAGAAGCGCACACACTCGTCGAGCACGTTGACCGGCTCGATCCCGCGTTCTTTAGCGACCTCGGGGTGCGGATATACGAAGGACACCGCCTCGATGTCATCCAGTGAGGCGTAGGGTGCGAGGATGCGGCCCACGAACTTTGCCGATGAGGAGTCGACTGCCAGCCGGTCCTTGCGCACCGCACCGTTATTGGTGAACACCGTTTCGGTGAACTGGGCGAGCAGAGCGGCCTTGAGATCGAAGTTGCTCGCGTACGCCGGGTGCCGGAACAGCTGGGCCAGACCAAGGCAGTCCGAGACGTTGTAGGCCAGCAGCTCATAGAGATCCTCTACCGCCTCGATGCTCGTGTCATGGCTGAGCTTCTCGGATTCCTTGATCTGGCGGCCGAGCATCCCGAGCAGGCGCTTGAGGCTGACCTTGGACTGCAGTTCGTTCAGCCGGGCCACGTCCAGGTGCCGGCCCGAGTGAAGCATGGCGCGGCGGATCTTCGCAGCCGCCCCGTCCCAGCCGAGGTAGCCAGGCATGTACTCGATGTGCTGGGACGAGAAGAGCTGGTCGTTGTGGTCGCGCAGAGTACGGGCCGTGGTCGGCTGAAACGGCCGACCGCTGCCCGGGGCCGGAAACGCCTCGTTGAGGTAGAGCGCGACCATAGTCGTGTCATAGTTCATTGAGTTGTAGCCAGCAAGGAACGGATGCACTGCCGGGTCGTACTCGGGGTCTGTGTCGCAGACCGGACGCAGCGCCGCGGGGTACCCGCCTGGGTCGGAGTGGTTGCACACCTGGTCGGCGTTCGAGAGGCCCATCAGTTCGGCGAGCCGGAGGCTGCCCCGTTCGCCGCCGAGGTTCCAAAGCTGGACGCTGACCGCGGGCAGCCCCGGGTTGGAGCGGATCACGGTGTCGTAGAGGGCTTGGGGGTCGACGGAGGCGACCAGCGCCGGGTCGTCGGCCAGGAAGAAGATCTCCAGGTCGTGGACGGCGCGGCCCGGCCGCGGGGTGTAGGCGCACAGCGTGAAGACGTTCGACAGCGATTCGATGTCGTAGAACGTGAAGAGCGCGGTCTCAGCTGTGACGGGGGTGCGCTGGGTGGTCATGGGTCTGGCCTTTCGGTCGTCACCGGCCGTCACGGCCGGGGTATGCAGTTATCTGGTCGGGGTGCCGGCTGCTGCCGCGGATGGCCTTAGGCGGCGCTTCTTCCTTGTGACGGGCGCGGGGACCGGCCGGGCACCGCGGACCCATCGACCTCCCACCAGGGAGTAGCCGAAGTGCTCACGCTGGCCGATGCAGTCGGCGCATTCCTTTCCGGGTGAGACTCCCTCTCCTGCACATCCGTCCTTCAGTCGATCGGGTTGTGTGGAGAGCGGCGGCGCGGGGCGTCCATCCGACTGGAGGCCTCAGCCACGAGCCGCCGCTTCTCCTCCGGGTCGGCACTGATCTGCGAGCGGACGATCAGGTTGGTGATCCGCTGTTCGCGGGCGACATCGGCCAGCGCGGTGCTCGCCCTGCCTTGTTGCTTGGCGAGGTCGGTCACCGCCCGGGCGAGCTCGGTGATGGCCCTGGCGATTGTGCGCATGGTCGGATCAGTCCTCTCCTGTGGTGTCCTCGTCGTCGGCGTCCACCTGGGCGGCGGGACCGGTGTGCCGGAGCAGGCCGCGGTAGTTGGCCTGAAGGACCGGCTGCGACTTCTTTTTCGGGTCCGAGCCGCTGTAGTGCGGGTTCATCCACTTCTTCAGCTCGTACTCGGCGATGGTCGTCTCGGGGGTGGCCATCATCTGGCCGGGGCGGATCTTCTTGTTCTTGTCCGGGCAGTGCCACAGCGGGTCAGGCCGCACGATCGCAACCAGGTCCGTGATGAACTGCTTGTTGCTCACCGGCGACCCCGAGGGCGAGACGTCTGCGAACCAGGCCTTGTAGAGGTCATAGGTGAAGGTGAAAGGCACCAGGTCCCACACCAGCCGCTCGCGGAACTCTTCCCAGAAGGCGCGCACGGGGTCGTTGGCCTCCTTGTACTCGGCCAGGACGTCCTTGGTCGCCACCGGCTCGGAGAGCTGGTAGTAGTTGCCCGGGTCGGCTGCGCCGGCGCGGTTGAGCACGTACCAGAGGGCGTACTCCAGGACCTCGCGGCGCTGGAGGTAATCGTCCTTGATGTACTTGCGCTCCATGCCGGTGAAGCTCTTGTTGAACGGTACGAACAGCTGCCGGCGGTAGAAGCTTTCGGACTTGTCCTTCACGCGCGGGAACTCGTTGAGGCACTGGACCATGAAGCCGAAGAACTGGTAGGCGATCGGCATCCGGTACTTCCGGTTGATCTGGATGACGTCGTTGGTGACGATCGCCTTCAGGTTGGCCGCTTTGTCGATGAAGGTGCCCACGTCGTTCTCGTCGACGATGATCGCGTTGGCGCGCACGAGCGGCTCGAGCGCGAAGTCCTTGCCGAAGTCGCTCAGCGGGATCGAGGTGTGCGAGCGTGGCCCGCACAGGTTGCGCATGAGCGAGCACAGCGTGCCCTTGCCGTTGTTGCCCTGTTCTGAATAGAACCAGGCAGTCTTGCCCCAGCTGACGTGCGGCCGGATGATCGCGCCGATGACCTCCCAGAGCAGCTCGGGGATACCCTCCTCGTCGGAGAGCTCGTGGATCCAGGACTCGATGTCCCAGACCGAGCCGTCGACAGGGTGGACGATCACCGGGTTGTCCGGGTCTTCGACGTAGTCGATGTGGCACTTGGCCAGGAACACCAGTGCCGGGTCGAAGGGTACGAGCGACTTGGGTTCGAAGTGGAAGGCCTTGCCGCCCTCATGGATGTCCCGGGCCTCGCGGCCGTAGTGGAACACGCCGTTGTTCACGGCGATGAGGTCTCTGTGGCTGCACTGGTGCCGGCGCGGGCTGTCCTCGCGGAGTACTGCCAGGACCTCGGCGAACTCCTTGAGTGTCAGCTGCGTGTTGTAACGGCGTGCCGTGGTGCGGATGTCGTCCTCGCTGGTGGTGTACGTGCCGCGGCCCGGGCCGGTGGCCTGGTACATCGCCAGCAGGTCGTACTCGCGGTCAGTGTCCTTGGCGCTGGGGGCGATGCGGATCACGTGGTGCAGGCTCAACAGGATTTGCGCCACTTGCCAGTAGGTCAGGTGCCGGGCCAGGGGCAGCTTCTCGGCAGCCACCTTGGTCTTGCTGTTCTCGGCCTTGGAGACGCCGTTCACGATCGCGAGCAGCTGCTTCTCGAGCAGGCGCGGTGCCGGCGGGTCCGACGGGTCGATCAGCTGGAGGTAGACCTCGGTCGCGCGCGTGACTATTTCGTTTTGCGGGGCGATGTCGCCGCCGTCGGCGAAGTACGTCATGACCTCGGTGAAGGCGTCGGCGACAGGGTTGGTCGAGGGGGTGTCGAAGTCCTCGTCGAAGACGGGCGTTGGGTCGTCAGGAGTCGTCATGCTGCTGTCTTTCTCGATCGCGTCGAGTACCTGCCGGCAGTGAGTGGGAAGCCGATTGGTCTCGTAATCGAATAGGAACGTGCTCACGACTCTATGCCATCCGAATGGTCTTTCGCAACGAGTCGACTGATAGCCGACTCATGGTCCGGCAGAGGTCCCGGGTGGGGCTCGGAGGGGTCGCGCGCGAGACCCGGAGGCCACGACGACACGACGAGAGCGTGCGGTCTGGAATGAGAAACAGCGGCTCCGGGGGCGTATGCCCCACGGAGCCGCTGGCTTCTCGTGCTCGAGCACTCCCCCGCGGGCGGCGTGAGCCGCCCGACCCCCTGGTCGGGGTTCGGGGAGTTCTTCCGACCGGCCGGCCGGGAACCTCCAGAGCTGGGATCCGGCTGCAGCAGCGAGCCGGTATACCCCCTATGGGTATCGGAAGGTGTACCACTTGACGTGGTACACCTGTTTCCCCTGGTCAGTCGGGGATTTCAGGACTTCTCCAAACGGGGTGTACCACATGGAGATTTGCACGTGGTACAGGCGTTTGCCCTGGTGAGACGGGCTTTATATACCCCCTGTACCACTTGTACCACTAAATAAAGACTAGATATACGCGCATGGGGATAAGAGCTCTTACTGGCTGGATGACCGATCGGAGGCGTCCTTCGCGCACATATGTAAACGCTCGGAATCTGGTGGTACTCGTGGTACACCTGCCGAAAACGCTGATCTACCAAGGCAAAACGGCGTACCACGTCCGCTCGGGCACGTGGTACAGACTCCCTCGGCCGCGGTCGCCTGACCCGCCGTTTGAGCAGGCCAGCACTGGGATCGGGAGGTGTACCACGACACGTGGTACACCTCGGCGCTGCGTCCTCCCGTGCAGCGGAGCATCAGGCCCTGACGGCCCTGACGGGAGCGACCGCGATGGGTCCGGCGTCCTGGTCGACCGGGCTTCCGAGTGATTCCGAGTGATTCCGAGACAGACCTTCGAATGGCCGCCGGAATGGGATGCCAACTGCATTGCACATGATGAATCGACACTGATAGAGTGGGCATTGGTGTTAGGGCCAGGAACCGTCACCAGGCGTTGTTGTCACAGGAACGTGAAAACAGAAAGGCCGGAGAAGCATCCCCGTGGGAAGGGAGCTCTCCGGCCTTTCTGCGCGCTCACGCTGGTGCGAGGCCCAGGGTGCGCCGGCCGCCTAGAAGGCGGCCGCGCTGCGGCCTCGCCGGTATCCCGCATTGGGGGACTCGGGTATGTGGGCACGGACCCGGTGGCCGTCCTCGACGGCGTACAGGATCTCGTAGGTGATGGAGACGTTGCGGTTGCAGGGCATCACACCCTGCCTCCGGCGCATCTCGAGCTTGCGGAAGCCAGCGACGGACTCGGCGCGTTCGAAGAAGCGGGCGAGCATCTCGCGGGCGCGTTCGCGCGCCTGCTCCGCCGTGCCGCCGCTGGTGCTCATGGTGAAGAAGTGCATGGACCCTCGATCGAAGGTCGGCCTCTCACCGGTGTCTAAGTCGCTGGCGAACCGCGCGCGGCGCACTTCGCTGCCGCTGGGGCGCACGAGCCGGCCTTGCGCGTCATACGCGCACTTGTTGACGACGGCCATGGTGGATCCACCTCCTCTCAGGTCTGGCTGACGAAAATCCTTCAGCCAATCCCCCGGTGACCGGATCACCCCGGTCACCCGAGAGCAGGCCCTCCGGAGCGACCGTCGGCCCACGGCCGAAAGGTCGCCCGGAGGGCACCAGCGTCAGTCCTGCACGTTGAGCCCGGCCGCTATGCGGCCTGTGGCTCGCTTTCCCTGCATTCTTCCCCGCCGGCCTCCCTGTCGTCTTGTGCAGGCCCGCACGCGGGTGCCGCCATGCGGTACACCGCCAGGGCGCACGCGAGGAACGCCGCGGTCATCAGCAGCGCTGAGACGGGGTTCGCCAGTGCGCCCAGCAGCTGGGCGGGGACAAGGACGGCCGCGAGGTTGAAGGCCAGGTGGAGCAGCACGCACGGCCACAGGACGCGGGTGCGTTCGTAGACCAGCGCCAGCAGCACCGCCAGGGGCAGCGTGGCAGCAAACTGGACGACGTTGGCGTGCAGCAGGCTGAAGCCCGCGGCGGTGACGAGCACCGCCGCGACGATGCCGACCCTGCGCCGCAGCAGCGGGTAGAGCAGGCCGCGGAAAAGCATCTCCTCGGCCACCGGCGCTGCCACCAGTGCGAGCAGGAGGGCCACGACGGGACCGGCGTCTGTCTTGGCTCGGGTCGATTCATCGAATCCCGCCGAGCCGCTAAGGGTATAGAGCCACAAGGCCAGGGACTGGCCGGCGAAGAACGCCAGAGCCAGGCACCCAAGCACCGTTCGGGTAAAGCGCGGTGTTCCGGACATCGGTCGGACCGTTGGCGCGTTGGCGAACCACCGGGGCCGGAAGAGCCTGGCAGCGCTGACGAGCAGCGCCACCAGGCCTCCGAGCACCGCCGTACCCAGGACGGGCTCGCCGACCTCGGAAACTACGGCAAGGCCAAGTCCCAGGTAGGCGGCGAGCACGCCGAGGGGCACGAGGACACACCACGCGATGGAGACGAGCCGGGACTTGATGGGTGGAGCGGGCATCCCCGCCTCCTTTCCGTGGTCAGACAGACGCAGGGATCTGCTCTTCGATGACGGCCTGGACGCGGGTCTCGCCGCGGAAGGTGTTCAGCTGCAGCTTCGCGATGAAACGCAGCGTTCCGACCTCGGTGCGGCTGGCCGACCGCGTCAGAGCCGAAATCTCCGGCTCCTTCTCCTCGGCGACGTTCCACCACAGGCAGGACAGCCCGGACCTGGTGACCAGCCGCAGGTGCTTCTTGCACAGGCGGCACACGCGGTAGCCGCGGGCGTTGGTCATCAGGTTGGCGTCGGTGCGCTCATGGCCGCAGTCAGTATCGGAACCGATCCGGTCCACCCGCAGCCCGAGTGGCTCGACAGCGATTTCGACCACCGGCTCGACGAAGCCGTGGCCGAAGGGCCGCAGCGCTTCCACACGCCGGACGAAGCCGACCAGAGGCTCCAGGTCGTCCAGGCCAGCATCGCAGTCCCGGTCCGGGCCCAGGACCAGGTCGGCACGGCGCTCATCCTGGACGACAGCCAGCAGGGCAACCTGCGTGGCCTCCCGCAATGCTTCGACCAGACCGTCGAGCAGTTCCGCCCGGTCGACCTTGACGCCGCAGGCCTGCTGGTGGCCGATGGCGCGCATGCCGTCCTGGTGCTCGAGTGTGTCGATGATGCCGAACCACGACGGTGCCCGGCCGGAGCCCCCGACGTAGTCATCCGGCCCGGCGGGACGGTTGAGCACGACGACCGGGTGGCCGTGGCGCTCCATCAGCCGGTTGGCGAGCAGACCGTACATGCCCGGGTAGGCCTCGGAGAAGTAGACCCAAGGGGCCAGCGGCTGATCACCCTCCTCGAGCTCCTGGGTGTGGACCTCGACAAGCTCCTTGCGGCTCTCGTTGGTCGCGATGACCTGGTGTGCCGCCTCGAGCATCAAGTCCTGGTCAGGCGCGGTGAACACGCCGAAGCACGGTGCGAGCGGGTCGCCCGTGCGGCGCGGGGAGTTCATCGCCGGCGCGAGGTAGAACCCGTAGAAGCCCTCGTCGATGCTGTCGATGTCGCGGACCTTGCCTGCCTGGCCGAAGGCCTTCAGCAGGACCGCGAAGCCCTCGAAGGCCCGGACGAAGGCCGGGTGGTGCGGGTCGACGCGCAGCAGCTGCATCAGCGTCGACCGCCCGACGTCGATCGCCTCGGGGTCCGGGTCGAAGCCCCAGGGGGTCGGGACCGTGCGCGGCGCGGGCGCGTACAGCAGCCGTGCGATGGACAGCGAGTCGCGCACCAGCTGCCGGTTCTCGTACAGCACGGGCATGACGTCGGAGACGGTGCCCAGGCCGGCGAACAGGCGCAGCAGGCGGATCTCCCAGAGCTTCTCCGGCCGGTGGACGCGGGCATAGGCCTCCAACACCTGGTAGAGCACGTGCGCGCCGCAGATGCCGGTGTTGGCGTAGGTCTCGTCCATCCGACAGGGGTCGACGGTGACGTCGGCGCTCGAACCGGGTTCGAGCTCCTCGTGGTGGTCGGTGACCAGGGTCTTCCATCCCAGAGCCCGGGCGGCGGCGATCCCGCGGTGGGAGTTCACTCCCCCGTCGCAGGTCAGCAGGACCTTGGTGTCCGGCCACGTCGCTGCGATCTCTGCGATGTCCTCGGGCGTGAGGTCGTGGCCGCGGCGGTAGTCGGGCACGTGCAGCTCGACGTCGAAGCCGAGCTCTGACAGTCCGGCGTAGCCGAGCACACCGGAGGAGATCCCGTCCATGTCGAAGTCAGGGGCGATGGTGACCTTGTGGCCGGCGGCCCGGGCGTCTTCCAGGGCCTCGACCATCTCGGCCAGGCCCAGGAGCTCGTCGTGTTCAGCTGATTCGATCTCGCGGAGGTACTCGTCGGTCCAGCCGCGGCGCTGGCACATCAGGGCGAACAGGTCGACGCCGTCGTCCGTCAGTGGATGGTCGTCGACGGTCTGGAGAATGGTCATGGCGGGGGGCCTCTCGATCGTGTCGAATGGTCGGTTTACAGGGGTGGGGAAAGGCACCCGCTGGCAGTGTGATTTTAGCAGTGTGTCAGGTGGATTATGCTGGAATAGCAGCGTTTTCGGCCTATGATGAAGGCATTCGAAAGATCTGTCGTTCTGGCGTGCCCAAAGACTTCTCTAAGGTGGTTCGGATCGTCTACCATTCAAGACATGGCTATTCGAAATATTGTGGAGTCGGACATCAGTGGCAAGCCGGATGCTGCCACAGTCACCTTCGGACTGGGCGACACCTGGTTCGAGATAGACCTGACCGACGAAGAGCGCAAAGAGCTTGAGAAGAATCTCAAGGAATACATCAGTAAGGGTCGAAAGGCCACTAAGAAGGGCGAGAAGAAGCGACTCGTGCCCGAGACGACGCCCGAGGAACGCGAGGAGATCCGTAAGTGGGCGCGCGAGAACGGTCATGAAGTGCCCGAGTTCGGTCGCATTCCGAAAGCTGTCATGAAGGCCCACGATGAGGCACACGGCATCGAGCGGACTCTCTAGCCCACCCTTTCCGCAGTCTTTCGGGCCATACCGGAGAGATTTCCGGCCACCTATTCGAATCAAGGATCAACAGCCCTGCAGCACCAGCTGCAGGGCTGTTGTCATGTCCGGGGTGTGCACTTGTCAGAACGGAGGCAGGCGCGGGTGGATGATGTCTTCGACCTCGATGCTTGCAGCCAGGGCGCGGGAACGGGCGTGCACGGTGCCATGTGAGAAGTGCCCTGGCGTTCCGGGCATCAGCTGCTGCTGGCCGGTGCGTTGGTCGCACTGGCTGCAAAGGTCCAGGAAGGCGGCGACACGGACCTGCGCTCCCCCGGCGCGCATGGCGACGAGGGCATCGACCATCCGTTGGTTCCGGGTGAAGCCCGCCGCCTTGGGCTCAGCGCTCCAGTCGCCCGGGAACTCAATTACTTCGAAGCCGGCAGCCCGCCACAGCCGCTCGGCCATGGCGTCAGCACCCTTGGGACAGTGCCCTGAGAGGAGCACGGGTCGGGCGACCGCAGACGGTCCCCAGGCTCTCCAGGCCTCGTTCAAAGCCGCCTTCATGGCCTCCGCGGCGTCCCAGGTCCGGGAACCGGTCACGAGCAGCGCATGGCTGAATCCACTGGTCATCGCGATGCCTCCCGGCTGGTCATCTTGGTCATCGGCATAGATCCCGCCGGGGCCGCCGCGGTGGCAGTCCGGATTGTGATACTCGTCTGTCGCTGCATCATTCGCGTCCTCTTTCGCCGCAATGTTTTCCGGAATGATTCCCGGTGTTTCTTCTCAGTCGGCTGGTCACTACGCGGCAGCTGCCGACGCCTGGGCACTGTTGACCCTGGCAGCGCCGCGTTCGTAATGGATTGCCACCCGGACCTTCCGGTCCTCGCTGAGCGGTGCGACGTGAAGGGTGTATCCACCGTCCTTGTCGCGCTGGAGGTAGGCGACGCCGACCGTGCCGCTCTCTTCATCGTCGAAGTCGACCTTGCCAAAGCTCTCCGCCGGAGTCGCCTCAGTGACTCGCTCTCCGTGGGGGATCCACGGCCCGGCCTCGCACCTGGCTCCGGTGTCGTAGGGCGAGAGCTGCGGCTGTGGCCGGCGTGCGGACCTGGATGCCTTCCGGGCGTGTGTCATGACGATGCCTCTTCTGTTTCTCGGGATGTAGGTGTCGGGCATCGAGTGCAGGTCCCGCCAGGGGTCCGCGGAGACTCGATGTACGGTCCAGCTCCCGTGCCAGCTCCGCTGGCCTGACGGCCTTCTGGTGAACCGTGTCGGGAACTGCTCCGACTGGGCCGCGCAGCGGGCCGGCCGACGGGCCGTCCTCCTCGGACAAACCTGGTGCGCAGCGCCAGGTGATCCACCGCCTGGCTGCACCCTTTGCTGCGTCGTCCACCTGTGGATAAATGCGGCGGGGCAGGCGGGGGCGTCCTCCACTCAAGCGCAGCGCTGGGCATAGCCGGAGGGAGCGCAGCGACTGACGGACCGGCGAGCGAAGCGAGCGGTGGAACCTGTCGGCTATGCCGACCAACAGCGTCTCGAAGCGCAGCGAGAGACCGAAGCGAAGCGGAGGGTCCGCAGGACCGCTGTTGCCAGGTTCCCTTATGCCCTTTTCCTCTCTTGCCGCCATTTCGCCATTCCACGGCTGGAGCGTTAGCGGAAGCCTGGAATATCAGGGGAAACGCCCCGTACACCCTTGACCCGTACACCCCCTCTCCATCCGCGCAGCGGGTGTACGGGTCATGTCGTTTCCGCTGGATTTACGGGCTTTTGGGTGTACAGCCCTTTTGCCGTCCGCTGCAACGCCGTACGGATGCATCTTCCGCACCACCGCGAGGCACGAGCGGGTACCCGTACGGGTCCTCACACGTAGCGTCAGCGACGTCGGGCGCAGCCCGGTCCGCACCCCCTGGTGCATCCTGCTGCCGCAGGCGCATCAGACCCGGAGCGCAGCGGTCCACCACTCCCCGCGACCTGTCGCGTCAGGCTGTGGAAAACTCTGCTGTCACAGCACTGCACTGATCTGTCGGTGCGCTCGTCGCACCCGTGTGCGGGTGCTCACTCCGGCTCTGTTTCGCGGTCGCGCCAGCATCTGTCGCACCGCGTCCGAGGCGGGCCCACACCGCTTCCTTGCCGGGGTCCGTTCCGGGCCGGCCGGCTGCCCCTCCTGGTGGCAGCTGCACCCCCGGATGAGCGACAGCGAGTCCTCGACGGCCACCGCCCGGCCTGCCCCTCGTGGACGCATCAGAAGAGGAGCTTTCCCGGGAAGCATGAAGCCTCCCAGATCCAACGGGAGCCCCCGCTTCCCAGCGTCACGGAGCCGCCCGGGTCTCCCACCAGGTGCAGCTTCCTGGAGAGCCTCGCGGGTTCTCACCTTCTGGACCCCACCGCCCGTGAGGCACGGAAGGAAGCGGAGTTTTTGCCCTTTCGCTCCATGCGGGGCCCTACTACCCGGTTCGCCTTTTCCCTCCGCTCTCCTTGCGGCCCCCGGGCGGGTCGGTGACGCCACAGGCGCAACCACAGCTGCTCCACCCTGCTCCGATAGCTCCTCCGCTTGCTCCAGGACTGCCTAGAGGTGTCGCAGGCGGGTGTTCCAGGTACCGGTCCGGGCCCGCATCGCTGGACCCCTTCTGGTCCCGGAGTGGACAGATCATTGCACCGGCATGGCCAGACAGGGACACAGACCAGACCCATAAAAGACCCGAGAGAGTCCAGAAAGGCCATTCAGGCCCCATTGAGTTCCGGATGGCACTCCTTGGGGCCGCTTCGGGCGTACTGCTGGTCCCATGATGGTCTCTTACAGGTCTGCTCTGGTCCGGCTCGCGACGGTGGACTGTTGCTGGTCTCTTCGAGGGCGCTTCTGTGCTTTGTGTGGAACCACCGAGCGCCCTCCAATGTGCCGTGGCCTGATCGAGGTCTTCTGCTGGTCCGCAGCGGACCGCGTGCCGGTCCCGGGTGAGCCCTTGATGAGTCCTGTGTCTTCTGGTTCCCCGGCAGACCCGTGGCCTTCTGCGGGTCCTGCCGGCGGCTCCCACGGGTCCCGCCGCGGCCAGGGGTCGCTCACGGTGATGCAGGCCTGATCTGCTGGCGGCCTTTTGCTGGTCTTGGCGTGGTCCTTGCAGAGACCATTGAAAGACCAGTAGAATGATGACTGATAAATGAGTCGAAAGGTCCCCGACTGGCAGTAGCGCCTCGGGGACCGCGCATGAGAGGGGGCCGCGATGACCGAGGACAGTGTCCATCAGCACGAGGGCGCAAGGGGGTGCTCGCAATGACCGATAAGGCCGAGCCACGCCGTCTGCGCTGGAGCGTCCCGCGGGCCGACGAGTCGACGAACCGGTGGCTGGACGAGCAGTACGACATCTCGCGCTCGCTCCAGCTGCTGATCCGCGAGTCCATCCAGCGCGACGGCTACATCGACGTGGTCAACCGTCCCGTTGAGCATCTTCCCCGGCGCGGCCGCCCGCCGCAGGGCGAGCAGGACCCTGGGCGCAGCGAGGCCCATGAAGGAGAGGAACGCGGCGATGACGGCCGTGACGGGAGTGAAAGCCAGCACGAGAGTCGCGAAGGCCGTGACGAGGCTGCCGTGCCTGTTGCTGTTTCTTCAGAGCCCGTGCAGCGCGTCGAGGCAGCCCAGGCTGTTCAGCCGCCGCCCACGCCTCCTGTCCGCGAGCCCCACCCTGTTCCCGCCGAGGAGCCTTCTGTCCCTTCGGGGCTGGACGCCTTCCTCACCCGCTGATCCGCACCGCACTTCCTGAGACACCGACTTCCTGACCGAGAGGGACACAACCATGAGCAACACCCGCACCGCCGAGAAGACCATCCAGCTCACCGGCGGCATCGACGTCGGCAACGGATACGTCAAGGGCGTCATCCGCGGCGAGGTCCACGGCAAGGAGGTCTTTGACACGATCGACCTTCCTTCTGCCGTGGTGAGCACCTCGCGCTCCACGCCCAAGGTGCCCGAGGCTGACTCGGATGCCTTCAAGATCGTGGTGGAGGACGACTTCTACAACCGCGTCGCCGCCTCGTTCACCACTCCCCTGATCGGGCACTCGGACCTGCGCACCTTCGGCCGCGCGGCACTGAGCACCCCTGGGTCGAAGTTCACGCAGTTCGAGGTCGTCGGATCCCGCTCGAAGGCCGACCAGGAACTGAGCTCGGTGCTCGTCCTGGGCGTCTTCGCCGCCAAGGCCCTGCGCGACTATGTCCGCGAGCACGGCGCGCTGCCGGACCGCGAGCTGCGCGCCACGGTGCGCGCAGGCCTGGCTCTGCCGATTGCCGAGTACGTGCAGCGCCGCAGCGCCTATGCTGCCCAGTTCGCGGGACTCCTGGGCGCGGCCGACCCCACGGTGCACCTGGTGACCGTGAAGAACTTCTCCACGCCGGTCACCGTGCGCCTGCAGTTCGAGGATGTGCAGGTCCTGCCCGAGGGCGCGTCCGCGCAGTTCGCGATCACCGACAAGGGCGCGCCGCTGGCGCAGGCTCTGCTGGACGATCTTCGGGCCTCGGACCCCGAGGAGGCCGCGCGCCTGCAGGGTGTCACCGCCGAGCTGCTGGTCGGTGTGCGCAACACCGTCGGCGTCGACGTCGGCGAGGGCACCGTGAACTTCCCCGTCTTCACCGACGGCGCGTTCAACTCCGAAGCGGCCAGCACGCTGGACCAGGGCTACGGCACCGCGCTGACGAACGCGCTGGACCGCATGAGCACCAGCGGAGACAAGGACCTGAGGTTCAAGAACCGCAAGGCGCTGGCCGACTTCCTGCAGCAGGAGCCCAGCGTATTCCTCCAGGGCAGGTTTGACCGCGCCAAGGGCTACGTCGACGAGGAGGCCGAGTACCTGGCCGAGGAGATCGGCGCACGCTTCGAGGACGTCCTCGCCGAGGTCGGCGGCACCACCGAGGTGGTGTACGTCTACGGCGGCGGTTCGGGCCCGATCAAGGAGATCCTGCGCACTGTCCTGCAGAAGGCCGCCGGCGGCATCCCGGTGCTCTACCTCGACGCCGCGTACTCGCGCCACCTGAACCGCGAGGGCCTGTACCTGGCGGCGAAGGCCGTCGAGGTCCAGAAGCCCGAGGGCAAGCGCAGCAAGGCCGCGGCGTGACGATCATGCATTCGTGGCCCGGTCCCGAGAGGCTTGCGGTCGGCATCGAGATGATGCGTGCAGGCTGCCGATCGCGTACTGCTTCCTGTGGTACCGCTCACAGTGCTGAGCGGTACCACAGGAAGCCCCGAAAGAGACCACTGATCGACCAACAACAGACCACAGCCCACCCCAGGAGGGATCAATACCATGACCGACCACGACGAGACCCACGACGGACCCAAGAAGGACCAGCGTCAGACCTATGAGAAGCCCTCGGGCATCGTCGCACGGCTCCAGCAGCTGCACGAGGACCGACCTGTAGTCTTCGCCGTGCTCGTGATGGTGGTCTCCGGGCTGGTGTTCCTGCTCGGCGGAGTCCTCACCGGAGCTGTGGACCTCATCGGCATCTCTTTGCTGCCGGTGGACAACATGCCGTAGCGCCCGGCAGGCACAGCGCGGGCGAAAAAGAGACCTCCCCGGCGGCAGCTGATGCTGCGCCAGGGAGGTCTTTGCGGTGCTGGTGATCCAGGTCAACAGGATGGTCAATCGATGCCATGCTCGGCCGACAGGGCTGCGAGATCGTGGCTGAGATCTTCCATCGCGGCGATGGCGGCCATGGTGCACTGCTGGGTCGCAGGGCAGCAGAGCGAACGGCGCAGACCTGCTCCGACGATCTCGACGGCCGGCATGTACTTGAAGAGCATGCGGTACATGCGCGAATCCTGGCCGTGGCCGAGCTGGTGCCGGATCGAACCGGCGTTGTCCTTCAGGTCGCTGGCCTTGATGAGCAGCGCCCGGGAACCGGAGTTGGCAAGCCGCGTGAGGTGCTCCTCATAGGAGGTGCTGCCGTTAGGGGTGGTCACCGCACCAACGAGCACCGAGGCGCGCCGGCCGTACAGCCGTGCCAGGCAGCCCAGGGGATCCTCACCCGGCTGGCCGAAAGCAGCAAGCAGCTCTTTGCTGCAGTCCTCGACGACATCATGCAGCAGTGCTGCGGCAATCAGTTCAGCGTCGGTGACGCCCCAGCGCAGGAGGCGCAACGCCACGCGCAGCGGATGCTCGATGTACGGCACGCGAGGCATGTCTCCCCTGATGAAGCGGGTCTGCTTCCGGTGCAGGAACGAGGCCGTCGCAGCTGCGCGGGTCACGAGCTCCGTGTTCGTGGTGCCGGGCATGAGGTGTTGGATCTCCCGCTCGAGTTCGAACACGAGCATCGCAGGGTCCATTTGCTTGAGCGGGATACGCGTCGTGGTCAGGGTGGTCATGGCTCTTCCTTTGTTCGGGATGGTTCTCTTGCTGTTGCAAAACACCAGGCGCTGCCCCGCAGCGCGTGGACCCGCCTCAGAGACAGAGTGAGAGCCCCGGCCCCGCGCCGGAGCGCAGGAGCCGGGGCTCTGGTGGGATCAGGCAGGGCGACTGGTCATTGGTGCTGGCTGGGCTGGGTGTCGTTGTGACGGCGTAGCCGGGCAGCCCAGGTCTTCAGGCCCGGAAGTCCAGCAGCCCAGACAGCACCGGACAGGACCACGAGCACCACGCTCGCCGTCCAGTGGCCGGTCCAGGCGCTGGCTGCGATCGCGGGCAGCAGGGCGAGGACGTTCAGCACGATCCCCGTGACGAGGAGCGCCCTGCCGACACTCCGGAGGATCCGCTCGCGGCGGCCGGTGGTCTGCATCGTGTCAGGCATGGTGGTTCACGCTCCTTCGTCGTGGGATGTGTTCTCTCAGAGCTCGATCCGCTTGCCGCGGGCGAGCTCGGCAGCGGGGATGCTCAGCCGGTAACCGCCGACCGGGTAGCTGGGGTGGTCGCTGGCGACGACCGCGCAGTTCCACCAACCAGCGTGGCGCTTGCGAGGACGGGGTTCTTCCTCGCCCTCGGTGCGGGCCTCGCCGCGGTTTTCGATGGGCACCACGACGACGCGGTGGCCTGAGCCCCGCTCGGTGGCGTGCCAGGGCAGCTCGATGAGCAGGTCCTGGGGCCACTGCTCGATGGTGACCGGCAGCTTGGACAGTTCGTGGTTGGCCGAGCCCTCGGGCGACTGCGCGAGGCGCTGGGCCTCCTGCTCGGCGGTCTCGACGAATCCGATCTTCTCGAGGAAGGACATGGTGATCAGTGCTCCTGGTTCATGGGTTGGGAAGTCAACGGGTCAGCCTCAACGCTGGACTCGCCGCGGACGAGATCAGCCAGCGCCTGGGCGTAGGCGTCTTTGGCCCGTTCGATTGCAGCCTGCTCGTAGAGTGAGTGGATCTTCTCGCCGGCGGCGATGCGGTCCTCGACCTCGTCCATTGCTATGACGGCGGCGGCGAGCGGGACCCGGGCCTGAGCCTCGGCACGCCGCAGCTCCGGGTAGAAGGCCTTGCTCGTGGCGAGCCGGTGGACGGCGGCAACGCGTTGAGCTTCAGCGTCGAGGTCGGGCTCGGAAGTGGTGGCAGTGGACACGGTGATCCCCTCCTGTTTGATGAAGTCGTTTGTTCGATGCCGGACCTGGATCAGCTGCGCTGGTTCCTCAGCCCTCTGCCAGACGGCGGGCGGCCGCCTGGAAATCCGTGAAGGTAGTCTCGGCGCGTTCTGCCCGTGTGCCGTCCGCCGTGAATGCCGTGCCGCACCATCCGGTGACGTAGCGCTGGCACAGCTCGCGGTCGGCCTGGCGGGCCTGCTCGCCGTAGACGGGCGCGCTGACGACCAGCACATCAGAGCCGAAGTCGAATGGCAGCGCGTCCTGCATGGGTGCGGCGATGGTGCTCATGGCGGTTCTCCTCGGAATCCTGTGGGGCACGGCGCTGCACTGCAGGCCGTCCTTCGTCGATGACTCCTCCGTGACAGCTCCGCTGTCACCACCGCTGGCTGCACCTGAGAATCGAAGATGAAGAAGAACAACAACAAGGTTCCAACCCCGCGCCGGCAAAACGCGGATGATCCGCAGCATCGTCACAACCCCTCCACGCACCCTGGGATAGGCTTTCGGCGGAGTTCAAAATTCAACAAAGGGAGAGATTCGTGGCGGGAAGCGCGGTCTATGGCAAGGGCTACCACGCAGGCAAGCAGGATGCGCGTACAGAGGACCTGATCGCCGCGGGGGTCTTGGCGGCTGCAGGTCTGGTCATTGCAGGTGGCGTCAAGGTTTACCGGAAAGTCAAAGAGGCCCACGCAACCCGGCTGGAACAGCGGCTGAAGGACATCGACGACGGAGGTAACTCCGAAGATTCCGGCCAGCAGTAAACCACGGACACAAAAAAGAGACCCCACCGCCGGAGCACGCGCTCTGACGGTGGGGTCTTCTTCAGGCGAACGTCCTGTCCGCAGCGAAGTGCTCGTGCACGGCCTCGCGGGCGGCGGGGTATTCGTCGTAGGGATCCGGGTAAGCAGCATCGAACCGGGCAGCGGTGGTGATGCCCTGGAATCGGAGCAATTCCAGGAGATCCGGCAGGTCCTGTGCACGGCCGGAGAACTCCGCGGTGTCCGCGGCGATGATCTTGGCGCGGGTCAGCGTGGGGACACTGGCCAGCTGAAGCCTGATGCACTCGTACGCTGTGTCGTCGTCGATCCAGCGCGCCTGGTATATCGAGGCCACGAGCTCAGCGTCGTCACCGTCCATCACGTTGTCGTTGTTGATCCAGTCGCGCTCCAGGTTCATTTCGTCGGCCACCTCATGGATTGCCGCCATGACCTCTGGCGCGAAATCGCCGGTGACGCTGTCGATGTCGACGGTGAATGCCCGGTCCGCAGCACGGATGCCGTACTTCATGAGCGCGAAGCCGCCGATCGCACGGATCTGCACCGGGGCGTTCAGCCCCAGGCGCTTCAGCTTTCCGTCGAGCACCTCGAGCGCCCGCTCCAGCTGGGCCAGGCTGCACTTCTGGTCGTCGTGGCTCATCGTGCTGCTCCTTCTGGTCAGGAAAGAGCGGGTGTCTCCTTCGAGTCCAGATCCGGATCGGCTGTGCCGATCTGACGAGCCGCCAGGAAAGAGACGAGCCCGGCACCAGGGGCTCTCCCCCGTGCCGGGCTCTGTTCAGGCTCAGTGCATGCGTTCGATGCGCGTGGATCCGGACCCGTCCTGCAGGCCGGTGGCGCAGTCGTACCAGAAGCCGTTGGGCAGGCGGACCAGCGTGTGCGCCTCACGTCCTGGCCAGTTGCCGGCAGCTGCGATCGCGGGTACCGCCCGGCGGTCCATCACGCAGCTCACCCCCAGCTCCTCCACGACCTGCGGGTCGCGGACGTACTTCGCGGTGGAGCCATTGCGGGGATCGCACGGGACCTGCTTCATCCAGGCGGGGTGGTCGAGGACCCTCTTGACGAGGACCTTGTCGCCGACCTGGAGTTCGTCCAGCTCAGAGGGTGCTGTAGGGATGGGCATGTGGTTCTCCTGGTTCGTAGTCTGTAAGTGCAGCAGCTCAGCCGCGGCCGATGGAGGAGCACTGTGAGTGCGCACCGGCTTGCAGTGCCACGGCGTTGTCAGCCGCCGTGCGGTACTCGGGGATCCGCTGGGGCTCCGGCTCGCCCTTGGGGAACCAGGGCATGGCGTAGCCGTCGGTGACCTGCTGTCGCGCGGCATCGTTGTGGGCCGGTGTGATGACGTAGGCGAGAGAACGGCCATAACGGTCAGTTCTGTCTGCCCCGGGGTCGTACTCGATGGTCACTGGCATGCCCTGCGGCAGGATGCCGCCAAGATGATCAGTGGCGGCCCTAGCGCCGCACTCGGGCTCGGCATCCTTGTGATAGTTCATTTCGGGCGCGTCGATGCCCAGGAGCCTGACTGTGTGCTCGGGGATCCCGATATGCTTGTCGGTCGCCTCGAGCAGGCCGGCCACCGGCAGCACGGCGACGGTGTCGCCGTCGATGACACGGATGACTTTGGTCTCCACGCTCGCCGGTTTGCCAGAGGACACCTGTCCCGGGTCCTGGGCTGCCGCAATGCTGGTGGACGGCGTACTCGGGACGCCGGGGGCCTTCGGCAGGTCCTCGCAGCCGGTCAGCGTGACGATACAGAGCACGGCGGCGATGAGGCCGCCGAAGACAGATCCGGAGGGGGTGCGCTTCATGGTGGGGTTTCCTTGCTGGAGTGGTCGTCGGGCGCTCTGGCCGGGGTGGCAGGCGTGCTTCTCCACGGGCACGCCCGAGCCAGCTGTGCTGGCTGTTCCGGAAAGAGAAAGACAGGACCCCCGGCCCTGAGCGATGCGCTCGGTGCCAGGGGTCCAGTGAGAGAGATCAGTTGCCTGCCGCGACGGATCCGGAGTCGATGGGTTCGACGATGAAGACGCCGTCGGGCTCGCCCGTGAGCTCAGCAGCGAGCCGGCTCAGTGACTGGGCGTGGTCGAGCCTGTTACCGGCCCAGACACGCCGGCCAGCGTCGAAGTGCTCTGCGGCTTTCCTGGTCTCCTGTTCGGCACCGAGCGAGGCGATGTGTGCGAGCTTGCGGCGCACGTCCGGGCTGAGCTCGCGGATCAATGCGCTGCGTCCCTTGTGCGTCATGCCGAGCAGCATGCCGTTGCTGATGGGTCCGGTGTACATGGCGGTTTCCTTGCTGGTCAGGGTTGTTCCGGTCCGCGGGCGACGAGCACGAGGCGCGAGCCGCGGACGAGGTGGGCCTCACCGCCGACGGTGAGGATGTGGACAGTGCTGCCCACCGAGGGCCGCACCTGCTCGACGACGGCTGTGCCGCCATCCAGATCAGGGTTCAGGTCGCGCAGCGCGACCCGGTCGCCCCGGCGCAGCATCCGGGCGCTCTTGCCGCCGAGGATGCGGTGGCGCTCGGTCGAGCGCAACAGAGCCTCCTGGACCGCAGGACCGCCGTCTTTGACGATGTCGAGGAAGGCGGGGGTGATGGTGTCGGTCATGGCATTGCCCTCCTGGCTGGTGCAGCTGATGGATCGCGCGGGCCTGTACGACCCTGGGTCTGTGGCGCTCACGGGGATCGAACCCGTGACCTCTCGTGCGTCGCCCTGCAACGGGCCTGTAGCCTGGGTCTGCCCGACCAGGGATTGATGCGGAATCGAACCGCGGGCAGTCAGAACGCCGAGTGCTCTGCCGCTGAGCTAGAGCGCCGTGGGCCGGTTCCGGGAAGGAGCCGGCGAGGGGTTGTGAGGAAAGGGACGAGGAGCCGTTCGCCACTCACTTCCAGGTCGGTGCCCGCAGAGAGTCCGGAGCCGTGCAGCCGTCGCACGGCCTGGCCGCTGGCGCGAGGTGGTGCTCGACGAGATGGGACAGGAACCGGACTCCGACCTCGACGTCCGTCGTGAACGACTCGTCATCGGCCGTGCCGACGATCTGCGCGGAGGCGACCGTCGAGTCGATGTCCAGGTCGATGACCAGCTGCAGGGCGAGGCCCGGCGCGGGGCCGATCAGCTCGACGAGCACCTGGTAGTCCGGCTCGCACGAGTGCGAGACCCAGCCGACGTGGCGCTCGAGCTCGTCGGCGTCGTCGGCGGCGTTCAGCTCCTGGAAGACCGCTGCGACGGCGGACAGGAAGCCGGTGAGGGTGTGGTCGTGGTTGCGGTGATGACGGTGCTGCACGGAGGTCGACATGGCCCCTCCTCGGTCGATGGGTGGTGATCAGCGGATCTCGGAGTAGCCGCACTCCGGGCAGGTGTGGGTGCAGGCGCAACCGCGCCGGCCGGCCCGTTCGCGGGCCGTGGCGGGGGCGTCGGACTCCATCGGCGCGCCATCGTTGGGGCAGCTGAGACCAGACATGGCGGACCTCCAGTGAAGTGTGGCAGGACGGGGACGTTGTCCTTCGTCGTCAGATCCGGATCGGCTGTGCCGATCCCCTCCACACAGGCCACGAACGAAACCTGAACGAAAAGACAGCGCCCCGCCACGCCGCTGCTGCCGGGAGGGCAGGGCAGGGCGCGCGGGGCGCTGGTGGGGCCGGAGCCACGGAGGGATCGAACCGCTCTGCACGGAAGCTCTCAGCGCCGGATCCCGACGGCGGCCTTGCACCGCTTGGTGAGGACCAGGAACTGGAAGAAGGCTACGGCAGCCGACTCACCGAGGAAGTAGTGCACTTCTTCGATCGTCATCCCACTGGGGTCGAAGTCGACGATCCGGGGATACGTCTCGGCGAGGATCCGCGCCGCCGCGGGAAGCCCGGCAGCCGGCTGGACCTCGGCGGCGGGCTCGAGCTGCTGGACCAGGCTCATTCCGGGTCCTCCAGGTCCATCCGCCCGGTGACGGTGCGGAAGCGCTCCACGGGGCGGGTGCCGCCGTGATCGGCGACGAAGACCTGGCTGGCGTGAAGGCGCAGCTTCTGGATGACGGCGGTGACGACGTCGTCGACCATGGCCTCGACATCCGGTCCGGGGTGGTCGGTGATCACCGAGCCGACGACGGCGGTGAGCCCTGCGTGCAGGGCCTGGTCGTGATCGGTGGCCTCGACGGTCGCGTCGGCGACGATCTGCATGGCGGAACTCCTTCTCTTGGCTGATGACGTTGGGGGCAGGGCAGGACGGCGGCCAGCGAAAGCAGATCCCCGTCCGAGCAGCCCGAGGCTCCTCGGACGGGGACTGTCGGCGTGCGTGAGCCGCCTATTCGGTTGTTATTCAGTTGTGGGTTGTGCTGGGTGCGGGGCGCGCTTCTCAGGAGAAGGGCAGCTCCTCGCTGTGGACGGCGCTGGCGACGGCCGGCTGCGGTGCGGCAGCGGCTGCGACGGGAGCCGGAGCCGGCTGGGTCTGCAGGGCCTGGTTCTGCGCCTCGGCGGCAGCGACGCGCTCGTTCACGCGGGCCTGGGTCACCGAGCGGGGCTCGAGGAACGTGATGTCCTCGACGACTGCCTTGAGTTCGAAGACCTCGACACCGTTCTTGGTGTAGCGGTCCTGGCGCAGCTTGAGGTTCACGGCCACGAGGTCACCCTTGTGGATGCTCGCGAACGGGCCGATGCCGTTGGTGGTCGCGCGCACGAAAGCCTCGACCGGCACAGCGTCAGCGCCGCGGTTGCCCTGGCTGTCGGTGTAGTTGTGGTCGGCCATCAGGGTGAACGCGACCTTCTTGGAGCCGTCCTGGTTGTTGAAGACGACCGGGTCCTTGGTCAGGCGGCCGATGACGGTGGCGGAGTTGCGGGGGTTCGACATGAGTGTTTCTCCTCGTTGTGCACGAAACGCGCGGGCAGTGTCCCTGCTCCGCGCGCGATGGTGAGTTGAAGTGTTCGGTTGTCTCTCAGACCCCCATCCGGATCAGCTGTGCTGATCAGACGATGATCTTTCGAATGAAGACTCGGATCAGCTGTGCTGATCGAGCGCTCCTCAGTGCTCCTTCCGGATCAACTGCGTTGATCCCAGATGCCCTTGCATCACGGGTCCCGCATCAGCTGCGCTGATCGAACCCGGTACGCCCGGCCCCAGGCCAGCCCGGTGCTGCTCCCAGATCCCAGAGTTCGGCCTCGATCTGATCGGCCGCGGCCACGTCTCCGCTCTCGCAGGCCCGCCGGTAGTCCTCCTCCAGGTACGCGATCTGCCCGTCCCGGTTCGGGAACCGTCGCCGGAACAGCAACCAGCCCAGCCACGCGAGGCAGATCATGAAGGCAAGAGTGGTGATGAGGACTCCGGTGCTCTCGATGATGTTGTCCATGGCGTTTCTCCTGTCTGCTTCAGATCCGCAGCCGCCGGCGGACCAGGTCCATGAGCGTCGGGTCGGGTGTATGTCCCTGGGCCTGCTGCAGCTGCAGCCAGGCGAGGACGTTCTGCGTGTCCTGGGCCTCGAGCTGGCGGCGCTCGACCTCCAGCTGTTCCTCGCCGAGGGCGAGCATCCGCCCCTGGAGCTGTTCGATCTTCTCGAGGTGGCCGGTGTTCACTTTCAGGACGCTCAGCGCATGGGTGTCCGCGGCCATCAGAGCGTCACCTCGACCTCGTGGGCGGTGGAGGCGAACGGGCCGACGGTCACGGAGCGCATAATGCGGACGAGCCCCGCATCCTGCAGGCGCTCGGCCAGGCCAGCGTGTTCCGACCAGTCCTTGATGAACACCCGCCCCGGGCCGGCTACGAGGCCATATGCCTCGAGGTTCACCGAGATGCGCTCGGGGGCCTCGTCGGTCAGGAGTATGAGGCTGCGCTGGGCGTCGGCGTGCTGAAGGGTGCCCGTGAGCTCGATGACGCCGAAGTCGACGGCGACGCTGTGCCTGATGACGGGCGGTGCGATGGTCTGGTCCATGGTTCTTCTCGCTTTCGATGCCTGCACGGGCAGGTGAATGGTTGTTGACCCCGGGCCGCCGTGGCTTCGTTGCCGGGCTGCGGCAGGAACGGTGTGTCCGGCGCTTCTCGCGACGGCCCGGGGCTGTTCGTGGTGCGGCGGTGGGCCGCATGAAGTCTTGACCCAGCCCCGCAGGAGGCCAGGGGCCGGAAGGGGTCTCTTTAGATTCCCCGGCGGGCCCAGTCGTAGACCTCGGCGGGACCGCGACGGGACCTCGCGGAGCCCTGGCCCTGCCCCTGGATGAGACGAAGGGTCGGGCGGGCGGTGGGTATAGGAATGGGAACGAGTGAGCTGTTTGCCTCCTCGGCCTGCGGCTGCTGTGCTGCCACCTTGTCTGTATGTCTGCGCCGGAGCGCAGCCTCGGCCTCGGCGTAGAGGCAGATGAGCCCGAGCACAAAGACGGCGAGGAGCACGATGAGGGCCCAGCTCTGCAGTGGTGTCATGGGCATGAGCGGGACGCTCCTTCACTGGTCGATGGTTCAGTCGATGAGTCCCCCGGCGCAGCTGCGCTGCGTCGCTGCATCCCTGCCCCGGGTCAGGAGGCCCGGCGGGCAACGGTGTGCCCACAGGCGAGGTAGGCGATGTCGTAGAGCGGGGCCGGGCCCCAGGCGGCCTTCCAGTCCGCGGGCAGCGGCAGCGGCTCCGTCGTGCGCAGGACGACGTCCTGCGGCATGCCAGGGATGCCGCCCTCGACATCGGGCACCGGATCGTCCCCGGGGGTGCAGCCGCCGCACCACTCCTGTTCGGGCAGGAGCGCAGCGGCGGCCTGCAGTTGGATCTGCTGTGCGATGGCGTCCGACGGCGGTGCGTCGTCGATGACGTCATGGAGGGGGCGGGCGATCGTCATGATGGAGTCCTTCGGTCTGTGTGCGGTCAGTGGGATGAGCGGGATGGCAGCCACCCGCGCCAGGGCCGCCGGCTCAGCCCACGGCGAGCTGCGTGGCCCGCGACCAGCTGCCCATCCGGAACCGGATGGTGGCCGCCGGCGGGACATGGGTCCGGCAAATGCCGTCGGTGCCGCCGGTGCGCCAGGCCTCGTAGGCGAGCACGGCGATGGAGCCGGTCTTGATCCAGCACTCGCGCAGGGCGTCGAGGATCATCTCCTCGGTCCACTTCGTGGTCGCGCCCTGGAAGTGCAGCGGCTGCTCGGTGGTGTTCAGGCCCGCTCTCTCCAGGGCTGCATTCCAGGAGCCGAACCGGCGCTCCAGCAGCGGCGCGGATGGTTCGTCGTCGTGTCTGCGGCGGATGTAGTCGTTGCGCGGGAGGCTGTCCCGGTCCGCGGCGCAGCGCAGGAGCGCGTCGACCATCTGCTTTTCGGTGTAGGTCTGGACAGGCCCTTGGACGGCTCGGGCCGGCTCTGCGGGGTCGAATGCCGTGCAGGCGTAGGCGTTTCCGGCCAGCGCGTGGGAAATTGTGTGCTCCGAGATCCAGTGATCGTCCGTGTGCGGATCGGGGTTCTCGCACTGCACGCCGCCGCTCTCGTGGTGCTGGCACGGCAGGTGCTCCTGCACCTGCGGGTCCGCGATCTGGCAGCGCGGCATCAGGTCCGTCGGCACAGTCGTCCGGGTCATTGGCAGTCCCTCTCTCGGGTCGGCGTCGTCCGGGCGCGGCATGCCGTCCCGACCCGGCCCACCCAGGGACCGGGTGACGCGCTCGGGACGCGTCGAGCACCCGTCCGGATCAACTCCGTTGATCCCTCCCAGCCCAGCTGCCCCCTGGCGATACCAGGCATCGCCAGGGCCTGGCGCAGACCTTCTGTCAGCCGTCTTTTGTGTCGCTCTTCGCGCATCATCCGATAGACCATTCGATTGGTCTATCGGATAAGATGTACTGGAAGACCAGTCGGATGCGGGCTCTGTGCCATCCGGCGCAGACATCGACCCGACAGGAGAGGCCATGGCGATGAAGACCCCGATGACGAGGAAGGCGGCATTGTCCGCCGCCGCACTGGCGGTGCTGGGCAGCCTGCTCGCCGGATGCTCCGCCGGCTCAGAGACGGCGCAGCCGTCGCCGAGCCCGAGCACCAGCGCGGCGAAGGTGACGAGCGAGGACCTCGGCAAGGCGCTGGACCGGCTCGTGTTCCAGGGCACCGGGGCCAAGAGCACCGACGGCGGCGCGTGCCTGGTCCGCGCCGCCCAAGACAAGAAGCTCTCGGACGCCGCGCAGGCCTACATCGTGGGCAAGGGCAGCGACGACATCGCCGCGGTGGCAAATGGCCTGCGCGAGGTCAGCGCGATGGACGCCGCGATCATGCTCTCCCCTGAGCTGGGCGACAAGTTCGACGTTTGCGTCGACGCGGTGATCCCGCCGACCCCGGCCCCGGATGCCACGACCGGCAAGGACGGCAAGGACGGCAAGGACGGCAAGGACGGCAAGGATCAGGTCTACGTGCCGCCGAATCAGGGACAGGAGCTCCCCCAAGCCCGGCAGCCGGATCTCACGCCGAAGTTCCCGGTGCCCCAGGGCACGAGCATCAGCTCCTCCTCGCAGCTGACCGCGGGGCTCGTTTCGACGTTCTCCGCCTATGCGCTGAACGAGGATCAGAAGAAGACCTATGCAGCCTCGGGCGCTTGCCTGGCGGGCGTCGTCTTCCAGGCGGGGTTCTCGCAGGAGACGCTGCGCTTCCTCGCCGGCGGCGCACCAATAGGGGCCGGATCGATCTCGGACTTCCTGCCGAAGGACGAGGACAAGAAGATCTGGAAGTCGAAGGACTTCACCTCGGCACTCGTGGACTGCACGGCCAGCGCCAACGTCTGAGGCTCATCCATCGCGGCTTTTCGTCCTGCCGTTGATTGGCTTCTACCGATCAAAAAAGAAGAACCGGTGCATACTCGCACCGGTTCTTCTTTTCCTGGTCACAAAGCTGCCGAAGTCATAGCAAGACCCAGATGGCAGCATTCCAGAGCGGAGTCCGCGTCACAGCACTTCGATGGCGACGTCGGCACTAGAGCCGTTTTGGCTGCGCATTGCCGAGGTGCGCGCGCACCACGGCAATGTCCCTCGTCGGGTCGCGCCGGATCCGCTTCGACTTGACGATGAACGCGGACTTCTCGATCACAATGAGCTTCAATCCATGTTCGGGGATAAGAAGGCGCTTGCGTTCGTCGTAGAGGCGACGTTGCTCGCCGCGACCGACACCAGAGACGGTCTGCCGCCGATCGAAGAACGGTGACGGTTTCGAATGCTGCTCCTCCTGGAACTCGACTACGAGCTTAAGATCGGACCAAAAGCCGTCCACGGGTAGCTTGGTGCCGAGGGGTCGCAAAGGGGACGGGTCGCCGCGGAGCCAATCGAACGTCGCTTGGCGACAGCTGCTCATGCCGAGGACGCCGTCGCACAGGTCAAGCACGTAGTGCTCATCGGACGCAGTGCGGTCGACCATGCCGTGATTCTTGCAGAGTTCAGCCGAGAGGCCCATGCTTCATAGGTTCAAGAACAATGTTTGGTCCGCTCTGAGAGCTTAGGATCTCGGAACCAGGCTGATTCGGTCAGTGCCGCCGTCTGCCGGATACGGCCCGGTGCCAGTATTCCGCTTCTGCACTTGTCAGAATCTCGTAGATCTCCTCGACCACGAACTTGCCCAAATAAGGGCGTTCCTCGGCGCTCAAAGTTCCCAGAGACACCAGTGCAGCCGACAACAGCACATCGTCCTCAATCGAAGGCTCAACCCATTCCCGCACGCAATCGTCGGCGAGGTCCTCCCAGACATATGGCGAGGTTGCTATGGCCTCCCTGACCGCGGCGAGTCGCACCCTTACGTCTCCGCTGCGGGACCGCGTGTAGAGACGGATCTGGTATTCATCCGAGGCCGGGGGCACAAGTGGTGCCCCGCCGGCGACCGAATGCTGCGCAGCAATGACCTGGTAGCGGGCCCGGGCAGGGTGTCGGTCATGGAGGTCCTGGCGTATTTCCCTGATGCGGTGCCCGGGGCGCAATGTTGCAATTCCAGGGATGCGGTTGTCCCGCCTATTCGCGTTGTGTGGTGCCATGACCTGTCCCGACAAGCGGCCAATACGTGTCCCCCTCCCTCATGATAGGCCCGGTTCGGACGGAGGTTGAAGGCCACCGGATCGAGGCGGCTGGGCATACCGGAACGAGCTTGATCGTCCCTGCGGTTTTCCACATACGTCAGGACTCCCCTATCGGCAGTCGGCAACCGATGCTGCACTGGAGGCATGCTCAGCTACGAAGACATCATTCTGCTCGGCGAGGAACGGGTCCTGGTCATCCAGGAACACAAAGAGGGCCGTTGCTGGTGTGGCCAGACCTGGCAATGACCAACCTTGACGGGCGCTGTCTTGGTTGTATGGCTGGTGCTTCCTGATTCCGGACTGCTTGCTTCAGGCCGGACCAGGACCTTGCTGGGAAGGGGCCAGGTGAATTCAGCAGGGTATCCGGGCGGAGGAGCATACTGAAACGGTTACACCTCACGGTCCGGAACGCGAATGATGATCATCCGGGATCCTTCCGGGATTTTGGCCTTCGCCGCGGCCAGGGTGGTGCCATAGTCGGGGCCTGTCGCGCTGACGCGCATCATTTCGCCCTGGGCATCTTCAATGGTCAATTCAACCTCCATAGCTCTGAGCATAGAGCCCTGCCCGGCCGTCCTCTGTCCGTTGGAGAAGAGAAAGCTGTCAAGTAACAGCATGCGCAGTGAGTAGCCTGCCTAAGACCGGAGCGAGACTGGGATTGCCGGTAAAGGCTAGACTGCCTGAGTGCCCGGTCATGATCAAGAAGGCCCGTTCGATCGGGCGCAGCCGCTCAATCCATCACGTCTTCAGCAGCCCAAGGACAAGTCAGTCCAGTCTGAGCCCATTGAAGTGCCCAACCCTGAGGCCGCCGGAGCCTGCGAGCAGGATATGAGCCAGGGCCCGACCCGCTGGCAGCGGATCAAGGATCATCCGGCTTTCAAGACAGGTCTCGCCGTTGGCGCTCTTGCGGCTGCTGGCGCGGTCACGTTGTTGACACTGAGGTCGCCCGAAGCATTCAAGCAGGTCAGCGCGGCGGTCTGGGAGAAAATCCCTGAGTTCACGGAGGCGGCTTTCGAGGGCATCGGCGAGGAGGCCAGCAGAAAGTCTCCGACCGAGCATAATGTCAGCGGGCACCAGCGCGTGCAGCACTACGGTCCCGGCGGCACCGAGACAAAGTTCGTCCAGGTATCGCCTTACTCGCGTGGAGGTAGTACCTAACAGGCGCATGCGATACTGACCGTGTCGAAAATTGCGGTTGTGCTTGTCGTCAGCGGTTTATGTCATATCAGAAACGGCTTCGGCGGGACGTATTGGGACGGTAGGGCCTTTGGGTATCTTTGATTTCCTTGCGAAGAAGGAAAAAAGCTGGGACGAGATCGATGTCTACGAGGGTGAAACGCCCCCGTGCCCCAACTGTGGGACGCCCCTGGTGAAAAAGTTTGTTTACTCCGAGATGTACTGCCTTGAGTGTCGCTACGGTCTAGATGACGATGACGATGACGACAGCGAGGCGCTGAGTGTTTACGATGCAGCTCAGATCTGGGCCTCACACGGTAAGGATGAGGATTACATGTTCGGGTATTCCTCGGAGGAACTCGAAGCCGCGCTTTAATGTGGCAGGTCGCTGCTCGAGTTTGCTGCCGGCGCGGGTGCTGTTGAGGTCCTGCGCTTCCCTTACCCCGCTATGCCACAGCGACCGGCAGCTCGTCCCAGTGGGTCGTGCAGCGCTTCGAGAGCATGGCGCGCTTCATCTCCCACGCCGGCGGGGTCTTCATGCCACCCAGGCCCACACCCACTGCCTGCGCGCCGAGCTTTCTCGTGATTTCGTCAAGTACCTTCCCTACTCCCCGATCTTCGAATTCGGATTGGAACACAGGTAGGAACTGAACGCCGTCACTCGCGCGCAGTCCCGTGAGTACAACTCCTGCACGGGCGTAGCGGATACCGGCGGTCGGAAACAGATCAGGCAGGATCACACTGGCAGCTTTCGTAAGCGCGATCGGGTCATCGGTCGGCATGGCCAGCGGAACAGCCCGGTGGGCTGAATGCGGGACGGTTCCTTCGTCGGCCCAGCCGGTCGAAGCCCACACCGAGAGCACGCCGGCGACGGACCCCTGGGCCCGAAGACGGGCTGAGACCCGCTGGGCGTAGATCGACAGAACCTGATGCATCTCGTCAGGGTCCGTAAGCTTGCGCGAGAAGCTCCTGGAATAGATCAGCTGGTCCTTGGCAGCCGGCGGCTGGGTCTCCAGCCCGATACATTTTTGCCCGCGCAGCTCCAGGATGGTTCTTTCCATGACGACGGAGAACCGTTTGCGGAGCCATTTGGCATCAGCGTCACGCAGTTCTCTGGCCGTGTGGATGCCGAGCGCAGCCAGGCGCTTGCCGTTACGCCCGGCGACGCCCCAGAGGTCAGTCACATGGAGGGAGTCAAGGATCCGGTCAAGCTGCTCCTCCGAAAACCGCCGGAGATCGAGAACTCCATTGAACGCGGGGTTTTTCTTGATGCCGAGAGCCGCTACCTTGGCGAGGGTCTTCGTGGGACCGATCGCGACGCGGACAGGAATTCCGGTCAGCTGGAGGACAGTCCGTCGGATCTCCTGTCCCCGTGATTCGAGTTCTTCAGGAGCGCCCCGCAGCTTCAGCCAGCTTTCGTCGATCGAATACACTTCCTGCCACGCACTGAAGCGGCCCAGAATGGTGGCAACCCGTGCACTCAGCGAGCCATAGAGCTCATAGTTCGATGACCTGGCTTCGACGCCCTTGGCCTGGCACCAGCCGCGGATCTTGAACCACGGCTTGCCCATGATGTCAGGATCGAGCTCCTTCACCAGCGGGCACGCGGCAACCACACAGCCGTCATTGTTCGAGAGGACAAGGGTCGGCCGGTCATGCAGCGTGGGGTCGAAGACGCGCTCCGCGTTGGCGTAAAAGGAGACGCAGTCTACGAGAGCGATTTGATCGGATGCTGGGGTGAGAGTCGTCATTGCCACGGCTGGAGACTATAGGCGGGGTCTGACACCACGTTTGGTTTTCGCAGGAGACAGAATCCATGTGACCACGCCCCAGACTGACATCTCGGTGTGTTCGTGGAGAACGACGTCCGCATAGTCAAGGTTCTCTGCCACGAGAACGGTACGTCCCTGGATGACGTCCAGCCGCTTGACGGTGTATTCGCCGTCAACGACGGCGATCACGATCTTGCCCGGAACGGGATCGATCCCCCGGTCCACGAGCAGCAGGTCGCCGTCATTGATTCCGGCTCCGGTCATGGAATGGCCGGCTGCACGCCAGACAAATGTACATGTTGGGTCCCGGACCAGGTGCTGGACAAGATCAAGGTCCCCGGACCAATATCCCTCTGCAGGGCTGGGGAAGCCGCAGGCGACGGCTTCCGGCGCGAACGGGAGTATCAGCGGCTCGTCGAGCGCCAACGGTTCTGGCTGCGAGGCCTGCATGTCCACTTCCTTTTCGAACATATGTTCGATGGAATCGTACGCCCGGGCGGGAACGGCACGCAACGTGGAGCAACTGCCGGGCGGACCGGACAGGCCTGGGCTCTGGGACTGCGGGCAGGAATAAAGGCCCCGGTGCGCTTCATGCGCGTCGGGGCCTTCTCTTTTTCGCACGAACGGGAGGTGCGAACCAACGTTCAGCGGCCCCGGCCTTGGGGTCGAGGAACCGAGGCCGCCTGGGACACGCGATCAGGCGCTGACCGGGTGACGCAGATGACTCCACCTCTCTGCCCGACCTCTCCGCAAAGGTCTGTCACAAGTCATTGCCCAATCATTCGTGACAGACAATCGAATGACGTTAGAATGGACTCGTACATCAGTCGAATATGACAGGAGAGGCCAGACATGACCGTCGTCGACGAGCCGAAGGCTGCGCCTCCCGCTGCGCGGGCTGCGACCAGGTCCGGTGGACCGAGCATCGACCAGAACGGCAGCGACCGCAGGGAGCGGGTCTTTACCCGCCTGTCCTCGGACGAGAAGCAGCGGGCGGAGTACTGGGCGCAGCGGCGCGGCTACCCCTCCGCCAACGAGTACTACGCCGAGGCGATCGCCGAGAAGATCCGGCGCGAGAATCTCGACTTCGACATCCCTGATCTGCTCACCGCGCGTATCAACCAGGTCGTCGACGAGCTCAAGGCGCTTTCGACGAACAACGCCAACCTCGAGCGGGTCGTGACCATGGGCTTCGATTCCCTGCTCGGGCTGACCAGGGGCGACAACTATCTGCTGGACGAGGAGAACGGGGAGCTGACGTGAGCCAGGGGCTGAACGAGATCATGCCGTCCACCGACGAGCTGATGGACGTCGACACGTCCTTCCTCGATGCGTACCGGACCGGCGGGAGCGAGGGCCTGAAGCGGGCCCAGGAAGGGGCACAGCCGGCGGAGCCGGAGCAGGACACGCCGGAGAAGGATGAGGCCCCGCAGCAGAGCGCCGAGAACCTTGACCGGGACACCGGTGCCGGCCAGCGTGGAGGCTCGGGAGCAGGCAGCGCCACTCCCCCGGCCCAGAGCGACGCCGTCGCCGTGGACAAAGCAGCGATGCCGCAGGTGCACGACGACGCAGACGCCGAAGCACACCCCGCGGCCCTCCCGGTGTCGCCGCCGGAAGATGCCAACCTCCTCCCGCCCGTCCCGCTCCAGCACACCGACCATCAGGAGGCCGTGCAGTCTGCGGCGGCCAGGGGCGGCTCCGGCGGAGGGGACGAGGGCAGCGAGTCGTTGCCACAGAGCGGCTTCCGGCTCGACGGCGTGAAGAGCCAGCCTGCCGTCCGGGCCCTGCCCGAGGCAATCGTCGGCGCGCTGCGGGAGCAGCTGCGCTCAGCGGCCGTCCGTGAGCTCGGTGTCGGCGACACGGCAGCCCGCGAGTTCGCCGAGCGGTTGAGCCAGGCAAGCCTGGTCACGGCCTTTCTGCTGGCCCAGCTCGACCTTGGACTGGCGACTGATGCTGCCACCCGGCGCGCGGCGCAGCTGTTCCGCTCCCGTGATCCGCTGCTGGGCAGCATCGCGGCGCGCATGGAATCCCTGGAGCGGAGGGGCCGTGAGCAGACCCAGGGCCTGGCCGCGCTGCACGGGCAGCTGGGTGAGGTAAAGGAGACCAGCGCGGCGATCGAGCAGGCACTCGCGTACTCGATCGCGGACCGCACGAGCAACTTCCTGCGCGGCTCGCACAATGTCCACGAGGCTCCGATCACGCACAAGGACGCGGTCTTCGTCCGGGACCGGGTGCGGGAGGCGACGAAGAAGCAGGCGAAGCTCGAGCGCGAGCGGGAAGGGCGGCCGATCCGATGAGCGCCGTGACGCACTGGAATACAGCGAACGGTCCTGGGGTGCGTCTCCGCGAACCGTAAAAAGGGTGGCTTGTGACGGGACAATTTGTCGAATCGGTGAACTTTGCCCGACGATCAGGGCATGGAAACTGCTGCCGGGTCCGATCCGAACTTCAGCCGCGTCGGAGCAATCGCGCTCGACACAAACATCTTCGCCGAAGCGCCCGGCATGGAAACACTGAGGTCTCTTTGTTCCCGCGCTGATAAGCACGGGCGCATTGAAATCTGGGTAACGGACACCGTTATCTGGGAATGGGGCCAGCACCTACACGGCCACCACGTATCACTCCGGGCTGCGACAAAGAAGCTTCACAGTGCCGGGTTTTCGGTGGAGGTCCCGGATGAAAAGACAGCCAAAGACATCGCGCTGGACCTGAGCGGGGTCATCACATCCTTGGGGTCCAGCATCCGTGTCCTCAGTACCGCAGATTTTGCCCATGAAGCTCTTCGTGACCAGATCCTGCTGGAAGGACCGGCCAAACGAAAGAGTGAGGTAAAAACCGGCGCAGCCGACAGTGCTCACCTCCGGGCGTACATCCATGAGGGGCGAAGCCGGGACCTGGAGTATGTAGTTGTCTCGGCAGATAAGGACACCCGCACCGCCTATCAGCAGTGGCTCGGGACCGAAGGTCCCCACATCTTCAGCGATCTCAGGAGGGCCACCGAAAAGATATTTGGTTCAGTTCCAAGTGATGCCGACGGGCTCAGCTTGGCTCTGCGGCTTGCCTACGAGGGCAATGTTCTGTTGCGGGACGTCACGATCAGCGAAGGGAATATGGGTGACTGGGAGGATCTGGTACCCGACGATATTTCCTCCCTTTCGTTCGACGTCGATGCCGCCTCGGCCAAACTCGTCGGACTCAACCACACCAAGCAGGACGCCACTGCATTGACGTTCACGGCCTTCTATCTTGCGGAGGTGAGGATCGCAGGTCTTCTGGAATCTCCGTGGAGCCGTGGAAGCACCAGGACGCAGGAAGCAACTGTTCCAAGGGCCCTTCTGCGAGCGGATATTTCCCTGCCCGCGGGGTCCACGTCAGCTGAGGATGCGCTGGTGACAAATTGCTATGTCGATGCAGGTGGAAGTGGCTGGAGGGAGCAAAGTGACGCGCTGGACAACGTCATGGATGCTCTTACTCTGGTCCCGGGGATCACCGTCGAACTTGATGGTCTGGCGTCTTGGCCGGAACAGAGGAGGAGTCAATCCTCCAATCTGCTGGTAGACGTTGCCGGGGTCCCCTTGGATCTCACCCTTTACGGCAGTTACTTCGGCAACTGGGAGTTGACGGCTTCGTATGGCGAGCGGAAGGTCATGCTGAAATGCGACGACCTTGGGGTTGGCTTTACCGATCCGGAAGGCGACGGCATCCCCGAGTACTACGACATCACTGCATTCGGCAGCGAAGCGTGGTCAGGGAACGCGGAGTTCGCAATCAATGAAATGCTGTTTGAGGCCCGACGCGCAGAGTTGACAGGCAGTGCCAACGATACTGAAGAAGAATCGCCGCAGTGAATGCGGCTCTCCGGCGCGTCGGAATGGCGAAACCGGCCGTCCCGTGAACCTGGGCCGCTGACCTGCGCCCCTCTGTAGTCGAAACGATCAGCCCGTTGCCATCAGGCAACGGGCTGATTTTCATTCCAGAGGCTGCAAGGAGGCCCACGGCCTGGCCGCTACGACCGGACGGTGAGCCGGCCTTCCTTCATGTCGTCGCGCAGCTGCGACAGCATGTACCAGTGCGCGCCTTTGGGCTTGAGGGAGATGTAGTGCTCGTGCTGCTTGCCATCCTGCTCCCAATCCAGGACCATCTCCGGACGGCGCAGCAGGCCCTGGTATTCGTCGACGTCGGCCCGGATTTCCACGCGCACACGTTCGTCCGCAGGCGGCACCAGCAGCACCGCGACGTCGCCCTCGTAGCTCAGTGAGACCTCCTGGGCGAGGAGCCGCCGTACGTCGGCCGTGCAAATCTCTCCGCGGGCGACGTCGAAGACGTTCTTGCCGTGCGTGGCGCTCTCCCAGGCGTCGATGCACTCGATCAGCATCGAGCACCCCTGGGCGATACGGATGATGTCCGCCTCGTCCGGCGGCCAGCTGCCTTCCTGCATCTCGATGAGCATGCTGCTGAAGTCCTGTGGTGTGCGCAGGAAAGCGTGGTCGAGGGCCATGGGATTCGTGCTCCTGGGTCGGGCGTGAGCGGGTGGCGACTCTATAGACGTTACCTCGATCCGGGGTCGTCGTGAATGATCCAGGCCCTCTCTGACCGGCGTGCCGGCGCGGGCCCTCGCCGCTCCCACTCGACTCGCTGGGCGACTCGCTCAGACTCGCCATTCGACTCGTTCTGTCGATAGACTTGTGACTGATTTATGAGTCGACTGGTTTATGAGTCACCGACGAAAGGGAGTCATGATGGTTGTCGGGATCCTCACCGAGAAGCCGAGCGCGGCGCGGCACTTCGCTGCAGCCCTCGGCGGCATGAACGGCACGTACAACGGGGAGCAGTTCGTCATCGCCCACGCCCGGGGGCACCTGTACGAGTTCGTCGATCCGCACCGGATGGTGGCGGATCCGGACGTGGCCGGGAAGTACCGGACCTGGGACCTGGGCAACCTGCCCTGGGACCCTCAGCAGCTGGACTGGAGCCTGGAGGTGATCAAGAACGCGAGCTCTGTCGCCGCGGACGTGAAGCGGACCCTGTGCAAGTGCGACGAGATCGTGATCGCCACCGACGTCGACCCCACGGGCGAGGGCGGCATGATCGCGGTCAATGCCTTCCTCGAGTTGGGGCTGAAGCCGGGCAAGTGGTCGCGCATGTACTTCACTGATGAGGCTCCGGCCTCGCTGCAGAAGGCCTTCGCCGCGCGCAAGGTCATTCCGTCACTCCTGGACTTCGACGAGTACCGCAAGGCGCGCTACCGCTCACAGTTCGACCTGCTCTCGATGCAGTTCACCCGCATCGCCACGAACATGGCCCGCCAGTCCGGGCAGGACACGGTGCTGCGCCAGGGCCGGTTGAAGTCGGCGATGGTCAAGCTCGTCGGCGACCAGCTGAAGGCGTACAACGACTACGTCAAGAAGCCGTTCTTCCAGAACCGGTTCCGTGACGAGAACGACGTGATGTACACGAACCCGGAGGAGCCGCGGTTCGACCAGAAGGACCAGGTGACGAACCAGTACGGCCCCTCCCCCGTCGTGCTCGACGGCAAGGCGACGAAGCAGACCGCGCCACCGAAGCTGCTGGACCTGGCCGCACTGTCCTCGCTCCTGGTGGGCAAGGGGATCAAGGCCCAGCTCGTGCTTTCGACCTACCAGTCCATGTACGAGGCCCAGGCCGTCAGCTACCCGCGCACTGCCGACGTGACGATCACGCCCGAGCAGTTCGACGAGCTCGCGCCCCTGGTGGACAAGATTGCCGGGGTCGTGGGTGTGGACGTGAAGCTCCTGACGCACCGCCAGCCGCGCAAGACGCACGTCAAGCCCCAGGGCGCGCACGGTGCGAACCGGCCGGGCCCGAAGGTGCCCGCTTCACTGGACGAGGTCGAGCAGCGCTTCGGCAAGGCCGGCCGCCTGATCTACGAGACGCTGGGCAAGAACTACCTGGCGATGATCGCCGAGGACTACGTCTACGAGCAGCAGAAGGGCCACGTCAAGGACTATCCGGACTTCGTGGGCATCGCCAACGTGCCCATGTCGGCAGGCTGGAAGGCGGTGTTCGATCCGGACGCCGGCGACGACACCGCCGAGGGCGACGAGAACGAGTCGGCCAAGGGCCTGGGCACCAACGCTGAGCCCTTCGTCTTCGAGGGTGCGAACAAGCGCCCCGAGCACCCGAGCATGAAGTGGCTGATGAAGCAGCTGGAGAAGCGCGACGTGGGCACGGGTGCCACCCGGACCTCGACGTACTCCGAGGTGACCTCGACGAAGACGAAGTACCCGCTGCTGCTGGAGAAGGGCCGCAAGCTCACCCTCGCCGAGGCCGGGGACATGAGCTGGCGGCTGCTTCCGGGCACCCGGATCGGCGACCTGGCGCTGACCGAGAAGGTCTATGCCGATATGAAGGAGATTGCCGCAGGCACCGGCCCGAGCGCAGAGGAGCGCCTCGCGGTCGTGGCCGACTGGGTGCGCGAGGACATCGCGACCATGCAGAAGAACGCCGCGACGATGCGCTCCGCACTGGGGCTCAAGGAGGAGGCCGTCACCCGGAAGGAGCGGGCGCAGGGCACCTGGGCCAAGACGGGCAAGGATGTGGTGTTCGCGCGTGAGTGGGGCGGCCACCGCTTCACCGACGACGAGGTCGCCCGGCTGCTGGCCGGGGAGACGATCGAGTTTTCGGCGAAGAGCACCACGGGCAAGGCCTATGAGGTCTTCGGCGAGCTTGGCGAGGGCACCTTCAAGGGCCGGAAGTTCGTCGGGTTCCAGAAGCTCGGCTTCGGCCGCCGCGACGCCAGCGGCAACGCTCTGCCGCCGGCGTCCTGGTGCCACTACACCTTTACGCCCGAGGAGATCGACCTCCTCATGGCTGGCGAGGGCGTCGAGTCCAGCGACTTCGTCTCAAAGAAGGGCAACCGCTTCCAGTGCAAGGTCTTCTTCCGCGAGGAGAAGAAGGGTGAGGGTAAGAAGATCGTGCCTGACTTCGAGGCCTCCCTGGACTCCCCGCCGAAGAGCTGGTGCGGGGTTGCCTTCACCGACGATCAGCTCGCGGCACTGGCCGCGGGCAAGACGATCAAGGGTACGGGCTTCACCTCGAGCAAGGGAAAGAAGTTCGACGCGACCTTGGCCTGGAAGGACGAGGGCGGCAAGAGGAAGCTCGTCCCCTTCTTCGGCTGAGGTTGCGCAGACTCGTTCCTGAATGATTATTCGGAGGTCAGTCCGATAGACTGTCCGTCCACGTACATCAGCACGCCACGGCACCGCCCGACGGCATCGGATCGCACGTCCGAGTCCGTTGGGCGGTGCCATTCTTGCGTCAGCCACGCTCGATTCGATAGGTCTATCTAAGGTAGAGTAGTCATGTATCCCTCGTCTATGAGGGCATTCGGACAGGCACAGACAAATCAGTGGTGGCAGCAGGGAGAGATTCATGGCGAAGATGTCGTACAAGGTGCCGACGAGCCTCAACAGGTCGTTCCTCGACCACGAGATCACGCTCAGCAAGGGCGGCTGGGCGGCGAAGCCCTCCCCCATCAAGCAGCTGTTCTTCTTCGGCGGGGGCGCGCTGGCGCTGCTGTGGGCGGTGACGCAGACCTTCGTGGCGAGCTCGGGTCCGGTGTTCATCACGCTCTTCGTCATCTGGGGCCTGGCACTGATCGTCTACTTCGGCGGCATGACCAAGACGAAGGAGCTGCGGGCGATGAACGTGCCCGCCCTGCTGGCGTACGCCCCGTCCCGGGCACGCAACGTCTTCACCCGCCGCAGCTCGGACCCGAGCGACTTCTACTCGATCGTCGGCATCGACGGCATCGAGGAGGACGGCCGGATCCACTTCTCCGACGGCGGTGAGGGGCAGGTCTACCTGGTCGTGGGCTCAGCGTCGTACCTGCTCTTCGACGAGGACCGCATCGGCATCCTGGACCGGGTCGACGCCTTCTGGCGCAAGATCGACACGAACTGCGAGTGGTCCTTCGTCACCACGAAGGAGCCGCAGCGGATTTACCACCAGGTGGCCTCGCTCGAGCACCGCAACCACGCCCTCGAGGTCCGCGACCCTGACCTGATCGAGCTGCAGAACGAGCAGTATGACATCCTCACGCAGCACGTCGGTGGCAAGTTCACCTCGATCCACCAGTACCTGCTGCTCAAGGGCAAGAGCGCTGACGCTCTGCGCCGGGCGCACATGGTGCTGCAGTCCGAGGTCGAGGGGTCCGCGCTGATGATCAAGGAGGCTACGGTCCTCGACCGCGAGGAGACCGAGCCCATGCTGCGGGTCTTCTACCAGGGCATCGAGGACGACCTGCACTCTCTCAAGGCCTCACTGAACTGACCGGGCCGAGCTGGACGAACAAAGGAAGGACGAAGGGTGACATGGCGCTGATGACGAAGGCCCGCGCGCAGCTGGGCATTCCGGGGAAGAAGCCCCGGGGCGGGGACGCGACGGCCGTGCCGGGCGTGGATGAACTGGAGGCCGCTCTCGACGGCGATCCCGCCACGGACGGGACGGCGGAGCCGTCCGAGGTGACCGCGCCGGCGGTCGCCGCTGAGCCGGCCGAGGTGGCCGAGCCGAAGAAGAACTGGTGGCAGCGCCGCCAGGAGATGAAGAAGCTGGAGGGGCGGTTCGACTCGTATCCGCACCTGCTGGCGCTCAAGCCTCGGGAGAAGTACGTCTTCCGCTCCGACTACTTCGAGGTCGACGGTTCCGTGGCGTGCGTGCTCGCGTTCTTCCACGACGACGCCGCGCACGACAACTTCGCCGCGTTCTGGGGCATCGACCGGATCCCGGACGGGCTCGACGAGCGCGTCACCGCGGTCGTCCTGGAGCAGGTGCGCCGGATGGACGAGAAGTGGGTGGATTCGTTCACCAAGCAGTCGGAGAAGCTCGACCGCCTTGACGCGAACGAGCAGGAGGAGACCGGCACGACCTCCTCCAAGCGCAAGGCCGCCAAGATCTCCTCCGACCTTGAGGTCACCATCGGCGAGATCCAGGACGGCGCGAGCTACCTGTCGGTGCACAACCGCCTGTTTCTCAAGGCTCCGGACCTGGAGACGCTGGACGACTCGGTCGACCGCGTCACGCGGCTGTACATCGACCGCTTCGGCACGCTGAAGGCTGCGGCGTACGCCGGCGAGCAGCGCCAGGAACTCTCGGGCCTGTTCAAGAACAACGAGAAGAAGCGCGGCAAGGGCTTCCACTTCACCTCGACCGAGCTCGCGGGTTCGTACTCGCTGGTGACTAACGGCCTGAACGACCGGGGCGGCGAGTACGTCGGCTACATGGTCGGCGACGTCAACAACTCGGCCGTACTCATGGACGTGAACCGGTACGAGCACCACGTTGTCGTGGCAGACGCGACCCTGAGCGAGTACCTGGACCGCCAGCGTGTGTCGAACATGTGGTGCTCGAAGATCTCGCAGGCCTGCATGCTCGGCAACCGCTCGGTGGTCCACCTCGTGCTGGACGGGGCGGACCTGGACAAGCTCGGCCCGAACTTCGAGCGGCTGACCTCGCGCGTGGACCTGAACCGCGGTGACGTCAACCCCTTCGAGCTGTTCGGCGACGAGGACGACGAACTGACGGTCTTCGCCGCGCAGATGGAGAAGCTCAAGCTGATGTTTGAGCAGCTCTACGAGACCACGGACGGGGCAATCGGCTCGATCATCCGCTCCGCGCTGGAGGACACGGCGACCGACTTCTACGTCGAGCAGGGCATGTGGCGGCACAACGCCAAGGACCAGCGGCACCGCCTGCGCGTGGTCAACATCCCGCACCAGCAGGTGCCGCGGCTGCAGATGTTCGTCTCGTACCTCGACACCGCGCACAAAGCCCTGCTGAACTCAAGCAAGACCGACCCCGACCAGCTGCGCGCGTACAACGTGCTGCGCGGCATCGCGAACACGATGCTCAGCACGAACGGCGACCTGTTCAACAACCACACGGCATCGGCCGTGGACGGGGTCCGGGATGCCCGGCGCGTGGTCTACGACTTCTCGCGGCTGATGCGCCGCGGCAAGGGCGTGGCCATGGCCCAGCTGGTCAACATCGTCGGCTTCGCCGTCGGCAAGCTCGGGCTCGGGGACACCGTGGTGATCCACGGCACCGAGCAGATTGACGACCGCGTCAAGAAGTACCTGCGCGACCAGTTCGACCACATGCACGAGCGCGGCGGCCGCGTGGTCTACAGCTACAACGACGTCGACAAGATGCTCGCGGACTCGGACTTCAACAAGTTCGACGCCGCGGACTACACGCTCTTCGGGCCGATGCGCGACCGCACGGTGGCGGAGTACCAGAAGCAGCTGCACCAGCAGATCCCGCCGGACCTCGCCCAGCTCATCACGACCAAGGGCGAGAACCTTACCTACCTTCGCCGGGACGTGTCGAACGTGGTCTTCCACCTCGACCTCGCGCTGGGGATCAACCCCTTCCGCGAGGCCCAGCGCAGGCAGGTTCGCCTGGAGGCCGCCAAGGCCGACGAGGCGGCCCGGATGGACCAGCTGATGAAGGACAAGCCGGCACCCGGCGCGAAGCTCACCAGCGCCCGCCAGGGCGTCGAGTCCGAGGAGGACCGCTCTGAGGACCAGGTGGGGCGGGCCGACCGCAGGAAGGCCATGAAGAAGGCCGGGACCGCCCCGCGGAAGCTGGGCAAGTCATGACGGCCATCACGGACACGACAGACAGGAAGGGAAAGATGAACGGGACCATCACGCTCGCGGCGCGGGCCCGGGCCGCGGCGACTGCCCGGGGCGGGCTGGTGTGCGTCCTGGCTCTGTCGCTGCTCGTGGCACTGGTTGTGCCGCTGCTGATGACGGTGTTCGCGCCATCGGCGCACGCTGCCGACGACGAGGACCGCGACAATTACTCGCTGTACCAGCTGGCGTCGAATGCCTCGACGTACTTCAGTCAGGAGAACTCCCCCGAAGGCAAGGACAAGCCCGAGGATCGGATGAACGAGGACTGGCGGGCGATCACCGCCGACCCGGCGACGGGCGGCGACATGCTCGGCTACGCCGACTCCGAATTCAGCCTCTTCAACGTAGTCGGCTGGCTCTTCGCCGAGGCGACGGGCTCCACGCAGACCATCGGGTACGACACGCTGAATGCGACAGCCAGCGGCAGCGGCAAGAACGTCTACTCCGGCATGGTGGACTACGCCCACTTCGGCGCGGCCAACGCCGACCTCGGCCTGGACACGATGTCCTCGGGCATCGGTGGACAGATCCTGTCGCTCATCGGCGGCGGCGCGATCTGGCTGCTCTACGCGATGGCGCTGGCCGTGGGCACGCTGTTCTATCTCATCATCCAGCTGCTGAAGGTGCTGAACCCGTTCATGTGGTTCTACCAGGCGGTCGCAGGCGTCGCGGACTCCGGCGGCAATACGAACAGCGCGCACCAGCAGGACCTCGCCGACGGGATGACCGGTGGCCAGGCCGGCGGCGGTGCCCTGGCGGGCCTGCAGCACTGGATCGCAAGCTGGTACGGCCTGCTGCAGTCCATCGCCTGGGAGGCGCTGGTCCCGCTCTTCATCGGATTCCTGATTATTGGCCTGGTGCTGTTCAAGAAGATGGACCGCGGCTCGGCGATCAAGAAGCTCGTCGTGCGCGTCGTCTTCATTGGCGTGGGCCTTCCGCTGATGGGTTCGATGTACACCGGCGTCCTGGACAAGTTCGATGACTCGCTGCTGGGCCAGCACGCCGGCCCGACCCGTGTGGTGCTCTCCACGTACGTGGACTTCGAGGCCTGGATGATGAACGACCGTCTCGGCGTTCCCGATGAGGCCGTTATCGCCTGGGACAACGGCCAGGCCAGCAACAACGCGATGATGTCGGTGCGCACGACGGCACTGGCGATCAACAAGCAGGCGCACGGTTCGACCTTCTGCGACATCAGCGTGGGCCCCGGTGCGACCAATGCCGAGACGGCCTGGAAGAACAGCCTGGTCGGCATGGAGGGCAGCCCGGCGGGCGACTTCAACGCCGTGGGCGAGACCTTCGGCATGCTCAACAGCTACATCTCGGGCCAGATTACATCGGCGTCGGACTTCGAGTCGGGCATCAAGAGCGCGATTACCAACCTGCCGGTCAACAGCGATGTGAAGAAGGAGTGGTTCATCGACAAGAAGTCCTACGGTGACAGCGACAACTTCGGCGGGCACGGCGAGTCGGACTACATCCCGACCAACCACCCGGTGCTGGCGGCCGGCGGCAAGGGCCTGACCTCCTCGAACCCGGGCGGGAACACGACGAGCTTCTCGACCCAGGGCACCAAGCACGGCTGTGGGTTCTCGGTCTGGGCGGACAACGCCCCGGTCTCCTGCAACATGTCGGCGCTGTCGGCGTACAACTACCTGAACACCGGCTTCGGCCCCGACTCGATGACGATGTACAGCTCGAACAACGTCACCAGCGGCCTGACCCGCGAGGACCACATGGCGGTCAGCCAGGTCGGCACGGGCCCGGCGAAGTTCATGTACTGGCAGAACGCCGGCGTCGTGTTGGGCAGCATGGTCCTGCTCGGCTTCTGGTACGCCATCGGCATGCTGGTGGGCGCGGTCAAGCGCACCTTCAGCCTCGTGGCCGCGGTGCCGTTCGCCACGCTGGGCGCGATCGCCGCGATCAGCAAGGTGATCGTCTACTCCGTCGCACTGATCCTCGAGGTGCTGGTGACGCTGTTCATCTACCAGTTCGTCTCGGAGCTGCTGATCTCCATCCCGGACATCATCTCCGGACCGGTGTCGGCCTGGGTGTCCCAGGACGGCCTGTGGGGCTCAGGCATGCTCGGCGGGATCATTGTGGTCATCCTGACCCTGATCTCCTCGCTGCTGATCATCGGCATCACCTTGGCGCTCCTGCGGGTGCGCAAGGTCGTGCTGCAGGCGATGGACGAGGTGTTCACCAAGCTCGTGGACAAGTTCCTCGAGACCAACACCGCACCGAAGCCGGACAAGAGCGGCATGCTCCCCGCGCTGGCTGCGGGAGCCGGGGCCGGAGCGGGCATGGCCATGGGTAACAAGCTCGCCTCCGGCGTCGGCGGCAAGCTCGGCGGCAGCGGGGCCACGAAGCCCGGCGGCACCCCCGGTGGCAGCAAGGGCTCGTCGACCAACGCCGGCGGCCTGAACGGTGAGCAGAAGTCGCTTGCTGCCGGGAAGGGCGCGCTGGCCCTGGCCGCCGGTCCGAACGACGGTCCGGAAGCCGGCCCCGACGGCGGCAGCCCCGCCGGCCCCGGTCCGGTTCCCGGCGGTGGTGGTGACAGCGGCGGCCGCGGCCCGTCCGCTGGTGGTCCCGAGGGTCCCGGCGACAAGGGCGGTCCTCTGCAGCTCACGGGCGGCAAGGCGGGGAGCTCCCGCTCCGACAAGGAGACTGCTCAGACCCTGAGCGGCAAGGGCGGCCTGTCGAACCTCGGCTACAGCACCGGCCAGGGTCCCTCCTCGCGGGGCGGCCAGGCCACCGGCGGCCAGACGAGCTTCGGGCTCGGCGGCGCGCAGGGTGCTCCTGGTACCGGGCAGCCGGGCCATGGCCAGGGTCAGGGCCAGAAGCGGGACGGGCTCACGGGCGGCACCGATAGCGGTGCGCACACCAGCCGTGGCCGCAAGGCGGACGCCGGCCAGTCGGCACCGACGCAGTTCGGCACCGGACAGCAGGCGGCTCCTGCCTCCTCGGGCCAGGGCCCGCGCTTCACCGCTGGCACCGTCGGGCCCGCGCAGGTGAACCCCGTCGTCGCAGCGGTCCCGGGGATTCCGGGCACCCGGGCGACGCGGGCCGCCGAAGGCCAGCAGCCGCAGGCCAACGCGGGTTCCGGCTCCCGTGCTGTGCAGGCAGGACCGGGTATCCCGCAGGCCAGCGGCAGCCAGCGCCGCAGCCCGCAGGCTCCGGTCCAGGCTCCGACCGGCCAGGGCAGTGCCCACCGGGCTCCGGTCCAGCCCCGCACCGGCGCTCCGGCGCAGGCGCAGGGCCAGTCCGGTCAGCGTCCGCAGGCCCCGGCTCCTGCTCCGGCTCCTACCCAGCCCCGTGTCGGTGGCCGGGTTACCGGAGGCGCTCAGGGCAGCCAGGGTGTCCAGCCGGCTCCACGCAGCGGACGTCGACCGGCACCGGCGGCTCAGGCTCCGAAGGCCCCGGCCCCGGCCCCGAAGCCGTCGCAGCCGGCTCCGGCCCAGCCGCGGCGGACGGCGGATCCGGCTCCGAAGCGCACGGACGATCCCGTGTCGCGGAGGAAGCCGGCTGAGGACCCGAAGAACTGATCGTTGGTGATGAGGGCGGCGCACTCCGACAAGGGGTGCGCCGCCCTTTGCCTGCCACGGGGGAAAGGATGGACCGGATGAATCTGCGAGGCAAGGCGCGCGACGAGTTTCCGCTGGGCTGGTGGCACTCGGGGCGCTGGTGGCTCGAGGGAGCGCGCGAGCTGGCGGTGAACTGCCTGGCCGCGATGGCTGCTGTGTTATTCCTGCGCGAGGCGCTGCGGCTGGTCCGCGATCGCGACAGCCCCGCTGATCTGGTGCGCCGGCGGGTGCCGACGGAGGGTTGGGCGGCAGGGCTCCTGCTCGGGTGCATGGCTTTGGGTAGTTCAACGGCCCTGGCGGCCGTGGCAGCACAGACGGGCTCCTCCGAACGGGGACTGGTCCAGGCGGCGGTCCTCATCGCCATCTTGTGGTGGCTGGCCAACGTGGTCGTTTCAGTAACTGCGCTTGCGGTGCTGGCCAGGTCGCGGGTCCGGCACCGGGACACCTGGGCCGAGATCGATTTCGTCGAGACATATGCGCCAAAGTACGGACGGCCGCCGGAGACGATCGAGGAGTACCGGGCGCTGCGCCTGAAGGGCGGACGGCTGTAGGACTCATACGGGACTGCCAGCCAGTCAGACACGAGAAGACCCCGTGGACGTGATGTCCACGGGGTCTTCTTTTCCCGTCGGGCGGCAATCGTACTGCAGCACCGGCCTCAATCCCTCCGGGGGCCCTTGTCGAAGATCCGCGAGATGCGGTCGATTCCCTCGGCGCTGAAGATGTCCGAGACGGCACCGGCGGTCCCGCTGCGCGGCAGCTCCGAGCGCAGGGTGAGCTTGGCATACCCCCTGGTCGGCCGGGACTCGATGACGTAGACGATCTCGTGCGAGACGAAGGCCGAAGTGGCCGAGTCCGGCTTCTTCTGGTGGGTAAGCACCCGGAAGCCGGCCCGGGTGCCGATGTAGTCGAAGAAGCGTGTGAGTTTCTCCTCCTCGAGCTGCCGCCGCTCCCCCGCGTTGCGGCCGGAGACTTCGATCAGCTGGATGTGCGTGCAGTCGACATCGTCCGTCGGCCGGCGGATGTCGTCGAAATCCCAGGTGGCTCTTGCTGCGCGCAGCTGCTCGTCGCTGGGGTACGCCACCCGCTCCTTGTAGTACCTGATCGGTCCGATGAGCGTCATGTCCGACCTCCTGCATCCTGTCTGGCGCGCGGGCGCATCCCGGGAGAGAAAAGGCAGAGCCCCGCGGACGCGTGGTCCACGGGGCTCCGGTGCTGCAGGTCGATCGGGGCAGTCAAGGGGTCAGCCTCCTTAGCCGCAGTACTTGGTCTTGACGGCCTTGCCCTGCTCGCTGTCGACGGGCACGAGCACGACGTCGTTGACGCCGTTGGAGAAGACGAACTCCATGGTCGACTTGTCCTTGCCGAAGCTGATCGAGCCGGTCTCGGTGGTGCTGCGGCCAGCCTCGGTCCAGTCCACGGAGGACTTGGACTCGTTGATCTTGCCGGTGCCGCGGACGGTGTAGGCGTCCTTGAGCTCGCCCTTCGCCGCGGCCGCCTTAGGGTCGTCGAGGACGGAGTTGATGGAGTGGCAGGCGAGGTCCTGGCGGCTCGCGGTGTCGAAGTAGGTGATCTGGTCACCGTCCACGACGACGATGTCGCCGTTCTGTCCTTCCGAGGTGGCGAAGTACCGCCCGTCCCCGCCGGAGCTGCTGCAGCCACTGAGCACGAGCGCGGCGCATGCCAGGGCTGCAGCGGTCGCGGCCAGCTTCGTCCGCGTCACGTGTGCGGTACTGGTGATGTCCATGGCCTTCTCGTCCTTCTGGTCGGTCCTGTCGTCCTGGCTCTGTGTCCAGGCAATGAGTGTTCGGAAGGTCCAGCGTCTCGGCTCCACAGTTCAGAACTGTTTCCCCGAGCCCCCGTTCCCAGGCCAAGCCCGGGAGCCGAAGCTGGACTATCCACGCCCGCCTGGACGGACGATCTGCTCAGCCGGGGCTGAGCAGGATTTCCACTCGTATACCTGTTTTCTCTACCAGTATGGCAGACCACGTACCACCTGTACCACCTTGCACATGTCAGTCAGGAGATGACAGGGACAACTCCAGACACAGAGAGCAGCACGCGGATCCCTGCGCGGAGAACACCTGCAGGACCCCGGCGTCGTGTCCGGTGTGCCACTCGGACCCGTCAGGGCCAGGGGTTACACCGCACGCGGGGAGGAGGTGACCGGGTGTGGAGTAGAGGTGGTGGACGGTGCAGGGGGCAGAAGCAGCTGGCATGTCCCCATTGTCGGACACTACGCCGTTTTGTGCCGAGCCGGCAGCGGACCAGGATCAGTCCGTTCCGGACGTTGTCGGAGCCCTTTTATAGCCTGGTGCCCAGGGGATCGAAAAACAGGACCAATGGTGATTCCCGGGAGCGAGGCGGCCGGCCGTAGCCGCCATCTTTGTGGGTCGCCTATTCGAATATGTGTTCTAAGGTTGTGTTATGTCCTCCGAAGAGTTCGCCGCTGCACTGCAAGCGCAGTATGCGCGGCGGGCCGGCCCGATCGGGCTGACCGTGGAAGAGCTCGACTTCGAACACTTCCCGACAAAGAACGGGTATCCCGGAATCCCCGTCAAGGCATGGATCCGGTTCCCGAACTGCGCCGAACTGGTGGACGGCGAGGTCTTCGCCTGGACAGCGAAAGCGGTCGAAGTGACATGGAAGGACGGGCCGGTGACGTACCGGACCTGGGTGTGGAGTTCGGCGGTTACCCGCCGGGAAGAAATGATGAACAGGAATCTTGAAGAGCGGACCCGTGGCAGCAACAGCATCAAATAGCAAACCTCTGGACGCTCCGGTGGAGGTCCGCTTCACGGCGAAGGGGGTTCCCCTGGCCGTCAGGCATGACGGCAGGATCTGGGCCGTGGCCGCGGAACCTGTGCACTGGTTCACCCGTGCCGACTGGTGGAACACCGCCAAGCGGGCACCGGTGGGCAGCGGCGACCTGATCAGCGTCGAACACTGGCAGGTTCAGGTCCGGTTGACGTCCACTTCGGCGCTGCGAACCTTCGAGCTGCGCCGCGACCCTTTGTCCGAGCAGTGGCTGCTGGCCGGGATCAGTGACACCGGGGCTGCCGCGGCCTGAGCCCGCTCCATCCCGTCGACTCATCCCCGAGTGTGACGATTCGACTCGTATCAGATTCCATTCGATTGATCCTCTGACTCATTAGTTGATAGAGTGCCGATAGGCATTCAAAGCACAGCTATCTGAGGCAGGCAGTCATGGCAGGACAGGTCACCACCGCTGAACGCGGTGTGGCTTTGTCTGCATCTGCCTCCCCGCGCAGGCCAGTGCAGATCTCGGCGGCAGCTGCAGCCGCGATCGCCCTCCGCCCGATCCCGGTGGAGGCCATCCAGGCCGGAGCCGCCGTGGCGGCCTCGGTGGCCATCCGGCGGGCGGGGGCAGCTGAGGCTGCCAAGCCTGCGCGCTTGGGTCGCCGTCGGGCCGCCTAGTCCCCGAGAGTCAGCTCCAGGACTGGCGTGAGCCCTTGACCCCGTGCTTGTTGCGGCGGTGGCTGGGCAGCCCGGGCAAAGGGAATTCCTGGCCGCACTCAGGACACGGCACTGGCTGCGGGTGCGCGTAGTTCATGTGGTGGCGCAGGTTGTTCCGGTAGCGGAACGTCCGGGGTTCTTCGCACTTGGGGCACTGGTAGCTGCCGTTCGAGGGCATGAGCGAGTACCCGCCCCCGCGGCGCGGCTCCTGGTCGTCAGCTTCGCCGAGATACCAGAAGCCGATCCGGCTCAGGTTCGTGCCCTGGGAGCCGAACATCCCCTTGACCGACCCGCGCTTTCCGTCGTCGGCGTAGACCACGACCTTGCGGAGGAAGGCCCTGATGATCGACTTCTGCTCTGTCTCGGAGAGCTCGAGGAACTCGGCCCCGCTGATGTCGGGGATCGCCCTCGGTCGCCCCTCGGTCTTCTCCGAGATCCGCATCTCGATCTGTCCCTTGAGGGCCTCCTCCTCACCGATGCGGTTCAGCAGTGCCGACATCGCGCTGGCCGGCGCGGTGTTGATCTGGGCCCGCAGGATCAGGATGGAGTCCCCCAGGGCATCAGCCTGTTCGTGGAGCTCGGACAACTCCGAGCTCGCGCTCCCTTCCGCGGCCTGGTTCAGCCTCTCGGCCTGCAGCTCCATCACCTCGGGGCTGTCGAGCGATCCGGCGACGACGTCGCGGATGAAGCGCTCCAGGGCTTCCCGGTTGATTGCAACGCCGGGGCAGTCAGCGCCGCGCATCCGTCCGTTGCACACGTACGATCCCGACTCACCCATCGACCTGTTGCTGGTCATCTTGGTGCCGCAGCCGGCGCAGTAGACGAGGCCGACCAGGGGAAGGCCTCCGGCGCGGGCCCGGGTCCGCTTGAGCGGTTGGGGTTTCATCAGCAGGCGCAGGGTTTCCCACTCGGCCTCCGTGCAGACCGCCTCATGACTCTTGACCGGACGCCCATCCTTGTCGATGACGATCTTGCGCGTGTCGCGGAAGTCCGGACCTGGGCCGCCGCTGCGTCCATCGGCCTTGGCCGTGAGGGAGTTGTATCCAGCCAGGAGCGGATGGCGCAGTAGGGAGGCGACGGCGCGGTATTGGAATGGCCGGCCCTCGCGGTTGGTCAGGCCCTGCTGGTTGAGCTCCCGGACGATCTCGGCGACGGAGAGTCCGTCGAGCCGCCATTCGACGATGCGGCGGACGGTCTTGCTCTCCTCCGGGTGCAGCTTCAGCGTCTTCACGCCGTCGGCGTTGCGCTGTTCGGGCCGCATCCAGCCGTACGGGGCAGGGCCGTTCCAGCCGCCCTTCTGGCGGATGTTCTCGGCGGTGCGCTTCAGCCGCTTGCTCGTGGTCGCCGCCTCGGTCTCCGCCAGGCCGCCGAGGACGGAGATCAGCAGGATGGTGTCGGGCGATCGAGGGGCGAACACGCGGTCATGGGTGTAGATCGTGACGTTGTGGCGGTTGCAGGTGTCGACGATGCGGGCGGTGTCCATCAACCGCCGTGCCAGTCGGTCGAGGTCCCGGACGTAGAGCGCCTTGACGTCGCCTTCGGCGAGGACCCCTTCGAGGCGGTCGCGCTCGGGGCGGTGCCGGTCACGGTAGGCACTGACGACTTCTTCGAAGATGTCGTGCTTGGCGACCGTGTGGTGGAGCTTCCGGCTCTCCGCCATGATCCAGGCACGCTGGTCGACGAGCGACGCGTTGCCCTCGGTGGGGTCTTTGGACCTGCGGATATAGGCAACGGCTCGCACCCGTAAAGCATACATTTTTAAGGGTGGTGACCCGCGTGGTCTGCGTATCGGTGTGATGATGGCCTCTGCAAGTGCTGCATTCCGCAAGGCTCGGCTTGGCCGACCACGTGGGTTGGACGCGTCAGTCGGCCAAAATATCGCCAAGCGTAGAACCTGCGCCTCGGAACATGGAAGGCATCCTTGTCCCTAACTATCAGCGAGTTTCATCGTTCCATTGCAGGTCGGGTACCCGGCGCAGCCGAAGAACCGGCCGTAGGGCCCTTTGCGTTCCCTCATCGTGTGTTTCTTGCATTTCGGGCAGACCACTGGGGTGATGTCGTCGCCTGTCGCGGATCGGATCTTGACGACACGATCTCCGACCAGCTCGAGGAGGAACGCTGATTCCCTACCGGCGCGCGTGACCAGGAGCGCTGAGCGCTTGGCACGGGTCAGTGCGACATAGAACAGGCGTCGTTCTTCTGCGTGTGGGTAGGAGTCAGGGGCGGACATGGCCAGTTGCAGGAGAGCATCATCCTCGACAATGCTGGGGAATCCGTTCCTCTCAAGGCCGAGCACAACGACGTAGTCTGCCTCCTTTCCTTTCGAGGCGTGCACGGTGTTGAACTCGATGGTCAGGTTGGCGTATCTGGCTTCCAGGGCCGAGGTGACATCGTCCTTGGACCGGGAGTACCGGCCGAGCAGCAGCACAGTGGCTGGCTCCGTGAGCTCTGAGTCAAGGGTTGTCAGGTGCTGCCGGACGGCCGATCCGTAGTGGCTGCGCTCCCGTACACTGACGGCGCATACGGTCTCGCCAGCCTCCGGCGCTGAAGATCGGACGTTCTTGGAGATTTGATTGGGGTTTTTCATCACGAACCCACCCGCGACATCGCACAGGGACTGCGGGGACCGGAAGGTGCGGTCCAGCCAGATGGTGGACGCTGTCCCGAACCAATTATCGAAGCGGGTCATCACACCGAGGTCTGAGCCCGCGAACCTGTTGATGGACTGCCAGTCGTCGCCGACCGCGTACAGGTAGTTTCCAGAAGTCTTCATCAGCGCCCGAACCAACGCCGCGCGTGCAGCGCTGGTGTCCTGCATCTCGTCGACCATGACGAGCCGGTATGGACTCGTCCACCGGCCCGACTCGACGTGATCGGTTGCGAGATTCAGCATGTCCTCGAAATCGATCTGGCCCGCAGCTCGGAGCTGACGGTCCCATTCGGCGAGGATGACGCCGTACAGGCGTGTGAAGAGCCTGGCCCGCAAGGTTCGGCCGGCCCGCTGCGTCAGCACGTCAGGGGTGAGGCGGTTGCCCTTCGCGTGGGCCATGAACGACCGCATCAGCGTCATCATGGCTGGTTCGGTGATCGGAGACTCCCCTACCGCCTCCCGGTAGGGGTCTTCCTCGAGTTGGATTCCGTGTCGGCGGAGCTCCTGTTCGAGGTGCTCGAACCCGGACCCGTCCCGGATGGTTGCCGAGGTTGTCTCGATAAGTCTTGTGCTGTATCGAGTGTGGGTCTGACGCCGCCACGCCATACTCTCGGCATACCCGTCAAAATTTGGCGGCGGGTTGCCGTCTGAACCGAGCGCCCAGTGCTCATGCCAGACGTCGATGTCCGGATAGTAGAAGTCCGGCTGATACTGACGGTGGTGCGCGTCCGCAACGTCGTGCGCGTAGGGTCGCTCGTATTCGTATCGGACGCCGTTCAGGAAGAGCCAGTTTGCGATCATCACCTCTTCCTGGCTCTTAACGACCTCCCCTGCGAGAGTGCCGAAGCCGTTAATACCTTTGTTCCTGTCCCACGTCTCAGGCTCGTCTTCGTCCCCGAGGTCCGGCAGTTGCCTGCCGAACACGAGCCGGAAAAGGTCCCAGTCACGCCGGAAGGCCGGGTCCCGGTCACGGAGCCCATCAACGATCGCCGCGAGCCGCCCGATCCCGTTGCCATTGGTGATGTCATCGGGGACTGAAGGTTTTCGACCGGTGGCTTCACCGACGACTCGCAGTCCGAAGGCGTGAAAAGTGCTCGACGCTACCGACGCACCGTCATCGCCGAGGCGGGAGACAAGCCGCTCCGAGAGCTCACCGGCTGCCTTCTTGTTGAATGCGAGGGCAAGGATCTCCGTCGGCTGGGCGATGCCACGCCGGATCGCATACCCGGCGCGGGCTACCATCGTCGACGTCTTCCCGGAGCCCGCGGCCGCGATAACACGCACCCGGTTGTCGAAGCAGACCGTCGCCCTCGTCTGCTCTTCCGTCAACGGCGACTTCTCGACCTTGCGGAAGAAGTCGGCAAGGTCGTTTTTCTCCCACTCCAGGAACGCCTCGTTGCGCTGGGCAGCCCACCTTGACAAGTCAGTGGTGCAGCAGGCGTCGACTGCGGCACGCTGGTCCTCACGTTTGCCCCTGGGAAGCCCGGAGAGCCGCGGATCGCTGTCGGCAGCCAGCCACACAGCGACGTCCGGACGGGAGTCCGCGAGCGCGGCGATCGTGTCCTGGTCCGCCCACCGTAGTCGGTCCATCACATCCCGGACCCGGGACCACCACAGGCCGGCCGCCTCGCCCTGCTCCTCAGCCTTTGAGAGCAGGGCGGCGAGATGCCGTCGCTCATCGAGCTCGGAGCGGTACGCAGCGGCAACCTCACGCACCGCGCGACGAGACAGCCCATTGAGCACCGTCTCCGTCCCGTGGACGAGAGTGACGATGAGCTGCCCTGAGCCTTCATCGACTGCGAGTCTGAGGACGTCGATGACATCAGCGTCCACCTCCCGGGGGATTCCGCAGACGCGCAGGCGGCCCTCACGGATCGACAGCACCCATGACCCGGCACCTCTGAACGCGCGTGCCCACCAACCCGGCTTCCACTCCGTCATGCTTCCCCCGACTCACACACGTCTTCAAAAGGAGACTATTTGCCCTCTTTCCACGGTATCAGCGAGGAATTGTGTGTCGTCGAGTGCGTTCACCGGGTTCGTGCTGATCCGCAGGTACTGGACTCGGCGGGCTTGCCCGTCAACCCTTCGATGGCATGGTGGAGGTGGACCTCCCCATCATGGAAGGATATGGCAGAGGTCTTGGGAGAAGGAACGGGTTGTGAGCACCACACACGAAGAAGTGAAAGCCGACCACGGGGCGAAAACGAAACGGCCGCTCGTCCGCGTTGAGCCGCAAAGCCACCGTGACGACGGGTCGCCCATCGCAGGTGAAGGTCAGGCGTATGTGACCCGGTCGGGCAAGCTGTTCCACACTCAATGGTGTGGGATCATGGACGGCCACTGGCGCGCCACCAATGGAGGCATCTACTTGACCATGCTTGCGGATGTGGGCCTGCGGGGACGTTGCCCGCAATGCGACCAGGACCCTGCAGAGAAGAAGCGCTCCAAATTGGAGCGTGCGGAGAAGCGGGCAGAGAGGCTGCGACTCAAAGAAGAAGCGAAAGCTGAGCACCGGGCAAAGGAACGGCCGCTCGTTCGCGTTGAGCCGCAAAGCCACCGTGACGACGGGTCACCTGTGGCAGGTTACGGACAGGTGTACGTCACACGAACCGGGAAACTGTTCCACACTCAGTGGTGCTCGATCATGGATGGTCAGTGGCGATCCGGCCAAAGAGGCATCTATGTGACCATGATGGCTGATGTGGGCCCGAGGGGACGCTGCACGCAATGCGACAGGCACCCTGAAGTGATGAAGCGCTCCAAATTCGAGCAGGCAGAATTGCGGCGACTCAACCAGGAACTGGATCAACTGGGCAGGACCATAGCGCGAACCCTCGTGGTGAAGGGACCGGAGGGGGTCAACACATTGGGCCCTCAAGTGATCCGGTTCAGGGAAACCGAGGCAGAGCTGACTGCATTGTCCGGTCGCGTCGGGGGCTCGTTTCCGTACTCATACGAAGCTCCGAACTCGTAGCTATTCCTTCATCGGACGACATCGGCCGGCTGCGAAGCTGGCGCGGGCGGTTTCGAGATTCGACCAAGTTTGTCGTGGCTTCGCTGTGCTTCAGCCGGCGATTCCGAGTTTGCCGGCTCGCCCGCCCTTGATGCCATGGTCCTTGCCGTAGCGCCACAGGATGGCGTCCATGATGCGCAGTTCGGAAATGGGTGTGTGGACCGTAGAAAGCTTGTGAATGCGCCCCAATCGTCCAGCAAGGTCGGGGTCTTTCATGAAGAGATTGTGCCAATTCAGCCATTGGCCTTCAGAGGTGTCTTTGCCCACGACTGCCCCAATTACTTTGTCCCAGATGGGGATGAGATGCGGTCGCTTCCTCGCCATGATCTTGCTGGCTGTGGTGGCCCCGACATCCCAGCGCGTTTTGGGTGTGCGTCTCAGCTCCTGCCAGAGCAGCCATGAGGGGCTGCCCTCCCCGAGAGTGGCTTCCGCTTCCGCGACCGTGAGGTCGCTCATCTTCACGTCGGTGGGTATATCAGCCAGGAGATCCTGTATTTTCCCCGCCAACAGCTCCTCCTGCAGTCCGATGATGGCCTGGGCCGGCACTTTGACGCTGAGCATGGACACGGCGACAGCGTCGCTGTCGGTGATCCTGTCCCTCACCTGCGGGTTGTCGCCGCGGTTCGCCCATTCATCAAAGTAACTGCCGGTACTGAGCAGCCCCGTCTTTCTGGACGGTTCAAGGTAGTAGCGCCGGAGCAGTTCGGCTGCGGCTTCGACGTTCTCTTCTTTCAGGATGGCTGGTAGTTCCATGAATCCCCCTATGGCTTCAATCCGCGGACTATGACCCTGACTGACCCTGCGACGTCGCTGGGTAGTCAGTCTGTATGGCGAACCTCAATCCCGGGGTGGTTCTCCATGACCCAAGCGGCCATCCGACGGTTCCGTGCCGCGATGAACTCCAGCGTGGCCTCCCGGTACGTTACGTACTCGTCTTTTGTGGCCGGCATCCCGGAACGCTTGAAGTTGTCGAAGGGAAGGTAGAACCGAACCTCTTCGTAGTCGGGCGTCACGAGGTCTTGAAAGTGGAAGAAGTCCACGAACTCCTTGAATCCGTCGAAGAACGCAAAGAAGTCCGCGTACGCGTTGATGACATTGGCCAGTGGGCTCTCCGGTTCTCCTGCGTAATGACGCCGGATGCACTCCAGGGTCAGATCCATCCGGTCGGCGATGAGCGACCTGAGCCCCCTCGCCTGGTTCATCGTGGGTCGGTCCTTCTTCCTGACGGGCCAGATCATCGCACTGCCGATGGTGTACGGCGGCTTCAGGTAGCGGGCCCGCTGCTCCTCATTCAGCGAGGCGATGGCGTTCGCCAGAGACGCCGTACGTGCCCGGCCGGTGTAGGAGTGGGTGATGGCGTCACTGCCGTACCAATGCATCGCTCTGGAGGGGTCGGTGAAGATGAGGTAGCCGTCCGTACGCTTCGGCGGCGCGGTCGGTTCGAACAGGACGCCGGAGTTCAGCGTCTTGGTCCACAGCAGCTCGTGGTCCGCCCGGAGATTCGGACTGCCACTGTCCGGGTCAGTCCCTGGAGGGGTGTCGGTCATGTAGTTGAACGAAGTATCGAAGACGCGCGGCTGTTGCTGCTGCGGGTATTCCGGATCACTCAAGGTTCCCCCAAAGACCAGAGTTATAAGACGAACGAACCGGTGGTTGGGTCCGCAAATGTCGCGGCCATCGGCTCTGTCCCAGACTAGGTGTCACTTCCTGATATTGAAACCCCACGTGTGCGACTGACTCTCGGCAATGCTCATGTTCCCTGGGGTTCTGATTGTGTGCCCATGCAGCCGCTTTTTTATGGAATTCTTCCCGTGTCCTGTACGTTGCAGGATCGGTAATCCCCATCAACAGAGAAGAGATGCACCTCCGTGGCAACCGATTACGATGAACTGCGCACCGACGTCAAGGAATCCCAGGAAAACTCCCTGGAGGCCCTGAAGTCCGCCAAAGCCCCGGATGCGAAATCCGTGGTTCAGGAGCTCGACGAGGCTGACGCCCTGGACGGCCTGACCCCTGGCGGGGAGTTCATTGCCGAAGAGCTGGTCGTCCAGGTCATCCCGCAGGCTGACGATGAGTTCACCTGCTGGTCCTGCTTCCTGGTCCGCCACCGTTCGCAGAAGGCCCGCGAGAAGGACGGCCATGCCTACTGCGTCGAATGCGAAGGCTGAGCGGTTTTGGCCGGCTGTTCCGGAGCATATCTGGAACAGCATCCGCGAAGAATTCACCCTGCCGACAGCGGCAGACCTGGAGACGCATTTCCAATCCCTCGGCGACCCGGAGGCCATGCGCCGGGCAGTTCGGGTATTCATCGGCGAGGGAACCTTCTGCCCGGGCTTCCAGCTCAAAGATGGGCTTTTCCACGAACCTGTGCTGCGTCTCTTTGATCAGGCGATGATCCTGAAGATTCCTCATAACGTGTTCGCCGCCTGGATGGTCAGCCCGCTGCCGGCAGAAACCCGTTCCCGGCCAGTGGACATACTGGGCAGCATGACGCTGCTCCAGAGCTCCTTGGTCGCCTTTGGTGACAGGTACCGGCCGGCCGAAAAGCGCAACTAGCGGCTTGGCTCTGCCGTATCCGAAGTCAGATGGCTTCGTGGAGGGCATGGATAAATGGCTGCACATGTACCCGACCTAGCGGGCATCCTGCCCGCGGTCCAGAATCTGACGAACCTCGCGAAAAGCTTCGAAACGGCGGTTGGCACGGGCTTCCCGAACTGTCGGATCAGGGTCTCTGAGTGCCGTCCTGCCGGGGTGGTAGGTTTCCACTGCTGCATATCGGGCAGCGACACGGGGGTGTTTGCGGGCGAACCGCTTCCACAGGGTCTGCGCTTCGCCGCCTTGGAGGAGTACAACTTCGAGCTTTGGCATCAAGTCGATCAACCGGGCCAAAGGGTTCAGCCCTTCCGTGATCTGCGGGCTCCTCAGACCGCTGGACTGATCGTGGCGGTACCACGGGTAGGCGTTCCAAGGGGTCAGGTCAGCAGGCGTCAGGTCCACCGAGGCGAGCAGTTGGCATTGGAGGGCTGCGGAATCGTCGTCGTTCTCCACGCACAGCATTCCGGAGCCCATGGTCTCGTGGGTCATCGGCCCGGGATCACGCAAAATGCTCAGGATCCGGGCCTCCGAGCCCCCATGAAGAGGCGCGACGTACGGCACCCACCCCCGGCCGGTCGAAGGCTCAGGCTCCCGGAGGGACTCGACCAGCTGGTTCACTGCAGTGACGTGTGGAAGGTGCACACCGGCGAACTGCTCAGCTTTGAAGGCCGCGTCCCTCATCTGTTTGACCATCCTTGGATACTAGCCGCCGTCCAGCCCCATCCCGGTCCGTGGCATTGTCGTGTTTCCGCCCTCACGGGACCGCTAGGACAAGCCACCCGGAACGGACGCTGCACCAGTGAGATACTTAGGGGCATCCAGGAAGCCGCCTACGAAGCGACAAGATCTTAGTGTTCCGGCTAGCCGCCAAATGTAGAAAGTCAGGCCTGCAAGGGTTCGTCGCAGGCTTTGCAGGCCTTCCGGCCGCCAACACCGGTCTCCTCGACGACCAGAAGCCGTTTCGGGTTTTCGTCCCAGACATTGCCCACTGAGTTACACCAGGCCGGGTGATAGACCTTTCCCGAGCTCACCGCGTAAACCTGGCCCGGGCCTACCCTGGGTGAACCATCGCTACGGCGCGACGCTGGTTCAACCGCGTGCAGCTCCCCCAATTCCTTGGACTCCTGCTTGGCTTTTGCTGCCGCCCGCCAGGCACGGCGTGGACGTGGTGTCATCTATTGATCAGTTTCTGTCGGGGCCGAATTGTCGTGTCATCAGCGCGTCCTTGTAGTGCGACTCCGCTGAATCCACTTTCGTGGAAGGTGTGCTGGGTCCGAAAACGCTCAAAGGTTGAAGACAAAGTGCCGGGCGTGGTCTGTCTTTGTAGTCTCTCCGGCTGCATTGTCGTAGGCAAGTTCGCGGAGAGCGACGTTTCCGCCGTGACCATCGCCAGCGTAGCTCGTCCACCGACCGAGGACACGCTCAGCCCCGTCCGCCTTCCCGATGTATTGCTTACCGTTGGTGGAGTCGGTGATGAGAGAGCAGCATCGGCCTGGTGCGGAGCAATCATGGAAGATCAACGGCACACCTCAACCCTTCATGCCAGCCAGTGCCTCGTAAGCCGACCGAAACTTCGCCGTCACGTCGATCCCACTGCGGCGCGCCCGAACCATCGGAAGTCTCGGACCACGGGCGTGAGGGCTGACGAGATTCCGGAGCTCTTCGCCCGTAAACTCCAGCGCCCAATCCAACGCGTTCGTTTCCCGGTCGAATCTAATGCACAGAGCCAGATCGATGTCGAGCGAGTCGAACTGGAACATGCGGTCCACTCCCCTCGGCAACGTACGCGTCTTCACCTGGATCTTGCGATCCAGCGCGTCAGTTAGGTCGTATCCCTTCGTCCCAGGGGGCGCAAGGACGCCACCGTAGACCGCCAGCGCCAGAGCTTCGCCGACCTCACCTTGAATACTGCCGGATGTGCGGGAGACACCGCGGCGAATAATCTCCTGTCCGATGCGCGATTGCAGTTGGAGCAGCTCAGAAAGAGTAAGTGCGCTCAAGTCAGGAATCGTCACGGGATCATCATAGATTCATGGGTAGATCAGCATCGCGGTGAATCGGCGAAGTCGGTGCTCGGACGACGCAAGACTTCGGCAGCCTGATCTTCTCGTGTCGTAGGGCCCACGTACGCTAAGGGCATGAACCAACGGCCAAGTTTCTTAGAGCGTGACCAGAGTTGAGCCTCACTGACTGTTTGAAGGATTCCGGCTCACCGGTGCGGGCCTACCTTGAGCGGGTCTCACCGCGCCTTGAAGCTTCGGCCGGCAACACCGCGGGCGCGCGGATTGCTGCCGGCGAACTCGGACTCACCGCGCTCGTTGACGCTGAAGTCGTTATCCCGCGGGCGGCCGGGGTTGATGGCACACTTTCAGGCACGGCTTTCGATTTCCGTGCACGGATCGAACTCGGTGGTTTCGATCCGCGGGCATCAGCCGCCGCGGCAGGCGTAGCCCGGGCAGCCGAATACACTGCCTGGGTCGAGAACGGTCACCATCGGGTGTCAGTTCTCGCTGAGTCATTCGACGTCGCGCAGGCATTGCTGCACCATCCGGCGAATGACACTGATCTTGATCGGGCCTCAGTCCTTCTTGCCCATTGCGAGCGTGTCCTGCGGTCCGGGGCACGGGCGCTGAGCGGCAGAACCGGGAAGCTGCTGGACAATGCCAGCGACGGACCCTCTTTCGCGGACCAGATCAGCCCGATGATGGTGGCCGACATCGGCTCTCTCGTCGAGGCCGGCCGGATGCAGCTCGAGGAATGGTGCGGCGAGATCGCAGACGGAACAGATTTTGCGTCGAACCCCGGGTTCGCGGGGTCGGAGCTCGTGGGCGGCGCGGACGCTGATTGGATCATCGGCGACACTCTGATCGACTGCAAGGTGTACAACCGGCTCAGCGTGTCCGAGCTACGCGGCTTCCTGTTGCAGCTCCTCGGGTACGTCATGCTCGACCTCGACGACCGTCTCGGCATCCGCCAGGTCGGGATCTGGCTTCCGCGCCAGGGTCTGATGCCGACGTGGAGCCTCACGCGGCTGCTTTCCGGGGACCCGGAGATGCTCCTCCCCTCCTTGCGGGAAGGCTTTGTGCGCACCACCGGAAACCAGCAGATCGCGCTCAAGGAGCCAGTGCCCGAGCGCCACAAACACCAGATCCTCGCCGAGAATCGGCACACGCACTTTGAGAAGCTGGACAAACTGGCCCTGAGCGAGGACCCAAGCATCCGGAGCCGCGTCGGGCGCAACACTGTCACACCAGAGGCAACGGTGCGTGCGCTTGCCGCGGATCGCGCATGGAGTGTCCGCAAAGGCGTCGCGATGAACGAAGCGGCACCTGATGACATCCTGCTGACTCTTGCGCGCGACAAGAGCGTCGCGGTCCGCCGCGCTGTCGCCGCGAATCCACGTGCGAAGCATGAAGTCATCAAAGCCCTGGCGTCGGATCCGGACGCCAGCGTGCAGTGGACGGCGCGCTCGAACGACGGAGCGGTCGTCCTGTTGTCTCAGCCAGGAGCGCGCCCTTCTGGGATGCCCGCTCCGGCGGGCACCATCATGAGCATCGACAGGGCCCCTGTCAGCCCGACGTCGGACGCAACGTGGCTCTGCAACTTCATCATGATGATCAACGGCGCGTCAGCGATATGGGCAACTAGACTGCCGATTCCGGACGCGAGCTGGCGCTGGGGTATGCAGGCGAAACGCCGGCTTGAGGTGCCTGCATGGCTCCGGGCAGGACTGCCGAATGACATCGCATCGGATCTGATGAGCGCCGACCGTCCGGCGCAGCTGCGGAGAGCGGCAGCATGGCAACGACCTGTCGATCATCACGGAATACGTGACGCCCTGCTGCAGGATCCTGACCCCGCCATCCGCTGGCGCGCGCTCTGCCGGACGGTGCACAAGGTCGACGACCACCTCGCTTCCTTGCTTACTGAGCTCGGAACATCACGCGCTGCACGGCTGCAGTTCCGCACGCACGGATCCAGCGATTTCAATAACATGGATCGTCAGGATCGGGCACGATACAACGACGAGGTGCTGTCGGTTCTGGCCTCGCATCGTTCCACTCCCCCTGACGTGCTGGAGCAGCTGCTTGCCAGCACGTCGCCGACAATCCGTGCGCGACTGGTGGCGAACCCGTCCGTCGGCGCGGAGGACCGAGGCATACTCATCGAGAAGATGCTCAAGAGCCGGGATGCAGGTTCACGGGTGTTCCTTGCGGAGCTTGATGACCTCCCGCTCGGCGTGCTCATGCGGCTGGCCGCCGATGATGACTTCGATGTCCGTTGCGCCGTCGCACGGCATGAACGGCTCCCCCAGAGCGCTATGGTTGCTCTTGCTTCTGACCCGGAGTGGGAGGTGCGCCTTGAGGTTCTTCAGAACCCGAGCACGCCCACGGAGCTCATCGCTGATACGGCGACCTCGGTTTTGCACGACGCGCCGGACTGGCGTCTTCCTGGTGTGCTCGCCGCGGTTATCGATCTGGCGTCTTCGGAGGTACCGGGGGGCGTGATCGAGGAGGCTCTGGTCCGTCTGTCCAAGAGCCGTCATCGGGACCCCGATGTCCGCGACGTTGCAGCGAGTCACGAGCGAACACCGCCCGCTGTGCTGACCAGGCTCGCCCGCGTTGCGGACCGCTACATCCAGGCGGCCGTCGCGGCAAACCCACGCACGCCGGTCGACGCTCTGGAGAAGCTCTCGATGGACCCGGACGAGTACGTCCGAACACGGGTTTCAGGAAACGAATCGACTCTGCCAGCGACGATCATTGCACTATCGCATGATGCGTCGCCAAGGGTGCGTCAAGGCGTAGCGGACCGGGCCAATCTCCCTCTCGACGTGCTGGAGCGCCTGCTGAATGACGAATCACAAGAGGTGCGGGAAATTGCATTAGCGAATCCTGGAGCACGAGAGGTGTTCCACCGCCGGGGTGAATCGTTCGATGATGCCGTTGCCGAATTCAACCAGAAACAAGCCCCGACACCGACGAACCGCGCCATGCTCCTTGAAATGGCTGCGAACAGCCGGGCCCAAGTGCGGCTGCTGGTGGCCTTTGACCCGAACGCAGACGCGGACATCCTCTCCTTCCTCGGCGGAGAACGACGAAGCACACACGTGCGACGAGCCGTGGCTGCGAATCCTCACTCGCCGGCAAACCTGCTCGCTTCCCTCGCCGAAGACAGCGACGAGCTTGTTCTTCAGGCAGTCGCCTTCAACGGCGCTACGCCTGCCGGCGTACTTCTTGATCTGGCGGCACGCAGCGTCGACCTGGCATTGCTCGTTGCACTGAATCCTGACACGCCCGATGAGGTTCTGGACGTGCTGACGAACGATGCCGAGCCGCTGGTCCGGTTCGTGGCGAACGGCATGAGCACAAGGCGGCACGCGTCGATTTCTGCAGGCACATCACGAGCGTCGCTCCCAACAGTCGGCCACCCGCACAGCTGTCAGTAGCTGACGGGCTGAACAGGGTCTGGCCGGAACAGGAGACGCATGCGACAGGAAGATCAGCGCGGCGTCGTGAAGATTGGCTCATGTTCAACGTCGTCGTCCCAGTAGTTGAAGCGGTCGCCCAGGAGTCCGAGGAACGATCGTGGGTCCACACGGTTGAGGCGCACCTCCAGTCCCCACCGACGTACGGTCGTGAGCGCGGCGTTCGAGAGGTGAAACCACATCCTGTCTTCGGTGAAAATCTTCAGCGGCGGCTCCGGGTCCTCCTCCCGTTCCTCCTCCTGCGTGAGCAAACTGACTCGTTCGACGTCGGCCTTGGTAATCGAGGTTGTCATGTTCAGGCCGCGCTGCGCTGCGCGTCCATTGACCACAATGTTGACGACCGCGAGGAGAAGGTGCCAGTCCTTCCACCCTTCGGCACGCAGCGATGTCACAAGTTTGATGAAGTCCGTGTCCCCAGCAAGCCGCGGGAGCGTCAGCCGCACCGGTGGCAGCATTTTCTCGTATCGTGCGGCGATCGCATCAATGGACGCGGCACGGTCGTAGGCCGATGCATGTTCCGGAAGCTTCCTGCGCAGTCCGGTGGCGGGCTTTGGCGACCGCGGCCTGTCGGCTCCGATGAGACCCCCTGACAATCCGCTGATCCCGTCGTAGAACGAATCTTTGTGAACGTCGACGAGGTCGTCGTAGGGACGCACGCAGGTCAGCATGTGCGGAAGCCCGCGTTCGAAGGTCCGCTCCATCACGGCGATGAATGCCGGCTGCCCGAGGAGCGACTGGGTGACGATCGCCTGGAGCACAGCGGAGGTGACCTCGAGCTGGTCCGCTTCGGGTGCCAAGGCTCCCGAACGGGAGAGGATCACCCGATGCCCGACTGTGCCACGGTCGCGCTCCGACTCCGCGGTGAACACCGATCCGGGCTCCACGGGCCGGTCCGAGACTTCGACCTCGACGCGGATCTCACCTGGCACGAGAAGGAGGTCCTCGCCGGCGAGGTCAGCGAGGGTGATCTGCACAGCCGCCACGAATCTCTCGGCCGCGAGTACGTGGGCCCGCTCGTTCGGGGCGGTCACGACCCATACATTGCCGAGCGCGGCCCAGCTGTACTCGCGCACCGGGCCTGCATCGGAGAAGGGCCGCCCAAGGCCCCCGCGGTCCGCCGCGTCTGCGGTCTCATCCTCTCCGGGGGGCTCAATGTGCGCGACCGAGGCCAGCATCGGAGCGACGAGCTCATCGAGCTCGGTGGACTGGACCACGCGTTCGATGGCAGGCAACAGCCCGGGGCGAAGCGAAGACGCGGCCCGCAGGACGTGGCACTGGTCGATCAGCATGTCCATGAAATACGGATAGCGCTCGAAGCTCCACGGATCACCCGCCAGTTGCGCCTGCGCCCAGATCCCGATTTTGAACGTTTCGGTGGCGGTTAGCCACTGGCCGGCCTGGTGCTCGTACGTCGCAGTCAGGATGATGCCCCGGGCCACGAGGACGGCGAGATCGGGGCCGCCGCTCATTCTTGCGACCGATACCGCGCTCATCGCGTACTGCTTCGCGGCCAGCGGAAGTCCGAGGTCGCTGTATACGGCCGACGCGAGCAGCATCATGATGGCCGCGCCCTCGGCAGCGTCGCCGTTGAGCCAGCTGAACTTCGCGGAATGAATCTCACGAAGGGCGTCTAGGGCCCGGCCTCCTTGGAGCAGAGCCATGGCGCGGCTTTGTGCCCGATCTCCTGCCGAAGCCCGCCCCGAGCGCTCGATCGTTACATCGTCCAGCGCTTGGCGCACCTTGAGATAGTCAGGGTGGTCGATCAGGGCAGGCGATGTGAAATCGAAGATCGACATGAGTTCATCCAGGGGTACCATCGGAGCCTCCGGCAGGGTCTCCACGAGGTCGACCAAATGCCTCATGCCTGCTTCGAGGTCGCGCAGCTCCGCGTCGGACGGCACACCCGGAAGCCCGCGTCCTTCCCGCTTGGCGGCGCTCAGTTTCTGGTGGATCTCCGACATCAACGGACCAGGTCCGGAGACTTCGTCGAGCTCCTCCGGCGTGAAGCCCCGGGGACCGAGAGCGAGGATCGCACCGGCTGCCAGCAGGCCCGCCTTCGCATTCATCCCGGGCGCTGCACGCAGCTTGGCTTCAAGCACCCTCTCCAAGTCCTCGGTCCATGCCTCCGCTTCATCCGATGTGATGGTGGTCCCGCCTCGCGGCAACGTCGCCTGCACGAGGCGCAGCAGGGTGATGGCGTCGACCAGCACGCCGGAGTCGGATGCTTGGGAGGTTAGCCGCCCGAAGTAGCCGCGGAGGATCCCGTCGACCGGCTTCAGTGTGTTGAGCCCGAACCCGGTTGCGAGGACGATTTCGTAGTCGATGCGGTTGAGCACATCGTCTCTTCTATGTGCCTCATCTCTCAGTGCCCGCGCCGAAGCGAGCCAGTCGGGCAGGTCGGCACGCGCCTCCGGATTCAGGCTGGAGAACCGAAGGCCTTCCCGCAGGTCGACGAACTCCCCCATCGAGCCTGAGCGGGCTGAAGGTGTTCGCCAGCGATTGCGTTCCTCGATATACCAGTCAGGGAGCTCATCACGGGACTCTTCGCGCGCGGGCGCGAGGGAGGATGGCAGATGGAGGAAGTCGACGGCGAGGTAGAACAGGTCCGCACTGGCGATCTCGTTCGCGATCGCCTGCGCATCCCAGATCTGCAGTGCAATCGAATGCAGTTCGCGCGCGTGTGCCTGGAGCTCATGCCTCTTCGCCGTGTCGACAGGCGCGACGGTGAAATAGATGACACGGTCGACCGGCTCCCCCTTGCCGCAGATCTTCGCAAGATCAGACCGGATCTTGGACGGAACGTTCTCGCGCTGCGCAGTTACTGCGAGAACGACTGCATCCTCAGTGGCAAGAGCGGTGAAGAGTGACGTGTCCGGCAGCTCCTTGGCCACCATGCTCCAGAAGCTCTCGGCGTCACGTCCTCCGTCGCCGCCGGCTGAGACCGGGCCCGTCGCAGGCAAGACGTTACTGACGATGCGACGGCGGGTCAGACCGAGACACAGCTGCTCGAACGGGTGATGCGCGTTGGTCTCGCCAAGGGTCTCGAGGTAGAAGCGGATCATCGTGGCGAGCTGGGCTGGCGAGGTCATGGTGGAGGGCTTCCGGATAGGTGAGGACTTCATCGTGGCATCTCATGATGGGAATTGATCGCCACTCCAAGGGCAGTCGTCTGGCCGCTCATGCTCGTCGGCGGCCGACCCATGCCAGATGCCGGTCTGCCACCACACTCCCACACAGTCGACGGCCGCGCAGGATGCCCACACGGGTGCGCCCTTCGACAAGCTGAAGACTGAAATCTCCCGGGTTGACTAGGTCCCGGTCCAGCACGATCGGCCACCGCTTCCAGGTGCCGTGGACTTCCCAACAGAGCCCCACACCCATGTGTACGCCGTACCTGCGAACGGCGACCCAGTGGTCCGGATTCTCTGCGAAATCCTCTATGGCTCCTCGGTCGGACGGTCCTGTCGGCATCACCATGAAATCGTCGACGGGCAATACTTCGACCTGCCAATCGATCTGGGCGAGATCGACCTCCCCGTAGTCATTCAGGAACGAGACATTCTCGGCGTGGTCAAATACCCATTGCTCCAGAACATCATCCGGCCAACCAAGCTGGTGGACCCTCTCCAGCTGCCGGAACTCGGCGAATCCGTACCCGCTCTCACGGCATTGCCGGGCGAGCTGAGAGAAATCACCTAGGCGCATGCGGCGATCGTTCATATGGCTCCGTGCACATCAGGAGTCCAGCTGTGAACATCACCGCTCAGGGCATTCGCAGTGCCTCGGCTCATTTGGTGCAGCGCGGAGCGTTGTCCGTCGCCGACTATCGTCGTCATGTGGAGGTTCTCCTGGATCTTGAGTGCACGCTTCGAATGTGGTCAGCAATTGCTATAAAGATACTGTCCGGCACCGACACAGCATGCGAACCTTGGTGCTACCGACTCGGAGACCGCAACGCATGGCGTAGAAGGCGACAGCGGAAGATGCTCCGACGGCGAGGCGGCCACCTGACTCAAGCAGGCTTGAACCGGGAGGCAACCGTCTCACGCATCCTCGCCACGTCAACGTCGCCGGCGGGCTCTTCTACAAGCACTTTGGCCAGCCGTTTCGGCCAGAGTACATGAATGCCATGGGTCGAGAATGCGCCCCCGATCAAGGGCCAGTCGGCTTCAACAAAGCACAGCGCCCCGGTGACCGGAACATCCCCAATAAGGTCTCGCACGACGTCGATCTGTTTGAGCACCCCATCGACCAGCTTCGTGCAATCCCGTCGGCCGACGAGGAGTTTCTCGACGCGGGGGCGAAAGATGCCACCCTCGACCTTCAGTTCAGGCCGTCCCTTGTACCGTTTGGCGTCAATGACCCAGATTCCACTGGGAGTGATGGCTATGTGGTCGATGTTGGCCTTCGATCCGGGGATGCGTCGGTCGTGAAGGACGGCCAGGCCATCAGCGGCCAGGGCATCCAGCCGAGCGCCGAGGCGTTCCTCGCCAATCGCGCCTCGATCCCAGGACTTGGTGCTTTGGCGTTCGTCAGAGAGGGTGACTGCGATGCCGCCGAATGGACCCCACTTCTCGCGGAGCTTTTCCTCGTCTTTCGCTTTGCGACGCTCATACTCGCGTCGGGCTGACGAGCCAGCTACTCCGGATACAGCCGACAACGACACATCACCAAGTCGTTCCAGGTCGGGGGTTGTTTCCGGGGTCTCGGTGGCACACTCCAAGCATCGGACGGTCTTCGTCTCGCTCTCGTAGATCGCTTCCGTCCCGGCCGGAAGAGATGCACCGCACAGCCGACACGCTCCGGCGTACCGGAGCCTCATCTTCTTCATGAGGACACAGGGTGGAGCATCGACACGGACTCAATCTGCTTGTAGATCACGGCGGTTAAACCGCGGATACGTTTACCATGGCTCAATCCTCGCCCACCGCATGTCAATTCCCTGCAACCGTCCCAGGAGCTGAGTGAAAATGTCGACCGCCGGCCTTCCGGTGAGCTGTAGTGACCTACGATCGAACGCCCGTAGGTCACTATGTCGTCTGCTGGCTGTCTGTATCCGGGAATTCACGGAGTGTGGCCGCTATGGCCCTGACTGCCGCCGGGTCCTCGGTCCAGTGCCGGGCCGTACGTGTACAGGCGTGGAAGTTTGTCACTTTCGATGCCTTGGCGGCCTCAGTTAGTTCTGCCCACGCTTCCCGCAGTTCCGCTTGGAGCTCAGGTGACATGGGCGCGCCTGGGACAGGTCCTGCGGCCACGACTGGACCTATGGGTGCCGCGGTTGCGGCTTTTCGTTGAAAAAGACTTCTAAGACCCATTTCCGTGTTCCCCCTTTTCCCCTCTGCCCAGAGTATCAATGTCCCCTCAAAGCGTCCGGGACACTACGACCGAGCGCCCAGCCCCATGGCCGGGCAGATAGCAGCAGCCGAACAGACGCGTTATTCCCGTGCGGCGGGCGGCGTTTCCAACGCCGGAAACAACCCCGATCCATGCCCCGGACAAAGAGAAGAACGACAACTTGGAACTCGTTTGTTTCACCTCTTAGTCCAGTCGATGTTCCATGCGCGCTGCTGTAGCGTGGCGTGCTGAAGGCCTGCCGGTCCCCCATCGGTGGGCCTTCTTTTCCCTCACTGCGGGGCACGATGGGCGAATTCTTGGCCGAAGTTGCCCCTGAAGTGGCTAAGAGACTGACGAAGCAGCCGCTGGATGTCAGTCCGCAAGGGTACGGAGCTTGGCGGCGCTGAATTCCTCGTCAGAGAGTGCACCCTTCGCATGGAGTTCTGCAAGGAGAGCCAGTTCTGCCGCTAAGGACCTTCTGCCCCGCATTTTGCCAAACAACCTCCGATGCCCGCCCGTGCGGGCTCGGGCTGCCGCTGGTTCCTGCGCCTGCCGTCGTGATGAACCTTTGATGGCAAGTGCGATGAGTAGGGTTATCGCGAGGACGCCTAGCGCGATTCCCAAGGGGGCTCGGAACGGCTCTGTTGCGTTTGCCACGACGGCCATAACCACCGCAGCAACTGCACACGTCCCAGCTATCCGAAGCCACCCTCGGCTGAGGCTGAACGCAAATATGTATTGACCTGGTTCGGTCGGTACTGCATGTTGGTTCATCTGCCGAGGATAGCCCTACGAATACTCATAGAACATCCCCTGATGTGAACGCGATGAACTGCCGAACGCTGAACTCGTCATAGGCGTCCTTGGTCCGCTTCCCGTTCCCATCGGGGGTGTAGTTCTTGCGACCCTTCCCAAAATACGAAGTCAAGATCGCGTCGTTGTGAATTCAAGCGTTGCCTGGGTTGTCGAGTTGCTTGCGCAGCCGCTGGACTTCAGCCTCCGCCGCGGCGAGTCGAGCCTCGATCTTCTCCCGATCGAGGTTCGTCGACGGACGCGGTGCCGGCGTCGTCCTCGTAACGAGCCAGCCGATCCGCTGATAGCCAGTGATCCGCCGCACCTGCGTACACGTGAAGCAGTCCCTCTCGGGCTCGGGGCGCGGCCAGCGCAGATCGATCATCTTCCGGATGTGGTCTCGCTCGACACCCTTTTCAGGCCATCCAGGGTTATCCGCTGCCGCCCAGCTTTCCTCGAAATCACGGCGGATTTCCACGATGCGCTCCTCGGACACCAGCTTGGGCCCGTCCTCGGGCTTCCAATCCACATCAGTGCAGACTTGCTCATAGTGCCCGCAGGAGAGCCTGACCCGCCAGAACGCCGACGTGTGTGGCTTGGGTTTCCGGATCTTCGCCCAGTCCTCGGCGTCCATCCAGTCGTATTCCGGCTCCACAGGGTCCGCCGGGAACTCCGTGACCTTGCGATCGACCCACTCGACGATGTCCCGATACGGCTTCTGAGCAGGTCCGTGGTCAGTCGTACACCAGAACTCCCCGGAGGGAAGCCTGCACTGACTGATGAGGTCGGGGAAGCGGCGATCGTCCGGATACTTGTCCTCTCCGTGCGTGTTGACCTCGTGCTTACATCCGCACTCCAACTCGACGCGCCAGCGAAACATGTTCTTGGCTTCCGGGACGAAGAGCGGCCAGAATACCGGGTCGTAATGCTGACGCAACTGGGCGACACCCTCCTCGAACTCCCGGAGGGCCTCCTTCTGAGGCCGCGCCCGCCCAGGTACTCGCTTCAGCAGTCTTGCGGATTCACGTGTCTGGTCATCGACCGGGGCAGTGTCGGCGGCGCTCACTATTCAATGCTCGTCCACAGCGTCACCCAAGTCTAGGAACAAGCCGGACATCATCCCGAAAACGTAGCTTTGAACAAAAGCCCGGTCCTGCGCAGTTCCAGCTGATGGTTTCTCGTTCGGCTAATTGTTGGCACCAATCTGCTAGGAGACAGCAGCCTGGTGTGGACGGATAATGAGCGGCTATGGAACCAAATGCTGAGGTTTCCCGTAGTCCCTGCCCGGGGGAAGAGTGGGCCTACAGGCAGCGTGACAATGCGCCGTCCGAGCGGGTGCACATCGTGGCGGTGCATCAGGAGGGTCGAAGATTCCGGGTCGACATCCGTCACATGCACGGCCATCCACCGGGCAGGGAGGAGAACGTCCCTCGCTCGCGGCTCAAGGTACCGTGGGAAGACGTAGTCCCGTACGATGCCGCAATGGATGGCTGGAGGCGGCTCAAGGCCGAGGCCATCGACGAACATGAGGCGTCGGCCCTTTGGGCGGCCCTTGAGCTGGTTGTACCTTCGGAGGTCGCCGAGCTGTCTGTCGCTTCAAGCGACGATTCGTTGACGGTCCACGATCACGTCGCCTTCGAAGCGCTCACCGGACAGACCGTGGCTGCCTTCCAAGCCCGATTTTCCTGGCTGGTTCACGACGGCGAGGTGTTCCTATCGCCGCGTGCGGCGCTGGCTGTCGTGGAGCTGGCCTGTCGCAGGAACCCGGCCCCGGTCCTGGACCTCGTCATGGCCCAGGAAGCGGTGGCTCGAGAAAAATCCAAACGGGGCGGAACAATTGAAAACTGGGAAACCCGGGAACCGTTAACGACTTCTGCCGAGTTTGAATACGACTATTACCTGCGCCGCCAAAAGCCCGTTCATGAGATCCTCCGCCAATGGTGCGGTTACGGCTCGGTGACGGCCCATGAACGGCTCTTGGCTGCAGAAGCGGAAGTCAATCGCCTCGACGTCCTCCTGACATGGGCTGTGGACCACATCCGCAGGACTGACAAGGGCACCGCAGAAATGATCGAGAGGGAGCACGAGGAGGACCGCATCACCCCTTACACCATCCGCCCGGTTCCCCAACGTCCGCTGAAACCGCACGAAATCCCGCGGATAGAAGTACCCACCCGCCGCGGCTGGTACCGCTGACACCTACCCACCGGCTCAAGACCTCAGGTCCAACGCCTCCGCGACATAAGCCACCTCTCGCACACTTTCACGCATACTCGGTTAAAGACATACCCCCGGCACTGGAGCGTTGTCTGGGAGAGCTTCTCCAGTTTCGCCGGATTGCGGAGCAGGATCTCCGCCGGACGCCAGGGGTCGAACTTGCCGTCCAACGCCTCCAGCCTGACGATCAGCCGATCGGGACCTCCATCACTTGACTAGCTCTGGCACACCTCCCCGAAGGTCCCACAACATCGGACATGCAGCCGTGCTACGCGGAGGAGCATGTCGCTGATCGTCGCCTAGCTCGACGGCAGGCCGAGCCTATCGAAGAACGCCCTGTTCCGCTCTGTGGCCGCATTGACGAGACCGTCGAAGCTGATGACTTCGACGTAGGCCTTGTAGGGCTCGATGTAGCCGAAGTACCCGAGCCCGTCATGTGTTTTGGTCAGGGTCGACAGCTTGCACATGCGCTCCATCGTCGGCGTCAGGTCGGCGATGACATAGCAGAAAGCCGGCGGCTCCTGCGCGCTCGACGGGATCGGTCGCCCAGTTGCAGTCGCCGCCTTGCCCTCACGGACGCGCGCGACGTAGTCGAGGCACTGTGCGATGGGGTTCTTATCCTCCGCCGTCGCATCATTGCGCATGGGACGCTTGAGCTCGACGACGACGATCGACTGCAGCGGCAGCTTCTGTCCTTCGGACGCGAGCACGGGCAAGTCCGGCTCGAGCACGCGGGTTGCCAGAATGTCTGGTCTGTTCGTCGAGGCATCGTCCGTGACGGGCATATTCTTGAACGTCTTGTCGGACGCGAGGTAGTCGTGGAAGACGAGCCGCTCGTCGAGGATCCACAAGTTTGACGCGTCGACCCCGACCTCGTTCGAGTCCTGCCGCATCGGGAAGAGCAGCTCATGGATACGGTCCTCGCGGGCGTACTTGCCGTTGCCGTCCGACTCGATGAGTTTCGCGAGGATGTCGAGGGTCGTTCGTCGTCGGGCGACGTAGTTCGCCAGGTCGGACTGGTTGAAATCCTTCACTGTCACGAGGTACTTGGCGAGGCGCTCGTCGTAATCTTCGGGCTTGTCTCCGCTCGAATCCGCGAATACGGCCTGGCCCTCTGCCAGTAAATCGGTTTCGATCCTCTGGGCATGCTTGTGCAGCTCCATTTCGAGGTCGGAGTCCTTCATCGACGGGTCCACGACGATCCCGGCTGATTCGATGCGCTTGATGAGCGGGCGGTACTTCGGCCCCTTGGTGCTCACGTATTGGTGGATCCGCTCCTTGCTCGCGACCCGCGCCGATGCCAGCGGCTCGGTCAGCGCCTTCGAGACCTCCTGCAGGACGCCTGTACGGATGTCGTCGAGCGTCGGCTCGTCGATCAGGGCGTCGCCCGCCATGCGCTCCGGCAGGTCGAAGTCCGTGCGGTCGGCCCTGACGTGGTCGTTGAGGTAGGTCGAGGACAGGTAGCAGACGTAGGTGAACTCGGTTGAGGTGCCGTCTTTCATGCGCGCGTAGAGGCCCGGCAGCTTCCCCGCGATGCTCTCGTCTTTGACGACCCGGTTCGCGGCGCACCAGTGCAGGCGCGGCGTCGCGTTGCGGGCCGAGGTCTTGAGGCGCAGGTTGAGCATCTCGAACGTCTGGCCCTTGACCTCGAACGACGCTGCAGTCTCGGAGTGCCCGAGCTCTTCGACAAAGTCCTTGAGCGAGAACGTCTCATCGTCGTCAGACACGAACACGTCGGGAGCGCCGCCGTCGCGGAGGAAGTACCAGATACAGTGCTCGAAGATTTCGCGCGCGATGGCCTCAACCGTCTTCGCCGCGCTCTGCTGGTACGGCTTCTTGAAGCCCTCCAGACACACAGAGCTGCCGGCATCGGTCAGTCCGTCGGGCGCGTCGTCGCGCACGACGTCCTGACTGACCGAGAACCTGAACTGACGTCCCGCAAGGGTCCCACCCTCGTAATAGGCGCTGCGCACCTCGACGCGATCGAACGCCACCAGCCAGAGCAGCCGGCCCACGCCGCGGCAACCCATACCGGCCTTGTAGTCGCTGTCGAGCGTCTCGAAGGACGTCATGTTGTCGGGCGTGAACCCGATGCCGTTGTCCTCGACGCTGAAACCGGTGATGATCTTGAGCGGTGCGCGGCCGGGAGAGCCCGCGCTAAGGTCGAACGCGCCCTGCCGCTCCCGGTGAATCCGGACGGTGAGACGCCCTCGGCCAGCGGCATCGTCTGGGAACCGCGCGTCGATCGCCTGGATGCCGTTGACGACCGCCTCGTGCAGCGGGAGCAGCGCATGGGTTTTCGGCAGTGTCGTGTTCCGCACCCGCCCTGCCAGCGACGTCTTCAGCGCCATGGTACCTCCTCCATTCGTTCGATGTTATGGACATTAGCCGCGACCACTGACGTTGAAACTGATCATGCCTCGTTCCAGTCTGACTCAACCACTCGGCCGGCAAAACATGAATGTCAATGGGAAGAGCAGTCGAGCACGGCCACGTCCGGATCCCCAACGTGACGGTCGCGCGCCCTTGGATCACCATATGCTCATCGGCCTCCGCTGACGCTCAAGCTAGCGATTTTGCTGGCAAACCGGGCAAAAGTGGCTGGAGCGATTCATGAACTTTTCGCGTACGATCGGCGTTTCGCATCGCTTGCAGGCGTGCCCAGCGAGCCAATAGACACTTAGACTTCCGGAAAACCAAACCCAACTTCCCACGTTAAGTGGGCAGCGCTGGAGCGATGAGCACCACGTGCGAGTGGAGGAAATTCCTGTCGTTACAGTGAACACATCACGCGAATACTTAAGGACATGTCCCCGGGGGTCCATGTGAAGGGTAGGTTTTACGCTCACTTAGCGAGGAGAAAAGATCCCTGCGAAATCAGCACAAACAGGCCCATCCCAGTGCGATCACCACATACATACTGGTTGGCGAGCTCGGTTCCCGCGATTGGAAAACTGAGGCGATGTCAGATATCTCGTCCCCTCCCCTGTCACGCACAGCAGGCTCGGCGGATATGGCCGGGCCTTTGGCTCGAGCTGTCCGTGGGAAGCCCGGCCATGTTCGAGCGCGCTGTGGCTTTCATCGAGGGCATGGGCTGGTCGCTGGTCGCTGGAAGCCCTCGGCCCCGGCGGCTGGACACAAGGCCCAAAGAACATGACAGTTAGTAGGCTGTTAAAGCTTTCGCTCGCTACGTTGAAATGGGGATCATGACTCGCAAGGATGACTACAGCACAGCGGTAGACTCCCTCCTCAAGACCAAGCTGGACACAAGGCGGGGCCAAGTGGTGCCGACCTCAGATTCAATAAATCTGAACAACGGGGGTGTCTGGCTGAAAGCGGTTTATCTTTACACAGACATGGAAGACTCTTCCGGTTTGGCCAAGAATCACTCCGCTACGACGGCCGCTCAGATCGTGCGTGCTTTCTTGGCTGCTGTCACGCGAGTAATTCGTGACAACAAAGGTGAGATCCGAAGCTACGACGGAGACCGCGTAATGGCCATTTTCATCGGAGACAACGCCCCGACTGTGGCTGCAAGGACGGCCCTGGAAATCAAATGGGCAGTGGACGAGATAGTCAGGCCCAGCCTGGCATACCGCCTCAGCGAGTACCTCAAATCAAGTTGGGTGCTAAGCAGCAGGACCGGAATCGATCTTGGAGATGCGCTCGTTGTGCGTGCTGGCGTTCGCAACAGTAACGACCTGGTTTCCATCGGGGACGCTCCGAACATAGCCGCGAAGCTAAGTGACCTGCACGGAGCACGCACGACCATCACTGACCGGATGTGGAAAGAGATGGCCTATTCAACGTGTTATAGCAGCGGGGAGGGGAATGCTATGTGGAGTCTGGCGTACCCGAAAGATATCGGTGGTGGCCGCGTAGAAGAGATCAGAACGTCTAACTACGGCCTCAAGATTCTCTGACCGCCCGGGAATGAATCAAAGTCGCCGGTTAGTGTCAGCCCCTCCCCATAGGCTTGGATCCATTACTAGATAGCGAAGCAAGGAGAAGCATGACGCTGAGATCAGCCGTCGAGGATGACATCGTGAAGACGGTCAACACGAGTCTCACGACGACAGTGAGGAATGACGGTGTTATTGAATCCGTTCCTGATCCAGCCAAGATGGGGTACTCACAGGGTGTGTATCTGCCATCAACTTACCTCTACGCTGACATGGCGGATTCATCCGGGCTCGTCGCCATCGCTCCCCCCGACACAGTAGCCAGGGTCATGAAAGCCTACTTATCTGTGAGTACGCGGATCATCCGCGCCAACAACGGCCACATCCGCAGCTTTGATGGAGATCGGGTCATGGGGATCTTTGCTGGCACGGACAGGAACACAAGAGCGGCCAAGTCAGCTCTGCAGATCAAGTGGGCTATGAACAATCTGGTGCAGCCCGCTATAGCGAGCCAGTTTGGATCTATCAAGAAGAATGGTTGGCAGCTCAAGCACGCATGCGGAATAGCAAGCGGCAAGTCTCTCCTCGTCCGAGCAGGGTTCAGGGGCAGTGACGACATGATTTCCGTGGGGACAGCCCCAAACCTTGCGGCGAAACTGAGCGACATACGGCAGGACCACTTCACCACATTCATCGGCAAGGGCGCATATGACGGCCTGAATGACTCCGCCAAACTGAGCAAAGGAGTCAATATGTGGCACGGCCCGTTCAGCTACGCGATGGGTGGCAAGACCTACTCCTATTACAAATCCTCGTATCGCTGGTCGGTCTGATGCGTCGGGGCAAAAATGCAGAAGCCGGATCAGGCAAAAGCGACAAGGATGCGCTGGATACTGCCTGGCGTATCCACGGCGCTCTCGTCGACTGGACTGGAAAGGTTGACGCGAAGGCCTCCTTCGCGTTTGCACTCGAATCAGCCGGCCTAGCGATGTTAGTTACCCTCTCGGGTAAGGACCGTCTGTTCAACCGCCTCGAAGGCCCGGTCCAAGAGATCACATACTACGGAGCTGGAATTGCCCTGATACTGGCGGCCGGTTGCGCAATGTGGGTGGTTATCCCCCGGTTGCGTATGTGGCACGTTAAGAAGGAGTGGAGAGACAACTTTATCTACTTCGGACACCTGAAGTTCTGGCCTCTGGAACAACTGCCGGCCAAGATCAAAGACGCCGATATGCTGCCAATCCTATCCAATCAGATGGTCCGCATGAGCAAGATTGCCTGGACGAAGCACCTCCTCGTGAAGTCATCCCTGATACTCGCCTCTGTCGCAGGGGGAGGGCTGATCACGTGCGCGGCCTTGGTGAGGCTCGGTCTCACACCATAGTGGAGCTCCGGATGTCGTACCGGGCTTTCATGCTTGAGCAGTGAAAAAATTTGATGAAGGCTGCCGCCGATCATCTTCCGGATGTGGTCGCGCTCGGGGCCCTCGTGTGGCCAGCCAGTGTTCCCCTGGGTCGCCCAACTCTCCTCGAAATCACGGCGGATCTCCGCGACGCGCTCCTCGGACAACAACTTGGGCTCATCTCAGGCTTCCAATCCACGTCAGTGCAGACTTGCTGATGGTGCCCGCAGTCGAGCTTGACCTTCCAGAAAGCAGACGAGTGTGGCCGGGGTTTTCGGATCTTCGCCCAGGTCTCTGCGTCCATCCAGTCGTAGTCAGGTTCCTCAGCATCGGGCTGGGAACTCCGTGATTTTCCTGTCAACCCACTCGACGATGTCGCGGTAGGGCATCTGGGTAGGTCGGACGGGCACCAATACTCGCCGGCGGGAAGTCGGCATCGGGTGATGGGGTCGAGGTGGCTGCGATCGTCCGGGAACTCGTCCTCCCCGTGCGTGAAGACCTCGTGAGTGCAGCCGCACTCCAGCCGGACGCGCCAGCGGAGCATGTTCTTGGCCTCGGGGACGAAGAGCGGCCAGAACACACGCTCGTACTGCTGACATATCCCCCACGCTCCTTAACGATGCGCACTTGGGGGATTTTTTACCTCGAATCTAGTCTCCGCTCTCGGATACGGATACCTGGTCGAGACCGCTGGCGTTTATGTTTACCTGGGCGACTGGACCCCATACGGATGCACCATGCTCACCACCCCGAAGCTCGGAGGGAAGAACCCGATGGAACCAGCCATTGGCCATCTCGGGAACAATCGGTTCGATGCAAGGCAAGTACATTCGCAGCTCAACAAACAGTGCGACACCCATCCGAACGCACTCTTGGATATTGGCCTCATCGTCGGCCATGACCTCTTCCACCCAACCAGGTCCGGAGCTCCGCAGGATCGCATCGACCAGGGCTCCCGGAGTCGCATGCGCGTGCTCGGACCATGCGCTATAGAGAAGCTTGTACTGGTGCTGGCGCATCTTCAACGGCGACTTCTCGCACATTTCCCAGATTTTCCGCGATGCCCAGCTGGTGATGAAATCACCCTTCTTATTCCGGAACTCATCGAATTCAGAAGTCTCTAGGTACTTCTCCAAGGCATCAAGCTTCGCAAGGTTAACTGGGTGTCCGGCTTGTGCGTCGTATCTCATCTCGTCGCGACGGGCTTCGAGCTTCTCCAGGACACCGAACTTCACATACCGCCGCATGGCCTCGCCGCGGTCCTCCTGATGGTGGAGGTATTCGATGTTCACGACCAGCTCGAACAGCTGGCGCAGCACGCCTTGTGCCAGCTCCCAATGCCCGTTCTCAACCAAGATACGGATGCCCTTAAGCGCGTTGATGCCGCGAGTGAGGATCGCCGCGTCGAAGTCGTACTCGCGGGACGGGTGATCCGGCCAGCTGTGCCGTGCGGCAGTGTGTGCTTCGTCATCGATGTCGCCAAGAACGGCAACTATCCTTTTCGTCTCAGGTGAACTGGCGACCACCTTTACGTCGGATTGGATCCCATTGGCAGGGCGCGTTGAATTGCGCTTCTACTTGCGGCTCATGGGTCGATCAAATCAGATCTGGAGCCATGCACCTAGATCCGCCAATACAGAAGCGGGCCGTGTTTTAGCCCTGCAGTGCGAGCGAGACGCGTTTGCGTTCGGGTTGGACCTCAAGAATCCGGACATTGACGCGTCCTCCGATAGCGAGGCCGTTCCCCTCCGGCCTTCGCATGGTGGACGGCAGTCGCGAATTGTGGATGAGGCCCACGATGCCGTTTTCGAGGGTGACGAACACTCCAAAGACGGCGAAGCCTTGGATCCGGCCAGGAATCGTCTCTCCGGTGCGAAGCCGTGCCCATGCCTCATCTGGAGGCGTCTTCCTCGGCTTTCGGTGCCGTGGTGGCCGGCTGCTGTGGCCCTCACTGTTGTCATCTTGGGCATCGGATGCAGCGTTTGGCGACGTGCTCGAGGTGCTGGCATCGGGAAGAGCGGCCCCGGACGGGTTGGGAAGGTTGCCGACCACCTCCAATGCCTGCTCTCTGACCTGGTCCAGATACCGCTCATAGGCAAGGTCGGCAAGCCTGCGTTCACGGACGAGCGTTCCTTCCTCCATTCGGTACCGTCGGCTCCTGTCCCCTCTGAACGATAGCCAGTTGAAACTTGTCGTGACATAAAAGTCGTCGCCGACGAGCACCTTGGCGTGGGTGTTCTTCAATCGCACTACGGCAAGCTGTTTTGACCGTCGCGCTGCCGAATGAAGCTCGGTGAGGGACTCGTCGATCTTAGGCTGGTCTTCATATCCCCAGGCGATGATGACAGGGCACTTCGCAGCCAATTTCTCGATTTGCCTGATCCAGGTCTTTGTGACCACGGCACTTGTGATCCACGGGCTGATGATGAGGAGTCTCCGCCGGGCCTTTGTCACTGCTTCATCGAGAATCCAGGGATGCTCATAGGTGCCGAGCCACCGTATCGCGGCCGAATCGACAGTCTGGCCGGCTTCTGCGCCGGTATCCGGATGGGGTCCCACTGTCCCGGTTTCGGGACCGTCTGCCATCGCTTGGAGCGTGAGAACCTCTTCTCGCGCCATCGTCGGGGTAACGCCGGGCTCCGGTGAGTCGGTCCGTGTTTGGCCGTCGGCGGGCGACTGCGGTCCTTCAATTCTGATGCCGAGTCGATCGACGGTCTGAAGGCGCTCGAGTTGCACCTCGTGGGCCGGACTCCACGTACCGTCAATGTCTAGGCCCAGACGAACCGAGTCGGAGTCGATTCCTTTATAGATCAGCAGGATGGCTTCTTTGAAGTACTTCCGGTTCTCGGTGACACCGAGAGTGCCGAGTATCCGGTTGACCTGGTTCCTGCCCCCGAGAATTGCGGTGAGGTCGGCGGCGGACAGTTCGTCTACGGCTGCAGGTTCGCCTGACGCTGGCGGCAGGACCAATATTCCTACACGGTTCCCTACCTCGGCTGCGCGTGTGAGGGATCGTTTAGTCCAGGCGACTGGTTTGCGAACGATCCTGTCAAACATGACCGAGAGGGTGACGACTTTCGGAGCCTCTGCCACAGTATCCTCGAGTGCCTCTTGCCCAGGGGGCAGGAGTTGTATGTGGCGGTGGTCGGTGTCGAGCGCCCTGTAGTCGATCATCTCCCTCTGCAGCAGGGCCCCGATCACATTCGCGGTATCGTCTTGATCGAGTCCGAGGAACCAGGAGATTTCCTCGATCCGCTTCAAACCTAATTTGATGGCCCGGAGGGTGTATCGCTCGGCGACGCCGAGCTCGCTGGCTCTTTCGGCCAGCAGGTCGACGGTGAGCACTGAGGCTGGGATGGCGCAGGGCTCTGCGGACACCAAGAGGTGGCCAGGGATGACGTGGGCGTGGCGTCGGGCAGCGAGGGCGAGGGGGTCGGTCACACGAACTCCATTCGGCAATCGTCGGTGTGTTCTATGTGGTGGAGCACTCTTTTCAGCGGTCCGTCTTTCGCAGTGCAGAATTCCGAGTCTCCGACAATCCAGAGGAGTTCGCGTGCGCGTGAAAGAGCCACATTGATGCGGCCTTCCCCGAAGGACTCGGAGAGGAAACCCATTTCGAGTCGGGCGTTGCTCCGGGTGACGGAGAATATTACGACGTCCGCTTCTCTGCCCTGTACGGCGTCGATCGTTTTGACGCTGGTGTCGAGGTGGGGAAGATTAAGGGCCCGGACTGCGCGGTCCAGCATGTGGAGCTGTCGTTGGTATCCGGTGAGGACAAGGACTTCGATCCGGTTGCCGTCCAGACGGTGGAGCTCGCCTCTTTCGGCCATTTCTTCCAGTCGGGAAAGTCGTCGGCAGACGATGTCGACCTCGGTCGAGTTCGAGGAGCTTTTCGCCTTGGCCGAGTCTTCATGTCGGGTTTCGCGACGACTTGTCGAGAACCACGCCACGCGAGGTTGCCCGCTGAGGGCTTCTCCGTCGAGTGAAGGATGCGGATCGTGCACCAGTTGCTTGTCATAGAAGGTGTTGGAGATCAGTTGTCCGATGGGGCGAGCCATCCGATGCTGCGTGACGAGGCTCTCTCTGCAGTCATTTGGTGACTCTGCAACCAGGATGCTGAACAGCGAGTCGGAGCCGAGCAGTTCGTCGAGATTGTAGGTATCGACAAGCTCACTGTGGTCCATGACCTCTTCGCGCATCGGCGGGAGCTGTTTCGTGTCGCCCACGAGCACCCACCGGCGCGAACGCACCATGGGGACGAAGAGTTCGGTGGAAGTTGCCCGTGACGCCTCGTCGACGATGCAGAGGTCGAAGTCGATATCGCGGACGCTCTGGTTTCCCAAGAATCCCATGCACGTCCCGGCGATGACGGACTGTTTCGGAAGGAACAGCAGCTCGGCCGCGCGGGGATCCTGAAGGCTTGCCAGCCAGTCGGCTTGGGCGCGCATGATGTCCCGGAGGCGGGCAGCGTCGGGCCTACTATCCAGGCACGCTGCGGAAAGCTGGGTGAGTGTTTCGATGGTTTCCTGTTCGGCGACATTGGCATCAACGGCACCGGCCTGCTGTCGAACCGTGTCCAAGGCGAGGGCTGCCGCCTTCTCAGCCCTGTCCAGCCGATCCGTCAGTTCGTTTTCGACGTCGTCGTCGCTGTCCTGTGGGTCGAATGATTCGAGTTCTGCCTTACGCTGGTCCCGGAGCCGCAGCGCGGCTGCGGCCTCCTCTGCGGCGAAGGCCAATCGGAGGCTCAGGGCGGAGACGTCGGCGGCAGCGGCCAGCTGCTCGAGCCCTTGGCCAGCCCTGTGCCTCACTTCCTCCGTCCAGGCTTTGATCTTGTTCGGCAGGAGGAGATGGACCGCCTCCTGGGCTACCTGGTCTTCTCGCGTCGAGAGTCGGACAAGGCCGTCCACTCCTGCCCTGTCGAGACGGCTTACGGCGTTGTCAAGAGCAACGTGCATCTGGCTGACGAGGAGGATCCTGTCATTTGGACGGGCCCTCAGGTGCTGGGCGACGAGCTCGCAGATGAAGGACGTCTTTCCGGTGCCCGGTGGGCCTTGGACGAGGAAGAGGTCAGAGGCTCCGAGTGCCTTTGCCACTGCGACCTTCTTGTCGTCGTCGAGGTCCGCGTTGATGGGCGCGAACTCCACTGGCTGGGCAGGAGAGCTCGACGCGGGGTCCAGTACCAGGTCGCGAAGGTCCGGGCGCAGGCTTCTTTGGTCGCGGAGCGAGCCGAGTGCTTCCCGTTGTCGCCGCACTGCGGTGTTCGAGGCTGTCCGGTTCCTGACCAGGACTCCGTCTTCAGGAAAATCGGCAGGGTTTCCTGAGATTCGGACGGTCGCCTCGTCTCCGTCGATCTCCTCCACGACGCATGAAACAGCGGTTCCGGACGTAGGCCGGGCTGTTTCGCGGGCCAAGAGGTCCTGGTCGAGGATTTCCTCACGCGGTTCGTGGTCCAGTTGGAGGTTTGCGGTGTTCCAGTGACGGGAGTTGAGCCTGTATCCGACAGGGTCTTCGAGTTTCCTGTCGAGTTCCTCCTTGGCCTCGATGAGTCGTGACCAGCCGTCAAGTCGGCTTTGGCGGAATCGTTCGCTGTCGCGGTCCTCGGCATCCTGGATGGCCTGCCGAAGGAGTTCGTGAAGCTCGTTGGTCGCGCGGTATGCAGCCAGCGGGCTCGCCGGTTGCCGGGCGGTCCAGATGTACTGATCTGACGGCAGGAGGACTGCTGCTGGCGAGCGACGGCGTGCCTCAAGTTCGTAGAAATCGCGGACGTCGGCTCGCGTGCAGACCATGCCTCCCTGCGTGAACTTGACGACGAGGCAGAGCTCGTCGCCGACGAGCTCGAACTCGTCCGGGTTGAGGATGACCGCTGAACCCTTCTGGACTCTGCGGGGGACGGCGTACGTGGCTGTTCCCATGAGGGTTTCGATCGAGCGTTCAGGGATCGAGTCAGCACGTGCTTTCAGCAACTGCGTGCGGGCCTGCGTGGTGAGGTTGACTGCCATCTCGGTTTGGGCGCGCCATTTCCGGCTGCGGTTGGAGTGGAGCTTACGGAGCTCGAGGTCCAGGACCTGGCCATCTTTGGGCCTGTTGCTCGGGTCATTGCTCAGACAGCGCTTCAACAGGTCCATAACCTGTTCAGGGACATCTATGCCGTCTACGTCGTCTGACAAGGCTCGTGAGATGTCTGCATAGTTGCGCAGCTCGTAGGGGACGAGACAGCGGACTAACGTGGCTGCGAGCCCGTGGACGTCCCGGTTCGCTGCCGCCTTCGTAACCTTTTCCGGCGGTGCATAAGGCGTGGAGGCGTGGTCCACGACTGTGGCATCTCCCGGTGCAGCCACTTGGTTCTTAATTTTGCTAATGCCGAAGTCGGCAAGCAGCGGTCCATGGCCGTCCCACAAGACGTTGGTGGGTTTGATATCCCTATGCAACACACCGTTGGCGTGGGCGTGGGCTAGCGCGCTCGAAAGGGGGAGCCCAATAGTCTCGCACAGATCATCCCACCCTGGGGGCTCGCCCAGGGCTGCGAGCCATTCCGTCAGGGAGTCTGGAATCCACTCGAGGACGATGTAGTAGTCACCACGTTGGGCGTCGAAGCCTTTGTCGAGGAGCCGGGCGACGTTGGGATGGTCGAGTCGGGCAAGTGCATCCGTCTCCCTCGTGAAAAAGATGGCGTTGACCGCATCCTTTGTGCCTGGAATGACCTTAACCGCGACTTCTTTACCACTGTCCAGATCGACGGCCTTGAAGACATCGCCTTGTCCACCTTGCCTGTGGCTACCCCTGATCGCCGCATACCGATCCGCGATGAACTCTTGCGCCATTCCCCCAGCTGACCTGAGAACTATTACCGTCATCCTAGCCGGGACCTGCAGCAAAGGTCGGCGGGAGTGACACCAGACAACGATTTTCGGGTCCTCCAACCTCTCCCTGAAACGGGACCACGGCGTTGATCTCCCGGAGGATCGCGAGATGTCGCGCGCATGGTTGACGGCAAATCGGCCACTGCTCGTACGCCTCCACGCATACATGCTTAAGGGGATAGACCCGGAGGAAAGCGAATAACGGTGTGAGCGAGGGTGCTGCGATTCTTGCATTATCAGGCAGAACGGTGCGAACACCACATGAACACCAGGGTCGGACTTCTTCCTGCTTAGGCGCATGGACGCGCCGGGAGACAGGAGCCGCGGCATGGACGGATAATGAGCGGCTATGGAACCAAATGCTGAGGTTCCCGCGGTCCCTGTCCAGGGGAAGAGTGGGCCTCGCCTGGTTCAGTTGATGTCCGCGCGACGCATGCCGGGCCTCGGCATATCCAAGGGTTCTTGCCAGTCCGGTCTGCATGACGAAAGAAAGAACCCCGACAGCCGGGGCTGTCGGGGTTCCGTCGAGGCCTGTCAGGAGCCGCTGATCTTCCCTGCCGCGATGAGCTGCTGGGCGCGATGCTGCTGCTCATCGTCGCCAAAGCGCGTCACCGCCGTCATCAGATCCATGCCATCCTCAAGTCCGCCATAGATCTCCTCCAGCCGCTCGCGCGAGCCGCCGAGCAAGTTGATGCCGCCCAGCGCGTTGATCTGCTCGAGCTGCAGGTAGGCGCGGTACACGAGGTCGACGTGTACACCGTCATCGGCGGTGAAGGGGTTCGGGACGTAGTCGGCGTCCGGCGTAAGGCCATCCGTGTCGAGGCCCAACTGGGCCAGCTCGTTCTTGTTCATGGATGCTTCTCCTTGGTTTTGGGACTGTCACTCGGCTGTGACGACTCTCGATCTGAGACGGTCAGGATGCCCCCGGCCGGGCTCCGCCTGGCTGGAACGCCTGCGGGCCGACCATGATGATCACATTGATTTGGACGTCACTTACCTGGCGTACCAGGACGTCATCGACGCCTTTCAGCATACCGATGGGTGGACCAGCAAGCGTGGCAGGAAAGCGTAAAGACCATGTGTGCGCGCCCTGCTGACATCGAAATTCTGGCTGATTGGTGGACGGTAACCAGGATCGGTCCGACCAGCTCTGGGGTTCTCGTGGGTACCGCAGACCTACAAATTCCGTTGCATGTCCTCCAGAATGGGGATACACCAGGGCTAGGCTGGCGGAACACAAAGTCGGAGGAGGATCCCCTGAAGCGCAGCACCGGGTTGTTAGCGGCCAGGAATACTGCCCACAGGGGCGGGGAAGCCCGGGTCAACCGCCGCTTCGAAGCGTTTCGCGAGGTCCGCCGGCTATTGAACGGTGACCCGGTGGTATCTAGGCGAGGCTCTAGCTGCGCTTTTCGAGCGGACGATACCTGTCGCCGAGCATGCGCGCCCAGGCACAGGGGCGCGCATGCTGTACCTTCTCGTCACTGGAGACAGTCCCTGTCCGGGTCCGCCTAATGAATTCCGGCCGCAGCGGGGGCGTTGGCCTGTGCCGCGGTTCGGGAAGGCAAGGTAGCTGCAGCCAGTATTCCTGCAGCCACCAGCAGCCCAGCCGCGACGGCAAGTGCGCTGCCGTATCCGGCGACCAGTTGGCCTGCCTCGGTGACGGCCGAATGCTGGCTGCTGTTGCTGACCGTTGCAGCAACGCCTGCCAAAACGGCCAGTCCGAGGGCAACGCCGATTTGCTGGGCCGAGTTCAGCAGCGCAGAGGCAATTCCGGCCTCGGTTTCCTTCGTGTGATATACGGCGGCCTGGGTCAGGGCGATAATGCCGAGACCGAACCCAAGGGCGAGGATGAACATGGCCGGTGCCAGGTGCAGCCAGTAGTTCGTGTTTACCTGGATGAAGGAGAACCAGAAGGCAGCCCCGGCACTGAGCAGTGCCCCCGCTGCTGCGATGAGGCGCGTGGCCATCTTCAGCAGCAGCTTAGGCGCGGCCCCTGCCCCGAGCACCAGCCCTGCCGCGAACGGCAGCCAGCTGGCACCGGTCCGCAGAGGGCCGTAATGCTGAACCTGCTGGAGATAGAGGGTGATCACGTAGAAGCTGCCCATGGGACCAATGGCTAGCAGCAGCATGGAGGCGTATGCGCCAGCGCGGCCACGGTCCCGGAACAGCCCCAGTGGGACCAGCGGCGTGCTGCTGCGGGATTGCAGGGCGATGAAGGCAGCCAGCAGCAGGGCTGCAGCGGCTACCAGACCAAGGCCCAGAGGGTCAGCGAAACCCTCCTCGCCAAAGCGGGTAATTGCGTACACCAGGGCGACCATGCCGCTGGTTCCCAATACGGCGCCCCTGACATCGAGACTCCCGGCGTGCCGTCCTGCGCTCACCAAGGTCCGGCTGCCCAGGAGCACGAGGATGCCGATGGGTACGTTGATGAAAAAGACCCACCGCCAGCCGAGGGTGTCGGTCAGGCCGCCACCAAGAAGCAATCCCACCACAATTCCGAGAGCGGACATCGCGCCGTACAGCGACAGGGCTGCATCACGGGTCTTGCGTTCGGAGAAGGTTGTCGCAATGAGGGCCAGGGCGTTGGGCGCAACCAGTGCTGCTCCCAGCCCCTGAACCGCTCGGGCGGCGATGAGGGTCTCGCTGTTGGGGCCAAGACCCCCGGCCAGCGATGCGATGACGAAGAGGGCGAGACCGGCCTGCAATGCATGCCGCCGTCCGTAGAGATCGCCAAGCCGACCGCCCAGGAGCAGCAGAGCCCCGAACGTGAGGTTATAAGCATTCACAATCCAGGGCAGATGCACGGCGTTCACCCCGAGTTCCTGCTGGATGCTAGGCAACGCGATGTTCACGATGGAGTCGTCGAGCACCAGCATCAGCTGTGCGGTCGCGATCACCAGCAACGGCACCAATCCGCGCCGCTGTCCTGTTTTTCCGGTCATAGCATGTCCTCTACAAATTGGCGGGCAGCAGAGCCCGCAGAAAGTTCAGGGGGTACCCGAGTCGGGTGTTTTTTGGGGTTGCGCGGCCTGCTGGGGTTCGGGTGGACCCCGCTGGCCAGTTGTGGAGGGATTCATTCGCCCGCGGGCGCGCTTCGATGCCTCCTGTTTCGGGAGGGGGCGCCAACTTCTGGGCCGTTTTTGCGGCGTGAAGTTCCAGGGAATTACTAGCCGCTAACCACGTAACCGGCGGCAATGACGGCTTGGCGTACAGCAGCCGCGGCGGCTTTGCCGCCCATCAGGAGGCGGGAAAGGCCACCAGGAACGAGCTCAATAGCCACAGAATCCACTCCCTCAAGGACCAGGACGGCCTTCTCGACTGTCTGGGCACAATGCCGGCAGGTTAGGCCCTCGAGAGTGAGCTCAGCAGCGGAGGAGGTGGGCTGCGAAAAGACGTTGGCTGTGCAGCAACTGCATCCCGCACTCGAGGCGAGGGGAAGCTCAGTGCGGTTTCCAGATTCAAACATGTCAGTTTCCATTCCTTGATGGAGCATCAATGGGCGCTGGGGTTGACGGGCCGTGAAAGCGGGTGTTGGCACCGGCCGGGACATGCCTTGTCACTGACAACGCATCCACTATACCCCCCGGGGGTATAGTGCGCAACGTGGGTAGATTTGAGCGCCGTTTATGCGTGCCTGCGGTATGGGGGTCAGTACAGCTTTCGTACTTGTCCGGTAGAGAGAGCAGGTCGCTGAATTGAAACAAGGCGTCACTGCGGACGCTTTACACGACGAAGGAGCAGAGGAAGAACTATGGCTGTAGACCTCACACGTATGCAGAAGGCCAATTTTGTCGACGAGGACAAGTACGAACTCATTACTATCGGGCGGATCACGAAAAGGATGGTGACCCTTGACGGGGCCAGCGCCCTTCTCGTCCGTTTCCCGGTGGGAGCATCAGTGACGGAGGATGCGGTCAAGACCGGAATTCTCGACACGGATATGTGTCCCATGCCGCATGTCGCCTACATCCTGGAAGGCAGTTTGGGGGTGCGCCAGCGTACCGGATCCGAGGAGGAATTCTCAGCCGGAGATCTTATGATGCTGCCGCCGGAGCATGAAGCATGGACCGTCGGGGACAGGGACTGCGTCTTTATCGAATTCATGCGTGGGACCAGTGACGTCTACGACTACTGGCCGGAGCACTGAGCGGGCGCGTAGGCGCCATGTGAAGTGCGGGCACGATGAGCGCTGAAGATAGCGCTCATCATGCCACGTCTCCCGTTGGGCAAGTCGCCGCGCCTAACGGGAGGCGTGCCAGAAGTCATCATCTAACTGTTCGCCGGCTTCGTCCCAGAGGGGATGGCGGCGCTGTAACATCGAGGGTGTCGACGACAGTCAGGCTGCCTACTTCCGTCGTCGGCGGTCTGCCTGTTCGACCAGTTCCGTAATCCATGGCCGATGTCCGCGTCGAAATTCCATCCACTCAGGCAGGCCCTGAATAGAGGGGCCGGACCTATCGATGTCGATGGTGATCCGGCCGCCACCCACAGGTGCGTTGGTGATGTGCAGATCACCATAGGCTTCCGGAAGCACAGGATCCATCCACAGTCCCCGACGGGAGACATGAACGTCGTACCGCATCAGGTTCGTCACCAGGAGGATCGGGGCCGTTGCTGCCCAAGCCTGGGGCGAACACGCCGTTGGATAGGGTACGGGTTCGGCGAACTGATCACGGCTGAAGCCGCAGAAGAGCTCGGGCAAGCGCCCGCCCGAGAATTCGGCGGCTTCCAATATCGCAGTGGTAATGCGCTGTGCTTCCGCCACGAAGCCGTATCGCAACAGACCGGCAGCGATGATTGCATTGTCGTGGGGCCATACCGAGCCGTTGTGATAGCTGGCCGGGTTATATGCGCCCATGTTGCTGGCCAAGGTCCGTATACCCCAGCCGCTGAACATCTCCGGAGACATAAGCCGCTCGGCAACCTGCGGAGCCTTGTCCTCGTCTACGAGTCCGTAGACCAGACAGTGGCCCATGTTGGAAGCACACGCGTCCACCTGTCGCTTCCTGCCGTCGAGTGCGATTGCATAGTACCCCCGGTCCGGCATCCAGAACTGCTCGTTAAATCTCCGCTTCAGTTCCGCCGCCCGATCGGCGAGATCATCTCCCCGTGCCGTGTCGCCCGCGTCGTATGCCATCCAGGCACGCGCGGTATACGCAGCATAGACATAGGCCTGGACTTCACAGAGCGCGATCGGGGGCTCCGCAAGTGTTCCATCGGCAAAATTGATGCCGTCCCAGGAGTCTTTCCAGCCTTGGTTTATCAGGCCCTGGTCGTTGAGCCGTTCATATTCGACGAAACCGTCGCCGTCCTTGTCCCCGTAGTGACGTATCCATTCCAGGGCGCGGTCCGCGTGGGGCAGCAAACCGGCGATAATATCTGCTCCGAATCCCCACCGGCTGACGGCTCCGAGCACATCCACAAATAACGGAGTCGCGTCGACGCTCCCGTAGTAGGCTGAGTTGCCTCCAAGGGCCAAACCGGCATTGAGGCTAAGCCTTACTTCGTGCAGGATCTTGCCGGGCTCCTCCTCGGTCAGCGGGTCCACGATGGTTCCTTGCCGGTCCGCCAGCGTCTGCAGCGTCCCCAAAGCCAGTGAGGGATCCACCGGTAACGCCATTTCCGAGGCCCACAGGGAATCCCGGCCAAAGAGCGTCATGAACCACGGCGCACCTGCCGCCACCACAACGCGTTCGGGATGATCCGGATCCTCGATCCGGAGGGCACCCAAGTCGTCGTAGCTCCGCCGTAACGTACGCTCAATGGATCGGTTACCCATGCGAACGACGGGAATCCTGGCAACCCATTCCTTGCGGCGCCGGTCACTGGGGGACAACTCCTCCCCCTCAGGGTGGACAAGGGTGGCGCTCCGGCCAGAGCCTTCAACCTCAACCCGGGCACTGACGACAGCGCTCCAGTCCCCTTGCGGTGGGACAGATACCAGAAAGGTGACCCCCTCCGGCTTCACCTCTGCTCCCGGAGCCTGAATGACGACCCGTTTTCGCATGCCTTGCCAGACACCGGAAATGGTCAGCTGGTCCCCATCCACGTACCGGGTTGCGTCCCACGCACGCTGGATCCGGGCTTCCTTCACTTCAAAAAGGTCCGCGAAGTCAGCTTCAACCTCGAGGGAAATCGCGCATTCGACGGGTTTGGTTGAATAATTGCGGACGGTAAGTCGCTCCTGAATACCCGCGCCGACTTCCCGCAGGCGCTCCACGATCAGCGGGCTGTCGGCATATCCGTCGGAACGGGGAACGCGACCTGCAAACAGGGCCCGGAACGGCTCGCGCGTCTCGGCAGCGAGGGACTCAAGCGGATGACTGTTGACTGTCAGGTTCCAGCGGGACAGGAATCGGGTGTCCTGCACGAACAGGCCATGCGGGTGCTCGGGATGAATGTCGCCATTGGGCAAAGAAATGCAGAACGAGGTTTCCTCGACCAGGGTGACGGTCCCTGCCCCTACTGGGCCGGCAGCCGTGTCAGCATTCCATCCAGCCATCCTGGTTCCTCCAAGAAAGCAGCGCCGGCACAACGTGGTCTCTTAGACACGCTTGGGCGACGGCACCTCTGTTTACTTGACCCTACTCTCCCCCGGCTAAGGGGTGTAGACCCTGTTTCATATCCCTGCATGGCATCCAGAAACAGGACCCAGTGCAACGTACCTGTATAGCAGGAAGCCGGGAAACGGCGGGCCTGTCAACCGCGGGGCACCGTATGGTGGGCGCTGACCGTTAGGAAGCTGCCCGAGGGGCGAACCAGCCGGAGAAGTCCGCAGCCCACTCTTGCGGGCCAACAAACCCGATGGAGCCCAGCTGCCGCGCCTCCTCACAGCGGCGCAGACCCCACCAGAGGTCGTAGAGCACCCGCGGGGCGACATGAACCTGAAGATCCGGGACACGTTCTGCGCGGCCGATGCTCGCGGTTGTCTTGCTGTTCTCTGTGCAGATCCAGCCATGAAGGGGAGCTCCCCTGACGTTGTCGAACTCGAACCCCAGGACAATCGACTTCCTGGGCAGGGAATCTGTCACAAGGCTGCGGCCCATGTGTTCGAGCAGCGTGCCAAGCCCTGTCCGCAGGTCATTCTCAAAGGGCGCATGCCAATGACTCGCCCAGAGGCCCAGCGACTCCAAGGTCTGCCGCAGCGCGTAGCCGACCGGCGTCAGTCTGTAGCGTCGTGAGCCGCGGGGGCCGGTTTCATCGTTGCGAACGACAAGCTCCAGCTGGACCAGGCGCTTGAGCCGCTGGGAAAGCAGTGTCCGCGAAAGGTCAGGCAGGGCCCGGGACATATCGTTGAACCCCATTTCACCGCAGAGGAGTTCGCGCACGATCAATAGGGACCAGCGGTCACCCAGCAGCCGCAGCCCTTGTGATATCGACCAATAATCGGCACTCGGGCGCCCTGCTGTTTTCGCCAGGTCGTCTTGTTCCCGGGTGAACTGCTCCGCAATGGTCGTCATCGTCCCTGAGCTCCAAGCGATCCGTGAGTTGTGCTGCCACCATTCTTCCCGACCCTTCGAGGTGCTGTGTGTGCGCCACGCACATAAGTTGATGCCCGCCTGTCCGTCGCAGGCCTTCACCGGTTCTGCCTTTAAGCAAGAATCGAAGGTTGGCCGATAACCGTCCAACCTTCGATTCTGCGGTCCGTTTGCTAGAGCCGGATGTCTGCAGACTCCCCCGGTTTCAAGGCGATGAGGAGTTCGCTGAGCCCGGCATCGGCGAAAAGCTTGCTGATCTGGTCCGCATTCTGGCTGAAATGTTCCCACGAATCCTCGTGCACTGGAACGACCTTCTTGACACCCATGATCTTGGCCGCCTCCAGGGCCCGGTCATTGCTGAGGGTGATGTACGCGCCATCTGCGATCACATCGAATTTTGCGCCGCCGACGAAGAGCACAGCGATATCAATGGCTGGAAAACGATCCGCAATTTCGCGCACGATATCCAGCTCGGAGTTATCACCGCTGATGTAAATCGTCGGCATGCCCTCTGCTTCGAGGACAAAGCCAATAACGGGCCCGAGTGCGTCCCACACGCCCTCCGGGCCATGATGCGCCGGCACTGCCGTGATTTTCATCTGCCTGCCATCGGGAAGCGTAACGGTATGAGTCTCGTAGTCGCTGGTCCCGCGGACGTTGGGGCCGAAGTTCTTCGCAGCCTCCGTCGTGGTGAGGGCAAGCGGCACCATCGTCAGAAAACCCCGGCCGGCCACGTCCAGGTTGTCGATGTGCTCGTGGGAGGCGAGTGCCAGGTCAACGTGGCCAAGCTCCTCGGGGGTGGCGCTGGGGGCGAGCTTCTTGATGACGGGTCCGGCGATTGGGTGGTGGTAGACCTGGGGGGAATCGAAGGTGGGGTCAGTGATCATCCGGTAGCCGGCGATCTCGAGGAGCAGGGTCGGTCCTCCAATGAGGGTTGCTTTGACGTCGTCCATAATTTCAGTCCTTTATCGGGTCGGTGGCGGCCGGGGTTCAGCTCTTGCTCGTCATTTGAGCCGTGATGTCTTCCGCCCCGTGCAGGACATAGACGAGCTTGCCGTCATCGTCGAAAGCCGGAGCGTTCAGGGGCTGGAACCACCGGGGCTCGAAAATCCCGTCTGAGTTCTCGATGTCATAGCGAACAGGCGGAAGAATATCGATCTTGCCGGTTTCGACAACACGCTCGATGGAGCTGCGCAGAATCTCTGTTCCCTTGGCGTCAGGGTTGTCCGGGTTGTCCGGAAAAGCCTCGAGGATGTCCATGCCGACGATTCCCTCGCGGCTCTTTCCCGTAGATGCAAGGAACGAGTCAGTGGCAGCGACGATCGTTCTGTCGGGGGTGACGATGATGTATTGGTTCGGCAGACTTTCGAAGATTTTCTGAAAGTCGGGGTTATGTGCATCTGAGGATGACACTTCGACTCCTTTCCCTGATGAGCGACTCTTTCGCGTCTCGTATTGCCATTGCAGCAGGTGGGGCCGCCCCCCACTAGTGCAATACATGGACTGGAAGGAGTCAGCGTCCCTGCTGTTTCGCCGACCAGGGCCTGCCGCAGATGTCGGGAAAAACGGGGATGCCCTTTGGCTTGGGCCATCGGCGGCATTTGTCCCAGATCCCTAGAGTCCGAAGGCGGTTCCGTGGCCATGCTCGAACACGAGGTTGGTCTGGGTGCCTGCGACGGCAGGATTCGATGACAGATGGTCCAGTACGAATTGACGGATGTGCTCGGTATTCCTGGCCGTGATGTGGATCAGGAAATCATCTGCACCGCCAAGAACGAAGAATTGCTTGATCTCGGGCAGGTCCCGCAACTCATTTCCGAAGGCATTCATCAGGTGCCGGGCCCCAGGCCTAAGCCGCACGCTGACCAGGGCCTGGAGGGGCAGGCCCATTGCTTCGGGTGCGACTTCGACGGTGAAGCGCTTGATTACCCCCGACTCTTTGAGCGCCTTGAGGCGGGCAAGACAGGTTGACGGCGCAAGTCCGAGGGCCTCCGACAACGACTGATTGGTACGCCTTGAATTATTGGACAGCAGGCCAAGAAGCTTGTGGTCCACTTCGTCCAATGGCACCTGTTGCAGTTTCTGCGAGTCCGACACTCTGTAACGCTCCTCACAATGCAGGAATTAATGAGCTGCTTCCATTCTGCCGCAGATCCTGCGAGCAGGGCTCACGTTTCCGCATTTTCTGTCATTCTTTTGCCCACAAGCATCAATCCCCTCAGAAAGCATGAGTCATGATCATCTCCGTCCCCAAGGAAATCAAGAACAACGAGTTCCGCGTCGCGATCACTGCCGCCGGCGTCCACGAATTCAAAGCAAACGGCCACGACGTGCTCGTGGAAACCGGCGCCGGCGCCGGTTCCGGCATCAGCGATCAGGAGTACGCCCTTGCCGGAGCCGAGATCGTCGAGACCGCAGAGGAGGCCTGGGCGCGGGCCGACATGGTGATGAAGGTCAAGGAACCCGTGGCATCCGAATACCGGCACTTCCGTGAGGGCCTGCTACTTTTCACCTACCTGCACCTTGCAGCGGAACCCGCACTGACCCAGGCGCTTGTCGAATCCGGTGTCACCGCCATCGCGTACGAGACCGTTCAGGAAGGCCGGGCACTGCCGCTGCTCGCCCCGATGTCCGAAGTGGCCGGCCGGCTCTCCGTCCAGGTCGGTGCGACCTCGCTCATGGCGCCGGCAGGGGGCAAGGGTGTGCTGCTCGGCGGCGTTCCGGGCGTCCGTCCCGCCAAGGTTGTCGTCCTCGGTGCAGGCGTCGCCGGCACCAACGCCGCGGCCATGGCGCTCGGCCTCGGCGCCGACGTCACCATCCTGGACATCAACATCAACCGGCTGCGCGAGCTGGACGCCCAGTACCAGGGCCGCCTGAAGACCGTAGCGTCCAACTCATACGAGATCGAAAAGTCCGTTATCGATGCTGATCTCGTCATCGGCTCCGTCCTGATCCCGGGCGCCAAGGCACCCAAGCTCGTCACCAACGACCTCGTGGCCCGGATGAAGCCCGGCTCGGTGCTCGTTGACATCGCCGTGGACCAGGGCGGCTGCTTTGAAGATACCCACCCCACCACGCACCAGGAACCCACGTACAAGGTCCACGAGACGATCTTCTACTGCGTGGCCAACATGCCCGGCGCTGTCCCGAACACCTCCACCTACGCCCTGACCAACGTCACGCTCCGCTACGCGGTGGCTTTGGCCAACTACGGCGTCAAGGGTGCTTTCGACCGGCTCCCCGCTCTCGCCGGCGGTCTGAACGTGGCGGCAGGCAAGGTCACCCACAAGTCTGTCAGCGATGCCCACGGGCATGACCTCGCCGACTGGCAGGACCTGGTAACGGTTTAAGGCATCGGCCGTGTCTGCCCGATAGAAGGCAGACACGGCCCGCTTCACAGGAAGGGAAAGCATCGAATGGCATTTCACCTGCAACCCAAGTGGCAGCCGCTGATTGGCCAGCCGGTCATTGTTAAACTTCAGGATGAGGAGATCCGGCGCGGAGTTGTCGATGCAGTCACCGACGATGATCAAATCCTGTGGCTCGACAGTGACGGCGCTGAGCCCCGCCGGCTATTTCACCGGGCAGACGGTTTCAACGTGTGGGTCGACTACAAGTGGGAAACCGAGAGGTTCAGCCGTTGCCCTGACTTCCAGCGGGAGGCTGCATCATGAGGGGCGGGCAGTCCAAGGCGGCTGGATACGTACAGCATCGGGAACGGTTTCACAGTGATAATGAATTGTCAGCAGCAATCACCAGGCTGCGTTCCCAACGGGACAACAGTGAAGCGTCAGGTGTTCTTGTCACCTGGCACGGCCCCTGGTCCTACACCCTGGAGCTCTGCCACCGGATTCCTCCCGGGCTCGTCTACGAGTGCATCGCGTCTGAACGACTGAATATGGCACTCTAATTCAGACCCGGCCTGACGGGCCGCGCCCATCAGCGCTCCCCCAGCAGGCTCGTAACCTCAACGACCGTCCTTTCCGATGGGCGCCAGGCACACGGTCCGCGCGAATGATGTGCCCGCAGTACATGTCGATCACCTGAACCGCCACGAAAATGGTCGAAGATGAACAGCCGCAAGCCCCTCCCCTACCTGGTGTGTCAGAGAGCGGGGAGCGCCACCGGCCCTGTGCAACCTGGCAACGACAAAGGAACCCTGATGTCCGAACTCACTGTTGAAAGAGCAGATCTCGGCATGGCATGGGCGGTCAAAGACAGCTTTGTCCGCTACGTGCAGTCCATGCATGACGGACGCATACTCTTGCGTGACGGTGCTGCCGTGACCAATACCCGGCAGTTCTATTTCCCGTTCAAGAGCCTGGACCAGTCTGCCGGTGACCACTTTGTGCTCCAGTTCGGTGGGGAGGCGCGCTTCCTCGCCCACCATGGGCTTATGTCGGTCGCAATTTGCAACCCAAAAATAGAAGTCGGGCCGGACGGGGCATGCCTGTCCATCGAGCAAGGAAACGAGACGGTGCAGCTCGCCGATCTCCGTTTGCCGGCGGTGTCGGTGGAAGACGGCGTAACCATGTGGGCGAATGTCCAGGTAGCGTTGACCAGCGCAGGAGCGGCTGTCTTCGCAGACAGCTACTCAGCCGGAGAGACCCTGGCTCCGCTGACCATGAGAGCACCATCCTTCGTGAAAGTACCGTGACGTCGTCTTTGAGGGAACCTGTTCGACACCGCTTGGGGCCGGTGCTGGGAAACACCTGAAGACACGGGTGCGTTTGTTTGTTGCAAGGAGCTCAAGATACGTAGGCGCTTCAACATACCTGGCCCTTCGCGTTTAGGCATGGTTCGTTTGTTTGATCCGGTAGGGGCGGTGGCCGCCGGCGGCGAGTAGGCATCTAAGTCTGTAGTTAGTGAAGTTGCGGAAGCCACGGGCGATTCTGCGGGTGGTTTCGATGACGCCATTTATCGCTTCGGTGGGTCCATTGGAGGCGCCGTTGGTGTCGAAGTAGGCCAGGATCGCTGCCTTCCATTGTTTGAGCGTCCGGCCCAGTCGTGAGATTTCCGGGATCGGGCAGGACGGGAACGAAGCGATCACTTCGTTGATTAGTTCCCTGCCTCGCTCGGGTCTGGCGTGGTAGATGTTGCGGAGCTTCTGGTAGCACTGCCAGGCCAGGGTGACCTCGTGGTGCGGGTCCCCGAGGGTGAGCTTCGCGTCGAGCCGGGCGGTTTGTTTGTCGGTGAGGTGTTCGGCGCCGACTTGCAGCGCCCGGCGGATGCCGTAGAGCGGATCGCCCTTGCGGCCGCGGTGTCCGAGGGTGTCCTGCTGGACGCGGCGGCGGACCTCATCGACCATGGCCGATCCGAGTTTTACGACGTGGAACGCGTCCAGGACGGTGATGGCTTCTGGCAATTCATCGCGGATTGCGTTCGCGTAGCCACGGAACGGATCCAGGGCCGCTGTCTTGATGCCGGTGGTGAAGGCGGCACCGCGCTCTTTGAGCCAGTCGGCGTAGGCCTTCCCGGACCGTCCTGGAACGAGGTTCAGCAACCGGGCGTGAACTATGCCGCGGGCGTCCCGTGTGTGGTCCACGATCCCGGTGACCATGCCGGATCCCGGCGGGCCCGTGTGTGACCAGACATGCTCGTCGACGCCGAGCGCGTTCACGCCGGCCAGCCGTTCCGTGATGCCGATGCGCCTGGTGGCCTCTGCCTTGATGGCGTCCCAGACGGTGTGCCAGGAAAAGCCGAGCTGATGGGCCAGGGCTGAAACGGAAGTGTCGAAACGCTGCAGCGCGTCGGTCGCCCATGCCACTGCCCGGGCGGTGAGTTTCGCCCGCGGCCCGGCCAACGGGTGTTCCTCGGTGAAGGTGTTCCCCCGGACAGTCCGGGTCGGGGCAGCGCCAGACGCGATTGGCCCACAGCAGCCGCACCGGACGACCGAAACACGGGGTGTCATGGAGACGAACCGGCCGGCGGCCGTGCCCGACCGCGACGACGCCGCAGCCCGGACAGCCACTGAGGGTTTCACCGGTTTCGACGTGCAGAACCAGGCCGTTGGCGGTTGCTGTGACGGAGTTGATGTGGAGGCCCTCGACACCGAGCAGCGCATCCGGCGCGCGTGCACCAGCGGCCACCGGAACAAGACATAGAGTTATTCATGTCAGGGTCTCTTTTGGGTGTTGGTTTGCTTGGCCGCAACCAATTCAAAGAGGCCCTGACCTTATTCCCACCGCACCACGCCGCACCGACAACATCCAATGCCCGGCGGGGACAGTCTCAGCCAGCACTAACCACGCTCATCTGCGAAGGGCCACATACCTGGCGCATCCGATCACGACGGATATGGCATGTTCCCGCCCCCTTGGAATGACTGGTGCCGGGGGCAGGAGGCGCGGCGCCGGATGTCCAGGACACGTCCAAGCCGCAACGGCAGCGCCGCCACACCACTTGGTCTACTGGGAAGCCACTGTTGCGGTCGTTCGGACCAGGTGGGCGAAGCGTCGTGCCATTGCCTCAGTATGCTCCCTCACAATCTGGTCTTGATTCTCGAACGCCTGCATACCATGCCCTGCCCGCTCCATGGCAACCGCGTCATTCTCGTCGACCAGGGATAGCCACTGGCGGTAGACCGCCGGCGACAGCTCAGGGTGAAACTGAACTCCCCACGACATTTCGCCTACCCGGAAAGCCTGATGCGGATATTGGGCGGTCATCCCGAGCCAGACCGCCGAAGGTGGCAGGTGGTCGATCATGTCCCCATGCATGGCCCCGGCGCAGAAAGGGCCCGGTAACCCGGCCATCAGGGGATCCCCGGCCGCCTCGGACCGTAATGCTACCTCTACGACTCCCGCCTCGAGGCCCTGGTCGCCCCTGGTCACCGTACCGCCGAAAGTCTGTGCCATCAGCTGAGCTCCGAGGCATATCCCAAGTGTGGGCTTCCTGTGGCTGGCAGCAGCTGCCATAAGGCTGCGGATGTGGGCAAGCCAGTGATAGACATGGTCGTCCAGCGAGCTCATGTCACCGCCCAGGACCACCAGGGCGTCCTCCCGAAGTATTTCCGGGATCACGTCGTCATTAAATGGCTGGACAATTCTGGTGGTTATACCCTCATCGTGCAGCCACAGGCCGAGACGGTCGATCGGGCAATAGGGATCCGGCTGTATGACGAGGGCCTGCAAAGTGCCGGCGCCTCGGGAAAGATCTGGCTGGTAGGTCATGCTCGAATTCCTTATCGGGCGATCGGAGTTTCCAATACTTCAAGGTAGCGAACGGCATCGCCGCGACCGCAGTGCCATTTGCACATGGAGATCCGAATGTGTGTGCTTGCAGAGCTGAGGCATTGGCGCTTCGGATGGCTGGGGTCGACACTATTCACACCATGGGACGGTCCTTGAACAGGAATTTAGTTTGGGCGGCCGTTGCCGTCACTGAAGAACCGCGCGCTGGCCTTCCCGCACCGCCAACCGTGCGGCAATGCCTGTGGGTAGCCAGTCTCCGGATTCTTCGAAGGAATGACCGATGAGCTGCTCTACGCGCTGGAGGCGTTGCCGGAGCGTGTTGCGGTGGATGTGCAACTTGGAGACCGTGTCCGCAATGGATCCCTTGTTGGATAGCAGCATGGCAACTGTTTCGGCCAACTGGGTTCCATTTTCTGCGTCGTAGCGCATGAGGGACCTGAGTTCAGCGAGCACGTCCTTGATCTCCGCAGACATCCCTTCCCCTACGAGCGGCACGTCCTGCAGATGTTCTATTTCGCTGAAAGAGGTGACCCGTCTCCCGGACGTCCTGGCAACCAGTTCTGTCCATGCCAGTGCGGTCTCGGCGTCGGAAAGCGCAGGCTGCAGGGAAGCGACATCGCGGGCCACCGGACCGAGGCCGGCGAAGGCTGAGACGCCGCGGTGTTCGTCGAGCTCAGAAAGAGTTGTCTCCAGCTTCGCCTTGATCTCCTCTCCCGTACCGGAGGGGGTATCAATAAAGAGCAGGCTGAGGGGTCCCTCCGTGAAGACGAGGGACCGTGGGCCGGCCAGTTCCTGCAGGTAGGGGGCAATGCGCCTGGACACCGCATCCGAGTCGAATTTCAGCCGTTTCACCCGTACCAGGACAGGCAGTGTGCGGCCCTTTGACCAGCCTGACTCCTCCAGAATGCGGGCGAATGTGCTCGTGCCGACGCTTCGAAGCAGGCGTGAAGCATGGGAGGAACCTACCGATTCCAGTTCTACTGCTTCAAACAGGGCGGCCAGTTGGGAGCAAATGGCGCTGAGTCGGTCAAGTTCCCTGGCGGAATAGCGGCGTGGACGGTAGCAGGTGACGATGCCCCGGGTGCTCGTCAGGCCGAAGGAAACAGATATCCGCTCATGTCCGGCGAAGTTGGATTCGATAAATTCGGAGGTTGCTGTTCGTGAGTGAGTGGTTCGAACCACTGTTCCGCTTCGCTCGCCCTTGTCCATTGCGATGGCAGTGGGCGGGGATGTGGCTGGACCACGACCGAAATATTCGATGACGCAACCGTCGGAGCTCATGTGCTTGAGGATCGACTGGGCGGCCACTTGAGCGCATTGCAGAACCGAAGTGGCGGAGTTGATCGGGAAATCTACAAGGAAATGTGCTGCTGCAGACTGACGCCGCAAGTCATCAACAGTCTCAGCCTGCAGCAGGCCGCTGGCAAGCAGCATGCCCACCTCGTCGGCAATCAGCTTTGACTCCCACGTGAAGGTTTCCTCGACATACGACCAGAGGCTGAATACACCCAGGAGCGTCCCGGTCGGAGCCACGATCGGGACTACCAGCATCGAGTTGAAATCTTCTTCCTGCAGTTCGCTGATGCTGACGAACCGCGGATCCTGCTGAATGTTTTTGTTAAGGACAACTGACTGCCGGGTAAGCCCCACCCAGCCGGTTACCCCCTCGCCGAGGCGAAGGGTGACCCTTCCAACTTGCTGGCTCTGCACTCCAGCGGTACCTGCACGCATAACAAGAACTTGTTCCTGTTCATCCCACAGGTAGACGAAAACCCCTGCTGAGTTTGTTGCCCTGGCAACCAGGTCCACTGCCCTTTGAGCAAGCGCGAGCGGATCGGGTCCTTCCATCATGAGCTGCGTGAGCTCAGACAGGGTATCTGCCCGGAGCTCTGCTATTTGGAGTTTTTGGCGATAGTCAGCCGGCAGGACCTCGTTCGGTTGCGGCGCCGCGGGCTCAGCAGGGGTATTCATCTTTTCAGCTTAGGAGGCTCATGCCCATGGAGGCCCGACTGAACTGCCTTGGCGCGTTGACGCCAATCCAGGCCGCCTCCTCCTCCGCGGATCCGATCCGGTACAAGGCGGCGTTGCGTTCCTCGGCAGCGTAGACCTGCACAAGTTCGCCTTCCGGCGGAAGCATCCCGTGTACCTGGACCTTTCGACCAAACTGCTCCGTCCATCCGTACGGAGCCTGTTCCAGTTCCATGGATTCGAAGCCGGCGAAGTATTCAGCCAGGGCTGCACCGTGCCGTTGCGCCTGAGTCCAACTCTCGAACCGCCGAAACGTTCCGTCCTCGGCCTGCCGTGCCGAAACGTCTCCGATAGCGAAGATCCCGTCAGCGATTTCACCGCTGGTCAGCAGCGCCTTCCCGTCGGCAGTGCAACGGACTCCGTTGGAAATGTCGAGGTCGCTGTAGGTCAGCCATTCAGTATTGGGCCGGGCGCCGACAGCGCTGATAACAAGGTCGGCGTGCAGGTCCAGGCCGCTGACCTGGACTGTCCATGCGGCATCGGTTTTCTGAATGGACTCCACAGCAACTCCAAAGTGGGTTACAACACCGGCCGAGTGCATCCATGCCTTTGCTTCTTCCCCCAGATGTCCTGAAAAGAAGCGCTGCATTGGTTGCGGAGCCAGATCCACTACGGTGACCGCAAGCCCACGCTGGGCCAGTGTGGAGGCGAGCTCCGCACCAATGGTTCCGGCGCCGATGATGATCGCACTGGCAGCCCCTGCATCCACGGCATTGCGCAGGGCGAGGGCATCCTCGGCGGTTCTCAGGCTGAGAACGCCTGCCGGCTCTTTTGGCAGTCTGATGGAACCGGCTCCGGATGCGATGACGACCGCGTCAGCCGCCACTTCTCCGAGCTTGTCCAGCAGAACAGTCCGCTTGTCAGGGAGCAGCCCGATCGCCTTTGCGTTGAGGATCGGCGTAGCCTCCGGCCACCACTCGGCCGGTTCGACGGAACCAGTGCCTAAAAGAAACTGCTTGGACAGCGGGGGCCGGTCGTAAGGCGCATTCGGGTCGGAATCTATGACGATAAATTCGCCTGCAAACCCAAGCTCACGGCTGCGTTCAATCAGCATCGCCGATGCAACCGAAGCGCCAATAATCGCGACCCGGTCTGGCAGATGTGTCACGACGCCGAAACCTCTGCGGCTTTTTCGCCGGCCTCGGTCGATTCCCGTTCAAGGATTGCCCGTTCAGGGCAGTTCCGGATGGCCTTGCGGACGTTCGGCTCGTCGCCGCTGTTTTCGCGGCCAGGAATGACGTGCGCATAGCCTTCCTCGTCGATCTCGAAGGTTTCGGGTGCCAGCGCCCAGCACCGGGCGTGGCCCTGGCAACGCCCTCCATCGACCCAAAGTTCTCCCATAGTGATCAAGCTCCAATCTTGAGGGTAAGCGGGCCGACGCCGTGCCACGGCTCGTCGTCATTCGCCCGTTCAAAGTGAGGGACAGCCTTCAGGAATTCCTCCATGGCAATAACCATCTCGGCGCGGCCAAGGTTCGATCCAAGGCACCGGTGGATACCGCCGCCGAAGGCCAGATGGCGGTTGTCTTCACGGTCAATCTTGATTTCATTGGGTTCTTCGTAGACCTCCGGGTCCCGGTTGCCCGCGCCGAAGACGAGCACGACGCGTTCCCCGGCCTTGATCTCCTGGCCACGGACAACTGTGTCTGCTTTTGCTGTGCGGGCCATGGCCTGGACCGGAGAAAGCGTCCGCAGGAACTCCTCGGCAGCTGTGGGGATCAGGTCCGGGTCTTCACGCAACTGCTGCTGGGCGTGCGGGTTGCCGGCAAGGTACCAAAGGGCGGACCGGATTGCCCAGGCGGTCGTATCCAGCCCGGCCAGGAAGAGCAGGTAGCAGTACGACAGCAGTTCTTCACGCGTGAGCTTCCGTCCCTTCACCTCCGCTTTCAGAAGCTGGGTGATCAGATCGTTGCTGGCCTCTGCTTCCGGTCCGGCCTTTTCCCGTTCGTCGAGAAGGCGGTCGAAGTAATCGTTGAGCTCGCGTCCGGCCGCGTAGGCCGTTTCAGGATGGGCCGTGCGCTCATAGATGATCTCATCGATCCACCGGTCGAAAATCGGCCAGTCCTGCTCCGGATATCCGGCCAGGCGGCTAAAGATGATTGTCGGCATCGGGCGGGCAAGCTTCGCCGAGACATCAACGACGTCGCCCGCCGCGAGGACCTCCTGGCAGAGCTGCCGGGCGGTCTCCCGCATTCCCGGGCCCAGCTTGGAAACATTCATGGGAGTGAACATCGGCAGCAGGATCTTGCGGAAGTCAGCGTGGGTCGGCGGATCGATGTCAATCGGGATAAGGGGGACATCGGTGCCGAAGGCAGGGAGGAGCATGGAGGGACCGACAGCGAAAGTGTCAGGATCCTGCTCTGCATTGAAGATGTCTTCGCTCTTGGTGATGTACCAAAAGCCCCCATACTTGTCGCTGTGACCGACAGGACCGTTGGCGAGCATGTCCTGGTAGTCGTCGAAAATGTTGTCGAGTGCCCGTCCGTGGAAGTCAAAGTCTGACTTGTTGTGGCTGAGCCCGCGCTCGGTTTCTGTGCTCATGAGAATTGCTCCTGAAGTAGTTGCTCTGACTGTGCGTGTGCCGCGGCCTTCTCCACGAGATCCACGAAGAGAGCCTTCTGGGCTTCGTCATAATCGACCATGTGTTCGGGATGCCACTGCACCCCGATCAGGCTGGCATCATCGGCTTCGATTGCCTCAATAACATCGCCTTCCCGTCCCACAATGCGAAGGGCTTTCCCGAGCCTTCCCAGGCCCTGGTGGTGGTAGCTGTTCACCGGGATGCTCAGGCCTTTAGCGATCCGGGCAAGTTCGGAATCAGGTTCCAGCTGCACCCTGTGCCACGGTTGGTGCGAAGGGTTGTCCTGCCAGTGCCCTCGGTCCGGGCTTACTTCCTGGACCAGGGTTCCGCCGCGAATGACGTTGACAAGCTGCATTCCCCGGCAGGTCGCCAGGACCGGTATGCCACGAAGCATGGCCTCGTTGTAAAGCTCGATCTCGAAATCGTCCCGGATATCGCAGACGTCATAGACCGTGTCGATCGGGTCCTCGCCATACAGTCGGGGGCTGATGTCGCCGCCGCCGGTGAGGATGAGCCCGTCGAACCCTTCAAGGGCCGCATCGGGGATTGTTGCCGTTGACGGAAGAATGGCAGGACGGCCGCCCGCGGCAAGGACGCCGTTGGCGTAGGCCATGTTCTGGACTGTTGAAGGCATCGGGCCGAAGGCGGTATCGACGGTTTGCCGAGCCGCTGAAATGGCAATAAGGGGCGCCCTCATGTCAGTAAACCAGCCAGCCACCGTCGACGTGGATGGTGGTACCGGTCACCCAGCTGGCCTCGTCGCTGGCCAGGAACGCGACGGCGTTGGCAACGTCGGACGGGCGGCCGATACGTCCGAGCGGCGTACGGTCAAGGAGGAACTTCACGGCCTCTTGGTTCTCCAGCACGGACTTGGTGAACGGGGTCTCGATGAAGCCCGGGGCAACAGCATTGACGCGGATCTTGGAAGCCGCGGTTTCGATGGCCAAAGCCTTCGTGAACATCAGGAGTGCACCCTTGGAAGCGTTGTAATGCACCTGGGGGTGCCCGCTGCTGGCGATGACGATATGGGCCTCGACTGATGTGATGTTGACGATGGCGCTGGTTGAATCGTCGCCTCGGGCGGCGGCGCCCTTCTCCAGCAGCGGACGTGCAGCCTGGCTGACCAGGAACGGGCCTGTGGAGTTCACGGCGAAGACCTGGTCCCATTCGGCAACGCCGAGGTCATCGAAGTTGCTGCCCTTGACGATGCCTGCGTTGTTGACGAGGGTGTCGAGCCGGCCGAACTTGGCATCGATCTCGGCCATGCCGCTGCCGACCGAAGCCTCGTCGGCGACGTCCATAACAACAGGAACCATTTCCGGGTGCTGGCCAACCAGGCGCTCGAGCGCGGCCTCGTCACGGTCGAGGGCTACGACGGTAGCGCCCTCCTTGAGCAGCTTTTCTGCGATGGCAAGGCCGTTTCCGGACGCGGCTCCGGTGACTGCGGCGATCTTTCCGGGGTGAGTAGTCATTGGGTGTTTCTTCTTTCTTGGTAAGGAAAATGGTGGATTGAACGCTTCTCAGCGCTGCACTGGGCGCTAGATTCGTTCCAGGTAACGTGCGATTTCGAAGTCGGTGACACTGGTCTGAAGCTTGCGGAGCTCCCAGCGCCTCGTCTGGACGTAGTGCGTGACGAAGGTTTCACCGAAGTACTCCTTGGCGACCTCGCTCTTCTCGAACTGTTCGATGGCCTGGCCGAGTGTTGCGGGGAGCTCCTTTACCTGGTGTCCCTCCTCCAGGGCGTATGCGTTGCCTACCACCCGCTTGGGAGCGGTCATCTTTGTGTCCACGCCGTGCAGGCCGGCGGCGATGCTGGCAGCGATGACCAGGTAAGGATTGGCGTCAGCGCCAGGTACCCGGTTTTCGATGCGCGCAGCACTGCCCGTTGACGGGATGGACCTGATGGCAACCGTACGGTTGTCCAGGCCCCAGGTGGCGCTGGATCCGGCCCATTGCCCGCCTTCGGTCCGCTTATAGGAGTTGATGGTGGGCAGGTAGAGGGCGGTAAGCTCCGGCGCCGTCTCGACGACGCCCGCCAGGTAGTTGTACCCGACGGCGCTCAGCTCGCCGGGCTCCTCGGCATTGGCGAAAGCTGACTTGCCGGATTCCGGATCCCAGAGACTCTGGTGCATGTGCCCGGAGGAGCCGGCCCACTCCGGGTTGATCTTGGCCATGAACGATGCCGTGTAGCCGGCTTCAGCTGCGACCTCCTTGACGGTGGCCTTAAGCCGGAGGGCGTTGTCCGCGGCTGCGAGAGCATCCGAGTAGTGGATGTTCATCTCGAACTGGCCCGGGCCGTTTTCGCTGTTGCTGGCCTCGATGAAAATACCCTGCTCAGACAGGCGGCGGCGGATCTCGCCGATGAGGAACTCGGTGCCTGTGTCCCTGACGAGGCTGTAGGTGTGGCTGCCAGCCGTGATGGGAGTCAGGTCACGCCAGCCGTTGGCGGCAAGCTCGGTTGGAGTCCCCTTGAACAGGTAAAACTCGAACTCGTAGGCGCAGACCGGCGAGTAACCGAGGTCTTCGGCTTTCTTCACAACCCGCTTAAGAATGCTCCGGGGACAGATCGCCGCCGGCTCGCCGGACATTTCGTAGGCATCGCAAATGACGGATGCGACCCCAGGTTCCCCCGGAACAACCTTCAGGGTGTTGAGATCCGGCAGCAGGGTCACGTCAGGGTAGCCCGAGTCCCACCCCGTGTAGCTGAGATCAGAAATGATCTCATCCTGAATGTCCCAGCCGAAGATGATGTTGCAGATGTTTGTGCCGCGCTCAGCGACACTTTCCAGGAAGTACCGGGCGGGGATGCGCTTGCCGCGCCACACACCGTCCAGGTCCACGACGCCCACTTTGAAGGTTTTGATGTCGTTTTCGGAGACGAACTTTTGCAGTTCGTCGTGGGCTGACCCTGCGGCGGTTTTATCCTGCATGTCGATTGCCTCGAGTTCTTGGAGGTCCTCCGGGACCTGTGTGATCGGATTCACTGTGTACCTCTTTATCCTCATTGATATCGGTTACTAAAGACACTAAATGCGGGGTCTCGCGGGCGTATGTGCAAAGTGCACATCATGATTGCCGGCTACATGCATTCGGTAAGCCACGTCACATTTGAGACCGCGTCCCTGCACTCAGGCCAAGGCTTTGTTGTGTTCCTGCCCGGTTCCAGGGGTGCGAAAATCCCCGGAACCGAGCGGGCAGGCAGGCTTAGTAGACGTCCTTGACGTAACGTCCTTCGCCTTTCATGGACTGCAGGTAGTCGTGCGCCAATTCGGGCGTCATTCCACCGTGGCTGATGAGCACGGCCAGCAAGGCTTCGTCAACGTCAGGTGCTATCTGTTTGCCGCCGCACACGTAGACCGAAGCACCGCCCGACAGCCAGGCAAAAACGTCTTCACCTTCCTCGCGGATCCTGTCCTGGACGTAGACCTTGCCCTGTTGATCCCGGGAAAACGCCAGGCTGAGCCGGTCCAGCACTCCATTGGTCTGCAGTTCTTCCATTTCATCCTGATAGAGCCAGGACGGCTTCTCGTGACGGTCCCCGAAGAGCAGCCAGTTCCGTCCCCGGGCCTGTGAGACTTCGCGCTCACGAAGGAAGCCGCGGAACGGGGCAATTCCGACGCCTGGGCCGATCATGATCACATCAGTTGAGCTGTCGTCGGGCAGGTGGAACTCGTGGGCCGGCAGCGGGAACACTTTCATGGCCGTCTTGGTTTCCGCGGCGGACTGGAGGAAACCGCTGCAAGCGCCCGAATGCCGGCGCCCGGCAGCCTCGTACCGCACGGAAGAGACCGTCAGGTGGACACGGTCACCGTCAGCAAGTGGACTGGATGCGATGGAGTAAGACCGGTGCTGCAAAGGCCGCAGCATTGGGATGAACTCGTGCGGATCAACATCTGTTGATCTCGTTTCCTGCAGGACGTCCAGCATGTCCCGTCCCCACAGCCAATTCTCCAACGCCAGGCGATCACCGGACTCGACGAGGTTCCGCACGGGATGATCGGGCGCGAGATCTTCAACCAGCCAGGCCACGATGCCCAGATGAGGCAGCCGAAGCTCATAGTCGTTTTGGAGGGACTCGCGTACTGTCTTGCCGTCGTTACCGAACACCTCGCTTCCCTCGAGGCCCAGAAAGGCGAGGAGGTCATCGACGAGCTCGCCGGAGTTGGCCGGGATTACGGCGAGTGAGTCACCCGGCCGGTAGTTGCGGCCGTCGCCGCTGACCTCCAGCTCATAGTGCCAGACCTCTTTTTCAGACTCCGGAGCGCTCAGGAGGCGGGCCTCGACGACAGTGGCCGTATCAGGTTCCCGGCGGGTGGTTTTGGGCTGCTCAGCGGGCGTTGTTCCCGGGGCGGAGGAGGCTTGCGGGGTTTTGCCTGGCTTCTTGGGAACAACTGTCTTGAAGGTCTCAAGCATGCCCTTGATCCACTTGCCCGACGTCAGGTCATAGTCGACATCGCAGTCAAGGCGGTCAAGGATCCGCTTGCCGCCGAGTTCGCCAAGACGTGTGTCAAGGTCGATGCCGGCCTTGCAGAAGTCTTCGTACATCGAGTCGCCAATGGCAAGGACCGCGAAGGGCACATCCTCAAAGAGGTCTGCGCCAGCGCTCTGAAGTTGATCCCAAAACGGTTGCGCGTTATCGGGCATGTGGCCGTTGTCGTGTGTGGCGGTAACGATCAGCAGCCGGTCCTTGCGCGCCGCATCTTCGGGGGTGAGCATGTCCAGGCTCATCAGCTCGGCTGCATAGCCCTGGGCGTTTGCCTTGTCCACGATCTTGGATGCCAGGAATTCTGCGTTCCCGGTCTGGCTGCCGTAAAGCACGCTCAGGGTCTGCACAGCACTGTCTGTTGCACCGGAAACTTCGGAAGAGATGCCTTGGTCGGTGCGGACCAGTTCCCCTGTCTCAGTTGTCACGATCAGTCCTTACAAAGACGGTTTTGAGTTCGGTGTAGGCCTCGATGGCTGCCTGGCCCAGTCCGCGGCCGATGCCGGACTGCTTGAAGCCGCCGAAGGGCGTTTGCATCCGGATCGAAGAGTTGGAGTTGACGGACAGAGCCCCGGACTCCACTCCCCGTGCTGTCCTGAGTGCCTGGCCTACATCGTTGGTCCAGATGGAGCCGCTGAGCCCGTAGATGGAGCTGTTTGCCAGGGCGATGGCTTCTTCCTCGGTGTCAAAGGGGATGACCGAGGCGATGGGGCCGAAGATCTCATCAGTTGCCACCCGGCTCTTGGGGTCCGGCGCAATAACGATCCGCGGTGCCATCCAGAAGCCGGGACCCTCCGGTGCCTCGCCTGCGGTGACAACGTTCAGTCCGTCACCGAGGAAGCTGGACACGGATTCGCGGTGGCTGGCCGATACCAGAGGGCCGAGATTTGTTGTGGCATCGAGCGGGTTACCGATCTTCAGGGCGCGGGTCGTTTCGATGAACCCTTCAACGAACTCGTCGAAGACTCCCCGCTGAACGAGAAAACGGCTGCGGGCGCAGCAGTCCTGACCAGTGTTGTCGAAGACAGACATAGGCGCCGCCTGGACGCACTTTGCAAGGTCTACGTCGTTGTAGACGATGCTGGCGGACTTGCCACCCAGTTCGAGGGTGACCCGTTTCATCGTCTTGGACGCTGCCTGGATAATCGACCGGCCGGTTTCGGTGGAACCGGTGAAACTGACCTTGTTAACGCCGGGGTGTTCGGCAAGGGCGTTACCGACGCGTGCCCCAGAGCCGGTGAGGACCTGCAGCGCGTCGCCGACGACGCCCAGTTCGTTCACGATTTGGCCAAGACGGACAGTGGACAGCGGGGTGAGGGCCGCAGGCTTAACGATTACGGCGTTGCCGCAGGCGAGGGCAGGTGCGATACCCCATGACGCGATCGGCAGAGGGAAGTTCCACGGGGAGATGACGGCTACGACGCCCATCGGCTCACGGAAGGTCATGCTGATGCCACCGTCGACGGGAATGGTGTCGCCGAGGATCTTGTCGATAATGCCCGCGTAGTACTTGAAGCATTCGGCTACTCCGAGCACTTCCTGCCGGGCGGCGGCCAGCGGTTTGCCCACGTCGGTTGATTCGAGCAAGGCCAGCTCGTCGGTGTGCGCGATGACAGCGTCCGCGATGGCCCAGAGGGCGTCACGGCGTTCGGCGATAGGCTTCCGCGCCCAAATGCTCTGCGCCTTCCGGGCACGCTCGACGGCCGCGTCAACCTCAGCCAAGTCGTACGAAGGGACTTCACCAATCAGTTCCTCTGTAGCGGGGTTGTAAACGGAAATAATGCTGCTCATACTCGGGTGCTCCTTCAGGAGAGTGGATTTCGTCAAAGATTCCTAGTCCCATGTGGAGTCTGGGAAGCTCCGTTGGTATCGAGCATGCCCGGGCTCCGGCCAGGGAGCGAGTGCGACGGGCACCACATCGATGTCAGGCATGTGCAACCTGCACACCGGGGTGACATGCGCCAAAACTGTGCATTGCGACCATGAGCGGTGGGGATAGTGTGCAGAGCTGACACAGCAGCGTGTAAGGAGCGACTTTAGGCTGTAACCCAGTTCACAGCAGCCGTGGCAAGGGGGCCACGACTGCAGTTGGATTTCAGCGGTGCTACTCATTTTCGCCCTGTCGAAAGCATCGTGAAATGACTAGGCTTCAAACGTCCGGGAGGGACGAATGGCAACTAATAATGTTCAATTTGAGCCGGTGGATGCCGGACCCAACGGACTCCTGACCCCCGACAAGTTACTCGGCCGCGGGCTAGGTGTCGGATCAATCGTGTTCATGGTTGTGGCTGGTGCCGCACCGATGACAGCTGTCGTGGCCGGCTGGCCTGTGGTGGTATCTGCCTCGGAAAGCACGGGCGGTCCACTGTTCTTCCTCATCGCCACGGCGATCCTGTTTCTGTTCGCGATTGGCTTCACGCGTATGACGCCGTTCGTGAAAAATGCGGGGGCCTTTTACTCCTACATACAGACTGGCCTCGGCCGGGGCATGGGGCTAGGGGCTTCCACCTTTGCACTGGGTACTTACCTGCTCCTGTTTCTTGCGCTGTGTTCATACTTGGGATCAGCGGCCCAGACCACTGTTCACGATCTGGGCGGCCCGGATCTGCCTTGGTGGCTGTGCAGTCTGGTGCTGATGGCGATCTGCGGTGCTCTTGCGTACCGGGACGTCGAGCTCTCCGCCAAGGTGCTGGGTGTGGTCCTGGTCATTGAAACGGTCGTTCTGTTGGCAGTAAACATCGGGGTGGTTGTCCACGGCGGTGCGGAAGGTTTGAGCGGTGACTCACTGTCCCCCGCCCGTCTGGGTGAAGGTGTCCCGCCGCTGGGCGTCATGTTTGCCTTCTTCTCATTCATTGGTTTTGAGGCCACCGCTGTTTTCCGCAACGAAGCGCGTGACCCCGACCGCACAATACCGCGCGCAACGTACATCGCCGTCCTCGCTGTCGGCATCTTCTACACGTTCACCGCATGGGCCATGCAGGCCGGTATCGGTGACAGCAACATCGTTGAAGTGGCTACGAATGATCCCACCAGCATCGTGGTCGGTTTGGCCGCGAAGTACGTCTCCCCTGTCCTGGCAACTCTCCTTCAAGTCTTCCTGATCAGCAGCCTCTTCGCCTGCATTCTCACGTTCCAGAACGTGCTGACGCGCTACCTGTTCACCCTCGGAACGCAGGGCGTGCTCCCCTCCGGGCTTGGCACGGTCCATCCCCGACACCGAGCTCCTTCCAGGGCCTCGTTGACTGTGTCGGTCGTGGCAATTGCCCTGCTTGGGGTCGAGGCGCTCCTCGGGCTAGACCCGGTGACGCAGGCGTACACCTGGTTTTCGGGATCAGCAACACTCGGCGTGGTGGTTCTGATGGCCCTCACGTCATTCTCGGTGCTCGTGTTCTTCCGGAGAAAGGCAACAGGAAAGCTGTGGGCCACGCTGTTTGCTCCCGCTCTTGCTGTGATCGGTCTCGGCGCGATTGTCTTCCTGGTCGTGCAGAACTTTGGGCTTCTTGTCGGCGGTGACCTGGCTGCAGGCATCCTGCTAACGGTCATGGGAGCCCTGTTTGTCGGCGGTTTGGTGACCGCACTGGTGATGCGCTCAAAACGGCCCGAAGCATACGCCGCGCTTCTGCCCCCGGTATCAAGCCAGGAGCACGAACCGGCCAAAAGCGAGAACTGCGCTACGGCGGAAAACAAGAGCTAACCCCCCGGGATTCCGGACTCGTGCCGGGCCCGAGGCACTGCTGTGGTGACCTCCAGAACGACGTCACCACAGCAGTGCCGAACCCGTTGATCTCTGATCACCCCACTTCTGGTCATACCTGACGGGGTCAACTCGATGGCCCGGCCTGCATCTTCTGAGGCCTGTGCAACACCGCCGGACCTCCACTGAGGCAAGCGACCATCTATCAGCCCTGGTACAAACGCCTCAGAAGGCTCGCCAGGACAGTAAAGGAGTATTCCATTTCTGAGAGCGCTCTGTTGAAGCAGACCATTGATAAGACATACCCGGTGGTCACCCATGGCCGGGGGGTCTACTTGTATGACTCAGCCGGTCTGCAGTACCTGGACGGGTGCAGCGGGGCCATGACTGCAAACATCGGCCATGGCGTAGAAGAAGTTGCAGAGGCGATGAAGGCGCAGTCATGCCGGGTGGCCTTTACTTACCGAACCCAGTTCACGAATGTGCCCGCCGAGGCCTTGGCAAGGCGGCTCACCGATCTGGCACCGGGAGACCTTGACTGGGCATTCTTCGTCAACAGCGGATCAGAGGCGTCCGAGTTCGCCATCCGGACAGCAGTCAGCTACTGGCGCGAAAGGGGGCTCCCGGGCAAAGTCAAAGTTCTCGGCCGGAACATCAGCTATCACGGCATGACCATGGGAGCCCTGTCAATGTCGGGACATGCAGCACGCCGCCCCGACTACGGGCCGTTGTTGCATGCGTTCTCCTTCGCCCCGCCGGCCTACGCGTATCGCTTCGCGCAGCCGGGCGAGAACGAAGAAGCATACGCGCTGCGGGCTGCGCAAGCCTTCGAAGATGCCATTCGGAACGAGGACCCTGGCACGGTCGCAGCAGTGATCGTGGAACCGATCGTTGGAGCCGCCGGCGGGGTCCTGACGCCTCCGGCTAGCTACCTCTCCCGGTTGCGCGAAATCTGTGACCGGTTGAATGTGCTGCTGATCATTGATGAGGTCATCACGGGCGTCGGGCGGACGGGAGATTGGTTTGCGAGTTCCTACGAGAACGTCGTCCCGGACCTTCTTCTCATCGGTAAAGGATTAAGTGCCGGTTATTCCCCTGTTGCCGGCGTCCTGCTCCGAGGCCATGTTGTCGAGGCGCTCAGGGAAGGCAGCGGTGTCGCTCCGTTCGGGCACACCTTTTCGGGGAATCCCCTGGGGGCAGCCACCTGCCTGGCGGTCCTGGACTTCATGGAACGCCGGAACGTCCTTGCAAACGTCCGGCAGCGGGGGAAGCAGCTCAAAGAAGGACTGCTCTCCCTGGCAGCCAGGTACCACTGCATGGCCGATGTCCGTGGCCGGGGCCTGCTGTGGGGCTTCGAGTTCGTTACGGACCAGGAAAGCAAGCAGGCGCCCGATCCTGCGCTCGGAGCGGCCAACACCTTCGTGCAGGAATGCCTCGCCCAGGGGCTTATTGTCTATCCGGCAGGCATTGCTCCGCTGAACAACGCGGTGATCCTGTCCCCGCCCTTGGTGATCAGCGAAGAGGAGACCCGGGTACTGCTGGCGAAGCTGGAGGAAGCCCTTCGCGCCATGGAACACCATGTTGAGCGGTGGGCCGCTGTGGATGACAGCCGGAGCGGATCCCGAGTTGGAAGCGGAAGCTGTCTTTAATCCCTGTCATTCCACCATGTGCCGACGCTGGTCACCTTGCACATAGTGGCCGTAAAGGCTGTTCCCTCCACACACTTTTGAAACTCTGCCAGGGCCGAAGATGGTCGAAGCGATCCATCTGCAAATGCCTAAACCCTCAAGGAAGCCAAGTGCCTACACCCATTCTTGCCGCCGTACTGGAAAAGCCCGGAACACCTCTCCAGATCCGCGAGCTGCTGCTGGATGATCCGGAGGACCATGAGGTCCTCATCCGGACGGAGCGAGTTGGCCTTTGCCACAGCGATCTGCACTACCTGAAGGGGGCCCTGGATATCTCCCTGCCGGCGGTCCTCGGACATGAAGTCGTAGGCATTGTCGAGCGCGTCGGCTCCGGCGTCACAAGAATTAAGACTGGAGACCGCGTCGTAACAACCGTAACCCCGTCCTGTGGCGCTTGCCGCAACTGCATCAGCGGGCGCCCGACCCAGTGCGAACGGGTCGACTCGATGCGTGAGCGGCAGCGGCCCAGACTCATCTCACATGATGGATCAAGCGTCGAGTCGCTCGGCGGTATCGGCGCATTTGCGGAGGCCTTCCTGGTGAAAGAGGCATCCGTTGCAGTGGTCGGCTCTGACCTGCCTCCCCAGGTGGCATGTCTTCTCGGTTGCTGCATCAGTACAGGAGTCGGCGCGGTCATTCACGGCGCAAAAGTAGGGCCAGAGGATACTGTCGCCGTAATCGGCTGCGGCGGCGTCGGAATAGCCGCCATCCAGGGTGCAAGGCTGGCTGGGGCTCGACGGATCATTGCCATTGACGCCGTGCCCGCGAAGCTGGAGCTCGCCCGCAACTTCGGTGCCACGGACACAGTTCTCTCATCACCTGACCCGACAGAAACACTCATCCAGGTCCGGTCACTTCTTCCCCAGGGTGTTAGCCATGCAATCGAGGCGGTCGGCCGCAGTGAGACAGCGGAACTCGCCTTTTCGCTCCTGAGCCCGAACGGAACCGCCAGCATACTCGGTCTCATGCCCACCGGGTCCGAACTGCGTATCCCCGCAGATGCACTCATCTACGGCGACCGACACCTCCAAGGCGCGTACATGGGTGCGAACAGGTTCCTCAGCGATGTCGACATGTTCACCGACCACTACCTGAACAATCGGCTGGATCTCGATGGAATGGTTACCAAAGAGCTGCCCTTCGACCGCATCAACGAGGGATTCGAAGCGATGGCGGATGCGTCGACGATCCGCGTCGTGCTGAACATGACCAACAGGCAATCGTGATCCAGATAACTGCGTAGATCGTTGCGGCGTCGGCCTGGTTACCGGTGATCGCGATCTTGCTTTGCGCCACAGCCGGGCCGGAACGAACGTTAGGCCGCTGCACAGCCTTCCGAACATGAACAGCAAACATCGGGGGCCAGCCCCTGCCGTCACTGGTTATGGACGACAAAACCCACAAACGAAACCAGAGGAGCAACCCTTAAATGACTGAAGGACTAGCCCAACTGACTGATATTGCCCCCGACCTCGTCGAGCAACGCTCCTTTGTCAATGGCACATGGCTGCAGCTCGAGGAAAACGGCCGCTACCTTACCAACCCAAATACTGGCGAACCCCGGCAGCCGATGCGCAAGACCGCAAAGGATGATGTCGAGCGGGCACTCGCGGCAGCAGCGACCCTTCACAGGTCCGGGAAACTTGAAGACATCAAACTCCCGGACCGCCTTGAGCTCTTGACGAAGGTAGCCGCGTCCCTCGATGCGAAGAGCGAAGAAGTCGCCCTCCAGGACAGCATCAACACCGGGGTTCCTATCCGCACCACCCGCCTGATTGCCGGTGCACTGGGTGACAGAGTCCGCGGAACTATTGCTGAAGCGGAACAGCTTGGTGAATCGGAGACCCTTGACCATGCCAGGTCTGTGGTCATCCTGCGCAAGCCCCTCGGCCCAGCCCTCATCGTCGGCCCCTGGAATGCCCCAACGTTCACCGTGGTCGGCAAGGTGGCGGCAGCCATGGCGGCCGGTTGCCCCGTCATCCTCAAACCCTCCGAGAACGCCCCCAGCGGTTGCCAGCTCTTCGCTGAGGCGATCGTGTCTGCCATGACCGAACTGGGATACCCGGGCGCCGCGTTTCAGCTGATTCATGGGAATTCGGAGACAGGAGCACTGCTGACATCGGACCCCAGGATCGAGGCTCTTTCATTTACGGGTGGCGATTCCGCAGGCCGGACGGTTGCGCAGGCTGCCGCGTCCAACCTGGCGGTCATGCAGATGGAGCTCGGATCCAACAATCCCGTGATCATTCTGAATGACGCCGACGTCAGCTCGGCGGCGCGGTCCATTGTGCAGGGCATGACGCGTCTCAACGGCCAGTGGTGTGAGGCGCCAGGCAAAGTACTGGTTGACGAGTCGATTCACGACCGTTTCGTTGAAGCTATGAAGTTTGAACTCAGTAAGCTTCGGGTCGGAAACGCCTTGGATGAGTCGACGCAAGTGGGTCCCCTGGCATTCCAGCGGCAGCGTGATGGCTTGAAAGCCTCAGTGAATCGGCTCCTCGAGCTGGGGGGAAAGCTCGTCACTGGCGGCGAGCTGCCGGGTCTTGACGGCTGGTTCATGGCACCGGGGATGATCGTCGGATGTGCCGCCGAGGCCGCCACGGAAGAGCTTTTCGGGCCGCTGGTAACGGTACATCCGGTGCATTCGGTCGAGGAGGCACTTGCCCATGCGAACGGCCCCGCAACCGGCCTGGATGCCTACGTATTCGGTGCCAATGAAGCAAGGGCCATCGAAGTGGGATCCCGTATTCGTGCCGGTGAAGTCCGCATCAACGGCACATTCATGAGCGACCTCGCCGGCAGTTCACGCCAGAGCTTTTGGGGCACCAGCGGTATCGGTGGCCACGGTCCGCAGTATGGCGTCCGCTTCTTCACCGGCGACCGCGTGGTTGGCGTGGACAGGACGGATTCCCCGCTCTAGGCGCCATATCCGACCCCAACAAGCGTAGGCCAGGCCCCGTGGGGGCCTGCGACAAACAGTCCGGGAACGTGACGCGTGGCTAAGACGGGGGTCCGCGTCCTCTCGGGAAAGCAGCAGGCCAGAGCCTGGCAACATGAGACGAGAAAGTCCTTCAATGACAGATACTTCAACGACAGATACGGTGCGGTTTTCACCGCTGAGTTTCCTTGAGGACGCCACAGCGGCGATCCCGGCCTATGGAAGCGACCTGGTCGATTTCCGTAGGGAAATGCACGCCGATCCTGAAGTCGGCCTGTATCTGCCCCGCACCCAGGCCCGGGTCCTTGAGGCACTCAAGGGACTCGACCTCGAAATAAGCCTGGGAAAAGCAGCCTCGTCCGTGGTTGCGGTACTACGCGGCGGGGCCACCCAGGCCCCCGTCGGGAGCCGTCCCACTGTACTGCTCAGAGGTGACATGGATGCCCTTCCTGTGGCAGAAAAGACGGGAATACCCTTTGCCTCGACTAATGGAGCGATGCATGCCTGCGGTCATGACCTGCATACAGCGGGCCTGATTGGTGCCGCCCGGTTGCTTTCGTCCGTACGTGACAGCCTGACCGGTGACGTCATCTTCATGTTCCAACCGGGGGAGGAAGGACATGAGGGGGCCCGCATCATGCTGGAGGAAGGCGTTCTTAACGCAGCCGGCAGGCGACCGGATGCTGCCTACGCCTTGCATGTCGTTTCGGACATCCCGTCAGGCGTGTTCACGACCCGTGCCGGCTCCTACATGGCTGCCTTCGGAGATCTGTCCGTCAAGGTTATCGGGCGTGGCGGGCACGGTTCACGCCCCTTCCAAGCTCTGGATCCCATACAGGTAGCTGCTGAAATGCTTGGCGCGCTCCAAACGTACATCACCCGGCGATTCAACGTTTTTGATCCCGTGGTACTGTCCGTGGGCCAATTCCATGGCGGTTCCGCCTCTAATGTCATACCTGATTCGGCGGAATTCAGGGCCAGCGTCAGGTCTTTCAGCCCCGGTGTCGAAGCGCGGCTCGCACAGGAGTTGCCGGATCTCATCCGGCAACTGGCGACTGCTCATCAACTGACAGCCGAGGCAACGTTCACTCCGGTTATGCCGGCCACCGTCAATCACGAAAGTGACGCCGAACTCTGGGGCAGGACCGCACGGACGTTCTTCGGAGAGCACCGGTTCGTGCCCAGCCCGTCCCCCAGGACCGGCTCTGACGATTTCTCCCGTGTCCTCGTGGAGGTCCCAGGAGCGTACGGGCACCTCGGAGCTGGGTCTCCAGATATCGACCCCATGGAGTGGGCCCCCATGCACTCGCCCAGGGCAGTGTTTGACGACAGTGTCCTCGTCGACCAGACACAATTTATGGCGGGCGTGGCGCTTGGAAAGCTCCAGGAGTTGGAGGTCCTGGGGTAGCCCCGGGCGCAGCTCGGAGGGCTTCCGGAGCGGCCCACGCCTCACTTGAGGCAGCGGACCTAGCAGGACCGGTCTCGAAGCCCCGAATGGATGGCAGTTCAACCACTATCAGATTGGTACACCCAACGTGACGTCAGCGCCCCATCCGGGTCCTGTCACAATAGAGTCCTCTTCTTTCCTTCCTGACAAGGACACGAGTGGGTCCTGGAATGCAATCTGACACATGGGGGCGAAGACGTTCTCCCCTTTGGAGCGCACAGCCCACCCATGGACCACTTCCGCCTTACCCCTGGCACCCGTGGCGCAAGCTGCTAACTCATGCCTACCATCCTTCTTACCGTTGGCCCGGTCGTCCTGGCGGGGTCGATGCAGGCGTGCGAAAGAATGTGCCGAGGCCCAGGGCTGATGGAGTTCAGTACCATCTGAAGACCAGACACTGTTAGCAATAGGGGTGGGTCCGAGAACGTTGCCTCATATGACCAATGAACCCCTCCGTGACTGATCAGGACCCATCTCACTAGATCTGACCGTCTTGCCGGAGACCGCCGCCCAGGCGAGGGCAGCAGCTCGGCCGGGCTCGTGCAGGCGCTGCATCCGCGATGAAAGTCACGAGCACGTTTTGACTGCAATTCAGCCACCGCTCGCGCCTTCACGCATGCATGGTTAAGGACATAGACCCGGTGGGCCCGTCAGCAACATGTGGTGGCCGCCGGCAGCAGCGACTTCCAAAGCGCGGCGTGCTTCCGACTGCCCTGAGACATCGCACAGATCCGGAACCTGGACGCCGTCAGTGCCGTGTTCGTCCGCCGGCTCCGTGTCCAAGGGATCGTAATCGAGGGCGAGGTCCTTGGGATCGGCCCCGTAGTCGAAAGCGAGCCTGGCCAACGTCTTGTATCCGCGCACATTCGCCCCCGGAACCAAGGATGCCTCAGCAACATTCGCTTCAGCGACCACGACGTCCGGGAACCCGGCCTGAACAGCGGCCATGACCGCTGGAAGCAGCCCACGAACAGGCCGGAGCCTCCCATCAAGTCCCAGCTCCGCGATAAACACGGTACCGTCCACCGAACGGATGTCATCGGCGGCGCGGAGGACAGCCATGGTGATAGCCAAGTCGAAACCAGAGCCCCGTTTAGGCAAGGACGCCGGGATGAGATTCGCCGTGATCTTCCGCCGACTCAAGGGGATACCGGAATTCTGCGCAGCAGAGCGGATTCTCTCCTTGGCCTCATTCAGGGCCGCGTCAGGCAGTCCAAGGATCACGAAGTTCGGCAGGGTTTGGCCGATATCCGCTTCGACTTCCACCATGTGTCCGTTCAGCCCAACCAGCGCCACACAATAGCTGCGTCCCACGCCCATCTAACCCACACCCCGCAGGTGTTCAAGAACAGGGTCCCCAATGCCGTCGGCCACCACCGCGACAACGTCAACGCGCCACCGCCGAAGCGTTAACTCGTGGTCCCTGCTCCACGCCGATGCCAGCCTATGAAGCCGCGCCAACTTGGCCGCACCAACTGCTTCAAAGGGATGACCATAATCCAGGCTGCTGCGCGTCTTCACTTCCGCGACCACCAGGGTATCGCCCTCAATGGCCACAATATCGATTTCACCCTCTGCACACCGCCAGTTGCGGTCCACAATCCGGATGCCCTGGTTCTCCAGGAACTCAGCCGCCAGGGCCTCACCATTTTGGCCCAGTATGTCCTTTGCTCGCACGAGCATCACCTCCGTTCACCAGCATTCAGGCTGGCAACGGACTCGGACACTGCACTACGGCGCTATGTGGGCAACTCCCGCCAAACGGGGCAATGTGGAGGACAAGTAGGAAGCAACGAGCAGACCAGCTGCGCTGCTAGTTGCCGAGATCGCCCAGGTCCCCGAGGCCACCATCCTTCGGCAAGGACAAATCCTCGCTCCGAGGCAGTTCCTCCACGTTGACGTCCTTGAACGTGATCACCCGGACGTTCTTCACAAACCGGGCCGAGCGGTAGACGTCCCATACCCACGCGTCCTGCAAGGTCAGGTCAAAGTAGACTTCCCCGTCAGCGCTTCGGGCCTGTAAATCCACGTGGTTGGCAAGGTAGAACCGCCGCTCGGTTTCGACAACATAGCTAAACAAACCGACCACGTCCCGGTACTCGCGGTAGAGCTGAAGCTCCATGTCGGTCTCATAGTTCTCAAGGTCCTCGGCGCTCATGGTTCCATCTTGCACTATCTCCGCAGCACCACGCGCCATTCAGCGCAGTGACGTGAAACCCGATCAGGTCAGGTGCCAACTGGTCCGGTGGTAGGTGCTCGGACCCTGCGAGCGAATGACCTCCCTGTGGGCAGAGGTAGCGTAGCCCTTGTTCACGTTCCAGCCGTAGGCCGGAGCCTCTTCATGGAGATCGACCATAATCCTGTCGCGGGCCACCTTGGCCACCACACTTGCGGCGGCCACGCTGAGGCAGCTCATGTCGGCCTTGATACGAGTGTGCACCGGCGCCTCACACCACGGCCCACCGGCTGCCGTATCGAACAGGGAGGCTTGTGGGTCCGGAGAGAGCCAGTTATGGCTGCCGTCAAGGAGTACGACGTCGGGACTGATGCCCGCTTCAACGATGTCGAACCACGCCCGGGTACCTGCCAGGCGGAGGGCTGCAATGATGCCGATGTCATCGATCTCGCGAGCGGACGCATGCCCTACGGCGCACGCCACAGCCCACTGCCGGACCATGGGCTCGAGTCGCTCGCGGTCTTCGGGCTTCAGTAGTTTGCTGTCGCGCACGTCCGCCAAGAGGCCATGGGTTTCAAGATGGACGACGGCGATTCCCACCGTCACGGGACCTGCCAAGGCCCCCCTGCCTACCTCGTCAACGCCTGCCAGCAAGGTAACACCGGGTGCAAGGAAGGACCGCTCGGTATCCAATGTGGGAACACCGACCGGGGACTTCTTCTTCAGCGGTGCTTTCTTTTTGACCGCCGGTTTTGACGCCGTTTTGGCTACCGGTTTCGCTCCGCCCGTGGACTTGGCCGTGGTGTGGGTTTGGGTTGGTGCCGGCATTGAAACTACTTGGCCGCGGGAACGTTGCGGAAGACGTTCGGGTAGTTGTCGAGCACCGTCCAACGGCTAAAGGGCCATGCGATGATCGTGGCTTTTCCCTCGACGTCCGAAATGTTCACGAAGCCGCCGTTGGTTTGCGCGTGGCTCCGTGAATCGGCGGAGTGGTTGCGGTTGTCGCCCATCACCCAGACCTTGCCGGCGGGGACTACGACGTCGAACGGGTTCGGCTGGGGCACCTCGGCGGGGTTGATGTAGGTCTCGTTCAGCGGGACCCCGTTGACGCTGACCCGACCCTGTGCGTCACAGCAGGTCACGTGATCGCCGGGCAACCCGATGACCCTCTTGACCAAGTGTTGTTCATTGTCGTCCGGCATGAGCCCCACGAACACCAGGCTCTCTCCCACCCAATCCAAAGGTCCTGGGGCCTTCTTGGGTATCGGTGCCAGCCATCCCTGTTCGTCCTTGAACACGATGACGTCCCCATGGGACAAACCAAAAGCCTGGGGAACGAGGAGGTTGATGAAGATGCGGTCGTTCACGTCCAAGGTATTTTCCATGGACTCGGAAGGAATGAAATAGGCGCGGAAGAGGAAAGTCTTGATCAGGAACGACAGGACGACGGCGATTGCCACCACGGTGCCGATCTCCCGCAGCCAACCCCATGCGGCGTTCCGTTGCGGCTTCCCGGCGGCGTGCGCACCCCCTGGACTGCCCGCAGGTACCCCTTCCTCGGCGACAGCAGCCGTGCCTTCACGGAGCCGGGCGTCGTCCTCGGGTAGCTCGGGGTTCTCTGGAGCTTGGTCCGGCATCTACTGTCCGTTCTTCGATGGTGTTACGGCCTGCGTGGTGCGAGGCACTCCTGCAAATCTATCAAGTGGAAAGACGATCTGGATCGGCCTGCCAATAACCCTGTCAATGGGAACCATTCCACCACCGGGGGCTCCTAGCAAGCCGCGGGAATCCGCGGAGCGGGACCGGTGGTCACCCATCAGCCACAGCCGTGACTCGGGCACAACGACGTCGAACTTTTGCAGGCTCGGCACATCCCCGGGGTACAAATAGGGTTCCTCAAGTGCCTGACCGTTCACTGTGAGGTGGCCCCCGGCGTCGCAACATTGCACATGGTCCCCGGGAAGCCCGATGACCCGCTTAACGTATGTGGTATCGCTGCCAGTGAAGCCGAACCATTGACCCGCGCCGGAAACTGCGTCCGCAAGGGGTCCCTTTCCGCTGCTCAACGGGGCGAATGAACCCCTTCCGTCAAACACGACGACGTCGCCCCGGCGGATCGGCTCGGACGCGAAAGCCGTCCGTGAGACCAGGATCCTGTCCCCCGTGCGGAGCAACGGTTCCATGGACTCGGAAGGAATGTAGTAGACGTCGATCCACAGGGATCGGACCAGCCCACTGATAGCGACGGCCAGAACAAGCGCAAGCAAAACAAAACGCCAGCCCTGTTTCCGGGGCTGGCGTTTTGCTGTGTCCATGACTCGTATCCCTGTTGCGTTGCGGATTGCTCCGGAACAACCGGGCACTACTCCTGGACCCGTTGCGATTGTCGCAGGACTTACTTGGCGAAGTCGCGCTTTTCCTTGATCTTCGCAGCCTTACCGCGCAGTGCACGCATGTAGTAAAGCTTGGCGCGGCGGACGTCACCCTTGGTGACGACCTCGATCTTGTCGATGATCGGGGAGTGTACCGGGAAGGTACGCTCTACACCGACGCCGAAGGAAACCTTGCGCACGGTGAAGGTTTCGCGCACGCCGTCACCCTGGCGGCCCAGGACGAAGCCCTGGAATACCTGGACACGGGAGTTCTTGCCTTCGATGATGTTCACGTGCACCTTGAGGGTGTCGCCCGCGCGGAACTCCGGAACATCGCTACGCAGCGAGGCTGCATCTACGCTATCGAGGATATGCATTAATCCACTCCTGGTGAACGCCACAGGTCATTCACTTTGGGTTACGGCGGACAAGCCCGGGGCACGAAGGCCTACCGGAAATCTCCGCCGAAGATTCTTTGTGACCGGTGCCGCTACTGATTAGCGTCGCCGGTTGTCCGACTGTTGGCTGAACTCCCCCTGTGGCAGGTGTCAGCCCAGCAGACACAAGGGTTAATTCTGCCATATGACCGAGCATCCGGCCAACCGGCGGCTCAGCACCGCTCGAACGAAAGGCTCGACGGCGGCGTCTTGCCTTTAGTTGTCCGCCTCGCCGCCGGATCGGGGTCGCAGGCGGCCATCAACGACGTCGTATCCAAGTTCGGCGAGTGCGTTTTTGTCAGCACGACTCAAGGAACCGGCATCGTATTCGGCCAAGAGGTCCGGCCGTCGCTCGGCTGTGCGGCGGAACTGCTCGTGCCGGCGCCACTGGGCGATCTTGCCGTGGTTCCCGCTCAGCAGGATGGCCGGGACGTCGTGGTCACGCCACGCTGACGGCTTGGTGTACACCGGGTACTCCAGCAGTCCATCGGAATGGGACTCCTCAATGAGTGATTCCGGGTTGCCGACAACCCCGGGCAATAGTCGTCCGATGGCCTCGACCATGGCAAGCACAGCCACTTCGCCGCCGTTAAGCACGTAATCGCCGAGGCTGACCGGAAGTACCCGGAAGTGGTCTTGCGCCCAATCGATGACACGTTCGTCAATGCCTTCGTAGCGGCCACACGCGAAGACAAGCTGCTCTTCGTCGGCAAGCTCGTAGGCCAGCGCCTGGTTGAAGCGCTCCCCTGCGGGCGAAGGGACAATCAGTACCGGCTTGGAGCCATCGCCTGGCCGGACCACGGACTCGAGCGCCTGGGCCCAGGGCTCGGGCTTCATGACCATACCGGCACCCCCGCCGTAGGGCGTGTCATCCACGGTCCGGTGCCGGTCCGTTGTGAAGCTGCGGAGGTCGTGAACGTTGAGCTCCAAGAGACCGTCTTGGCGAGCCTTGCCTATGAGCGAGAGCTCCAGCGGGGCCAGGTACTCCGGAAAGATACTGACGACGTCGATCCTCATTCAGGCGTCATCCCCGGGAGCGTCTCCGGGCTCCTCACCTGTCTCGTTGTTGATGTCAAAGAGGCCATCAGGCGGGGTCACCACGATGTACCCGTCCTCGACGTTCACCTCGGGCACGATTTCATCGACGAAGGGAATGAGGATTTCCTTGCCGTCATCCGTCGTGACCGTCAGCAAGTCTTGGGCCGGCAAAGTAGTGAGAGCGGCAACTTTGCCGACCACCCGAGGTCCAACACGCGCCTCCAAGCCAACGAGTTCGTGCTCGTACCAGCCTTCGTCGTCGTCGTCGTCGTCGAGCTCTTCGGTCTCTATGAAGAGCTTCGCGCCACGGATCGCCTCAGCTTCGTTCCGATCGGCGATCTCCGAAAAACCGAGCAGGAGGATGTCCTTGTTCCATCGGGCACTGCGGATGGTCAGCGGACCGGCGGACGCCGGGTCAACGACGAACTCGGTTCCAGCGACAAAACGCTCAGCAGGAGCGTCGGTCAGTACCTGCACCGTCACCTCGCCGCGAATGCCGTGGGGCTTGCCGATCCGGGCAACCTGGAGCTGCATGGGTTCCTCTGAATTCTTGTATGCCGTGCCGCCGGGGCCACGGTAATGACTTTAGGGGTAAAGCAATCCGGCCCCTCCACCATATTCGGTGAAGGGGCCGGACTTAAGACAAGCAGTGCTGAGCGCGTTACCGGCGACGGTCGGTGTCGACGACGTCGACCCTGACCTGCTCGCCACCGGCCAAAGCCGCAACCACAGTGCGCAGTGCGCGTGCTGTGCGTCCTTGACGGCCGATCACCCGTCCGAGGTCCTCCTGGTGAACTCGCACCTCGAGGGACTCCCCACGGCGGTTGTTCTTGGCGCTGACCTTGACATCCTCAGGGCTGTCAACGATCCCACGAACCAAGTGCTCGAGCGCTTCTGCCAGCAACTTACTCAGCCTCGGTGGTCTCTGCTTCAGCCTCGGCCGGAGCCTCAGCGGCCTCGTCCTTCTTGGCCTTCTTGGTGATGGCTTCCGGGATAATAACGGAACCCTTCTCCGGTGCTACGAAGGCTTCCTTCGGAGCTTTGGTCTTCAGGGTGCCTTCCTGGCCCGGCAGGCCCTTGAACTTCTGCCAGTCACCAGTGATCTTGAGGATCGCTGCAACCTGCTCAGTGGGCTGGGCGCCAACGGAGAGCCAGTACTGGGCGCGCTCGGAAGCGACCTCGATGTACGACGGTTCTTCGGTGGGGTGGTACTTGCCGATTTCTTCAATGGCACGGCCATCGCGCTTGGCGCGGGCATCCATGACGACAATGCGGTAGTACGGTGCGCGCATCTTACCGAAGCGCTTAAGGCGAATCTTTACGGCCACTTTTGTGGTCACTCCTGTTTCTGAAAAGAGTTGAACCCGACGTTCTGCACCCGTGGGGCGGGCCATACTTGACGGTTCGAAGGACAAGATACGAGCACGGAGAGAGGGGCCGCGCCGATCGAGTACCTGTCTATTGTGCCAGATGACCGGAACGATTACGACTTAGGCCACAGACGGCCGTGTGTGATTGGTCACTACAGCCTGCTGAAAGTCGCTAATTCGGGAGAAGGCAACACTTCCCTCAGACGGACCAGACGTAGAGACCGGCACGATCGGTCTTTTCGACGTCAGTCGCCAGGGCCGCCAATTGCTGGACGTATTGTCGCGATGCGGCGGCGTCGAAAGGCATGTCATCCTGCTCGGCCCACGCCGCGGCAACGTCATCGAGGACATTGCCATCGCCTTCGTTCTCGTAGGTGAGGAGTTCGGCGAGCGCCTTGACCATGGCCTCCGGAACGCCCAGAAGTGCGTCGCTGGTGACATCGACGAGCGCGAGTTCGTAGTCGGCCCCAGCAGCATGCACGGCCTGGCCGGCAAGGTCGCCCAACTGCTCAACCTCAAAATCCGTGATGCCATTGATCCTGACGGCGGGACCGGCAGCTTCAGCTCCCCGGTCCAAGGCGGCGGCGCGCTTGAGTGCTTCAGCGTGGGTGGCTACAAATATTTCGGCAAAGCCCATGGGAGAGTACTCTCATTCGTTCGTGCTGACGGGGCGACGACATCCGGCCCGCACGGAGTCCGGTGACGTCAATGCCCAGCCTAGTGCAGTGCGGAGCACCCTCCCCCTCCATGGGCTGACGCTTGGCTCAGCGAACAGCGACGCGCAGCTTGTTCCGCCAAGGATCGTCAAAACGGAGCTCGGAGCCGGTGTGGTGATGGTCGATTCCGGCCACCTTGAGCCGATCAGCCAGGGCTGCGACGTCATCATTCGCCGGCACTTCGATCAGTACTTCGCCCAGCCCCAAGGTATCTTTACGCGGTCCGGCGCCCCTGCTGTTCCAAACGTTCATGGCCATGTGATGGTGATAGCCACCCGCGGAGACGAACAGTGCCTGGCCGTGCCAGCCGGCGGTCCGTTCGAAACCAAGGGTCCCAACGTAGAAATCCTGCGCGGTCTGGACGTCGCCTACTTGCAGGTGGACATGCCCGACGCCGGCGGCAGCCTGTCGCTGCCCCGTCACCGCCGCCTCGCTCAGGTGCTGCTGAAGGAATCGTTGTGGCGGCAAGGTGACATTGTCCATCACCACGTTCTTGCCGTCCCACTGCCACACTTCGCGCGGCTTGTCGTAATAGAGCTCGATGCCATTGCCCTCGGGATCGGTGAAATAGAAAGCTTCGCTCACCAGATGGTCGGCACTGCCCACGAACGCCCGCGGCTCATACTCGGCTGCGGTTGCAATGGTGGCAGCCAGCGAAGGCTGGTCTTCGAAGAGAATCGCAGTATGGAAGAGCCCGGCCTCGCCACGGCCGGGAAGGAGCAGCCCCGACGCGGGCGCCAGGTGCACCACGGGCTTGCCCACGCGGCCCAGGTACAGGCCGCCGTCCTGCTCAGCCACAACGTCCAAACCGAGCGCGCGCTGGTAATAGTCACTCATGAGCGTCATGTCGCCCACCTTGAGCATGACGGTGCCCATGGTGAGTTCCGCTGGAAGGAGATCCTGGTTGGATAGTCCTGTGGTTGATGATGTGCTCATGTGAAGCTCCTGGTTCCGAGGTTGCCGCCCTTTCGGCACCTTCTATCCTTCTAAATTACTTGAAGCTTCAATTTATTCCTAAAGAACGGCGTTTCGCCTCAACACGATTTTTCCCCTGAGCACTACGTGCCGGAGCGATGAAACAGTGTCCAGTTGGCGCCTGGGATCGGCATCGCACACGACGACGTCGGCACTGGCACCTTCCGCAATGCCTTGGGCCCCGAGCCATCTCCGCGCGCCCCACGTTGCAGCCTCCAAGACGGCCAGTGGCGGAAGGCCGGCGTCGTGCAGTTCCGCCATCTCATCCGCGATCCTGCCGTGCTTGATAACGCTGCCGGCATCCGTGCCGGTATAGATCGCCACCCCCGCTTCGAAGGCTTCTGCCACACGTTCCCGCCTCCGCTTCCACAGCCGGACCATGCGCTGGGCGTACGCAGGAAATTTACCTGCTGCCTGGTCTGCGATATCGGGAAAGGTGGCGATATTAACCAACGTGGGGACGATCGGAACGGATTGCTCCACCAAGCGGGGAATGTGCCGCGGCAGTAGCCCCGTAGCGTGCTCGATGCAGTCGATATCGGCGTCGAGCATCTCATCGATGGTGCCCTCGGCGAAGCAATGGGCCGTGACCCGGGCTCCTTCGTCATGGGCTGCAGCGATGGCGTCCTTGACGGTTTTTGCAGGAAAAGAGGACGCTAGATCCCCCATGTCCCGGTCGATCCAGTCACCAACGAGCTTGACCCAGCCATCGCCGTCGCGTGCCTCCTTGCGGACTGTTTCGACAAGTTCGGACGGTTCAATCTCATGGCCCAAGCCCCGCAGGTAGCGCCGGCTCCGGGCGATGTGCCGGCCAGCCCTCAGCAAGCGAGGCAAGTCCTCCCGTTGCTGGACCCAGCGGGTATCGGTTGGCGATCCGGCGTCACGGATCAGCAGCGTCCCGGCGTCGAGGTCCGCTTGGGCCTGGGCGAGTGTGGTTTGCTCATCAACCGCCCCGCCCACTCCGAGCCCGATGTGGCAATGGGCGTCAACGAATCCCGGCAGGACCCAACCGTCCAACACCGCGTCCGGAGGAGCCGAAGGCCGGTCAAAAGTCAGCTGGCCATCCACTGACCACAGCCCTCGCCGTTCCTGGTCGGCCGAGACGAGCACGGGTCCGGAGAATTCGATGATGTTGGCCATGGCAAAAGCCTAGTCCGGACCCCCAGGGCTGGGACGTCCCTCAAGGCTGTGATAGCTTCATCTACGACCACACGGGTGCCCCTGCAGGGGCTGAGATCGGACTGATGCAGTCTGCGACCGTTGAACCTGTCCGGGTAATGCCGGCGAAGGAAGTGAGCAGTCCCTTGAGTAACACCGAAACACAGCACAACCCTGCCCAATCCCAGTCACACTCGCTGGCCTATCTTGAGGATCCCGGGCACGACATCCGGGTCCCCGTCACCGAGATCGCACTGGAGTCCTCTCCCAACGGCGACCCCAACCCTCCCTTGCGGGTATACCGCACAGCGGGTCCTGGCAGTGACCCCGTGGTGGGTCTTGAACCCTTCAGGGCCCCATGGATTCAGTCGCGGGCCGACACGGAAGTGTATTCGGGCCGTGGCCGGAACCTGCTCGACGACGGGAAGTCCGCCGTTCGCCGCGGAGCCGCGTCGGCTGAGTGGAAGGGCACGCAACCTGTGCCCCGCCACGCCGTCGAGGGCAGGACCGTCACGCAGATGCACTACGCGCGGCAAGGAATCGTCACCCCGGAAATGCGGTTCGTGGCGCTCCGGGAAAACTGCGATGTGGAACTTGTCAGGAGTGAAGTTGCAGCCGGGCGTGCCATCATCCCCAGCAACATCAACCACCCCGAGTCCGAGCCGATGATTATCGGCAAGGCTTTCCTGGTGAAAATCAATGCCAACATCGGAAACTCCGCAGTCACAAGTTCCATCAGGGACGAAGTCGACAAATTGCAGTGGGCCACGCAGTGGGGTGCGGACACCGTCATGGACCTGTCCACGGGCGATGACATCCACACCACCCGCGAATGGATCGTCCGCAACTCCCCCGTACCGATCGGAACGGTGCCGATCTACCAAGCGCTGGAGAAGGTTAACGGCGAAGCGAACAAGCTGACGTGGGAGATCTTCCGCGACACCGTGATCGAACAGTGCGAACAAGGCGTGGACTACATGACCATCCATGCCGGCGTCCTGTTGCGGTACGTGCCGCTGACCGCCAACCGGGTGACGGGCATCGTGTCCCGGGGTGGCTCGATCATGGCGGGCTGGTGCCTGGCGCACCACCAGGAGAACTTCTTGTACACCCACTTCGACGAGCTGTGCCGGATTTTCGCCCAGTACGACGTCGCGTTCTCCCTCGGTGATGGCCTGCGGCCTGGCTCCATCGCCGATGCCAACGACGCCGCGCAGTTCGCGGAACTGGACACATTGGCAGAACTGACCCACCGCGCGTGGGAGTTCGATGTCCAGGTCATGGTGGAAGGCCCCGGCCACATCCCCTTCCACCTGGTCCGCGAAAATGTGGAGCGCCAACAGGAACTCTGCAAGGGGGCACCGTTCTACACTCTGGGCCCGTTGGTCACGGACATCGCGCCCGGGTATGACCACATCACCTCTGCCATCGGCGCCACCGAAATCGCCCGCTACGGCACCGCCATGCTCTGCTACGTGACCCCGAAGGAACACCTTGGGCTACCGAACAGGGACGACGTGAAGACCGGGGTGATCACCTACAAGATCGCGGCCCACGCCGCTGACCTTGCCAAGGGGCACCCAGGGGCCAGCGAGCGGGATGACGCGCTCTCCAAGGCACGCTTCGAGTTCCGCTGGCGGGACCAGTTCGCGCTGTCCCTGGACCCTGTCACTGCAGAGTCCTTCCACGACGAAACCCTCCCCGCGGAGCCCGCAAAGACCGCCCACTTCTGCTCGATGTGCGGCCCCAAGTTCTGTTCCATGCGAATCAGCCAGGACATCCGCGATGAATTCGGCTCAGCCCAGTCACAGGAAGCCATCGCGGGAATTTATGCCGGGATGCGCGAAAAGAGCCAGGAATTCCTTGCTGCGGGTGGGAAGGTTTATCTGCCCGAACTTGAAGTGCCTTCCGCGGCAGGCGACGACTCAGGACGCCTGAACTGACATTGCCCGCCCGACGTCCGCGACGAAGGACCGGATAACCCGGTCGCCGTCGATGGAATCCTGGGGCCGGTGCCCGCCTGCTGCTACGCGGTGGAGGGCACCGGTCTCCCGCAGGTAGCCGGCAATCTCTTCATACAACGGCTCCCAGCCACCGGTGAGGACCAAGGTAGGAACCCCGGGAACGATGTGCAGGGGCGCTTCCCAGGGCGGTGCTTGCAACCTGAGCCTTCGGGCAGCGCGCAAGGCCTCCGGGGTGTCCACCTCACCGGTTTCGGCAGAGAATGCCCGCCGAAAATACTCGCGTTGATAATCGACGTCGTTCAGTTGCGTCCGCACCTCGAACAGGGGCTCCATGAGCGCCCTGTGGGAGGCCGTGGCCGGGAGTTCCGCCGTCAGCGACAAGCAAGCCGGCTCAACCAGCGAAAGCGAGTAGACCAGGTCAGGCCGTTCAACTGCCGCCACCATGGCAGAAATGGCGCCTTGCTCATGTGCAACGACGTGGCCCCCACCGGCATCCTTCAGCGCGTTGACGAGGATGGCAACATCTGCCGCGACGTCAGAGGCGAGCGGTTCGGCACGGGCGTCAAAACCGTGCCGACGCAGGAAAAGTGCGTCATAAGCCAAAGCCATGCCGTGCTGCTTCGGCCATGCCGCAGCACCAAAGCTGCCCAAGCCGTGAACGAAGACTACGCGCTGCTTATGCATTCGATCAGCCTATTCCACGGCCCGGACATCCAGTGATGTACCGGGTTACTTACCCAGGAACTTGTCGAAACCCTTGGGAAGATTGAGCGAAGACGGATCGAAGTCTGCCATGTTCTGACCGAAAGCGGCGCCGGTAGGTGCTGCTGCGGATGCGTTGGCCCGCTTGGCCTCGGCCTCGCGCAGTTCCTGGGCCGCCTTGGCCGGGTTGCCTGAACGCGGCTTTTTCTTCGGCGCGTTCTTGCCGCCCTTACGGCCGCCGCCTGGGCCACCAAGACCGGGGATGCCGGGCATCCCTGGCATCCCGCCGCCCTGGGCAAGCTTCTTCATCATCTTCTGGGCTTGGCCAAAACGTTCCAAGAGACCATTGACCTCGGAAACGTGCACGCCCGAGCCCTTGGCAATCCTGGCACGACGCGAGCCGTTGATGATCTTGGGGGCTACCCGCTCGTGCGGAGTCATGGAGCGGACGATGGCTTCGACCCGGTCGATTTCCCGTTCGTCGAAGTTCTCCAACTGCTGACGGATGTTCTGGGCGCCCGGCATCATCATGAGCATTTTCTTCATGGAGCCCATGTTGCGGATCTGCTGCATCTGGGCCAGGAAGTCGTCCAGGGTGAAGTCTTCCTGGTCGGCGAACTTCTTCGCCATCCTCGCGGCTTCATCTTTGTCCCAGGCCTTCTCAGCCTGCTCGATCAGGGTGAGGACATCGCCCATGTCAAGAATCCGCGAAGCCATGCGGTCCGGGTGGAAGAGTTCGAAGTCATCCAGGCCTTCGCCAGTGGACGCGAACATCACCGGCTTGCCGGTAACGGATGCCACGGACAGCGCCGCGCCGCCGCGCGCATCGCCGTCGAGCTTGGACAAGACGATGCCCGTGAAGTTAACGCCTTCGTCAAACGCCAGGGCCGTGTTGACGGCGTCCTGGCCGATCATGGAATCGATCACGAACAGGACTTCGTTGGGGATGATCGCCTGGCGGATCCGGCGGGCCTGGTCCATCATCTCCGCGTCGACGCCGAGGCGCCCGGCGGTGTCAACAATGACGACGTCGTGCAGCTTCTGGCGCGCTTCTTCGACGCCGGCCTTGGCGACAGCAACAGGGTCCCCGGCCGGGTGCTCAAGCTCGGACGTGGCGCCCGGGTGCGGCGCGAACACCGGGACACCGGCGCGTTGGCCAACTACCTGCAGCTGGGTTACGGCGTTGGGACGCTGGAGGTCGCAAGCGACCAGCATGGGGCTGTGGCCCTGGGCCTTGAGCCACTTGGACAGCTTGCCGGCAAGGGTGGTCTTACCCGCACCTTGGAGGCCCGCGAGCATGATGACCGTGGGGCCTGTCTTGGCCAAGCGGATACGCCGGGTTTCGCCGCCAAGGATCTCCACGAGTTCCTCGTTGACGATCTTGACGATCTGCTGGCTGGGATTCAGGGCACCAGAGACCTCGGCACCGAGTGCACGTTCGCGGACGCGCGATGTGAACTCGCGGACCACAGATACGGCAACGTCCGCGTCCAACAGGGCGCGGCGGATCTCCCGGACGGTGGCATCGACATCGGCCTCGGAGAGCCGCCCCTTGCCACGAAGGTTCTTGAAGGTTGCTGTCAACCGGTCAGAGAGTGAATTGAACACGCGCCGTGCACTTCTTTCGATGGTCTACGAATGGCGGCCAATGCGGCACGCCATAGTCTTGACGATTCTTGCCCCAACAAATATGTCTCAACTACGGGACTCGACTATCTAGGGTACCAAGCCGGACCTGCAAGATGGCATGCTGGCAAGGTGACCGACAAAACAAGCATTAAAACTTTGCTCATCCTCGGTGCGTCCGGGGACCTGACAGGCAGGCTCCTTCTGCCCGGACTTGCGGGGCTCCTGGCCAGCGGACGGGCGCCAGGACTTCAACTGGTCGGTGCCGGATCGGACGCGTGGACCACGGATCAGTGGAAGGAAAGGGTCACGGACGCGTTCAAGCAAGCGTCCGATGCCGCGGATGGTTCGGGGCGGAAGGCCCTTGCCGGCATTGTGAAATCCACCGATTACCACCAAGTCGATGTCACTGCCGATGGTCCGTTGGCAGAGCTCCTTGCACAGCTGGAAGGACCGGTGGCGGTGTACTTCGCGTTGCCACCCCACATCAGCCAGAAAGCGTGCGAGGTCCTGCATCGGGATCAGTTGCCCGCGGGCACGCGGCTGGTGATGGAGAAACCGTTCGGGTCCGGAACGGAGTCAGCGCATCAGCTGAACAAGACCCTGGCAGCGCTGGTTCCCGAGGACCATATCCATCGCGTGGATCACTTCCTGGGCAAAGCCACCGTGCTAAACATCCTGGGACTGCGTTTTGCCAATAGGTTCCTTGAGCCGGTGTGGAACCGGGAACACATCGAAAAGGTAGAGATCGTGTTCGACGAGGACTTGGCGTTGGAAGGCCGCGCCCGGTATTACGACGGCGCCGGTGCGCTCCGGGACATGATCCAGAGCCACTTGCTCCACATCATGGCATTTCTGGCCATCGACGCCCCGGCAAGCATCAACGCCCAAGACTTGCGCGACGCCGTCGCCACCGTCCTGCGGGCCAGCAGCATCAAGGCCCCCTACGCCCGCTCCACGCACAGGGCCAGGTACACAGCAGGCAAGCTCGCCGGCCGGACGGTCCCCGATTACACCGCCGAAGCCGGGGTGGATCCGAAAAGGAACACCGAAACCCTCGCCGAGGTCCAAGTGGACATCGATAACTGGCGTTGGAAGGGTGTCCCCTTCATTCTTCGCTCCGGCAAGGCCATCGGCCCCAAACGGAAGGAAGCCGTCATCACTTTCCGCCCGGTCCCCCACCTCCCCAACGGCTTCACCGGTGTGGACTCCCCCAACCAGCTCCGGATCGGGTTCGGCCCGGACGTCCTTGAGCTCGACGTCGACGTCAACGGCCCCGGCGACGTCTTTAGCCTGGATCGCGCAAACCTCATCGCTGAGCTGAACGCCAGCGAACTACTGCCCTACGGAGAAGTCTTGGAGGGCATCTTGGCGGGCGATCCCCTGCTGTCCGTCCGTGGCGATACCGCCGAGGACTGCTGGCGGATCATCGAACCTGTCCTCCGGGCCTGGGAGCGGGGCACGGTCCCCTTGGAAGAGTACGACGCCGGCAGTGCCGGTCCCGCTGATTGGGCCACCTCGGTGGCTGACTGACCTCGTCGGAAACCCGGCGGACGTCGTCGCCGGAACGCACAGCGGACCGGGTACCTTGATCGGTACCCGGTCCGTTGTCATTTCTACGTCCGCTTGGATTTAGCGGAATGCCGAACTCAAATGGCTGCAGAACTCAAATGGCTGCCGCCCCGCGCTCGCCCGTGCGAACCCTGATGGCCTCATGCACGTCCACGGTCCAGACCTTGCCGTCGCCGGCACGGCCAGTGTTGGAGCTCGCAATCAAGACGTCGAGGATATCGTCAGCCTGCTCATCGGTTGCCAGCACTTCTACTCGGATCTTGGGCAGGAGGTCCACGCTGTACTCAGCACCGCGGTACACCTCGGTGTACCCACGCTGCCGGCCATAGCCGCTGGCCGCGCTGACCGTCAGTCCCTGCACGCCGTAGGCCTCCAAGCCTTCCCGAATGGCGTCCAACTTCTCGGGGCGTACGATCGCCGTGATGAGTTTCATGCTTGGACACTCTCCTTGCCTGAGACGGGTGCTTCGGCATCGGCCGTCACCTTGCCGGTGATGAGGTCGTGGAGGGGTTGGAAGCTCCCGCCGTGGCCACCGACGCCGAACTCGTAGGCCGTTTCTGCGTGCAGGCTAAGGTCTGCACCGGCGATTTCCTGACGTTCGCTGATACGGAAGCCCATGAGCTTGTGGATCGGGTAGGCAATGATGAACGTCATCACTCCGGTGAAGATGATGGAGCAGAGGGCTGCAAGGCACTGTGCCACCAACTGGGTGGTTCCACCGCCGTAGAACACTCCTGCGGGACCCTGGGTGGGTGTTGCAAGGAAACCGATGGCGACTGTTCCGATGACACCTGACACCAGGTGGACTCCGACCACGTCGAGCGAGTCGTCATAACCAAGCTTGAATTTCAGTCCGACGGCCAGGGCTGAGGCAACGCCTGCTGCCACACCGAGGGCGATGGCACCGAGCGGGGACAGGTTCGCGCAAGCCGGAGTGATGGCCACAAGACCGGCAACAACACCGGAGGCGGCTCCGAGCGAGGTGGGGTGTCCGTCACGGATTCGTTCAACGATCAACCAACCGAGCATCGCCGCTGCGGGTGCCGCAAGCGTGTTGATCCAGATGAGGCCTGCCTGCTGAACGTTTGCTGCTGCCCCGGCGTTGAAGCCGAACCAACCGAACCAGAGAATCGCTGCACCGAGCATGACCAGCGGAACGTTGTGGGGGCGGTGGTTGGGGTCGCGGCCAAAGCCTTTGCGGTTGCCAATGATCAGGACCAGGATCAGGCCGGCAACACCGGCGTTGATGTGAACCACGGTTCCACCGGCAAAGTCGATGACCGGCGCGAAAGTCTGGCCGAACCAGCCATCCTTGGAGAAGAGCCCGCCGCCCCACACCATGTAGGCCATGGGTGCGTAGACCAGAGTCGCCCAGATGAGGGTGAACAAGGTCCACGCCGAGAACTTGGCACGGTCGGCGATCGCACCGGAGATCAGGGCAACTGTGATGATCGCGAACGTGGCAGCGTATCCAACGTGGAGGAGGTCAGCCGGGTCCGTGAAGTTGTGCAAGCCAAAGTGGCTGAACGGGTTCGCGAAAATCTGGAAGAAATTGTCCGTGTTGCTGGTGGACATTGAGGCACCCCACAGCACCCACACGAGGGTCACTGTGCCGATGGCGATGAAGCTCATCATCATCATGTTCAAGGCGGCTTTGGCGCGGGTCATGCCACCATAGAAGAATGCCAGGCCCGGGGTCATGAACAGCACGAATGCTGAAGCGACCAGGAGCCAAACGAGACCGGCGGTAAAGTCCATGTCTGCGTCCTCTCTGCTTAAGATGCGGGCTAAGCCGCCTGTCCCAACGCATTTGCGTTCTACAGAAGAGTTTGGTTGCGCAGTGTTTCACCTGCGAAGGTTTTAGATTGCAGGGCTGTTACAAGAACTTCTCCAACGTAAATGGTGCATATCACACGTGTTACGGATATGTTTCGTCAGTCCCGTCCACACCTTCAGTCCCGTCCATACCTTCCGAGCCAGCCAAAGGACCACACCGCGATGACCACCAGTCCCGAATCCCGCATGGCTGAAGGGGCCCGGACTACAAAAGTCCGGCTACCCCGGGACATCAAGGTGATGCTCGTCGCCGCGTTCCTCATCGCCTTGGGATTCGGACTTGTCGCTCCGGTCCTGCCGCAGTTCGCCACGACGTTCGACGTCGGCGCCACGGCTGCCGCCGTCATCGTCAGCATCTTTGCGTTCATGCGGCTCATTTTCGCCCCGGCGGGTGGCGCCCTTATCGGCCGCTTTGGCGAGCGGAACGTCTACGTGTCCGGTCTGCTGATCGTGGCAGCGTCCACCGCTGCCTGCGCGTTCGCCCAAAACTATTGGCAACTACTGATCTTCCGCGGCCTGGGCGGGGCTGGTTCGGTGATGTTCACTGTTGCCGCCATGGGCCTGCTCATCAAGCTTGCCCCGCCCGAACGGCGGGGGCAGGTCTCAGGTGCCTACGCCTCTTCGTTCCTGATCGGCAGCGTGCTCGGTCCCGTGGTGGGGGGCCTCCTGGCCGGGTTCGGGCTCCGCGTTCCCTTCCTCGCATATGCCGGTGCATTGTTGGTGGCGGCCCTGGTGGTACGCACGAGCCTTAGCGGAGAAGGAAATATCTCCCGGGAAGGGCCCGCTGCACCGGCGATGAACCTGAAGGAGGCGCTGGCGGACTCGGCCTACCGCGCGGCGGTGTTCTCCAGCTTTGGCAACGGCTGGGTGACCTTTGGCGTTCGCATGGCCACCATCCCGTTGTTCGCCGCTGCCGCACTGCGATCCGGTCCCGGAACCGCGGCCTGGGCGTTGGCCGTCTTTGCCGTGGGCAACGCCCTGTCCTTGACCTTTTCCGGACGTCTTGCCGATGCCTGGGGACGCAAGCCCCTCCTGATCCCCGGCCTGCTTGTGACCGGGCTGGCAACCGGAGTCATCGGGTTGACGTCCGGCGTACCAGCCTTCCTTGCGGCTTCGGCCGTGGCAGGCTTCGGCTCGGGCCTTCTCGGACCGGCCCAGCAGGCCGCGGTCGCCGATGTCATTGGCCGTGGCCGCTCCGGAGGGAAGGTGCTGGCCGTCTTCCAAATGGCTTCTGACACCGGCGCCATCATCGGCCCCGTAGTGGCCGGGCTCCTTGCCGATCGCTTCGGCTACGGGTGGGCGTTCGGCATCACCGGCGGAGTGCTGGTCCTGACGGCTGCCGCCTGGCTGATGGCCCGTGAACCGCTGAGGAACCCGCAACCTCAATCCACAACGGGTTCGTTGGGTTAGTTCAGCAGCGCGTCCACGAAGCTTTCTGCGTCGAAGGGGGCGAGGTCATCCGGGCCTTCGCCCAAGCCAATGAGTTTCACGGGGACACCCAGTGATTTCTGGATGGCCACCACGATCCCGCCCTTTGCCGTGCCGTCGAGCTTGGTCAGCACGATTCCGGTGATGTTGACCACTTCAGCGAACACACGTGCCTGGTTGAGGCCGTTTTGTCCTGTGGTCGCATCGAGGACCAGCAGGACTTCGTCCACCTCGGCCAGCTTCTCGATGACGCGTTTGACCTTGCCGAGCTCATCCATCAGGCCGGTCTTGTTCTGCAGGCGCCCCGCGGTATCGACCATCACTACGTCCACTTCCTGGTCGATGCCCGCCTTGACGGCCTCGTAAGCCACAGAGGCAGGGTCGGCGCCGTCGACGTCGGACTTCACGGTCGGGACGCCCACGCGCTGGCCCCAGGTAGCCAACTGCTCGGCAGCGGCTGCACGGAAAGTATCGGCGGCACCAAGCAACACATCTTTGTCTTCGGCTACGAGGACGCGCGCGAGCTTGCCCACCGTGGTGGTCTTGCCAACGCCGTTAACTCCAACAACAAGCACGACGGCGGGACGGTCGGCCTTGCGGGTCACGTTAAGGGAGCGGTCCATGTCCGGATCCACGAGCTTGACCAGCTCTTCGCGCAGCATCGCCTTGACATGTTCGGGGCTGCGGGTGCCGAGGACCTTGACCCTTTCACGCAGCGCGTCCACAAGTTCCATGGTGGGCTCGGTGCCGAGGTCGGCCATCAGGAGGGTCTCCTCCACCTCGTCCCAGACGTTCTCGTCGATCTTGTCACCGGACAGGAGGGCCAGGAGGCCTTTGCCCAGGATGTTGTTGGACTTGACCAGCCGGGCACGGAGGCGGGTGAGCCTGCCATCCACTGGTGCCGGAGTATCCCTGGGTATGGTCTCCAAGCCGGCGGCGTCATCGGGAACGTCGACGCCCTCGGTGGCGCCATCGAAGGTGGGAGCGGGGGCGGTCACCGAATCGGGGCGGTCCTCCACAAGGGTTCCGCCGCCTGCTGCCGACGACTGGACGGGATCGTTGGAATCACGCGTTCCGGAGTACGTGGCCCCGGACTTCCGGGCCTTCACCAGGACCGGCACGAGTCCGCCGACCACCACGAGCGCAGCGACAATGGACAGAATTATGGGTAGGAAATCGTTCACCCCACTACCCTCTCATAAAGCTATGCGCCGGCACCGAGCCTTTGGCTGATCACGGTGGACACGCCGTCGCCCCGCATGGTCACCCCGTACAGCGCGTCAGCGACTTCCATGGTCCGTTTCTGGTGGGTAATGACGATCAACTGGCTGGATTCACGGAGTTCTTCGAAGATGGTGATCAGCCTGCCAAGGTTGGTGTCATCCAGCGCGGCTTCAACCTCGTCCATGACGTAGAAGGGCGACGGGCGGGCCTTGAAGATTGCCACCAGCAAAGCCACGGCTGTCAGGGAACGCTCACCCCCTGACAGGAGTGAAAGCCTCTTGATCTTTTTCCCTGCGGGCCTGGCCTCAACCTCGATGCCGGTGGTCAGCATGTCATCGGGGTCCGTGAGCACCAGCCGTCCTTCTCCACCCGGGAAAAGCCTGGCGAAAACGTGGTCGAACTGTGCCGCCGTATCGGCAAATGCCTCCCTGAAAACCTGTTCGACGCGGTTGTCGACCTCTTTGATGATGTCCAGCAAGTCCTTTCGGCTCGCTTTGAGATCTTCGAGCTGGGAGCTGAGGAACTGATGTCTTTCCTCAAGGGCCGCGAACTCCTCCAAGGCCAATGGATTGACTTTCCCCAAGGCAGCCAATTCCCGTTCAGCTTTCTTCAGGCGTTTCTCCTGTTCCGCCCGCACGAACGGAACTCCCTCCGCCACTGCTTCGCCGTGCTCATCGACGGAGACCCGGAGTTCCGCCCATTTGTCGGGGGTCGAAACCGGCAGTGCAGGCACGGGCAGGTCAGGACCGTAATCGGCGACGAGTTGCTCGGCGGAAAGCCCCAATTCTTCGATGGATCTGCTTTCCAAGGCCTCGATGCGCAGGCGCTGTTGGGTCCGGGCCATCTCATCCCGGTGCACCGAATCGGTCAACCGGGCAAGCTCACTGGCCAAGGCCTCGTTTCCCGCCCGAACCTCGGTCAGCTCCTTGTCCACCAGTTCGCGCCGTTCCTCGGCGAGGTCGCGTTCACGTCCGGCCTCTGCCAAGGAAATGTCCGCGAAAAGGAGCGTCCGCTCCACCGCGGCTGCCACCGCAGCTGCGCGTTGGGCTTGGGCCCGGCGTCGCTGGGCCCGCCTCGCCGCTTCTTCACGGGCACGGCGTTCGGTGGCTGCGGCCCGTTCAAGGGATGTGGCCCGATTCACCAAGGCGCTTACTTGCTCTTCGGCGGTACGAAGAGTCAGGCGGGCTTCTGTTTCCCGGGAGCGCGCAACCCGTGCCTGCGCTGCGAGCTCGTCGCGCTGATCGGTGGACGGCTCCTCCTCCGGGGCTTCCTGGGCCGCAGCCAGGCGCTCGGCTGCGACTTCCAGGTCCAGTTGGGCCGTAGCAATGTTCTCCTCGGCCTTGGCCATGGAAGCAGCAAGCCTCTCACTTTCGCCAACGGCGCTGCGAAGGACCGAGTTCAGGTGGCCCAGGCGTTCAGCAACGGCAGCGAGGCGGGCGTCGGATTCGTGCAGCCGTTCCAGCGCCGCATCAGCCCGCTCCTGCGCTTCGGCGCGGCGCGACTGCGCACCTGCCAAGGCGAAACGACCCCGTTCCAGACGTGCCGTGACCTCTTGAAGGCGGGCAGCGGCGTCGTCCATTGCCGCCTGGATCTCCAGCAAGGAAGGCGCGGTTGCCGAACCTCCGGTGACCGTCAAAGCGGTGAAGATATCCCCTTCGCGCGTGGCAGCGATGAGGTGCGGCTGCTCGCGCACCACCTCAGCAGCCACGGCCACGTCCTCGACGACGACCGTCCGGGCAAGGAGCTCCAGCGCACCGTGAGCGGCCGGATCCGCAATGGTGACGACGTCGGCGGCCCACCGGCACCCGGCAGGAAGCGGGCTCGCTTGCAGGGCGCTCCCTTGTTCCCGGACTTCGGGATTCGGATTGCTGGCGAGCAGCAGCGCCGCGCGTCCGGCGTCGTCGTCTTTCAAGATCCTCAGGGCTGCAACAGCGCCGTCCAGGTCCGCCACCATCAAAGCATCCGATGCGCTGCCAAGCGCGGCCGCTATGGCCGCCTCGTACCCCGGTTCAATCGCTACTTGCCCTGCGAGCGCCCCGAGGATCGCTCGGCTGCCGGCGGACAGCAGGTGCTGGGAACCGTCCTTGCGGCTCATTCCAAGTTCCAGTGCATCCCGCCGCGCAGCGAGGGCATCGCGCTCACGGACTGCGTCCCGTTCGGCTGCTTTGAGTTCCTCGATTTCGGCGAGCACCGCGTCGAGGGCCGCATTGGCGTCCTCGTACTCCGCGTCCAAGCCCTCTTCGCCATCCTCTGCCCCGGCCACTTGCGACTCGAGGGCCGTGAATTCGCTCTGGGCCTTACGACGGCGTTGGTCGCCTTGCGTGAGCGATTCCCGTAAACGTCCGAGTTCAGCCTCCGCCGCCTCCGCGCGGGACCTGGCTGCGGCAACCTGACCGGCAAGCCTGGCCAGGCCCTCCCGGCGATCAGCAGCGGCCCGCAACATTGCTGTGAGCCGTTTGTCTTCGGCCGCGGCGAGCGCTTCGGCTGCGTCCTTGGCCACGGTTGCTTCAAGAAGTGCTGCCTGCTTGGTTTGGATGTCCAGCTCAAGTGCGGCTTGTTCTGCGCGGACCCGCGCTGCCTGGTGTTCGAGCTGTTCCGGGTCCCTCCCTGGATCCGGCGCGGAATCGGAGGAGCCCAAGAGACGACGGCGTTCTGTCGCCAGGGATCCCAGCGATCGGAGCCGTTCCCTTGCTGCTGAGAGCTGGTACCAGTGGTCCCGGGCGGCGTTAAGGCGTGGCGTTGCCTCCGCAGCCCGAAGCTCCAGGGCAGCTTGCCTGTGCCGGCCCACGGCGAGTTGCTCTTCAACGACCCCGCGGCGTTCCTTGAGCGCCGTTTCATCGGCAACGTCCCGTTCCAAGGTGGTTCGCAACTGAACCAGGTCGTCGGCGAGGAGACGGGCGCGGGCGTCCCTGACATCGAACTGAACCGTTTGCGCGCGCCTGGCGATCTCCGCCTGCTTGCCCAAGGGCGTCAGTTGGCGCCGGATTTCCGCGGTGAGGTCCCCGAGCCGGGCCAAGTTGGCCTGCATGGCTTCGAGCTTGCGGACCGTCTTTTCCTTGCGGCGGCGATGTTTGAGGATTCCGGCCGCTTCTTCGATGAATCCGCGGCGGTCTTCGGGGGTGGCGTGCAATACGCGATCAAGCTGGCCCTGTCCGACGATGACGTGCATTTCCCGGCCCAAGCCCGAATCGGAGAGGAGCTCCTGGATGTCCAAGAGCCTGCAGGGTGCACCGTTGATGGCGTATTCGGAGCCGCCTGTGCGGAACAGGGTCCGGGCGATCGTGACTTCGCTGTACTCGATGGGCAGTGCGTTATCGGCGTTGTCGATGGTCAAGGAGACATGCGCCCGGCCCAGGGGCGGCCTGCCGGATGTGCCGGCGAAAATGACGTCTTCCATCTTGCCGCCGCGCAAGGTCTTGGCACCCTGCTCCCCCATGACCCAGGCAAGGGCATCCACGACGTTGGATTTGCCCGAGCCGTTGGGACCCACCACCGCTGTGACGCCGGGTTCAAAGTCGAACGTCGTAGCCGACGCAAAGGACTTGAATCCGCGGACGGTCAAACTTTTCAAATGCAAGGCGCTTCGGATCTCCTGGCTGGCCCGGGTGTGTGTATCCCCTAAATCTACTGCTGTTTGGGTGATAACCGCGGATCCGTTGCCGGAAGGTCTTGCGGCTGGGAGGGCGCCCCACCTACACTCCTGCCAAGGGTTACTTGGCGGATGCGTTCCGGTAATCCGGCGTCGGCTTCGAAATGACAGTCGGTCCCTCGCCGGATACGGTCCAGATCTTCGGAACGACAAACCAGGAAAAGTGCCCTTGGTTCCATAACTGAAGATCTTGGTTTGACCCTGGCTGGGGAGCGGCAAGCAGGGACCGTGCGTCAAAAACGCGGACCCGTATTCGCAATTGGCGTACCACCCCAGGAGTTCTGATGCACGGTTCTTCAGCTGTCCGACCCCGGCCAATCATCAAGGGCTTCCTTATGCCCGCGGTGATCGCCACGGTCATTGCCATGCTGCCCCTCACAGCACCCCCGGCCTTGGCAGCGGGGCCGTGCGCTCCGGTGGTAAATCCCATTGCGTGCGAGAACTCCAAGCCGGGCAATCCGGCGTCGGAATGGGACATCAACGGCGCCGGGGACGACACCATCCAAGGCTTCTCCACGGACATCAGCGTTAACGCAGGCCAACCCCTCGACTTCAAGATCGATACCACCGCGGCAACGTACACCATCGGTATCTACCGCACCGGGTGGTACGGCGGAAACGGCGCCCGCAAAATAGCGGATGTCACGCCCACGGTCCTGCGCCAGAGGCAACCGGCATGCCGCACCGATGTCACCACCGAACTCTACGACTGTGGCACGTGGGCAGTATCTGCCACCTGGCAGGTTCCCGCCACCGCGGTCTCCGGGGTCTACATCGCGCTTCTCACCCGTCCGGATACCGGTGCAAAGAGCCACATCACCTTCATCGTGCGCAACGACGGCAACCACTCAGCTGTGGTTTTCCAAACCGCAGACGAATCGTGGCAGGCCTACAACACCTACGGCGGCTCGGACTTCTACCAGGGCGCAGCAAACGGGCGCTCCTACAAGGCCAGCTACAACCGTCCCGTTACCACGAGGGACGGGGTCGGAGGCAGGGATTTCTATTTCTCCAATGAGTACCCGATGGTGCGTTTCCTCGAGCAAAACGGCTACGACGTCAGCTACATCAGCGGGCTCGATGCCGACCGCAATGGTGCGGAGTTGCTCAACCACAAGGTGTACCTGTCCGTGGGCCACGATGAATACTGGTCAGGACCGCAACGGGCCAATGTCACGGCAGCCCGTGACGCCGGAGTGAACCTGCAGTTCCTTTCCGGCAATGAGATGTACTGGCACACCCGGTTTGAACCATCCTCCGTGGACGGAACAGCAAACCGTACCTTGACCTGTTACAAAGAAACGTGGGCCAATGCCAAGATCGATCCCAGCACGACGTGGACAGGCACGTGGCGTGATCCCCGCTTCGCCTCCCAAGCGAATGGCGCAGGACTCCCCGAGAATGCAGTGACGGGCACGCTGTACATGTCCAACCACTCGGACCTGGCCGTCACCGTCTCTTCCGACGAGGGCAAGAACCGGCTCTGGCGCAACACCTCCCTGACCACGCTTGCCGCCGGCACCACCGCGGCCCTGGCCCCCCACACTGTCGGCTACGAATCTGACGAGGACCTGGACAACGGCTTCCGCCCTGCCGGATTGATTGACCTATCCACCACGGTGGGCAGCGTTCCCGAATACCTACAGGACTTTGGCAACACAGTGGCTCCGGGCAACACGACCCACCACACCACCCTCTACAAAGCCGCTAGCGGCGCCTTGGTCTTCTCCGCTGGAAGCGTTCAATGGACGTGGGGACTGGACCAGGACCATGACGGCAACGGCGCCCCGGGCGATCCCCGAATGCGCCAAGCCCAGGTCAATCTCCTGGCAGACATGGGGGCACAACCAGCTACCCTGGCCGCTGGCCTCGTCGCCGCGACAGCCAGCAGCGATAAGACCGCACCAACAGTGACCATCAACGCTCCGGCCAACCCTTCGACTTTGGCACAAGGCAGTAGCGTCACAGTCACGGGCACGGCAGCCGACGTCGGCGGCATGGTTGCCGGGGTCGAGGCCTCAACCGACGGCGGAAAAACGTGGCACCCCGCCCAGGGCCGCCAAACGTGGAGCTACACCTACATACAGAAGGGCATATCCACAGCAACCATCATGGTCCGGGCCATTGACGACAGTGCCAACATCGGAACGGCCTCAACAGTGAACCTGACCGTGAACGGCCCCTACAGCGTCTTCGGACAAACGGTTCCAGCACTCGCCGATTCCGGCGACGGCGGCGCCTATGAGATGGGCTTGCGCTTCACCGCCGCAGCGGACGGCTTCATTACCGGTGTCCGCTTTTACAAGAGCGCGGCCAACACTGGAACGCACATCGGCTCGTTGTGGAGCTCCACCGGCGAGCGCTTGGCCCAGGTGACCTTCACCAATGAGACGGCTTCGGGCTGGCAATCAGCGCTGTTCAGCCAGGCAGTCCCGGTCTCAACCGGCCAGAAATATACCGTGTCCTATTGGGCGCCCAACGGGCACTACGCAAGTAAGGACTACCAGTGGGCCATTTTCGGATCCAGCGATACCCCGCTGACCGTGGCTGGCGGTTTCGGGGCTGAGCCAGCGGGTGTTTACAACACCTCTGCCGGGTTCCCCACGTCCAGCTTCAATGGCGCCAACTACTTCGCCGACGCTATCTTCAGCACGGTGGACACCACGCCCATGACAGCCACGAGTCAAACCCCGTTCCCGTCGTCGTCGAGCGTTTCCGTCAAGACGACGGTGAGCGCCGTGTTCTCCAAGCCGGTCACAGCCTCCAGTGTCCAGCTGAGCCTGCAGTCCGCATCCGGACCTGTGGCCGGAACAACGGCTTACGACCCCACTACGCGGCGGGCGACGTTCACGCCGTCGAACGATCTTGCTTTCAGCACGCAGTTCACCGCGACGTTGAGCGGCACCGATGCGATCGGCGGCCCTGTGACCTCCGGCGGTACATGGTCCTTTACGACGGCGGCGACGCTTCCGGTTCCGGGCGCGTGCCCATGCAGCCTTTTTGACGATTCCGTGACACCTGGCATCGCCGAATTGCGGGAGGGAGTTCCACTGACTTTGGGCGTGCGGTTCTCCAGTGTCTCTGCCGGTCAGATAACCGGTATGCGGTTCTACAAGTCCACGGGCAACACGGACGTCCATAATGGAGCCCTCTACACCGCCGCGGGCCAGCAGTTGGCCACTGTGACTTTCACCAATGAGAGCTCCTCCGGTTGGCAGACTGCCATGTTCAGCCAGCCCGTGCAGATGGCCGCAAATACTGACTACATCGTCGCTTACAAGTCACTCACGGGTACCTACTCGGCCACGAGCAATGGATTCGGGTCGGGCATGAGCGTTGGCCCGCTGCGGGCTGCCTCGGACGCGGGTGCCTACACCTACAGCGGCACCTTCCCCGCCTCACATTCGACCGCGAGCTATCTGGTGGACGTCATCGTCACCGTTCCCAATCCACCATTCACCGTTGGATCGCAGGCACCGCTTCCCAGCTCATCGAGCGTCCCGCTGGATACGGCCGTCAGCGCAGTACTCTCAGAGGCTGCGGTAGCGTCAAGCGTTTCCCTGGACCTCAAGGTCACTAACGGCGCTTCGGTAGCCGGGACCACCAGCTATGACCAGACGGCCCGGAAAGTCACGTTCACACCATCAGCCCCGTTGGCCGCCGGGACTTCCTACACGGCCACGGTGACCGCCACCGCTGTGTCAGGACAGCCGATGTCCAGCGGCGGCACCTGGGCGTTCACCACGGTTCCCGCGCCCAGGACTCCGGGAACGTGTCCTTGCACGCTGTTCCAGGACACCGTAACGCCTTCGACGCCGGACGCCACCGACGGTATCCCGCTGTCCTTGGGAGTCCGGTTCGCCAGCGACACGGCAGGCCAAGTCACCGGTGTCCGGTTCTACAAGGCAGCAGGGAACACGGGCACGCACACAGGCTCGCTGTACACCACATCCGGCCAACTGCTGGCAACTGTCACCTTCGCCAATGAGTCCAGCTCAGGGTGGCAGACAGCCATGTTCAGCCAGCCGGTATCCATCACCGCCAACACGGAATATGTGGTGGCGTACAAGTCACCCACAGGTAGTTACTCCTACACCGCCGGTGGATTCGGCTCCGGCTTGACCAGCGGACCGCTGCGCACAGCCTCGGATTCAGGGGCTTTCGCCTACAACAGTGACTTCCCCAGTGCTTCCTCCAGCGCCAACTACATGGTTGATCTGCTCTTCGCGGTAACCACTCCCCCGTTGGCAATTACAAGCCAGGTACCTGCGCCGGGCGCCACTGGCATACCCACCGACGTCGCTCCATCCCTGACTTTCTCGTCGGCCATCAACAGTGGCGCTTCGTTCACCCTCACGGCGAACGGCGCCCAGGTTGCGGGGACCGCGGCACTGTCAGCTGACCACAAGACGGTGACCTTCACTCCGACGGCGGCACTCCCCAACAGCACCGTAGTGACAGCAAACGTGTCGAACGTGGTGTCCGCCCAAGGCCAAAGCTTCCCGGCCACCACCTGGCAATTCACCACGGCCGACGCCTCGGCGCAACTGTCGACAATCTTCGGATCTACTGCGCCACAGGTGGCATCAGCCGCCGATGGAAGCTCCGTGGAGCTCGGCACAGCCTTTAGCGTTTCCCAGGCCGGCAACGTCACGGGGATCCGCTTCTACAAGGGCACGGGGAACACAGGAACACACGTCGGATCGCTCTGGGACTCCTCCGGGACACGGCTGGCACAGGTGACCTTCACCAATGAGACGGCCACCGGATGGCAAACTGCCACCCTGTCCGCTCCCGTTGCCCTGGCTACTGGACAGACATACGTGGTCTCCTATCTGGCGCCGAACGGGAACTACGCCTACACCTCGGCCTTCTTCAACCAGACCTGGACGAGCGGAGTATTCACGGCAAGCGGGCCAAATAATGGCCTGTACCAGTACGGCTCCGGCGGCGTGGTGCCCGCGAATTCCTGGAACGCGACCAACTACTTCGTGGATGTGGTCTACTCGACAACCAGCCAGGCGCAGGCCCAGCCGCTCGCGTCTCCGTCCGCACCGGCGTCAGCACCGGCGTCGGCCTCCCCATCCCCCACCGACACTGCTGCGCCCAGCGCCTCGCCCACGGATACTGCCTCGCCGACGCCGACACACTAACCCAGGCTCTCCGGCTAGCGAACGACGGCGGGCGACCAGGCGTGGGCGATGAATTCGCTCGGCTGGGACGTTGGATCCGTCCCCAGCTTCCAAATGTTGCTGTCGCCCTCGTTGGTCGCGTCGGGCAAGCCGTAGAGAAGGTTCTGGTTGTCGAGCCACTCGATTTGGTCGTCCACGCTGTGTTTCTCGGAAAGTACGGTTTCTTTTCCCGTAGCCAACTCCAGCACCGCGACATTCCAGTGCGGGGTTTGGCTCCCGCCAACGTTCTTCTTATACGCGATACGGGTGCCGTCAGGTGAGATCGAGGGGCACTCCACGTTGTCGTGGACGGCCGTGAGGGTCCTTCCGGACAGGCTGCCCCGAACCAGCCAGATGCGGCCCTCGGATGCAGCCGTGGCGTAGAAAGTGTCAGCCTGGCCAGGCACGAACGTCACACCCCAGATGTTCCTGTCCTCGGGTTGGAGCCGTGAGCCGTTGACGAGGAGCGCAAAATCTTCAAGGTTTCCTGTGCTTCCGGACGGGACCGTGATCTCGGTTGTGGTGGAGAAGCCGGTGGATCCATACGAATGGCCCGTGACGAAAACCGTCGTCGCAACCATGGATCCATCCGGGCTGATCCGCGTCCGGCTGGGAATTCCAGGGAGCGGCCACGAGCGCTGTTGCTCCCACTGGCCATTGAAGGTGACCGCTTGAAACGATGTCTGTACCCCCCGGTCCGTCCTGAGGCACACAACACTGGTCCTGGTTCCGTACACCCGATCGCAGGACTGACCGCTCAAGTCACGGGCGCCGCCCGGATTTGACAAGGGAACGGTTGCCGCGTCACCGTATCCTGCGCCAGAGGCGGTGTTCCGGAACAACACGAACGGCACGTTAGGAAGGTGCTGTGCGGTGGTGGCGCCGCCCGATGATGTTGCTGTTCGGCTTTCTTCAAATCGCTGGTAGGCACCAACTCCATAGGCGCCCGCACCCACCAGAGCCAATGCGGTGACCACAAGGAGAATGCCCCATCGCAGCTTCCCGCCGCTTGGTGTCCCGTTTCCCCTCACGCCACCCCGTTCATGCGTTCCCCTAACCCGCCGCCGTGTGCAGGCTACCCAGAAGCTCGAACCGTGAATCACCGGTTCCGGTGGTGGACACCGACACTGTGACCACATCTGCGCCCCGGACAAATCGAGCCGCCAGCGATCCGTTCGTGGCCGGTGCATCTTCGGACCAGAAGCCGTGGGCGGCCAACGATTGGCGGAACGAGTCCAAAACATTCGCCTGGGATGCGGAAAGGACTCCGTCTGCGGCGAGCTGCAGAACGGTGCCGGACCCGGACACCGAAGTAGAGCCGATGGTAGTCCCGGCGGGAAGGGCCAAAACCCCGTCCGGCCACCCTGCGACCACTGTTCCGGTTGCCTTCGCCGCTGGCGGTAGGGCCCCGGTGATAAGGGGGGCGGGCGCGGACGGCGCGGGCAAGCCAGTGGGACTTGCCGCAACAGGTGGAAGCACCTCCAAGGGCTTGGCGGGGTTGGCAGTGCTGCCCGGATTGGCGGTGCTCCCCGGATTGGCGGTGCTACCCGTGCTCCCCGGGTTGTTCCCACCAGCGGTGCTCCCCGACGCCGTGTTACTGGCGTTCCCTTGCTTGGCGGGAGCTCCTGAAGCTCCGGGGCTGGTAGGAGCAGAAACCGGTGTGGAGCGGCCCATTTGGTCCAGTACCAAGGCCGCGGCGACTATCACGAGCGCGAGGCAAATCCCCGCGAGGACAAGCCGCCTCGCCGTCATGGCCTCTCCGTCAAGCTCCGCATGGGGACAGTCTGCCATCGCTGCCCGAATTGGGGAACAGTTTTCGCCCTACCAACGACCATTCCGCGGCCGGGGTTGGCACGCCGGGCAGGTGTAGGAAGACCGGTTCATGAACTGTTCCCGCTTGATGGTGCTTCGCAGTCCCAGCGATTCGCAGCGGGGACACAACTCGCCGGCCCTTCCATAGGCGTTCAGTGAACGGGAAAAGTAGCCGGAGTCACCGTTGACGTTGACGTAGAGCGAGTCGAAGCTCGTCCCTCCCGCCGCCAGGGCCGCGTCCATGACTTCTTTCACCGATTCCACGAGCCGATGGGCATCCGCGCGACGCAAAGTATCGGTAGCACGGGCGTAATGCATGCGGGCGCGCCACAGTGCTTCGTCGGCATAGATGTTTCCGATGCCCGAAATGACCGATTGATCCAGTAAGGCCCGCTTGAGGCCTGTTTTCCGGCTCTTGATCTTCCGGTAGAACGCTTCGAAGGAGAAGTACGGATCCAAGGGATCGCGCGCGATGTGCGCGGCTTCGGCGGCGATCTCCGGCAGTGGAGTTTCTCCCAAGCCGCCTGGGCCGTCGTCCAGGGTCGGAACCAAGGTTGCGATGAACAGGCCACCGAAAATGCGTTGGTCCACGAACCGCAACTGCTCCGGCATTCCCTCTGAGGGACTGAGCCGCAGCCGGACTTTGAGGTGTTTCTCATCCGGGACGTCAGGATCCTGCATGAGGAGCTGCCCGCTCATTCCAAGGTGGGCCATGAGGGCTACCCTGGGGAGCCGGTCTTCACTGGTGGTGCCGATGCCGTCTGCGCTCTCCATTGCCAACGGCATCCAGAGGAACTTGCCGCGCCTGACCACGTCCAGCACTGTGGCCTGCTCCAAGTTACCGATGAAGTCCTGAGTACCCAGCAGATGGCGCCGGATGGAACGAACGTCCAGGACTTCGACGCCGGTGATGGTGCGGCCGCGGACCCAGCGGGCCAACCCGCGGCGCACCACCTCTACTTCAGGAAGCTCCGGCATGGCTCAGGAGGTGGGTCCGGCCGGGGCCTGATCCAATGCTTCGGACGGCACGGAGAGTGCTCGCCAAGCATCCGCGGCGGCCTCCTGCTCTGCCTCTTTCTTGGAATGGCCTCCACCACGGCCGTAGGGAACGCCGCCAATGTTCAGCACAGCCTCGAAAGTCCGGGCATGGTCCGGGCCGGAACCTTCCACCGCGTAGTGGATCGCACCCAATTGCCTGCTGGCGGCAAGCTCCTGGATGCTCGTCTTCCAATCCGTCCCCGCGCCCAAGGCACCAGCGTCCTTCAACAGGGGTCCGACCAAGCGCATTACCAACTTGCGGGCCGTCTCCATGTCATTGGACAGGTAGGTTGCCCCGATCAGGGCTTCCATGGTGTCCGCCAAGATGGAGGCCTTGTTCTTGCCATTGGTCAGCTTCTCGCCTTGCCCAAGGTAAATGAACTCGCCGACGCCGATCTCCCGGCCGATTCCAGCCAGGGCGCGGGTGCTGACGACGGCGGAACGCCGCTTGGCCAGCTCACCCTCGGGAAGGTCCGGGTTATCACGGTAGAGCGAGTCAGTGACGGAAAACCCCAAGATGGAGTCGCCGAGGAACTCGAGTCTCTCATTCGTGGGGATCCCGCCGTTCTCGTACGCATACGAGCGGTGCGTCAGGGCAAGACGAAGCGTCTCGGTGTCAATGGAGACACCGAGACGCTTCAGAAGCTCTTCAGTTGAAGACATCCTTATCAGCCTATGCGGCAGATTAGGCGTCTGCGACCTTGCGGCCCTTGTATTCAAGGAACAGCGCGGTGCCGGCGGAGTCGGTGACGACCTTTGCCTGGTGGGGCAGGCTGTAGGTAACCTGTCCGTTTTCGATGGTCTTGACCAAGTTGGGGGCAGTTGCCTTCCACTGGGCACGGCGGGCGCGTGTATTTGCGCGAGACATTTTCCGCTTGGGAACAGCCACGGCTATCTCATTTCTCTCTTAGACGAACACTTACTAATCGGTTTGCCGGTCAGTCTTAGCCAGATCAGCTAGGGCAGCCCAGCGAGGGTCAATGACCTCGTGGTGGTGCCCCGGCTCGTCTTCCAGGCGTGCTCCGCATTCGGAACAAAGGCCCTGGCAGTCTTCCCGGCACACCGGCTGGAACGGCAGCATGGTAACCACTGCGTCCCGCAACACCGGTTCAAGATCGATCAGATCGTACTCGACTCGACGTTGCTCTTCATCGTCTTCTTCACCTGAAAGTTCAAGACCTTCATAGAAGAAAAGTTCTTGCACATTGACCTCAAGGTCATACGCAAGGGGATCCAGGCATCGACCGCATTCGCCGGTTACTTCGACGACGACGATTCCAGATACCAGAATTCCTTCGTGTACGGCCTCAAGACGAAGATCGAGCTCGATGTCCGAGCCTTCCTTTACGCCAATGAGCGCCACACCAAGGTCACTTGGCGCAGGTACATGTTCGTTGAGTGTCCGCATGGTCCCTGGACTGCGTCCAAGGTCCTTGACTACCAACGCCAAGGGCGAACTTGCATCTCGCTTAATGAGAACTCCTGTAGAACATATGACCGACGTACCATCTTAGCCTGATCACGCTTGAGGACTCAAACTGACTCCGGGCGGCCAAAAGGCACTGTTAGATGCACTAATGAACGAGGTACCGAACAAGCCTACCCTTTACGCGGCGGTTCCTTCGCAGGCTCGCTCGCCAGCAACCTCTTCAGCACTGATTTGGGGACGAAATCGGAGATGTCCCCTCCCAGCACATTGACCTCTTTGATCAAAGTGGATGACAGATGCAGGTAGTGGGCTTCAGCTGGCAGGAAAACCGTTTCGACGCCGGCCAACTGCCGATTCATGGTGGCCATCGGCAACTCGTAATCGAAGTCCGAGGATGAGCGCAGGCCTTTGACGATGGCAGAGATTCCACGGTGCCGGCAGTACTCGGCAAGGAGTCCTTCCCCCATCGGTTCCACGATGATGCCCCGCAACGAGGCCAAGGTTTCCCGTGCCATCTCCATGCGGTCCTCGAGGCTGAACCGATACTTCTTTGCGTAGTTGGTGGACACGGCCACTATGACCTCGTCAAACAACCCGGCCGCCCTGGCAATAACTTCAAGGTGTCCGTTGTGAATGGGGTCGAAGGATCCTGGGCATACCGCGCGTCTCATGAATCGAACCTACCCCATGGAAACACCGGGATACCATGACTGACATGGCATCCCGAGGCAGTAACAGCGAACCCTGGCAGCGAGCCGCCCTTGGCGCAAACCTCCTGTCCCCCGACGGCCAGTTGGGAGTCACCATTTTCGAGGAAATGACCACCTTGGCCACCTCCACAGGTGCCATCAACTTGGGCCAGGGATTTCCGGATGAGGACGGCCCCGCTGAGATCAAGGCTGCAGCACAGGCCGCCATAGCTTCGGGAGCAAACCAGTACGCGCCCGGTAAAGGTATCGCCGTGCTCCGCGAGGCCGTGTCCGCCCACCAAGAGAGGTTCTACGGGCTGGCAGTTAATCCCGAAACCGAAGTGCTGGTCACCACGGGCGCCACCGAGGCAATCGCTGCTGCACTTCTGGCCTTTGTCCAACCCGGCGATGAGGTGCTTACTTTCGAGCCCTTCTACGACTCGTACGGCGCCATCATTGCCATGTCCGGAGCAACACACGTGACCGCGCCCCTGCTGGCCCCGGATTTCCTCCCGGACCCCGAGGTCTTGGCCGACGTCTTCAGCAGCCGCACCAAGATAGTTCTCTTGAACAACCCGCATAACCCCACCGGTGCCGTGTTCCCCCGGCAGGTGCTCGAAAGGATCGTGGCTCTCGCCGCTGCGCACGGCGCGCTCATCATCAGCGACGAGGTCTACGAACACCTCACGTTTGATGCCCGCCACATACCAATCGCCTCCCTGCCCGGAGCCGCCGAACGTACCCTGACCATTTCCTCGGCGGGAAAAACGTTCTCCTTCACCGGATGGAAGATCGGGTGGCTTACCGGGCCGGAGCACCTGGTCGCAGCAGTCCGCACAGTCAAGCAATTCCTGACCTACAGCTCCGGGACGCCTTTCCAATCCGCCATTGCCTTGGGCCTGGCACTTCCGGATGAGTTCTATGCCGGTATCGCGGCCTCTTTGCGGAACAAACGCGACATCCTTGCCGCCGGACTGCGGGCCGCCGGATTCGATGTCTACCTCCCCAGCGGCACGTACTTCATTAATGTTGATACCGCTCCCTTGGGAATCGAGGACTCAGTGGACCTGGCGCGGCGCCTCCCCGGGCTGGTCGGCGTGGCTGCCATCCCGGTGCCAGTCTTTTGCCATGCCGAAGGAGCCAAACGAACACGGAGCCTGTTGAGATTCGCCTTCTGCAAGAAAACCGAAGTCCTGGAAGAAGCAGCCGGACGCTTAGCAAAGCTCAAGGACCGGCTCTGAGCGGCACCGGCATGGACCCCCACGAGGGCAGCCGATTCCTCCGGACCACCGGCCAACACGCCACCATCAGCGCCGATTCCTTGGTTGAAGGCAGCTACATCCTCAGCATTGGCGGGGCAGAGCAGTCCCACGTCAACATCGCCCACCCCTCGGAAATCTTCTACGAATACCTGCGCAGGATCGGCCATGTAGTTGACCTGGCTGCGGCGCCCTCAGTGCCGGTGACAGCCCTGCACCTGGGAGCCGGTGCCCTGACCCTCGCCCGCTACATCCAAGCTACGCGGCCGGGCTCGGAGCAATACGCAGTTGAACTTGAACGCGAACTCCTCGACTTTGTACTCCAAAGACTGCCCATGCCGTCAGGCACAACACTGCACCAGTACATCGGAGACGCCCGGGCAGCGCTGAGTGACCTGCCCGCGGAGGCGCGGTTCGACGTCGTGATTCTCGATATCTTCTCCGGACCTGAGGCGCCGCCACATATAGCCTGCAGGGGTTTTTACGAGGAGGCCGCGGCACGCCTGAATCCAAGCGGCGTGCTGATCGTGAATGTGGGCGACGAACCAGCCCTATCGCTTGTACGGAGCCAGGTAGCCGCCCTGCGCGAGGCCATGCCGGACGTTGCAGCGTTCGCCGAGACAGGGATGTTCGCCGGAAAATATCCGGGCAACATCATCCTGGTGGGCACACTGGGGCCGTGGCCCCAAGAATGGACCGCCGAACTCCTGGCGAAGGGACCTCATCCGGCGAGCGTGCTCAACGGTGTGGACTTGGACCGGATTACGGGCCGGCCTTCACCTCGTTAGGGAGCTCATTCAGGACGGTTCGGCGAACCACAGCTTCGTTTCGCCATACTTCTTCTCCGCGAACAATTCCAGGCCCTCCGGCCAGGTAGGTTCCGGGCTACGTGAGCTTCTCTCCACGACCACCACGGCATCTTCGTCCAAGTGCGGCGCCAACTTGGCCAGCACCGAGCTAAGCGCCAGCTCGTCCAACGGATACGGCGGATCGAGGAAAACCAGGCCCCAACTGCCCTCCAACCCCGCACGGTCAAGGAATGATTCCACTTTGGATCGGTGGACGGAGACCCGCCGGGCGCCCAGGATTTGGTTCACCATATGGGCATTGCGTTGGCAGACATCGCTGGCCTTGGCGTCGAACTCCACCAGTTCCACACTGCGGGCGCCCCGGCTGGCGCTCTCAACACCCAGGGAACCGGAGCCTGCGTAGAGGTCAAGCACCCGCGCGTCATCGATAACAGCCAAGGATTCCAACCGGGAGAACAGGGCCTCCTTGACACGGTCCGTGGTGGGCCGTGTGGCCGTGCCCGGCACGCTGATCAACGGATTGCCACCGGCCACGCCGGCAATTACACGGCTCATCGGTGTGATCCGTTCCCGGTGATCGATCCTGCCATGGGCCTATCCGCGTTCAAGGAACGCCTCCTTTTCGGGATTCAAGTACTCGTCGATTGCCGCGGCAAGGGCCGGCTGGTTTTGCAGAGTGGGGTCCTCGGCCACCAACGCCTGGGCGTCCGCGCGGGCACGGGCGATGATATCTTCGTGTTCCAAAACGCGCAGCAATTTCAGGGTGGAACGTCCCCCGGACTGCGAGGCACCCAGGATGTCACCCTCCCGGCGAAGCTTCAGGTCCTCTTGGCTCAACTCAAAGCCATCCGTGGTGGACGCCACTGCTTCCAGCCTCCGGCGGCTCGGATGGCCCGGCTCCAAGGTCGTCACCAACAGGCAGGTTCCCGGCAGCCCGCCACGCCCCACGCGGCCACGGAGCTGATGGAGCTGGGAGATGCCGAAACGATCAGCATCCAAGATCACCATCAACGTGGCATTGTGGACATCCACACCCACTTCGATGACCGTGGTGGACACCAGGACTTTGGTTCGGTTGGACGCGAATGACTGCATGGTTTCGGTCTTCAACTGCGGGTCCTGCCTGCCATGCAGGGGCGCCACAGGGACACCCGCCAGGGCAGGCTCGGCCAGCAAACTCTCGACGACGGCGGTCACGGACGCGAGCTCCCTCGCCGGTCCATCATCCCCGGCCCCATCGGACCCGAGTGGATCAATTGGTTCCGCTTCGCCGGGGCTGAAGTCGCCGTCGTCGTCCGTTCCGATCTTCGGGCACACCACATAGACCTGATGGCCCGCGTCAACTTCCTCGCGGGAACGCTTCCAGATCCGGTCTGCCCACGCCGGATTCTCCGCCAGTCCCACCACATGCGTGGAAATGGGCGCCCGCCCCGCAGGGAGCTCGTCCAGCACCGAGGTCTCCAGGTCTCCGAAGACCGTCATGGCCACTGTCCGGGGAATCGGGGTGGCTGTCATGACCAGCAGGTGCGGTGGACGCTGCGCCTTGGCCCGCAGTGCGTCGCGTTGTTCCACGCCAAATCGGTGCTGCTCATCCACCACGATCAGGCCAAGATCCTGAAAGCTCGTCTTATCGCTGAGCAGTGCGTGGGTTCCGATGATGATCCCAGCGTTCCCGGACGCGGCGTCCAGCATGGCCTGCTTTCGGGCAGCCGTGGGCATGGAGCCGGTCAGCAGGGCAACCTGGACCGCTTGCTGGGTGGAGTCCCCGCCCAGCATCCCGGCGCCGCCGAACATCTGGTCGCGTGCCAGGGAGCCCAAGGTCCGCCGGATGGAATCGTAGTGCTGGGCTGCAAGGACCTCCGTGGGCGCAAGCAACGCAGCCTGGCCACCTGCGTCCACCACTTGAAGCATGGCCCGGAGGGCGACGATGGTCTTGCCGGACCCTACTTCACCTTGCAGTAGGCGGTTCATCGGTGTATCCCGAGCCAGCTCTTCTGAAAGGGTCTTGCCGACAGCGGACTGTCCCGCCGTGAGGGTGAACGGCAGGTTGCCATCGAATTTCTCCAACAATCCCCCGCTGACCCGACGGCGGGCGGTCGCCTCTTCGGCTGCCAACTGGGACCGTCGCCGGGCCAAGGCTGTCTGCAGGACCAGCGCCTCCTGGTAGCGGAAGCGATCCTGTGCCCTCCGCCAATCCTGATCGGTCTCCGGAGAATGGATCAGCCGGTAGGCATCGGCTACGCTCACCAGGCGGTCCCGTCCTGCGATCGCCGGAGGAAGCGGGTCCTGCAGGGCGTCCAGGTCAAGGGTCTGAAGCAAAGCGGTGACCACTTTGTGGATGGACCAGCTTGTCAGTTTGGCGGTTGCCGGATAAACCGGGATGGGGATGGCCGCCAACTTTTCGGGGTCCATGGAACCCTCGGTATCAGGGTCTTCATCCAACAACAGGAAGTCCGGGTTGGTCAGTCCCAAGGATCCCCCGTAACGGCTGACCTTGCCCGAGAACATGGCACGGCGTCCGGGCATCAATTCGGCTTTTGCCCGGAATCCGTTGAAAAAGCTGACCTTCAATTGCCCGGGAACACCGCTCGCGGCAGTCTCATCGGTGACCACGACGTCTGTGATGGAACCTCGCCTGGCCCGCATTTGCCGTGTGCTGTTGGAAAGGACACGGGCAATCAGTGTCACCTCCTCATCCAACGGAAGGTTGCTGATGGGAGTAAGCTCACCGCGCCTCAGGTATCGGCGGGGAAAATAGTTCAGCAGTGCACCGGTAGTCTTCAGGCCCAGATGTTTGTCGATGACGGCGGCGGACCGTTTTCCAATTCTGCGTTCAAGGGGCAGCTCGAGCTCAGTATTCATGCGGCGGGAGGTCCTCCTGCCCGGGGCTCCCCTGACCGGCGCTGACCTGACCAGTACTGAGCTGCCCGGGGTCGCGGGGAAGTGCCAACTCGCTCACGGCTATGTCCGTAGGGTCCCCCAGCGAACGGATCAGTGCCACGGCCGGCCCGGGATCGGCTACGTGGACGTGGACCCGCCAGCGGTAGCTCTTTTCCACCACCGAGTCGTCATCGTCGTCGTCGTTTCCCGCAGCTGCCCCGACTTGGCTCATGATCACGGAATCGCCCATCTCGTCCAAGCGTTGCCTGAGGATGGCTGCGTTGAGCGGCGACAAATCGATGGTGCACATGACTTCCACGCCGTCGTCGGCAGGCATCTGCTCGTGGATGTGCGGGTCTTGGAGTTTATAGCCGTGCAGTCCCTCAAGAAGCTCATCCTGCAGTTCTTCGCCGAGCACCGCCGAGCGAAGGCAGTCAAGCACCAGCAACATGCCCACGCCTCCGGCGTCCACTACACGAGCCGCCTGTAGTTGCGCGAGCTCGCCCTCGGTGCGCACCACTGCCTGGACCGCGGCTTCAACAACCGCGTCCAGGGCCAAGCCCAGGGCATGGTTGCTGTCGTCACCGTTTTGGGAAGCATCCGTGGCCTGAGCCGCCTTCGCAGCGGCCTCAAGGACCGAAAGCATTGTCCCGGCAACAGGCTCGCTCAGGGCCGACCACGCCCGGATTTGGGCACGGTTCAGTGCGGCGGCCAGCAATGGCGCACTGAGCCTCGATTTCCCGGCCAACGGCTCAGCGGCGGCTGAGAGGAACACAGCTAACAAGGTCCCCGAATTGCCCCTGGCTTGCTCCATGGCTGCCTGCCCGGCACGTGAAAGTACTGCCCCGACGTCGTTGCTTGTTTCGCTGGTCTCCGGTGCGGTGCCGCCGACGGCAGCCACGGCTGCCCGGACGGTGAGATACAGGTTGGTGCCGGTATCGCCGTCGGCCACGGGAAAGATGTTGATCGCGTTTAGACGGTCGCTGTGGTTGCCAAGGACTACTTCCGCCTTGCCGAGCCAACGTCTCATGGCGTGCGCATTCGCGGCGATCTTAGTCTGCAAAGTGATCCCATCCAACGGTGTCGGCAGCTTGCCCGGCGATCCGGACGCCGGTGCCTGACGGCATGACATCGGCTTGAACCGAGCCTATCGCAGTGAAGCCTTGCGGCAGCTGAATTCCTGCTGGGAACGTGGCAAGGAGTCCGTGGTCTTCTCCCCCGCCAAGAACCCAAAACATCGGCTCGACGCCGAGAAGAACCGCTGCCGATTCCAATGGCCGGGCATGAAGCGCCAATGCCTTCGGATCGAAATCCAGAACAACATTCGAAGCCTTCGCGAGCCGGCCTGCGTCCCGGAGAAGCCCATCGGATATATCGAGCATGGCGGTGGCGCCCGTCCGGGCAGCCAAAGGTCCTGCCTGCAACGGTGGCTCAGGCCTGCACTGCCTATCAATCAAGGCCCGCTCCGTTGCGGTCAGCCGTTCGATAGGCACGCTGCTCTCCAGCAACGCCCATCCGGCCGCAGCGCGGCCCAAAGTCCCCGCAACCGCTACGACGTCGCCGGGTACAGCGCCGGAGCGCAGCACCGGTTCTCCTCCTGAAAGCGTCCCGACGACGGCGACAGTCACCGTTATTTCGCGGCCCCGGCCAAGGTCCCCGCCGGCAACGGAGCATTCCTCGGCACCCAAAGCCGCGATCGCCGCGGTGAGTCCGTCAGCGAATTCCTCCACCCAGCCAACGGGCGTGGCCGGCGGCAGGGTCAGGCTCACTACAAGGGAGGTAGCCCTGCCGCCCATGGCATTGATATCGCTGAGGTTTTGGGCGGCCGCTTTCCACCCGACGTCGAACCCGGTGGTCCGGTAGCCGTTGTTCCACTCAAGCCTGAAATCCTGGTCCTGGGTTTGGGTGTCAATGGAGATCAAGGCACGCCCATCCGGTGCCGCGATCAGTGCAGCATCGTCCCCAGGACCCAACAACATGCTGGAACTGGAGTTAAGCCGTGGAAAAATCCGGGCAAGGAGTTCGGGCTCTGAAAGGTCACTGACGGCTAACTGTTCTTCGGGCACGGCACTACGCTATCGCGATCCACTGACACGATAGTCCCGGGCTCGGCCGGTGGGCTTGGAGAGGATCACGAGGCAGGTCCATGCGGGATAGGCTTGGTGGATGCTCCAAAAGACCCTCCGCCGGTCCGCCGTGACCACGATGTTCGTGGCTGCGTCGGCCCTGGCCCTGTCCGGCTGTGCAGCCACCGTTGATGTCAGTGCCGCCGCCGACGCCGCCAACCCGGCCTGCGCTGCGATGATGGTGGCACTGCCGGACCAGATTGGCGATTCTGCCCTGCGCAAGACCAACAGCCAGGCCACTGCCGCTTGGGGAGACCCGTCGCAAGTCATCCTGCGATGCGGCGTCAATGTCCCCGGGCCGACCACAGACCGTTGCGTCACCGTCAACGGCGTCGACTGGGTCATCAAAGAGGGTAACCCGATCTACACCCTGACGACATTTGGGCGCAACCCTGCCACCGAGATATTGATGGACCCCAACAAGATCAGCTCAGCCACGGTCCTCGCGGACTTGGCTGCTGCGGCGTCCAAGATCAAGGCCACCGGAAAGTGCGTGGGCCAAGAGGACCTGCAAAACCTGCCGTCCTCCGGTTCCAGCACTCCACCAAGCTAAGCACCAGGCTAAGCACCAAACTAAAAAAGACAGTGTCTGTGCCCGAGACTTCCAGCCGGCACAGACACTGCCCTCAAGGGGCTAGCGAAGGCCGGTCTTGCGCGTCAGCGCAAGGTGGAGGAGTTCATCGATCAACTCCGCATAGGACATCCCCGATGCCGCCCACATCTGCGGGTACATGCTCTTGGGCGTGAACCCGGGCATGGTGTTGATCTCGTTGATGATGAGCTCGCCGGAGGGGGTGTAGAAGAAGTCCACCCGGCTCAGCCCCTCGCCCCCTACCGCGTCGAACGCGACCGCAGCCAGTTCGCGGACCCGGGCGATGGCTTCGTCGGGAATGTCGGCAGGACAGCTCAGCGACGCGGCGCCGTCCTCGACGTACTTGGCTGCGAAGTCATAGAACTGGTGGCCACCCTCAGCAACGGCAATTTCACCCGGCATCGATGTGCGGGGCGCGGCTATTCCCCGTCCTTGCAGGACGGCGCATTCGATTTCCCGGCCAATGATGCCCGCTTCAATGACGAGCTTCAAGTCGTGGCGGCGCGCTTCCTCAATCGCTCCGTCCAAGTCCTCGATCGAATCAACCTTGGAGATACCCATGGACGAACCTGCCCGGGCCGGCTTGACGAACACCGGGAAACCAAGCTTGTCCACCCGCTTCCGAACCGCCTCGGGATCGGTGAGCCAGTCCCGGTCGGTCACGGCAATGTAGGGACCCACAGACAAGCCTGCGGCTTCAAAGACTACCTTCATGTAGTGCTTGTCCATCCCCACCGCTGAAGCGAGAACACCGGCACCGACATAGCGGGTATCCGAGAGCTCGAGGAGGCCTTGGACTGTCCCGTCCTCACCCCATGGGCCGTGGAGGAGCGGGAAGACGACGTCCACGGAGCCAAGTTCCTTGGGAATGGCGTTCGGCTCAGTCACCACGAGCTGATGGGTACCTCCGACCTCGGCGAGGGTCACCGTTTGGCCGGACGGTTGCACTTCCGGAAGTGCCGAGGAGCTCAGGGACCACTGGCTGGTGTCGCCGGACGCCAACACCCACTGGCCCGACTTCGCGATGCCGATGGGGACGACGTCGTATTTTTCCTGGTCAATCGCGCCCATCACGCCAGCAGCCGTGACGCAGCTGACCGCATGTTCACTGGAGCGGCCGCCAAAAAGGATCGCCACGCGGAGCCGGCGTCCAGGTGCGGGTGTGGATTCTTCTGTCACCATCAGTAGTCGCCTTCAGACTTCAGGGCCCGGGCCAGCAATCGCGGCCCTAGGTCATCAACGGACATTTTGCCTTCGAGGACGGCCACCACAGCGGCCGTTATGGGCATTTCAACGTTCAGTTTGCCAGCGAGTTCTCGCACCGCCGGACCGGACTTGATGCCTTCGGCGGTCTGGGTCATCTGCACGGCAACCTGCTCCAGGCTCAGCCCTTGCCCGAGGAGCCTTCCGGCCGTGTGATTGCGTGAAAGGGCCGACGAGCAGGTAGCAACGAGGTCACCGAGACCAGCCAGTCCGGCCATGGTGTGTGCTTCGCCCCCCAAAGCCAAGGCCAGCCGGGATGTCTCGGCGAGGCCACGGGTGATCACGGAAGCCTTGGTGTTATCTCCCATTTGCCGGCCCTCGCAGATGCCGACCGCAAGCGCAATGACGTTCTTCACGATGCCGCCGATTTCGACGCCGACCACATCGGTACTGGTGTAAGGCCGGAAATAGGGCGCGGTGCAGCACAGGGCAATCGCTGCGGCGGTGTCAGGATCACTGCAGGCAACCACCGACGCCGTCGGCTGCTCACCGGCGATTTCCATGGCCAAGTTGGGCCCGGACACCACAGCCACCCGGGACTCAGGGAGGCCAAGCTCCTGGGAGATCACTTCGCTCATTCGGGCGTCAGTACCCAGCTCAAGGCCCTTCATCAGGGATACCACCACAGCGTCCGGTGAGAGAAACGGCTTCCACTGGCTCAACTGCGGCCTCAATGACTGTGCCGGCACAGCGAGGACCACGAGGCCCGCCCCGCGGAGGACCTCCGCGACATCCGTGGAGGCCTCGATGGCTGGAGGCAGGTCGATGCCGTTCAGATACTGCTCATTACGGTGCTGGGAGTTGATCTGGTCAACAACTGCTTGGCGGCGTCCCCAAATGCGGATGGTCCGGGTCACGCCCGTGGCAGAAGCAGCATCGGCCAGGACCTTGGCAAAGGTAGTCCCCCACGAGCCCGCTCCGAGCACTGCAATGGAGCTCAGCCCGTGGCCCTCGCTCAGGCCCTCGCCCAGCCCCTCACCCTGGGTGATCGGTCCCGTCATTTCCCGCCCTCTTGCTCCGGTACGTCGGTGGATTCAGGCGCATCGAACCGTCCATGCTTGGACTGCTGGTGCACGGCGGGGTCCCAGCGCTGGGCGGGGGGAGTTTCGTTCCTAAGCGTTGCCAAAAGTTCCGTGATGGCGTCCATGATCAGATCGGTCGCCTCATTCAGCGTGGTCCGGTCCAGTGGGCGGTCGGCGAAGGCACTCAGGTCCACAGGGTCCCCTACGAGGACCCTGACGGTCTTCCGCGGAAAGACATGAAAACGCTTGGCATACCGGGGAAAGACTTCCTGGGCGCCCCAATGAGCCATGGGAACCACCGGGGCTCCGGTCTGCAGGGCAAGCCGGGCGGCTCCGGTGTGTCCCTTCATGGGCCAGAGGTCCGGGTCCCGGGTCAGCGTTCCCTCGGGGTAGATGATGATGGCGCCGCCGGCGTCCACCACTTCGCGTGCCAGTTGCAGGGAACGGTGCGCGCCCGCCGTCGAGCGTTCAACCGGAATCTGCCGTGCGGCCCTTAGCAAGGCACCCAAGACGGGCACCTTGAAGAGCCCCGCCTTGGCAAGGAAGTGCGGTGGACGCTTGAGGTTATAGACCAGGTGGCCGATCACCACGGGATCAATTTCCGTGCAATGGTTGGGCGCGGCAATGAACCCGCCCGGGGGAAGCTTTTCGGTGCCTTCCCACTTCTTGGCCATCAGGGCGTTCATCAACGGCCGGGCGAGCCCGGCGAGCAGAATAAACGTGGCCCGGCTCTTGGCCGATTCCTTCAAAGGATCCCCCGCTACTTGGTGCTGGTGATGTCGAAATCGGCGCCCAGGCCGGCCAGCTTCTCGGTAAAGCGCTCGTATCCGCGGTTAATAATGTCGATGCCGGTCACCCTGGAGGTACCCGTTGCAGCCAGCGCCGCGATGAGGTGGCTGAAGCCGCCCCGGAGATCGGGGATGTCAATGTCGGTGCCCCTCAGCGGTGTGGATCCGGAAATCACCGCGGAGTGGAGGAAGTTGCGCTGCCCGAACCGGCACGGGACGCTGCCCAAGCATTCCCGGTGGACTTGGATGTTGGCGCCCATACGCGCCAGGGCCTCCGTGAAACCAAAGCGGTTCTCGTAGACCGTCTCGTGGACAATCGAAACACCGTCGGCCTGGGTCAAGGCGACCACCAACGGCTGCTGCCAGTCGGTCATGAAACCGGGGTGCACGTCGGTCTCCAAAACCAAGGGTGAGAGCTTGCCGCCTTGGTGGTAGAAGCGGATGCCGTCGTCGCCGATATCCATGCCGCCACCGACCTTGCGGTACGTGTTCAGGAACGTCATCATGTCCCGCTGCGAGGCACCCTGGACGAAGATATCGCCGCGGGTCACCAGGGCAGCGGAAGCCCACGACGCCGATTCGTTGCGGTCAGCAAGGGCGCGGTGGTTATAACCGCGCAGGTCCTTGACTCCTTCGATCCGGATGGTGCGGTCCGTCTGGACGCTGATGATGGCGCCCATCTTCTGCAGGACGGCGATAAGGTCGACAATCTCCGGTTCCGTGGCTGCGCCGCTGAGCTCCGTGATGCCTTCAGCGCGGGTAGCGCTCAGGAGGACCTGCTCGGTGGCACCCACCGAGGGATAGGGCAAGGAAATCTTGGCTCCCTGCAGTCCGTGCGGCGCCGAGATGTGGATCCCGCCGGGTCGCTTTTCCACCACGGCACCAAATTGGCGCAGCACATCCAGGTGGTAGTCGATGGGCCTGTCACCGATCTTGCAGCCGCCAAGGTCGGGAATGAAGGCCTCACCAATGGCGTGGATCAAGGGCCCGCACAGCAGGATGGGAATCCTGGAATCACCGGCATGCGCATCGATGGCCGTGCTCGAAGCGGTCTTCGCGTCCTTGGGATCCAAAGTGAGATCGCCGGTCTCCGGGTCTTTGGCCACCGTGACACCGTGAAGCTTCAGCAGGCTCGTTACTACCTCGACGTCCTTGATCTCCGGAACGTTGCGCAGCACCGATGGTTCGCTGCCCAGCAGGGCAGCCACCATGGCTTTGGGCACCAGGTTCTTGGCACCGCGGACGGTTACTTGTCCGGTCAACGGGACGCCACCGCGGATTGTCAGAACACTACTCATCTATACCGGTTTCCTCACGACTACTCGCACCCCAAACTTACAAAGGCTCCAGCTAAGCATAGAAGCTCGTGTTACCGAACTGAAATGCGGCGCGATCCCGGTGAGGGTGATCGAAGCTGATCCCCACCCGCTGGGGGCACCTACGAAAAGGGACCGGCGGCCCCGCGATCAACGGGGCCTACCGGTCCGATTCTGCAGTGGCCTGGGCCAATATGCAAAGGTTACTGCTTATTAGCTCTTCGCGGGGAGCGTCTTCGGTTTGAAGGACGGCCGCGTGGCCTCGAAGGCCGTGATGTCTTCCTCGTGCTGCAAGGTCAAGCCAATATCGTCCAAGCCTTCCAACAACCGCCACCGTGTGTAGTCATCGATCTCGAACGGGGCCACCACGTTCCCGCACTCCACGGTCTTGGACACCAGGTCCACCTTGACCTCGGCACCCGGATTGTTCTCCAGGACCTTCCAGATCAATTCAATATCGTCCTGCGCAACCTCGGCAGCCAGAAGCCCCTGCTTCCCTGAGTTGCCGCGGAAAATATCAGCAAAGCGCGAGGAAAGGACGGCCTTGAACCCGTAGTCCTTCAAGGCCCAGACGGCGTGTTCACGGGATGAGCCGGTACCGAAATCAGGCCCGGCAACCAACACCGAACCGGAGCGGAAGGGAGCCTGGTTCAGGATGAAAGATTCGTCCTTCCGCCAAGCGGCAAACAGGGCGTCCTCGAAGCCAGTGCGGGTGATGCGCTTGAGGTAGACGGCCGGGATGATCTGGTCCGTGTCAACGTTGCTTTGGCGCAGGGGGACGCCGATTCCGGTGTGCGTGGTGAATTTTTCCATGGGGTCCTCCTAGACTGCGATTCCGGTCAGCGTGCCCGCGGAAGCAGACTCGAGGTCCGACGGTGAACTGAGTGTCCCGCGTATGGCTGTTGCTGCAGCTACGACCGGGGAGACCAGGTGCGTGCGCCCGCCCTTGCCCTGCCGGCCCTCGAAGTTGCGGTTGGACGTTGAAGCGCAGCGCTCCCCCGGCTCCAACTGGTCCGGGTTCATGCCCAAGCACATGGAGCAACCGGCGAAGCGCCACTCAGCACCGAAGTCCTTGAAGACTTTGTCCAAGCCCTCAGCTTCGGCCTCCAAGCGCACCCTGGCCGAGCCCGGAACCACCAGCATGCGCACGTTGGGATCCTTTTGGCGTCCGCGAATGATGTCCGCAGCGGTCCGGAGATCCTCGATGCGGGAGTTGGTGCATGAGCCGAGGAAGACAGTGTCCACCCGGATATCTTTCATGGGCGTGCCGGCTTCCAAGCCCATGTACTGAAGGGCACGTTCGGCGGCGGCCTTGGCGTTCTCGTCACCAAAATCTTCCGGCGAGGGAACTTTGGCGGAAAGCGAAACACCTTGACCGGGGTTGGTTCCCCACGTCACGAACGGTTCCAAGGTATCGGCGTCGAGGTCCACCTCGGCGTCGAAAGCGGCGTCGGCGTCCGTGTGCAGCGTGTTCCAATACTCGACGGCGGCATCCCACTCAGCGCCCTCAGGTGCGTGCGGCCGGCCGTGCATGTAGTCATACGTGGTCTGGTCAGGTGCAACCATCCCGGCGCGGGCTCCGGCTTCGATGGACATGTTGCAGATGGTCATCCGAGCATCCATGGACAGCGAACGGATGGCTGACCCACGGTATTCAAGAACGTAGCCCTGGCCGCCGCCGGTCCCGATCTTGGCAATCACGGCGAGGATGATGTCCTTGGCCGTGACACCCGGGCGAAGGGTGCCTTCGACATTGATGGCCATGGTCTTGAACGGCTTCAGGGACAGGGTCTGGGTGGCCATGACGTGCTCGACCTCGGAGGTGCCGATGCCCATTGCCAAGGCACCGAATGCGCCATGGGTGGACGTGTGCGAGTCGCCGCACACAACTGTCATGCCCGGCTGGGTCAGGCCCAATTGCGGACCCACGACGTGCACGATTCCCTGCTCTTTGTCCCCCAAGGAGTGGAGCCGGACACCGAATTCCTTGCAGTTGGCACGCAGGGTCTCGATCTGCGTACGGCTGGTCAGGTCCGCGATAGGCTTGTCGATGTCCAACGTGGGAGTGTTGTGGTCCTCCGTGGCGATGGTGAGATCCGGCCGGCGCAGCTTCCTGCCGGTCAAGCGGAGGCCTTCAAAAGCCTGCGGCGACGTGACTTCATGAACAAGGTGAAGGTCGATGAAGAGAAGGTCGGGCTGTGCGTTGGCTCCTTCGCCATCACCCTTGCGCACCACATGTGCGTCCCAAACCTTCTCGGCCAGTGTCTTTCCCACGGCCATGCTCCCTTCACTGCGGCTGGTGCCCTGCCTCTCCGGATTTCAGAGGCATGGGACTGTTTCTCTATCCACTGAAGCAGGATGATCGCGGAATAAGCCAGCGAAAGAACTTGCATCTCAGATATTGAGACGGCAATATCATTACATGGACAATTCAAGTGGCGTCGGCGTCATCGATAAAGCGGCCCAAGTGCTCGATGCCCTCGAGGCCGGACCAACCACTCTCGCGCAGCTTGTAGCCGCCACCGGCCTTGCCCGTCCCACGGTCCACCGGCTGGCCTTGGCACTGGTCCATCACCGCTTGGTGAGCCGTGACATCCAAGGGCGCTTCGTTCTGGGCAGCCGCTTGGTGGAACTCGCCTCGGCCGCCGGAGAAGACAGGCTCATCGCCTCTGCCGGCCCGGTCCTCATTCAACTACGCGACGCCACCGGTGAGAGCGCCCAGATCTTCCGCCGCCAAGGCGACTGGCGCGTGTGCGTGGCATCGGCCGAGCGCCCGATCGGCCTGCGCGACACGATTCCGGTAGGCACCCAACTGTCCATGAAGGCAGGTTCCGCCGCCCAAGTGCTGCTGGCCTGGGAAGACCACGACCGCCTGCTCGAAGGGCTGCAGAACGCCCGCTTTACGCCCACCGTCCTTGCAGGTGTACGACGCCGGGGCTGGGGACAGAGCCTCGGGGAGCGCGAGCCCGGGGTCGCCTCCGTGTCGGCGCCCGTACGCGGGCCGTCCGGTCGCGTCATCGCCGCAGTATCGATATCCGGTCCGATCGAGCGGCTGACCAGGCAGCCGGGCCGGTTGCACGCTGAAGTTGTGTGCAACGCAGCACGGGTCCTTACCGAGGCACTCCGGAAGAACAATGACTGACAAGCCTGACGCGCGGAGAGCGGCCTTGACCAGCTATGCCGTTTTCCTGCGGGGTATCAACGTTGGCGGCATCAATATCAAGATGGCGGACCTCAAAGACGCACTGGCCGGTTATCCGTTCAGCAAGGTCAAGACGTTATTGGCCAGCGGCAATGTGGTGTTGCAATCCGGGCTGGGTGCTGCCGACGTCAAAGGCCAGTTCGAGAAGTGCCTGCGGGAAGCCTTTGGCTACGATGCCTGGGTGGTGGTGTTGACGGCGTCCAGGATCGCCGAACTCGTGGAGGCCTGCCCGTATCCTGCCGACGACCCATCGACCCACGCGTACATCACCCTCGCCTCGGACAGCGCAATGCTCGACGAACTGGTGGATGCGGCCCAAGCTGTGGGCAGCGTCGAGAAAGTGCGGCTCGGGCCGGAAGCCCTGGCCTGGTTGGCGCCAGCCGGTGGCACCCTCGAAAGCCCTGTCAGCAAGGTCTCGGCGAAAGCCCGTTACAAGGCGACCACCACCACGAGGAACCTGCGGACCCTGATCAAGGTCCGGGACGCCGCGGCCGCGTCCTGACGCTCGCGCGCAAACAGACTCGAACGGAAACAGACTCAAACCGCTAAGGCACGAAGCCGGCTCCGCATTTTTACCCAAAGAAAAAACCCCCGGAAACCTGCTGGTTTCCGGGGGTTATTTGTGACCCCAGCGGGATTCGAACCCGCGTTACCGCCGTGAGAGGGCAGCGTACTAGGCCGCTATACGATGGGGCCTTGCACTGTTTTTGTACTAACCTTGCCGTTTCCGGCGAAGAAGCTGAATGAGTATTTCACACTTTCAACCCTTGTCCAAATCGCTCAGGCGACTCGGACTTCCTGATCTTCCGGCGCCGTGGCGCGGATTTTCAGAGCTGGGATACCAGGACTCGAACCTAGAATGACGGTACCAGAAACCGTTGTGTTGCCAATTACACCATATCCCAAAGGCGACTTCCGGACCGGAGGTCAACGCCCCGGATTACCGCGGCTTTTTCCTCCGTGCCCCTCAGCACGAGTAATGACTCTACCCGAGTCTTCTTACCGGCACAAATCGCACCGAGGTTAGCCGCGTCACAGATGCCTGTGTCACACGTCCAGCGACGAACCTACCGATTCGGGGGTCAACAAGCCCAGCAGGGACTCCACCTGCCGGCCACTGAAACCCTCCGCCGATTGCGAGGTCCTGTTCAGCCACACCCCCACCAAGCCTGCCGCCGTGGCGCCCTCTGCATCGAGGAGCAGGTTGTCTCCCACGTACATCGTCTGGGCGGCATCGGTGCCCAACAACCGGACCCCTTCACGGTAGATGGCGGGGTCTGGTTTGGGCACGCCCACCGTGTCTGTCCCCACCAAGACCTTGATCCTTGACAGACCCGCCCCATCCAGCTTTGCCCGCTGGTAGTCGTGCACGTTGTTACTGACGGCTCCATACGGGATTCCGGCAGCGTCAAGGGCATCGAGCACCGGGCCGACGTCGTCAAAGGCCCGGACGTAGGCCGTTTGGCGCTGGTGGTAGGCCGCCACCCACGCTTGGGACTCGTCGTCGTCGCCAAGGTCCACCCCGAAGTGGCCCAGCGCCGCACGTCCGCGGAGCAGGCGTTGTTCGTTGAAGGTCAACTCGCCAGCCAGGTAGCGGTCATAGAAGTGGGTGGTTTCGTGGGTGAAGATTCGGCCGAACTTCGCCCACCCGGCTTGGTCAAGGCCGGGCAGGAGATGTTCGCTGACGTCGCGCAAGGCGGTCGTCATGGCGTACTCAAGGTCCACCAAAGTGTCATCGATGTCGAACAGGACACCGCGGATGATTCCGAAGGAACGTGCGATCGCCATGACTGCCGTTACTAAGCCCGGAAGGCGCGCACGCGGGCGAGTGAGGAATCCTTGCCCAGGATCACCATGGACTCGAAGAGCGGCGGGGAGATGCGGCGGCCGGAGATGGCGGTACGTACCGGCCCGAATGCCATTCGGGGCTTGATGCCGAGATCTTCGACCAGGGCTTGCTTGAGTGCTGCCTGGATGTTCTCTGCCGTCCAGTCCTCCACGGGCTCCAGGGCTGCTAGCGCTGCATCAAGCACTTCTGCCAAGTTCTCCGGGAGGCCCTTGCGGGCGTCGTCGGCAACATCGATGGCACTATCTTCCTTGAAGAGGAATGCCAGCATTTCCGGGGCCTCGCCCAAGAGGGTGATTCGCTCCTGAACCAACGGGGCTGCTTCGGCCAGGATCTCCTCTTGGCGTGGCGTCAGGATCTCCCCCACAAAACCGGCTGCCCGGAGGTAGGGAACCAGCCGTTCCTTGAAGTCTTCCGGTGCAAGCATCCGGACATGGGTTCCGTTGATCGCCTCGGCTTTCTTGATATCGAAACGAGCCGGGTTACCCAGGACGTCGTGGATATCAAAGTTGGCCACGAGCTGCTCCACCGTGAAAATGTCCTCGTCGGCGCTCAGGGACCAGCCCAACAACGACAAGTAGTTGAGCAAGCCCTCGGGAATGAAACCCCTTTCCCGGTGCAGGAACAGGCTCGACTCGGGGTCGCGCTTGGACAGTTTCTTGTTGCCCTGACCCATGACGTACGGAAGGTGCCCGAACTCCGGCATGTACTCTGCCACCCCAATGGCATAAAGCGCTCGGTACAGTGCGATCTGCCGGGGGGTGGAGCTGAGCAGGTCCTCGCCGCGGAGGACGTGGGTGATGCCCATGAGTGCGTCGTCCACCGGGTTCACCAGCGTGTACAAAGGGGCGCCGTTGGCCCTGACCACTGCGAAGTCGGGCACGGAGCCGGCCTTGAACGTGATCTCGCCGCGAACAAGGTCGTTGAATGTCAGGTCCTCGTCCGGCATCCGCAGCCGCAGGACGGCCTCGCGGCCCTCGGCCTTGAACTGGGCGAGCTGCTCCTCTGTCAGGTGGCGGTCAAAGCCGTCATAACCCAGTTTCGGGTCACGGCCAGCGGCCTTGTGACGTGCTTCGATCTCCTCGGGCGTCGAATAGGACTCATAGACGTGGCCACCGGCCTTGAGCTTTGCAATGACATCCTGGTAAATGTCACCTCGCTGGGACTGGCGGTACGGCTCGTGCGGGCCGCCTACCTCCACACCTTCGTCCCAGTTGATCCCAAGCCACTTGAGTGCGTCGAGCAACTGGTGGTAGCTCTCTTCGCTGTCGCGGGCAGAGTCAGTGTCCTCGATGCGGAAAATCAGCTTTCCGCCCGTGTGCCGTGCGTATGCCCAGTTGAACAGGGCAGTACGGATCAAGCCGACGTGCGGGGTTCCCGTGGGCGAGGGGCAGAAGCGGACGCGGACCGGGGTCTCGGCGTTGACGGCGGGGATGGCGCTGGAGGCAGTATTCGACGCAGAAGCAGTAGTCATAGTGGTTCCAACTTTACCGCTTGGCACTGCGGTGGTTTCCCGCTTGAAACGCCCGACGGCGGCCTGCGCCTTTCCGGGGAAAGGCGCGGACCGCCGTCGGGCGTGGCTGTTAGTGCCTCGGGCTGGGAGCCTAGCGGCGGACCACCGGGTTGGAGAGCCGGCCGATGCCCTCGATCTCCACCTCGAAGCGGTCCCCCTCACTGACCAAACCGACACCTGCCGGGGTCCCGGTCATGATGACGTCGCCGGGGAGCAGGGTGAAGGCGTGGGAGACGATCGAAACGAGTTCGCGTACACCCCGGATCATCTGGTTCGTGCTGCCGTCCTGGCGAAGTTCACCGTTGAGCCGCCCTTGGATGGACAGGTCTTCGTGGTCCAGTTCGGTTTCAATCCACGGTCCCAGCGGCGCCGAGGTGTCGAAGCCCTTGGCACGCGCCCACTGCAGGTCGGTTTTCTGGACGTCGCGGGCCGTGAGGTCGTTGCCGCAGGTGTAGCCGAAAATGACGTCGTCCACGCGGTCTTCGGGAACGTCCTTGCAGATGCGGCCAATGACCACGCACAGCTCAGCTTCGAAGGAAACTTCCTCGGAGAACTCAGGAAGGATGATGGGATCGTTCGGGCCGATCACCGAGGTGTTGGGCTTGAGGAACAGCAACGGCTGCTGTGGGACCTCGTTGCCCAGTTCGGCCGCGTGCTCGGCGAAGTTCCGCCCGACGCCGATCACCTTGCTGCGCGGGATGATGGGGGCCAAGAGCCGGACATCCTCAAGCTTGTGCTTCACGTGGGTGGGAACGACGCCGTTGAAGAAAGGATCGCCGTTGATGACAGTGATTTCCTCACTGCCGGGCTCGCCTTCCACAACGCCGTAAAGGGGATCAGAATCAACTACAAACCGGGCGATACGCATGCGCTCAAGCCTACCGCCAGCCACCGGATGTCCTGTGACGCCGGATAGCTCAGTTGCGCAAGTAGTCCAGCTGCGCAGCTACGGACGTCTCGGCCGCCCACCTGACGGAAGGGTCGACGTCGGGGTACACGGCATCGGTGACCGCAGCTACGGACGCGCCCTGGCCAAGCCGTTGCAGTGCTGCCCGGATTTGATCGAGCCTTTGCTCGCGGTGCTCGCGGTACTCACGGCACTTCTCATCCAGCGCCGGCAGCACGGGCCCATGGGCTGGCAGGAGGATCGCAGGGCCCAGCTCCTCGAGGCGCTGCAAACTAGCGAGGTAGTCCCTCAGCTGTCCATCCGGGTAATCCAAAACGGTGGTCCCTCGCCCCAGGATGGTGTCGCCCGTGAGGACGGAGCCGGTGTGACCGTCCCCCGGCAAGTGGAAACAGAGCGAGTCCGACGTATGGCCCGGTGTGGCCACAACGCGGATCTCGACGCCGGCAGCGTCCAGGACTTCGCCATCTGTGAGAGGTTCACCGCCGTGGCAATGTTCGGCGGATGCGGCACGAACGGGGGCGCCGGTCAGCTCGTGGAAACGCGCGGACGCCTCGGTGTGGTCCGCATGGCGGTGCGTGATGAGGACCAATTCCACCACCCCTGATGCTGCCAAGGCCTCCAAGTGGTGCTCGTCAGCGGGTCCCGGGTCCACGATCACCACACGGCTGGAGCCCGGAGCGCTGATGACATAGGAATTCGTGCCGTCCAGGCTCATGGGACCGGGGTTGGGCGCAAGCCGGAAGCGGGTCAGCTCACTGCTGCGCTGCAGGCCGGAGGAGTCACCGGCCGGCGTATTACCGGAACTCGCCGTTGATTCAGAAGTCACTACCCAATAATGGCACGGCCCCTCCGCTCGAAACACGAGCAGAGGGGCCGTCAACGGGCGTGTTGGGCTGGGAAGTTTGCTAGACCAGGCGGGTGCTTAGACCAGGCGCGTCAGCCAACCGTGGGTGTCTTCGACCTTGCCGGTCTGGATGCCCAACAGCTGTTCGCGGATGGCCATGGTGGTCTCCCCCGCCGTAGCGTCCTCGGACCCGATGAACTCGGTGGCGTCTTTGAGCACGCCGATGGGTGTGATGACAGCGGCGGTCCCGCAAGCGAACACTTCAGTGATCTCACCGGAAGCGACGCCGTCGCGCCATTCATCCAAGGTGATCTTGCGTTCGGAAACTTCCCGACCCATGTCCTTGGCTACCTGGATGACGGACATCCGGGTGACGCCCTCCAAGATGGTGCCGCTGAGGGCAGGCGTCACCAGCGAGCCGTCCTTCATGACGAAGAAGACGTTCATGCCGCCGAGCTCTTCCACGGCGTCATCATTGAAGTGGTCCAGGAAGAGCACCTGCTTGCAACCGTTGGCTTCGGCTTCCTGCTGTGCGATCAATGATGCGGCGTAGTTCCCGCCGCACTTGGCTGCCCCGGTCCCGCCACGGCCGGCGCGCGCGAATTCACGGGAGATCCAGATGGAAACGGGCTTGAGTTCGCCGCCGAAGTAGTTACCTGCCGGGGATGCAATGACCCTGAAAGACACTTCGCGTGCGGCCCGGACGCCCAGGAACGCCTCGGTGGCAATCATGAACGGACGAAGGTACAAGGCTTCGCCATCGCCGGAGGGAACCCATTCCTGATCCGCCTGCACCAGCTCGCGAATGGCTCCGATGAAGTACTCCTCGGGAAGTTCCGGGAGGGCCAAGCGCCGGGCGGACTTGTTCAGGCGGGCGGCATTGGCCTCGGGCCGGAATGTCCACACAGAACCATCGGCGTGACGGTAGGCCTTAAGGCCCTCGAAAATCTCCTGACCGTAGTGCAGCACTGCGGCCGAGGGATCCAGCGAAATGGGACCGTAGGGTTCGATTCGGGCGTTCTGCCAACCGCCTTCGCCAGCGACGTCTACCTTATAGTCGACGACGGCGGTGTGGTCGGTGAAGTAGTCGCCGAAACCCGGGTTCGCCAGGACGGCTGCACGCTCCTCAGCAGATTTCGGGGTTTCCGAAAGCTGCTGGCTGAATTCGACGCCATGGGCAGTCTGAGTCATGATTCCTCCACTGTCAGCTACCTGGCGCCGAACTGTCCCGAAGGATCTGATTCAACGATGGACCAGGGAAGCAGGTAAATAATTCAACACAAGCTTACGCCCGGCTGGCAGGCCTAAAGCGCTGCCGCAATGGCGTCGCCAATCGCAGCGGTGCTGCGCGGTTCGCCGGTGCGGTTTTCGACGTCGGCCACTACTGCCGCTTCGATCTTGCGGGCCGCCGTGGTGTAGCCAAGGTGGTCCAGGAGAAGGACTGCCGAGAGGATAGCGGCCGTGGGATCTGCCTTCTGCTGGCCGGCGATGTCCGGCGCCGAACCGTGGACGGGTTCAAACATGGACGGTGCGGTGCGGTCCATGTTGATATTGCCCGATGCCGCCAACCCGATGCCGCCGGTGACGGCAGCGGCGAGGTCGGTGAGGATGTCACCGAAGAGGTTGTCGGTGACGATGACGTCGAACCGGGACGGGTTCGTCACCATGAAGATGGTTGCCGCATCAATGTGGAGGTAGTCGTGCGTGACATCGGGGAATTCGGTGGCCACTGCTTCCACGGTGCGCTTCCACAGGTGTCCTGCGAAAACAAGGACGTTGTGTTTGTGGACAAGGGTCACGTGCTTGCGGGGACGCTCGCTGGCGCGTCGGAATGCGTCGCGCACAACCCGCTCCACGCCGTGGGCGGTATTGAGCGAGACCTCGGTAGCCACCTCATGCGGAGTACCGCCGCGCAGCGTGCCACCATTGCCGACGTAAGGACCTTCGGTGCCTTCGCGGACCACCACGAAATCGATGGCGCCCGGATTGGCCAAAGGGCTGCCCACCGTACCGTACAGGCGCGACGGACGCAGGTTTACGTAGTGGTCGAGGCTGAAACGGAGTTTGAGCAACATCTCACGTTCGATGATGCCCGAGGGAATCCGGGTATCGCCGGGAGCGGCCCCAACAGCGCCGAAGAGGATGGCATCCCGGGTACGGAGGTCGGCAAGAACTTCATCCGGCAGCGTCTCACCTGTCTCAAGCCAGTGCTGGGCGCCGAGCTTGTAATGGGTCTGCTCAAGGGTGACGCCTTCGGCGGCCACGGCCTTTTCCAGGACCTTGATAGCTTCGGTGATAACTTCAGGGCCGATGCCATCGCCCGGGATGACAGCAAGATTGATCGACGTTGCACTCATGGATCCATCTAGCCAAGAAATCCACATGCTGGTCAAAAACGTCTCACCAGTCGAACAAAACTAACGCTCGATCTTGCTGTCAGCCGAGAGGAGGCTAAACCTCGGCGGGCTCTTCGTAACGCGGGAAGACCGGTATCGGTGCCGGCAGTTCCGTGCCGGCGACGATCGGCGTGGCGATGGCGGCGAATTGCCGCGGCTCACCTTCCGGTTGGCCGAGGACCTCCAAGAGCTTCGCGGACGACGACGGCATGACCGGCTGCGCGAGGATCGCCACGATCCGGACAACCTCCAAAGTGACGTACAGAACCGTGTTCATGCGTTCAACGTCGGTCTTCCGGAGTACCCATGGCGCCTGCTCGGCGAAGTAGGCGTTGGTGTCCCCCAGCACCGTCCAGATGGCTTCAAGTGCCCGGCTGAATTCCTGCTTGTCGAAGGCGGAGCGTGCCGTTTCCAGCAGCGCACCGGCCTGGGCCAAGAGTGCCTCGTCCTCCACGGTGAACACCCCGGGCGTAGGGACCTTGCCCTCACAGTTCTTGGCGACCATGGACAGTGAACGCTGGGCCAGGTTTCCGAAGTTATTGGCCAGGTCCGAGTTCATCCGGCCCACGATGGCCTCGTGGTTGTAGTTGCCGTCCGCGCCGAAAGGAACTTCCCGGAGGAAGAAGTACCGGCACTGGTCCAGCCCGTACTGCGCCACGAAGTCCTGGGGAGCTACCACGTTGCCCAGGGACTTGGACATCTTGATCCCGTTGTTGGTGAGGAAGCCGTGGATCATCACGCGCTGCGGCAGTTCAAGTCCGGCGCTCATCAGGAAAGCAGGCCAGTAAATAGCGTGGAAGCGCGAGATGTCCTTACCGATGACATGAACGTCAGCCGGCCAGAACTTCTTGAATGCTTCCGACTCAACGTCCGGGTAACCGACACCTGTCAGGTAGTTGGTCAAGGCGTCGACCCAGACATACATCACATGCTTCTCGTCGCCCGGAACCGGGACACCCCAGTCGAACGTGGTACGGCTGATGGAAAGGTCCTCCAGGCCGCGCTTGACGAAGCTGATGACTTCATTGAAGCGGGACTGGGGCGCACCGAATTCGGGCTGCGCCTCGTAGAGGGCCAGGAGCTTGTCCTGGTAATTGGAGAGCCGGAAGAAGTAGCTCTCCTCCGCCGTCCAGGTAACGAGGGTGTCCGTTTCCTTGGAGTACCGCGCGCCGTCGTCCTTGACCACGGTGTCATCCTCGACGTAATACGCTTCGTCGCGGACCGAGTACCAACCCTCGTACTTGGAGAGGTAGATGTCCCCGTTAGCTTCCATCTTCTTCCAGAGGGCTTGAGAGGCAGTGTAGTGGTCCTGGTCCGTGGTCCGGATGAAGCGATCGTGGGAGATGCCCAGGTCCAGGCTCATCTGCTTGAACGCAGCGGAGTTCCGATCAGCGAGCTGCTTGGCAGTAATGCCCTCCTTCTCGGCAGACTGCTGCATTTTGAGTCCGTGCTCGTCCGTTCCGGTCATGAAGAAAACTTCGTGGCCATCCAGACGCTTGAAACGCGCCATGGCATCGGTCGCAATGACCTCGTAGGCGTGGCCGATGTGCGGCACGCCGTTGGGGTAGCTGATTGCGGTGGTGATGTAGAACGGGGATTTCTCTGCAGACGTCACTCTAAAAAGTTACCTTTTTTTCGGATGAAATAGCTTAGTTAAGTTCGGTCAGCGTATCGCTGAGCCGGACCAGCTCGTGGTCGTGGGAAGCGACCAGGACAGCAATGCCATCGCTGGTGGTGTCCTTGAGGATCCCGATAATGCGGTTGGCGGCCGCGCGGTCGAGGCTGGCCGTCGGCTCGTCAACCACAAGAACCCGCGTCCCAAGGATCAAGGCGCGCGCGATAGCTACCCGTTGACGCTCACCGCCGGAGAGCTGGGCCGGCCGGTGGCGCATGCGGCGCCCCAGGCCCACCAGGTCCAAAAGGTCCTTGGCCATCTCGGTGCGCTGCTCCACCTCGCCGTCCGGCACGGCCGGAAGCAAAACGTTCTCCAAAGCGCTCATGCCGTCGATCAAGGCGCCGCCTTGGTCCACATAGCCGATCAGTGCACGCCGGCGATCGGCGATCTCGTCCTCGCCCATGGAGTCCAGCGGCTGGCCCTCCCACAGCACCGTGCCCGACGTCGGCAGCGTCAGTCCTGCGCTCACCGTGAGGATGCTGGTCTTGCCCGAACCGCTTCGGCCGGCAACGCAGTGCATCTCACCGGCGTGGAGGGTGAGATTGAAATCGTCGACGACGTCGACTTCCTCGGCTCCGCCTTTGTCGCCACCATAATGGATGGTGACCCGGCTCAGTTCCAAGGGGGTGGCGTGGTCTGTCGCCCTGACGATCGTGTTGGCGCGTGTCTGCAACGACTCTTCCGTGGATTCCGGAGTGGGCGTCAGCTCAGGGTTGGGAGTGTCAGTCATTTGACTACTTTCGTTGCAATCGGAATCCAGCAAATTACGGCCAGCAGGCCGGCTAATCCGGCCCACAGAGTCGCGTAGGGGGCCAAGAGCAGGCCTAGTCCAAGGGCGCCGAGGACACCCAGGGGAAGGGCGACGGTGCCGACCAGCGCGTTCTCAAAGAACCGCACCTGCCCCAACATGTCAGGGTTCCACCCCATGGCACGGAGGGTTCCGAGGTACTCACGCTTGGCATGGAGTTCGAACCGGCCCGTCACGAGTGTCAGCAGCAGGCCCACTATCACGCCGAAGATCGCGAGGATCAGGCTTGGCAGCGAGATCGTAGCAGCGGCGAGCCCGCTGAGCGCACTGGCACCGGCCGTCCGTGGAATGTCGATGAGCAAGGCAATCAATGCTCCCACTGCTGCCCCGAACACGCCCACAGCCACAGCCAAGGAGATCGAGTTGAATCGGTTGGTGGTGAGCTGCCGGTTGGCAAACGTCAGCGGGGAGTCCACCAGTACCAGGCGTTCATCGTGCTGCGGCTCTTGGTCCACCACCACGCGATGACGCAGCTGCTGGGCCGCCAAGAGGGCTGCGCCAACGTAAATGACCAACATGGTCGCGGACACGATCACCGTGGCCAGGTTCCAACTCAGCAAGCTAAGCACCAGCCCGGCAACAGCCAAAGCGGCGGCACCCACGGCGAACTCTTCAAGAACCCAGGACCGGATACGTTTCTGGGTCCAGCCCATGGCCCGCAGGATACCGGCTTCACTCCGTCTCTGACGGATGTAACTGACCGTCGAAGCACCCGTGAGCAGGGTTGCGCCCAAAAGCGTCAGGAACAAAAGCGTGACGTTGGTTCCCGTCAGGGAACCGGAAACAGCATCCGCGGCGTTCTGCCGGACCCAGGACTGCTGGACCGTGCCCAGCGGAGATTCCTTGCCGGCGTCGTCCTTGCCGTAACCGGGCACGAAAATATTGGCGTCCTCGCGTGCGGAGCCGGCAACAACCGTAGCTTCCAGGCCGAGTGCACGGATTTGCGTCGCGAGGTTTTCAACATCCGGCTGCGCCGTTTTCCAGTTACCGGCGGCTTTGGCTCGAACGCGGACGGCATCGATGACGTTGGCGTTCTTGTCGTATCCACGGGCCGCGGCCAGTCCGTAGTAGTCGGTGATCGCACCCGCGGACTGGCTCACCAGTCCGGTAGCGCTGAGGGATGGCTTCAGCTGCGCGTTACCGGCAGCGTTCCCGGCTGCGTCCTTGCTCAGCGTCATGGGCGTGGGATCGTAGCCGCCGAGGGGCAGCTTGTTGATGTCGCCCGCAGCCGCCTGGACAGCTTTTGGATCGAAGGTGCCGTAAACCATCGGAAGTGGAGTAGCGGGCTTCTTGCCAGTGGCGAGGTTCTGGCGGTAGGAACGTTCGTCCACGGGTTTGCGTTGCGTTTGGTCCACAGGCGTACCCAGTGCCGACTTCTCAGGCAAGCGGTTCACTGTTACCCAGTCCCCCGGCGTCGCGCTCTTGTCGGTGGCGCCGTTGGCCTCGGTGTTACCGTCCTTGTACTGTGGCGCAGCCGCGAAAGCCGTGCTCCAGGTAGCGGGATCGTAGAGCCCTTGCCCAAACGACGCCGTATTGCCCAGCAGCGAGCTGTGGTCGGTTGACCCAGGCCAGTTCAGGGCGAACGGTGCCTTGGATACGAAGGGCAGGTAGTCCTTATCCAGGGAGCGGGTCACCGTACCAACGTCCTTGGTCACCTTGCCGCTGGCATCGATTTCCTCGATTTTCACCGAGTACTGCAGGTCCAACGACGTACCAGTCCGAACGATCAGGGGGATGGCTTGGGAGTCAGCCGTCAGCAGCCCGTCACGCTTTGCTTGCTGGTACTGCGTCATCAGGGGTGCCCAATATTTAAGCTTGACCCCCAGGAAATCGGGGCCCTGGTTGAGCTGGTCCATGGTGAGGCCTGTGGTGAAAAGGTTCTCGAAGCTCCGTCCAATGGCTCCGGCATTCCGGGCATCGGCAGGCGGGGCCTTCTCAAGGGGGGCGAGGAAATCACCGGCAGAGCCAAGAAGGGCCCGTTCCGAGGCGGGGTCAACCGCGACGACGGACTCGGTCACCTCTGGTGCCATGGGAAGGGCCACCGAAAGGTTGAAGAGGTTGTGTTCGGACCCCAGGGCAGGATCCGGAAACTTGATGCCCGTTTCGCCGTTAGGGCCAGCGATCCGCACGCTTGTGCCACCGGGAGTCTTCTCCTGCACCAGCTTGCCCTTGCCGAGGGTCCCCTCCGCACTGGTCGTAAAGAGCGTCTGCGTGTTTACCCCGTCCGAACTGGTGGCTGAGGCCGTGAGCCGATACTTTTTCGGAGTGTCGGACAACACCGATTCAGCGGCCGGCCACTTGCTGGCGTCCAAAGCTGAAGGGTCCCCCGCTGTTGCCGTTCCGGCAAGGCCTGCGTTGTACCCGAGGTAATCCATGGCGTTGAGCTTGGGCGCTTCCAGGTTTTGTGTCACGCGGGACACCATGCTGATGGGAGCTGCGACCGCCGTCTGTCCCATCCCACGAATCTTGTCCAGCTGGTCAAAGCTGATTCCACCCTGGCCGTTGGCGATATCCGGCTGGATCAGCGCACCGCCGTCGCCGCCCTGCGACTGGCCGCCGTTCGCTTGGGCTGCCTGCGGCTTCGCTTGGACGAGGATGTCGTAGAGTCCACGGGAGTTCTGATCGACTGTCCTGTTCAGGGCAGCCTGCGACTGGCTCTGAACCAGCACGGACAGGCACATTGCGACGATCAAAATGGCCGCGGTCAGCAGCAGCACACGGCTTCTGATGAACCTTTGGACGGCGTTCATTGGGCTCCCTGAGACCTTGATTGCGGGCACGCACACATGGTCCGCGATTTCCCGTCAAAGATCGTGGGAATCGTGGGCCTCATGTGCGAAAAAAGTTTTGGCCGGCCTGCTGCCGGGTCCGAATCACGGACCCAGCCATTGTACGCAGACCGGCCACTCCTATGTGCCTATGGGTGTGTCGCAGGCACGCGATCCGGACTGGTGGGGATCAGCCCTAGTCCTCCAGGTCCACTTCCCGAACCATATCGGCGCCGATGCCTGCCTTGATCGCTTCCAAAACCTGCTGCGGGACGGAACTGTCGATGGTCAGGAGCGCGAGGACCTGGCCGCCCTCAGTCTGGCGCGCCACCTGCATCCCGCCGATGTTGATGTTGTTCATGCCCAGGATGTGGCCGATGGTGCCGATCACGCCGGGGCGGTCCGCGTATGCCACGACCACAAGGTGTTCGCTGATGGGGATCTCGACGTCGTAGCCGTTGACGCCCACGAGCTTCTCTACCTGCTTGGGCCCGGTCAGGGTGCCGGCAACGGAAATCTGCGACCCGTCGCTCAAGGCCCCGCGGATGGTCAGCACGTTGCGGTAGTCTTCGGCATCCGGTGTGGTGATCAAGCGGGTGTTGATGCCCCGCTGTTCGGCGATGACCGGGGCGTTGACGTAGGAAACCTGCTCGGTGACGACGTCGGCGAAGACGCCCTTCAGGGCCGCCAACTCGAGCACTTTGACGTCAAGGGCAGCGATTTCACCAGCGACTTCGACGTCGATCTGGGTCAGGGAAGCGTGGGTCAGCGCCGTGAAGATACGGCCCAGCTTTTCAATCAAAGGAATGCCGGGGCGGACGTCGGAAGCAATGACTCCCCCGGCGACGTTCACAGCGTCAGGGACGAGCTCACCGGCGAGGGCGAGTCGAACCGACTTAGCCACGGATACGCCTGCCTTTTCCTGGGCTTCATCGGTGGAAGCACCCAGGTGGGGGGTCACCACAACGTTGTCGAGCTCGAAGAACGGCAGGTCAGTGCTCGGCTCCTTGACGAAGACGTCAACGCCGGCGCCGGCGATCTGCCCCTCTTTCAGGGCAACGTAGAGCGCTTCTTCGTCAACGAGTCCACCGCGGGCTACGTTGACGACGTAGGCGGTCTCCTTCATTTTCCGGAACGCGTCCGCGCCCAGCATGCCTACGGTCTCCGGTGTCTTCGGCATGTGAATGGTGACAAAGTCGGAGTTCTCCAACAATTCATCCAAAGTTACGAGCTTCACGCCCAGCTGGGCAGCGCGGGCGGAAGTGATGTAGGGGTCGTACGCCAGGATCTCAGTGTCGAAACCCTGTAGCCTGGCCGCGACCAAGGCTCCGATGCGACCCAAGCCAATGATGCCGATCTTCTTCTCAAAGAGTTCGATGCCCGTGTACTTGGAGCGCTTCCATTCGCCGTTCTTCAGCGCGGAGCTTGCCTGCGGGATGTGGCGGGCGAGGCTCAGGATGTGGCCAACGGTCAGCTCGGCAGCAGAGACAATGTTCGACGTCGGCGCGTTGACCACCATGATGCCTGCCTGGGTGGCGGCCTTGATGTCCACGTTGTCCAGCCCGACTCCGGCGCGGGCGATCACCTTGAGGTTCTTCGCCGCGGCTATGGCCTCTGCATCCACTTGGGTGGCCGAGCGTACCAGGATGGCATCAGCGTCGCCGATGGCGGACAGCAACTTGGAGCGGTCCGCCCCGTCGGTCTGCCGGATCTCGAAATCCGGGCCCAATGCCTCCACGGTTGCTGGCGAAAGTTCCTCGGCGAGGAGGACGACGGGTTTTGTTGCTGACACGGGGTGGCACCTTACTTTGGACAACGGAAACGGAACTGGACAAGGAGCGGATGCGCGGCCCGGGCACAGCACCGGGACCAGCCCAGAATATCGAACCCGGGCTGCGATTCAGGTGCCCGGTCGGGATGTTACGTCGCCGTCCGGGCGGTTGTGAACAACTTCACAGACCGCGGTCGGCGCGGAAAATGGCAAAGCCCGCCCGGCGTGGTGGCCGGGCGGGCGTGTGGTTAGTGCCTGTGTTGAACGGAATCAGCGTGCAGCTGAACCTTCGACGTAGTCGGCGTCCTGCTGCTGCCAGGAGAACAAGGAGCGCAGTTCGCGGCCGACCTCTTCGATCGGGTGCTGCTCAGCTTTGGCACGGAGTTCCTTGAACTCCACGCCGCCCTTGTCCTGGTCGTCGATGAAGCGCTTGGCGAAAGCGCCGCTCTGGATGTCCGCGAGGACAGCCTTCATGTTGTCCTTCACCTCAGGGGTGATAACACGGGGGCCCGAAACGTAGTCGCCGTACTCGGCGGTGTCGGAAACGCTCCAGCGCTGCTTGGCGATGCCACCTTCCCACATCAGGTCAACGATGAGCTTGAGCTCGTGGAGTACCTCGAAGTAGGCGATCTGCGGCTGGTAGCCGGCTTCGGTCAGGGTTTCAAAGCCGTACTGGACGAGCTGGGAAACACCGCCGCAGAGTACGGACTGCTCGCCGAAGAGGTCGGTCTCGGTCTCTTCGGTAAACGTGGTCTTGATGACACCGGCGCGGGTGCCGCCGATTGCCTTGGCGTAGGACTTCGCAAGGTCCCAGGCGGAGCCGGACGCGTCCTGCTCAACGGCAATGATGTCCGGGATACCGCGGCCGGCTTCGAATTCGCGGCGCACGGTGTGGCCCGGGGCCTTCGGTGCGATCAGGATGACGTCGACGCCGGCAGGAGCTTCGATGTAGCCAAAGCGGATGTTGAAGCCGTGCGCGAAGGCAAGGGCCTTGCCCTCGGTCAGCTTGTCCTTGATGGAGTCGTTGTAAATGGCGCGCTGGTGCTGGTCCGGAGCCAGGATCATGATGACGTCTGCCCATTCGGCGGCGTCTGCAACGTTCTTGACCGTGAAGCCTGCGTCCTGGGCCTTGGCGGTGGACTTGGAACCGTCCTTGAGCGCAATGACCACCTCGACGCCGGAATCGCGCAGGTTGAGCGCGTGGGCGTGGCCCTGGGAACCGTAGCCGACGATGGCTACCTTGCGACCCTGGATGATCGACAGGTCTGCGTCGTCGTCGTAGAACATTTCAGTCACTTGCGTAACTCCTCTTGAGTGGATTTCTTAGTTATTGATTGGTGCTGCGGTACTGGACGCAACGCTCGGCTCACTGAGCCACCGAACGGCGGCTGCGCTTGCCTCATTCACGCGGAGCGTAGCGCCCTGTCACTCATGGAGCGGGATCCCCGCCCAACGGCCAGGGTGCCGGACTGCACGATTTCACGGATGCCGAATGGCTCAAGCACTGACAGCAGCGCGGCAAGCTTTTCGGGGGTACCGGTTGCCTCCAGCACCAACGAGTCTGTAGACACGTCGACGACGGCGGCACGGAACAGGTCTGCAGCTTGGGTAACCTGCAGGCGTGTTGCGGCATCCGCACGTACCTTGACCAGGATGTGGTCGCGTTGTACGGAAAATTCGGAAGTCAGCTCCACAATCTTGATCACGTTGACCAGTTTGTTGAGCTGCTTGGTAACTTGCTCGATGAGGTCGCCATCGGCGTCGACGACGACGGTCATGCGGGACATGCCCGGGATCTCGGTGGGACCCACCGCGAGCGAGTTGATGTTGAAGGCCCGCCGCGCGAAGAGGCTCGCCACGCGGGTCAGCACACCGGGCTTGTCTTCTACCAGGACGGAAAGTGTGTGACGGGTCATGATTAGTCCTCTTCTTCCCAGACGGGCGTCATGTTGCGTGCAACCTGGATCTGGTCATTACTGACCCCCGACGGCACCATAGGCCACACCATCGAGTTCGGGCTGACGACAAAGTCGATCACCACGGGACGGTCATTGATCTCGAGTGCCTTCTGGATGGTTGCGTCGATGTCCTCGTCCCGCTCACACCGTAGCGCGGCGCAGCCGTAGGCGTCCGCCAGTTTGACGAAATCCGGAATCCGGACTGTGTCGTGGCCGGTGTTCAGGTCCGTGTTGGAGTAGCGGCCTTCATAGAAGAGGGTCTGCCATTGGCGGACCATCCCCAGCGAGGAGTTGTTGATGATGGCAACCTTGATAGGGATGTTGTTGATGGCGCAGGTGGCCAACTCCTGGTTGGTCATCTGGAAACAACCGTCGCCATCGATCGCCCACACCACGCGGTCCGGAGCACCGACTTTGGCGCCCATTGCTGCCGGGACCGCATACCCCATGGTGCCTGCACCACCGGAGTTCAGCCAGGCGTGGGGACGTTCGTACTTGACGAACTGGGCAGCCCACATCTGGTGCTGGCCCACCCCTGCCACGTAGATACCTTCAGGTCCGGTCAGCTCACCGATCCGGCTGATCACGCGCTGCGGAGCCGTAAGCCCGTCCTCGGGCTCGGTCCACCCCAGCGGGTAGGTATCGCGCAGGTTTCCCAAGAACGCCCACCAGGATCCGAGGTCCGGGGTGCCGCTCTGTTCGAACTGCGTCTTCACGGCCTCGGTGAGTTCAGGAATGATCTCCTTGACCGAGCCCACGATCGGAACGTCCGCGGTTCGGTTCTTGGAGATTTCCGCAGGGTCGATGTCCGCGTGGATGACCTTGGCGTACGGAGCAAAGGTCTTCAGCACACCTGTCACGCGGTCATCAAACCGGGCGCCCAAGGTAATGAGCAGATCGGCCTGCTGAAGGGCCGTGACGGCAGAAACCGAGCCATGCATACCGGGCATGCCAACATGCTGGGGGTGTGAATCCGGGAAAGCACCGCGTGCCATCAGCGTAGTGACCACTGGCGCGCCCGTTGCCAAAGCAAGCTCCATCAGCTCGGCCGAGGCGTGGGCCTTGACGACGCCGCCGCCCACGTAAAGAACCGGCTTGCGGGAGGCTGCAATCAATTTCGCGGCTTCGCGCACCTGCTTGTTGTGGCCCCGCACCACAGGACGGTACCCGGGAAGGTCTATCTTGGGAGGCCAGGAGAAGGTCATCTGGCCAACTTGGGCGTCCTTGGCAATGTCCACGAGGACAGGGCCCGGACGGCCAGTTGAAGCCAGGTGGAAGGCCTCCGCCATGACATGCGGAATGTCGTTGGGGTCAGTGACCAGGAACGAATGCTTGGTGATGGGCATCGTGATACCCACGATGTCCGCCTCTTGGAAAGCATCGGTACCGATGACGCCGCTGGCGACCTGGCCGGTGATGGCCACCATCGGCACGGAGTCCATGTGGGCGTCCATGATGCTGGTAACGAGGTTGGTGGCTCCGGGGCCCGAGGTGGCGATGCAAACGCCAACCCGTCCGGTAACCATGGCGTAGCCTTGCGCGGCGTGGCCGGCTCCCTGTTCGTGACGGACCAGGATGTGATTCATGCTGGAGGCCATCAAGGGGTCGTAGGTGGGCAGGATCGCGCCACCGGGCAAACCGAAAATATCGTCCACGCCGAGTTCTTCGAGCGAACGGACAATTGCTTGCGAGCCGGTCATCACCGTTGGGGGTACAACGTTGTTCGGCCCAAGGACAGGAGAGAGAGGTGCAGCAGCAGCGTCGACAGCGACGGACTCAGCCGTACGGTCGACCTTTTCCGGAGCTTTCTGGGCTCCAGCGGACTTTGCAGCCATCAGCGAGGGGCTGATCGGCGATCCTTTGCTCATCGGACTCTTCCTTAGTGGATCTTCAGTGGAACTTCGTGTGGTGGTGCAAGGAAAATAAAAAAACCCCTCAGCCTTCCGGCTCTTCGAGGGGTTTGCGCGTGACGGTTCGTTACCAGTCGGGCTAAGCCACGCGCTTGGTAAGGACGACGACGCCGACGGTAACGAATGTGATCATGCGTTCAGTGTTCCCTCAAAGTGAGATAGGTGTCAATTGAGCACCCGCGTATCTCACTATTTGGACAGCAGTGTCCGCCCACCGGACTCCGCCGTCTCACGAAGGCGAAGTCCGGCGTGGGAACTAGCCGCAATAGGCGCCGGTGGAGGCGCTGTGGACGAGCTTGGCGTACTTGGCAAGGACGCCCTTGGTGAACTTGGCCGGCAACGGCTCCCAGCCCTGCTTGCGTGCTTCGAGCTCAGCCTCGTCCACGAGAAGGTCGAAGGAGCGCGCTGCGATGTCAACACGAATGCGGTCACCGTTCCTCACAAAGGCGATGGGGCCGCCGTCGACCGCTTCCGGCGCCACGTGCCCGATGCACAATCCGGTGGTACCACCGGAGAAGCGGCCGTCCGTGAGCAGCAAGACATCCTTGCCCAAGCCGGCGCCCTTGATGGCTCCGGTAATGGCGAGCATTTCACGCATGCCCGGACCGCCCTTGGGACCTTCATACCTGATGACCACCACGTCGCCTTTATGGATCTCGCCCTTGTCCAGCGCATCCAGGGCACCCTGCTCCCGCTCGAAGACTCGTGCCGTGCCCTCGAACACATCAGCATCGAAGCCTGCGCTCTTGACCACGGCCCCTTCGGGGGCCATCGATCCATGAAGGATGGTGATGCCGCCGGTCTTATGGATGGGGTTGTCCAGCGCCCGGAGGATCTTGCCGTCAAGGTCCGGCGGGTTGATTGCGGAAAGGTTCTCGGCAAGGGTCTTGCCGGTGACGGTGAGGCAATCGCCATGCAGCAGCCCGGCGTCGAGCAATGCCTTCATGATGACCGGCACACCGCCGATCTTGTCCACGTCCGTCATGACATAGCGCCCAAAAGGTTTGAGGTCGCCCAGGTGCGGGATCTTATCGCCGATGCGGTTGAAGTCATCGAGCGTCAATTCGACTTCGGCCTCGCGCGCTATGGCCAGCAGATGCAGGACTGCGTTCGTGGATCCTCCGAAAGCCATGGTCACGGCGATCGCATTCTCAAATGCCTTCTTGGTCATGATGTCGCGGGCAGTAATGCCCAAGCGCAGCAAGTTGACCACTGCCTCGCCGGACTTCCGGGCAAAGTCATCACGACGACGGTCGGCCGACGGCGGCGCTGCCGAACCGGGGAGGGACATGCCGAGGGCCTCGCCGATGCAAGCCATGGTGTTTGCCGTGTACATGCCGCCACACGCGCCCTCGCCGGGACAAATGGCCTTTTCGATCCGGGTGAGGTCTTCCATGCTCATCTTGCCGGCCGCACAGGCACCTACGGCCTCGAAGGCGTCGATGAGGGTAACTTCCTTCTCGGAGCCGTCTTCAAGCTTGACCCAGCCCGGCATGATGGAGCCGGCATAAAGGAACACGGATGCCAGGTCCAGGCGGGCAGCGGCCATCAGCATGCCCGGGAGTGACTTGTCGCAACCGGCCAGCAATACCGAGCCATCGATCCGTTCCGCCTGCATCACCGTCTCAACAGAGTCGGCGATGACTTCACGGGAGACAAGGGAGAAGTGCATGCCCTCATGGCCCATGGAGATACCGTCGGAGACGGAAATAGTGCCGAACTGCATCGGGAAGCCACCGCCCGCATGAACGCCTTCCTTGGCCCCTTGGGCCAGGCGGTTCAGCGAAAGGTTGCAGGGCGTGATCTCGTTCCAGGAACTTGCGACGCCAATTTGCGGTTTCGCGAAGTCATCATCTCCCATGCCGACGGCGCGGAACATGCCGCGCGCAGGGGCCGCATGAATACCGTCCGTTACCACCCGGCTGCGTGGTTTGATGTCCGGCGTGTTCTCAGTGTTAATTCGGGTCGCCTCACTCATGACCAAAGTCTATGTGCACCACAAGCCCGCAGACCCTTTTCACCATGTATTACTAAGCAGGCTGAATAAGTTACTAAGGACACTGAAGAATTAGCCGCGCCTTGCAGCAAAATCGCTAGACAGTCTTTGAGCAGGCACGTAACGTCTGAAACACCACAAACTGCACTCCAGTGAGCAGAAGGGCATCTCCATGGACTGGCTAATTTGGGTCATTGTCATCGTGTTGATCGTTGCGGTTATCTGGTGGTTTACCACGCGGAACAAGGGGCAGGTTTCTCCAGGATCAGCAGCCCGCGATTCGGGTCCCGGGACAATGTCGGGTCGCGCCACCGGAACCCCTCCCGGGGCAACCCAACCCAGCAATGCGGGCTCGATGCCCGATACCGGCGCAGCCGCCATGGGTGTTGCGGGGCTGGCTGGCGTGGACAACCATGGCGAGCCGGGCCGCGAAGACAGCGCACCGGAAACCAGCGAGCCCACGGCAGGTAACAGGGAGCCCACAGCAGGCAGCACGGAGCCCGGGGATGGCGTGACAGCCGACGACGTTACCCGTCCGGACGAATCAGCCGACAAGGCAGAGTGGGAATCGTCATGGACCAGCGGCAGCGGAGAGCCCATCGAACGGACCCATCCGGCACATGCGGCCACCCCTGTCCATCACTCGGAGTACACCAGCACCCACTCCCCCACGCTACCCGGAGCTGAGACCGCTGCAGCAGAGGATTCCGGCGGTTCGGGCCACCTGGCGGCGGCCCATCCCTATGGCGGTGGCTCCTCCAGCACCGAGGATCCCGGGTATCCCGTGAAAGCCAACGCAACCACCATGACCTACCACGACGACGACGCTCCGGATTACCCGGACGTTGCCGCCGACGTCTGGTTCGAGTCGGCCGCACACGCCGAAGCAGCGGGTTTCCGGCCGCCTCGGCGGACCAAGCGCTAGCGCTGACGAAGCAGCCAAAGAACAGCGTCATCTCTCGATTTCACAGTTCGCTGGAACTCGTGTAGAGTTACTTGTCGTTGCGGAGATCGCCGGAGAAATAACAGCCCCGGAATGATTGCAAACAACAGCTGCACCTCTAGCTCAACTGGCAGAGCAATTGACTCTTAATCAATGGGTTCCGGGTTCGAGTCCCGGGGGGTGCACCAAAAAAGGCCGTGAAGCGTAATTCGCTTCACGGCCTTTTCTTTTGGCTGCTTTTTCCCTAAAGGTGCTTCTCGAATTTCTCACCCGCCCCGCTGGAGCGTGGTCTGGAGTTCCCGCGATGTGGTGTAGAGTTATTTGTCGTTGCGAGGGACAATAAAGAATGTTGATTCTTTGAATTCCCCAGCAATTGCTGCACCTCTAGCTCAACTGGCAGAGCAATTGACTCTTAATCAATGGGTTCCGG